>NZ_JBVIJO010000010.1:0-376580 GCF_055581365.1 Streptomyces sp. NPDC031445
ACGCAATCCCCGGAACTACCTGGCCTTTCTCGGCCTCGCCGCCGCCCTGTGCTGCTACAAGAGACTCGTCCACCTCACCACATAGGACACCGTCTTAGTCACCATATGCGTGGGCTGTGCCCTGGGGCGAGGACTCGCCGGGTCCGTAATCGCGGTGGATGCCCGGCGACGCGCTCGCCCGGGCACCGCCGCCTCCCTAGGCCGCGACGGCGCCTCCGGCACCACCCGCTGGAACAGCTCCCACAAGTCGTCCGGCACCAACCGCTCAACGATCCCCACGCCGGGAGGCTACCGACCTCAAGGAGAAGGACCGTAGTCAGCGGCCCATTCGGCGCTGCTCGTCGAACCGAAGCAGCACCCGTACCAGACGCCACACTCCGGCCATCGCTCCGAGCAGCGCGCCCCCCGCCAGTACGCCCTTTCCCGTGGCACCAGAGATGCCAAGGGCCAGAACGAGAGCCAGCGTGACGCCGAAGATCACCCCAGCCAGTACGGCGGCAGTCACGAAGGCAAAAACGATCTCCACCGTCATTGCGTCCTTTTCCCACCGCGACTCACGCCCCATGTCCATGGCGCAAGTCTCACATCACGGTCAAGCCTTGCGCCCGGGTCCGGCAGCCCGACTCTCGCGGGCAGCCGTCACCAATTGAGATAGCTTCTTAGGCAAAGATCAAGCTGAGTACCCGTTTCTGACCTCACCTCTGAGGTGGGTGAGGTGATGGCCTGATCACGCAGTAGTGGACGGCCAGAGTCACTACGCTGAGCGCCTTCACACCTCGGGAGGTTCGGTTGGTACGGCGGAGCGCGCTCGGGCAGGACTTCCGGTGGTTGTGGGGCGCCTACGCGGTCAGCGCAGCGGGCAGTGCCGTCGGCATGGGGGCGTTGCCGCTGATCGCTCTCCTGGTGCTGGATTCCTCCGCGTTCCAGGTCTCTGTGCTCGCCGCGTTGTCCGCGGTGGCCAGCGCGGTGATCGCTCTGCCGCTCGGTGTGCGTATCGAGCACCAGTACAAGCGGCCGGTCATGATCACCGCCGATGTGGCCCGCTGCGTGATGCTGGCGAGCATTCCGGTCGCCATGGCTTTCGGCAGGCTCACCTTCACCCAGCTGTGTGCCGTGGGCGTACTCCAGACGGCCGCGTCCGTCGCGTTCGACGCGGCGAGCGGGGCGCACCTGAAGGCACTTGTCTCGCCCGAGCACCGTCTTCGTGCCAACAGCCTGTTCGAGACGACCAACTGGATCAGCGTCAGCGCCGGCCCGCCCGTCGGCGGGCTTCTGATCGGAGCCCTGGGTACGGCCGCCACAGTGGTGGTCGACGCCTTGTCCTTCCTCGGCTCGGCCCTGGGCGTCGCCCGCATCCGGCAGCCCGAACCCGCGCCACCGCACCGCGCGGCCACCTCTCACCTGGGCCGCGACATCGCTGCCGGATGGCAATTCCTCCTGCGGCACCCAGGACTGCGACCGCTCTTCTTCAACGCGCTCCTCTTCGGCGGATCCATCATGATGTCCTCGCCGCTGATGGCCGTCCTCATGCTGGACGATCTGGGCCTGGCGCCGTGGCAGTACGGACTCGCCCTGGGGCTGCCGTGCGTGGGCGGCGTGCTGGGCTCACGCCTGACCCCGCTGCTCACCCGGCGATTCGGACAGCGTCGCGTCCTGCTGCTGTCCGGTGTCGCACGCACACTGTGGACGATCCTGTTGCCGCTGACGCCCTCGGGCGCCCTCGGCGTGTGCGTCATCGTGGCCGCCGACTTCGGCCTGCTCTTCTGCGCCGGGGTCTTCAACCCGTCGTTCACCACGTATCGCATGGCGGCCACACCGGACGCGTTCATGTCCCGCGTCGGCACCTCCTGGTCCGTCGGCTCGAAGACATGCCAGGCCGCCTTCATGATCACCGGTGGCCTCATCGCCGCCGCGGCGGGGGCACGGGGCGCCCTGCTCATCGCCGGCCTGCTGTGCATGGCGAGCGCGCTGCTCCTGCCATGGCGGAAGGAACGGATGGCCGCCGCCGGGCATGTCCCGGCGCCCGCGACGGAAGCGGTTCCGTCCCCGGCCGCGGACAGTCCGCCCGCGTAGCGGTTTCACCGGACTGCGGTGTCGCGGCTCACGAGTCGTCTCAATGGGTGACTGTTGCAACGGGACGTCAGAGGGTGAGGCCGGCAGCAGCCGGCCAGCCGGGAGACGGTCCGTTCCACGGCCCAACGGTGGGGCGGCCCAGCCGCTGGGAACTGTCCGTTCCTCTGCGGGCGATCCGGCGGCATGCCTGGAGCAGATCGGTCCGCTCCCGTGGGCTCCCACGCCCGATGAGGTCTTCGTACGTATCGAGCCGGAACTGGTCACCGGACGCCGGCTCGTCGGGGGCCGCACGATGTACGGCCCGCGTCGCGGCGGACAGGTCGATGAGCCGCCCCCCACGCCGGCCGCTGACCTTTCCGACCGGTGACCGGCGGTCGGCTTGCGGGTGCGGCCGGCACGGAGGCCCTGACGATCAGGGGGCTACGAACCTCCGCCTCGCCAGTTCGACTGCCGTGCGGACGCCGGTGGCGTACTCCGCCGGGCGCTCCCAGGCCGCGAAGTGGCCGCCGGCGGGTTCCTCGGTCCAGGAGCGGACGTCGAAGAAGCGTGCCGCGAACTCGCGGGGCGCGTTGACGAGGTCCTTCGGGAAGATCGTGAACGCCGTGGGGACGTCGATGCGTCCGGCCGGTTTCGCCGCGCTCTCGGCGTAGGGGGTGAAGGAGGTGCCGATGGCGCCGCTGACCCAGTACGCGGTGATCCACGTGAGCAACTCGTCCCGGTGGAACACCGTTTCCACATCACCGCCGCAGTCGGTCCACGCTCGCAGTTTCTCCAGGATCCACGCCGCCAGGCCCGCGGGCGAGTCACCGAGCGCCACAGCCAACGTGTGCGGCTTGGTGGCCTGTTCGTGCATGTAGCCGCCCTCGGTGGCCTGCCACTGACGACCGCGCCGCACGTACGCCCGCTCCGCGTCGGACAGGTCGTGCGGCGGGTCCACCAGGAAGCGGTACTGCGACACATCGGTCAGGTGCAGGGCGGCCACACGGTCGGGGTGAGCGGCGGCCAGCGCCTCCGCGACGTCGCAGCCCACATCGCCGGCGGACACGACGTACCGTTCGTAGCCGAGCTCGGCCATCGCGTTCGCGATCGCTTCGGCCATGGCCCGGGACGACATGCCTCGGGAGGCGACGGGCGCGGCGAACGGGAAGCCCGGCAGGGCCGGGACGATCACGTGGAGGTCGGACAGCAGGGGCCAGACCTTCTCGAACCGCAGGACGGAGTCGGGCCAGCCGTGGAGGAGCACCACCGCCACCGCGTCGGTGCGCGCCGCTCGCAGATGGACCGCCCGCACCGGTGTCTCGGCCAGGCCGGCCAGGACCCAGGGCAGGGCACGGATCCGTGCCTCATGCTCGCGCCAGTCGTAGGAGCGGGCCCAATGGGAGATCAGGTCCGCGAGGCGGTCGCCGTCGACACCGCGCGCCCATCCGAACCCGGCGGGGACGTCGACTCGGCGGTAGCCACGCAGGCGCGCGCGCAGGTCCTCCAGCACCGACTGCTCCACGGCGGGTGGAGTGGCGTGTTCCGTGCTGATCATGCTCGGTCGTCCTCTCGTTCGCTCGAAACGTCTTTGATGTCCGCGTTCCGGTGACGTTCCCGGGACGCCTTCTCCGGGACAACTGCCCCGCGCTCGGCCGTGATGTCACGCAAGGGCCCGGCGCGGTTGCCGAAGCCGCCGCGCCGGGAACCCGGCCCGGCGCCGGGCCGGTGGACGCGCTTCTGCCAGTCACCACGCCACGCGCTCGCGGATCGCGGAGGCGTCGGGTACCGGACACTCCCTGGGATCGTCCGTCAGGATCCGGCCACCGGGCGTCTTCTACAGGCTTGTAGAAGCTACGCTGTTCCGCGAAACACTTCGGCTCCCTGCCCAGGGGCCGGTGAAAGGAGAGACATGGGTGTCATCGCGTGGCTGGTTCTGGGTCTTCTCGCCGGGGCGATCGCCAAGGCCGTCCTGCCCGGACGTGACCCCGGCGGATGCATCGGCACCACCGTCATCGGCGTCGCCGGCGCATTCCTGGGCGGCTGGCTGTCGGCGACCTTCCTCGACCGCCCCATCCAGCGGGAGTTCTTCGACCTCGCCACCTGGGGCTCGGCCATCGGCGGCGCCCTCGTCCTGCTGATCGCCTACCGTCTCCTGTTCGGCAACTCCCGCAACTGACCTGAGCGAACCTCCAGTCCGCCGGTGAAGCCGCACACGGTCAGGCCCGCGGGGCCGCTCGCCTCCCTGCACGACGCTGCCGTCCGCCGGTCCGGAAGGCGGCGCCCCAGCGGGCTCTGCCCAGGCCGGGCATCGGATCCGCGACCTCTCCGCGGACGGCGGCCGGGCAACCGGCACCGGCGCCCCGCCGATGTCTACATTGCTGTAGAAGTCTGGCGTAGAGCATGATCACTCAACAAGCCCGCCTTCCGGCCCGGTTGGCCGGGAACAGCGTGCTGCGCAAAGGAACACAGCAGGATGACGGACAGCGCCCCCATGGTCCGGCCCGCCACGGCGCGGGTCTCGACGGCACGATGGTGCCGCGCCATCACCGAAGCCCGATGGTTCGCGGTCACCGTCTTCTGCCTGATCCTCGCCAACGCCGCGCTGCTGGGCGCGGAGACCTACACCGGGGTGGTCACCGACTGGCACGGCCGGCTGAGCCTGGCCGAACACGCGTGCGTGGCCGCCTTCACCGTGGAGATCCTGCTGCGTCTGGGCGCCCACGCCGACCGTCCCCAAGGCTTCTTCCGCGACCCGTGGAACCTCTTCGACCTCGCCGTCGTACTGAGCACCTTCCTGCCCCTCGTCCGGGAGAACACCACCGTCCTGCGGCTGCTGCGGCTGGCCCGCGTCCTGCGCACCGCCCGGTTCCTGCCGCAACTGCGCGTCATCCTCGTCGCCGTCGCCCGCAGTCTGCCCGGCACCCTCAGCTTCCTCCTCGTCGGCGCCCTGCTGCTGTACGTCTACGCGATGGTCGGCTGGGTCTTCTTCGCTCGCCACGACCCGCAGCACTACGGCTCCGTCGGCCGCGCCGCCCTCACCCTCTTCCTGCTCATGACCCTCGACGGGATCGGCGACGCCGTCCACGCAGGCCTCGAAATCTCCCGCCTGAGCCTCGTCTATTACGCGTCCTACGTCCTGCTCGCCTCCTTCGTCCTCGTCAATGTCCTCATCGGCGTCGTCCTGTCCTCCCTCGATGAAGCCCGCGACATGGAACGCAACCACGCGGCACCAGCCCCCCGCCCGGCGCCCACCCCGGCCACGCAGCAGACCCTGCACGACCGCATCGTCACAGCCCGCCGCGCCCTGGACGACCTCGAACGCGAACTCGCCCACGCCTCAGCGCCACCAGCCGTCGAAGCGGAACGGACCGTCTCCCCAGCGGGCACGGGTCTTCACCCCTGATCCTGGACACTCGGTGTCCGCATCGGCGGTCGACGGGCGCAGCACCCATGGTGCCGTCAGCCCACGCCGCTGGAGCAGTTCCTCCAGGGCGCCTCGCCGGAGCCGCTCCGATTCCACGGGCGTTCGGCTTCCCGCAGGACCAACTCGCCGTTCAGGCGAGCTGCACGCACTGTCCCATCAGGCCGGCGGGGATCGCATCCGACCCGTGGTACGCCCCGCACGACCTCCGGTCACCCAGGCAGGGCCGGACGGCACCGATGTCCGGGAGCGCGGTGAGGGGGTCGGTGTCCTCGGGCGTCACTCCGTTACGGGCAGGCACTCGGCGAGCAGGTCGACGACGTCCCGCCAGGCTCGCTGCGCGTGCTGAGGGTGAAAACCGACCCCAGGAAGCACGATGTGGTCGACCGGTGGGTGATGGAAGGCGTGCAAGGCGCCGCCGTAGACCACGAGGCGCCAGTCAGCTCCCGCAGCCTGCATCTCGGCAGTGAAAGCGTCCCGTTGCGCGGGCGCCATGATCGGGTCTTCCGACCCGACCCCGGCCCACACCGGGCAGTGGATGCGGGCCGTCTCGCCTGGCCGGCCCGTGGTCAGTCCGTTGACTGTCGCGATCGCGCGCAGGTCGACTCCGTCGCGGCCGAGTTCCAGCGCGATGGCGCCCCCGGTGCCGTAGCCGACGGCGGCGATCCGGTCCTGGTCGGTCCGCGGCTCGGCGCGGAGCACGTCGAGCGCCGCGTGGCCGATGCCTCGCATCCGGTCGGGGTCGGCGAGCAGCGGCATGCAGCGGGCCAACATCTCCTCGGGGTCGCTCAGATAGCGCCCGCCATGGAGGTCGAAGGCCAGGGCCACGTATCCCAGCTCGGCGAGCGCATCGGCCCGGCGGCGCTCGACGTCGCTGAGCCCCATCCCCTCGGGCCCGACCAAGACCGCGGGCCGGCGGTCGGCACCGGCCGGGAGCGCGAGATGCCCGATCATCGTCAGGCCGTCGGCCGCGTATTCGATCGTGCGTGTTGTGACCGTCGTCATGAGCCTGGACTGTAGTGATCACAGAGCCCGGTCGGGCCGGTGTTCTGCCGCCGGCAGAAGGCAGGTCTCCGGCGTATTCCGGGGAGGTCCCGGGTCCTCCTCGAAGGCGACCGGGTCCTCGATCCCGGTCTGTCACCCAGCGCTGTCGGCGATCGTCATCGGATCCGATGGGATGCGCGTCGCCGCGAACTCACCTATCGCACGGTCTCGTTGGACGTGTCGGCGACCTGTCGCCAAAGGAGCGCTTGCCGACAGGGGGGCGGTGTCGGGCAGTCCGGCTCACCTCTGTCAGGCTTGCACGGTGGGGCGGACGACGATCTCGCTGACGTCGATGCCGTCGGGTTGTCCGATGGCGTAGCCGATCGCGGAGGCGATCGCCGAGGGCGGCATGGCGATCTCGTCCCGCTGCCGGGTCATCGCGGCCGCGACTTCAGGGCTGGCTCCCTTGCCGATGCCTTCGGTATGGGTGAAGCCGGGTGAGACGAGGGTGACGCGCAGGTCGGGTCCCGACTCCTGGCGTAGGCCCTCGGTAAGCACCTTCACCGCCGTTTTGGTGGCCGCGTACACCGCCTGGGGGGATTTGACGACGTAGGCCGCAGTGGAGCCGACGTTCACGAAATGGCCGAAGCGCTGCCGGCGGAAGAGGGGCAGAGCCGCGCCGATGCCGTTGAGCAGGCCGGTGATGTGGGTGGAGACCATGGCGTCCCAGTCGTCCTGGCGCAGGTCGTCGAACGGTGAGACGGCCATCGTGCCCGCGTTGGAGACGAGGACGTCGAGTCGACCGTACTGGTTGAGGGCCGTGTCCGTCAGGCGCTGGAGGTCTTCGCGGCGCGTGACGTCGACGATGACGCCAGTGGCGGTGCCGCCCTTCGCCGTGATGCCGTCCACGACGGCGTTCAGCCGGTCCTCGCGCCGGGCTCCGAGTACGAGTCGGGCGCCCTTCTCGGCGAGGTGGAGCGCGGTTGCCTCTCCGATGCCGCTGCTGGCACCTGTGATCGCGATGACTTTGCCCTGGATGCCCGACATGATCGGCTTCCTTCCTCGGGGTGCGCGCAGGTCGGTGCGGTGACCTACAGTGAAACCGGAGGTGCCCCCAGTTGGTCCACGTTAAGTGGGGGCGTATCCGGTTAGCAAGTTCGCAGGTTCGAGAGCGCTTCGAAGAAGGGATGGCGAGTACTGATGACCGACGGCACGCTGCGGCCGCTGCGAGCTGACGCACGACGGAACAGGGAGAAGATCCTTGCGGCCGCTGTACGCGTCTTCACGACGGAGGGGCTGGACGCGCACCTGGAACGCATCGCCAAGGAGGCGGGCGTGGGCAGTGCGACCCTGTACCGCAACTTCCCCACCCGGGAGGCCCTGGTCGAGGCGGTCTACCGCAACGAGGTGGCCCAGCTGTGCGATGCCGCCCCCGCTCTGCTCACGCAGCAGCCGCCGGCAGAGGCCCTGCGCGCGTGGACACGCCTCTTCCTGGACTACGTCACCGCCAAGTACGGCATGATCGACGCCCTGCGCGCCATCGCCGCGACGGGGAGCAATCCTTATGGCCACAGCCGGGAAATGATCCAGGCCGCCATCACCTCGCTCATGGACGCCTGCACGGCCGCCGGGGTGATCCGCACCGATATCCGGCCCACCGACATCGGCGCTGCCCTGGAAGGCATCGCCCTCACCTCAGCGGGTGCTGAACACCGACAGCAAGCGGAGCGCCTGCTCGACCTCACCCTGGACGGCCTCACGGTCCGCCCGTGAGGACTCGTGCGTCGGTCCGCTCCACCACCGCAGGGCACCGGCGGCCGGGGTCGAGGCGGTGAAGCCGTAGTGGCCCAGGTGTGCTGTGCCGGGACGTTGGTGACACGCGTGCTGAGTGCTTGAACAGGTGAGGGCCTCAGGGGCTGAACGGGTCTTCGACGAGAATGCTGTGCGTCCCGGGCACCTGCGTCGCCAGCCCCGGGGGGATGATGTCGATGACGTTGCCTTGGCACCCCGGAACGTTGTGGACGCGGACGGGAACGTCCGTGAAGTTGAGTACGGTGGAGAGCTGGGCGACCTCGTAGCAGCCGAGCGGGTGGTTGTGGACGACTCCGTCGATGCGGAGGTATCCGTTCGTGGCGAACGCTGATCCGGGAACGGTGAGTACGAGCATTCCGGCGGCCGCGAACATGGTGAGTGTCGAGCTGATGCGACGCATGGCGCGCCTCCTCATGGGCAGGTCGGGGGGTGTTCCAGCCCTGCAAACGACCGTACGGAAGTGTGCGGGTACTGCATCCCGGTGCCGTCCGGACGGGCGACACCGGCCCGCGAACCACCGGGGCGGGGCATGCGGCAGCGTTCGGTCCGCCCGCCGGGGAAGGCGGTCGCGGCGCCCGACCGCCGGCCATAGGCGGGCACCGGTCTCCGCCTGCTGTCGAATTCAGCTGGGCCGCGGTCTCGCTGCCGCAGGCTGACGGCCTCGGCGTCGCGTCCGCCGCGTGTGCCTTCCCGACGCTGTGCAACCGTCTGAGGTGCTCCGGCGACCTTCCGGCTCTCGATCGGCGATCAGAGCTGTACGTGGTGTCCAGTGAGATCGGCGGCTGCATCTGCCGCCGGCCGTGACCAGCGAGGTGAAAGGCGGCCCGCACGCCCGACGCCGCGTCTGCGCACAGCTGATGCGCCCAGAGACCCCGGCGCTCAGTGGCCGCCGCGCGGCTCGAAGCAGCCGGTTTCCAGGAACCGGCCGTTGACCGTGACTTGGTAGTTGGTTGACTGCACGAACGCGGTGACACAGGCGTCGTGACGGACGTTGAGGGCGATGGTGGTACCCGGGTTGCTGTCGGGGTCGTGGGCCTGCACGAAGAGCGTTCCGCGCCCCCGGTCGCTGTCCGGACCCCCGTTCCGGTAGCCGAGCTTGAGCAGCGCCGTGCGCACACTCTCGGCGTCCCAAGTCCTGGCCGTCCAGAGCCGTTTGAGGACGGGCTCGATGCGGGCAGCTTCCGCGCGGGCGGCCTCCTCACTGGCGGGGGACATCTCTTTGGGGACCTTGAAGCCGTTGTTCTCGTGGTAGTGCGGGGCTCCGTCGTGGGAGCCGGGCTCCACGTTGCCCTGTGCCGGACCGGCGGGGGAGGGACTGTGAGGGGTGGAGACGGTGCCGCTGAGGCTCGGGGCGGGGCCGGCCGCCGTCGGTCCTGTGTGCTCCTTGCCGCAGGCGGTCAGGGTCAGGGCAGTGCCCAGGAGAAGGCTCGCAGCAACGTATCTCGGTCTGGGTGTCCGCATGAGGAGGACTCTGCCACAGCGCCGGTGCGGTCAACGTCCGTTCACCGAGCGGGAGTCACGCGAGCCGGCGGCATTCGGACGACGTGCCGCCTCGCGGCGGGACGGTCGTGCGGGCGGACGCGCCGAAGCGGTGGCGGGTATGACCCCGTGCCGCCACCGCCCCCTTGCCGCATCGCACGGCACCGCGCTGACGCGGCTCGCGAACGCATTCCTGACCTCCTGCGTGAACAGGGGCTGCTCGGAGGCCGCGAAGTGGCCGCCGGCCGGCATTCGGTGGGACAGGACGCCCTGCGGCCGGCCGGTGTCGCCGGTCCGGTGGAGGAACTTCTCGCGTCGTCCCGGCCGATCCCGCGGGGCGGACGCCTGCGCGGCGGGCTCCAAAGCGATGTCGCGGGGGTTTCCGGCCATGGTCGTTCTCCTTGTCGACGGTGGGACGTCACCGAGCCTGACGTGCCTTTCCGACCGCCCCTTGCATCAGGGCAGGGACACCACGGATCGGGACGGATGCGGAAGGTGGCGCATCCGTCCCGATCCGTGGTGCTCCTGCCAGGGGGCCGCTGCCGGAGCGCGCTCCGGCAGCGCGGGCGCGGCTGGTCCACGGCTGCGCCGCGCAGCGGCCTTGCCCCCTCGGCGTGGCCGGCCGCGCCGAGGGGGACGAGCGGTGACGGGTAGGGGCGACGCGTCAGCGGGAGACGGCGGCCTCCAGGTTGTTCAGCACGCCCAGCTGGCCGAACAGGACGGTGCCGGACGGGTAGCAGTTGAAGGACTCGATCTTGCCCTCACGCAGCCTGAACACGTCGCAGCACGGCACCTGGATGGTCTGGCCCGTGGGGGCGATGACGCCCATGGGGGTGTTCAGCGGTCCCCGGTGCGTCCCGTTCAGGGACAGCTCCACCACCACCAAGTCGCCCTGCACGTAGACGTCGTAGAGCTCGCGGTGCATGTCGGGGAAGGCCGCGGCGTAGTTCACCACCGGTTGGCCGACGTCCTGGCCGCGGTAGGTGACACCGATCGACTGGTCGGTGAACGTGCCGTTCTCGGTGAAGCAGTCGATCCACCCGGGGATGTCCTGGACCTCGGCCACCTGGTAGGCGTTCCGGATGGACTTCTCGTTGTCGGACGACATCGGATCTCCTCTGTGCTGAGTGGGCCGGGGCAGGGCGTCGGGCACCCGGTCGCACGCATCCGGCTCACCTTGCGGTGGGGGAGGGGTGCGGCGTGGTCGTCGGCTGCTCCGCGTGGCCGCCCGTGCAGGCGTCCGTGCAGGGTCCGTGCGGGGACAGGCGGCGCCGACCGGCCTCGGTGTGAACGGGCCCAGCCTAGCCAGTTTGAGTGACGCGTCAACCGAATGGCGAGTGGAGCAGGGGCTAATCTCAGCCAGGCGGGAGCGCGACCGTGCTCGGCCTCCCGCGAGGACCGCGCTGGTCCGCCGTCGAGATGCTGGGCGGGAAGGCGAAACATGGCGCGATTCAGCGGCGGGTGAACGGGGTTTCTACCTCTGCGGCGACGGCTGCCGGGAACGCGGGGCGAGTGTGCTTTGGCGTGGCGTCCGATTCCCGGCGAGAGCGGTTCCAGTTGACATGTCACCCACTTTCTTCTTGAATCACCACATGGACCGGTCGAGTCTCGTCGCGGACGAACTTCACAGGATCACGCTGCTCGTGGTGGACGGGGTGTCGCTGCTCGACCGGGCGGAGCGCGGACGCCGGCGTGGGGACGGGCGCGAGCCGCAGGCACGCTGCCGCGCGTGACCGGAACCCGACGGCAGAGGAGCACGGACGCGCGCGCCACGGATGCCCACCGGCCAAGGGGTTCTTGGTTCGTGCGCCCACCACACCCACCGCGCCCACCGCACCAGCCGATCCACCGCCCCCACACAAACGGCACCCACCGGACCAACGGCACCCACCGCACCAGCCGATCCACCGGCTCCGCTCTGCCTACCGCCCAGCCATCCCGCCAGTCCCCTCGGACCACTCCACCCACCAGACCCGCGGACCTGCCGGACCCACCGGACCGCGCTCCCCCAGAGGACCAACCGTGTTCAGATCACACCACCCCATGACCACCGCCGAGACGGCCGAGGAGTCGCTTCCGGCTAGCTCGCGCCGTGGTTTCCTGCGGTCGGCCGCCGTCGTCGGGGCGGCTTCAGCCGTGTCGGTCGGGCTGCCCCACGGCGCCTCGGCCGCCCAGCCGGCGTCGGTGGCGGGTCTCACCCTGCCCCCGGCCGGTCCGGACATCACCCGTTTCGATCTCCATGTTCCGCAGAGCGCGCTGGTGGACCTGCGCCGCCGGCTGGCGGCGGCCCGGCTGCCGGAACGGGAGACCGTCGGCGACGTCTCCCAGGGCGTCCCGCTCAGCCGGCTGCGCGGCCTGGTCGAGCACTGGCGCACCACGTACGACTGGCGCGCCCTGGAGTCCCGGCTGAACAAGGCGGGCCAGTACCGGACACGGATCGACGGGCTGGGCATCCACTTCCTGCACGTTCCGTCCAGGCACCCCGACGCCCTTCCGGTGGTCCTCAACCACGGCTGGCCGGGGTCGTTCGTAGAGTTCCTCGACACGATCGGTCCGCTCACCGACCCGACGCGCTACGGCGGCAGCGCCCGGGACGCCTTCCACGTCGTCATCCCCTCCATGCCCGGGCACGGTTTCTCCGACCGTCCCGCGCAGGCGGGGTGGGACCCCGCGCGCATCGCGTCCGCGTGGATCACCCTGATGGAGCGTCTGGGGTACCGCCGCTACATCGCCCAGGGCGGTGACTGGGGAGGTGCCGTCACCACCCAGATGGGCAAGCAGCGGCCGGCCGGTCTGCTCGGTGTGCACCTGAACCTGCCGGAGTTCATGCTGACCAACACGGCCCTGGGGGACGGCACGCCGGAGGAGAAGGCGGCCATCGCCCAGCAGCAGGTCTTCGCCCAGCAGTACTCGGGGTACTTCCAGGAGCAGGCCACGCGCCCGCAGACCCTCGGCTACGCCCTGGCCGATTCCCCGGTGGGGCAGGCCGCCTGGATCTTCGAGAAGTTCATCGACTGGACGGACAGCGACCACCGTCCGGAGCCGCTCCTGGGTTACGACCGCATGCTCGACGACATCAGTCTGTACTGGCTCGCCAACACCGGCGCGTCGTCGGCGCGGCTCTACTGGGAGTTCTACCGGGACAACCACGACCTGACACGCCTGGACCTGCCGGTCGGGGTCAGCGTCTTCCCCGGCGAGCTGGTGCGCACGCCGAAGGTGTGGGCGCAGAAGGCCTACGACGACCTGGTCTACTTCAACGACGACATCGCCGCGGGCGGTCACTTCGCCGCCTTCGAACAGCCCCGGATCTTCGTGGAGGAACTGCGGGCCTACGCCCGTCTCGTCAGGTGACCGCCGCCTGAGCGCGGGGCCCCGGCCGGGGCCCCGCCGTGCGGTACGGTCGCATGCCCGCAGGCGCGGAACCGTGCGACGTGTGCCGCACCAGCCACCTGTGTTGGCGTCGTCCACGCCATGTCTGACGCGCACGTCGGGCGCCCCGGCCGCATCGCAGGCCGATTGGCTTGCTGTACACACGGATGCGGGCCGGGTCGAACTCCTGCGGACCCGGCGACTTCGTGACCGGCGACGGAGAGCGGCAGCAGCTCCAGCCGGGCCGGCAGGACATCGACGACGCGGTCAAGAACGCCAAGGACGCCGAGGCGCGGGGGGAGAAGGTCCTGCAGTGAGGGCCGGACCTCACGGGCCGCCGAGCGAATGTTTCGAGATGCGCGTCGAATCATGTGGAAGGTATTGACGCCGTTCAGTGGTTCCCTATTATCCACCTTGCCCGATACTCCGACACATGTTCGACACTGCGAACGCGTCGGGGTCGCTCCGCTCTGTGCATGTCATGTTCGCAACAATGCGGCAGGAGCCCGCCCCTACTGCCGTGCACGTGCCCTCCGGAACTCGACCCGAGGAGCGATGAACCATGTCCCTGACCACCGAGCGGGCCAGGCGTCCGCGCACGCCGTTCCCGCTGACGCCGCTGACGTCCTTGCGTAGAATCCTGGCGTTCGCGTGCACGGTCGCACTGCTCGCCGTGGCCGCCCCCCTCCTCGCCCTGGAGACGGCGCAGCCCGCGGCCGCGCTGGACAACGGGCTGGCGTTGACGCCGCAGATGGGTTTCAACGACTGGAACGCGTACGGCTGCGCCGTCTCCGAGTCGCTGATCAAGTCCACCGCGCAGGCGATGCACACCAACGGCATGCAGGCGGCGGGCTACTCGTACGTCGACATAGACGACTGCTGGATGACCCACAGCCGCGATTCCGGCGGCCGTCTGGTGCCGGACCCGGCCAAGTTCCCCGACGGCATCAAGGGCACCGCGGACTACGTGCACTCGCTGGGGCTCAAGCTGGGGATCTACGAGGACGCGGGCACCGCGACCTGTGCCGGGTATCCGGGCAGTCTGGGCCACGAGACCACGGACGCCCAGACGTTCGCCTCCTGGGGCGTGGACTATCTGAAGTACGACAACTGCAACAACACCGGGGCGCCCGCCCGTACCCGGTACACCGCGATGCGCGACGCCCTGGCGGCCACCGGCCGGCCCATTCTGTTCAGTCTGTGCAACTGGGGCCAGGAGAACGTGTGGACCTGGGGCGCGGACGTGGGCAACAGCTGGCGCACCACCGGGGACATCAACGCGAGCTTCTCCAGCATGCTCTCGATCTTCCACAGCAACGTGGGGCTCGCCTCCTACGCCGGCCCCGGCCACTGGAACGACCCCGACATGCTGGAGGTCGGCAACGGCTCGCTGACGGCCACCGAGAGCCGTAGCGAATTCAGTCTGTGGGCGGAGATGGCCGCGCCGCTGATCGCCGGCACCGACATCCCCTCGGCCGGCAGGGACACCCTGGCCACGCTGACCAACTCCCGCGTGATCGCGGTCGACCAGGACCCGCTGGGCAGGCAGGGCGTCATGGTCTCCTCCTCGGGCGGCCTGGACGTCCTGGCCAAGCCGCTGGCGAACGGGGACGTGTCGGTGGCGCTGTTCAACGAGACGGGCTCGACGGCGACCATCACCACCAGCGCGGCCGCGATCGGCAAGACCGGGGCCTCCTCCTACACCCTGACCGACTTGTGGTCGGGGGCGTCCTCGACGACCTCGGGCACGATCAGCGCCTCGGTGCCCGCGCACGGCACGGTGATGTACCGGGTCGTGGGCGGCACGAGCAGCGGCGGCGGCACCACTGTGACCGGTGCGCTGCACGGGGTGGGGTCGGGCAAGTGCCTGGACGTCCCGAACTCGACCACCACCGCCGGCACCCAGGTGGAGATCTGGAGCTGCAACGGCAGCGCCAACCAGACCTGGACGCATTCCGTCTCCGACCAGCTCACCGTCTACTCCGGCAGCAGCCAGAGGTGTCTGGACGCCTACGACAACCGCACCACACCGGGGACGAAGGTGGAGATCTGGACCTGCAACGGCCAGACCAACCAGCAGTGGACGCTCAACGCGGACGGCACGATCACCGGCGTCCAGTCCGGCCTGTGCCTGGACGTGACAGGAGGGGCCGGCGCCGACGGAAGCCTCGTCCAGCTGTCGACCTGCAACGGCAGCGGTAGCCAGCGGTGGACGCTGGGGTGACTCCCCCTCCACGCCCCTGCCGAACACCGTACGGGCCCGCCTGCCGCGTGGCTGCCCGCCGCTGGCGACCGGGCGTCCGCACACCGACCACAGGCGGCTACGACGCCTCCGTGGCGGCACCGCCACGGAGGAGGTCTCCACGCCCGGACAGCCGTCGATCGCCGACGAAGGCGATGGAAGGCCACGCTCCTCGTCGCTCTGGCGATGGTCGTGACCGCGTCCGGCACCACGGCGTTCGCCGCGTCCTCCCGGATCGGTAAGGCCCCGCCGCACACCGGCGACCGCACAGTCATCGGGCCCCGTGACCGGGCTCCCCTCCCGCACGGGGACACCTCCCACCTGTGAAAGGAATCCACGTGTCAGCCTTCAGCCGGTTGTTCCGGCGCCTGCGCGTCCTGACCGCAGTGCTCGCGGGCCTGCTCCTGACCGCCGGCGGCATCGTCGCCACGACCGCCGCCCCGGCCCAGGCCGCCACCTCCATCACGATCAACGGCGCGTCCGGCGGCCGTACCTTCGACGGCGTCGGCGCCATCAGCGGCGGGGGCGGCAACAGCAGACTCCTGACCGACTATCCCGAGCCCCAGCGCGGCCAGATCCTGGACTACCTGTTCAAGCCCGGCTACGGCGCCTCCCTGCAAATCCTCAAGGCGGAGATCGGCGGAGACACCAACTCCACCTCAGGGGCCGAACCGAGTCACCAGCACACCCGCTCCGACCTCAACTGCGACCGGGGCTACGAGTGGTGGCTGATGGAGCAGGCCAAGGCCCGCAACCCGGGCATCAAGCTGTACGGGCTCGCCTGGGGCGCGCCCGGCTGGATCGGCGGCGGGAACTTCTGGTCGACCGACATGGCCGACTACCTGCTCTCGTGGCTGGGCTGCGCCAAGCAGCACGGGCTGACCATCGACTACCTCGGCGGGTGGAACGAGCGGGGCTACAACATCTCCTGGTACGAACAACTGCGCAGCGCGCTCGACAGCCACGGCTACGGCAACGTCAAGATCGTCGCGGCAGACTCCGACTGGTCCGTGGCGAACGACATCGACTCCGACCCGGCGTTCGCCTCCGCGGTGAGCGCCATCGGCACGCACTACCCCTGCGGCTACCGGTCGTCCCAGTCCACCTGCTCGGTGCCGTCGGCCGCCACGTCGTCCGGCAAGGCGCTGTGGGCGAGCGAGAACGGCTCGGACGACTACAACGGGGGAGCGCAGGCCGTGGCCCGCGGCATCAACCGCGGATACATCGACGGCCGGATGACCGCGTACCTCAACTGGCCCGTGGTCGCCTCGATCACGCCCAACCTGCCGTACCCCACCATGGGGCTCGCCCTGGCCCCGCAGCCCTGGTCCGGCCACTACGCGATCGGCAAGAACGCCTGGGTGATGGCGCAGACCAGCCAGTTCACCGCCCCGGGCTGGCACTACCTCGACGCGTCCAGCGGCTACATCGGCGGCAACCGGAACAACGGCAGCTACGTCTCGCTGAAGTCCACCAACGGCTCCGACTACTCCACGGTCATCGAGACGATGGACGCCGCGAGCGGCCAGACGCTGAATTTCAACGTCACCGGGGGACTGTCCGCCAAGACCGTCCACGTATGGTCGACCGACGTCACCTCCCAGAACCCGGCCGACTACTTCGTGCACACCGCCGACATCACCCCGTCCGGCAGCGGCTTCAGCCTCACTGTCCAGCCGGGCCGCGTGTACACCCTGACCACCACGACCGGCCAGGGCAAGGGCACCGCCACCGGTCCCGCCCAGGGCACGCTGAAGCTGCCGTACAGCGACTCCTTCGACGGCTACGCCGCCGGTGCCGAGGCCAAGTACCTGATGGACTGGCAGGGCGCCTTCGAAGAGGTGGGCTGCGGCGGCGGCCGCAGCGGCAAGTGCGTGCGCCAGATGAGCCCGCAGAAGCCGATCACCTGGGACGCGCTGTCCGATCCGCACGCCCTGCTCGGTGACACGGGCTGGAGCGACTACACCGTCTCCTCGGACGTGATGCTCGAACAGAGCGGATACGCGGAGCTGATCGGCCGTGCGGGCGCACAGGACTACAGCGGTACCGGAGGACTGAACGCCTACCGCCTGCGGGTGAGCGACACCGGTGCCTGGTCGGTGCTGAACTCGAACACCAACGGCACCCTCTCCACCCTGGCCCGCGGTACGACCGCGGCGCTGGGCACCAACCGGTGGCACACCCTGGCCCTCACCTTCTCCGGCGCCACCATCACCGCCGTCATCGACGGTGCCACGGTCGGTTCGGTGACCGACCGGACCTGGGCCGGCGGGCAGATCGGCTACGGGACCAGCCAGGGTGAGACGGCGCAGTTCGACAACCTGTCCATCACCCCCGGCAGCGGCGGCGGCGACGGCGGCACGACAGGCCCGGTCGTCGGCGTCGGCTCCGGCCGGTGCGTGGACGTGCCGAACCAGTCGCAGACGGCCGGCACCCAGGTGGAACTGTGGGACTGCAACGGCGGCGGCAACCAGCAGTGGACGAACACCTCGGCCGGTGAGCTGCGGGTCTACGGAAGCGTCTGCCTCGACGCGGCAGGCCAGGGCACCAGCCCCGGAACCAAGGTGGAGATCTGGGACTGCAACGGCGGCGGCAACCAGAAGTGGACGCTCCACTCCGACGGCACGATCACCGGCGACCAGTCCGGTCTGTGCCTGGACGCGACCGGCGGGGGGACGGCCAACGGCACCCTCCTGCAACTGTGGACCTGCAACGGCAGCGGAAACCAGCGGTGGACGCGCGGCTGATCACCCCGGTCGCGGTTCAGGGGGCGATGGTGAGCCGGCTGATGAGGTCGCCGTCGAGGGTGAAGCGGAAGCGGAGGTCGACCGTGCCGCCGGGGAAGTCGCCCCGCAGGCGCTGGGTGACGGTGAAGTGGTCGGCGGCGTCCCTGTGCGCCGACAGCAGTTCGGTGGTGTAGGTGTACTCGGAGGCGGCGCCGTCGAGCCACTGCGCGACGGCGGCGCGGCCACGGTAGGTGCGGCCGTCGTCGGTGACGGTCGCGTCTGCGGTGAGGGCCGCGACGGCGGCGGCGGTGTCGCGGGCGGTGTGCGCCTCGAGGTACCGGTGGACGACGCCGGGAAGCTCGTGCGTGCCGGGCGCGGCGGCGCTGGTGTCGGTCATGTGAGTCTCGCTTTCGGATCGGAGGGCCGGGTTCGTGGACAGGGCGGGACTTCGCTCAGAGGGTGGGGAGGGTGCCGCCGTCGATGACGTGTTCCGCTCCGACGATGGCGGAGGCCCGGTCGGACACGAGGAAGGCGACGAGTTCGGCCACCTCCTCGGGGCGGTTGGGCCGGCCGAGCGGGATGCCGCCGAGCGAGTCCATGAGCGAGGACAGGGCGGAGTCGCGGTCGCCCGTGCGCTCGGCGATCCGGTCGACGAGTGCGTCGGCGGCATCGGTCTGGATGAACCCCGGCACCACCGTGTTGACACGCACTCCGTGCGGGGCCACCTGGTTGGACAGGCCCTTGCTGTACGTGCTCAGGGCGGCCTTGGCGGCGGCGTAGGCCAGCGTGCCGTCCCACAGCGGCATGCGGTGCTGGATGGAGGAGACGTGGACGACCGCGCCCCGCCCTCGCGCCGTCATGCCGGGGACGAGCGCCCGGTCCAGCCGGACCGCGGCGAGCAGGTTGTGGGCCAGTTCCTGCGACCAGATCTCCTCGGTGAGCACCTCGAAACCGCCTGCGGGGGCGGACGATCCGCCCAGGCAGTGCACCAGGATGTCGGTGGTGCCCAGCCGGCGGGTCGTCTCCCGGGCCACGTGGCCGGCGCCTTCCGGTGTGGTCAGGTCTGCGCCGACGAAGTCCTCCTCGGCCACGTGGTCCGGCCTGGAGCGGGCCGCGACCAGGACGGTGGCGCCGGCGGCGCGCAGCCGGGCGGCGATCGCGGCTCCGGTGCCCTTGGTGCCGCCGGTGACGAGGGCGTGCCGGCCGGCCAGGGAGTCGTCGATGATGAGGGGCACGGTGCGTCCGTTCCGGTGTGCGCGGGGCACACCCCTTGTCGCTGTGTGACTGCTAAAATGAAAGCCAGTGACTTCGACTTTAGCAGTAACAGGAGAGGGGGGCGCAATGGCGAGCCGGATCCGGCTTGAGGACCGCGCCTGTCCGTTGTCCACGACCGTGCAGCACGTGGGCGAGTGGTGGACGCTGCTGATCCTTCATGACGCCTTCGACGGCTATACCCGGTTCGACCAGTTCCAGCAGAGCCTCAACATCTCGACCAGCATGCTCACCGCGCGCCTGAAGACCCTGGTCGCCGACGGTCTGCTGGAGCGCCGCCCGTACCAGACCCATCCGGTCCGCCACGAGTACGTGCTCACCGAGCGCGGACGTTCGCTGCGCCCGGTGATCGTCGCGCTGGCGGCCTGGGGGAACCAGCACCTGGCGCCGGAGGAACGAGCGATGATCCTCGTCGACGCGCGGACCGGGGAGGAGGTGGAGCCGGTCGTCGTGGACCGGCGCACCGGACGGGACCTCCATGACAGCGACGCGTTCGTCTTCACGGCGGGGCCCGCGGCCGGCGAGACCATGCGCGCCCGGTACGACGAACTGGAACGGCGTCGGCGGGGAGCCGGAGCGGAAGAGCAGGCGCGCGGTGCGGAGGAGCACCCCGCCTGACCGCGCCTTCGGAATGGCGGCACGGCCGCGGCGGCGAGCAGGCCCGCCGCCGCGGCCGTGAGCGATCCGACCCGGATCATGGCTGTCCACTGTTCGCGGGGGTGGCGTACGACGTGCCGATCCACGCCTCGTCGACCCGAAGCCGCTGGTAGCGTGCGGTGTCGGTGGAGGCGGCCCAGGTGGTGTCGACCTCGAGCCGGACGTAACGGGCGTTGGCGGCGGTCAGGTCGATGCCCTGGATTCCCCGGCGACTCGGCAGCCGGCCGGTCTTGACCGCGCTGCCCCAGGTGGAGCCGTCGTTGCTCAGGAACACCTTGTAGTCCTTGATCCGCGCGGACTGCTCGGTGTCGGAGCGGGCGTAGGCCACGGAGTCCTCACGCTGGTTGAGCCCGATGTACCGCACCTTCTTGGCCGAACCGAGGTCGAAGGTGAGGTTCACGGGCAGGGTCTTGCCGTTGTCCCAGTAGGTGAGGTAGTCGCCGTCCCCGGCGGCCGTCGCGGAGTGCCCGCTCGCGGAGGCGCTCGCGCTGACCTTGACGCCGGTGAGAATGCCCTGGCGGCCGGCCGTCGCGACCTTGAAGACCGTGTCGTACGGGTCCCAGTTCCCGAGCCCGCTCAGGGTGAGCACGCCGCCGGACTGCGACCAGGAGACCGCCTTGCCGGTGCGGAGGTCGGTGACGGAGGCGATGCGGTAGCCGTTGTCCCTCACCCGCAGCGTGCTGGTGCCCGGCGGGGTCAGGACGTGGATGTACTGCCGGCCGGGGTCGTTCTTGGCGATGGTGGTCACCCCGTACGCACCGTCGTTCCAGGAACCGGGCTTGAGGCCGCCGTACATGTACCCGCCGCCCTCGGTGCCGTGCAGGGACTCCCAGATGGGGTCGAGGTAGGAGTCCGCGAAGGTGTTGAAGGTCGCCTGGTTCGACGGGAACGTGCCGTTGACCTGGGCTGTCTCGGCCATCAGTGCCTTGACCGAGGAGCCTGCGTCGGTGACGAGGCGGCCGATGGTGAGCGCCCGGTCGACGGAGGGGTCGGAGCCGTCGTACCACCAGGCACCGGTCGACGGGAGTTTGAAGTCGGCCTCGGTCAGGCGGGGCTGTGCGGTGTAGACCGCCTGCGGGTAGTCGTAGGCCGGGGTCATGCCCGTCTTCTGCTCATTGCTGATCATGTCCATGATCGGCGTGTCCTCGTTGTTGTTGCTGAGCGTGTAGTCCGGGCGCTTGTCGTAGATCTGCCGGTAGAGGTCGTGGCTCTCCCAGTACGGGTTGTCGTTGTCGATCCAGAAACCACCGAGGCCGGGATAGCGGTCCATGACCTCGAAGAAGTTGTCGTAACTGAACTGACCGAAACCGTCGTTGGTGGTCAGGTCGATGTCCTTGCCCTTGTAGGCGGAGTAGGCGGCCGAGTCCAGCCACTCGTGACCGCCCTCGTCGTGCCACTGGGGGTCGTTGGTCATGTAGAGGATGACCTTCATGCCTCTGGCCTTGGCGGCCGTGATCAGCTCGCCCAGGAAGTCCCGCTCGGTGGAGCAGGATCCGGGGATCCTGGACGGCCAGGGGCGGGCGTAGCCGAGGCGGCTGTGGAAGGTGGCGAGGACCAGGTACTGGGTGTGCAGCTTCTGCGCCTCGTCGACCCAGTAGCCGGGCGTCCAGCCGCCGTCGGTGACGTCCTTCTCCCAGGCGGTGCAGCTGGTGTGGGCGGGTGCGGTGCGCAGGCCCCAGTGCAGGAAGAGCCCGCCGACGGAGTCGCGGAGGAAGTCCTGGCGGGGGTTCTCCAGGTCGAGCGGCTTCACCGCCGTACTCGTGCAGTCCTGGCGGGAACCGCTCGCCGACACCCGCAGGACGCCACCCGAGGAGCTGTGGCTGTCCGTCAGGCAGTAGCCGCCGGCGTCCTGGAAGCCGACGTCGAACGGCGAGGTGCCGCCCTTCCGCGCGGTGAACCGGTCCAGACGGATGCCACTGGCCGCGTTGGCGACGAACGCGGGCCGGCCGTCGTCCGAGGCGAACGTCACCGAGCTGTCGGTGAACCGGACGTTGTCGGCGTTGTGGAGGTACCAGCCGTAGGCGGGCCGGGTGCCGATGCTCTTGGGGTTGTAGTCGGTGGAGTCGTCGCTGGGCACGCCCGTCGACATGGTGCCGTTGCCACCGGGGACCGAGATGTCGACGTTGGTGAAGGTCACGCCGTCGATGCGGTGACCGGACTCGCCCCACAGGGTCGGGCTGAAGGCGGGGCTGTTGCCGGTCGCCGTGATGTCGTCGTACGTGACGTCGCTGATCGATCCGACGCCCGGACTGTTGCCGCACCGCTTGCGTGTGCCGATCTTCTGCATGATCGGCGAGTGGACGTCGGTCATCGTGATGTCGCGGTAATGGACGTCGGAGATCTTCGAGCCGTCCATCGAGACCATGCCGAGGCCGGACTTGTCCGCGCCGTCGATGCGGATGTTCTCGAACTGGTAGTCCGAGAAGTCGCCGCAGGTCTCGGAGCCGAACATCAGGGCGTTGCAGCACTTGGCCCCGAGGGTCGAATCGCTCACCCGCACATGCCCGCTGGGCAGCTTGGCGCCGAGCGCGTAGTCGCTCTTGAAGACCAGCGCGTCGTCGTTGGCGTGAACGACGGCGTTGGTGATCGTGACGTCGGTCGTGGAGACGACGTTCCAGCCGTCACGGTCGCTCGCGGTGTCGATCGTCAGGTGGTCGGAGGTCACGTGGGCGCAGCCGTTGACGAGGGCCGCGAAGTGACCGCCCCGGCGCAGGGTGAGACCGTCCCCGATCCTGAGCCCGTCGCAGCGCGTCAGCGAGATGATCTTGTCGGCCTCGCCGGACCTGGGGTTGCCGGTGATCAGGTTGCCCGCGCCGTCGATGACGCCCTGGCCGACGAAGCCGATGTCGGTCAGCTTGTCGCCGTAGACCATCGCGTCGTGGAAGTGGCTGTGCCCGTAGTCCTGATAGGCGTCGTTCGGGTTGGACTCGGCCTTGTCGTAGGTGTCGGCACCGGAGCCCTGGAGAGTGGCGCCCTTGTCGAGCCGGAGCGTCACATGGCTTCGCATGTGCAGGGTGTTCGCGGACTTGTAGGCGCCGGCGGGGAAGCGGACGGTGCCGCCGCCCGCCGCGTTCGCCGCGGTGATCGCCTTGTCGATGGCCGGGCTGTCGTTGGTGGAGCCGTCGCCCTTGGCGCCGTAGTCGCGCACGTTGTACCGGGCGGCGGCGCGGGCCGTGGTGTGCGGGGCGGCGAGGGACGCGGGGTGGCTGAGGCCGAGGACGACGGCGACCACGAAGAGGATGACGCCCGCGGCGCGACGGCGGGGATGGGTGGAGGGCTGCACAGGACGGCTCATGTGATGGCTCCTCACACGAGTTGGTAGCCACGGAGGTTGGTGAGCAGGAGGTAGGTGTCCCGCAGGGACCCGGAGGTGTCGCCCAGGGAGCGGTAGATGCCCCACTTCGGGCGGACCCGGTCGGCCAGGAAGGTGTCGACGCCGGTCTTCGAGGCGTCGATGAGGGTCCGTCCGCCGGACCTGAGGATCCAGCGGACGGAGCCCGCCGAGCCGTTGCCGACCTTGATCTGGAAGTCGACGTCGGTCCACTGGTCGTGCAGCGGGTCCAGGTCGGTGCGGCCGATCAGGGTGCCGGAGACGGGCAGGGCCAGCTCGATGGTCTGCCTGCCGTTCACCCGGCGCAGGGACTGCGTGACGATCGGGGAGGTGCCGCTGCCGGGCTGCTTCATCTGCATGACGTGGGTGAAGGTGGTGGTCGCCTTCAGCGAGCCCGGGATGTACATCGAGTAGGTGACGCGCCAGGTCTGGCCCTCGGTCCACTTCAGGTAGCTGCTGGAGCTCGTGCGCAGCCCGGTGACCTCCTGGCGCTGGCGGTCGGTGGAGGTGTCCCGGTCGGCCATGTGCATGGTGAAGCGCCAGTTGTCGCCGGTCGCGAAGATGTGCGGGTGCCCCGCGGGGTGCGAGTCGGCCCGGTCGTCCTCGACGGTCTCGAAGGCGCCGAGCCCGTCGCCGCTCGCGGAGGGGGCCCACCTCTGCTGCCAGGAGGCGGCGTGGGCGGCGGCGGGCAGCCCCAGCGTCGCCCCGGCCGCGCCCGCGACCGCCGCGCCCAGCAGCGCCCTTCTGGATGTGCTCATGACACTGATCACCTCGCAGTTGTTCGTTGCGGGCAGCCCTCTCGATAGGAGGGGAAGCCTGGAAACATCGGAGGAGTAGCGAGTCAACTGTTCACGTTCATGGACTGAATTCAGGAACTCGTTCGCCCGATGCGATCCAGCGTTGCGGTCGGCGGTTCGTCGGTCAATGCTCCGGACCACAGACATCGGAGCACTTCCGGCCAATCTTCGCTTCGCCCACTGATTCATCGGTCAGTTGGGGCCAACGAGGAGGGCACCTGCACCTGATCCGCCGGCGGCGTGCGCGGGGCCCGAACCGGGCGGGGCCCGGCTAGCGTGCCTCCGGGCGCCACCCCAGCGCCCGTGAGATCCCCCGCGCCGCCAGACGCACCGCCGGGATCAGCACGGGTACCTGGGCCGTCGCGTGCGGGACCACGATCGACACCGCCGCCGTCACCCCGCCGTCGCGGCCGTGTACCGGGGCCGCCACCGACAGGGCGTCCTCGGTGATCCGACGACTGCTCACGGCCACACCCGACCGCCGCACCTCGGCCAGTTCGCGGCGCAGTCGCGCGGCGTCCGTGACGGTGTACGGGGTGAACGCGGTCAGCGGCCCCTCGCAGTACGCCTCCTGGAACGGCTGCCCGCTGTGGGCCAGCAGCGCGAGCCCGACCCCGGTGGCGTGCAGCGGCCAGCGGGCGCCCACCCGGATGTGGACGCCGACCGCGGAGCGTCCGCAGAGCCACTCGATGTACACGACGTCCCCGCCGTCGCGCACGGCCAGCTGCACATTCTCGTGCGTCGCCTCGTACAGGTCCTCCAGGTACGGCAGCGCCACCTGCCGTAGCGCGAGCCCGCGCGGAGCGAGCGCCGCGACCTCCCACAGCCTCAGGCCCACGTGGTAGAGACCCTCCGCGTCCCGCTCCAGGGCGCCCCACTCGGTCAGGGCCCCCACCAGCCGGTGCGTGGTGGTGAGGGTGAGCCCGGCCCGGCGGCTGATGTCGGTCAGACAGAGCGCCGGATGCGCGTGGTCGAAGGCCGCGAGCACGGCGAGCAGCCGGTCCGGTGCGGAGCGCACCGTCTGCGGGGGCAGCGCTTCGGCGGTCATCGGGACGGCGTCAGCCGAGTTCGCCCGTGCCCCGCGTACCCGCCTCGTCGGTGACGCGCGGTGAGGTGCTCGACTCCCGCCGCGGGGCGCCCTCGGAGGTGGCGAGGAAACGCCGGCACCGCGTAGTGGCGCAGCCGCAGGCCGGACTCCTGGAGGAACGCGCTGGACAGCCGGCCCGAGTGCGGCCCGAGCCGGTACGGCGGAGAGCCGGTGGCCGCGTGCGGCCCGCGCGTCCACGGCTGACGGGCGTCGATCGGGGCGGAGCCCACGGCGCGTTCCGGGGCGTACTGCTGGCCGGTGATCGCGGACTCCCTGGGCCGGGCCTCCGTCCGGAGGCGGGCGTACGGATGTGCCGCCCCACAGCATGCCGCACGCACCGGTCCGCAACAACCATCGATCTCGTCCCCGGCACCGGTCCCGCAGGCGAGGTGGCCGTCGTCACCGGAAGCCGGCCGTGGCCCCGGCCCGCCCCGCGCCCGTGCCCCCGCCGGCCACGGCGGCGCCGTGGCTTGAGGGGGGGCCGTCACAGATCGAGCACCAACCGCCCGCCCCGGCACCGGGACACGCAGATCATCATGGTCTCGCCGGACGCCCGCTCCTCGTCCGTCAGGACCGAGTCCCGGTGCTCCGGTGTGCCTTCCAGGACGTCGGTCTCGCAGGTGCCGCAGGTGCCCTCGGTGCAGGAGTAGAGCACCTCGACGCCCGCGGCACGCACGGTGTCGAGGATCGACACCCGCGGCGGGACGGTGAAGGTACGGCCGGTCCGCTCCAGGACGACCTCGAACGCGCCGTCGTCTCCCGCGGGTCGCTCCCTGGGCCGGAAACGTTCGACGCGCAGGGCCCCGGCCGGGCAGCGCTGCTCCACCGCGTCCAGCAGCGCGTCCGGGCCGCAGCAGTAGACGAGCGTGCCGTCGGGCAGGTCGTCCAGTACCGGGGCCAGGTCCAGCAGCCCGGTCTCGTCCTGCGGGGCGAGCGTGACCCGGTCCCCGTACGGCTCCAGCTCCGCGGTGAACGCCATCGAGCGGCGGGTGCGGCCGCCGTACAGCAGGGTCCACTCGGCGCCCGCCGCGTCGGCCGCGGCGAGCATCGGCAGGACGGGCGTGATGCCGATGCCGCCCGCGATGAAGCGGTAGCGCGGGGAGGGCCGCAGGGGGAAGTGGTTGCGCGGCCCCCGCACCCGTACCTTGTCGCCCTCGCGCACCCGCTCGTGGACGTACGCCGAGCCTCCCCGCCCGTCGGGCTCGCGGAGCACGGCGATCCGCCACAGACGCCGGTCCGCGGGATCGCCGCACAGTGAGTACTGCCGCCCGAGGCCCGGACCGAGCAGGACGTCGACATGGGCGCCCGGCTCCCAGGCCGGCAGTTCCTCTCCCAGCGGATGGCGCAGGGTGAGGGCGAGCACGCCTTCGGCCGCCGGCTCGTGGCGGTCGACGACGAGCTCGGCTTCGTACTCGGTCATGGGGCGGTTCCTCCGGGCTGGTGTCCTTCGGGGTGTGCGAGCATCCACTCCCACATCCGCACCGGGTCCTCGGCGGTGTTCTCGGCACCGCAGTGACAGGTTCCGTGCAGGATGTCGGTGCCCGGGAGCCAGTCGATGCGGTAGACCTCGCGGCTCACGGCGGCGGACGGCGTGCTCACCGGACCCTCTCCACCGGCTTGTCGCCCTCCTCGACCAGACGGGCGAGGATACGGCGGGCGGCGAGACCACCGGTGTCGATGTTGATGCTCAGCTCCTGGTAGCCGGCCCGCTCGGTGCCGAGCGTCTTCTGCAGCAGGTTGAGCGCGTCGACGTCCTGCATGACGACCGTGTGGTTGAAGTCGTGCAGGAACGCGGTGACTTCCTCGTCGTCCTCCGCGAAGTCCCGGGAGACGGCCCAGAAGTCGTACACCTTGCCGTCGGCGGACGGGGTGATCGCATAGGTGATCTCGGTGTGGAAGCCGTTCGGGTCGCTGCCGTCCGGCTCGGGCAGCACGCCGGCCGGGGCGATCCGGCTGTGCAGCAGGTAGAGACAGGGCGCGTGGTACTCGATGTCCTGCCAGCGGGTGATACGGCCCTCGATTCCGGTGGAGCGGGCGTAGAAGGGCGGGCACTCGGCGTCGTCCATGTGCCGGCTGACCCGCACGATGCCCGCGCCCTCGTCGACCTCGGTGGTGATCGGCGTCTCGGCGACCTCCGGGGTGCCGATGTAGCCACCGTGCAGATACGTCTCGTGGGAGAGGTCGAGGAGGTTGTCGACCAGCAGGCCGTAGTCGGCGTCGATCGGTTCCATGCCGCGCACCGTGACCCAGTCCGGGGAGTCCAGGTGCCGGGCCCGCGGGACGACCTCCGCGTCGGCGAGCGCCGGATCGCCGATCCACACCCACACCAGGGAGTCCTGCTCGACGACCGGGTACGAGGTGACCCGGGCCGTGCGCGGGACGCGCCTTTGCCCCGGCACGTACACGCAGGCGCCCGTCCTGTCGTAGGTGAACCCGTGGTACCCGCACACGATGCGGTCTCCGTCGAGCCGGCTCTCCGAGAGGGGGAAGCGGCGGTGGACGCAGCGGTCGGCCAGCGCGACCGCCGTGCCGTCGTCCTCGGCGCGGTAGAGGACGAGCGGCTCACCGAGGATCGTCCGGCCGAGCAGCTCGCGCCCGACCTCGTGGCTGTAGGCGGCGACGTACCACTGGTTCCTGGCGAAGGCGGTCATGTGAGGCATGGGGTCGGCTCCCGTCTCTCGTGGTGGCGCCATCGTCGGGAGAGCCGCGACAGGGGCGCAACACGGCTTCCGCCCCACGGAAGGGACCCTGTGAACACCCCGTCCGTGGCCCGCCTCTCGCGCCGTGACGACGGTGATGCCCTGACCGACGCCGGGACAGGGCCGGGTCACCGCGGGGCGACCCTCGGTATGTTCACCGAATCGTGGAGTCCGCCGGGACTTCTGGACTAAGCTCCGGACTCGAGTCGTCCCTCGCTGCTCTTTCCGCGTGCCCGGTTGGATTCCTCGATAGGGAGGCAGCGCCGCATGAGCCGATACGCCCACGTGGCCTTCACCGAAAACGTCCGACGCGTCCAGCAGGAGCGGGGAAGCGCCGCCGCCATGCACCGGCTCCTCGCCTCGGACCCGGGGCGCGCCGACCGACTGGGCGCCGACGAGGCCGAGTTCATCGCGGCCCGCGACGGGTTCTACCTCGGCACGGTGACGGAGACCGGCTGGCCGTACATCCAGTTCCGCGGCGGGCCGCCCGGGTTCGTGCACGTGCTGGACGAGGAGACGCTGGCCTTCCTCGACGTGCGGGGAAACCGGCAGTACATCACGACCGGGAACGTGCGCGGGAACGACCGGGTGTCGCTGTTCTTCATGGATTACGCGCACCGCACCCGGCTGAAAGTCCTCGGCCGGGCCGAGATCAGGGACGCCGCCGAGTTCCACGGCCTGCGGGACCGGTCGGGGGACGCGCGCACCGACGGGCACGAGGAGGCGCTGATCGTCGTGCGGGTCGAAGGCCTCGCCTGGAACTGCGCCAAACACATCACCCCGCGCTTCTCCGAGGCCGAGCTCGCGCACGTGCTGGAGCCCGTGTACGAGCGCATCGTGCGCCTGGAGGAGGAGAACCGGGAACTGCGCCAGCGGCTCGGGGCGCGGACCTGATCCGCATCCCGAGCCGCGTCCGTGCCCGCCCCGCCGCGGTCAGCCGGCCGCGGTCAGCCGGTCCTTCGCCAGGGAGGCCAGGAGCAGGGCGCCGTCGCCCAGCACCTCGTTGCCGAACACCGCGTCGGCGCTGTGGTTGAAGCTCGCCGTCCCCGGGTCGCGGTCGGGCGGGCAGGCGCCGAGGAACAGCATCGCCCCCGGCACCCGGTCCAGCACGAAGGAGAAGTCCTCCGAGGGACTGAGGGTGTTCGGGGACCAGACGAGCCGCCCCGGACCCAGCGCCCTCTCGACCGTGCCGGCCGCGAAGTCCGCCTCGTCCGGGTCGACGACGGTGACCGGGTAGTCCATGGAGTGCTCCACCGTCACCGTGACCCCGTGGGCCGCGGCGACGCCCTCCAGCACCCGCCGCACCCCCTCCACGACCTGGGCCTTGGCCCCCGGCCCGAAGGTCCGGACCCCGATCTTCAGCTCCGCCTCGTCCGGGATGATGTTGGCCGACGTGCCCGCGTGGATGCTGCCGACCGAGAGCAGCACCGGGTCGAAGGGGTCGAAGCCCCGGCTCGCGTACGTTTGGAGCGCCAGGACCATCTCGGCCGCGGCCGGGACCGGGTCCTTCAGGAGCTGCGGCTGGGAGTCGTGCCCGCCCCGGCCCCGGACGGTCACGCGCAGGGCGTCACCCCCGGCCAGCAGCGGGCCCTTGCGGGTCAGCAGCCACCCGGGCGGCAGCATCGAGGAGGCCACGTGCAGCGCGTATGCCGCCACCGGGCGCGGGCCGGCCGCCTCCAGCACCCCCTCCTCGATCATCAGCCGCGCGCCGTGGTGCCCCTCCTCTCCCGGCTGGAACATGAACACCACGTCGCCGCGCAGCCCGTCCCGGTCCTCGGTGAGCAGCCGGGCCGCGCCCACCAGCATGGCCGTGTGCAGGTCGTGCCCGCAGGCGTGCATCCGGCCCTCGATTTTGGACGCGTACGGGACGCCGCTCGTCTCCGTCAGCGGCAACGCGTCCATGTCGGCGCGCAGCAGGACGACGGGACGGTCGCCGTCCCCCGCGTCCGGGCCCCCGCCGCGCAGCACGGCGGTGACGGAGGACAGCCCGCTGCCGGTCGTGATCTCCAGGGGCAGTCCGTCGAGCGCCGCGAGCACCTTGGCCTGGGTCCGCGGCAGGTCGAGCCCGAGTTCCGGTTCCCGGTGGAGGTCCTCGCGCAGTCGTACGAGGTCCTCCACCAGGCCGGGACCGGGACGGTGGCCGCTCACTTGACCGCCGTGATGATGCCGTGCGGCGTGATGGCCTCGGTGCAGCGGGTGCGGCGCACCTGGTCGAACCCGACCTCCTTCAGTGACTTCTCGTAACCCTCCCAGGAGTAGAGCATCCCGCCCTCGCCGGCCACCGCCGCGAAGAAGGGGCTGGCCAGGGCGGCCATGAGGGGACCGTCGTAGTTGTCCTCGGACATCGAGTTCAGGATCAGCACCCGGCCGCCGTCCGGCAGCACCGCGTGGGCGTGGCCCAGGAGCACGCGGATGCGGTCCTGCGGCCAGATCTGCAGCTGGTGCACGAACATCACGGTGTCGTGCCCCTCGGGGTAGTCGCCCGCGAAGATGTCGCCCTCGATCACCTTGACGCGGTCGCTGAGCCCGGCCTCCTCCACCCGCTTGCGGGCCAGGTCGACCACCTTGGGGATCTCCAGGACCGTGACCTCGACGTCCGGGTGCGCCCGGGCCACCGCCATCGCCATCGTCGCGTCGCCGCCGCCGACGTCGAGGACGCGCCGGGAGGCGCTGAAGTCGCCGTACTTGATCAGGTGCTTGCTGGCGACGGCCGACCAGGTGCCCATGAAGTGGTAGAAGACCTTGAGCAGTTCGGGGTCCTCGCTGAGCCGGTGGTAGACGGTGGCGCCGTCGCCCGGGTAGCGGCGCAGGCCGATGTTGCTGTTGGCCCGCAGGGACTCCGTGAAGTCGACGAGGCCCGGGTAGGTGACGTACGCCTCGAACCCGACGACGGCCTTGACGAGTTCCCAGTGGCCGCCCGTGAACAGGTCCGAGACCGACTTCGAGTTGCGGTACCCCTCCTCGGTGCGCTCCACCAGCCGCAGCGAGGTGACGCCGAGCAGCAGGATGTCCAACGACCGCTCGGCGAGGTCCAGTTCCGCGCCGATCCGCTCGCGCGGCGTGCCGGGGTTGCGCTCCAGCAGGTCGAAGAGGCCGAGTTCGACACCGGCGCGGGTGAACTGGAAGGCGTTGTGTCCGAGCAGCACGGTGGTCAGGGCGTCCGGGACGACGCTCTCGGGCTGGGTCTGTACCTCGGTCATGATGCTTCTCCCTGGAATGAGAGGGTGTCGATCAGGTCGTCTGTGGTGAGCGACTGCATGCCGGAGGCGGCTGTGGAACCCCGGCCGTCCGGAGCGTCCGGGGCGGTGACGGCGACCGCGCCGACCAGGTCGGGCGGTACGCCGGGCAGGTCGTACAGGAGTCGGCGGCCGAGCCGGAACGGCCGGTCCCGGCCCGTGGGGGAGAGCGGCAGGCGTGCGAGGTCCACGTCCGCCATCGCTGGCAGGCCCCGCGCGGTGAGCTTGACCAGTGCCTCCTTCCGTACCCAGGTCCGCAGGAACGCGCGGTGCGGGGCGGGCGACCCGCGGATGCGGTCGGTCTCGCCGCGGGTCAGGAACGACCCGAAGCCGCGCAGGTCGGGCCCGCCGGCCCGGGCGGCCGGCCCGGGCAGCCGCTCGACGTCGATGCCGACGGCGTGATCGGCCGCCGCGGCCGCCACCACCCCGTCCGCGTACGACAGGCTGACCCCGCACCGCGCTCCCGTGACCCGCGGCCGGCCGTGCGGGCCCGCGCAGAGCGGGCACCGCTGGTCCAGCGCGACGTCCCGGACGGTGCCGCCGGTCCGCCGTGCCACGCACATCCGGGCCAGGACGTGCGCGGCGAGGAAGTCGGCCCGGGCCCGCGCGGTGCGGGCGGCGGCCAGGCGCCGCCGCTCCGCGGCCGTCAGGAGCGACGCGTCCGCACCGGGCAGGGCCAGGAGCCGGTCGGTGTACGCGACGGCGACGGTCACGGCCGCCGTCACCGGCTCCTCACCTCTTGCGCTGGCTGTAGACGACACCGGCGAGGGACAGCGCGCCGCCGACCACCGCGAGCCACGGGGGCGTCTCGTCGAGGATCAGCCAGGCCAGGGTGACCGCGATCGGCGGGGACAGGTAGGTCAGCGCGCCCATCTTCCCCGCGGTGGAGCGGGCCAGCGCGTACCCCCAGGTCGTGAAGGCGACCGAGGTCGGGAAGACGCCCAGGTACACCGTCCAGCCGATCGCCTTGCCGCTGGCGTGCGAAAGGTTGTCGATGAGCTGGGGCAGGAACGGCAGGCAGAGCACCGCGCCGACGACACAGGCCAGCCAGGTGATCACCAGGGCCGAACTGTTGCCGAGCAGCGGCTTCTCGGTGACGACGCCGCCGGCGTACGCGGCGGCGGCCAGCAGCGCCAGCGCACTGCCCGTCCCGGCCTCCAGACCCTTGCTGGAGGTGGCGAGGCCGATCAGCAGGACACCGGCGAGGGCGACGCCGCCGCCGACGACCAGCGGACGCGGGAAGCCCTCCTTGAGCAGCAACCCGGCCAGGACGGCGATCAGCACCGGACCCAGGCTGATGATCATGGATGTGGTGCCCGCGTCGATCCGCTGCTCGGCGGCGTTCAGCGCCACGTTGTACACACCGAACCACAGCAGACCGCACAGCACCAGGCGCGGCAGGTCGGAGCGCGGCGGCAACGGGACCCTGCGGACCAGGACGACCACGCCCAGCAGCACCGCGCCGATGAACAGCCGGGCCAGGGTCAGCGCGCCCGGATCGAGGTCCTTGCCGGCCGCGCGGATGCCGATGAATGCGGAAGCCCACAGGAAGACGGTGAGCAGCCCGGCCGCGACCGCGAGCGGCGGAGTGCCCGGGGACGGGGCCGGGGGCTGTGGCGAATCCGGTGAGGCGGTCCCCTGATTGGCTTTCGCGGAGGTCACAGATGTTCACTTCCTTGTCGTTCTGCGAGGACGGTTCGCTCGCAGGTGTCCAGGGCCGCCGCCAGCCGCCGCGCGACCTGGGCGACATGGGGCGGGCCGAGCAGGGTGAAGTGGTTCCCGGGGAGCGTGGCCTCCTCGCGGACACCGCCCCGGGTCTGCCGCGCCCAGGAGGCGCGGTGCTCGCGGAGCCGGTCACGGGCCCACCAGAGCGTCAGCGGGGCGTCGACGACCGACGGCCGGTGCGCGAGCACCAACCGCTCGTGCAGCTCGGCCAGTTCCGCCTGCCGGAGCAGGGCCTCGGACGGCAGCACTCGGGAGCCGCGCTCCTCGGCCCAGGTGGTCAGCAGCTTCAGGCGCTCCGTCAGCGGCAGCCCGCGCAGCCGGTCGCGCAGCGCCGCGGTGTCCTCGGCGGTGACGTCGAGTCCGGGCAGTGAGTCGGCCAGGGCGACTGCGGGCGCGAGCAGCGGGTCGGGTTCGCCCTCACCGGGCACGGAGGAGTCCAGCAGGGCGACCAGCGCGACGCGCTCGCCCGCCGCCTCCAGGCCGGCCGCCACCTCGACCGCCAGGGCGCCGCCCATCGACCAGCCCGCCAGGTGGTACGGCCCGGTCGGCCGGCGTTCCCGGATCACGTCCACGTACTGGGCGGCCATCTCCGCCAGGGTCGCCGCCTCGGCCTCGCCGGTCAGGGCGCGCGACCGGATCGCCAGCACCTCGCGGCCCGGCGGCAGCAGCGTCACGAGCTGCCGGTACGCCATCACGTCCCCGCCCGCCGGATGCAGCAGGAACAGCGGCGCGGGCGTGACCGGCGCCCGCAGCGACAGGATCAGCGAGTGCTCGGACCCCGCCGAGACCAGCTCGGCGAACCGGGCCACCGTGGGCGCCTCGAACAGGGCGGTGAGGGGCAGCCGCACCCCGAAGCGGCGGGCCACCACCGCCATCAGGCGCGCCGCGAGCAGCGAGTGCCCGCCCAGCTCGAAGAAGTCGTCGTCCGGTCCGATGGCGTCCGCGTCCCGTCCGAGCAGCCCGGCCCACAGGCCGGCGACCGTGCGCTGGAGCGCGGTACGCGCCGCGCGGGCCGGGGCGGTGGCGGCGGCCGGGGCGGGCGCGGGCAGGGCCGCGCGGTCGAGCTTGCCGTTGGCGGTGACGGGCAGGGCGGTCAGCGGCACGAGGACCGGGGGCACCATGTAGTCCGGCAGGGACCGTTCCAGGAAGGCCCGCAGCTCCCGCGGTCCGGGCGGCTCGGCTCCGGCGGCCGGGACGACGTACCCCACCAGCCGGTCGTCCAGCAGCCGCACCGCTGCGGCCTGCACGGACGGGTGGGCGGCCAGCCGCGCCTCGATCTCGCCGAGTTCGACGCGGAAGCCGCGCAGTTTGACCTGGCCGTCGGCGCGGCCGACGAACTCCAGCGCGCCGTCGGGCCGTTGCCGCACCAGGTCGCCGGTCCGGTACAGCCGTCCGCCGGGCCGGCGCGGGTCGGGCACGAAGCGCTCGGCGGTGAGCTCGTCGCGGCCCCGGTACCCGGCCGCGAGCTGCACCCCGCCGATGTGCAGCTCTCCCACGACGCCGGGGGGCAGCGGGGTCAGCCGGTCGTCCAGCACGTCCAGGGTGGTGTTGGCCACCGGATGCCCGATGGGCACGGGGCCGGCCGCGTCCTCGGGTCCGCACGGCCACGCCGAGACGTCCACGGACGCCTCCGTGGGGCCGTACAGGTTGTGCAGCTCGACGGCGGGCGGCGGGAACACCTCGAAGAACCGGCCGACGAGGTCGGGCGGAAGGGCCTCGCCGCTGGCGATCACGCGGCGCAGCGAACCGCAGCCGGCGGCCGCCGGGTCGGCGAGGAAGACGCGCAGCATCGACGGGACGAAGTGCACGGTCGTCACCGACGTACGGCGGATCACCCCGGCCAGGTAGCCGGGGTCGCGGTGGCCGCCGGGCCGGGCCACGACGAGCCGGGCCCCGGTCATCAGCGGCCAGAAGAACTCCCACACGGACACGTCGAAGGTGAAGGGCGTCTTCTGCAGCACCGCGTCGGCCGCGGTGAGGCCGTACTCCTCCTGCATCCACAGCAGACGGTTGCAGATGCCCCGGTGGGTGAGCATGACGCACTTCGGCGTGCCCGTGGACCCCGACGTGTAGATGAGGTAGGCCAGTTGGTCCGGCGCCACCACCACCTCGGGGGCCGTGTCCCGCGGATCGGGCGGCTCGGCCAGGTCGACCCGCAGCACCGGTACGCCCTCCGGGACGGCGTCCGGCGACCCGGTGACGAGGACCAGCTCGGCGCCGGCGTCGGCGAGCATGAACGCCTCGCGCTCCGCGGGCGTGGCCGGGTCGAGCGGCAGGTAGGCCCCGCCCGCCTTCAGGACGGCGAGCAGGCCGACGACCAGCTCCAGGGAGCGCTCCATGCGCACGGCCACCGTCGTACCGGGCGCGAAGCGGTCCTCGCCGACGGCCCGCCGGATCCGGCGGGCCAGCCGGCCGGCCGCGGCGTCCAGCTCCGCGTACGTCAGCGAGCGGTCCTCGAAGACGAGCGCGGTGGCGTCGGGGGTACGGCGCGCCTGGCGCTCGATGTGCGCGTGCAGCGGGATGCCGAGGTCGTAGGAGCGCGCGGTGTCGTTCCAGGCGTCGAGCTGCTTCAGCTCCTCGTCCGACAGCATCCGCGGTGCGGACAGCGCGTCGTCGGGCCGGGTCAGCAGGGCGTCGAGCAGGGCTAGGTAGTGCCCGGTGGTCCGCTCCCGCTGCACCTCGTCGAAACAGGCGGTGTTGAAGTCGAAGTCGAGCACGAAGCGGGGCGGCGCGGTGGCGTCCTGGCGCAGCTCGCGGACCTGGAGGGTGAGCCGGTCGGGGGAGTGCCCGGTGTCGAGCAGCTCGAAGCCGGCCGTGCCGCCGAAGCCCTCGAAGGCCGCGTTCTGGTAGTTGAGGTACACGTCGTACAGACGGGTGCCGCCGCGATGCCGGGGCACGTGGTCCTGGTACCGGGCCGCTTGCAGGAAGGCGCGCTGCGTCTCGCGGGCCAGGTGGCGCAGCGTGATGTCGCCGCCGACCCGCAGGTGCAGCGGCAGCACGTTCATGAACAGGCCGGCCGTGTCGCGGAACTCGGCCGGGCGGTTGGCGAACGGCGTCCCCACGCGCAGCAGTTCGCCGCCGCCGATCCGGCGCAGGTAGGCGAAGAGCGCGGCGGCGAACGCGACGGCGGGCGACGCGTGGCCCTCCTGCCGGGCGAACTCGGCGATACGGGCGCTGCGGGCGGCGCCGAGGTCCAGGGTGAGCCGGGCGGTGCGGGTCGTGCCCGCCACGTCGTCCTCCCTGCCGTAGAAGGCCAGCCGCTCCACCGGCTCGGCCAGCGTCTCGCTCCAGTGGCGTTCGGCCCGGGCGCGGCGCTGCGAGCCGCGCAGCGACCGCTCGTGGTCGACGTACGCCTGGAACGGCGGCAGCGGCGCGGCCTCGTGGAGACTCCCGCGCCGGTCCAGGTCGTAGTACGCGGAGACGGTGCGCAGGAACAGCGACATGGACCACGCGTCGCAGACCAGGTGGTCCACGTTGAGGTACCACGCGTACGCCGTGTCGCCCAGTCTCAGCAGCGCGGAGTCGAAGACGCACCGCTCCGGGTCGAGCCCCGGCCCGCTGCGCCGCCGGGCCCAGCGCAGGGCGGCCTGCCGGGGATCGGGTTCGGCGGAGAGGTCCACCAGGTCCACCGGCGCCGGGACGGACCCGGTGACCCGCCGCAGGGGCACCCCGTCCACCTCGTGGAAGGTGCTGCGCAGGGCGTCGCTGTGGTCCACCAGCTTCTGGAAGGCGCGCTGGAAGCGGCCGTGGTCGAGCGGGGCGGCGATGGTGTAGAGGGCGGTGACGTTCTCGTAGTACAGCCGCACGCCCGCTGCGGTCCTCTTGCCGAACCACAGGGCGAGCTGACTGTCCGTCAGGTTCGTCTCGGGCTCGGCCGCCGTCCGTGTCCCGGGCTCCGGCCCGTCCGTCACCGCGACCGCCTCCGGCGAACGCACGGCCTGCCGGACCGCCTCCTGAAACTGCTCCGCCCAGCGGGCGACGGTGGCGGCGTCGAACAGGCCGGTGCGGTACTCGAGGCAGCCCAGCAGCTCGCCGTCCTGCTCGCGCAGATGCAGGCTGAGGTCGAGCGGGGACACGCCGAGGCCGAAGTCGTCCGGGGCGGCCGGGGTGACGGTCAGCCGCCCGGCGCGCCGGCCGCCGGTGAGGGCGGGCTGGAGCGAGAACGCGGTCTGCCGCAGCACCGTCCGCCCGGGCGGCCGGGGCGGATTCGTCTCGCGCACGATGTCACCGAACGGGAGGTCGTGCGTCAGCGCGCCCCTGACCGCCTCGCCGGCCTGCCGGGCCGTCTGCGCGAACGTCTGCCCGGGCCGCAGCCGCAGCCGCAGCGGCAGCGTGTTGACGAAGAAGCCGATCAGCGCCTGTTCGCCGGCTCCCCTGCGCTCGTCCACGGGGGCGCCGACGACGACGTCCAGGGCCCCGGTGATCCGGTGCAGCGTGACGGCGTACGCGGCGAGCAGCAGGCCGTAGACGGTGGACCGGTCACGGCCGGCCGCGGCGCGCAGCTCCTCGTGGAGGCCGGCGGACAGGCGGAAGCCGTGCCGGGCGCCCTCGATCGCCTCCCGCGCCGGCCGGGGCCGGTCGGTGGGCAGTTCGAGCACCGGGAGCTCACCGGACAGCTCGCCGCGCCAGTACGCCACCGACCGGTCGCGCTCGGCGCCGGCCGGCCGGCGCACGTCGGCCGGGAGGGCGGCGGGCGGCGGCAGGGGAGAGGGGCTCCCCGCGGCGAACGCCTCGTACAGCGCGGTCAGTTCGGCGGTGAAGACGCCCATCGACCAGCCGTCGCACACGAGGTGGTGCGCGACGACCGTCAGCACGTGCCGCTCGGCCGAGAACCGGTAGAGCGTGAAGCGCGCCAGGGGCGCCTCGTCCAGTGCGAAGGGACGCGTGCCGTTCTCGGCGTGCGCCCGGCGCGCCCGGCGCTCCCGCTCCGGCGGCTCCAGGTCGCCCAGGTCGACCAGGGGGAGGTCGACGGGCCGGGGCGCGACGACGTGCCGTACCGGTGTGCCGTCCCGCTCCTCGAACGCCGTGCGCAGCGACTCGTGCCGGGCCGTGATCTCGGTCAGCGCCCGGCGCAGCGCGTCCGCGTCGAGCGGCCCTTCGAGGTGCAGCGCGGCGGAGAGGTGGTGGGCCGGGCTGTCCGGGGCGAGGCGCTGGAGCAGCCACAGCCGTTGCTGCGCGTCGGAGGCGGCGCCGGGTCCGACGGGCCGCGCGGCGGGCCCGGCCGAGCGCTGCCGCAGCCGGGCCATGAAGCGGGCGCGCTCCGGCCCGGACAACTCGGCGAGGCGTCCCAGGAGATCGCTCACGGAGCCGCCCCCGCCACCCGTTCCAGGATGTCGTCGATGTTCGCGTGGGTCTCCAGCAGGGCGGCGATCCACCGCTCCAGACCGAAGGCGACGCATCCCGTGAAGGCCGGTCCGCCGTCGGCCAGGGAGATGCCGCAGCGCTCCCCGAAGAAGTTGCGGTGGAAGTTCAGCGAGCCGATGGCCAGGTCGCCGCCGTGCACGAACTCCTCCTTCACCGGGAACAGCTGCGCCAGCAGCGCCCGACCGCCGCCCTTCTCGAAGAACGGGTCCGACGCCGGCTGAACGGCCAGTTCCAGCCCGAGCCGGGCGGCGAACTCCACCACCTTCGGCCGGAACGCGGCCAGGTGCGCCAGCACGGCCTCGCGGGGCCCCAGGCACACGATCTCCCGCATGGTGAAGCCGTGCAGCCGGCGCAGCCCGTCGTAGTGCTCCTCGTTGCGGAAGCACTTGGCGACGGTGGTGACGTGGCGGGGTCCGGCGAGGGTCGCGGAGCGGTGGTGCAGGTACACGTTGTAGCAGGCCGCGGAGGCCAGGCCGTACGCGCTCGCGCCGAGACGCTCCGGCGGCAGCGCCGCGCCGTCCTCCACCTTCTGGGCCGGCAGCTTCAACGGGGCGGTCATCAGGGCGAGTTGCGGGAAGTTGTCGAAGTAGTCGATGGACGCCAGGTCCGCCGTGCCGATGACCGCCGGGAAGAGCATCGGGGTCGCGCCGCACTCCTCGGCCCAGCCCCGGAAGCACGCGTCCAGCAGGTCCATGAGGCGGACGAGTTCCGGGCCGAGGGCGACCAGCCCGCCGCGTTCCGTGTAGAGATCACTCATGGCCCACCGCGCCGGCGCCGGTGGCGTCCGCCAGGACCGTGTCGCGTATGCCGCGCAGGGTACGGAACCCGACCACGTTCTGCGGGGTCAGCTCCAGCTCCCGGCCCGCCAGCTCCTCCAGCAGGAGCAGCAGCTGGGGGAAGTCGAGGGAGTCGATGAGCCGGCTGTCGATGAGGTCGTCGTCCCAGCCGATCCCGCTGACCTCCGGGTTGCGCGCCAGCAGCCACGCCCGTACCTGCTCGATCACGTCCGTCGCCATCAGGCCGCGGCCTCCTGGAACGGAGAGGCGGTGATGATGTCCTGGCTCACCAGGAACCGGGTGATGCGCTTGAAGAACGTCTCGTGGTAGGCGGCGCGTGCCGGGTCCCGCAGCAGTTCCTCACGGAAGGCGAAGGCCTCGGGGATGCCGGCGTCCCGGTACACGGCGGGGTTGTAGAGGGACTGCACGCTCGCGGTGATGTAGCGCCGGAGGTAGACGTCGAGACGCTCGCGCAGCTCCTGGTCGCCGCGCTCCCGCAGGGGTTCGTACAAAAGGCCCACGAGCTTGCGGCCCATGATGATGTGCCGCCACTCGTCGTCGTGGTGGACCTGGTTCACCTCTCTGATCAGGGGGTGCAGGGTGGTGTCGCGGCCCATCCTGATGTTGAAGTGGTCGACCAGCTCCTCGAAGATCAGGATGCGGGCGAAGACCAGGAAGTTGGCGACGGCGGCGTCCTCCTCCGGCGTCGCGACCGGAAGCGACTTGTCGGGGTAGATCTTGCCGCCGTAGCGCAGGCAGAACTGGGCGAAGAACCACATGTGCCCGTTCTCCTCGCCCAGGAAGCGGTGGAAGAACTCGGACGGCAGCTCGAAGCCCCGGGTGTGTATGCGCCGGGTCACCTCGATCAGCAGCTCGCGTATGCCGTGGATGTTGAGGCTGAAGAAGTTGATGCTCTCCCACTTGCTCAGCCGCATGAGCTGCTTCTCGTCCAGCTCCCGTGCGTGCCGTGTGCCGGCCACCGTGAGCAGGTCGGGCGTCATCCACCACTGCTCCTCGGCGAGTTCGTCCACCCAGTCGAACCGTGTGTAGGGGCTGTAGTGGTGGTCGGTGGCGTCGGCGACCAGGTTGTCCAGCGTTTCCACCACGTCCGTCGTATCCATGTGCCCCCCTGGTGGGATCAGCGTGCGTCAGGAACGGTGAGACCTTCGGTCCAAGAGGTCGGTGCTCGCGCTGTTCAGCCGTTGTCGCTCCGGGCGATCAGACCGGCGGCCTGCTCGTCGTCCACGGTGAGCGGTCTGCTCTCCAGCAGGGCGGCCAGCTTCGCGACGGTCGAGGCCTGGAAGAGGTCGCCCGTCGTGACCCGTACCGGCAGCTCCGCCTCGATGCGGACGGCGAGCTGGGACAGGAGGAGGGACTGCGCCCCCGAGGCGAAGAAGTCGTCGTGCACCCCGACCTCGTCCCGTCCGAGCAGCTCCGCCCAGATGTCCGCGATCAGCGCCTCCAGCGGGGTGCGCGCGGGGACGGCGGTCCGCTCGGCGGACGCCGCCGTGCCCTCGGGCCGCCAGCCGCCGACCGGCGACAGGTCCCCGGACAGGTACGCCTCGCGCGTCGCGCGGCGCTGGATCTTGCCGCTGGAGGTCTTGGGGATGGTGCGGGGCGGGATGAGCACGAGTTCGTGGAGGTCGGCCTCGCACTCCTCGCGCACCGCCCGGCGGACGGCGAGCGCGACGGCTTCCGCGTCCGCGCCGTCCACGACTTCCGCCACCAGGACCAGCCGCTCCTCCCCGTCGACGGGAACCGTGAACGCCGCGGCGCATCCGGGCCGCAGGGCGGGGTGGCCCTGCTCGGCGGCGCCCTCCACGTCGTGCGGGTACACGTTGCGGCCCCGCAGGATGAGCAGGTCCTTCAGCCGGCCGGTGACGGCGAGCGCGCCCTCCTCGTCCAGGGCCCCGAGGTCCCCGGTGCGCAGGTACGGGCCCCGGCCGTCCGGGAGCGTGGCGCCGAACAGGGCCGCGCTCTCGGTGGGACGGCCCCAGTAACCCGCCGAAACGCTCGGTCCCGACACCCAGATCTCGCCGACCCGTCCCGCCCCGGCCGGCGCCAGGGTGGCGGTGTCCACCACGACGACGGACTGGTCGCCCCGTGCGGTCCCGCACGCGATCCGGGACACGCCCTCGACCGGGAAGCGGCGCACGCTCTCGCCGACCGGGTCGGCGGTCACCAGCAGGGTGGCCTCCGCCAGGCCGTAACTGGGACGGAAGGCGCCGGCGTCGAAACCGACCGGGGCGAACCGCTCCGTGAACCGCTCGGTCGTGTCCACGCGCACGGGTTCCGCACCGTTCACGGCGGCGCGCCAGGACGAGAGGTCGAGCGACGCCCGTTGTTCGTCGTCGATCTTCCGCAGGCACAGTTCGTATCCGAAATTCGGGGACGGGCTGATCGTGCCCCGGTGCACGGAGATCGCTTTCAGCCATCGATAGGGTTTCTGGAGGAAATGCAGAGGCGCCATGAGAATGCCCGGGAATCCGCCGTGAAGTGGTTCCAGGATGGCGCCGATAAGACCCATGTCGTGATACGGGGGGAGCCAGCTCACCATGACGTCGTGACCGGACCCGGCAAAAGCCCGGTAGATGGCTTCCAGATTGTGGATGAGGTTCGCGTGCGACAGCATGACGCCGCGCGGAAGCCGCGTCGAACCGGAGGTGTACTGGAGGAAGGCGAGGTCCTCGGGGGCCGTGGCGACCGGCCGGGCGCCGAGCGGGCCGCCCGCCTGGGGCGCGCCGCCCGCCAGGGCGTCGGTCGCGAGCCACTCCAGCGGGGCGTCCAGCGCCGACCGGGCGATCGGCAGCAGGTCCTTCGTGGTCAGGGCGATGCTCGCGCCCGCGTCGGCGATGATGGCGTCCAGCCGGCCGAGACCGCGGGCGTCCTGGGGCGGGTAGGCCGGTACGGCCACGACGCCCGCGAGCAGGCACCCGAAGAACGCGGTGATGTAGTCGAGGCCCGGGGCGAAGAGGAGGAGCGCCCGTTCGCCGCGCCCGTGCCGCGCGCCGAGAGCGTCGGCCACGTCGGCGGCCGCCGCGTACAGCTCCCGGTAGCTGATCCGCCGTTCGTCGTCCTCGCCGTCGACGAGGAATACGTACGCCGTGGCGTCGGGATTTTCTAATGCTCTGTCCCGGAGTATATGAACCAGAGTAGGTGATGTCGGCGACGAGATTGCGGGCATACTGACCGCCCCTCCGGACGCGATAAGACCGTATTCCTTCAGCTACCTGCCGGCCGCACGAGGGGCAAGACTAAATGCGGGTCCAGGCCACGTCAATGCGGTGGTCAGGGGCGTCCGCAATGGTCGCCGATATCCTGCCACCGGAGACGGATGGAAGATCTTGGTGAAACGTTGCGGTGATGTTTCGCGGTGTGCTGCGGGTGGCGTGCGGCGCTCCGGTCCGGCCGGCCGGGGGCCGCTGGGCCGAGTGCCGTTCCCGCAGGCGGGAGGAGGTGACCGGCGCGCCGGTGCGGGAGCCTCCCCTGTCGCTCCGCTCTCCCCGCGTCACCCGGCCGGGCGTGCGTCGGTGCCGTCGGTGACGGCGAACGGCGTCGGATCGTGTCCGAAACATGACAGGAAAGCGTTCGGTTCCGGCCGGTTGTAGGCGCCGGCGGGGTGGGCGGGTGCGTGGGGTGCGCGGCACCGGGTACGGCGGCGCTCTGGAAGCCAGGTCCCGGCTGGGGGCGGCGCCGTGGCGGCAGTTGTCCTGCGGGTGTGCCGTCCGGTCGCCACCCCGGACACTCAGGCGCCTTCCCGCGTACGAAGCCGGTCGTCACCACCTCGGCCGCGGACCCACCAGCGACACCATCGCGAGTCGCCCACCGTCCCGCGGCGACATCGGCCGGCGCCCGACGCCGGGCCGCTTCTGGCTTGGTGGCGTCCCGGGCCGGCCGCAGGCACATCTACCCGCGCTTGCCTCTGCGGTGGGGGTGGGGGCGGGGACGGTCGGGGAGCCAGAAGGAACGGGACAGGACCTTCTGCTCGTGTTTGGTCCGTTCCCGGGTCAGCTCGTCTCTGAAGCGCCGCCCGTGCGTCCGCAGGGCCTTGACGGTGAGCCGTTCCGCGACCAAGCGGAGATCCGCGGACTGCAGGGCGCCGACCAGGGCCGCCTGATCGGCGAGCGAGCGCAGGAGGAGCACGCGGTCCAGGACACGTTCCAGCACCCGTTCCCCGCGGTCGCTGCCGCCCGCCGAGAGCTGCTTGGCCAGCAGGGCGACGTCGAGGACCGGGCAGCCGGCGTACCTGGTGCGGATGACCGCGTCGAGGGGGCCGGTGAACCCCGCGGCTTCAAGGGCCAGCAGCAGGGACGTCAGCGGGACGAGATCCATGTCGTCGGCGAGCCGGCACAGGTGGTCCTGGCCGGCGTACCGCGATCCCGCCCTGGCGAGGGCCACGAGGAACTGGCCCGCCTGGCCGATGAGTTCACCGTGCAGCATGCACTGGAAGACGGTCTCGGCGGGCTCGGCCAGGCCGTGGTGCTCCAGCAGGGTGAGCAGCGCCGCGGCATCCGCCGGTGCCAGGACGCGAGCCGCGGTCCGCAGCAGCGGTCCCGCGCCCACGGTCGTGCCGTCCAGGTCGTGCAGAAGCTGGGCGATCTGGCCCGCCGTTCTCGTCCGCGCGACCAGGACCAGCAGGTCCGCTGCGAACTGGTCACGTCCTGCCAGGTAGAGCTCGCTGATCAGGATGGCGACGTCGTCGACGGGACGGCACCGCGCGGCCCGGGACAGCACCGACCAGTCGCGGCCGTCCCGGAGCACCTGGACGAGCGGAATCAGATGACCGACGCTGCGGGCTTGGGTCTCGGCGAAGACGGCCTCGGCGTCCGGCCCGAGGCCGTGGTCGGTCAGGGACCGTATGAACTCCGCGATGTCCGCCGCGGACCGTCTGGCCGCAGCCGCCCGCTGCAAGGCATCGGCCTGCCGGACCAGGTTCCTGTCGCGCAGCGTGATGCTCAGTGTCACCAGATCGGGAACGGTGCGCTGGGCGGCGGCGGACATGGCGACGACCACCGCGTCGTCGAGTTCCCCGCCGGCCAGGGTGAGGGTCACCGCCACCAGGTCGGGGACCGGGCGGACCGCGGCCGCCGCTCCCAGGAGGCTCTCGGCGTGTCCCGGCAGGCCGGCCCGGTGCAGCGCCAGGGCGAAGTCGGCCAGGTCCTCGGGCTGGTGGAACTTGACCGACGCCTGGAGGAGGGTCACCACGTAATCCTCCAGGCCCTCCCGGAACAGTTCCCTGGCCAGGGCGCTGGTGTCGTCGACCGAGCGCACTATCACCATGGCGGGCAGCGCGGTCCGCGCATGCGCGTCGAACCCCGCCTGCCGCAGCGCGCACAGAAGTCCGGCCACCTCCTCGACGGTGCGGGACTGACTGGCCGACCGCACCAGCTCGCTCGCCATGGCCTTACGGGTGCGCAGCTCCAGATCGCCCACGGCGCGCACCAGCTCCGGCACCGAGGACCTGCGGTCGGCCTCCTCCAGCATCACCATGATCGAGAGAGCTTCATCGCCCTCCCGGCCGGACTCGGACACCTCCTGAAGGGTCTCGAGCCGGGCCTCCAACCGGTGGCAGAGGTCCTCGGCGGCGATCAGTTCGGCACGGGTGACCGCCAGCGCCTCCTGAAGGTAGACGACCTGCTCCTGGAGGTCACCGCTCTCCTCCTGGAGCCGGGCGTACTCCCCCCGCCACAGCTCCACCTCACCCCGGCGGGCTTCCAGCTGTGTCTCCAGCTTCCGGCACCGGCTCCGTACCCGGGCCAGGCGGCCCTCCCGGTCCAGCAGCGCCTCCTCCAGGGCACGCTGCCGCGTGGTGATACGACGGGTCTCCTCGTCCGCCTCGGCCAGCTGGTCCTGGAGGCCCTGCACCTCGCTGCCGTGCTGGTTGCTCCTGAGCGCCGCCCGGTGCAGGTCCCGCAGCGCCGCCTCCGCCTCGGGGGTGAGGGGGACCTGCCTGTCCTGGACGTCCGTGATGACCCCGGCGACGAAGTCCCACGGCGGGACCCGCTCACCGCTGAGGTAGCGGCTCACCGAACCCGGGTGGAGGAACCGGCGGGCCGCATAGCGCCGCACGCTGACTCCGAGGAGCAGGAAGACCCGGCGGAGATCCTCCGCCAGCGCCCGCCTCTCCGGGGGCAGGCTGTTCTTCAGAGCGGCCAGCGTGACCGGCGGGGCGGTCACGGTCGGCTCGCCGGGGGCGCGTACGTGTTCTTCGTACATCCCGGCAGTATCGCTGGCTTTCCAACCCCGCAGTGGGTCGGCACCGTTGCCGTCCAGGGTGGCAACACCCGCTTGCCTGCTGCCACTTCGGGAGGCAACACGCGCAACGCTCCACGGCTGGCTCGCCGAGGCCACGATGGACCGGGACCTGGTGTGAGCGAGAGGAAGAAGCATGAGGATCACCGACGAGGCCGGGCGGCCCCGGGCCGTCCGCGCCGCCTTCTGGCGACGTCTCGTCCGTCAGGCGGCCATCGGCGCCGCCGGGGCCGCCGGTTCGGGCGCCGTGAGTCTGCTGGCGTGGTGGCTGCGCGGGGGCTGAAGGGAGTTGCCACTCGGTGCCGTGGCCGCCCACACCGGCTGAGCGGGTACGCCCACAGCCCCACCCCTTGCGGCGCCGGGGCATGCCCTCGGCTTCTCCGGCCCACCGCACGAACGCTCGGTCGCCGCGGCGCGCTGGGGCTACCTCACCGTCATCGCCCCCCATTCGCAGATGCCGGCGTCCACTTACCCCGCCCCCTCCCACCGAGCGACACGAAGTCGAGCAGGTCACGATGGACATGTAATGAAGTGACCACCTGCTCACAGAAGGAGGCAGGTGCCATGACACCTCCTTCGGATCCTTCCGGTCATGTCCCCCCACGCGGGACCGAACCACAGGAGGGCACCCTGGCCGAAGGCATGACCGCCCTGGCGAACATGGGCTGGCAGATCCTGCTCACCCTGGGCCTCGCCACCATCGCCCTGGGCGTCATCGCCCTGGTCTGGCCCGGTGAGACGCTCCGCGTCGTCGGCGTGCTCTTCGGCGTCTATCTGCTGGCCACCGGTGTCTTCCAACTCGCCGGTGCCTTCGGCGCCCACGTCCCCCGGCACCTTCGCGTACTGCACTTCATCACCGGCGCGGCCTCCATTCTGCTCGGCCTGGTCTGCTTCCGGGGCCCCCTGGAGTCGGTCTTCCTGCTCGCCCTGTGGATCGGCTTCGGCTGGCTGCTGCGGGGCACCTTGGAGACGGTCGCCGCGGCCTCCGATCAGACCATGCCGGCCCGCGGCTGGCACGTGGCCTTCGGCATCATCGGCACGATGGCCGGCATCGTCATGATCGTCATGCCCTTCGCCTCGATCGCGACACTCGCCCTGGTGGTGGGCGTCATGGCCATCGTCGTCGGCCTGACCGAGGTGGTCCGCGCGATCAGGACACGCGTCGAGATCGGTCACCTCGCCGGCGGTACGACCGCCCAGCGGCGCAGCCTGTTCCACGCACGTCCGCACCCCCAGCACTGATCGGTCCGAAACCGGGCAGCGGCCCGGAACGGGGCCGTGCCCCCCGACGGTGGAGGGCACGGCCCCGCCCTGTTCGGCGCGTGGCCTTACCGCACGGTCACGGTGACCGTCGAGGAGTGGGTCTTGCCGACCGTGACGCGGTAGTGCTGCGTGCCCTTGGCGGTGGGCCTGGTCGTCACGGCGTAGGAGTTGCCCTTCTTGACCACGGTGCTTGCCTTGAGCGTGGTCCACTTTCCGTTCGTCTCGTGCTGCAGCCTGACCGAGGCACCGACCGGGATGCCAGTGGTGCGTCCGGTGAACCGGACCTTCTGACCTGCCTTGACGGTGGTCGGGCTCGCGTGCACGGTGACCGACGCGGCGCGGTGGGTCATGCTCGGCGTCGGGGTCGGAGTGGGCGCGGCGGACACTGCGACCGAGCCGCCGGTGACCAGCGCGGAGGAAAGGGCGCAGACCGCCAGAGCGCGCGCACTGCGGCCGCGGAACTTGGTGCTCATGGGTTCTCCCGTTGGTGAGACGGACGAACGCCTCTGACGAGGCATGGGCTCCGTCACCTCACGGAGCGGAGCGGAGCCCTTACACAGGCTGCATCGGATCACCCGGCACGGCATCTTCGTACGTCACCGGAAGTAACCTCGCTGGGGACGTTGAATGATAGAGGCCAGGTCAGGGGGAACATACATCCGCGTCCTTTTTGCCCGGCCGTTGCTTTCCCGCGTTCGGTCCGCGCCCGGACTACTCAGCTCGGTGGCCGGGGGGACTCGGAACCGTGGCGGAGCCCGGACGGGAAAGCCTGTCCGAGGTGGTGCCGTGAGCACGGGTTGGTGGCGCGGCGGACGGCGATGAGGGCGATGTCGTCGCCGAGGCGTCCGCCGGTATGGGCGATGAGGTCACGCCTGAGGTGCTGGAGCAGCGCTTCGGGGTCGCTGCCGGCCCACCGTGCGACGCGGTCCGTGACCGGGTAGAAGGCGCCGCTGCGATCCCGCGCTTCGATGACACCGTCCGTGTAGAGCAGCAGCGTGTCCTCGGGGGCGAACGGCACCACATCCACCGGGTGATCTTCGGTGTCCGTCAGGCCGATGCCGAGTGGGGGTGCGGGATGCAGGTCCGGGGTGGTCACGGAGCCGTCCGCAGCGAGCCGGAGCGGCGCCAGATGGCCGCAACTGGTCAATCGTACGACGTGGTCGTCATCCGGAATCTCCAGCAGCAGGGCCGTGACGAAACGCTCCCCGGCTTCGTCCAGCGGCTCGAAGTCGGCGAGGTATCGAGCGACGCTCCTCTCTAGTGCGCCGGCCAGCTCCGGCAGGCCGGCGTGCTGGTGAGCGGCCTCCCGGAAGGCGCCGAGAACAAGGGCGGCCTCCCCGATCGCGGGCAGGCCCTTGCCCCGCACGTCACCGATCATCAGGCGGACCGCGCCCTCGGTGTGCGCGGTCGCGTACAGGTCACCGCCGATCTCGGCCTCGTCCTCGGCGGCCAGATAGAGACTGGCGAGCCGCAGGCTGCCCAGATGGTTCGGCAAGGGCCACAGCAAGACGCGCTGGGCGGCCTCGGCGACCGAGCGCACCTGCGCCAGCTGGCGGCTGCGCCGATCCCGCACCACACACATGACCACGATCAGGGTGACGAGCACGGACAGAGCGATGATCTGCACCATCACGCCCCGTGAGGCCAGCAACCCGGACCGCCAGCCGATGAACGTCTGGGCCGCCACGGCCAGGACTCCGACGCCGCCCGTCGTCCAGGGGCCCTCGAACCAAGCGGTGAGCGCGGGCGCGATCACGAGCAGGGGGCCGAGGACGATTTCGGCAGGGGTCACAGTGTCCGCGACCGTGATCAGGACAACGAGCACGAGCGGTATCAGCAGACCCGTGTGACGTGGCCGCCATATCCGCCCGAGCCCAGCAGGACGTCGCTTCCAGGAGTCCACAACCTCCACAGTGGACCGTCGGACAGTGATCTGCGAGCGCGGCCCAGGGCGGTGGGAACCTCCACGACGGCTCCCGACGCCGCCACCGCCACCACCGCCTGCGTCAGCAGCCCATCGACCGAGGAACGGCCTCCCGACCTCATAGGGTCTCCGTACCAACGCGCAGCCGCTCGCGAGCCGCCACCCGCCCACCTCTCACCGTCCTCGGCGAGCCGCGACCTGCCAGTCCTGCTGGTCCTCACGGGTGCCTCTGAGGTCGAAGGCCGTCCAGGAGGATGTCCAGGAGACGATCGGCTGTGACCGCGTGGCCGGACTGGTGCGCGACCGTGAGGATTCCGATCAGGCCGGCCGCGACCTCTTCGGCGGTGACGTCGGGCCGGAGGTCTCCGGCTGCGCGGCCCGCGTCGAGGATCGTCGCTATCGCGTTCAGGAGCTCGTCCCGGGTCTGGGCGTGGCCGACCGCGCCGGACTCGATCAGGGTCGGCAGGGTGTCGAGCATGCCGTTCTTCGTCGCGATCCAGTTGCCGAACAGGTCCATCCATCGTCGCATCGCGACGGCCGGGGCCTCCTTGGCGAGCAAGTCCCGGGCGCCGTTCGTGAGGCGGCCGACTTGGTCGCGGTAGACGGCCTCCACGAGGGACTCGCGCGTCGGGAAGTGGCGGTAGAGCGTCCCGATACCGACACCGGCCTCGCGGGCGATGGCGCGCAGGGACGTCTCGGCGTCGGGCGAGGCGAGCACGCGTGTCGCGACTTCAAGCAGCTGTTCGCGGTTGCGGACGGCGTCGGCCCGTGTTCCCCGCGGCTTGGAACTCGTCAAACGGATCACGCTCCGGTTATGTTGGATTCCATAAACGGAGCATAGTCCGTTTAAGGCGGCTCCACGAACACGAGGAAATGAGTAAGACGTGCAGCAACACGGCGACGCGCTTCGAGACGGCCCGAGCAGGGCTGTCGTGCTCGACTCGTTCGGCGGCCCGGAGGTCCTGGCCGTCAAGGATGTGCCTCGACCCAAGGCGGGCGACGGGCAGATTCGCGTCCGCGTGTCAGCAGCCGGGCTGAACCCGATGGACTGGATCATGACCGCCGACGCAGGGACCGCGGCACGGTTCGGCCTGAGCCTGCCCTGCGGGTTCGGCACCGACTACGCCGGAGTCGTGGACCAGGTCGGTTCCGGCGTGAGCGGCTTCGCGTTCGGTGACCGCGTTTACGGGGCGGCACTGTCCCGGGCGGTCGCCGACCACGTCGTCCTCGACGCGGACGGGAACATCGCCGGCGGCATCGCCCACCACACCCCGGACGGGGTCGACGACCGCACCGCCGCCACGCTCGCGATCGCGGGCAGCACCGCGTCCGCCGCCCTCGACGTACTTGACCTCGGTCCAGGCGACACGGTGCTGGTCGGCGGCGCGGGCGGCGGAGTCGGCGTGTTCGCGGTCCAGCTGGCACGGATTGCGGGCGCACGCGTCATCGGGACCGGCTCGCCGTCGTCAGCGGAGTACCTGCGAAGCCTCGGCGCCGAACCGGTCGCGTACGGCGAGGGCCTGGCCGGCAGAGTCCGCGATCTCGGTGCAGGCACCGTTACCGCCGCCCTGGACCTGCATGGAACGGACACGGTGCACGTCGCGCGCGAACTGGGAGTCCCGGACGACCGGATCTGCACCATCGCCGGCCAGGTCGACGGCGTTCCCGCCGCCAACGGCGCCAACGCCACGCCCGACGCTCTCGAGAACATCGCGCGCCTCGTCGCGGCGGACCGCCTGCGGGTACCCCTCGCGGCGACCTACCCCGTCGAGGACATCCGCGCGGCTGTCGAGCTCCAGGCGGCCCGACACGTCCGCGGCAAGGTCGTCATCGACCTCCGGCCCCAGCCCTGACAGCGCGCGCCGGGACGCACGGAGTGACCGTTTACGTTCCCTGCGGGCCATGTCTGCCGCGTAGCGGTGTGTCGCGGCCGGCACCAGCGCGGGTGCCGGGCCTGTCGAGCCGTACTGCCAAGTGGCCCGCGAGCCCCGGGACAGCGAAAGCGCGGCGCCTGTGGGCGAGTTCGCCCTGGGAAGCGGTATCGGAGCGGTTCCCCGCCGGAGGCGCCCGCGGCTCCCGGCCGGCCGAAGAGCACGCCGCCAACCTGCGCGCCCTCGACCTCGACAGCCTCAGGTGGCTGCGCATCGCGACGAAGCCGCGGACGCCGGCGGTCACCGGGCCCCGGGACTTCACACCTCAAGAACACGCGCGGCCGCCTTCACGTCTCGGCCCGCCCGGGAAACTGGTCAGACCCGCTTCAGGGGTCGATGCGGACCGCTGGGAAGCTCCACTTCGATCATGTCGCCAGGGCGCACTACGCCGCCTTCCCTCACGATGCTCATGATTCCGGCTTTGCGCACGATGTTCCCCGCCTCGTCGCGGCCGACGACCTGCTTCAGCAGCCCGTCCCGGAAGTTGTCGATCTGCAGGCAGGGATTGCGGAGGCCGGTGACTTCCAGGACGGCGGAGTCGCCGATGCGCAGCAATGTGCCGACCGGCAGACCGAGCAGATCGATGCCGCTCGTGGTGATGTTCTCGCCGAGTTCGCCGGGCGCCACCTTGAAGCCTTCTTCGCCGACCTCGGCGAAGAGTTCTTCATGAATGAGGTGGACCTGGCGCAGGTTCGGCTGGGTGGGATCCTGCGCGACGCGTGAGCGGTGCTTGACCGTCACACCGGCGTGAACGTCCCCCTCCACACCGAGACCAGTGAGCAGTCTGACGCTGTCCCGGTTCGGCTTGGTGAACGAGTACTCCCCGTTGCTGCTGACCGCCGTCACTCGCCCGCTCATACCCTGGAACCCCCTAGTCGGTAACCGTGCTCAGCCACGAGCCTAGCCTTCGCTCCTCAAGGCACAGCATCCACGATCCATCGCGGGTGAGGCGGTTCCCGACCTTCCGGCGCCGGTGGGGCAGCCGTCGCGAACGTCGTGGCGGTACTGGAGCTGGCGTAACCCTCACCGTATGGCGGTGATCAGGCCGCTTGCGACCGTCCGGCCGGGCGTCCGAACACGGCCGGTGGAGCAGCCGCGCGCGACACGCACGTACCTGATCCTGCAACCCCCAGCGGTCGCATCCCGACGTCACCCTGCGCGCCTACGCAGGCCGGCAGGCGCACAACGCCGACACACGCACTGCAGAGCCCTCGCCGCTCTCACGCCGAGCCGGCGTGTCCGCCCCTGCCGGCCCGGCGGGGCGGTGTTCACCGGCGGGGCAGTCCGGTCTGCGTTTGGTCGGCCGCGGAGCGGGAGGCGTACGTGTCTGCGCCACGTTTCGGAGCTTCAGAAGACCGCTGCGCCCGCGGTATGCACGCCACGGCGAGCGGCCTGTTCGGCCGCTTGCTCGTCGTGGATGAAGGCCCACGAGGTCGGCAGGTAGGTGTCGTCGCGTCCCCGGATCACTTTCGCCTCCTCGGACTTCGCCGGGGGGTTGCTGAGGTAGGCGTCGATCAGGGGGTTCCGCAGGCCGGCACCTCGGCGAAGGACGCGCTCGTGCCGCGGCAGCTCGTTGACATTGCAGCGTCGGCAGAGGATCCCGCGTACGCAGCGGCCACAGGACCGCCCCTGGGGGCAGCAGGCGTGGTCGTGATCGATGTGCCACGCCCGAGGCGCGGCATGAGGGATACCCCCATCGCACGGCTCCTCGTTGTCCCCGCAGAGGCCGCATGCGAAGCCCTGGGCGCGCCAGATGGCGTTGTACCGGGCGATCGAGAGCCCATACTTCTTGATCCCCCGCTGCATGCGACAGCACTTCGCGCACAGCCGGTCATTGACGAGTCGGATGACCCATTCCTCACACCAGGTGCAGAACTCGTCTTGCGGTTCGTACTCGGAGCTCAACCCCGCCATCCATGACATGGCGGGAGCCTAGAGCCAGGCACTGACAGTGACGGCCGAGCATGGTGCGCCACCACCGTGGAGGCTGCCCTGCTGGGCTGTACCGCCGGCGGCTCCCCCTGCCGCGGCCCCCCGCGCGGTCTACTTCCCCGCGCCATGCGCGCGGCGCAGCGTGCCGAAGGCCGCGCGGAGTTCCTTCGTGAAGATGTCCGGGACTTCCCACGCCGCGAAGTGGCCGCCGTTGCGGACCCGGTTGTAGTAGAAGAGATTGTGGTACGCGCGCGACGCCCAGCTTCTCGGTGCCTGGTAGATCTCGCCGGGGAACACAGTGATGGCGGCGGGGACCGATACCGAAACGGCGTTGAAGTTGTTGGCGTTGTTCTCCCAGTAGAGCCGCGAGGAAGAAGTCGCGGTGTTCGTCACCCAGTAGAGCGTGATGTCGTCGAGCATCTCGTCCTTGGTGAGCACGCGCTCCGGATGGCCGCCGCTGTACGTCCAGGCGGCGAACTTGTCGTACATCCAGGCGGCCAGGCCGACGGGGGAATCCGCCAGCCCGTATCCCTCGGTCTGCGGGCGGGTGACCATCATGGCCGAGTAGCCTGATCCGGTTTTGTAGAAGGTGGCCAGCTTGTCGTACGCCGCCTTCTCGTCCGGGCTCAGGCCGGCGGGTACCGGGTCGCCGCACGCCAGTTTCCTGGCGATGTCCGGCGGGACGGTCGCGGGGAAGTTGACGTGGATCCCGAGCAGTCCTGCCGGCCGCTGGACCGCCATCTTGTCCGAGATGACGGCACCCCAGTCGCCGCCCTGGGACACGTAGTGCTTGTAGCCCAGGCGCTCCATCAGCACGGCCCAGGCCCGGGCGATGCGGTCGGGATTCCACCCGGTGGTCGTCGGCCGTTCCGAGAAGCCGTAGCCGGGCATGGACGGTATGACGAGATGGAAGGCGTCCTCGGCGCGGCCGCCGTGGGCGGTGGGGTTGCTGAGCGGGCCGATGACCTTCAGGAACTCCAGGACGGATCCGGGCCAGCCATGGGTCAGGATCATCGGGAGCGCGTCCGGGTGACGGGAGCGAACGTGGATGAAGTGTATGTCCAGCCCGTCGATCTCCGTCTTGTACTGCGGCAGCGAGTTGAGTTTCTCCTCGACCTTTCGCCAGTTGTAGGTGGTTTCCCAATAGCCGGCGAGTTCCTTGACGGTGGCCAGTTGGACGCCCTGGGACTGATCGCGGACCGTTTCCCGGTCGGGCCACCGTGTCGCCGCGATGCGGCGCCGCAGCTCGGTGAGTTCTCGCTCCGGGATGTCCACCCGGAACGGCCGGATGGCTTGCCGCTCGCTCGCCGCGGCCGGTTTTCCGGACAGGTCCCAGGACCGCAGGCCGACGACACCTGTCGCTGACGCGGCCAAGGCGGCTGAAGTGGAGAGGAACTTCCTGCGAGAGGGCGCACGGAGAGCCTCGGGCATGATGTCTCCTCGGGGTGGTCTCAATCGCTGAAAGGGGCATCCGCGGCACTCTCACGGCATCGAATCGCTCGTCCGTGAGGAAAGTGGTGCGGCGCGCCCGTGATTGCTGCGCGTATGAGCATTCGGGACGGTTCTGCAGTCGCTTGGCTCGTGAATGTCCGGGTGGGTACATTACTGAAAGTAACGGTACATAACTGTTCGTGAGTGTGCAACTCGAATGGATGAGAGCAAGGAGTGCCAGGAGGAATGCGATCGCTGGTCGAGCGGGGCGGGCGGTGGCGGGATCAGCGGCAGGTGCTCGACGCGATCGCGTTCAAGACCGCACCGGGGACGCCGTGGATGGATCTGCTCGAACACTTCGGTTCGTGGAAGGGCGCCCACTGCCGACTGCGGATGTGGGCGGCCTGCCGCAGGCGTGCCGAAGTGGGCGCCGTGGGGGGACGGCGGGCGCGTGCCGGGCGCGAGCCAGGGGAACAGCAGTCCGGCGTCGAGGTGGTTGACGGCTTCCAGCGTCGTGGCGTCGACGCCGGTGTCGAGACCGTTGGCGAAGGTGGGCGTGAAAGGCCAGTCGCTGCGGAAGAGCATCTCGGATGCCCCGGAGAACTCCGGGGCGTCCGAGGCCGGACTCGACGGCTTGCCGTGCGGTCAGCCCACGGTGTTGAGGCCGTAGTCACCGAGGAGGTCGATGTCGACGTCGACGGCGGTGGAGCCGGCGTTGTAGAGGTCGATCTCGCTGTTCGCGCCCACCTTGACCAGCGCGGCGCCGGCCGCGGGGTGTCCGCTGGTGTAGTCGGCCGAATGCACGTCGGGTCGGGTGGTGCCGTCGGCGTAGGCGACGAGGTAGCCGCTGCCGGTCGGCGAGGGCACCGTGAGATTGAGGTCGACCGCGCGCACCGCGCTCGCCGGTACCCCGTGGGCGCCGGTGACCTTGAGCCTGAGCGTGGCGTGCGCGCCGAGCTTCGCGGTCCTCCCGCCGGTTCCCGTACGGGTGTTCAGGATCCGGACCGGACTGACCGGCTGGAACGTCGTCCCGCTCGCGGTGGGGCCGTACCAGCCGACCACGTCCGCGACGAGGTGCGCCGAGGACTTGCTGTTGTTGCGGAGTACGACCTTGCCGTTGATCAGCGGAACCATGGGGACGACCATCTGGGCGCCGGCGGTCTGCCCCGTGGTCCAGTACGGGCCGCTCACACCGGAGTTGATGGAGCCGGCGGGGGAGGCGGTGAGGCTGCCGGAGCCCTTGGTGGCGGTCGCCACCACGTTGAGCACCACGGCGTTCGCGTCGGCCGGGACGCCGTGGGCGCCCGAGACGGTCAGGGTGACCGAGTGGCCGCCGGCGACCGCCCCGGTGTGGCCGCCGGCGGCGCCGCGGGTGTCGAGCAGACGGATCGGCGTGGCCGGGTGGTAGGTGCGGCCGAACTGCGCGTGCGACTGGAGGCCGAGCGTGGCGACATTGACGGTCACCGGGCCGGAGCTGCCGTTGTAGAGGTCGATCGCACCGGTGGGAGTCACCTTCACCGTCGCCTCGTTGGAGACCGTCCGGCCGGGCTCGAAGCCGACGGTGGAGGTGCCCGGCCTGGTGGTGCCGTGGGTGTAGAGGGTGAGGGTGCCCTTCGCCTTGGCTCCGCTGGTGACGACTTGCAGGCGCGCTGCGTCGACGCCCTCGGAGTCGGCGTGCACGGTGGCCGCGGAGAGCTTCAGTACGCCGTGGGCGGGGATCGTCCTCTCGGCGTCGTACTGCGCGGTGATGGGCAGGAAGGCGTCCGCGGCGTGCACGGTCACCTTGGCGGTGGTGGTGCGGCCGAGCAGGTCGGTCTGGGTCAGCGTGGCGGTGTACGAGCCCGCCGCCGGATACTGGTGCTCGATCTTCTGGGGTCCGTCGGCCAGGCTCTCATGGTCACCGTCACCGAACGTCAGGACCCGGGAGGCGACTTCCCACGCGTCCGCCGGTTGCGCGACGGTGAACAACGCGTCCCCGGCGTCCACCTGCCCGTCGGCAGTGGTGACCAGGGCGCCGGAAAGCGAGGCGGCCGGTGGTGTGGCCGTACCCGCGTCGACGGCGGCGAACCGGACGGTGCGGCTCGACCCGCCGGCGTCGGTCACCGTGACGGCCGGGGCATACACGCCCGGAGTGGTGTAGGCGTGCGTGATCGGGCCGCCCGGTGCCTGGGTGACCGGAGCGCCGCCGTCCCCGAAGTCGACCGAGTACGTCGCGATCGACTTCCCCCACGAAGTGGTGGCGTCGTCGGTCCTCACCGAGGTGACGAACGGCGCGACGCCCCGTGACGGCGACGGCATGTCGTCGCCGGGGACGGTGATGGAGTCCTGCCGTTCGAAGGCGCCCCGGTCGGGGCGGGCCGTCGGGCCGCTGCCGGCGCCGGTGTCGTCGACGAGGGGGTCGTCGACCCGCGGGGAGCCGTCGACGTCGGCGGTGAGCTCACCCGGAGCGTCGGCGTCGGCGGAGTCGATGAGCGCGGAGTGCTCGGGCGGCGCCGCTGCGGTGGACACGTTGAGCCCGTCGATGTCGTGCGCGCCCTGACCGGTCGCGTCGTGCAGCGACACGGCGGTGGTGTAGGGGGTGCCGGCCCACGCGTACTCGGGCCGCGGCCGGGCGGAGGTACCGACACCGTTCGCCGCCACGTTGTAGTCGCCGGTGACCTGGTCAGCGGATGCCGCGGACACGGAGTAGAGCGGAGCCGCGGGCGCGGGGCAACTGTCGGTCTGCCTCGCTGCGACAGAGGCGACCACGTTGTTCTCCACGGTCCCCCGGCTCGCGCCTTCCAGCGAGATCCCGGTGGCGCACGGAGCGATGACCGTGTTGCTCGTCACGGCGGCGCCGGACGTCCCCGTCAGCACGATCCCGCCCCGCCGCGGATCGGTCACCACGTTGGTGGTCACGGTGACCCGCGAGGCTCCCGACTGCGCCTGCACGCCGTAGGCGTACCCGTGCGGGACCCGGTTGCGCGACACGGTCACGTCCGAGGAGGCGCCGTCCACGCTGACCGCGGTACCGGTGCCGCCGGCCGACGGCACCGGACGACGGAACGACAACCGGTCGAGGGTGACGCTCGTGGAGCCCGTCACCGCTACCGCGTCCGCGCTCGCGTAGCCGATTCCCAGCGACTGGATACGCACGTCGTGCACCGCTTCGAGCGTCAGCGCCGGTGCCGATCCCTTCGGCGTGAGCACCGCCGGTGAGACGCCGGGGACGAGGGCGGCCCCGGTGAACGTGATGGGAGCGTCCTTGGTGCCGGACCGGGTCAGGGTCACGGACTCGACGTAGGGAAGGCCGTCCGGCGACTCGAGACGAACCGTCTGCCCCGGTGCCACCGCGTCCGCCGCTGCCTGCACCGTGCAAAAGGGCATGCCCGCCGAGCCCGTCGCCGTGTCGCTGCACGCCCCGTCGTGATTCACGTACAGCGTCCCGGCCGGGCTCGGCTCAGCCGCCGCATCACTGGTTCCCCAGCCGCTCACCACCCCCGCGACGACGAGAACGGCCACGGACACACCAGACGCGGGGCGAGGTCTTCGCATATGAGCTCCAGGGAAGGATCAGCGGTGCGGATGACGGCACCGGGGCCGGATGCGCGGGTCGTCGACCCACCGCTCGTGAGGCGATGACGTGGTGGGAGCAAGCCGCTGGTCGCAGGCCCGACCTGCCGGTCCCGGACGGTTCGGCTCAGGAGCTATGCGCGGCCCTCATGATCTCAGCCACACCCTAAAGGAACGGCCACGATCCGGCCTTGCCTTGCTCAAGTCGCCAGGTGTCGCGGCGAGTTGCACGCCAAGCCGCCAATGCGGCCAAGCTGCGGTGGCCCCTGTTCGTACCGCATACCGGGATCGCCTGCGATGTGCCGCCGGAACTCGGGGGTGCCCTTGCCGGGGGCCGTCACTGTGGCTCGGGTTGCGGGTCAGGGGCTGTGCGTCGGCGTCTGGCCGACAGCGCGTTCTGCCGCACTCGCCCTCAAGCGCCGCATTACCTGTAGAAGACGGCTACGCCTCCATGGTGCGAGCAGGCGCCCTGGTGGTGTGCGGCGTAGGAGTACGTCCCGTCATTGCAGAGAGCGGTGGCGCCGTTCCCGGCCCCTACGGAGCCACCCGAGGAGCTGGAGCTGCCGCCTCCGGAAGAACCGCCCGACGAACTGCCGCTGCTCCCGGAGCCCGCCGCGGCCGCGTGCGCGGTGACCGTCACCTTCACCTTGACCGTCTTGGTCTCGGTCACTGTCGGCGCGGGTTCCGGCGTCGAAGTTTCCGTGGCTGTGGCAGTCGCGGTGACCGTGGCCGTGGCGGTCGGCCGCACCTTGTCGGCCGCCGGCTTGGCGTCGCTGCCGCTGTTCTGGTCGCCGGCGCCTGCGCCGATGCCGAGGAAGAAGGCCAGGCCGATCGTGGGCAGTACGTACCGCTTGCGTGCCCACTTCGGGGCAATCCGGGCGGGCGGCTGCTGGGACGTGCCGTACGGGTTGGTCATGTGTCCCCCCAGGACGTGTCAGTAGCGCAGACGTTAGCGCCGGTTGTGATTCCTGGTGCGTCGATGGCGTGTACGTGTCACCCATTTGTGACGTCTCGGCCCCCCGCAACACCGTTCAAGCACGGCACCAGCTCGCGCACGGGCGGCGACCCCGCGTCGTACGGAAACCCGGGGCGGCGCCGCCCGCGCCACACCGTGGCTTCGCGGTGCCGCCACCTCCCCGTCGCGGTGGCATGTGAGGGCGACGATGCAGATGTTGGGTTTGAGAAGCAAACCAGGTGAACATACATTGACTGGGCTGCCGCAAGTCGACGCGACCCAGGGAGGACCGCGACACGTGCATTTCAACCTCCTGGGCCCTCTGGAAGTATGGGAGGGCGAACGGCGTTTACGGATCGGGGGACCGATCAACGAACGTGTGCTGACGATGCTCCTGCTGGAGGCCGGCCGTGTGGTTCCGGTGGTGAGGCTGGTGGAAGCAGTGTGGGACGAGGAGCCCCCGCCGACGGCGGTGCACCAGATCCGCAAGGCTGTCGGAGAGCTGCGACGCCGCCTGCCGTCGGGACGCGCGTTGATCGTGACCGAACCGCCCGGCTACCGGGCCCTGGTCGACGACTGCCAACTCGACCTGCGCTTGTTCGACACTAGGGTACGCCGCGCACAGGAGGCCCACTCGGAAGGACTGCTTGACAACGCTGTCATCCACCTGAAGGCGGCGTTGGCGCTGTGGCGCGGACCCATGTTCGCCGGCGCCGGCGGAGCGTTGGTCGAGGCCACGGCGACGGCCTGGGAAGAGCGATACCTGTCGGCCGTGGAGAGCAGCTACGAACTCCGGCTGGAAGCCGGTGAGGCCGGCGAGTTGGTCGGTGAGCTGCGCGAGCTGGTGGACCTGCATCCCTTCAGGGAAAGCCTGCGCCGCCATCTGATGCTCGCCCTGTACCGGTCCGGCAGACAAGTGGAGGCGCTGGACGAGTACGGTCGGCTGCGGACACTGCTGGCAGAGGAACTGGGCATCGACCCCGGGCCCCGGCTGTCGGAACTCCGCGACGCGATCCTGCGCGGTGACACCGAGCTGAACGGCCCGCCGCCGCCCGCCCCCGTCCTGACGCAGCCGCCCTCCACCGTGGCCGGGACCGTCCCCTGCACACTGCCCTGCGACCTGGCGGACTTCACCGGACGGCAGAAGGAGGTGGCCGTGCTCACGTCCGCCGTGCCCGCGTCCGTGGAGGAGACGCCCGGCCCCCACATGCTCGTCGTCGACGGTATGGGCGGCAGTGGCAAGACGGCGTTGGTCGTACACGTGGCACACCGGCTGGCCAAGGACCACCCCGACGGACAGCTCTACCTCGACCTGCGCGGCTTCACACCGGGAGAGGAACCGCTGTCCGCCGGATCCGCGCTGAATGTGCTCCTGCGGGCCGTGGGTGTGCCCGGTGAGGCGATACCCGAGGACACCCTCAGCCGTATCGGCCTGTGGAGGGTCACCACGGCCCGGCGCCGCCTGCTGCTGGTGCTGGACAACGCGGTCGACGCGGCTCAGGTGCGTCCGTTGCTGCCGGCGTCCGCGGGAGGCGTGGTCCTGATCGCCAGCCGGGTACGTCTGCCTGAGCTCGAAGGGGCTGAGGGGCTTTCGCTGGGCCTGCTGTCGGAGGACGACAGCGCCGAGCTGATGCGCCGGATCGTGGGCACCGAGCGAGTGGCCGCCGAACCCGAAGCCGCCGCCGACCTCATCCGTCTGTGCGGGCGGCTCCCGCTGGCCCTGCGCGTCTGCGGGGCACGTTTGCGCAAGCGGCCCCACTGGTCCCTGCGGCATCTGGCTCACCGCCTGGGCGACGGCTTACGCATCATCGGCGAGCTGGAATCCGGCGACCGGAGCGTCGCCACGGCGCTGCGGATGTCGTACGAAGCCATGAAGGCCGAATACCGGGACGACTTCCTGCTGTTGAGCGTGTACCCGGGGACGGATTTCAATGTGCCGGCCGCGGCCGCGCTGCTGCAGAGCGACCCGGATGGTGCGGAGCGGGCGCTGGAGCACCTGCTGGACGTACATCTGCTCCAGCAGTTCGAGTGGGGGCGTTACTCCTTCCACGACTTGGTGCGCAGTTTCGCGCGGACGTTGCCGGCCGACGCCGCGCGGCAGGCGGCGGCGGCGCGGCGCCTGGTCGCGTTCATCCTGGCCGATGTGGAACGGGCCTGCGACGCGCTGTACCCCGGTCGTGTCCGGTACGGGTTCGTGCCGGGCACCGACCAAGGCTCGGTGTCGTCTCGATTCACCGGTCCCGAGGAGGCGTTGGCGTGGTTCGCCCGGGAGTGGCGCAACGCGGTGGCCGTCGTCCACCTGGCTCTGCAACACGGGCTGAGCCGTCACGCCGCGTGCATAGCTCGCAGCATATGTTTCTACCTGCACGCGCAGAGCTACCTTGCGGACTTCGAGGCGACCGCACGGCTGGCGGTGGATGCCGCCCGACAGGACGGCGACCCGGAACTGCTCTGTGTTTCCCTGATCAATCTCGCGGTCGCGCAATGGCAGCGTGACGGGTTCCAAGAGGGCATCGCCTCGTCGGAGGAGGCCCTGGCGATCTCGGTCCAGCTCGACGACCGTCGTGCCGAGGCGGCCTGTCTGAGCCGGCTCGGCGTGCTGAGCACGAGCGTGGGGCGCCTGGACGAAGCGATCGACTACCTCACCCGTGCCGCCGCGGCGCACCGCGAGCTGGGCCTGGTCCGCGAGGAGGCCCAGTCCCTCGCCAACCTCTGTTTCGCCGCCGAGAGTCAGGGACGCCACGCAGACGCGGTGGACGCCGGCCGGCGGGCGGAGCGGTCCGCGCGGGCCGTCGGAGATGCCGGCATCGAGGTCACCGCGCTCGGCAATCTGGCCCTGGCCCATTTGGGGGTCGGGCAGGCCGACGAGGCGATGCGCTGCCTGAGACGCGCCCGGCGGTTGTGCGAGCCGCTGCGCACCCCGGCCCTGACGGCCCTGGTCCTGTCCAACCTCGCGGAAGTCGCCGTACGGACCGGTGAACCGGACGTGGCGCGCGACCACGCCACGGCCGCGGTGGAGGCCGCGCGCGGCAACGGCTCCAGGGCGAGGCTGGCCACCGCCGAGAACGTGCTGGGCCGTGTACGTCTGGCCGGTGGCGAGTACGAACACGCGCTGGCTCACCACCGGTCGGCTCTTCAGTACGCGACGGCGATCGAGCTACGCATGGAGATCGCCCGGGCGCACAAGGGCATGGGCGAGGCGCTACGGGCCCTGGGGCTGCCGGAGGCCGCCGCGCGGCACGACCGGATCGCTGCCGAGCACTGCACGGCCATGGGTATGAGCCCGGAACCCCTCGTGCTGGGTCAGCCGCGACCGGCGAGCTGAACGCCCGTCCGGGTGAGAAGGAGCCGGACCGTCATCGGCCCCCGCGGGGGCGCCGGCTGTGCGCCGCACCCCCGACGGAATCCGCGTGCCACCGCGGGCCGGAATGACGTCAACGTGTCGGGCCGACATCGGTGGCCAGCACAGAGCCGTGAGACACGTGCGCGTACGGGGCGCCGGAGCCCACCCAGCCCACCACCAGCACGGCGACCGCTGCCACTGCCGTACGTACGAACCACCGCATGTGGCGTTACCTCCTGCTGTTCGTCGGGACCGCACCAGTATCACGTGTGCGCGATACCGGCGGTATCCCGTGTCGGTCCCGTCCGGCTGCCGAAGCCTGGCCCGCGCGGCTGTGTCCCGGGCGGCCACGACGACTCGCGCAATGCCGGATTCCCGTACCAACCGGGCGCACGGGAGCGGGCCGGAGCGCGGCGGGTGCACGGCTCCAGCGAGGAGTCCGCGTGGCACCGCGCGGTGCCGGGCCGTGTCGAGGCCGCGCAGCGCCGCTTCCACGGCGTGCACCCGGCGGTCAGCCGGTCCTGGTCGATCCGGTCGTGAAGGACGGCGGCAGGCCCGCGGCCCGGTCGTCCAGTTGGTCGGGGTCGGTCCCCGCCGTCACGGTGCTCATCCCGTCCCGCCTTCCTCCGCCCGGTCTTCCCGGGCCCGGCCCGGTCGCCTGTTCGTCCCGTCGCTCGGCGCCGCCATCAGGCAGCCGGCTCGCCGGCCGGCTCCACCGGGTAGACCCCGCCGTCGTAGGACGAGGCGAGGAACCTGGCACGACTCGCGTCGTAGTGCAGGCTCGAGATGCCCGCGGTCGTGGGCCGTGCCACGAGGGGCCAGCTACCGGTGGCCGTGTCGTAGACGGCCACCGACCCGGAGTAGGAGCCGGTCGCCACCAGCCGGCCGTCGGGCGAGGCCGCCACGCACTTGACGGAGTGGTCGTGCGGTGTCGGCACCGCGTGGCTGGTCGGGCCGTCCCAGATGCGCAGTGTCAGATCCCTGCTCACGCTGGCGAACCTGCCGCCGGGCAGCCCGGCGCAGCCATTGACGATCTTGGTGTGGGCGCCGTCGGCCCGGCCCGTCTCGGTGAGGGTCCGCAGGGAGAACCAGGACACCGACGCGTCCGCGCACACCGCGAACAGCGTGTCACCGGACACGGCCACGCCCTTCACCGCGTTCGTGTGCAGGGGCAGCGTGGCGACGTGCTCGATGTCGCGACCCGCGCCGGCCGAGAACACCAGACCCTCGCCGGTGTAGGCGCCGACCACGACGTGCGGCACACCGTCGCGTGTGAACGCGGCGGCGCAGTTCAGCGGTGAACGGTGCTGGTGCAGGACGCGTCCGTCCCGGGCGTCGAAGATCTGGCCGAGCTGGCCGCCGGTGAGTATCCGGTCGCCGACCTCGACCAGGAAATTGCACAGACTGCCGGTGGACGCCTGCTGCCGTCCGTCCACCCACACCACTCCGGCGTCACCGGTCGTCCACTCGGTGGCGTCGGCAGCGGTGAGCACCGCGTTGACGCAGGCGGTGGGTTCCACACCGGCCAGGTCCCATGCCCCGTCCGTGATCCGGTAGACGGCGTAGGAGGACCCGAACGTGCCGAAGACGAGCGTGGAGTCGTCCAGGAAGGCGCACGAACGGGCCCATACCTCCGGCGGGAACTCGGCGGTGTGGACCGGCCGCGGCCCGGCCACCGGGTCCGAGGCGTCCCAGACCCGCAGGGTACGGTCGTAGCTGAGGCTGACCAGGGACTCGGTGGGGGCGTTGTAGACCAGCCGCTTGATACCGGCCCGGTGCGCGGGAGTCGTGCCCGTGTGGCCGTCGGCGATGGTGATGATCTCGCCCTCGTCGTTGCCCGCGTACACGGTGCCCGAGCGGGTGATGGCGATGGTGTCGGTCTCCACGCCCCCGAGGTCGACCTCTCGGACCTGGCCACCGGTCGCGAGCGACCACTGCTTGACCGTGCCGTCGTCGCTGGAGGTGAGCAGCTCGGCCGAGTCGCCGAGCCAGGCGACGGAGATGACGTCGGCGGTGTGGCCCTCGAACCGGGTGACCAGCCGGCCGCCGAAGTCGTAGACACGGACGACGTGGTCGCGGGAGGCGGTGGCCACCAGCTCGCGGGCGGGATGGAAGACGGACATCTCCACGTCGTCCTTCTGGTCGCTCAGCACTGCCTGCAACTTGAGGTCCGGCACCGACCAGAGCCGGGCGGTGTAGTCGCTCGACGAGGTCAGCAACAGGGTGCCGTCAGGGCTGAACGTCACCTGGTTGGCCAGGTGATCGTGGACTGCCCGGGCCAGGGGCTCGCGTCGTTTCGCGTCCCACAGGACGACCTGGTTGTCGTAACCGGCGGTGGCCACGAGAGAGCCGCCGAAGGCCGCGATTCCGCTGATGGGCCCATGATGGCGTATCACGCTGACTCCTCCACTCCGAGGTTTGCCGGCCGGGTCACCGCGGCCGAAGTGGCACACGCTCGATCGCTTGCCTGCGTCCGTCTCGTCGGCCGCCGGGATGGCGCGAGCGAGCCGAAGGGCGCGGTCGTGAGCGATCCTTTCCGTTCGGCCAAGAGTGCCGGACCCGGATCCTCGCCCGTTACCGGTCCGCCGCACGGCGGTATTCGCGCTGGTGGACCGGCGGTTGGCCGGGTCGCGTTCCCTGGCCGGGAGTCGCCGGGGCACCCGAATCACTGCCCGGCACCCCCGCTGACCAGCCAGGATTCCCGGCGAGGAGGGGCGGGACCCGGCCAGGACCCGATCGGGATGCGGGCTGCGCATGCTGTAGTCACCCGACACGGCAGGAAGGGGGTGTGTCAGATGACTCTCGTGCGTCGTGCGTCCCGCCCCAACGTCTGACCAGGCCAGGTGCGTCAAGTGCTACGGCAATGCGGAGAGGGGGTGTGTCAGATGACTCTCGTCCGTCGTGCGTCCCGCCCCAACGTGTGAGCCCGTGAAGGCCGCGTTAGGCGTGTGAGGGAGTCCGCGGCATGACTCCCACACGCCCTGCTCGCCCGGGGGGTGCGGACTGCCCCCCGGGCGGAGCCCGGGAAGACCGCGGGCCGGCCGTCGGCCCGCCATCGCCGCGGTTCGGCCTACCAGCCGTCACCACACAGAATGAGGTTTCCCATGGGTATCCGAGAGAGGATCACGCGGATCGTCTGCGACGACGATCGCGGCATCCTGGCGGCCGACGTCAGGGGCGGCCTGCACTGGCTCGACTCCGAGCTGAACGTCCTGTCCTCCTCCCCGGACTCGGCAACCGCCCAGGCGACCGCCGCGCATCCCATCTACGGAGTGAAGATCGTCGGCGACTGGATCATCACGCGCGACAAGGTCGGCAACATCGCCCGCTGGGACGCCGACTCGCTGCGGCTGCTCGACCGCCTGGACGCCAGGGCCACAGCCGACCGGTCACTGCTCATGGAGGGCGAGCAGCCCTCCCTGACCATGCTGCGCGGCATCGGTGTGTGGAACGGCAAGGTGTACGTCGACAACGGTTACTACCAGCTGGTCGTCCTGGACCTGGAGACCTTCACCGTCGAGCGCATCGTGATCTGGCCGCACGGCTACGACATGCTGGAGTGGTTCTGCACCGACGCGCCCGGTGTGCACGCGGTCGGCGACCGCAACGGCCGCATCCAGATCGGCGATCTGGAGACGCTCTCCTTCCCGACCGTGGTGACGGTCGACAGCTCCAACATCCACCGGCTCGTCTACGACGGGCGCCACAACCGTTTCTGGGCGACCCTGGACGGCGGCATCGGCGACGACCTGCTGATCGCCAACGGCGTCCTGACCATGTCGCTGGACGGCACGGTGGGGGAGCGCATGCTGTACGCCCGCAACGACGTCGAGGCTCTCGCGTTCTCGCCCGACTTCACCAAGGCGTACGTCGGAGGCTTCGACGGCGAGTTGATGATCTTCGACAACCGTGAGCCGGAGCTGCGCGTGCTCCACCGCATCGGCGGCTTCAGCCACCAGCTCATCGACATCACCGTGGACCGCGAGGGACAGGTGTACGTCCTGACCCAGGACGGCGACGTCACGGTCTGCACACCGGACGGCGAGTTCGTGCGGCGCCTGGGCTTCGCGCGGCACAGCGTCTGGGAGCTGCAACCGGTGCCCGGCGACGAACGGGCCCTCGTCGCGGCGACCGACCACGGCACCTGCCTGGTGCGCCTGGTCGACCCCGCTCCGGGCCACCCGGCCCTGATACCGGGCGACACCTACACGAGCGGTCTGGGCTTCACCCGTCGGCTCGTCCAGGCCGACGACGGGTGGGCCGGCGTCTTCTGGCCCAAGACCGTGCGCCGCGTCGCGGGTGACGGCAGGACGATGTGGGAGCGGGAACTGCCGGGCATCGTCCACACCCTCGCCCTCTCGCCGGACAGCCGACGGCTGCTCGTCGCCTGCAACGCGGGAGGGTTCGAGTTCGACGCCGGCACCGGCGAGCAGCTCGCCGTGCTCGACGGCCTGCCCACCAGCGCCTGGGTCTGCGGCTACCTGGACGACGGCCGCCGACTCCTCGGAGCCCGCAACGGCCGGCTGGCCGCCTACGACGCGGACGGCGCCGAGGACTGGGCGGTCGACCTCGGGCACTACCCGAAGCGCCTGACCGTTCACGGCGACATGGTGCGGGTGACCGGGGGCGTGGGAGTCAAGGAGTACCTGGTCGGACAGGACAAGGAGTCCCGTCAGTTCATAGAGCTGCTGGACAACACGGCCGAGAGCGCGGTCCTGATCGACAACACCCTCTGCGTGGTCACCTACGGCTTCCAACTGGCCGCCTACGACTACGAGACGGGGGCCATCCTGGCTCTGAACGAGGACCTGCCGGACTTCGCCAAAGGCGTGGCCGCCCTGCGCGGCAGCACCGGCGAGCCCTACATCGTCGTCGGAGGCCGCGGCGGGTACCTGCGACTGTTCCGGCTCGACCGCGAGGCGGCGCCCGACCGGGTGCTCACTCCGCTGCGAGACCTGTGGCTGCCGGGGACGACGGCGGACTACCCCTCGTTGGCCGATGCCGGAAAGACATCACTGTGAGCGTTGCCGGCGGAGTGCCCAGGAGCGCCCCGGCCCGGACGGACCAGCGGGAGAGCGAACCGTCCCCCTTCCGCGACCGCGACTTCCTGATCTTCGCGGCCGGAAACGTCGTCAACAACCTGGGAGAGGCACTGTACGCCGTGGCATTGCCTCTCCTCGCGTACCACCGCACCGGCTCGCTCGGCGTGATGACCCTGCTGGCCGCCGCGGTGCCCGCGGCGGGGTTGTTGTCGCCCGCGTTCGGGCAGGTGGCCGATCGCAGGGGCGTGCGGGAACTCGTCGTCTACGGTCTTCTCCTCCAGGCCGGCGCCGCGACGGGGATGAACCTCCTGCTGCTGCGGCACGGTCCCGCCACATGGTCGCTCTTCCTGAGCGCCTTCCTGGTGGCGGTCGGAGGCGCGGCCTACCGCACGGGCTGGATCACCGGGGTCGCGACGACCTTCCCCGCCAGCCCGGTCCGGGCCCGGGGCACCCTGAACAGCATGTACCTCGCGACGACGATGGCGGGACCCGTCATCGCCGCCGCCCTGCTCCCGCATCTCGGGTACCCGGGCCTGCTCTGGCTGAACCTCCCCACGTTCTTCGTGCCGTTGGCCGTATGGGCTCTCGGGGTGCACCCGCCCGCGGTCGTACCCTGCGGGGACCGGCAGCGGATGTGGGAGCAGTGGCGCCCCGCCCTGCACGCGATCTTCGGCGATCCGAGGATGCGGACCCTCCTCGTGGTGCAACTCGTGACCGACATCGCCTGCGGGGCCGGCCTCACCTCCTTGCTCCTGTACCACCTCGCGCACGGGTGGCGGCTCGACGGTGAATCGGTCGGCCTCGTCATCGCGGCCGTGAACTTCAGCGGTCTGGTGGGCAACCTGTTCGTCTCGCAGCGCCGGGTGTTCAGGGCCTGGCGGTGGCTGACGACGGGACTGGCGCTGCGCGCCGCGACCCTGGCGCTGCTGGCCGTTCCCATGTGGCCCCTGTTCCTGTGCGCACTGCTCCTGGGGCAGTTCGGGGGTGGCATGGTGACCGCCGCCGTCGTCATGGGGCGCGTCAAATTCCTCCCGCCCGAGGTACTGGGCCGGGCGTCCGGAGTGCTGTGGCTGCTCGCCGGCGGGGCGGGCCTGCTTTCGTCCACCACGGTCCTGCTGGTCGACGACGCCCTGGGCCTGCTGCCGACCTTCCTCGTGCTGGGGGCGGCAGCCTCCATCGGGGTGTGGTGCCTGCTGCGCACCCGTCCCGCGTGGAGCGGAAGTTGAGGAAAGAACCGAAGAGAGCGGAGGCCACTAGTGCGTCAGCACGACTTCCTGGACGAGGTCCACGGACATCACCCGCAGTACGACGCGTATCCGGTCGCCCCTGGCGAATCCGCGACCGCCGTTCCCGGGCGGGCACGGATCCGGCGAAGCGTCCAGGTACCCCTCAACCGCGGTACGGACAAGCCCACCGTGGCCACCATGGTGACCTTCGACGGTCTTTCGGACGGGCATGAGCACCTCGCCCTGCTGCTGGGCCCCGAGACCCCGGAGATCCCGCTCGTGCGGGTGCACTCGGAGTGCCTCACCGGAGATGTGTTCGGCTCCGCCCGCTGCGACTGCGGTCCGCAACTCGGCGAGGCGCTGCGGATGATCGAGACGGCGGGGGGTGTGCTGCTGTACCTGAGGCAGGAAGGCCGCGGCATCGGCCTGTACAACAAACTCGACGCCTACCAACTGCAGGACCGGGGCCTGGACACCTACGAGGCCAACCGGGCCCTGGGGCTGGCGGACGACCTGCGGAACTACGCGGTCGCGGAACAGATGCTCCAGGCCCTCGGATACACGGAGATCGACCTGCTCACCAACAACCCCGACAAGCGCGAGCAGTTGAGAAGGCACGGCATACGTGTGCGGAACACCATCCCTACCAGTGCCTTCGCGACTCCCTACAACGTCGGTTACCTGCGCGCCAAGGTGACGCACACCGCGCACACCATTCGGCTGGACGAACCGGCGTGACTCCGGTGGCCGGTCCCGGTCAGAACACCGGCGTCACACGGAGGCCGTCATGCGCGGGGCCGGTCGTGTGCCGACGGCCGGCCCACACCGCGTCGGTGAACTCGCCGAGCAGGGCGAGTGCCGAGGGATCGGTGAACCCCGCCCTGGTGCGGGTCATCCCTTCGGCGTTGCCGAGTGCCACCGGCGGATGGTCGATGAGCACCGCCCCCGAGCGCTCCAGATTGATCCGCAGCCCCGGCTGCGCGTCCGCCGCGCCACGCGGGCCGGGGGAGGCGCTCAGCAGCGCCGTCGGCGTCCCGGTCAGTGCGCTGTCGCCCCAGGGGCGGGACAACCAGTCCAGCGCGTTCTTCAGCACACCGGGCGCGCCTCCGTTGTACGACGGAGTGCTGATCACCACGGCCTCCGCGTTCGCGACCAGCCGCCGTGCGCGTGCGACCGGCTGCGGCCCCTCTCCCACGTCGAGGTCCTGGTCGTAGTAGGGCAGTGACCGCAGGTCCAGCAGCACCGTGTCCGGCTGCGGCTCCCGCCGGAGCAACAGGGTCCGGACCGTGGCGATGGCGACACCGTTCACCGAGTCGCGCCGCAGACTTCCGGAGATGAGCACTATCGCGGTCACATCGTCTCCCTACCACCGTGATGAGTACGCTCGTTGGTTCCCGCCTTGCGCCCACAGCCTCACCCACGCCACTCCCGGCAGGGTCCTGGTGCATTACCGCGGCGTATCCAGCTGTGATGCGCGTCACGGCTGTCCGTTTGCCTGTGACGTTTGCGGGCCGGCGCCCGCTGAGAGAACGGGTCATCCGTGTGACGGGTGTGCCGATCTTCTTTCTTCTGCGGCCGTTGCCGGCCTTCTGTGGGGTGGATACGTCGTGAGCAGTCGTACGTCGCATGCGTACAGACCGCTGAGCTTCAGGCGACGGGCGTGGCTGACGCTCGGTGCTGTGGTGCTGGGCGGGGGAGGGATCGTGACCTATGCGGTCGCCAGCCCGTCCGGGGGTCCGGGCGCCGAGCGTGCCAAACGACCGGCGAAGGTCTACGACCTGTCGCTGGCCGGGAGTTCGCAGGACAGACGGGAGCTCACGCGCGAGGACACCGAGGAGTTCTCCCTGCTCGGCGTCTCGTGGACGGGTGCCGCCAAGCGGCTGGGGGGGCACGGTGCGGGTGCGTACCCATGGCCTCGGAACCGGCGACTGGAGTGCCTGGCGGAACCTCGAAGTGAACGTCGACCCGCTGGAGAAGCCGGGCCCGCGCGTGCGTGGCGCCTCGGAGCCGTTGTGGGTCGGCCCCTCGAACGCCGTGCAGGTGCAGGTCGTCCGCGAGAACGGCCACGTCGGCAGGCTGCCCGGTGGACTCGAGGTCAACCTGGTCGACCCGGGTGTGGTGTCGACCGCCGAGCCGGCCGGATTCGCCGTCCCCGCTGAGACTCCGGACCCCAGCGGCAGCGCGCCGGCCGACCCCGCGACGCCCACCGGATCGCCCACGCCGAGCGACAGCGTCCCCGCCGCGCCGACGGACGGCCAGACCGCCACGTCTCCCGCGCCGGCCGAGACCACGTCCGAGCCCGGCCCCACCGAGTCGGTTTCCTCGTCGCCATCAACGAGCACTTCCGCGAGCCCTTCGGCCACCACGCCGTCCGCTCCGCCTTCGACCGTGCCGCGGCCGCCGATCGTCGCGCGTGCCGGCTGGGGCGCGGACGAGTCGATCAGCCCGGAAGCGCCCGAGTACAACGACGACGTCAAGGCCGTGTTCGTCCACCACACCGACGGGGCGAACGACTACTCCTGTGCCGATTCGGCATCGGTCGTGCGGAGCATCTACGCGTACCACGTGCAGGTCAGCGGCTGGAAGGACATCGGCTACAACTTCCTCGTCGACAAGTGCGGCACCCTCTTCGAGGGGCGCAAGGGCGGGGTCGACCTGCCGGTGTTCGGCGCCCACACCTACGGCTGGAACCGGGAGTCCACCGCTGTCGCGGTGCTCGGTGACTACACCACCACCAGCGCCTCCAACGCCGCACTGGCCTCGATCGCCCGCCTCGCGGCCTGGAAGCTCGGCCAGTACGGCGCCCAGCCCACCGGCACGGCCCAGCTGACCGCCGGTGCCACCCAGAAGAACCTCTCCGGCACCAGCTTCACCGCCGGCAGCACCTACACGTTCCAGCGGATCTCCGGTCACCGCGACGGCTACAACACCGAGTGCCCCGGGGGCCTGCTCTACGACCAGCTGCCGACCATCCGCACCTGGGCGGCCGGCCCGGTCCAGGGGCTGAAGGTCACCTCGGTGAGCGGCGCGACCCCTTCCGGCTCGACGTACTACACCCAGGGCGCCCTCACCGCGAAGTGGACGGCCTCCACACCGGCTTCGCTGATCTCGAAGTTCGAGCTGCTGGTCGACGGCAAGCCCGTCGCCACGACGTCCGGCGCTGCCACCTCCGCCACCACCACCCTGGCCGTGGGCAGCCACAGCGTCGCCGTCCGGGCCGTGCACCAGTCCGGCAAGTCGACGACCAGCGCCGCACTGACCGTCGTCGCGGAGACGACGGCTCCGACGTTCACCACCACGCCGAAGCTGTCCCTGCGGACCGGTACCGTCGACACCACCGCCGTCCCGGTCGCCCTCGGCTGGAAGGCCACCGACGACAAGGCCCTGCGTCACGTGAAGCTGCTGTCCCCCACGACCGGCACCTTCACCCCCGCCACGACCGGCTACAACACGACCGCCAAGTCCGGCACCGCCACCACCTGGTCGATGCGTGCCTACGACTACGCCGGCAACTACCGGACGTCCTCCCCCGCGTACACCCCGATGATCCTCCAGGAGAGCTCCGCCACCAGGTCCGGCACCTGGAGCACCCGCTCCTCCACCAGCTACCTCGGCGGCAAGTCGTACTCCAGCGCCTCCAAGGGGGCCGCCCTCACCTGGACCTTCACCGGCCGCTCGGTCGCCTGGGTGGTCTCCCGGGCCTCCAGCTCCGGCCAGGCCTACGTCTACGTCGACGGCACCAAGGTCTCCACCGTCGACCTGAAGTCCTCCACGACGTCGTACCGGCAGGCGATCTGGACCAAGAGCTGGTCCAGCAGCGGCAAGCACACAGTCAAGATCGTCGTCGTGGGCACCAGCGGCCGTCCCACCGTCACCACCGACGGCCTCGTCCACATCAAGTAACCCGCCACCCGCGGGGTTGAGACACACCATGCCGACCGGCGCATGCGGACCTGCATGCGCCGGTCGCTGCGTCCGCTCCCGCGATGTCGTGTACGACACGAGTTGCGGACGCTGTTCCGTCGTCGTCCCCGCAAGGCCAGGAACAGTCCTCGTCCATGTGGGTGCTCAGTGAAGGACGGTGAGCAGGCCCTCGACGCCGCGGCGGAACGCGGCGCCGACGCTGTCGACGCCGTCGAGGTGGGCGCCGCTCATGGCGCCGTCGCGCATCATGACGAAGTGCCGGGCGGCGTGTTCCGGTTTGCCGCGACGCGGTGAGTCCCCGAAGACCTGCGCGAAGAGTTCGGTGAGCGTGGCTGTGTACCAGGCTCGGTGATCGAGGATCACCTGGCGCACCCGGTCTTCGGGGTCGGGGTACTCGGCGGCGGCCTTGAGGAACGCGCAGCCGCGGAACTCCGGTGAGGCGAGGCTGTCGGCGACGGCGGTCCCGATCGCGCGTAGTGCGTCGGCCGGGGACGGTGCGGCCTCGACGGTGGCCTGCACGCCGGCCCGTATGCCGGTGTCGACGCCACGCAGGTAGGCGATCACGAGGTCCTCTTTCGAGGGGAAGTGCCGGTAGAACGTCGCCCGCGTGGCCGGGGCCTCGGCGAGGATCCGCTCGACCCCGACCGCCCGGATGCCTTCGCGGTAGAACAGCCCGCTGGCCGTGGACAGCAGCCGCTCTCGCGCCTCGGACCGGACCGGCTCTCCTGACGAGCTGCCGTTCGGGTTGCCGGGCGCGGGACGTGTCCGTGTGGCCATGACCCCACCGTAGCAGAAAGAACGATCGGTCTTGCGATCACCGGGGAGTCGTGTCAGGCTCCGCAATGCAAGAGAGAACGGTCTTTCTCCCAAGGGTCCGGCACCCATGCCGTTGCCCGCTCCGCGTCAGCAGGCACCCAGTCCAACGGCTTCCTGTGGAAGGAACAGTCATGACCACGACCACGACCCCTGCCCCCGTCACCGTCGCGTCAGCGCTTCGTCGGCTCTACCTCGTTCGTTTCGGGTTCGCTCTCATCTGGGCTGTCGTGCTCTTCTTGACCGCGTCGAGCATCGGCCCGGTGAGCGCGACCCTGCTCGTGATCTACCCGCTGTTCGACGTGGGCGCCGCCGTCGTCGATGCCCGCTCCTCCCGAGCGAGCCGGTCCGCTCCGGGTCTCTACGCCAACATCGCGATCAGTACGATCGCCGCCGTCGGACTGGTCTTCGCGGTCACCTCCGGCATTCCGGGGGTCCTGCGGGTGTGGGGGGTCTGGGCCGTCACAGCGGGCCTCGTCCAGCTCGTCGTCGCTCTGCGGCGACGCGGCCTCGGAGGCCAGTGGGCGATGATCGCGAGCGGCGGCATCTCCACGCTCGCCGGAATCTCGTTCCTCCGGCAGGCCGCCGCCCCTCACTCCTCGCTGAGCAATCTGGCCGGCTACGCCCTGCTCGGCGGCATCTTCTTCCTCGTCTCTGCCCTGCGCCTCGGACACAACGCCAACCGGAACACCGGTGGGAGCAACTGACATGACCGACCACCACACCAGTGCCGACAGCATGTCGGCCGTCATCGTCATGGGCCGGGAAGGACGTCACCGGCCGACTGCCCCGCGCTGGGCGCAGCACGGCCATGATCGAGCAGGACCTCGCTGGTGGTGAACGCTCCTGTCGAGCCCCCATTCCCACCAAGGCGCTGCCGCGCAGCACCGCGGCCCCACGCCGGCCCCGCGGCCGCCCGGCGCGCGAGGCGGTGACCGGCGCCCCGGACTCGGCGGCGGTGCTGCACCGCCGCGACGGCCTCGCCTCCCCCTGGGACGAGGTGGCGCGGAGCGGGGCCGGGATGGCCTGAGGACTACGCGGCTGTTCCCGGCCCGGCTTCCCACGGGTCCCCGGTCGGCCGGGTCAGCCCGTCATCCGTCACCAGCCGGCGCTCCGGCGCGGTCGCATCCAGTTCCCAGTAGTGCAGGCACTCCTCGCACCGGACCCCGTCGACCAGGACCTCGTCCTCCCCGTTCGGACAGTCCGTGCCGTCCCCACGCCCTGGACACGTTTCCCCTGTAGCACCCATGCGTTCGACCGTGCGCCGCCCGGTGCGTGTCCGTGGAGAGGGCGTGCCCGGCGCACAGGCGCTCACCGGCGGCAACACGTCCCAGCACCTTGCAAGAACCCCATCAGCGCCCCGAATGACCTCATCCGGCCGGGACAAGTACGGCCATGGAACCCCCGCGAATGCACTACGTATCGCCGAACACACTTTCCGGAACCAGGTCCCACAACACTCTCATCCTGGCTCCCCGCGGATGCGCGAGGTGACCCCCTGGACTTGTGGTGATCTCGATCGGCAGCACGTCGTCAACTGCCGGCCACTTGCTTCCCGGGGTCAGCTCCGTGACCGTAGCCGACTCGATGCGGTAGCCAGGCGCCTGGATCGTCAGTCGCAGCTGAAGCTCGTACGTCTGATCCATGGCGATGAGAATGGGCCCCCTCGGGACTTCCTCCACGTGGGCGATGCCAAGCGTGCAGCCGGGGGTGGGCGTCATCAGCCGGCGCCATACGTACGTCAGTGCGGAGCTTTCGCTTCTTCGCCGCCGACTCTCGATCTCGAGCTCGCGTCGCAGGGTGAGCACCGTCTCGGATTCGGTGCTCGCTGCCGCCAAGTCCGGTCGAGTCTCCAGCAGGTACTCGGAGCGCTCGGGCGTCAACGGCGCTGGTGATCCCTCGGCGACAGCCACCCACAGCGATCGGAACTGTGCGACATCACCGCCGAGGACTTCGACGACCAGTTCGAGCTGGCCCCATTTCGGGATCTTCTCGCAGCGCAGCACCGCGCTCACTGTGGTGTGGCTGATGGCCCTGTGGGTGCGTTTGGATATCTCACGGAAGCTCGGCTGACCACTGTGCAGGCGCAGCCGCTGCAATCGGCTGCGCAGGACGTCCAGCCCGTCCCCAACGCCTGAACCGTCCGACGGAGTTACGGCTGAATCACTCATGGTGGCCGGCAGTGTGCCAAGAGTGTCAGCTTCTGTAAAGAAGTTCAGGCAGGCTCGCGGAAACCGCTCGGCCGGATGCTGCTGTCAGAGGGATTTCGTACAGAAGTGGTGGCTCTTGGCCGCGCGTGTCACAGGGCCTCGCCCAGGCCCGACCCTTGAGTCAGCCGCCACTTCGCGGCTCCCGCGAACGGACTCCCGGGCCAGAACTATCACCGTCATGCAGGCCCGGGCGTCCGCGCGATTGCCTCTCCGATGAAAGGGGTCTCAACCGATGATGCCTGACCTGACTGCGCCCGTGCTGCTTGCCGGAACCCCGGTCGTCCTCCTCGCCGGGGTGTACCTGTGGTCCGCCGACCCGGACCGGCGCCACCGGGCCTGGCGACTGCTGCGACTTCTCCTACGTCGTTGAACGGCGGAATCGCCTGGCACCAACGCCCACAAGTACGCGTCCGGGCCGGTATCGCTGGATCTGCGCGTCACCGGTGACACGGTCGAGATCGTCGTGTGGGACTCCGAGCCACCCTTCCGATCACACGGGCGGCGGACGCCGGTCGGCAGACGCATCACCGCCCGCATCGTCCTGGCCGACGACCCGGGCGGTGCCGTCTGCGGGCGCCGTTCACTGTGGATGACGTGTTCCACGAGGCATGGTGACGTTTCGTCAGGCTGGTGCATCACACGGGGTGGCCCGCGTGGACCACGTCTCGACGGTCCTGGCCTGCTGCTGCCAGGACGTCGGGAAGCGGCAAGGACAGTGCCTGGGCCAGTTCCGTGAGCTCTTCCGGCGTCGGGCGGACCGGCCCTTCGGCTCCGTCTTCGACGAACGCTTTGATCCGCGGGGCGCGGATTCCGGCTGCATGGGCGAGCGCCTCGCAACTCAGGCACTGACGGCGCATCGCATCCGCGAGCAGCTCAGCCAGGTCCATCGGAAACCTCCTCTTGCCGGGGTGGCCGCAGGGACACATAAGTCCGTATGCCCCGGGTGACGTTCTGTGAACGAAGGACGCTCCGGGCTCCAGCGCGGTCTCTTCTGGTGGTCAGACGTCCAGCGAGCGGCTTCAGTCCAGCCTGCCGAAGCGACCACCGTTCCGGAACTTGCTGACCTTGCTCATCTCTCCTGGCGACGGTCGTGTCCAGTCGGCTGGGCGCAGCGAGGCCCGGTCACAACCACCCGTTGCGGCGGAAGGCCCGGTACAGCAGTCCGGCGCCGAGGGCCATGACGGCGAGCGCGCACGGGTAGCCGTAGCGCCAGTCGAGTTCGGGCATGTGGGCGAAGTTCATGCCGTAGATCCCGGCGACCATCGTGGGAACGGCGAAGATGGCCGCCCAGGCGCTGATGCGGCGCATGTCGTCGTTCTGCCAGGTGCCCACTTTCGCGAGATGGGCGTCGAGGACGGAGGCGAGCAGGTCGTCCATCGCCCGGACCTCGGTGTCGGTGCGGGTGAGGTGGTCGGCGACATCACGGAAGTACGGCGCGACCTGCCGCGGCCAGTCGTTCCCGGCCGTGGTGAAGGGCTGCATGACAGGGACGAGTGGCTGGATGGCGTCGCGGAACTCCACCACCTCGCGTTTGAGCGAGTAGATCTGTTCTGTGAGGTCGTCCCGTGCGGGTGAGAAGACGCACCGCTCCAGTTCCGTCAGGTCTGTGCGTACCTGGGCGGCGGCCTCGGCGTACGCGTCGACGATCACATCGGTCACCGCGTGCAGTACGCCGACGGGTCCGAGCTGTGCCATGTCAGGCTGCTGTGCGAGGCGGCGGGCGGCCTCCACGGTGGGATCGTTCGCCCCGTGGCGCACGGTCAGCGCGAAGGACGGTCCGAGAAAGATCATCACTTCGCCGGTTTCCACGTCCGCGGTCCGCTCGACGAACCACAAGGTCTTCACCGCGACGGCCAGCACGTCGCCGTAGCGCTCCTGTTTCGGCCGCTGGTGGGCCTGTACCGCGTCCTCGATGGCCAGTGGATGCAACTTGACGTACCCGCCCAGTCGCTGGAGCTCCTCCTGGTCGGGCTCGTGCATGCGGATCCAGGCGAACTCATCCGTCTTCAAGCCCGCCAGACGGTCCAGGGCGACCTCGCACCCGGCGTCCTCCTGCCGGCAGTCGATCTGCTCGCACTCACCCGTCCGCTTCTGGTAGATCACGCACTCCATGTCCCCTCGGGTGCTTCAGCCGGCCCATTCCATGCTCCTGGAAGTGCGGGGACCGCTCCCGTGAGCCATCAGCACCGTGATGGTCCATGGCCTCGGCGCGCCGGCGGCGGCCGTGGTGCCTCCGCCCAGCAGGTATGGGCGAGTCCTGGCAGGGCATGCGCGGTGAGGGGTCGGGGTGCCGCCCGTCGATGTCATGGGCCTTGAAGGGGTGAAAAGGTGAAGGGCTTCCGCAGCTTCATCCTGCGCGGCAATGTGGTCGACCTGGCGGTCGGCATCGTCATCGGAGCGGCGTTCACCGCCGTCGTCAACGGCTTCGTCAGCGCCTTTTTGACCCCGCTCGTGGGGCTGGCCACCGGTGCCACCGGCGACATGGCCCGCAAGACCTTCACAGTAGGCGCCACCAAGTTCCCCTACGGAACCTTCATCAACGCGGCGATCAGCTTCCTCCTCCTCGCCAGCGCCCTGTACTTCCTCGTCGTACTCCCGATCAACAAGCTGCACGAGCGCCTCGCTCCCCACCACGACGTCCAAGCCCCCAAGCGCGACTGCCCCGAGTGCCTGAGCCCCGTCCCGGCCGAGGCCCGACGCTGCGCCTCCTGCACCGTCGCCCTGCCCGCGGTACCCGCCCAGGCCGGGGAGACGACCCAGCGGGCCGGGTGACCGGCCCCCTGATCGATCGGTGACGACCGGACAACTCGTAGCTCGACGCTTGGCCGGGTTGCCCCTGCAACCGACTCTCGACGACCGCAGTCACCGGTGACGGCCGCCGACGCCGCCTTCACCCACGTGTGCCCGGCGCCTTCACCATCCGCGGGGGCCACACGCCACGACCAGGGGGTCCGAGCAGACCAGGCGCAGGAACCGGTGTTCGGCAGCGGGCGAGGTCCGTTCCACTCGGGGCGCAGACCCTGCCTGTTCGACTGCGAGGAACATCGGTCTCGGGGTTGAAGTTGCCGTTGCGGCAGCCTCTACCGTTCTGGACAGGGCCGGAGAGACCGGCCCGGCGACACATGTGCGAAGGAGACGGTGATGGACTGGCCGATCGCGGAGGTCGCACGGATGTCCGGCGTGACTGCCCGAACCCTGCGGCACTACGACGAGATCGGCCTGCTCCAGCCTGCCCGAATCGGGACCAACGGCCACCGCTACTACGAGGAGCTCCAGCTGCTGCGGCTGCAGCAGATCCTCGTGCTTCGGGCCCTGGGCCTGGGGCTGCCCGAGATCGGCCGGGTCCTGGCCGAGCAGGTCGACGAGGTGGAAGCGCTGCGCGGCCACCACCGGCGGCTGCTCGCTGAACGCGACCGCCTCGACGCCCTGGCCGGCACCGTCTCGCGCACGATCGCCGAACTGGAACAGTCCAGGAAGGACGGCAGACCCATGACCGTCAACCGACCGGAGAACCTGTTCGAGGGCGTGACGCCCGCCCAGTACCAGGAGTCTCTGCGCGACTTCCCCGAGCACGCCCAAGCGGTAGCCGGCCGGGTCGCCGAGATGAGCCCGCATGACGTCGAGGCCGGGCAGCGCGAGCGCACGGCGCAGATGGTCCGGCTGGCCCAGCTCATGGCCGCCGGGCACCGTGTCGATGCCGAGCCGGTGCAGTCCGAGATCGACGCCCAGTACCGGACCCTGATCGCACTGCGCACCGTGACCGTCGACGAGTACCGGGCCATGGGCCGCTCCTGCGTGGACAACGACGCGTGGCGCGCCGCGTACGAGGCGATCGCCCCGGGTCTGGCCGCTTACCAGCGCGACGCCATCGAGGTCTATGCCACCACCCGGCTGAACTGAGCACCGTGCAACCGCTGTTCCGGGGCAGCCCGTGACGGCGGTCGCACTGTGTCACGGTGACCGGCGATGCTCGATCCCGAGGGCCGTCTACGGCCACCTTCACAGGGTGTTGCTCGTTCTCGTGACCCACGACTCCGCTCACGAATCGCCCTGGGCCGAGCGTTGCGCCCGACCGGAGAGCACGGACGGCGCCCCTCGCCCCGACGACCGGGAAGCGCCGCCGCTTCGCGGGCCCTCGCGCCACGCGATCCGCGCCGACGACCCGCAGCCGATCAAGCGGTGGCTTGCGGAGATGCGGAACGGCCGCGCCTGGCAACGGTGTGGCAGTCCCCGCACCAGCCGGATCGAGGCCGAGCAGCATATGCACCAGCCGCCGCTCGCCGGCACTCCGCCGGGAGAGGACCCGGCGAGGGCGGCACTGCGGCGGGCACGCGAAGAAGCCCGCCGGCGCCGCTCCAGCGACCCGGTCGCCCACCGCAGACGCACGGCGGTGCGCCGCCGGCCAGCCACTGCGACCGACCGCACGGACGCGCGCACGACCCGCGTCCCGGCGTCCCCCAGGCGGGCGACGCGGTGACCGGGGTCAGGGTCACCGCAGGCCCATGTCCGTCATGCCGCCGCCCGTGAGGTTGGGCGCCAGCAGGGGCAGCCAGAAGACGCCGATCGCGAGGGCGAGCGAGGCGAGTCCCACGGCGCGGGCGAGGAGACGGCCCCGTGGCAGGCGTTTCTCGGCGGTGATGACGGCGGCCAGGCCCACCGTGGCCCAGAGGTTCATCACTCCGAACGCGGTGAGCAGCAGCATCAGGGACCAGCAGCAGCCCAGGCAGAACGCTCCGTGATGGGCTCCGGCACGCAGGTGGCGGGCGGGCCCGCGGTACGACGCGTAGTGCAGCAGCGAACCGACCGGTGAGCGGCACCGGGTGAGGCAGACGTCCTTGAGGGGGGTGAGCTGGTAGGCACCGCCGAGGGCGAAGACGGCGGCGGCCACCGCAGTCCCCGCGGTGGGATGGGCGGTCGCCACCCGTGCCGCTCCGGCGGCCAGGGCGTACGCGGGCAGTCCGGCGGCCGCCCAGACCAGCAGGTAGCCGGTGGTGAACGCGATCAGGCGGGGCGTCCGGTGCGCGGGTGCGGTCCGCGCGTACAGCGAGGCGACCGGTGCCGTGGCCGGCAGCATCATCGCGGCCATCATGATCGTCCACGCGCCCAGGAAGGCGGGCAGCTCGCCGGCCGCGGTCCCCGCTCCCATGCCGCCCCGGCGCAGTGCCGTCCACGTCCAGGCCGCGGCCGTGGCCGCCGTGAGGAGGACCGCTCCGGTGCGGGCCGTGGGGCGGCGGGCGGCCGTCGCGGGCCGCGTCACGCCGACCACGAGAAGGGCGCCGAGTGGGCGTTGTGGCCGGTGAAGTCCCAGGAGCGGCCGTGTACGCCGTGGCCGACGGCCCGTGTCGACCTGGCGACGGTCAGCGTGCTGTTCGCCGGGTGGAACATGCCGGACAGTTTCATCACGGGACCGTCGCCGCCGAACTGCGGGGCGACCTGGTCCTCGATCTCGATGTGGATGGCGTCCGCCACCCGCACGGTGTGCCGGCGGCCGTCGTCGTGGAAGTCGATGGGTGCGCGTTCGACGCCGAGCACCTCGGAGACGAGGGGCACGAGCGCCGCCATCGGTCCGCCCGCCCGCCCGGAGAAGACCTTGCCCAGCGCCTCGGCCTGGCCGTCGTCGGCCGAGGCGTCGACGTACAGCGCCACCTGCCAGCCGCCGTCGGCCATCACGCGCGGCGCGTCGGCGAAGACGACCACGTTGCGGTCGGACACGTCCACGCCGTCGACCTCACCCCGTGCGACGTGGAACGCGAACGTCACCTGACAGCGCTCGTTGTCGGCGGGGGCGGTCAGGCCCGAGGTGGTGCAGGGGCACACGGTGTCGCAGTTGCAGCTTTCGAAGTAGGTACCGGTCACGTTCCACGCCATCTCCGTACTCCCGCCTGTCCACCCGCCGGCGGTACGAAGTGACGCCCACCCGACGGGGCGCGAGGCCCGACGCGGGCGTCGGCCTGATGCGGCGCTCGCGCGGAGGAGGAATTCGGGGCCGCGGACACCGCCACGCGTCCGCCGGCCGCAGGATCGGCGTCGGGACGACCTCTCGGCCGAGACGGCCGCCCGACTGCTGTCCAGGCTAGTCCGCGCCCCCGCACCCCGCTCGTCACGCGGCGCGGCGCCGGGGCCGGCGCGGAGGCCTCCGGTGCCTTCACGCCATCCGGCACGCTGTCCGCCACGGAGCATGACCCACCCCCGCCGCCCCGCCGGGGACCGGCCGGGAGGAGCCGGTGCCTCGGGGCGCCTCGCACGAAAGGCATGTCGACCTGCCGCTCTCCGGCGAGGACGAGCGGCACCGCCGGGGCCTTCCGCGCCTCGTCCCCCCGCGAACGGGAGAAGGACGCGGCTTCCTCCGCCCAACCGGTCGGTCCCAGCCGAAAGGGGGCCTCGACCGTGCGGACGCCTCCGGGCGCGCCCGTGTGCTCGGGGACTGTGCGCCGCACGTCATGCCCCTCGCCGGAGCCGGGGCGGCCATTCTCCGACCGGTGCCGTTTCCCACGGTGTTCCGGGTCCTCCGGCTTTGGCGGAAACAAGCTGTTGCCGCACCGACGCGCGCCCAGCAGCCTGGAAGGCGCGGGAGCGCTCCCATGCCCCGCGACCCTCAGTGAAACCGACACCCCCACAAGGAAGAACCCCGTCATGCATTGTCATGAGCATGTACGTACGACCGGCCGCCGCCTGCTGTTCGTCCTGAGCACCCTCGTCGCGGTCCTGGCCGGCCTCATCACCTGGGGCGGCGGCACCGCCTCCGCGCACGGTTCGGTGATCGACCCCGCGTCCCGCAACTACGGCTGCTGGCAGCGTTGGGGCAGCGACTTCCAGAACCCGGCCATGGCGCAGCAGGACCCCATGTGCTGGCAGGCGTGGCAGGCCGACCCCAACGCCATGTGGAACTGGAACGGCCTGTACCGCAACGGTTCCGCCGGCAACTTCCAGGCCGTCGTCCCCGACGGGCAGCTGTGCAGCGGTGGCCACACCGAGAGCGGCCGCTACAACTCCCTGGACACCGTCGGTCCCTGGAAGACCACGGACATCGGCGCCAACTTCACCGTGCACCTGTACGACCAGGCCAGCCACGGCGCGGACTACTTCCTCGTCTACGTCACCCGGCAGGGCTTCGACCCCACCACCCAGCCGCTGACCTGGAAGGACCTGCAACTGGTCGCCCGCACGGGAAAGTACGCGCCCAGCCAGAACTACTCGATCCCCGTGAGCACGTCCGGCTACAGCGGCCGCCACGTCGTCTACACGATCTGGCAGGCGTCGCACATGGACCAGACGTACTTCCTGTGCAGTGACGTGAACTTCCGCTGACCTCGGCGTCACCGGTTCGCCTCACCCGATCGGACCCGGCCCGGCCAGACCGGGCCGGGTCCGCCGCCGAGCGGGCCCGCCCAGCGCCTGGACCCCGCCCAGTGACTACACCTTGCTGCCTGGGCCCTGCCGACCGGCGGCATGCGCCCTCAGGCGTATTGGGAGCGCTCCCAGTCGATCGATCGAGTGTCAGCCCCCTCCCCCTCCCTCACGCTCGGAGACGTACATGCCCTCTCAGCCCGCGCGATGCCCTCGATGGGTGCGCACCCCCTGGACGGTGGCCGCGGCGATCCTCGCGCTGGCGGTGTCCCTCCTCGTCGCGGCGCCCGCCAGCGGCAGCGGCACCGGTGCAGCCGCCGGTTGCCGGGTCGACTACTCCGTCAACAAGTGGTCCGGCGGCTACACCGCGCAGATACGCGTCACCAACCTCGGTGCCGCACTGAGCGGTTGGCGGCTCACCTGGACCTACGGAGGTGACCAGCACGTCACCTCCGCCTGGAACGCCACCGTCACCCAGACCGGCCGCTCCGTGACGGCCGTCGGCACCGACTGGAACGCCGCTCTGCCCAGCGGCGCCGCCGCCGAGTTCGGCCTGCAGGGAACCTGGCAGTCCGCCGACCCCCCGCCCACCGACTTCAGTCTCAACGGCGTGCCCTGCGGCGACGACGGCACCGTACCGCCGACCACACCGCCCACCACGCCGGGCACCCCACCCCCCACCCAGCCACCCGCCGACTGCGGCAACGCCGTGCTGTGCAGCGGCTTCGAGGACCAGACCGGCCCCTCCCCGGCCGGCGACTGGCGCTTCACCGCGCCCGACTGCCAGGGCACGGGCACGGTCGCCGTCGACACGGCTGTCGCCCACGGCGGCACCCGGTCACTGCGGGTGGACGGGCGCGCCGGTTACTGCAACCACGCCTTCGTCGCCGCCACCGCCGACCTGTCGTCGGCCGGCCCGGTGCTGTACGTCCGCCTGTGGGTCCGGCACACCACCGCGCTGCCCTCCTCCCACGTCACCTTCGTGTCGATGCCGGACACCGCCCAGGGCGGCCGGGCGCTCCGGGTCGGCGGTCAGAACGGCGCGCTCCAGTGGAACCGGGAGAGCGACGACGCCAAGCTTCCCGCGCAGAGCCCGGCCGGGGTGGCGCTGAGCAGGCCGCTGCCGACGGGCAGCTGGCAGTGCCTGCGGTTCGCCGTGGACACCTCCGCGCCCAAGCTGGACACCTGGCTGGGCGGCGAACAGGTGCCCGGACTGCATGCCGACGGCGTACCGACGCAGGACGTCGACCAGCAGTGGCTCTCCCGCACCACCCCGCCCCGGCCGACCGCCCTGCGGCTGGGCTGGGAGAGCTACGGAACCGGCGACGACACCCTGTGGTTCGACGACGTGGCCGTCGGCTCGTCCCCGATCGGCTGCTGAGTCAGGCGCCGGGCGCCGTGTCCCTCGTGCGCAGGACGACCAGGACCGCGCCACCGATCACGACCAGGCCGATGGCCACGCCCGCGATCACGGGGGTGAGGGCGGAGCCGCCGGTCGCGGCACGGTCGGTGGTGTCCGCGCCGCTGCCGCCGACCGAGACCGGGCCGGGCTCGCTTGCCAACTGGACCGTCTGCGTCGTGACCGCGCCCTGGGTCTTGCAGTCCAGGACCCTGGTGGCAGCGGTGGCTGAAGCCGTACGGGCCGGTGCTCGTGAAGTCGTGGGCCTGGTCCTCCTAGCAGCGGCACGGTCACCGTGCGGGACGCGCCCGCGGGGATCGTGTGCCCGGCGGCCGTCTGGGCGTAGGTCGCATTGCCGGCGCCGGGGGTCGTCGTGGCGCCGCCGTCGACGCGGGCTCGGCCGGTGCCACCGAGCTTTCGTCCTAGCCCCTCCCGGATGAGTCCGACGCGGACGGGGTCCTGCGGCAGCCAGACTTCGCGTTCGTGCACGGCGTCCATGTGTGTGGGGCCGTTCATGGTGCGCTGAGCGGTCTGGCGGCTGAAGCCGACCTTGCTCCTGATGTACACGTACTGGTCGGAACGCACGGTGGGGGAGTGGCTCTCGCGCGTGGCGTCGGCGACTTCCCGCATCAGCTCGGTCGTGCCCTCGGCGGATGCGGGCTGTACTTTCACCACCGGGGAGAGGGCCGTGTACGGCGCGGAGGGGGAGGTCGGGCCGCGGATGTTCGTCAGCACGACGGCTGCGGCGGCGGTCACGGTCACGGGTACGGCCACCAGGCCCCACCGTGCACGGCGGCGGGGGCCACGGCGGCCGGGGCCGGTTCGGCCCGGGAGATCTCACGCATCAGCTGGTTCGTCCTTCAAAACTCATCGACGAACGCTGCCGCTGAACCTGAACGAAGCCAAGAAGGCGAAGGAAGCAGCAGTTGCGGGCCGGGCTCTTCCGGAGTGCTCTCGCCCGACCGGTCTCAAGGAGTTCCACCGGTCTCGCCAAGGTTCGACCACCGGCAGGTTCGTCTCACCGAAGTCTGACCGTCGCCGTTCTGAGTCGCCCATCAGATGGTTCGCCGGCCGCGCACCCCTCGGGTGGCAACCTTGAGCGGCTGCCCTGTGCCTCCTGAGAGGATCAGGGCATGGCGGACTCACCGAACTCACCTATGCAGGTCAATGCCCTCATCATCGATGCCACTGACCCCGAGCGGCTTGCCGCGTTCTGGTCCGAGTTGCTTGGCCGGCCAGTCGTGGGCCGCATGGGACCCTATGTATGGCTGCAGCGCGAGAACGGCCTGGGCCTGGGCTTCCAGCGGACGGGCGAGCCCAAGTCCGTGAAGAACCGTATGCACTTCGACGTCACCTCACCCAACCCGGCCGCAGAGCAACAGCGTGTCGAGGCGCTCGGCGGGCGCCGACTGGAGGAGTACGGCGACGGCGGGTTCCTGGTGATGGCGGATCCCGAGGGCAATGAGTTCTGCATCATCCCCGAAGGCCCCTTCGAACTTGATGACGACGGGCGCGCGGACTACCTCATCTGACGGGCCTGCCCGTCTGAGCTGGAAGGTCGTCGGCCTCCCCCGCAGTCATCGGAGTTTGATCGGCGCTGGCGATACGCCTTCTGCCCGCAGCGTCGTGAGCACGTCCGGCGTTGTTTCTGGCAGGGCCCTGGTGGCAGCGGTCCTTCGTAGACTTCGCAGGGTCGGGATGACGGTGTAGGTGCCGGTCCGGCCGGCTTCGGCGGTGCTGCGGGCCGCGCTGTGAGCGGTGGAGTATTTGGGTTCGCAGCGGGCTGCCGGAGTTGCTGACGGTGTGCTCGCTGGCGGCAGCGGTCCGAGCATGTCCGGCGTGGTGTGGCCGTCTGATCGCCGCAGATGGGGCAGCGGGGTGGTTCGGATGGATCTGACGAGCCTGGTTCGGCTGACCATTTCTGCTGGTGCTTGAGGTGGTTGGCCCTTCGGCAGGCGGACGAACACAGGCGGTGGCGCAAGTGAGCTGGCGAGCGGTGGGAGGTCCCTACAGCCCTTCGCCTGGTGCCGGAACGGCCCTCCGGTTTGCCGGCGGCCCCGCGGGCAGGCACCCCTTGGGTGCCCGTCCGCGTTGATCCAACGCCATGGATCGGGGTAGATGCTGGAGATGTGCGGCGACCTGCGTTGTTGACGGATGCGTGGGTGCGGTGACGTCGTCGTGGCAGCAACCGGAAGGGGCAGGTCGTATGGCACGTACGCGTGCGGATGCAAGGACCAGGCATCCTCGCCATGAGCGCAGGGGCGAGGCACGGCTGCCGGCAGTGGTGGCGACGCTTGCCGCGATCGCCCTGTACCTGTTCCTGCCGCAGCGGTTGCTGATCGCTCCTCGTTATGTGCTCCCCGCCCTGGAATGTCTGCTGCTCATTCCGCTCATCGCGATCAACCCGAAACGTCTGACACGTCAGACGAGGGCCTTCCGGGTGCTCTCGCTGACGCTTGTAGCCGTCATCGCCCTCAGCAATCTCGTGGCGCTGACCATCTTGGTCCATGAGCTGGTGTACGCCGGCGTGAAGGATGGCCGTTCGCTGCTGGTGGCTGCGCTGCAGGTCTGGCTCACCAACATCATCGTCTTCGGTCTGGCCTACTGGGAGCTGGACCGGGGCGGCCCGGTCAGCCGCACCCAGGCGCCCCGCTCCGCGTTGCCCCTGGCGGACTTCCGCTTCTCACAGGACGAGAACGACGACGCCGTCCAAGAAGTCGCCGACGGCGCCAGCGGCGCCTCGGACTGGGTTCCCACCTTGGTGGACTACCTGTATGTGTCGGTCACCAACTCCACGGCCTTCAGTCCGACCGACACCATGCCGCTGTCGACCCGCGCCAAGGTCATGATGAGCGTGCAGAGCGTCTCCGCCCTCTTGACCTCCCTCCTGGTGATCGCACGAGCCGTGAGCATCCTGCACTGACCAGCGTTCACGGCGAGGCGAGCGCGGCGACCACCGAAACGCCCGAGCCGTTCCCGGACGACACAGCCGCCTCGCCGTCGAGCGAGGCGACGTCCCTGCCCTGGTGCGCGGTGATGCTGACCGCGCACACCACGAGCCGGCCCGGGGTGATGTGCCCGCCCGCATCGCAGAGGGGCCTCAGCCCGGGGCGCTCACACGCCGCCCCTCCACCGGGACACGGGAGCCCGGCCACCGCGCCGTGATCCCGGCGGGCCACGCTCGTTGTCCTGGCTGGTGCCACGCTCCTTTGCCGCGCTGGGACGGCGCCTGACCGCGTGCCGCATCAGCCCACGCCTGACGCGGACAGATAGGTCTTGGATGCGCCCCGTCACGGACAGCGCCCCGCCCGCGTGGCCTCCACCCAGTCCAGGCGCATTTCGTGCCAGCTGGTGGACGCCAGCCGCGCGGCGTGGCGACGGCTTGGCGAGCCGGCTGGAAGCCGGCTGAGGAGTCGCAGGCGACCGGCGGGTCGCCTGCTGCTCGCTGAGCTTCGCCATGACCCGATCACGGAAACCGCAGCGGCCCTGGTCCGCTGCTGCTGCCCGCCCCGGGGCCGCGGCCGGATCGTCGCCGCCCTGCGCGAGGACCTGCCCGACCAGCCGTCCATGTGGCGTACGCGCTGCTGGCCGGCCACCACGACCTTCCCGGCGAGCCCGCCGGACGCCTGTCGTGAGCCGGCTGCCGGCCCCGACGGCGACGCGGTAGCCTCCCGCCTGTTCACCAGGCTCGTCGCCTCTGCGCCACACGTCATGTACGGCGCGCCGCCGAGCCGGAACCACAGCTGGCCTTCGAGGCCCACTCCGCCATCCCCCGACCGGCCGCCTGCACCGCCCGCCGTCCGGTCCCTCGCCGCATCGGACCGTCGCGCGGAGACATCCAAGGGGTACCGCCATTCATTCCCCGGCCGCGCGCCCGCCTGGACGCCCGCGACGCGGTGTCCGGCCCCCGGGTCTGGAACACCCTTCGGCGCGGCAGCCGGTCCCGACGGCGTCACCCGTTCCTGCGCCCGACGGGGCGCGCACGTCACGGCACGCGGGGCTCTCCGATGGGGTGGGATGCGCGCCGCTTGTGCTTCCGCGCGCCCCTACTGGCCGGAGCACGAAGCTGCCACCATCGCCCTGCGCGGCTCACGGCCGCGGCCACGGACACGGCGACGGGGGACGCATGACGCGGCGATGGCTGGTGACGGGGTGCTCCTCAGGGCTCGGGCGGGCGCTGGCAGGCGCCGCCGCCCAGGCCGGCGACCTGGTGATCGCCACCGCCCGCAGGCCCGCCACCCTGAACGACCTGGCTGACCGGTGCCCGGACCGGGTGTCGGCGGTGGCTTTGGACGTGTGCGACGCCGGGCAGTGCGAAGCGGCGGTCGCCCACGCGGTCGATCGCTTCGGCGGCGTCGACGTGCTGGTGAACAACGCCGGGGCAGGGCTGTTCGGCGCGGTCGAAGAGGTGTCCGACGACGAACTGCGCGCGCAACTGGAGGTGTTGACTGTCGCGCCGTGGCGACTCACCCGCATGGTGCTTCCCCTGATGCGCCGTCAGGGCTTCGGCCACGTCGTCAACGTCTCCTCGATCGCCGGACGGATGGGGCTGCCGGGCCTGTCGGCGTATGTGACGGGCAAGTACGCACTGGAGGGGATGAGTCAGGCTCTGGCGGCGGAAGTCGCGCCCTTCGGTATCCGGGTGCACGCCGTCGAGCCCGGCGGTTTCGCCACCCGCTACGGCACCTCGCTGGCCGAGGCCGCCGGCCGCATCCAGGCCTACGCGCAGAGCACGGGAGACGTCGAGGCGGGCCTGCGGGGCATGCCCGGCAACCCCGGGCTGAGCCGGCCCGAAGTTTTCGCCCACCACGTCCTGCGCCTGGTGGCGTCGCCCACGGCACCACTGCGCGTACCGATCGGCGCGGACGCCTACGACTTCCTGGAGGCGGTCGAGGCCGCGGGCCGCGCCGAGTTGGCGGCCGCGCACGCCTTCGTCCACGACCCCGCCGAGCGCCCGGGGGAGGACGCGGCACCCGTGACGCCCACTGTGTGACAACGGTGCCCGTGGTGAACCGCGCCCGCCGTCCTGCGTGCCGGACGAGAGCGGCCTGTCCCTCACCCGGCGCCTGCGCCGCGAGCGCACGGTCGTCGACCTGATCATGGCCGGCGCGGACAACCGTCGCGCCTCAGTAGGGGACACGCCAGAGCGGGGCCGCGGCTGGTCCGGCTGCCAGCGCACGCCGAGCCGGTCTCGCTCGGCGCCTTGTTCGGGGCTGAGTTTGTCGGCTCGGCGGCAGGTGTTGTCCACGAACGTCCCGAGCTTGATCTCGACCGGATGGCCGTCGGCGTCCAGACGTTCGCCACTGTCCGCCCGTACCCGCCGCCGGCTTCCTGCCGCCGCGTGCGCATGCCGCCTGTCGCCGCCGCCCCGCCGCTGCCGGTCCTCGGCTGCGCCGAGCCGCTGCCGCCCTGCGTCCGGCGAGCTGCCGGCAAGCCGGCCGCACCACTGCGGCCGCGCGCCGGCCTCCCGATCGCCCCGACGCCCGGCCGCGCCGGTGCCGTGCCTCCCGCCCTGGCCGGGCCGCGCTTCCTCCCTTTTTCCCCGCGCGTCGGACCCGCCCGGCCGCGCCGATGCCGCCACCGCTTCCACCTGGCCGTCAGGCAGCCTGCACCGAGCTGCGCCGCCTCTGCCGCCTCCCGGGCTGCCTCCGCTTCCCGGGCCTGCCTCCGCCTGCCGCCCGGCCGTCCCGCGGCGCCCTGCCCGCCGCCCGCGCTGCCGCCCGCCGTTCTGCGGTTGCGCGGCGCCGTGCACTCCGGCACGCCGGCCGCACCACTGCGGCCGCGCGCCGGCCTTTCGATCGCCCCGACGCCCGGCCGCGCCGGTGCCGTGCCTCCCGCCCTGGCCGGGCCGCGCCTCCTCCCTTTTTCCTCCGCGCGTCGGACCCGCCCGGCCGCGCCGATGCCGCCACCGCTTCCACCTGGCCGTCCGGCAGCCTGCACCGAGCTGCGCCGCCTCTGCCGCCTCCCGGGCTGCCTCCGCTTCCCGGGCCTGCCTCCGCCTGCCGCTCATCGCGGGCGCCGGCCCAACCGGCCTGACCACCGCTGCGGCCTTGGCCCGCAAGGGGGTGAGGGTGCGCATCGTCGACGCTCAACCCGGACCGCAGACCGGGAGCCGGGGCAAGGGCGTCCAGCCGCGCACGCTCGAACTCCTGGACGGCTTCGGTGTGGCAGGGCGCTTGCCGCCGCCGGACGGTCGCGCCTGGTGGTCCGGTACGTAGACCGCGACGGGAGCGTGCACGAGCACGACATGACCAAGGGGGTCGAGCCGACACCGACCACACCGTTCGCCCGCCCGATGGTTGTGCCGCAGTGGCGACTGGAAGAAGCCCTGCGTGACCTGCTCGCGGGGTACGGCGTCAGGGTCGAGTTCGGCACGAGCCTGGCCGGCATGCGGCCCGGCGATGACGACGTCACCGTCAAACTCTCCTCGGGCGAGCGCTTGCGCGCCGGATGGCTGGTCGGCGCGGACGGCGGGTCCAGCACCGTCCGCAAGCTCGCGGGCGTGTCGTACCTCGGGGGGACCCGCAAAGAACAGCAGATGCTGCTCGGGGACTTCCGCCTCGACGGCGTCGACCGCGACTGGTGGCACGCCCGTCGCCGATCCGGTGGTCAACGCCTGTCACTGGTGCCGCTGCCCGCGACCGATTCGTTCGTACTCCAGGCCGAGATCAACGACAGCGACGGCGACATCGAGCCGACACTCGCCACCTAACAGGCTCTCGTCGACGACGCCTACGGCCGCGGAGTCGTCACGCTCCGCGAAGCCCTGTGTACCTCGCGCTGGCGCTACAACGAGCGGATGGTCGACCGCTACCGCATCGGGCGCATCCTGCTCGCCGGAGACGCCGCCCACGTCCACGCACCCGCGGGCGCCCAGGGCATGAACACCGGCATCCACGACGGGATCAACCTCGGGTGGAAACTGGCCTCGGTCCTCAACGGCGCGCCCGAGCCGCTGCTGGACACCTACGAGCAAGAACGGCTGCCGATGGCCACAGCCGTGCTGGGCCTCTCCAACAAGCTGCTGACGCGCTTCGCGCGGTTCGAGGATTCCGACCTCGATGCGATGTCCGGCCTGGGGATCACCTACCGTGGCGGCCCGCTCAGCCCGCCCTGGGACGGCGCCGGCCCGCACCCGGGCGACCGCAGCCCCGACGCGCTCTCCTCCTGGCCCGACGGGAGCCCGGTGCGCCTGTTCGAGCTGCAGCGCGGCGGCGACTGGACGCTCTACCGGTTCGGCGTCGGCCCACTGCCCGACATCGCCGGGGTCAACGCCTACGCGATCGGCTCCGACCTGCTCGACCCGCACGCCACGGCACGGTCGGCGTATCAGGCTCACGACGCCGAACTCATCCTGGTCCGCCCGGACGGACACATCGGACTGCGCACCCAGGACGCGGCCGCCGTCACCGCGTACCTGGCCGCCGTGACGGCAAGCTGAGCGGGAACAGAGTCGGGCAGTTGATCCCGCACTCCACCGCATGACGGTGGTGACCGCCCTACGGCCTGCGGATCGTCACCCCGGCAGCTCCTCGCCGGTGGCGGCCGGCAGCACCGCCGCCCGCCTCACACGGTCATCGACAGCCGCCTCCTCCCCGAGGACCCGCGGCACAGGGCGCTCTTCTACCGGCCGAGACTCGCCGCGAACCCGGTGACACCGCCGCCTCCGAGGCCGGCATGGCAGACCGTCGCCGACGGCCCGAGCCGCCTCGCCCCCGATGCCCGCCGCGACCTCGCCCATTGCGCCCCCCACCCCGTCGGCGACCTCCCCCATCGCCCACACCCTGGGCAGGGAAAAGCGCCACCACCGCGTCGAAGACACCGCCTGGCGGCCGGCTCCCGCATCGGCTGGACAACCCGCCTCACCCCCACCGGCCGGGCGGCGGCGTCCCGTTCCCTACAGGAAGGCAGACGACGCGCACGCCTGTAGATCAAACGTTCGCTTGATATCTTGACAGTGACTCCCTACCTTCAATCAAGCATTTGATTTGTTGTCAGCGCGTGCGGCGGGAGACCGCTGTGACGGGCCTGGAACCCCGAAGATCCGATGTGGAGAAACCAGACATGAAGTCGTTCCGCTGGAAGACGATCATCACCATGGGTGCCGTCGCGGGCATGGGCGGTCTCGCCATCGCCGCCGCGCCGACACAGGCCGCGAGCAGTGCTGCCGGCGGCCACCGCGTCAGCAACGTGCAGGCCCACGAAGCCCTGAGTCCTCAGCGGCTGTCGGCGCTGCCGCTCACGAACCGCCACCTGACCCGGCATGAGATAGCCAACCTCGCGGTCGTCCTGAACGCGTACCACGTGGCGGAGGGCAACAGCCTGGACGTCGACGCGTTCGTCAACAGCTTCACCAAGGACGGCGTCTTCGACGACAAGGTCGCCGGCGCCACCTATCAGGGCAAGGCGCTCGGTGATGTCCTGAACCGCATGGTCTCCCTCTTCCCCGACGTCCACCGTGAACTCAAGAGCATCACGGTGAACGGCGACGAGATCAGCATCGAACTGTCGATCCAGGGCACCTTCAAGGGGGCGCTGCAGACGCCGGCCGGCACCGTCAAGCCGACGGGCGCGCGGGTCGACGTCCCGACCGCCGACTTCTGGTATCTGAACGACGGCAAGGTCAAGCGGTTCGACTGCTACGTCGGGTACACGAAGATGTACTCCGACATGGGCGTGAACCTCGACTGGGCCTCGGCGGTCGCCGGGAAGTGAGCCAAGCCCTCGGCCGGTGGTGTGCGACTGGTGAGGCCGGACATCACCGATCGAGGCGGCGATCTCTGCCAGAAGGGCGGTCTGGCCTGGGGCCATGTGTCCCAGGAACGGGCGCCGCACATCTTCGGCATGCCGGGGCGCTGCCGTCTCCAAGGCGGCCCTCCCCGTAACGACCGACAGGCCTGACCGACCAGCGTGTCGTGCGTGCGCAGCAGACCTCGACCGACCCGTGACCACAGCGAACCAAACGCCCCGCGCCCTGTATGGCCGACGGGACCTGACAGCTATACACGGCATGTATACACCATGTGTATAGTGCGGTTATGGCTACCGGAACAGCGTCCCGTCACGACACCCCCGCCACCGTCCTCACCGCGACCGCCGCCTTCGGGCTGGTGCTCGGCTGGGCAACGTACGCCCTGCACGGGACGACACCCCTGCTGGAACGGGCGACCAACTCGACATCCACCTGGATCATCTGGACTGCCGTGGCCGGCGGGCTGATTCGCGTCCGGCGACTCGCCGCCTGGGGCGGGGGCTTGATGATGCTCGCCACCTGCGGCAGCTACTACGCCACGTCCGCGCTCGGCAACACGTTCGGGGCCGGAGGGCTCGGAGGCGCCGCCGTGTGGTCGGTGGCGGGGCTGGTCGGAGGACCACTGCTGGGCTGGGCCGGATGGACGGTACGGCGCGGGCAGGGGGACCTGCGAGCGGTGGCCGGGGCGGTGATCCCGATGGTGGTACTGGGTGAGGCGGCCTGGCTGGGTCTGGCGCTGCACTACCGGGGAGAGGCGGTTGTCTTCCTAGTCGTCGGCACACTGCTCACCGCTCTCCTGACCGCCTATCTGGCGCGCGCCGGGGTGCGCCGCTACTGGCTGTGTACCGTGCTCGCCCCCGTCGGCGGTCTCGTCTTCCACCTCGCGGAGAAGGGCATCCTCGACGGACTGCTGGGATCGGTATGACTCCGTGGGCTCGATCCTGTTCACTTTCGTGTCGGCGTCAGGGGCGCGGCCGGATCATCCCCTCTCCGCTGCTCACCCCGCGTTCCACACGCGTCCGGCCTCCGCCGACGACGGCATGCCGAGCCCGCGGTGCCGCCTCCGGGTACGTGCGGGTGCAGCGGCGCCGGCTCCGACGCGCTGCACAGGGCTCCCGTCGCATCCCTGCTGACACGCGAACGGACTCCCGCAATTGTTGACACGTCAACACTCGCTGATTAGCTTCGTCGAAGCGTCACCAGGCGCCACGAACTCGAGCTCGCGTCCGGCGAAACAACCGGGCACCAAGGAGAACAAGTGACAGTCACAGTCGTCGACGCACCTGAGGCACGCCGTTACGAGGCCCGGGTGGACGAACGGCCCGAGGTCGCCGGGTTCGCGGAGTACATCCGCACGGCGGAGCTGATCGCGTTCGTCCACACGGAGGTGTCACCGGCACACGAGGGTCTCGGAATCGGCTCCGCACTCGTCCGCGCCTCCCTCGACGAAGCCCGCGCCGCCGGGCTGCGGGTCCTCGCCACCTGCCCCTTCTACGCGGGCTGGATCGACCGACACCCCGAGTACGCCGACCTGCTGTACCAGAACCGGAGCAAGGTCAGTGACTGAGCCTCCGGCCGGGCCGGATCAGGTGACCGACACGAAGACCCCGCCGCGGAAGAAGGCCTACGAGACGCGGGACATCACCGTCACCTACGAGGCGAGACGCTGCCTCCACGCCGCTGAGTGCGTCAGGGGCCTGCCCGAGGTCTTCGACGTGAACCGGCGTCCATGGATCCGGCTGGACGGCGCTCCGGCCGGCCGCGTGGCCGAAGTGGTGCGCCGCTGCCCGACAGGAGCGCTCCAGTACGCCCTGGCGGACAACGGAGCGGAAAGCCCGGACCGGCCCACCCGGATCACTCGCACCCCCGCCGGGCAGCTGATCGTGCGCGGTGAGCTGACCCTGGACACCGACGAGGGACCACGCACCGAGACCAGGGCCGTGCTGTGCGGCTGCGCGCGCAGCCGCCTGCAGCCGTACTGTGACCACTCGGGCCCCTGCGGCCAGTGACAGCGGCGAACCCGCACGAGGATCGTTCAGCCCTGCGAGCCCGCCTTCACCTCGTCCAGGCGGGTACTTCGCTTCCAGGGCCGGGGCAGGCGCGCGCGAGAACTTCGGGTGAGTGGTGAACACCGGGCCGCGCAGGCGCTCCGGTCCGGGCGAGCTCCTCGGGCCGTGCGGCGGCGTGCCCGGACACCGGGCCGGGCCGTCCGCTCCACGGACAGGGCCGCACTCCGCCGAACGTGTGGCGCGGTGGCCTGATCTGCCGCATGTTAGTTGACGCGTCATGTTTTTGCTGTCTAGCTTGGCCGGAGTGTCAACTCTCGACCGGACAGGGGCAGTTACATGAACGACAAGAAGGTCATCGCCGTCGCCGGAGCAACGGGTGCCCAGGGCGGTGGTACCGCTCGCGCGATCCTCGCCGACCCGGAGTCGGGCTTCGCGGTCCGCGCGCTCACCCGGAACCCGGACTCGCCCGCCGCCAAGGAACTGGCGGAGCGCGGTGCCGAGGTCGTCCGGGCGGACTTCGATGACGAACCGAGCGTGCGCAAGGCGTTCGAGGGCGCCTACGGCGCCTTCCTCGTCACCAACTTCTGGGCGCACATGTCCGCGACGAAGGAGATCGAGGAGGTCCAGGTCCTGGTGCGGTCCGCCAAGGCCGCGGGGCTGCGTCACGTGGTCTGGTCGACGCTGGAGGACACCCGCGAGCTCCTGCCCCTGGAGGACGGCCGGATGCCGGTCCTCCAGGAGAAGTACAACGTGCCTCACTTCGACGCCAAGGGTGAGGGCAACCAGCTCTTCAGGGCGGCCGGGGTGCCGACGACCTTCTTGAACACCACCTTCTTCTTCCAGGGCTTCCTCCAGGATTTCGGCCCCAGGCGCGGCGAGGACGGCGTGCTGACGCTCACCCTGCCGCTGGAGGACGGCAAGCTCCTGGCCGGGGTGGATGTGGCGGACATCGGCCGGACGGCCTTCGCCATCCTCAAGCGAGGCGAACGGTACATCGGGCAGACCGTCAACCTGGCCGGCGACCACCTGACCGGTGCCCAGTACGCGGAGAAACTGGGGGCCGCGCTCGGCGAGCCGGTGCGTTTCCAGTCCGTGCCCTACGACGTCTTCCGGTCCCTCGACATTCCGGCTGCCGCAGAGATCGGCAACATGTTCCAGTACTACGGCGACTTCGACCAGGAGTTCACCGGCGCCCGCGACCTGGAGCGGCTGCGGGAGCTGAACCCGGAGCTGAGGAGCTTCGACTCCTGGCTGGCCGAGAACGCCTCGAAGTTCTCGGTGGACTGACGCGGACGCGAGTGCGACGGCCGGGGGGCCAGGTGACCGGGGCGGGATCACCCTTTGGGGGAGGGCAGGCGCTCGCCGTGTCGGCACCGGCCGGATGACGGCGTGCGACGAGCGGTGAGGGAAGTGCCCCGGGTGACTGGGGCCGGCCATCCGGACGCTGAGGAGCCGGAGTTCACCCCCCGAAGTGTGTACGGGCGATATGCGTCAGTGGGGCCGCCTCGCGTCGGACGCGGAGTGGCCCGGGACGAGACGGCCCGCCGAAGCCGGCGCGGGCGGACGCGCGGGATGAGGGCCGGGCGTCGTGGAGTGTGAGGGCTGACGGCCGGCCGGGCCGCCTTGAACCGCGCGGAGCGGACCCGTGCAGCTTGACCAGTCGCTCGGGACGGGATACGTGTGCTCCCCGGGCAGTCGATGGCGCGGATGAGCCTGAGGCGGTGCGAGGCTGCCTGTCTCGTCGCGACCGTGGGCACGCGATCACGCCCTCGTCGGTCGCGGAGGATCGAGCGACTCGGTCACCGACCTGCTTGAAGAGGCTGGCACCGCCGGCCGCGACCAGGAGGAGCGGCGAGCCGGAGGGCCGCCTGAGCACCGTACGAGAGCAGGTGTTTGACAATGTACTGAAGCGACTGCTTGAGTAAATGCGTGGTGCGAGAGCAAAAGGCGGATCTGCGCCGAGCGGCCGGTCAGCGCACGCGGGACGCCCTGCAGATGGCCGCCCTGGAGCTGCTCGCGCAACGCGGGCAGGAGGGTGTGACGCTCCGCGACATCACCGATCGTGTCGGGGCCAACGTCGCAGCGGTCAGTTACCACTTCGGGTCGCTCAAGGCGCTGTGCGACTCCGCGATCGAGTACGCGCTGGAACGCTATCTGGACGAGCAGATCCAGGAACTCGGCTTCCTCGACTCCACCTCGACGCTACAAGAGGTGGCGGCGGCGTTCGCCCGACCGATGACTCGCGCGCTGGCGGCCGGCGGAGAGGAGCTGGCCGTGATGCGGACCGTGGCGCGTGTCGGGATCGATCCACCCCAGGGCTGGCAGCGGCTGGCCGACAAGTTCGACCGGAGCCGCCGAGACGTCCTCAGGGTGCTGACGGCGAATCTGCCCGGTGTCGCGGAGGAGGAGTTGATCTTCCGCACGCGGTGCGCGGCCGGCATGCTGAACTGGCTCGCACTGGCACCCATCGGCACCGAGCTGGCCACCATGTCCGTCGAAGAGATCGGGCGGCAGCTGATCCCCGTGGTGGCCGGGGCGTTCCACGGCTACCCACAGCCTGCCTCCGGCCAGGCCGACAACCCTTCGCGTCGAGGCTGACGGGCGGGCACGGCTGTCCGAGGCGACGCACGGGCTCTCCTCATGGACCGGCTGCGAGATTCACCTCGGTGAGTCCTGCGACGCAGCCCACGACCGGGATGCGTGCAGCCGCGCTTGACCGCAGGCATCGCGACCACCAGCGCCGCGATGACCGAGGCGGATCGTGGTGATGGCGCACCGTCCGGGTGAGCCGCCGTACCCGTGCTTCACGACGGCGTCCGCTGCGGTCCGAACCTGCCACGGTGATCGGGATACGGGGTTGACACGGCGATGGCCCCACCTCATATAGTTGATACATCAACTCTTCCGACGTCGCCTACGGCCCGTTCGTCGTCCGCGCGCTGACGCGCGGCACTTCCGTTCGGCCGGATCCACGGCCTGGCGGTCGGCGCAAGGAGGCACTCGCGGGGGCGTGACCGGCCACGACAGTCGATTCATTTTTGTGATACATCAACTACATTGGCTCTCCGCGCGAAGCAAGGAGCGAGCACTGTGCCGAACGCCATTGTGATGACCGGGTACGGACCCCCGGACGTACTGGAGTGGACGGCCGTTCCCCTCCCGGAGCCCGGGGAGGCTCAGGTGCGGATCCGGGTCAAGGCCGCGGGGGTGGGCCCGACGGACCTGGCGATCCGCGCAGGCCACCTGCGGTTCCCCCTGCCCGAGACTCCCGTTCTCGGGTACGAGGTCGCCGGCGTCGTCGACGCCGTGGGCCCGGGCGTGTCGGGGACCGAGGTCGGTGACGAGGTGGCCGCTCTCCTCTTCGACCGGGGCGGCTACGCCGAATACGCCGTTGCCTCGATCTGGACGCACAAGCCGCGCCCCGTCTCCTGGACGGACGCCGCGGCGCTGCCGAGCTCCGTGGAGGCGGCGGCCGGCGTGCTTCGCCAACTGCGGATCACGGCAGGGGAGACGCTGCTGCTCCTCGGGGGCGGCGGCTCGGTCGGCGTGATCGCCACGCAGCTCGCGGTGGCCCAGGGGGTCGAGGTGATCAGCGCCGTAGGACAGCGGGACGACGCCCTGGCCGCGGAACTCGGCGCGCACCCCGTGCGATACGGCTCCGGTCTCGTCGGGGCGGTGCGCGCCCTCGGCCCCGTGGACGCCGTCTTCGACGCGGCGGGCAAGGGCGCCCTCGCCGACGCCGTCGCACTCGCGGGAGGGCCCGACCGGGTCATCACCCTGTCGGATCCCGCAGCCGCCGGCTTCGGCGTGGTTCTCTCGGAGCCCACGCCGGACCGTGCTCCCGGCGCCCTGGACGAAGGCATGGCCATGCTGGCCGAGAAGCGTCTCCGGCTGAAGGCGCGCACGCTGATGCCCATGCCGAGCGCCGCCGAGGCACACCGACGGCTGGAGAGCGGCGAGGTGCGCGACCGCATCATCCTCACCCTCGACTGATCCCGGCGCGTTCGTGCCCCCCGGGCCGGCGTACCGGCTCACGCGAGCCGGTCGTCGACGCCGCCCGCGCCGGGAGACGGGCCCGCCGCCCAGTGGGCGCCGCCCCGGCGGGAACGACGCGTGCGTGCCTGCCGGGGCGGGACACCGCCGTCACGCGCGATGGCCGACGCCCGGCGCGTGTGGCGACGCCGTCCCGGCGCGGTGGCGGCCCCTGGCGTGGCGACGCGAACACATGTGTCCGGCGTGGCACACGTTGCACGATTCCGCGGCCGGACACGGCGGCACCTCACGCACCCCGAGCCCTAAGGAACCCCATGCATCACATACTCGACCCCGAGCTCGCCGCCGTGGCGGCCGCTCTCCCGAAGGCCGACCTCTCGGATCTGGCGGCGGCGCGGGAGGCGGAACGGCTGGTGTCCGAGAACCTTCCCGTTCACGAGCCGCAGACGCCCGTGTCCGTGCGGGACGTGACCGTTCCCGGCCCCCCGGGTGCGGGCGACGTACGGGTGCGGGTCTACGCGCCCGCAGAACGCTCCACCGCACTGCCCGGGCTGCTGTACCTGCACGGCGGCGGCTACGTCATGGGCAGTCTGGCCCTGATCGACTCGCCGGCCCGGATGCTCGCCGAGCGGGCGGGCGTCATCGTCGTGGCCGTGGACTACCGTCTGGCTCCCGAACACCCCTTCCCCGCAGGTCTCGAAGACAGCTACGCGGCCCTCGTCTGGGCCGCCGACCGGGGCGGTGAGCACGGGATCGACGCCGACCGCCTCGGCGTCCTGGGCGAGAGCGCCGGGGGCGGGCTGGCCGCGGCGCTCACGATGCTGACGCGGGAGCGCGGGGGTCCCCGGCTGCTCGCCCAGTTCCTCGACGCCCCCACCGTCGACGACCGGTTGAACACCCCCTCGATGCGGACCCTGCGGGACACACCGGTATGGCAGTCCGCCAACTCGCCGATCGCCTGGGGGCACTACCTGCGCGGCACCGCCGAGCCTGGTGCCCCGGACGTCCCGGTGCACGCCGCTGTGGCCCGCGCGGGGGTGGAGGAACTGGCCGGACTACCCCCCGCTTTGGTCATGGCCTACCAGATCGACCCGACTCGGGACGAAGCGCTCGACTACGCGCGTCTGCTCATCCAGGCCGGGGTCCCCACCGACCTCCGCCACTACGGCAAGGCGTTCCACGTGGCCCACTTCATCCCGGGAACCGCGATCGGAAGCCGTATGGCCGACGACCGGATCGAAGCCGTCCGCAGGATGTTGGAAGCCTGACGGCACCGTCCGGCCGACGGCGTGCCGTCACCCGGCGCGCCCGTCATCGCCCAGCACCCCTTCCACACCCCGTCCGGGACACGGCAGCCGCCGCATCCCGGGAGGCGTCCGCGTCAGCACTGTCACAGAGGCCATTCACCGTGAGCGATTTCCCCTCCCCGCCGCCCATCCCGGCGTCCCGCCAGTTCGTCCTGGGCGGGCACCTCCGCCTGTCCGTGCTCACGACCGCGGAGGAGACCGACGGTCGTCACGACCTGTCGGACATCACCCTGCCCGGCGACTCGGGCACACCACTGCACCTGCACACCGCCTACGAGGAACGCGTCTTCGTCCTGTCCGGCTCCCTGACCGTGTGGGCCGGACCCGACACCTTCACCCTGCGTTCGGGCGACTTCTTCACCATCCCGATGAACACGCCGCACACCTTGAAGGCCGGCCCCGAAGGAGCCCGTTCCCTGACCATCACGTCACCGGGCAGGTTCGCCGAACTGATCGCCCGCTCCGGGACGCCCGCGCATCTGGCGACCCCGGAGACCGAGTGGGACATGGAGCTGTTCCAGGCCCTCACCGAAGAGTTCGGCGACGTGATCCTCGGCCCGCCCGGCGCCACGCCCGCGTCTCTCGAGGGCAGGTAGGCAGCGGGCGCTTCCGCACCGTGTCCCGAACACCCGACACCGCCGCCCATCAAAAGGGTGGAGCGGCCGGGGCGTGAACAAGCCGTAACAGGAACGTCCCGTCCGCACCGTCGCCGTGCCGCTGGACCCGGGGCCTGCGGACGCGCCCGCGCACCTTACCGGGCCGTCCGCGGGCTGCTCGTGTGTCCTGGCTCCTAGCCAACGTTCATGGAGCACGTCCGCACCACCGCAAGGGGCATCACGACTCGGGCCCAGGAGCCACTCCCGAGGCCCGTCGTTCCGGCACTCGCACCGACGCCGCGGCCCTTGCCGGTCCCTACGCCGGCCAGGCTCCGCTCGCCGGCCTGCAGAACTGCGACGCCTTGGCGGTGCCGTCCGTGTGTTGCCGCATCGCCGCATCCCCGGTCAGCGCCGTGCCGCCTTGTGTACGCCGGCCGGTATCAGCGCGCTGAGCAGCACCACGAGGGCGCCGTAGGCGAACGCGGCGGTCGTGCCCTGGTGGTCGGTCAGGAGGCCGCCGGCGAAGGAGCCGAGTGCGAGGAAGGTCTGCGAGGCGGTGACGAGGAGGGCCAGGGCGGCATCGGGGGCGTCGGGGAACAGCCGCATGACACGGGCCTGCCCGATGAGCGGGACCGCTCCGAAGGCCGCGCCCCATATCAGGACCAGGACGATGACGACGGGGGTCGCGGCGGTGGCGGTGAGCAGGAGGACGGCGGCGGCCAGGACGAGGGCGACGGCGGCGGCCAGGGCCCGCAGGGAGTGCCGGGTGAGCAGACCGATCAGGAAGTTCCCGGCGAGTCCCGCCAGCCCGTAGCCGAGCAGGACGGTGGTGACGGCGTCCGGGCCGAGGTGGGCGTGCTCCTGGAGGTAGGGGGTGATGTAGGTGTAGGCGGTGAAGTGCCCGAAGAAGACGGCTCCGGTGGCCAGCAGGGCGAGCGCGAGAGGCGGCGTACGCAGGGCCCTGCCGAGCGTGGCCGGGCGAACGGCTCCGGTGGGTTTCAGGGCGGGCAGCGCGATGGCGAGGAAGAGCAGCGCGAGCAGTCCCGTGAGAGCGGCGATGAGGAAGACGGTGCGCCATCCCGCCAGGTGCCCGATCAGCGCGCCGAGCGGCAGGCTGATGACGGTTCCGGCGGAGATGCCTGCGGTGATGAGCGATGCCGCGCGGTCCGCCTGTGCCGGGGGGACCAGCCGGTTGCCGGCACCCGCTCCCATGGCCCAGAAGCCGCCGACGCCGAGGCCCAGGAGCAGGCGCGCCATGACCATGACGGGGAAGCTGGGTGCCAGGGCGGCCAGGGTGTCCGACGCGGCGATGAGCGCGGCGAGGGCGAGCAGGACGTGCCGGCGGTCGAGGCGGCCGGAGGCCATGGTGAGCAGCGGCGCTGCCATTGCCGCGGCAAGTCCGGGGACGACCACGAGGAGCCCGGCGGTGCCCGTGTTCACGTGCAGGTCCCCGCTGATGGCGGGCAGCAGGGCGACGGGCAGGAACTCCGAGAGCACCAGGGCGAAGGACACCGCCGCGACGGATGCGACGGCTGGCCACCCGCCCCTGTGCCGGGGCAGCCGGGTCGTGCTTCCGGTCTGCGGTACGGGCGCGGGGGCGGCCGGCGTGCGGCGACTGCTCATGACTCTCCTTGGCTCACGGTGCGCGCGGGGCCCGACGCGGGCGGGCCGCGGCCGTGTGGCCGCGGCCCGTGCCGTTGCTCGCGGGGGATTGATGGTTCGGTGCCCGGGGGTCAGACCTGGTTGGCGCCGCCGTCGACGAAGATCTCGGTGCCGGTGATGTAGCTGGACTGGTCGGTGGCGAGGAAGAGGGCGAGGTTGGCGACCTCTTCCGGCTGTCCCATGCGGCCGAGGGGGACGCCGGCGGCGAGGGTGTCGCGCAGCTGCGCGGCCTGCTCGTCGTCGGGGGCGAGTCCGTTGAGGCCGGGGGTGGTGATGGGGCCGGGGGCGATGGTGTTGACGCGGATGTTGCGGGTGCGCAGTTCGTTGGCCCAGGTGCGGGCGAAGGAGCGGATGGCGGCCTTGGAGGCGCCGTAGACGCCGAAGGCCTCGTTGCCGACGCTGCCGGCGGTGGAGCCGGTGAGGATGACGGAGGCCCCGTCGTTCAACAGGGGCAGCGCCTTCTGCACGGTGAACAGGGTGCCCTTGACGTTGGTGTCGAAGGTGGTGTCGAAGTGTTCTTCGGTGACCTGCTCCAGGGTGGCGAACTCGCCGCCGCCGGCGTTGGCGAACAGCACGTCGATGCGGTCTCCGTGGTCGGCGACGGTGGCGTAGAGGCGGTCCAGGTCGGTGAGGCTGGCGCTGTCGGCCTGGACGCCGATGACGTCACCGCCGATCTCGGCGACGGCCTTGTCGAGGGTCTCCTTGCGGCGGCCGGTGATGTAGACGCGGGCGCCTTCGGCGGCGAAGCGCTGCGCCGCCGCCAGGCCGATGCCGCTGGTACCCCCGGTGACCACGGCGGTCTTGCCGGTGAGCTGTCCCATGATCTGCTCCTGAAGTCCCGGGGCGGCCCGGCCTCTGCGGCCAGGTCACCCGTTCCGTTTAGCTTTCAATGAAGATAGAACCAAGAAGATGACATGTCAACCAGTTGGGTGACGTCCACCGGGCGAGAGAGCTGGGTGCGCACACGTGGTGGCCGAGTCGCCGGCCATCATGTGTGCGTCGTCGGTGCCGTGGCCGGGGGCCGCCGGCCCAGGATCGGTCGGTAGAGGCGGGAGGGCATGCGGCGCTTCGGTCCGCCGACACCGTTCGCACGCTGATCGTCATGACATGGCGAGACCGTCCGTGTCCACGGTTCCGGACCGCGCGTGCGGAAGAGTCGCGGACGCCGACGGCTCCCTCCCGCGCACCGGCCACGGGAAGCGCCCTCGACGGGGCGCCGGCCCGACCGGTCCTCGCTTTGCCCGCGTGCAGCGTCCGCGGCCTGCTCCGCCGCGCAAGCGGAGGGCAGCCACGGCCCCCGTGCGGTAAGGGCGAGGGAGCCGGGGCCGGTATACGTAAGGGCTCTTCAGTCAAATCACGGATGGTTTTCCGTCAGCCCGCACCGCAGCATATGAAGTGCCGCAGCGCAGTCACACGGCGCGGCGGCCGCCTCCGCAGGGCCGTCCGTGTCGTGCACCGCACGGCAGGGACGATGACACTCGAGGAGGAGCCGGACACGCCGGAGTGTGCAGGGCCCGCCCGGAACGGCCCCGCACACTCCGGCGTGGCGCCACCCGTCCAGCCGGACCGGGCGGACGGCCGAAGCCGGGTATCGCCGGCAGCGCGCCTGCCCTCCGTCGGAGCCGCCCGGTCGCCCTGGAGCGACTCCGGAGGGGGATCGGACCGAAACGCCGACGAGGCAAGCGCCGCGCGCGCGGACGCGGATGTGAGCACCGCGCCTCACCGTGTCACTGACCGGCTCCGTTCTTCGCGATGACCGCGTCGGTGATCTCTGCGAGCAGAGCGGTCTGGCCGGGGGTGAGGTGGTCGAGGAAGAGACGGCGGACGTCCTCCACGTGCCGTGGCGCGGCGGCCTCGATGGCCTCACGGCCCGCCCGGGTGACGACCACGTACGCGCCGCGTCCGTCGTCGGCGCATTCCTCGCGGCCGACGAGGCCGCGCTTGGTCATGCGCGCGAGGTGGTGTGAGACCCGGCTCTTCTCCCACCCGAGCACTTTCGCGAGGTCCTGGATGCGCAATCGGTCCCCGGGGGCACGGGTCAGCTCGGCCAGCACCGAGTAGTCGGTCGCTGAGAGGCCGAATTCGCGTTGCAGGGTCCGGCCGGTCTGGTTGACCAGCAGGTCGTGCATGCGCAGCATGCCGCGCCAGGCCCGCCCTTCGACCGGGTCCAGCCAGTGAGGTGCTTCATCCATGTGTCCACCCTATGAGAAGGTTGACGCTTCCAGCATCTGCCTGCCCGCTCTTTCGTTTCCGCTTCGTTCCCAGGCCGTTCTGCCTCGGGCCGGCGGGGGAGAGGGGTCAGCGGGCCAGCGGGGCGAGCACCTTCCACTGCGTCCGCGGCAGTCCCGGTTCGGTGCTGATGGCGTGCAGCGCGACGTGTGTGGCACCGGCGTCGAGGTGGGCCTGTACGCGCTGGTCGATGGCGTCGAGGTCGCCCCAGGCGACGACGGCGTCGATGAGGTGGTCACTGCCGCCGTGGGCGAGGTCGTCCTCGGTGAAGCCCTGCCGCAGAAGGCTGTTGGCGTAGTGGCCCATGCCGAGGAACGGTGCGAGGAAGGTGCGCGCGGTGGCGCGGGCGCGCGCGGGATCGCTGTCGACGACGACCGCCTGGTAGGGGGCGAGCAGGGGGCCTGTGCCCAGCACGCCCCGCGCGGTGGCGGTGAAGTCGGGGGTGACGAGGAAGGGATGGGTGCCGGCGCTGCGCCGGGCGGCGAGTGCGGTGAGCTTGGGGCCCATCGCGGCGACGAGGCGCTCGTCGGCGGGGACGGGCTCGGCGTGCCGGTCGAGGGCGTCGAGGTAGGTGTTGAGCGCGGCCAGGGGGCGGTAGGTCCCTCCGGCGCGTTGGGCGGCGGCGGCGTCGCTGACGCCCAGGCCGAGCAGGAGACGGTGTCCGTACTCCCGGCGCAGGCGTGCGTGGCCGGCGGCCATGTCCTCGGGGGTGTGCCGCCAGATGCTCAGCACGCCGGTGACGACGGCGGCGTTCTCGCAGGCGCGCAGGAGCCGTTCGGCGTCGCCGAGGATGTCGCCGCCGCCGAGGCCGGGGATCCACAGCGCGCCCCAGCCCTGCTGGTCGAGTTCGGCCGCGGCCTCGTGGATCTCCACGGGGTCGGGGTGCAGGCGCAGTTCGGGACTCCAGATGCCGGTGGTGCCCAGATCCATGACAGTCCCTTCCTCTCCATGGACGGTGCGGTGTGGGCTGGTGGTGCGGTGCGGGGTGGCCGGAGCGGGTCGGGCGCGGCCGGTGGCCGCTGCCGACGGCGGCGGACGGACCCGACCCGACCGCCCTATTCAACGTTCAACTTCCGGACACCCTAGAGCCGGATACGTGACACATCAACCATGTGGTGTCGGGTTTCCCGTCCGCCCTCGGATGCCGCGAGGGCGGCGACGGCGGGTGTGTCCAGCCCTGCCGTCACCGCCCTCACCGCGGCCCGCGCCCCGGGTGTGCGCGGGGGATTGCGCTCACTTCACCAGCCGGGCGAACTTCCTGACCTCCTGGGCGAACAGCTGGGGCTGCTCGAAGGCCGCGAAGTGGCCGCCGTGGGCGATCTGGTCGTTGAAGTAGACGAGGTTGCTGTAGGCGCGCTCGGCCCAGATCCTCGGGCTGCGGACCAGTTCGTGGGGGAAGACGCTCAGGCCGACCGGCAGGTCGAGCCGGGTCAGCTCGGAGGCGCCGTAGTTGTGCCAGTACAGGCGGGCGGACGAGGCGGCGGTGTCGGTGAGCCAGTACAGGGTGATGTTGTCCAGCATGTCGTCGAGGGAGAGGACACCCTCGGGTCGGCCGGTGTTGTCGGTCCAGTCGAGCAGCTTCTCGTAGATCCAGGCAGCCTGGCCGGAAGGGGAGTCGGCGAGGGCGTAGCCCAGGGTCTGCGGGCGAGTGGACTGCTCCTGGAAGTATCCGGAGAGCTGGCTGGAGAAGGTCTGTATCTGGGCGAGCGCCGTCTGCTCGGCGGCGGTGACGGTGTCGGTGACCGGCGGGCTGAAGGTGTACTCGGGGAAGTTCAGCTGGACGCCCAGCAGGCCCTTGGGGCGCAGCTTGCCCAGCTGGGTGGTGACACCGCCGCCCCAGTCGCCGCCCTGGGCGATGTAGTGGGTGTAGCCGAGGCGTTCCATCAGGGTGGCCCAGGCCGCCGCGATGCGGGCGGTGGTCCAGCCGGTGGTGCTCGGCCGGTCGGAGAAGCCGAAGCCGGGCAGCGAGGGGACGACCACGTGGAAGGCGTCCTGCGCGCTGCCGCCGTGAGCGGTGGGGTCGGTCAAGGGGCCGATCGCCTTCACGAACTCCACGAAGGAGCCCGGCCAGCCGTGGGTGAGGATGAGCGGGGTGGCGTTGCTGTGCCGGGAGCGTACGTGCAGGAAGTGGATGCCCAGACCGTCGATCTGCGTACGGTACTGGCCCAGGGTGTTGATCTGGCGCTCGAAACGGCGCCAGTCGTACTGGGTGCGCCAGTACCGCAGCAGGCTGGTCAGCTTGGCGAGCTGGACGCCCTGGGAGTTGTCGGCGACGGTCTCCCGCTCGGGCAGCCGGACGTGCGCGAGCCGCTGACGCAGATCCTGGAGCAGGGCTTCCGGGACACGCAGGTTCAGCGGGGTGATCCGGCTGGTGGCCGCGGGCAGGTTCAGCGGGCCGACGGCGCCGGCGGAGGTGGCGGCGGAGGCGAGGTCCGTGCCCAGGACGGCCGGTACGGCGGTTGCCAGGCCGGCGACGGTGGCGGTGCGCAGCAGGTTGCGCCGGGACGGGCTGAAGGAGGCCTGGTCCGCGGCGGGGCCGGAATGAAGGGGTGAACGCATGGAGGTGCTCCAGCTTCCAGAAGGGGCGCCGACAGGGACGGACGGCGCGAGGGGACGTCTGCGAGGGGGCGGGAAAGCGGTGTGCTCGTCTGTCCCTGGGGCCGCCGGACGCGGGCGGGAGGCGGCCACGCCTGGCGCACGCGCCGCAACCGGTGCGGAAAAAGGTGCTCTGCCCGCTGTGTGTGCAGGCTTGGCCGTGCTGTGCGGGCGCGCTGCCCCGGAGCGCGGTCACGCGGGTGAGCGCGTGACCGCCCGCCCGGGTGTCAGGCGGAGGTGTTCAGGGCTTCCCGGAGGCTGGCGACCGCGAGCAGGATGGCGTGCTTGGCCGCCTCGGTCTCGTGCAGCGCGTTGACCATGACGAAGTCGTGGACGATGCCGCCGAAGCGGGCGTTGGTCGCCGCCACGCCGGCCCGGCGCAGCTTGGCCGCGAAGGCCTCGCCCTCGTCGCGCAGCACGTCGGCCTCGGCGGTGATGATCAGCGCCGGCGGCAGGTCCTTGAGCTCCTCCAGGCTGGCCCGCAGCGGGGAGACGGTGCTCCGGCCGCGCTCCTCCTCGCTGGTGGTGTACTGGTCCCAGAACCACTTCATGCCGTCGCGGGCGAGGAAGTAGCCTTCGGCGAACTCGTGGTAGGAGTCGGTGTCGAAGGCGGCGTCGGTGACCGGGTAGAACAGCACCTGCTTGACGAAGCGGACGTCGCGGCGCTCCTTGGCCAGCAGGGTCAGGGCGATCGCCATGTTGCCGCCGACGGAGTCGCCCGCCACCGCCAGGCGCCGCGCGTCCAGGTCGCGGTCGGCGCCGTCGGTCGTCACCCACTGCGCCACCGCGTAGCTCTGCTCCAGGGCGACGGGGTAGCCGACCTCCGGCGAGCGGTCGTACTCGGGGAAGACCACGGCCGCGCCGACACCGACGGCGAGGTCGCGCACGAGCCGGTCATGGGTGTGGGCGTCGCCGAAGACCCAGCCGGCGCCGTGTGTGTAGAGGATGACGGGCAGCGCCGTGCCGGCCGTGCCCTTGGGGCGCACGATGCGGGCCTTGACGCTCCCGGTCGGGCCGCCCTGGACGTCGACCCACTCCTCGTCGACCTCGGGCTTGAAGATCTCGGCGTCCTGGACCTGGTCCACCGCCTTGCGGCCCTCGGCCGGGGGGAGTTGGTAGAGGAAGGGCGGCTCGGACGTGGCGTCCACGAAGGCCTGCGCGGCAGGCTCCAGGGCGATGTTGCGGGGGTTCCCGGCCATGGTGATGCTCCTTGCTGATGTGATGGGGGACAGCCATGAATGTGCCGTACGGTCCCGGCGAAGACCCCTCGGACCAGGGGGGAAGCCCACAGATCGGGGTGGGCGCGGCGAACTTCGCAGGGGTGCGCGGGGCGCGGGGCCTGCCCTGTGCAGGCCGGGCGGGTCACTGGTCGAGCACGGCCTCCAGGTTGGTCAGCACGCCCAGCTGACCGAACAGAACAGTGCCGGAGGGGTAGCAGTTGAACGACTCGATCTTGCCGTCGCGCACCCGGAACACGTCACAGCAGGGCACCTTGATGGTCTTTCCGGTGGGCGCGATGACACCCATCGGCGTGTTCAGCGGGCCCCGGTGCGTGCCGTTCAGGGACAGCTCCACGATGACGACGTCGCCCTGGACGTACACGTCGTACAGCTCACGGTGCATGTCGGGGAAGGCCAGGGCGTAGTTCTTCACCGGGTCGCCGATCTGCCGGCCGCGGTAGGTGATGCCGACCGACTGGTCCGTGAAGGTGCCGTCCTCGGTGAAGGAGGCGATCCAGCCGGGGATGTCCTGGACCTCGGCCACCTGGTAGGCGTCTCTGATGATCTTTTCGTTGGCGTCCATCGGTCCTCATCTGCTGGTGAAGCGCGGGAATCGCCCGGTACACGTGGGCGGCGGCGAGGCCGGTGACGGCCCGTTCCCGGCACACCCTAGGAAGCATTTATATGACATGTCAACTGGTTTCAGGAACGCCTAGAATGATTGACATGTCACTTAAAGGTCTTACGATCATGGCATGGACCGCTCGAACGCGGATGCGGCCACGCATCGCAGGATCGCCCTGCTCGTGGTGGACGGGGTGTCACTGATCCACGCCGCCGCCCTGTCCGAACGACTCGTGGGCCCAGGGCGCGACGCCTGCGCGGTTGTCGTCCGCGAGGACCTTCGCGCCGGGGTGGAGGGAGGCCGACGGGTGCAGTTTCCGCGGGAGATCGGCGTGTTGCCTGGGTGCGGTGACCCGGCGTCCGCACGGCAGTCCGGCGGCGCCAAGGACGAAGAGGCCGGATCGGACCTGCACCGTGGGCGTCGGCTGCTACACGGAGAGGGGGCCCGCCGCGGGTGGTGATGTCCTGCCCGCCTGCCGAGCAGCCTTGCGCCGCGCGTCCATGAACCGCCCGGGTCGCCGCGCCCCTACCTGCGACGGTCCACGTCCTTCCCGCCACTCCTGCCGACCTCGCCTTCCGCCGCGTCGGGCGCCCACCGCGCCACGCGCCGGCCCGTGCCCGCTCCACCGCACCCGCACGATCCGCCTGGCGGCCGCAGGGTGAGGCCGGCACCGGGAGACACGGACCACGTGACGCGACGCCCCGCCACGTCGCGGAGCCAGGCATGAGGGCGGCCTGCTCGACCGCCCCGAACGAACCTCCACCTCACACGTATGTCATCTGTCAGAAAGAAGAGATCCAGTGTTCAAACGCATCATGGTTGCTGTCGACCCCACTCCGGCCCGTAAGTCCGTCGTCCGCATGGCGGGCGAGCTGGCCCGGCTGACCGGCGCAGAGGTTCACGTCCTGCACGTCGTCACGACCGCGGTCGCCGGGGACGCCGTCCTCCCCGTCGAGAGCGACGAGGCCGGGCAACACGTCCTGGACGAAGCGCTCACCCAGCTGCTCGGCATGGACGTGAAGGCCGAGGGCCGGATCCTGCACGGCCTGACCATCCAGGTCGCGGACGCCGTCTCCCGGGCCGCTACGGAGTTCCGCGCCGACCTGCTGATCATCAGCCCTCACCACCGTTCCTCCCTGGCCGCTCTCCTCAATCCCCGGGTCAGTGACGCGGTCGCCCACCGCAGCCGCATGGCGGTACTGCTCGCTCCCGCGGACGACTGACGACGTCCGCACCGACCGGCCCCCGGGCCGCGACCGGTGCCCCGTCCTCCGCCGGGACGGGGCGCGGGTCGTGAGCCCCTCCCACTGGGACCGTGCTCCCTGTTGGGCGCAGCTCACCGCCGCCCGGCACGAGCGCAACGCGACGCACTCTCCGTCGCCCACTCGACAGCCTTTCCGCAGCGCCGCCGGTGGATCCGGCGGACGCGGCCGCGTGGCCGCCCGCGTCGGCCCGGGCGTCGTCCCCGATCTTGGTGACGCCCACGCCCCACCGGCGGACCAGCCGCTTGCGGGGGTGAGCGGGAACCGGTGCCGGGATGGATCTGTATTGCGGCGTGTCGGTGCCGGCCGGTCCGCCGGCCCGGCCGCTTGAGCGCGTAGCCGCGCGCTGCGCGAAGGGCGGGGCTCCCCCAGCATGCCCAGGCGGGCAGGGGGTCTACGGCGGAACGGGCATGCGCGGCGAACAGTCGTCCGTCCGGCCATATGACGGCCGCAGGCCCTTACAGGTCGTCCCCGGAATCCTGGAGCGCCGCGGCGAGCTGCGCCCGGCTGGTGATTCCGAGCTTCGGGTAGACCCGGTACAGGTGCGAACTCACGGTGCGGTGCGACAGGTAGATGCTGTCGGCGATCTCCTTGTTGCTCATGCCGTTGGCGGCCAGCCGCGCCACCTGCAGCTCCTGCGCCGTCAGCTTCTCGTGCACCCGGGAACGTCCGGGCGCACGGCGTGGCATCTCGCCGGCCGCCCGCAGCTCGCCCGCCGCACGGTCGGCGTAGCCGCGTGCACCGACGGCGTCGAACTCGGTCAGCGCGAGGGCGAGTTGCTCGCGTGCTGCGGCCTGGCGGCGGCGCCGGCGCAGCCACTGCCCATACAGCAGACGGGAGCGAGCAACCTCCAGCCGGGACTCCTCGACCGCCTCGGCGGCGACCGACTTCTCGAACTCTTCGCCCGCCGCCTCGTCGTCGCCGGCCAGCAGCGCCCGGCTGCGCGCCACCAGCGCGGCGAGATAGGAGGACTGGTAGGCGCGCGCCGCCTCGTCCGCGGCGTCCACGTTGTCGCGGACCTGGTCGCCCCGGCCGGCCCGGACGGCGGCCTCGGCGCGGTCCGCGATCGTCCACAGGGCCCGGGTGGAGTGCACCGCGACGTGGGTGAACTCGATGAGCGCGTCACGGTAACGGCCCTGCTGGGAGGCGATGAGACCCGCCGCCCACCGCAGGTCCGCGCTGATCATCGCGAGAGGTGCCATGCGGGACAGTTCCCTGCTGCGGCGGATCGCGGCGGTCGCCGCATCCAGGTCCCCCAGCAGGGCGTGCGCGCGTGCCGCGGTGGCGACCGCGAAGCTACCGATCATCTGCTGCTGGGTGTCCGCGGCCATCCGCTCGGAGTACTCGGCGGCGGCCAGCCCCTCCCGGAGACGGCCGCGCAGCAGCAGGACGTTCGCCTGGCCACGCAGCGCCTGCAGTTCGTCGGCCGGGGCTCCCCGGCTGTGGGAGCGCTCCCGGCTGAGCTCCCAGCAGGTGAGTGAGGTCTGAAGGTCCTGCAGCGACTCGGCGGCGATCGCCAGCGACAGCAGGCCCAGCGGGAACTCGGCCAGCTGCGGGACCAGCGAGGGCAACTGGTCGCGCATCGCGGCGGCCTGACCGCCGGGGGCGAGGATGGCCAGGGCCGCCGGCTTGAGCGGGCTCGACGTCCGCGTCGCCTCGAGGTTCCTGCGCAGGTAGTCCCAGTCCGCACTCGGCAGGTTGCGCCCGCGGGTGAGCACCGCGGCGCCCCACAGGATCATGATCCTTCTCTCGTTCTCCTCCGGGCGGGGGAGCAGGCCCAGCATCTTCTCGAAGTCGTTGCTGGAGGGCGCGGGTGCTGCCGCGGTGAGGCTCAGTATCGTCCGTGTCAAGGCGACCTGCGTGATCGTCTCCGCGCCTGAGGCGGGGCTGAGCGGGCCGACCTGTTCGAGGAGTTCGAGGGCTTCGGCGGTCATGCCGGCCGACCGGGCGGTCTCCGCCGCCAGAGCCAGGCGCCGGGCCCGCTCCCGCGCGTCCTGCGTGAGGGTCGCCGCCCGCCGGTAGGCGCTCATGGCCTCCGGTTGTGCGCCTCGGTCGCGGGCTCGGGCGGCCACACCCTCCAGCTCGCCCGCCACTGTCTCGTCCCACTCGAGAGCGGCCGCCGCGCGATGCCAGACCGCGCGGTCCTGCCCCGTCGTCACGGCCGCGAGGGCCAGGTGGGCCTCGACCCACTCGCTCGTCCGTGCCGCGCTGTGCACGGCCGACCGCAGCAGAGGATGCCGAAAGCGCAGCCCGCTGTCCCCGACGCTGACCAGGCCGCGCTCCTCCAGCGGGGACAGCGCCTCGACACCGAGGCCGAGTCTGCGCGCGGCCGCCATGAGGTCCTGCAACTGCGCACCGTCGGAGGCGGCTGCCAGGACGAGCAGGGAACGGCTGTCCGCGGGCAGTGGCAGAAGCTGGTCCAGAAAGGCCCGCTCCAGCCGCTTCGTGATCGGAAGGTGCGCGTGCAGCGTCGTCCGCTCGGTCCCGTGCTGCCGCAGAGCAGTGGGCAGTTCGTGCAGGGCGAGCGGGTTGCCCGAGCTCTCGCTGAGGATGCGGCCACGGGATGCCGGCCTGAGGTCCGCGGCCACGTCGTCGAGCAGCGCCCGCGCCGCGTCCTCGGCGAGCGGGCCGAGCCGCAGCCGCTCGATCGGCAGGGGCGGCAGGGCGTCGGCGTCACCGTCCGAGCGAAGGGTCGCCAAGAGCGTGATCGGTGCGGCCGACACGCGCAGGCCGATGAAGTTGAGCACGTGGACGCTTGAGTGGTCCAGCCACTGCAGGTCCTCGACGGCGACGAGCAGCGGCTGGTTCCTGGCGGCCTCCTCCAGCAGGCCCAGGGCGCTCAGACCCACCAGGAGACGGTCCGGGGTGGCGCCCTCGTCCAGGGCGAACGCGGTGAGCAGCGCCGCGCGCTGCCGGGGCGGGAGGTCGTCGACCAACGACATGAGCGGGTGCAGGAGTTCATGCAGGCCCGTATAGCCCAACGGGGACGCGGCCTGCAGGCCGGTGCAGCGAAGCACCCGCACGCCCGAGGCGGCACCATGCTGGACGGCGAGGTCGAGCAGCGAGCTCTTCCCGATACCGGCATCGCCCTCGATGACGAGGGCCGATCCCGTCGGCTCCGCCGAGCACAGGCCGTCCAGCCGCTCGACGATCAACCGGATTTCCTCATCCCGGCCGACGAGCCGGTGCGTGCCTGCCCGCGGCGCTCCGTGCGCGGCGTGTACCGCCGACGCCGCACCGGGAGCGTCTGCGCTCACGGCGGCCGGCAGGGGCGGGAGTTCCGGACGTTTCACCAGGGTGCCCTCCACAACGCTCGCCCGCGGATGTACCGGCGACGAGACGTGATCCATGCAACCTTGCCCCGTCAACTGCTGCGACAATACTCCATAATCAGACAGTGTCGACACTGCTCCTCGACGCCGGAAACCCCGGGGGATACAGTGCGACGCGTGAAGAACACGACCCTCGGTGGCGCGCCCCAGCCGTGTTCCTCGACTTTGGCGCAGCAGGTGTACGAGGAGTTGCACCAGCGCATCCTCGACGGACGCCTGCCGGCCGGTGCGGACGTGCCGGACTCCGTCATCGCCAAACAGATGGGCGTCAGCAGGGCGCCGGTCCGGGACGCCTGCAACATGCTCGTGCAGGCCGGGCTGCTCACGAAGCGGCTGAACTATCCGTACCAGGTCAGACGATGGGCCCAGGAGGACCTCGGCGAGCTGAACCTCATCCGCTGGGGATACGAGTCGGCAGCGGTCCGGCACCTCGTCCAGACCGACCAGCCCCTGGAAGGCGTCGAACAGGCCCTGGCCGGCATGGATGCCGCGCTGGAGCGCCGCGATGTCGCCATGTCCTTCCGGGCGGACCTCGACTTCCACTTCGCGCTGGTGGCATCGGCCGGGTTCGCTGAGCTCACCCGCCTGCACCGGCTCATCGGCGAGCGCATCCTCCTGATGCCGCTCCCCGACAACCTGCCGCCCTACCTGCTCGAGCAGCAGCGGCCCTGGCACCAGAAGATCCTCGACGTCCTGGCCGAATCACGACGGTCCGCGGACCCGGGACCGATCATCAGCTGCCTGAGCCGTCACATGCTGGCCTACCGGGTGGTGCCACAAGAGGGACATGCGGACTGGTCGAGCCCCGGCCCGCTCCCGCAGTCGTGACCCGGCCGCCCCGAGGCCCACAGGAGCCGGGGCGCGGGGGGCGCCGGTCCTTCGACACTGCCCGCACTCCGTCACCCGGCGCCCGGCCGGCACGAGCGCGACCACCAGTACGGTCCGCGGAAAGTTCAGTCACCTCACGGATGCGCGACGGGTACTGCGATTGTCACCGTCGGGCCTGAGCGGTTCAGCTCAGTCTCGTTTATCGCAGGAGCAACGGATGTCGGGAAACCCCAGAAACATCGCCCTCGAACCCGCCGCGCAGGCGTTCGTCGACGCGGCCTCGCATCCGCCGTTCCTCTACCAGCTGCCACCGGCCGATGGCCGCAAGGTCGTCGACACGGTGCAGGACGCCCCCATCTTCCTGCCGGACATCGACGAGGAATGGGTCGAAATCCCCGGCGGCCCCACCGGCACAGTCGACGTACGCATCGTCAAGCCGGCCGAAACGACCGCTGACCTGCCCGTCATCCTCTACGTCCACGGGGCCGGGTGGGTGTTCGGCGACGCCCACACCCACGACCGGCTCGTCCGGGACCTCGCCATCGGGGCCGGGGCCGCTGTCGTCTTCGTCGAATACGACCGCTCCCCGGAAGCCGGATACCCCGTCGCCGTCGAGCAGTCCTACACGGCGGCACGATGGATCGCACAGGACGGGGCAGCCAAGGGCCTTGCGGGCTCGCGCCTCGCGGTCGCGGGAGACTCGGTCGGCGGCAACATGGCGATCGCGCTCACCCTGCTCGCCGCCGAGCGAGGCGATCTCCACTTCGTCAAGCTCGTCACCTTCTACCCCGTCACCAACGCGGCCTTCGACACAGCCTCGTACGCGGAGTTCGCCGAGGGCTACTTCCTCGCGCGCGACGGCATGAAATGGTTCTGGGACCAGTACACGGCAAACGAAGCCGAACGCGCTCTGCCCACGGTCTCACCGCTGCGGGCACCCCTCGACCAGCTCGCCGGTCTCCCGGAGACCCTGATCATCACCGCCGAGGCCGATGTGCTGCGCGATGAGGGCGAAGCCTTCGCCGCACGCCTGCGCGAGGCCGGAGTCAAGGCCACGAACGCCCGGTTCGGCGGCACCGTCCACGACTTCGTCATGCTCAACCAGCTGCACGGCACCGAGGCCGCCAGACACGCCCTGCTGCTCGCCACCGCGTCGCTGCGCGCCGCACTGACCTGAGAACCGGCGGGGAGTTCCTTCTGCTCAGGCAGCGGCCCGGGGGTCCCGACTTCCCGGTGTCCCGCCAGACACGGCGCCGGCCCACAGCAGGACGCCCACCGCGTGACTGCGGCCCATGTACCTGAGTGGTCCGACTGAAGCGGGAGATACGCAAGCCGGTGCCGTGCGGCCGGCCTCGTTCGGCGATCGTGGGTCGGATGCCGCGCCGTCACAGCAGACGCCGGTACGTGTCGTGCTCGTGGCCGCGATCTGCCGGCAGCATGCCGGGCGGGCGTCCGGGCCGGCCGACGGCGCCGGGCACGGGGGAACCTTCCTGGCCTCGGTCTCGCTGCTGGACTTGCGGGTGGTCTGCCGCCAGTGTTCGAGGGCCGCGGTCAGCAGCTTGCGTTACGTCAGGCTGCCAAGACGTCGGCGCGCAGCAGAATGGCGAACCGTTCTGCCTGGACAGGCGGATGCCATGAGACTTGCGCCTGCACGACGGCGCCGCACCAGAGGACCGCGCCGCTCGCCGCCGCGATCCCGGCCGCATTCGAAATGACCCGCTGATCGTCGAGAAGGTGATCGTTTCCGAGGCCGTCGTCCTGCGGGGTCAGTCCCACCAGAAATCCCAAGAGTTGAGGTCGATGAGGCCCTCTGCGTAGGAGGCCAGGTCCGGGTGTGGGCCCTGCCAGATATTGTCCGGGCAGAAGGCGAAGTGCTCGGCGGCGACGGCCAGGGCGTCTTCGAGTCGGCTCGGGGGTGTGGCGACGCTGAGGTGCAGGGTGCTGAATCCGACGCCGACGACACGCACGCCGAATCGGACTTCCCAGTCGCGGACGACGGCGGCGAAGGTCCCGGTGTCGTTGTCGTAGTTGGCGGGCCCCATCCAGCCGGCCGTGGCCAGGGCGTCGGCGCCGCGGGGTGCGGCGACGAGTCCGAGGCGTGCGTGCGGATTCTGCGTCAGGAAGGCTCGCGCGTACAGGTCGGCGATCTCATCGGCATGCGACGAGGGTGTCGGTGCAGGTGCTCGGCCGGGCCGAGCCTGGCCGAAGGGGGTGGCGACGGCCGAGCCTTGGTCGGCGGTGACCTGGTCGTCCTCTTCGTCAATGGTGCTGTAGTCCTGCCACCAACGGGCAAGGAGGTCCTTGGCGCTGTGGTCTGCGGGCGACGACATGCGCTCGGGCCACAGTTCGCCACAGCCCCAGGGGCGGAAGTCCGCATGATGCGGGTCCAGAGCGTCGAGCAGGAGCGGCCAGAGTCCTGAAGTGGCGTGTTCGGCCCGCAGCCTCGGCCACAGTTCGGGTGCGGCGGGGGCATCGCTCAGCCACAGCGGCTGCGCGCCGGCGTCGCCTACCTCTGAGGTGATCATGTGGCCGGGCGGCAGTGCCATGCCGTGGGGCAGACGGGATTCGAGGTTCACGAGCGGATGCTAAGTCGTGGGTCTGACACCGGAGGACGGGGTGATGGCTGCGATGGCGGAGGGTGTCGCAGTTGATTCCGGCGTGGCCACGCAATGAATCACGTGACCGCTGACGCCGTGCTCTTCGGCGAAGAAGCAAGCGGACCGTGCTGCCCTCGGTCACGGCCTGCTCCGGCTGCGCGGCGACGGCACGGTCCTGGAAGCAGTCACCTGTCGGGGCAGACCGTGGTTGTCAGCATGGTCAGCTGAACGTGTCGCAGCTGGCGACCCGGCCGGAACGGTAGCCGGTGGAGAACCATTGCTGACGCTGGCTCGCGGAACCGTGGGTCCAGGTGTCGGGTGTGACCTTGCCCTGGTAGCGCTGCTGGATACGGTCGTCTCCGACGGCGGCGGCCGCGTCCAGCCCGCGGTTGATGTCGTCCTTCGTCAAGTGGGTGATCAGTGGCCTACCGCTCCTGGGGTCAGGGGTGGTGGTGGCGTGGTGGGCCCACACTCCGGCGTAGCAGTCCGCCTGCAACTCAAGTCGCACTGAGCCGCTGTTCTGGCCCTTTCCGCTGCCGTGGGAGATCGTTCCGTTGAGGTCCTGGAAGTGGTGGCCGTATTCGTGCGCGATCACGTAGGCCTCGGCGAACGGTCCGCCTTCGGCGCCGAACTTGCTGCTCAGATCGTTGAAGAAGCCGAGGTCGAGATAGACCTTGTCATCGGCCGAGCAGTAGAAGGGGCCGACGTCGGAAGTCGCGTTGCCGCAACCGGTGTTCACACTGCCGGTGAACAGGAACGTCGGGGCCTGCTGGTAGGGCTTGCCGGAGGCTGTCTCCGTCTGCTTCCAGAATGCCTGCACGCTGTCGACCACGGCGACGATCCGGCACTCCTCCTTGCGGTTGGCGTCAGCACCGGTCCGGCAGTCCGCCGCGAGGTCCGCGGCTGACTTGCCGGACGAGGACGTGTCGCTGCTGCCCGAGCCGAACACGCCCGGGTCGACACCCAAGAGCACGGCCGTGACCAGCACCACGAGCCCGACCAGTCCCCCGCCGATGGTCTTCCCGCCGCCCGGGATACCGCCCAGCGCACCTCCCCGGCCGTCCTCGACCTCGGACGTGTCCAGAGCAGCATCGTCGTCGAATTGCATACGTTGACCTCCCTCAAGCAGCGCGCCGGACCGCCCCGCGTCGTCCCGCTCGCCTACCCCGTACGAGGACATCCCCATCCCGTCCTCTTTCCGCTCCGCCTCTCGAAGGAGCCGGCGGGCGATCCGCGGCGCCGCTCCGTGGGTGAACGACGGACCGCGGTAGGCGGTGACGGCCCCTCCACGACGTCGACCGCGCGGCGAGCGGGCCCTGCCGGCCACCTGGCCCTGGAAGGGGACGGCACGGTCATCGCCCAGGCCCGTCACCTGGCCGCCGACTTCCACACCCGCGTGCGGGCCGAGCACGGCTTGCCGGCCTCCCAGCGCGCCATGGACCTGACCCGGCCGGTGGTCGGCGAGCTGGTCACCCACGCCCGCAAGTACGCTCCCGGCCCGGTCCTGCCGGACCTGCGCATCACCGGGGAGACGGTCGAGGTCGTGGTCCGGGACTCCGACCCGGTGCCCCCTCGCCCGGGCCGCGGACGCCGGCCGGGTCGGGCGGCACGGCCGGAGATCGTCAGGGCCGTCGCGCGGGCTTTCGAAGCGAGCGCGAGCCGGTCGGCAAGCGCATCACCGTCTCACCGTCCGGATAGCCCTGCTGGACGATCCCGGCGGCGCGGTCGCCGGACGCCGCCCCCTGTGACAAGGGCGGCCGGGCAAGACGCGCGGGGCTGCCACGCGAGAAGGCCCAACGAACCGCATCGAGGACTGGCCGTCGGGCCCGCCTCGCCGCGAACGCGCTGCGCCGCCGCGGCCCCGGTGTGGTGGTCGGGGATCGTCTGCGGGTGGTCCGGGGGGCGGGGCGCCCGATCCGGTCGGGCGCGGGTTCGGGCAGGGGCCGGTGACGGCCGTCCCGCTTGCCGCCGATCGCGTCGAGGAGGGCGTCCTCGGACATCCCCCCGCAGCTCATCCGCTCTGCCCCGCCCTGCGGCGGACTCAGGCCCAGGTGCGTCATGCGAGGGCGCAGGGTGCCGGCGGTCGGCACGCGGGTGAGGACGGTGAGCCGTTCCCCGAAGGTGTCGGCCAGGCCCGAGTGGCGTGTGAGGGGTACCGCGCAGGGGTGTGCCGGGCTGGCGTTGGTAGGTGGCCAGGACGTAGTCGGCGCCGTCCGGGAACCGGTCGCGAGCCCATGGGCGACCCCCTCGACCAGCGGGGTGCCGCGGCGACGGCGAAGCGGCAACCGGGGCGCGGTCGCCGGCCACCTGCCGCGTCACGGTGAGCGGCGGATGGCCGTGCCCGGGGTGAAGCCGGAGGTGACCGTCGGCCACCGGGACAAGCCCGTGACCAGCGCCCCCTACGACGCCCCGGGCTCGGCGCCCCTCCTGCGCGCCGGGCCCGGCCCCTTCTCGCGCGCGGGGCCGCCCGGGACGCCTGCGCGGTCGGGTGACTCGAAACCCGGGATCGGGGAACCGGAAGAGATGCCCTGACCCATGAGGGGAGGGCCGGGTCTCAGGACGCCCGGCTCCCTCACCGGAAGAAGGACCATGATGGCGCACGAAGACGACGGTGGGCAGGCCGTGCCGAACACCCCGGACATGCGCTCCGACGGCGACGGCGTCACACGCCGCCGTCCGCTGCGCGAGCGGCACGTCGAGGAGACGGTCGACGTCGCGGTGCCCGTCCGCACGGCCTACAACCAGTGGACGCAGTTCAAGACGTTCCCGCGCTTCTCGACCGTGGTGCGCGACGTCGAGCAGATCAGGCCTACCGTCACCGCCTGGACCGTCGGCTACGGCCCCCTGCGTCACCGTTTCGCGGTCGAGATCGTGGAACAGGACCCTGACGCCTACCTGGCCTGGCGCGGCCTGGAGCAGCACCCCACCCACCAGGGCGAGGTCGAGTTCAGGCCGACGGAGTCCGGTGGCACCGCGATCACGGTCCGGATGCTCCTCCAACCGCGGGGGGCCGCGAAGGTCCTCACCCGCTCGTCCAGGCTCGTGGGGCTGACCGCGCGACTGGTGCGCGGGGAACTGGTCGGCTTCAAGCACTTCATCGAAGGGCTCGGTCAGGAGGGCGGTGCCTGGCGCGGCACCATCCGCAACGGCCGGGTTCAGCACGACACCCCGGAACCGCCCAGGAGCCGTGTCGCCCAGTGGCCCGTCGGCTGACCCGCGTACCGCACACGGCAAGAGAAAGGCCAAGCGATGCAGAACCCGCCCGGTGAGGAGCCGGAGACCTCCCTCTCCGTGACACCACCGAAGAAGTGGGCGGCCGGGGTACCCGCCGTCGTGCACGCGCTGGAGTACTCCCTGGAGCAGACCTCCCCGCGCAAGACCGGGGTCGACCTGCTCACCATGAACCAGGTGGGCGGGGTCGACTGCCCCGGCTGCGCGTGGGCGGACCCCGCTCCGGGCCGGCGCCATCGCAACGAGTACTGCGAGAACGGCGCCAAGCACATCAACGACGAGGCCACGAAGCGCCGGATCACGGCCGACTTCTTCCGCGAGCACAGCGTGTCCGATCTGGCCGCCCGCTCCGACATGTGGCTCAACCAACAGGGCCGGCTCACCGAGCCGATGATCAAACGGCCCGGGTCGGACCACTACGAGCCCATCGGCTGGAACGACGCCCTGGGCGTCCTCGCGCAGGAACTCAAGGGGCTGGACTCGCCCGACGAGGCGGTCTTCTACACCTCCGGCCGGGCCAGCAACGAGGCCGCCTTCGTCTTCCAGCTCTTCGCCCGCGCCTACGGCACCAACAACCTGCCCGACTGCAGCAACATGTGCCACGAGTCCAGCGGCTTCGCCCTGAACGAGACGCTGGGCGTCGGCAAGGGCACCGTGAGTCTCGACGACCTCCACCACGCGGACCTGATCTTCCTGGTGGGGCAGAACCCGGGCAGCAATCACCCGCGGCAGCTTTCGGCCCTGGAGGAGGCCAAGCGCAACGGCGGCCGCATCGTGGCGGTGAACCCGTTGCCGGAGGCGGGGCTGCGACGCTTCAAGAACCCGCAGAAGCCGCGTGGTGTCGTAGGGCGGGGCACCCAGATCGCCGACCGCTTCCTGCACATCAAGCCGGGCGGAGACCTCGCCCTGTTTCAGGCACTGAACCTGCTGTTGCTGGAGGCGGAGGACGCGCGTCCCGGCACCGTCCTGGACCACGACTTCATCAACGCCCACACCTCCGGTTTCGAGGAGTTCGCCCGGCACGCCCGCACAGTCGACTGGGACGACGTGCGCGCGGCGACGGGACTGACCCGCGAGGAGATCGAGAAGGTCCGCGACGAGGTCCTGCTAAGCGAACGCGTCATCGTGTGCTGGGCGATGGGCATCACCCAGCACAAGCACGGCGTACCCACCATCCGGGAGATCGTCAACTTCCTGATGCTGCGCGGCAATCTGGGGCGCGCCGGCACGGGCGCCTGCCCGGTGCGCGGCCACAGCAACGTCCAGGGCGACCGCACCATGGGCATCTGGGAGCAGATGCCGGACACCTTCCTGGACGCCCTTCAGGAAGAGTTCGGCTTCGATCCGCCGCGCCCGCACGGCTTGGACTCGGTGAACTCGATCAAGGCGATGCTGGAGGGCCGCGTCAAGGTCTTCCTCGCCCTGGCCGGGAACTTCGTGCGCGCAGCGCCCGACAGCGAGGTCACCGAGAAGGCGATGCGTTCGTGCCGGCTGACCGCCCACATCTCCACCAAGCTCAACCGCTCGCACACCGTCTGCGGCGACACCGCCCTGATCCTGCCGACGCTGGGGCGCACCGAGCGTGATGTCCAGGCCGACGGCGAGCAGTTCGTCACCGTCGAGAACTCCATGAGCGAGGTGCACACCTCCCAGGGACGACTCGAACCGGCCTCGCGCATGCTGCTGAGCGAGGTCGCCATCCTGTGCCGGCTCGCCCGGCTGAGCCTCGACGGCGAGAAGGACATCCCCTGGGCCAAGTTCGAGGGCGACTACAACACCATCCGCGACAGCATCTCCCGGATCGTGCCAGGCTTCCACGACTTCAACGCCCGGGTGACCCGTCCGGGAGGCTTCCAGCTACCCAACCCGGTCAACGAGGGCGTGTTCAGGACCGAGACCGGCAAGGCCCGGTTCACCCGCAACGAGCGAGTGGTCCCCCGGGCCCCCGAGGGTCACCTGCTGTTGCAGACCTTGCGCTCGCACGACCAGTGGAACACCGTCCCGTACACCGACAACGACCGCTACCGCGGCATCCACGGCAGCCGCCACGTGATCCTGGTCAACCCGGCCGACCTGTCCGAACTCGGCCTCGCCCAGGGCGATCGCGTGGACCTGGTGAGCGTCTGGGAGGACGGCACCGAGCGCCGGGCCGAGAACTTCGAGGTCGTGTCCTACCCGGCGGCCAAGGGTTCGGCCGCCGCCTACTACCCGGAGACGAACGTCCTGGTGCCGCTCGACAGCGTCGCCGACGTAAGCAACCAGCCCACGTCCAAGGGCATCGTCGTCCGCCTCGAACCCACGGGCGACCGATCCCGGCCGGCACCCGTCTGACCGGCACCGATGACGCCGCACCCCGGCGGGCCCCGCTGACAGCAGCGGGGCCCTGCGGTCCGTCTGGCCGGCCGTGCCGCGGCGTTACGACCCGCTCCTGCTGAGGTTGAACTCATGGTGTGGTAGGGGCTGATGGCTTGTCGTCCGTGCGGTCGTTGTACCGAGCGGACGTTGACGCGCAGGGCCTTCGCGATGACCGAGCCCACCTCGCCCCGGGCGAACCGCTCGGCCGCCTTGAGCCGTAACTCCTCGCGGAACTGCTGCCGATCGGGGTCCGCGGGCCCTGCGGTCGCAGGGGCCGGCATCGCTGCCGAGGCTGAGCCAGGAGCAGTTCGCACAGCTGGAGGCGGAGCCTGCCAAGGGGCCGGCCGCGCACGGCTGGGAGGACCAGCGACCGTCACAGCGCGGCCGGACCCCGGTGGTGCGGGTCCGAGGCCGCTCCCGCAGACGGATCTCCATCGCCGCGCTGACCTGCTACAAACCCGGTCGCCGCTCCAGGCTCATCCACCGGCCCCGCCATGACGACGGCCGTCGCGATGGGCGCAAGAGCTTCTCCTGGCGCGACTACCGGGACCTGTTGATTGCAGCACACCAGCAGCTCGGGGGCCCGATCGTGCTCGTCTGGGACAACTGTGAGACCCCCCGCCCTCAACCCAGTCGAGGGGATCTGGTCCCTCCTGCGACACGGCTGGCTCTCCAACGTCGCCTTCAATACGCCCGAACACCTCGTCCAGCGCATCCGGCGCGGCCTACGGCACATCCAGTACCGCAGCGAACTCATAGACGGCTGCCTCGCCGAGACCGGCCCCGGCCTGGCAATCAGACCCACCTGAGCAACCGGGCCACCTCACGAGTGCAACCTCAGTAATGCAGGGCGGTCGCGAGTGCCTCGGCCAGGGTCACGGGCGAGCGGCCGATCAGGCGGCGCAAGTCGCCAGAGTCGGTGTACATCTCGCCGCGGTTCATGCCGCGGTCAGCGTCAGCGAGGACCTCCGCCAGCTCGGCGGGTAGGCCCGCGGCGGCCAGTGCCTGGGCGAAGTCGGTCTCCGGGAGGTCAGCGTAGGCAACCTGCTTTCCGGCTGCATCGGAGATCGCGGAGGCGAGCTCAGTCAGGGTGAAGGATTCGTCGCCGCCGAGCTCGTACACGGCGCCGGTGTGACCTTCGGTGGTGAGGACGACCGCTGCGGCCTCGGCGTAGTCGGCGCGGGACGCGGCGCTGATCCGCCCCTCGCCTGCGGCGCCGACGACGGCGCCGTTCTGCAGGATCTGCGGCAGTTGGCTGGTGTAGTTCTCCAAGTACCAGCTGTTGCGCAGCAGTACGCTGGGGATTCCGCGGTCCCGCAGATACTTCTCGGTCTCACCGTGCGTGGCGCCGATGATGGTGGTGGCCGCGTCCGCGTGCGTCGTGCTCGTGTACGCCACCAGCGACACGCCTGCGGACGCCGCGGCGTCGATCACGCGGCGGTGGTTGGCGACCCGCTCGCCCACGGGGACCGAGGCCGAGATCAGCAGCAGCCTGTCCGCCCCCGCGAATGCCTCGGCCAGGCCGTCCGTGTCCGCGAAGTCGGCGCGGCGTACCGTGATGCCTCGGTCGGCCAGGTCCTTGATCCTGGCGATGTCCCGGCCGGTCGCGATGATGTCCGCGGCCGGGATCCCGCGCCGCAGCAGTGCCTCGACGGTGAGCCTGCCCAGCTGGCCGGTGGCTCCGGTGACGACGATCGGCATGATGGTCATTCCTTCCTTCCGCGCGTGCCTCGCACGCCTGCCGCGGTCCGTCCGCCGCGGGATGGAACACAGAATGACCTGGACACTCTCTGTTGGGGAGTAGCCACTTCTTGGTAGGGTACTTACCGCAGCGAAAGCATTGAGGTGAGCCGTATGGCCGCTGTCGAGAATGTGACCGGGCCCATGCCGTCCTTCGATCCGTACGAGCGCGGCTGCCCGTCGCGGGACCTGCTCGACCAGATCGGCAGCAAGTGGGCGGTCCTCGTGCTGGGCGAACTCGGCCGGAACGGGACCTCCCGGTTCGGCCAGCTCCGGCAGGCGCTGGCGGGCGTGAGCGAGAAGATGCTCACCCAGACGCTGCGCACCCTCGAACGCGACGGGCTGGTCAGCCGGACCGTCTACCCAGAGGTGCCGCCGCACGTGGAGTATGAGCTGACCGCACTCGGCCAGACGCTACGGGAACCGCTGAAGGCGCTCACGGAGTGGTCCGTGCTGCACATCGAAGAAGTCATCACCGCCCGCGAAGAGTACGACGACCGCACTGAGCGCACCAGGTGATCAGCGGCGGTCAGCGGTCTGGTCATGGACGGCCGCCTCGCCGAGACCGGCCCGACAATCAGACCCACCCAAGCCACCCGGCGACATCACGAGTTCAACCTCAGTAACAGCCGACTGCGCAAGAAGCTCGGCCGGACGATGCTCGAGGCCGGTCGGCTGCCACGTGCCGTGCGCCGATCACGTGGCTGTGCAGAGCGGGCCGGCCGCCGGGACGAGCGCTCCCCCGATGGTGTCGCGCGGCTTGAGCGCGGGGAAGCCGAGACCGATCGTGCTCGTGGCCGGTGTCAGTCGGCCACGGCGTCCCCGGTCGGTGACGAGGCGAGCAGATCGGCGTCGCCGTGGTCGAGTCCTGCCGTGCAGCGGCGCAGTTCGTTGACGTTCGCCATGTGCAGCTCCGACACCCACCACGGGAAGAACCCCGCGCCCCGCCGCCGGCAGACCGGCATCCAGGCAGGCCCGCCACATCGGAGGAGGCGCCCTGCCCACGGCCACCGTCCCGTCGCCATGCGTTCATCCTCCGAACGCCAAGCCGCTCGACGGATTGGTCATTGAACAACCTATTGACTGTCGAATGGCTGCTTGCGAGCATCACCTAGCTACCGAAGCTCCCGGACAATCCGCGCGTGGCTCCGCCACGACCCCCACCCGGACGAGGAGTTCATCTGTGTCAGCCATGGAATCGGCTCATCGCTCGTACAGCCGTCTTCGGCGCCGCCCCTCCCTCACCCTCGCGATCCTGATGGCCCTGGTCGCCGCCCTCGGCCTCACCGTCATGGCGCAGCCACCCGCCCACGCGGCCGGCACCCTTCTCTCCCAGGGCAGGCCCGCGACCGCCTCCTCCACCGAGAACGCCGCCTTCAGCGCCTCGCAAGCCGTGGACGGGAACGAACAGACCCGCTGGTCCAGCGCGTTCACGGACCCGCAGTGGATACAGGTGGACCTCGGGGCCCAGAAGACCATCACCCAGGTGACCCTGCAGTGGGAGGCCGCCTACGCCAAGGCCTTCGCCGTGCAGACCGCCACGAGTGAGAACGGCCCCTGGACGACCGTCTATTCGACCACCACGGGCGCAGGCGGCATACAGAACCTGAACGTCGACGCCACGGGCCGTTACGTCCGGATGTACGCCACCCAGCGCGCCACTCAGTACGGCTACTCGCTCTGGGAGTTCCAGGTCTACGGCAGTGGGGGCGGCGGATCCGACCCCTCGGGCGACTTCTGGGGGACGACCGACGACATCCCGGCGTCGTCTGCCGTCATGAAGGTGAAGGTGCTCAACCGGACCAACGGCGCCTATCCCGACAGTCAGGTGTACTGGGACTACAACGGCGAGGTGCACTCCATCGCCGAGCGGCCCTACGTCGACATCGTCGCCGGCCCCGCCCAGCGCATGTACTTCTACGTCGGCGCCCCCAAGGGCCAATACTACGACTTCATCGAGTTCACCACCGGAACGTCCAGCTTCAACGGGAACACCACCCGCGTGGACGCCTGGGGTCTGCCGCTGGCCGTTCGACTGCACTCGCACAGCGGCCAGGAGATCCAGCTCGGCGACACCCAGGACCTGTTCACCATGAGCCGCGACCAGGTGTTCCAGAACTTCCGGGACTCCGTACCGCAGCCGTTCAAGGTGCTGGCCCAGACGCAGGCTCCGTACCGGATCATCGCTCCGGGCAGCGACCCGAGCTTCCGCGCGGGCGGCGCGAACGCCAACTACTTCACCTCGTACGCGAACTCGGTCGGCGTCAACGAGCCGACGTCGAACATCTTCGGGTGCGCCGGTTCCCTCGCCGCGAACGCGAGCCTGTGCGCGGCGCTGAACCGGCACACGGCGGACCTGCCCGCAAGCCAGCAGCAAGACCCGTCGAAGTTCTACTCCGGTGACCCGGCCAACTGGTACGCCAAGTACTGGCACGACCACGGCATCAACCACCTGGCCTACGGCTTCCCGTACGACGACGTCGCAGGGCAGGCCGCGTACGCCAGCATGGACAAGCCACAGTGGATGGAAGTAGCCGTGGGCTACTAGGGCCTGCGCCTGGGGGCTCCGGGCACGGCTCCAGGTGATGAGCCGCTCGACGGCTCAAGACACTTGGCCGCTCGGAGCCCCGCGACGACTCGACCGCCACTCGGAAGTCGCGACTCGATCGGTGAACGCTGTCCCGCCGCGAACCGGAGTTGACGTACCAGTCCGCCGATCCGCAGGACGGCAACATTCTGGAGTTCTCCACGCAGAGCCGGACTCACCTCACGGGGCGGCCCCGCAGCTCCTCACCGTGATCGCATGCGTGGGGTAGGACCCCCTCGGTGGCGCGGGGCGCGGGCAGTGGTTCGGGTGGGCGATCGCGGCGCCGCGGGATGGGGTCCGTGCAGCATTGGACGGATAGTCTCTGCGAAGATAATCTCTGAACAGATCATCTGGCGGAGGAGACCACTCATGTGGAAGTACGAGCACGGCATCGAGACCAGCGCCACCCCCGAGGCGATCTGGCGGCTCTGGGCGGACGCCGAGAACTGGGGCGCCTGGAACGCCGAGATCGAGAAGATCGAGATGGACGGCCCGTTCGCGGCGGGCACGCAGATCACGATGACGCCGCCCGGGGACGACCCGGTACTGCTGCGCATCGCCGAGGCGGTCGAAAACGAACGATTCATCGACGAGGCGCGCTTCGACGGCCTGCTGCTGCGCACCATCCACCGGATCGACCGGATCGACCGGAACCGGATCCGCGTGGCGTACCGGATGGAGATCACCGGTACCGGCGCCGACGAGGTCGGCCCGCGGATCGGCCCGGGCATCACCGCCGACTGGCCCGAGACCATGGCCTCGCTGGCCGAGCTGGCGCTTCGCTGATGCCCCTCAGCCCCGGCGACAGCCCCGGATTCCTGCTGTGGCACGCCACTCTGCGGTGGCAGCGCGACATCGCCGCAGCCCTGGCCCCGCTCGATCTCACCCACGTGCAGTTCGTGCTGCTCGCCTGCACCTGGTGGCTCAACACCCAGGGCGAGCATCCCAACCAGCTGGCCCTCGCCCGCCAAGCCTGCACCGACGTCAAGATGACCTCCCAGGTACTCCGCATCCTGGAACGCAAAGGACTCGTCGAGCGTGAAGTCGACCCGGCCGACACCCGCGCCAAACGACTGCGCGTCACCGACACCGGCGCCGACCTGGCCCCACGCGCGATGGCCGCCGTTGAGCGCGCCGACGCGCGGTTCTTCCAACCGGTGCCCCTCGACGACGCGGTAGCCCTGCTCGGCCGCCTGGCCCATCCCGAGACCTGAAACGCCCCTCGCCGACAACGGCAGGCCCCCGAGAGCCGGTTCGCCGCCGGCGGCCTGCCCGCCCTGTCCGACCCCAGGTGCTCGGGGCGACCGTCCTCCTTCACCCCGCTGTAGGTCGCCGAAGTCAAGGCGCCGGCCTGCCAGTTACCCGCTGAGACCGGGACCCCGCTGTCGCGCTGATCGTGTCCGGAACCGGCCCGCGGGGCGGTCACCCGGGCCATCGCCCCGGCCGTGTCGGTCTCCACCGTGCGCCGCTGGCCCAAGGCCGACGCGATCAATCCCTGTTCGTACCGGTACTGGATCTTCCTCCGCGACTAGGACTTCCAGGCCAAGGCCGCCCGCGTGCTGGACCTGTACGCCCGCACCTTCGACGGCGACGGCGAACCCCTGGCCGGGGACGAGCACGTCATCTCCAGCGACGAGAAGACCTCCATCCGCGCCCGCTGCCGCTGCCACCCGACCCTGGTCCCAGGACCGGCATCGTCCCCTTCATGAACCCGGTCACCCGGGTCATGAGCACCGAGCCCCCCACGCCAGCGCCCAGCGCGTCCACGGGATCGTCGACAACGGCTCATCCTGCCGAGGCCGAGAGGTCATCGCCCGCTTGACCGGCGTTCCGAACAGGGTCATGGTCCACACCCCCGTCCACGCCTCCTGGACCAACCAAGTAGCGATCTTCTTCTCGCTCGTCCTCTACCGCTGCGGCTGTGTGCGGAGCCCGTCGAGGATGAGCGCGAGCATGCGGGGCGACCGGTCCTCGGGGCCGGACGCGGCACGCCACAGTGCTCCGGTGAGCTGGAGGAAGTCGCCGGGGTCGGCGTCCGCGCGGATGCTTCCGTCCTTTTTGCCGGAGTCGAGCAGCTCGGTGATCGCGGCGATGACCGGCCCGTAGCTCTGCTCGCTGATCGCCTGGTGGGCGCCGGGGCTGAGCGCGTCGCCGAGGCCGTGCTTCCTGCGCATCGCTTCGACCAGGTCGGTCGTCCAGTGGCGGAGCGCTTCGAGGGGCGGCATCGCGGCGAGCAGCTCCGGCACGCTGCCGGTGATGCGTTCGACCTCGTCCTGGTAGACGGCGAGGGCGAGTGCCTCGCGAGTGGGGAAGTTGCGGTACAGGGTGCCCGGGCCGACTCCGGCGCGCTGGGCGATCTGGTTCATCGACGCGCTGCCGTCCTCCGCGAGCGCCTCGCGGGCGGCCCGGAGGATGCGCGCCCTGTTCTCGCGAGCGTCTGAACGGACCACGGGACCTCACCTTGCTAAGCGGAGAACTCTCCACTACGTTATGCGGAGACCTCTCCGCTTACTTTAGAGGAGCATCATGCGGTACATCAAGCTCGGCACGACCGGCCTGGACGTGTCACCGATCGCGATCGGCGCGATGACCTACGGCGAGCCCGACCGGGGCCACCCCGTCTGGTCGAAGGGCGAGGAGGAGGCGCGCCCGCTCATCAAGCACGCGCTGGAGGCGGGGATCAACTTCTTCGACACCGCGAACCTGTACTCGAACGGGTCCAGCGAGGAGATCCTCGGCCGCGCGCTCAAGGACTTCGCCGACCGCGACGCCGTGGTGATCGCCACGAAACTGCGTCATCCGATGCGCCTGGGGCCGAACGGACGGGGACTGTCGCGCAAGGCGATCATGACCGAGGTCGACCATTCGCTCCGCCGCCTCGGCACCGACTACATCGACCTCTACCAGATTCACCGCAACGACCACTCCACCCCGTGGGAGGAGACGCTGGAGGCACTCAGCGACCTCGTGAAGGCCGGCAAGGTCCGCTACCTGGGTGCCTCGTCCATGCGCGCCTGGGAGTTCGCGAAGGCACTGCACCTGCAGAAGCGGCACGGCTGGGCACGGTTCGTGTCGATGCAGAACCACTACAACCTCCTCGCGCGGGAGGAGGAGCGGGAGATGATCCCGTTGTGTCTGGACGAGGGCGTCGGCACCCTCATCTGGTCTCCGTTGGCCCGCGGCCGCCTCGCCCGCGTGTGGGAGGACGCCCGCTCGACAGTGCGCTCCGAGACGGACGGCGCGTACGCGGACCTGCTCTACTCGCCCGAGCAGGAGGCATCCGACCACGCGATCATCGACGCGGTCGGGCGGGTGGCGGACGCCCACGGCGTCAGCCGCGCGCAGGTCGCGCTCGCCTGGCTGCGACGCCGGCCGGTCGTCAACGCGCCGCTGGTCGGCGCCGGCTCGATCCGGCAGATCGACGAGGCCGTGGCCTCCCTCGACATCGAGCTCACCGACGACGAGGTGCGCGCCCTGGAAGCCCCGTACACGCCGCGGTACGACTGGCAGGGCGTCTCGGACGAGGCCGAACTGGAGGCCATCCGCAGGCGCGTCCCCGGCATGGCCCTCTCATGACCCCCACGCCCCTGCCGCCCCGGTCGGGCGTCCACGAGGGCCTCATGGCGCGCAGCGACGGCGGGACGAGGCGGCGGCCGGCCCACGCCGGGGCGCCCGGTCAGCCGTTCACGAGCGGTCCGGAACGAGCCCCGCTCGTCGGGCGGGTCCCGCCAGGGTGATTCGGTGCCGTACTCCCACGCGAGGGCCGCCTAGGGACTTCATGTCACTGGGCCCGGCCTCCGCGGTGTCGGGTCGTAGGCGGCCTCGGCGGCTATGTCCCGGAGGCGCCACGCCGCGGTGAGCAGTTCCCGGTGGGTGGTGTACAGCGCGTTGACGCCGAAGCGCAGCAGATCGGGGGCCCGCATGTCCGCGATCACGCCGTGGTCGGCGAGCGCTCGGGTCAGGGCGTGGGCGTGGGGGTGGCGCAGGGAGACCTGACTGCCGCGGCGGCCGGGGTCGGAGGGGGTGACGGAGGTGAAACCCAGGGGGGTGAGGAGCTCGTCGGCGCAGCGCAGGAGGAACCCGGTCAGGGACAGGCTCTTGGCGCGGACCTCGGCGAGGTCCACGCCGTCGTAAACGGTCAGGGCCGCCTCGAGGGCGAGCAGGGACAGGATCGGGGGAGTGCCGATACGGGCCCGGGCGATGCCGGGGGCGGGTGCGTACTCCCGGCCCAGCCCGAAGGGGTCGGCGTGCCCGGTCCAGCCGGGCACCGGGGTGCGCAGGTCCCGGTGGTGGCGGTGTGCCACGTACAGGTAGGCCGGGGCGCCGGGGCCTCCGCAGAGGAACTTGTAGCCGCATCCGACGGCGAGATCGACACCGAGGGCGTCGAGTCGGACCGGCAGGGCCCCGGCCGCGTGGCACAGGTCCCACAGGACCAGCGCGCCGGCGCGGTGCGCGTCCTGCGTCACGTCCCGCATGTCGTACAGCTCCCCGGTGCGGAAGTCGACGGGCGAGTAGCTGACGACGGCCACCCGGTCCCCCTCCGACCTGAGGAAGCGGGGCAGGTCGGCCGGTGAAACCCGCCGGACCTCCAGGCCGCGACGTTCGGCGACGGCGGCGGCCACATAGCGGTCCGTGGGGAAGTGGTCGGGGTCGGTGACCAGCAGGGTGCGGTCCGGTCGGAGCGAGGCGGCAGCGTCGAGGGCGGTGTGAAGCTGCACGCTGGTGGAGTCACCCGCCACCGTCTGGCCCGGCCCGGCCCCGATGAGCGCGCCGATGGCGTCGCCCACCCGCAACGGCGCCTGCCACCAGCCGTTGCCGTTCCAGGAGCCGATCAGGTCGGTACCCCACTGCCGGGTCACGACGTCGGTGAGGACCGGCGGGACGGCGGCGGGGAGCGGGCCCAGGGAGTTGCCGTCGAGGTAGACGATGCCCTGGGGGAGCAGGAAGCGGTCGCGCACGTGAGCCAGCGGGTCGTCGGCATCGAGGCGCGCGGCGATCTCGGTCAGGTCGGTCGTCGGCATGGTGGTCATCGGTGCGCGGGCTCCTCGTGCGCCGGCCCGGGGTGCTGGGCGGGGAAGGACGCCGCCATCTCCCGGAGGGTCTCGGCGACGGCGCGGGCGCCGGGTGCGCCCGGTTCGATGAGGGTGTAGTGGCCGGTGCCGGGCAGGACGACCGTGGTGAGGTCGCGGTGGACGGCCGCGTAGTCGGCGAACTGGGTGAGGGGCACCTCCTCGTCGGCAGCGCCGTGCAGCAGCACGGTGGGCACCCCGGTCGTGCCGGCGTCGCGCAGCAGGGTCAGGGGATCCACCTCGGCCATGCGGTGCTCGAAGTGCTCGGCGCCGCCGAGAAGTTGCAGGGCGGCGCCGTTGCTCAGGTCGTCCCGGCGGGTGGCGTCGAGGTCGGTGAGCGGGGCCAGGGCGAGGACGCCGGTCGGCAGGGTGCGCGTGTGCCAGCGCGAGCCGGCCGGCAGCAGGCCGCGGGCCGCGCACCACAGGGCCAGGTGTCCGCCCGAGCAGTGGCCCGCCAGAACGTACGGCCGCCCCTGCGGAAGGGTGTCGACGATCCGGGCGACGTCGTCGAAGGTCTCCGGATAGCCGCCCGCGCCTCCGGAGCGACGGAAGCCGGGCAGCAGGACGTCGAAGCCCTGCTCGGCGAGGTAGGCGGCGAAGGGGGTGAGGTGCATGCGGTCGTAGCGCCAGTAGCCGCCGTGCAGCAGGATCACCAAGGGGGCGTCGGGGGTGTCCGAGGGCCAGGCGTCGTAGACCTGGTGGGGATGGTCGCCGTAGCGGCCGTGCACCGGTGCCAGGACCGGCTTCAGGCTCAGTACCCGCTGCTCCTCCTCGGCCGCGAAGGCGGAGATGACCCTAGATGTCACCGCGCACCTCCCACAGCTCGGGGAAGACCGGGCGGGCGGCGCGCTGCTCCAGCCAGGCCAGGCCCGCGGAGCCGGCGCTGCCCGGCTTCGCGCCCATCGCGCGGCGCACGACCAGGACGTGCTCGAAACGCCAGCGGGTGACGAGCTCGGCGATGTCGGTGAGCAGTTCGCCCAGTTCCAGGTGCGGGTGGTGCTGTGGACCGGCGTAGATCTCCCGCCACATCTCCACCACCGCGGGGTCGGAAGTGTAGGGGCCGGTCACGTCCCGCTCGCGGACGCGCAGCGGTACGTGCAGGCCCTGGCGGTGCAGGAAGGCCAGCACCTCGTCGTACAGGGACGGTTCACGGTAGGTCTCGCCGAGCGCCTCGTGGACGGCCGGTTCGCCCCGGTGTGCGCGGAGCAGCCCGGCGGACTTGTCGCCGAGGAGGAACTCCATGTGCCGGTACATCGCCGACTGGAATCCCGACGCCTTGCCGAACGCCGCCCGGAAACCGTTGAACTGAGCCGGTGTCAGCGCGGCGATGGGCTCCCACGCGCCGTTGAGTGCCGTCAGGGCCCGGCGACTGCGGACGAGGGCGTCCATGGCCGCGCGCAGATCGTCCTTCGCGAAGGCCACCCGCGCGGTGCGCCACTCGTGCACGATCAGGGTGAACCACAGCTCCATCACCTGGGTGGTGACGAGGAAACCCATCTCGTCCGGCGCGTCGGTGAGCGGGTGCTGCATGGAGTTGAGGACGGAGGCGTGCACATAGCTGTCGTAGGGGCTCGCGCCGGTGAAGGGCTGGGTCAGGACCTCGTCCGTGACCGGCTCGGCGAGAGCGGTCGTGCGGTCGTTCATCGCATCTCCTGTGCTGCGGCCGTGAGGTGGGACGGCCGCGTGAGGGTGCCGCGGATGGTGGGGGAGGGGTTCAGGCACCGGCCGGCCGGCCGGAGAGCCGGGGTCACACGCCGAGGTGGGCTCCGCCGGAGGCGTCGATCCACTGACCGGTCACCCAGCGGGCGTCGTCGCTCGCGATGAAGGAGACCACGTCGGCGATGTCCGCCGGCTGGCCGAGCCGGCTGAAGGCGGATGCCTCGGAGTACCTGCGGCGGATCTCCGGGACGGCGAGCGTGGGGTTGATCTCCGTCTCGGTGTAGCCGGGGGCGACAGCGTTGACGGTGATGCCCCGGGGCCCCAGCTCCTGAGCCAGGGCGAGGGTGAGGTAGTCCAGGGCGGCCTTGGTCATGGTGTACGAGACGATGGCGGGGAACGCGACCCGGGTGGCCACGGAGGAGATGTTGACGATCCGCCCGCCGTCCCGCAGCCGGTCGAGGCCGCGCTGGACGATGAAGAACGGCGCCTTGGTGTTGATCGCGAACACCCGGTCGTAGTCGGCCTCGGTCACGTCGGCGATGCGGCGCGGGACGGTGATGCCCGCGTTGTTGACCAGAATGTCGAGGCCGCGGTCCGCGCCCCGGTCGGAAAGGACCCGGTCGAAGGCGGACCAGAGGGTGTCGGCGTCGCCGGGCACTCCGAGTTCGGCGTGCACGGCGACCGCGCGGCCCCCGTCGGCCTCGATCTCCTTGACGGTCCGCTCGGCGGCGCTCGCGTCGTGGCCGTAGTGCACGGCCACCAGTGCGCCGTCCTGGGCGAGGCGACGGCTGATGGCCCGGCCGATTCCCCTGCTGCCCCCGGTGACCAGGGCGGTCTTTCCCGCGAGGCGGGCGGTGGTGCTCAACGTGCGTCTCCTTCGGTGCGTGCTGACGAGGGGGTGTGGTGGTCGTGGGCGGGTGCCCTGGGCCGGACGCCGGGCGGGCGTCACGCGTCGAAGTCGATGACCACCTCGGCGGAGTCCGGTCGTGCCCGGCACACGAGCGTGTAGCCTTCGGCGCGGTCGCGGTCGTCCAGAGCGTGCTGGCGGTCGGCTCGTACCCGTCCGGACAGGACCTTGGCGCGGCAGCTGCCGCACACACCTTCGCGGCAGGCGTACGGCACGTCGGGGTGCGCACGCAGCAGGGCGTCCAGGATCACCGTGTCCTGCGGTCCGACGGTGGCCCGCCGGCGGTGCCCGTCGAGCACGGCGGTGACGCGGCTCGTTCCGGAGGCCGGGGCCCGTTCCGTGATGTCGTCGGCCGGGCAGCCCGGCCGCCGGGCCGGCAGGGGGCCGGCGGAGGGGGGAGTGGATCCGGAGGTGAACGACTCCCAGCGTACGAGGGCCGGATCGGCACCTCGGCCGTCCAGGAACCGCCGTACGACGGCGATCATCCCCGGTGGTCCGCACAGGGCGAACGTGGTGTCCTCGGCGGGCCGGGCGCCGATGACGGTGAGCAGGCGGGACAGCTTGCCGGCGTCCATCCGTCCGCGGAACGGCCCCTCGGTGTCCTGCTCGTCGCGGGTGAGGACGTACAGGACGGTGAAGCGGTCGAGGAACATGTCCTTGAGGGAGGCCAGTTCGTCGGCGAGCAGGGCCTGCGCGGCGGTCGGGACGGAGTGGACGAGGGACACCCGGCAGCTGGCGTCCCGTCGCAGGGCGTCGGCGGCCAGCGCGGCCAGCGGGGTGATGCCGGAGCCGCCGGCGATCAGGACGTGGTGGGCGCCGGGCAGCTCCGGAAGGGCGAAGTGGCCTGTGGGAGGGGACAGTTCGAGTCGGTCGCCGGGTGCGAGGCGGCGGACTGCGTGGGCCCCGAAACCGTCCGGGGCACCACGCTTGATCACCAGGCGGAGGACAGAGGTGTCGTGCGGGGGCGGGCACAGCGAGTAGGCGCGGCGCAGTTCGCCGTCGGCGTGACGGTAGCGTACGACGACGTGCCGGCCGGGCTGGTGGGCGAAGACCTCGCGCAGGCCGACGGGCACCTCCAGGGTCACGGCCACGGCGTCCGCGTTCAGATGGCACACCTCGCTGACCGTGGCGGGGTGCCAGCGGGCACGCGTGCCCCGGCGCACGCGCCGTTCGGCGGACGTCTCCTGCCGGGCGGGCGGTGGGGTGGCGGCGGTGTTCACGGTGTGCCTCACAGCGCGGTCAGGTGGGGGAAGGGTTCGCGGCACACCGTGCACCACAGCACCGACTGGCAGCGGGACGGGCCGAAGGGGCTGTACGGCCGGGTGGCGCGCGAGCCGCAGTGCGGGCAGGCGACGGCGCTCAGCTCCACGGCGACCGGGCCGTCGCCCGCCGCGGGCACCGGCGGGGCGATGCCGTGGGCGGCGAGGGTGCGTATGCCGCGAGGGGTGATGCGGTCGGTCGTCCAGGGCGGGGACAGCACCTGCCGCACCCGGCCGTCCGGGTGGCCGCAGTCGGCCAGGACCTCGCGGACGGCGGCGGTGATCGCGGGCAGTGCGGGGCAGCCCAGGTAGGTGGGTGTGATCTCCACCTCCAGGCTCCCGTCGGGCCCCGGACCGACGGAGCCCACCACCCCCAGGTCGCCGAGGCCGATCACGGGCAGTTCGGGGTCGGGCAGCGCCTCCACCCGCCTGCGTACCTCCTCCGCGGGGAGGGGCGCCACGGTCCGTGCGGTGTCGTTCACCAGGTTCCCCCGGGGAACTGCCGGCGCACTGACTGCAGTTCGCCGATGAGATCGGTGAACTCCTCGGTGTGCAGGCCCGAACGGCCGCCCCGGGCTTGCCAGGAGGGGACGGGCACGGTGAGTCCCGCGCCGGTGACGACCTCGGTGACGCGCTGCTCCCACACCGGGCGCAACGGCGCCGGCGAGGGCACCGTGCCGGCGGCGGCCAGACGCCGCACGAGGTCGTCCTCGTCGAAGAGTTCGGCGGTGTAGGGCCACACCCGCTCCAGCCCCCGCTGCATCCGGCGCGCGCTCTCGGCCGTGCCGCCGCCCAGCCGGCGGACCCAGCGGTCGGCGTGCAGCCGGTGGAAGGCGACCTCCTTGACCGCCCGCGCGCCGAACGCGGCGAGTTCGCGGTCCGGGCAGCCGGCGAGAGCCTCGTACTGCAGGGACGCGTAGTGGGTGTACGCGAGCTGGCGGGCGACGGTCACCGCGAAGTCGCCGTTGGGCAGCTCGGTCAGCAGGGTGTTGGTGAAGTCGCGCTCGTGGCGGGCGAAGGCGAAGTCGTCCTCGGTGCGGCCGGTTCCGTCGAGCCGTCCGGCGAGGGTCAGGAGGGTGCGGGCGTGGCCGATCAGGTCCAAGGCGATGTTGGACAGGGCCAGGTCTTCCTCGATCATGGGCGCGCGCGTGATCCACTGGCACAGCCGCTGCCCGAGCACGAGGGCGTCGTCACCCAGGCGCAGCAGGTAGGTGGCGAGTCCGGCGGGGGCGTGCGCGGCGCGGGTCGGGCGACCGGGCGCGCTCACCCCGGGGGTGTCACCGGGCGAGGCCGGTGCCGGCGGGTGGTCTGCCACGCGGTCCGCCCGTTCGTCACTGGTCGTGGTCACCTTCCGACCCCTTCTCGGTCAGCGGCGGGAAGTGCTCGGGATACCGGTACGGCTTGCCGTGGGCGCCCGCGAAGTACGGGTCGCGTTCGTCCGGGGACACCGCGTGCACGGCGTCCGAACGCACCACCCACAGCGACAGCGGGTCGCCGCGGCGCGTGTACACATCGCGGGCGACCGCCAGCGCCGCGTCCGGACCGGCGGCGCGAACCGAACCCACGTGCTGGTGGGCCAGGCCCCGCCGGGCCCGCAGGAAGACCTCCCAGGACGCGGGCGCGCCCTCGTCGTTGCGGTTCATACGCGTTCCTCCTGCGTCTGTCGGCGGACGACCGGGCCGGAGCCGCCCGCGGATCCACCGGTCTCCTCGCGGGCGGCGTACGCGGCGGCGGCCTCCCGCACCCAGGCGCCGTCCTCGTGCGCGGTCCTGCGGTGGTCGATGCGTCGGCGCGCCCAGTGGGTGTCGTCGCCCAGGGCCGTGCGGTAGGTGTCCCAGTCGATCGGGGTGAAGTCGTAGTGACCCCGTTCCTCGTTCCAGCGGATGGCCGGATCGGGCAGCGTCAGGCCGAGCCGCTCGGCCTGCGGGACGCACTGGTCGACGAAGCGCTGGCGCAGTTCGTCGTTGGTGTGGCGCTTGATGCCCCAGGCCATCGCGCGTCGTGAGACGGCGGCCCCGAGCGCGGCGGTCCGGGCGTCCGCCCCGCCCGCCTCCGTGTCGGGCGGGCCGAACATCAGCGCCACGGCCGGCAGCCACCAGCGGTCCACCGCGTCCTGCGCCATCGCCTTCTGCTCGGGCGTGCCCTCGCACAGCGCGCGCATCAGGTCGTACCCCTGGCGCACGTGGAAGGCCTCCTCCTGGCAGACGCGGCGCATCGCCCGCGCGTACGGCCCGTAGGAGGTGCGGCACAGGGGAGCCTGGTTGATGACGGCGGCGCCGTCGGTCAGCCAGGCGATGGCGCCGGTGTCCGCCCAGGTCAGCGCCGGGTGGTTGAAGGTGGCCGAGGCGCGCTGGCGGCCCAGGTGCAGGGCGTCGAGCAGGTCGGCGCGGTCCACGCCCAGGGTCTCGGCGGCGGAGTACAGGTACAGGCCGTGGCCGGCCTCGTCCTGGACCTTGGCGATGAGCACCGACTTGCGGTGCAGCGACGGGGCCCGGGTCAGCCAGGCCCCCTCGGGCTGCATGCCGATGATCTCGGAGTGGGCGTGCTGGGCGATCTGACGGATCAGCATGCGACGGTAGCCGTCGGGCATCCAGTCGCGCGGCTCGATCGTCCCGCCCTGGGCGATCAGCGCCTCGAAGCGCGTGAGCGGCTCCTCCTGCCCGGCGTCCTCGGTGACGGCCGTCCGCGCGCTCACCCGGCACCGCCCGTGCGAGCGAGGTTCGCCGCGACGGCGCGGCGCACGGGGTGTCCTGCCGCGGACCGGACCCGTACCGGCTGCCTGGGCACGCGCATCACTCCTTGGTTCGGGGCCCGCCCGCGTCCCGCAGCAGCACGGGACCGAGCGGGCGGAGCATGTGTTCTCGTCCCGGTAAGGAGGCCGGGCGGGCGGCCCGGCTATCCCTGCCGCCCGCGGCTCGCCGCGTGACAAAGCTCACGGGCGGCCCAGGGAGTGCGGGCGGCCGCGACCGCCTCTTGAGGGGGTGACAGTCCAGCCCGGACGACGGCGGCCGGCATGCCGCGGCGAAAGGAGAACCCATGAGCACCATCAGGGAGTTGCTGGTCGAACTCACCGGTACCGCCGAGTACGCGGACGCGGTCGGCGGCGACGTCGACCTCGCCGCCAGCGGCATCGACTCCGGTGACCTGGTGCGTCTGGTGCTGCTCGTCGAGCAGCGTCTCGGCGTCGAGATCACGGCCGAGGACATGGAGCAGCTGCACACGATCGCCGACTACGAGCGGTTCGTGGCCGAGCGCTCCGCCGTCGGCGCCGCCGGCGGTGCGTGATGTGGCTGACGCAGCTGCTGGAGCGCAACCGGCAGTGCTTCCCCGACCGGACCGCGCTCGTGGACGAGCAACGCAGCGTCACCTGGGCGGAGTTCCACGACCGCACGGCCGAACTCGCCCACGGCTTCGCGGAGCTGGGCATCGAGCGCGGTGACCGGGTCGCCGTCCTGTCCAAGGACCGCATCGAGGTCCTGGAGAGCTACTTCGCGCTCGCCCGCCTGGGTGCGCTGTTCGTGCCACTGAACCACAGCCTGGCCGAGCCCGAGGTCGCCGGCATCATCGAGCGCGTCGGCGCGGTGGCGGTGCTCGGCGAGTCGGACCTGCTGGACCGCCACCCCCGGCTGCCGGAGTCGGTGCGCGTCCGGGTGGCGCTGGACAAACCCGCCTTCGAGGCGCTGGGCACCCTGGCGCCCGAGCGGGAGCTGCCCCGGGTCGCCGACACCGACCCGATCGCCGTACTGCACACCTCGGCGACCACCGGACAGGCGAAGGGCGTCACCGTCGACAGCGGCTCGTTCCGGGCGATCGCCCTGGGCTGGCTGGTCATGGCCCGGCCCGTCGACGACATCGTCATGGTCAACTGCTGCCCCCTGTACCACGGCAGCATGGTCGTCTCGCTCACGTACATGGCGGCCGGCGCCACCGTCGTGCTGATGCCCGGCTTCACCCCGCAGCGGGCGCTGACCGCGGTGGAACGCCACCACGCCACACACATGTGGATGGTCCCGCAGATGGTGCGGTTCATGCTCCAGGCCAAGGCCGCACAGCACACCGACTTCTCCTCGCTGCGGGAGATCCTCTACGGCGCCGCGCCCATGCCGCTGGACGTGTACGCCGAGGCGGTGGAGCGGCTGGGCTGTGGCTTCCGGCAGGTGTACGGCATGACCGAGGTCGGCGGCCCCTTCGTCACCCTCGGCCCCGACGAGCACCCCGCTCCCGGGGACGTCACCGCCCGCATCCCCTGCGGGCGGGTCGTGCCGGGCATGTCGGCCCGCGCTGTCGACCGGGACGGACGGGAGGTACCGCGTGGCGAGATCGGCGAGATCGTGGTGCGCGGGCCCGGCGTCATGCAGGGCTACTGGAACGATCCACGGGCCACACGCGAGATCACCCTCGACGGCTGGATCAGGACGGGCGACCTCGGTTTCGTCGACGACGAGGGCCGCATCAGCCTGGTGGACCGGACCAAGGACGTCATCATCCGCGCGGGCCAGAACGTCTATCCGTCGGAGATCGAACGCGCCCTGATGACTCACCCGGCGGTCCACGACGCGGCGGTCGTCGGCACGCCCGACGAGGACTACGGCGAGGTGCCGCTGGCCTACGTCGTCCCGGAGCCGGGCGCGGACGTGAACCCGGCGGAGCTGCTGGGCCACGTCGCCAGGCTGCTCGCGCCCTATAAGCGCCCGCGACGCGTGGAGTTCATCGAGCAGGTGCCCCGCAACCCCGCCGGGAAGATCATCAAGAAGCTGCTGCGGGGCTGACGGTGGCCGGCGGTGCGCGGAGCGCGGCCTCATGACCGGCCCCGGCGGGTCCGCCCGCCACTGTGGCGCGGAGCCGGGCGAACATGGGGCGTACGGCCGTGCGGCCCCCGGCGTTCTCGCCGCGGCGCCCGGCTCTCTTCGCCATGAGCGGGACGGGGTCCGCGTTGCCGACGCCGGGCGCCTGCCCGCGGCCGTCGCTGCCTTGGCCCGGCTGCGCCCCCTGCCGGCCGCCGCCGGGCTGGGCCTGGGGCTCGCCCATGTCGGTGAGCCGCGGTTGGGGCCGGGAGGCCCGGCGGAGGCGTCCGCGGCAGCGTCGATGGCGCCACGCCGCCGCCGGGAGTTCCTGGCCGGGCGGCAGGCCGCCCGCCGCGCCCTGCGCGCGGTGGGCGCGGACTGCGGCGAGATTCCCCGCGCGGGTCGCCTGCCGGTGTTCGCGCCCGGACGGGCGGCGTCGATCTCGCACAGTGCCGGGATCGCCGTCGCCGTTGCTCGTGGGCCGGGGGAGAACGCTCCGCTCGGCTGCGACCTGGAGCTGCGGCCGCTGCCGGCCGGCGCGGCACGGCTGGTGCTGCGCGCGGACGAGGAACGGCTGGTGGACACCGCCGCCGGGCCGGAGGACGCGCCCTGGCCGTTGACGGCCCTGTTCTCGGCCAAGGAGGCGGCGTGGAAGGCGCTGAACCTCGCGGCGGGTCAGGCGACGGCCACGTCGATGAGGACGCTGCGGGACCTGTGGGCCAGGCCGGACGGCGAGGAGTTGCGGGTCGGTCTGCGCGCGGATCCCGCGTACGCGGTGCGGGTGCGCGCGCTGCCCGTCTGCGCGGGCGTGTTCAGTTACGTCGTGGGCTGGGCCGACGCCGCGCCCGCATCGGCCGACGGCGTGTGCGACGCCGCTGATTAGGGGCCGCCGGGACGGCTCCCGCCGAGCAAGCCGGCTGCCATGGGGACACCCGCCGCCCGTCGGAGCAGGATCACCCGCGCACGCGTCTCCCCTGCCGGCCCGGCTCGCCGGCCGTCCGACCAACGCACGACCGCCTTCCGGAACCCTCGTCGACGCGCGCCCGTAGCCGTGAGCGCTCGCCCCGGCCCAGCCGGTGGGCAGCCGATCTGGTGGCGGGCGAGGGCGCGAAGGCAGCCACTTCCGCCGCGTCCGCAGAGAGCGCGGGCCCGCATCGCCGTCGTAGCGCTGTTCGACAGCCGCGGCATGGTCGTCAGCTGTGGCGGGACCACGCCCGAGTACGGCCCGCAAGCGCCGGCGAAGGCGCGGGCGCCGCTCACCCGCCGACTCATCATGGCCCCCTCGTCCGAGGTGTCCGGCAGCCGGCCCCAGAGGTCGACCTCGTGCCGGCCTCGGCCACCCGGCGCCGCCCGGACGGGTGGCGGTCGGCGCACGGCGCCACCCCTCCACCGCGACCCGCCCGCGGCCGACGGGTGGGACGTCCACCACGTCGGTGCGGGAGGCGTCGGCGGACTCGGGTGGGCGGAGGGGTCGCGCGGGCGGGGGCCGGTGCCGGTCACGAGCGCGGGCGGCCGTGATTTCAGTACCTCAGGGCGCGCAGGGCCTTGGCGACCGTTTCGCCGATGCGGGCGATCGGCTCCGGCTCGGTCATCTCGTAGTGACCGCACGGAACGTGGTGGTCGTGAAGGGTGCCCTCGACGTACGGGCGCCAGCCGTCGGCCTTGCCGGGCTGCACCGCGAGGTCGCCGGAGAATTCCGTGGCCGGCTCCTGGGCCGCGCTGAAGAACAGGACGTCACCGCGGAAGCGACCAGGGGCGAACTGTGGTGCGATGCGCAGGTTGTTGCGCATGACGGCGGCGATGGCGGCGGCCTCCGCGCGCGTGACGGGGGAACTGGCCGGATCGGCGGCCAGGGCGGCGTCGATGCGGTCCAGGACCGACTCCACCTCCGGCGCGACCCCGGGTGTCAGGGGCAGGCCGGCGACCCGCGACAACAGGGCGGCGACCTGCCGCTCGGCCGTCTCGGGGTCGTAGCCGGTGCCGTGGGGCTGGGGAGCGTCGAGCATGGCGAGGAGTTCGACCTGTTCACCGGCCTCCTGGAGGGCGCAGGCCATGGCGTGTGCGACAAACCCTCCGTAGGACCAGCCCAGCAGCCGGTAGGGACCGTGTGGCTGTACCTCGCGCACCAGGCCGAGGTAGGCGCCGACCATGGCGGCGGCGTCCGTCGAAGGCGGCCGGGTGCCGTCCAGGCCCAGCGCCTGGACGCCGTAGACGGGCTGGTCGCCGCCCAGATGGGGCAGCAGGCCCGTGTAGCGCCAGGACACGCCCGCCCCGGGGTGGAGGCAGAAAAGCGGAGTGGCGGTGCCCTCCGTGCGCAGGGGCAGCAGCGGGCCCAGCGCGGTGGCGGGGGCGGCGTCCGGCGCTGTGCCCGCCGGTTCCTCGGCGAGCAGGCCGGCGACCGTGGGAGCGGCCAGCAGCTTCGCCGCGGGGACGTCGAGGACGCCCGTCTGGCGCAAGCGGCCGGCCAGCAGCACGGCGCGCATCGAGTCGCCGCCCAGGTCGAAGAAGTTGTCGTGCACGCCGATGCCGCCGATGCCGAGTGTCTCCTCCCACACCCGGGTGACCGCCTCCTCGCGTGCGGAGCGCGGTGGCACGTGCTCCGTCGTCAGCCGGGGGCGCGGGGCGAGGGCACTGGCGGCCGGCGCCGCGGCCGGGGCGTCGGGAGCCGGGGCGTCCGTGCGGACACCGGGGGCGTCGATCCAGTGGCGGTGGCGTTCGAAGGCGTACGGCGGCAGCGGCACCCGGCGGGCGGTGCCCGGCACCGGCGGAAGGGCGGCGTCCACGCCCGCGCACCACAGCCGGCCCAGGGCCTCGGCCAGGACGAAGGAGTCGGTCGCCTGCGCCTTGGCGTGCGGCATGGTGGTCACCGTCACCGGTGCCTCGTCGGCGAGCCGGCCGACGGCCAGCTTGGTCAGCGTGTCCCCGGGGCCGATCTCCACCAGGACGGGGCGCAGGCGCTCCCACAGGGCGGCGATGCCGTCGGCGAAGCGCACGGTGTGCCGGGTGTGGTCGAGCCAGTGCTGTACGGAGGTCGCCTGCGCGTCGGTGATCCAGGCGCCGGTGACGTTGGTGACGTAGGGGATGCGCGGCGGACGCAGCGTGACCTGCCGCAGATGGCTCTCGAGGGCCGGCAGCACGGGGTCCAGGACATGGGAGTGGGCCGCGACGGGAATGCGCAGGCGGCGGAAGGGCGTCCCCCGGCGGGCGAGGCCGGCCTCGAAGCGTTCGACGGCGTCGAGGTGCCCGGCGACGGTGCACGCGGTGAGGCCGTTGACCGCGGTCAGGGACAACTGCTCGTCGAGCAGCGGCAGGATCTCCTCCACCGGCGCGGCGACGCCGGTCGTGGCGCCGCCCGCGGAGCTGATCAGCCGGATGCGTTCGGTGACCAGCGGCAGCATCTCCTCCAGGTCGATCACGCCGGCCAGGCAGGCCGCCGTGTACTCGCCCAGGGAGTGGCCGATGAGGGCGTCCGGGCGCACGCCTGCCTCCATCAGCGTGCGGGCCAGCGCGTACTCGGTCACCACCAGGCCAAGGAGGGCGTCGGTGTCGTCGGCCGGCCGGCGTTCGACCAGCGTGCCGCGCAGATCGCCGCCGAGGACGGGCCGCAGGATGCGCGCGCACTCGTCGACGGCGTCGCGGTAGACGGCGTGCTCGCGGTAGAGCTCCGCCCCCATGCCGGCGTACTGGGTGCCGCCGCCCGGCAGCAGGAACGCCACCCGGGCCGGGTCGTCGCCCACCGGCGGGGTGACGGGCGCGGCGGTGCGCAGGGCCGCCACGGCCTCCTCGCGGGAGGCCGCGGTGACGGTGAGGCGGTGGCGCAGCGCGGGCCGCTCGGCGCGCAGCGAGTACGCGATGTCGTCCAGGCGCAGGCCGGGACGGCGCTCCAGGTGCCGGGCGAGGGCGTCGGCCTGGCCGCGCAGCGCGCCGGCGGTACGTGCGGAGACCGGCAGCACCAGGCGGCGGCCGTCCTCGGCCGGGCGGGACGCGGCGGGGGTGACGGGCGGGGCCTCCTCCAGGATGACGTGGGCGTTGGTGCCGCCGATGCCGAAGGCGGAGACGGCGGCGCGGCGCGGGTGGTCGCGCTCGGGCCAGTCCTCCAGGGACGTGGGCACCCGGAAGGGGCTGGAGTCGAAGTCGATGAGCGGGTTGGGCCGGTCGAAGTGCAGGCTCGGCGGGATCTGCCGGTGCTCCAGGGCCAGCACGGCCTTGATGAGCCCGGCGATGCCGGCCGCCGCTCCCAGGTGTCCGATGTTGGTCTTCACCGACCCCAGGGCGCAGAAGCCCCGCTGGTCGGTGCTGTGCCGGAAGGCTTCGGTGAGCGCCGCGACCTCGATCGGATCGCCGAGCTTGGTGGCGGTGCCGTGCGCCTCGACCAGGCCGATGGTGTCCGCGTCGACCATCGCCTCGGCCTGGGCCGCGAGGATGACCTCGGTCTGTCCGGCGGCGCTGGGCGCGCTGAAGCCGACCTTGCGGCGCCCGTCGTTGTTGACGGCGCTGCCGCGGATGACGGCGCGGATGCGGTCGCCGTCGGCAAGGGCGTCCTCCAGGCGCTTGAGGACGACGGCACCCACGCCGTCGCCGGAGGAGGTGCCGGCGGCGTCGGCGGCGAACGCGCGGCAGTGGCCGTCGGGGGAGAAGGGCCCGTCGGGCACGTGCCGGTAGCCCAGGGCGGCGGAGGGGTTGAGGGAGACCGCGGCCGCCAGCGCGGTGTCGCAGCGGTGGTCCAGCAGGTCCTGGCAGGCGGTGTGCACGGCGACCAGCGCGGTCGAGCAGGCCGTCTGCAGCGACACGCTCGGACCTGTCAGGCCCAGTTCGTAGGAGACGCGGGTGGCGAGCGTGCCCAGGGAGTTGGCGGTGGCCGCGTGCACGAGGGCGACCGATCCGGGCTGGCCGGCGAAGCGGGGATGGACGTGGGCGGGGTAGTAGCGGCTGTCGCCGCTGCCGGCGTACACGCCGAACGCCTCGGTCGTACGGCCCTCGCCCAGGCAGCCGGCGTCCTCCAGGGCGTGGTAGGCCGTCTCCAGCAGCAGTCGCTGCTGCGGGTCGACGACGGCCGCCTCCGCGGGGCTGTAGCCGAAGAAGCCGGAGTCGAAGCGGTCCATGCCCTCCACGACGGACGCCATGCGCACCAGCGAGGGGTCGTCGAGGTCGCGCGGGTCGCCGCCCGCGGCGAGGAACTCCTCGTCGCCGACGGGGCGCACCGACTCCCGGCCGGCCGTCAGGTTCTCCCAGAAGGCGTCCAGGTCGTCGGCCCCGGGGAAGCGGCCCGCCATACCGATCACGGCGACGGCGGGGACGTCCTCGTCGTGTGCTGTGGGGGTGTCATGCATGGCCGCGGTCCTTTCCGTGCCGTGCGGTGCGGCGGGCGCGTGCCGCACGCTGCCGTAGTGCTTGTTCCTTGGCGCGGTCCAAGCCGCTGGGGGCCGGCTCAGCGGGCCGTCCTGCGTCGGGGCCGCCTGCCCGGCCGGCGTCGGTTCCCGGCTCCGGTGACGGCTCGGCTGCGGCGGGGCCGGTGCGGGCCGCCAGGTGGCGGGCCAGGTCGCGCACGGTGGGGTGGGCGAACAGGTCCACGACCGACAGATCGGTGTCGAAGGCGCTGTTGACCGCGCTCTGGGCGGTGACCAGCAGCAGCGAGTTGCCGCCCAGGTCGAAGAAGTTCTCGTCCCGTCCCACTCGGTCGCGGCCCAGCACGCCGCACCACACCTCGGCCAGCCTGCTCTCCAGTTGCCGCACGTCCGCGCCCGGCCCGTTCGCCTCCCGGTGCCCGGTGGCACCGGCCGAGCGCAGCACCCAGTCGTCACCCAGGCCCGCGGCGCGGGCGGCGTCGGCGGCCGCACGGTACAGGGCGCCGAGGTCGGTGCCGTCCGAGAGGCCGACGCGCGCGACCGGGCGGCGTACCTGGCGGGCGGGCGCCGCCACGTGACTGCGCACCCATGGGGCGGTGCGGTCGGCACCGATGAGCAGGTGCGGCTCGTCCAGCGTGCGGGCGAGATCGAAGGAACGCAGGGCGGTGGGCACGTCCAGCAGCCGGTAGCCGCGGGCCTCGGTGAGCGCGGCAAGCCGGTAGCCGCGGCTCACACCCCGCTCCCGCCACATGCTCCAGGCCAGGGACTGCGCGGGCAGGCCGAGGCGGCGGCGGTACAGGGCGAGGGCGTCGAGGTAGGCGTTGGCGGCGGCGTAGGCGGCGTTCATGGCACCGCCGAAGTAGCCGTTCACCGAGGAGAAGGTGACGAAGGAGGCGACCGGGTGGTCGGCGGTCAGCCTGTGCAGCGTCCACGCGCCGTGCGCCTTCGCCATCAGCGCCTGTCGCCAGGTGTCGCCGTCCAGCTCGCCGACCGGGCGTTCGACGAGCGCCCCGGCCAGATGCAGCACCGAGGCCAGGGGAACGCCCCACGCCCGCCCGGCCGCGTCCACCGCGGCGCGCACCTGCTGCTCGTCGGTGACATCGGCGCACGCGTAGCGGACCTCGCCCAGCTCACTCAGCCGCCGCAGCAGCTCCCCGCGGTCCGGTGCGCCTGCCTCGGCGCCCAGTTCGTTCTCGGGGGTGCGGCCCAGGATCAGCAGGCGGGTGCCGGGCGCGCGCAGCAGGTGGGCCGCGACCTCGCCGCCGACACCGCCCAGTCCGCCGGTGAGGAGCGTGAAGCCGTCGCCGGGCCGCTGCTGGACGGGCGCCGGCGTGTCGGGCAACGGGGCGAGCCGGCGTACGTAGCGGTGTCCGCCGCGGTAGGCCACCTCCGCTCCCTCGGCGGCTGCGCCCGCCTCGGCCAGCAGCAGCGGCAGCCGGTCCTCGCCGTCGTCCGGCGGGAGGTCGAGGTGGGTGCCGCGCAGCCGGCCCAGCTCCTCGCCGAGGGACTTGAGCAGGGCGCCCGCCATGGCCTGTTCCGGGCGGGGCCGGTCCTCGGGGCACACGCCCTGGGCGCCCGCCGTCACGTACACCAGGTCGACGGGCCGCCGCCGCTCGGGCCGGGCGGCGAGGGCACGCGCGAGGGCGAGCAGGGACAGGGCGCCGGTCCCCTCGTACGGTGTCGTGCCTGTGTCGTCCCCGGGGGCCAGGCCGCCGAGGTGCAGGACGGCGTCGACCGGCCGCTGGTCACGCTCCAGCTGCTCCAGCAGGGTGGTGACGTCGCTCTCCTCGCCGGTCCGCAGCCGGTAGCGTGCGGCGTCGAGCCGGGCGTACGAGGCCGCGTCGGTGGCCAGGGTGCACCGCCCGCCGGCGGAGCGCAGCGCGTCGGCGACCCGCTGAGCGAGCCGCTGGGCGTCCGGGTCGCCGCCCGTGAGGACGAGGGTGTGCCGGCCGGATGCCGTCTCGCGGAGAGCGCCGGCCCGCGCGCGCTGCCACACCGGGCGCAGGAACCAGTCGGGCACGGTGGCGGCGGTGCCCAGCACCAGCTGGGCGGCGCGCACCTCCTCGTCGAAGGCGCCGGCCTCGAAGCTCTTGCGCAGTCTGGTGCGCTGGATCTTGCCGATCTCCGTCTTGGGGATCGCGTCCCGGGGGACGGGGACGAGGAAGGCGGGGCTGATGCCGATCTCCCGCGTCACCTTGCCCGCGATCTCCCGCAGGGCGGCGGCCGTGTCGCCCGCCGCGGCCTCGGGGGAGAGGTGGAGGAACAGGGCCAGTTCGTCGGTGGTCGCCGAGGGGTCGGAGCGCACCGCGACCGCGGCGGTGAAACTGCGCACCACGTGCGGCAGTTCCTCGACGCATGCCTCGATCTCGTGGCTGTAGTGGTTGACGCCGTTGACGATGATGACGTCCTTGGCGCGGCCGGTGATGTACAGCTCGCCCTCGCGCAGGAACGCCAGGTCGCCGGTGTCGAACCAGCCGTCCTCGGTGAACGCCTCGGCGTTGGCACCCGGGTTGTCGTGGTAGCCGCCGGTCACGGAGGTGCCGCGGACCTGGAGGCGGCCGGCGTCGCCCTCGGCGAGCACCGTGCCGGCGTCGTCGACGACGCGCATGGCGAAGCCGGGATAGGGGCGGCCGCAGCTGACGAACGTGCCGTCGCCGGGGCCGGGTTCGCCGGGCAGCACCGCGTCGGTGACCACCGAGCAGGTCTCGGACATGCCCCAGCCGGGGTGCATCACGTCCTGGGGCAGGCGGAAGGGCTTGAGGGTGTGCAGGAAGCGGCGGGCCGCGGCGGCCACGACGACCTCGCCGGCGTTCATCACCAGACGCATCGGCGACAGGTCCCAGGTGCGGTCGGCGAAGCGGTCGGCCTGCTCGGCGAGCAGGCCGAAGGCGAAGTTGGGCGCCCAGGTGACGGTGACGCGGTGGCGGTCGGCGAGGTCCATCCAGCGCAGCGGGTCCTGAAGGATCCAGGAGGTGGGTGCGTGGATCTGGCGGCAGCCCAGGTACACGTCCCGCAGGTGGAACATCACCACGCCGGTGACGTGGTCGAGCGGGATCCAGTTCAGGGAGACGTCCGCGGCGCCGAGCCCGTTCATCTGCTCGGTGGCGGCCGAGCGGGTCAGCACGTTGCGGTGGGTGAGCCGCACCGCCTTGGGCAGGCCGGTGCTGCCGGACGTCATCAGCATCAGGATGAGGTCGTCGGGTCGGGCGGGGTGCCAGTCGCGGTCCTCGGCCGCCTCGCGCAGCTTCTCGGCCGTGGCCAGCCGCAGCCCGGGCCAGTTCTGACGGTCGGCCAGCTCGCGCAGGCCCGTCTCACGGTCGGCGGAGCACACGATCCAGGGCCGGCCGAGCATCCGCCAGATGCCCTCCAGCTTGGTCAGCGCCGCCGAGGGCGTGCCGTAGGAAGCGGGAACGGTCAGCGGGACGGCGACGAAGCCGCCCAGGATGCAGCCCCACAGCACGGCCACGAAGTCCTCGGTGGCGTCGCACTGGAGGATGACCTGGTCGCCGGGGCGCAGTCCGGCCTCGCGCAGTCCGGCCAGGACCCGGGAGGCCTCGGGGATGAGGGAGGCGTAACTGCGCCGGTGCTCGCTGCCGTCGGCGTGGACGTGGACGATGTCGCCCTGTGCCCGCTCGGCGGCGCGGCGCAGGGCCTGCGCCCAGTCGGCCACGGACGGCTCGGCGAGCGCGGGGCCCTCGCTGAGCGCCGGTGCGGCGGACGACGCTCCCGTGCCGGCGGTGCCGTCCGCGGAGACCGCCGTCGCGGTGCGATCGGGCAGGCCGGCGTGGCGTCGGCCCAGTTCCTCGGGCACGTCCTCCGTCGTCACCTCGGCGGCGGTCACCCCGGGCAGGCGGGTCAGGCTGTCCTGCCAGGCGGCGGCCGAGGCGCGGTCGGCGGCGGGCAGGGCCCGAAGCGCGTCGGTGTCCAGCGTGCCGTCCTCCGTGAAGGGCAGGGCGTTGACGGCCGTGACGCGGACACCGTCGTGGCCCGCGCGCCGCAGGACCTCCTCGACGCGTTCCACCGCGTCCGCGCGTCCCGGTACCACGTACAGGCGCGGCACCCGGCCGTCGGGGGCCGGCAGGGCGCGGGCGTCGCGGATGCCGGGCACGGACAGCGCAGCCGCCTCCACCTCCGTGACCGCGATCGCCGGCGGGGCGGGGGCGCGCTCGGGGACCGCGGGCAACTGCCCCACGCGGACGCCGGGATCGGCACTCACCGCGCGCAGGACGTCGTGCAGGGCGCGGGCGAACGCCTTGGCGGTGGACGCGTCGTACAGGTCGGTGGCGTACTCGATGTGCAGGGCGAGGCCGTCGGGGGCACCTTCGCTGGTGTGCCGTTCCAGGACGTCCACGAAGAGGTCGAACTTGGCGGTGCCGTTGGCGGTCGGCCGCAACCGGTTCCGTCGCCCGTCCAGTTCGAGGACGGCCGGTTCGTTGTTCTGCAGGGCCAGCATCACCTGGAACAGCGGGTGCCGGCCGGCGCGGCGGGGCGGGTTGAGCTCGTCCACCAGCCGGTCGAAGGGCAGGTCCTGGTGGTCCAGGGCGGCCAGGTCGGCCGTGCGCAGCCGGGCGAGCAGGTCGCGGAAGGCGGGGTCGCCGGACGTGTCGGCGCGCAGGACCACGGTGTTGCTGATCAGCCCGATCAGGTGGTCCAGAGCGGGCTCGGTGCGGCCCGCGACCGGGGTGCCCAGGACGATGTCCTCACCCGCGCCGCAGCGGGTGAGCAGGGAGCTGACGGCGGCGTGCAGCACCATGAACAGGCTGGCGCCCTCGCGGTCGGCCAAGGCGAGCAGGTCACGGTGGAGATCGGCGTCCACGACCGTCTCCACGTGCGCTCCGGTCCCGCGCGGCACCTCGGGGCGCGGCCGGTCGCCGGGCAGGCCGCACTCTTCGGGCAGGCCGGCCAGGGCCGCGCGCCAGTGGGCGGTCAGCCGCTCCAGGCGGCCCGTGCCGTCCGGGGTGGGCGCCAGCAGGGCGCGCTGCCACAGGGCGTAGTCGGCGTACTGCACCGGCAGCGGATCCCAGTCGGGTGCGCGGCCGGCGCGGCGGGCCGCGTAGGCGGCGCTCAGGTCCTCGGCGAAGGGCCGCAGGGACCAGCCGTCGGCCGCGCTGTGGTGCAAGAGGAGCAACAGCGTACGGTCGGCGGCCGGGCCCAGCAGCCAGGCGGCCAGCGGGCCTTCCGCGCTCAGGTCGAAGCGGTGGCGCATGGCCGCGTGGACGTGGGCGGCGCTCTCCGCGGCGGGGCATTCGATACGGCGCAGAGGCGGCGGCAGCGCGCCGGGCGCCAGGACGCGCTGGTGCGGTACCCCGTCGTGCACGGCGAACACCGTCCGCAGGCTCTCGTGGCGGTCGGCCAGGTCGCCGAGGGCGGCTTCCAGGGCGTCGGCGTCGAGATCGGCGGGCGGCCTGAGCACGAGCGGGATGTTGTACGTGGCGGCCTGCTCGTCGAGGCGGTCGAGGAACCACATGCGCTCCTGCGCGAAGGACAGCGGCACGCGGTCGGGACGGACGGCGGCGCCCAGGGCGGGCCGTGGCAGGGCGTCGACGGAGTGGGCGGCCAGCCGGGCGGCGAGGGCAGCCGGGGTCGGTGTCTCGAACAGGGCGGTGATGGGGATCTCCGCGCCGGTGTCGTGCCGCAGGCGGGCCAGCAGGCGGGTGGCGAGCAGCGAGTCGCCGCCGAGGTCGAAGAAGTTCACGTCGGTGCCCACGGTGTCGCGGGGCAGCTTCAGCACGTCCTCGAACAGGGCGCACACCAGGGCCTGGTGCGGGTTCGCGGGGCGGGTGCCGGACGCCGCGGCGGTGAAGTCCGGTGCGGGCAGGGCCCGCACGTCGAGCTTGCCGTTGGCGCTCAGCGGCAGGGCGTCGACGTCGACGCAGGCGGCCGGGACCATGTGCTCGGGCAGGTGGGCGGCGGCGTGGGCGCGCAGCTCGGCGGGGTCGGCGGGAGTGCCGCCGGCGGCGACCGTGTAGGCGACGAGCTGCTGGGCGCCGTTGTCGGCGCGGCGGACGACGACGGCGGCCCGGGCCACGCGGGGGTGGGCGGCGAGGACGGCCTCGATCTCGCCCGGCTCGACGCGGAAGCCCCGGATCTGCACCTGGGCGTCGGCGCGTCCGAGGTACTCCAGGGTGCCGTCCGGGCGGCGCCGTGCCAGGTCGCCGGAGCGGTACATGCGGGTGCCGGGCGGGCCGAACGGGTCGTCGAGGAAGCGCTCGGCGGTCAGCTCGGGCCGGTGGAGGTAGCCGGCGGTGACACCGGCGCCGGAGACGTACATCTCGCCGCTCGCGCCGGGCGGCACCGGGCGCCCCTCGGCGTCCAGGAGGTGGACGCGCAGGTCGGACAGGGGCCGGCCGATGACGCTGCCACGGCGTGGGTCGTCCAGGTCCGCCCGGGTGAGGCGGTGGTGGGTGACGTGCACGGTGGTCTCGGTGATGCCGTACATGTTCACCAGCGCCGGGCGGTCCAGGCCGTGCCGGTCGGCCCAGGGCCGCAGCCGCGCCGGGCGCAGGGCCTCGCCGCCGAAGACGACGTGGCGCAGCGCCCCGCTGTCACCGCCGCGTTCGAGGTCGGCGTCGATCAGCTGCTCGAACGCGGACGGCGTCTGGCTGAGGACGGTCACGCCCTCGCGGTGCAGCAGCTCCAGGAAGTCGCGGGGGGAGCGGCTGACGGCGTAGGGAACGACGACGACCCGGCCGCCGTGCAGCAGGGCGCCCCACATCTCCCAGACGGAGAAGTCGAAGGCATAGGAGTGGAACAGCGTCCAGACGTCGTCGGGACCGAAGGCGAAGTGCTCCGCGGCGGCGGCGAACAGGCGCACGACGTTGGCGTGCGCCACCGGCACCCCCTTGGGGCGGCCGGTGGAGCCGGAGGTGTGGATGATGTACGCGATGTCGGCGGGGCTCGTCGGCGCGTGCCGGTCGGCGTCGGTCAGGTCGCCGGCGGGGCGGTCGGCGAGGTCCGCCGTCACCCGCGGGTCGTCCAAGAGCACCGCGGGGACCGACGCGCCGGCGAGGTGGGCGTGGGCGCGCTCGGTGACCAGGGCGACCGGGGCCGCGTCCTCGACGACCAGCCGCAGCCGCTCGGCCGGATGCCCTGGGTCCAGGGGAAGGTAGGCGGCACCGGTCTTGAGGACGGCGAGCAGAGCGGGCAGCAGCCGTGCCCCGCGCTCCAGCGCCAGGGCCACCACCCGGCCCGGACCCGCGCCGCGCTCGGTCAGCAGCCGGGCCAGTCGGTTGGCCTCGGCGTTGAGCTCGGCGTAGGTGAGGTGCAGATCACCGCAGGTGACGGCGGTCCGCCCGGGGACGGCGGCCGCCTGCTCCTCGAACAGCTGCGTGAGGGTGCGCTCGACCGCATACGTGCGGACGGGGGTGTCGCGGGGGTGCTCGCCCGGCAGCAGGGCGTCCAGCCGACCCAGCGCGGTCGTGGGCGCCGCCTCGGTCAGCCGGCGCAGGACGGTGAGGAACCGCTCGCGGTGCAGCGCGAGCTCGTCGTCCTCGTACAGTGCGGGGTTGGCGTCGAAGGCCAGCCACAGGCCGCCCGCCTCGGCGCCGGGCCGCACCGATATCTGCAGGTCCTCCACGGCTCCGCCGGAGAGGTGGTGCCAAGTGGTGGGGTGGCCGTCGAAGACGGGCGACTCGTCGAACGGGACGATGTTCAGCACCGGTCCGTACAGCCGGCGGCCGGTGCCCAGCAGCCCCAGGTCGCGGCGCAGGTACTCACCCCGGTAGGCCTGGTGGCGGCGCAGGGCGCGCAGCTCTGCGGCGACGTCGCGGGCGAACTGGGCGAGCGGCGTCCCCGGGGCGGCGGCCACCCGCAGGGGCAGGATGCCGGAGGCGGTGCCCGGGGTGCGCAGCGCGGCGCTGCCCAGCCGGCTCATCGTGGCCACGCCCAGCACCAGGTCCTGGCTGCCCGTCATGCGGTGCAGGTACACGGCGGTGACGGCGGCCAGCAGATCCGTGCGGGCGACGCCGAGCCGGGAGGCCGCCTGGTCCAGGGCTTCCACCTCGGGCGGCGTCAGCTCGGCGGTGCGGCGCAGGAACGGAGCGGTGGGGGTGGCCGTGCGCGAGGTGAGCCGCGCGGGTTCGGGCAGCCCGGCCAGGCGGTCGGCCCAGTGGGCGCGGTCACGGGTGTGACGTTCGCCGGCGCGGTAGGCGGCCTCCTCCTCCTGGAGCCGGTGCACCGGAGCGAAGGTGGCGGCATCCGGCTCGCGGCCCGCGGCGAGCGCGTTGTAGGTCTCGGCCAGGCGTCGTCCCAGGAGCTTGTAGCTGTAGCCGTCGAGCAGGATGTGGTGGGCCCTCAGCAGCCAGATGTACCGGTCGGGCGCCAGCGTCAGCAGGGCGTGGGAGAACAGCGGGCCCTTCTCCAGGTCGACCGGGGTCGCCAGGTCCGTCCGGATCCAGTTCCAGGCGGCCGTCGTGGGATCCTCGGCGTCGCGGACATCGACGTGGTGCAGGGGCCAGTCGTCCGGGTCCGCGGCGCGATGGCAGCGGGGACCGTCCTCGGTGTCGACGAAACGCAGGGCGAAGGTGTCCGCCTCGGCGACCGTGCGGCGCAGCGCGGTCTCGAACAATGCCGTGTCGAGCGGCCCGTGGATCTCCACCGCTTCACCGGTGTTGTACGCGGCGCTGTCCGACGCGAGCCGCCCGGCGTACCAGAGACCCTCCTGGGCCCCGGACAGCGGACGCCGCTCGTCCTGCTGGAGTGACATAGCACAACCCTCACGTGGCAAGCCGTAATGTCCCGGCCGGCGACGGCACGACCGGATCGGAGCGGTGCGGCCACCGCTTCGTGCCGCCCTCGCGTGTAGGTACGCGCCGGGCCGGTCCACGAGCGGAAAAGGGAGGTCGCACGCCGGGGCCTGGTGAACACGCACCCTGGCCCCGGTTCTACGGCACATCACGGTGCGCCACCGCACTCGGCCCGGTCAAGGCAGCACCGGTCCACGAGTGGCATTTCAGGGAATTCCCCAGAGAACGCCGGGCCAGGGAGTGCAGGCCCGACGCCAACTTCTAGGGAATTCACGCAACTTCACCTCCGGAAGGTCTCCCGGGTGGATTGGAGGACGACGCGCGGTGCACTCTCGAACGCGACTCCCCGACGCCCGCGGCCACAGGCCGGCCACAGGCCGGTGCCGCCCGCGGGCCACCCATTGGACGATCGAGAAGAGGGCTGCCCTCATGCACCGTGCGCTGTGTCCGGTCGAGTCGCTCTACGTGGGCCAGCGAAGCAGGGCCGTGCTGTCCTGCACCCTGCGCGGACGCGTCGACATCGAGGCGCTGACCGCCGCGTTCCGTGCCGTGACGCAGGCCAACCCGACCCTGCGCTCCCGCATCGTGGCGGACGGCACCGGCCATGCGCTGGCTCTGCTCGACGAGGCCGAGCGGCCCCGCCTGGAGACCCGTACCGGAGAGTTGGCCGAGGCCTACGCGACGGAGCTGAACAGGCCCCTCCCGGTGGGCGGCCCGCTGTCGCGCGCGGTCCTCGTCAGCGCACCGGACGGCACGGACCACCTGTTCGTCCTGGTGGTGGACCACACGGTGACCGACGGCCACAGCAGCATCACGCTGCACAACACCCTGTGGGACCACTACCGGTCGCTCGTCACCGACGGGCAGGCACAGTCCTTCCAGGCCGACGTGCCCGACGCCCCGGACTGGCCCGAGCCCGTCAGCACACTGCTCCCCCCGGCCGACGAAGCGGACACCGCCGCCTACCTGGACGCCCGCGTCTCGCGGACGAAGCGGCACCCGGTCGAACTGGTGCCCTACGACGCGGCACACACCCCGGACCAGGCGCCGGCCGCCGGGGCGGGGGAGGGGCACATCGAGGTGTGCCGGCTCACCCTGGACACCGAACACACCACACGCCTGCGGGAAAGGGCGCGGCAGGCCGGCGTGTCCGTGCACGCGCTCATCGCCGCGGCCCTGCTGGCCACGGCCCGACGGCGCCTCGAGGGTGAGGACTCCCGCACCCTCGGCTGCCTGTCCCCCGTCGACCTGCGCTCCCGGCTGACGCCACCGCTGCCGGCGTCCGTCATGGTGCCGGCGGTCACCACGCACCTGCAGACCCTGGAGGTGGCCGCGACCTCCGACCCGCTGGATCTGGCGCGTACCGTCCACGCCCGGGTGAGCGACTTCATCGCCGGCGGCGGTCACTTCCACGAGATGCGCATCACCCCCGAGATCCCGGGCAACCCCGCACTCCAATTGGCCACGGTGATCGTCACCAACATGGGTGTCGTCCCGGGACCCCGCCTGCCCGGCGACCTGCGGGTGGTCGACGTCCGCTTGGTGCCCGCCCGCGAGCACTACTTCCCGCAGGCCGGCCGCAGCCCCGTCATGGCGTGCGTGGTCTCCTTCGAAGGCCGTCTGGCCATCGAGTTCCCGCACTACACCGCCTGCTTCAGCCCGTCCTTCATGCGTGCCTTCCGCGACGAGGTGCTCGACGGCCTCCTCGCCTTCACGACCGCGGCCCGGCGCGAGCCCGCCACCGCCGACGCGGGCTGAACGCCACCCGCACGCATGCATCACGCCGGTTGCCGTAAGGAGTCCTCCTGCGTCATGTCCACCGTCAGCGAACTCGCCTCCCCTCTGACGCTGCTGCCGCGCGCCCAGTCGGGCGACGAGCACGCCATGAACCACCTGCTGAACCACATCACGCCGTACGTCACCCGGATCTGCCGGTCCATCACCCGCGACGACGCGGCCGACGCCACCCAGGAGGCGCTGCTGGCCATCTACCGTGGGCTGGGCCAGCTGCGCGAACCGGTGGCCTTCTACGGGTGGGTGCGCGCGGTGACGGTCCGCGAGGCCGTGCGCACCGCCAAACGCTTCGGCGAGGAACAGACCTGCGGGCAGATCGAGTCGCAGCAGCAGGCGAACCCGTTGGACGCGGTGCACATCAGCGATGTGCTCGAACGTCTGTCGCGGGCGCACCGGCAGGTCCTGACCCTGCGCGCCTACGGTATGAACGAGGAGGAGATCGCGGAGGTGCTCGCGCTGCCCGTGGGCACGGTACGGTCCCGCCTCTTCCGCGCCCGCCGCCGCTTCCAGGAGGCGTGGCAGCCCTCGGCGGCGTGAGCCGAGGGCAGGACGAACCCGGAGGCAGGGGCTCCCGGAGGCCGCCGCGCCCTTGTCCAGCGGCGACCTCCTGGTGGCTGCCGCGGGCGGCCGTACCACGAGGGCCGTGGCCTTTCTGACGCCACGGCCCTCGTCAGGGCGACTTCCGCGCCTAGGACTTGACGCGGTCCGGCCGCACGCGTGGCGGCCACTGGCCGGCGGCGAACATCCCCAGCGCATGCGCACGAGAGACCAGCGCGGGCCGGTTGGGGGTGTCGAACCTCCGCAGCATCTGACCGATGCGGTACTCGATGCCCTGGCGGCTCAAGTAGAGGCGGGAGGCCAGCTGCACCGTCGATTCGCCGCGTGCCACACCCTCCAGCACCTGCGCGTCGAGAGCGCTGAGCACAGGTGTGTCGCCGGCCGCCGGTGCGCTGTCCTGGTGCGGTATGGGTGACGCAGGTGTGGGGGCGGTGGCGAGGCTGCGAAGAAGAACGACGACGCCGGACGCCTCACCGGACAGGCCGTACAGGGCGATGCCGGTGAGGTCGGCCCGGAAGAGTCCGCCGGCACCGTTCGTGCCCATGACCTTGTCGGTGAATCGGAACTGGCGGCCCGAAGAGAGGGCGGCGAACCGTTCCCGCAGGCGGGCGGGTGTCGGTGAGTGCAGAAGGTCGAGGAGGCGGTACCCGCGTATCTCTTCCGCGCTGAGGCCGAAGTGCCGGGCGAACTCCGGCTCCGCGGCCGTGATGACGAGGTCGTCGGAGAGAGTGCGGGCCGTGCACACGGCCCGCGACGCGGGAGCGGGCCGTGGACTGTTCGTGAGCGGCGTGCGGCGGAGGGGAGGGGCCGGGTGCGCGGTGGAGTGGTGCTTGCGGGGCGAGGCGTCTGGGAAACTCGTGGTCGCCACGGACGTACCGTCCTTTTGCTGCGCGTAGTGGGGGCGGGGGTGTGGTGCGGGACGGACCGGCGCGTAGGTGCCAGGGTGTCGGCGAGCGTCCGGCGCACAGGCGAGCCACCGCGTCGGCGGCCGCGGTCTGCTGTTCCGCGAGAAGGTGGGCCGGTGGGCGTGTGCGGATGGTCCTGGACGGCTGGTCACGGGGAGCGGATGCGCCCGACGAGGATCGGCCGATGGCCGGATAACGTTGTCACGGCCACTCGATCTCGCCAGGTGGCATGCGGACCGGCCGCGGACCGGGTGTGGCGAGTTGTAGGGCGGACCTTCGCGTTGAGCCCGGTCGGGCGTGGCGCGGCACGGAGACCTCCATGGAACGAGTTGGGGGAATCGCGTCAGGACGGCCCTTCGAGGCTAAGGGGCGGCAACCCCCTTGGCAAGGGTTTGCCAGATGAACCGAGTGCTGTGCCAACTCCGTTGTCTAGGTGGATTGTTGTCATTCCGACGGCCGCCCTCGGCCGGTCGCTGAGCAGCAACACGCCTACTGACCAGGTGCGTTGCTGCTGGGTTAGTGCCTTGCCGCCCCTCAGTGGGCTTCGTAAAGTGTTGACAACTCCAGGTCTCCGATCGAACGGGCCGCGCGAGGGGCGGAGGTCTGGCGTGCGTCACTGGAGCAGAGGTGGGAGATGCTTGAGCAGCCGCACTTCGGCCGTCGGCTGAAGAGGCTCCGGCTGGAGCGAGGTCTGAGCCAGGCAGGGCTCGTCGGCGACGGCATGTCGACGGGGTACCTGTCGCGCCTGGAGTCGGGTGAACGCCGGCCCACCGAACGCGCCACGGCGTATCTCGCCGAGCGGCTGGGCGTCGATGCGTCCGCCCTGATCGGCCCTTCACCCCAGCGGTCCCTCACCTGTGAGCTGGCGGCCGTGTTGTCGGCGCCGTCCGGCGCCTACGACATCGCGGCCCTCGGCCGGGCGGTCGACGAGGACGCCGACGACGATCCCGCCACCCGCTGGCAGGCCCTGTGGTTGCTGAGCAGCGCGGCCGGCCGTCTCGGCGACTACCCGCAGCAGCGCGGACGCCTGCTGCGACTCCTGGAGCTGAGCGAGCTGTTGGAGGTGCCCGAACTGCGCGTGCGGTCATACGTGCAGTACGCCCGTTGCATGCGCGCCCTGGGTGACATGCGCACAGCAGAGCCGGCGGCCGCCCAGGCGTTCTCCCTCGCGCGCGCCGAGGAACTGTCCGTGTCCGACACCGCGGCGGCCCTCATGGTGCTGATCGGCATCGAGGTCGAGCTGGGCAGGCTGGACGCGGCCGCACGGCACGTCGACGAACTTGAGCGGGACTGGCTGTCCGTGGCCGCACCGGCACAGGCGGCCGAGGGGTGGTGGACCGTCGCCATGGTCCGCAACCGCCAGGGCGACCACGCCTCCGCCCGGACCGGACTGGAAACGGCCCTGCGACTCCTGGAGGGCAGGGACGACCTGACCCTCTGGATCCGGCTCCGGGCCGCGGCCGCCGCCGCCGAGCTGGAGGTGTCACCGCCCCGACTGGCCGCGGCAGAGCGCTGGCTGACCGAGGCCGCGTCCGTCGTGGACCTGATCGGCACGCCGGCGCAGGTCCAGGAGCTGCGCGCGCTGCAGGCCCATCTGGCCTTCCACCGGGGCCGGACGGACGAGGCCCGCGCGATCAGCGGCACACTGCTGGCCGAGGAGGACCTGCGTCTGCCCTACCGCGACCGGGTACGGCTGTCGGTCCTGGACGGTCGGCTGATGATCCTGTCCGGGCGTGTCGAGGACGGCATCGACCTCCTCCAGCGGCTCGGCCGTCAGGCAGTGGAGTCCCAGAACCTCGACCTGGCCGCGCATGTCTGGCAGTCCTTGGCCCAGACCCTGGCGGACCTACGCCTCCCGCACACGGCGGACAGCGCCGGCACCACGCCGCAGCCATCCGATCAAGGCGGCCACGCGAGCCCGTGACGCGGTCCACCACCGGCTCCCGAAAGGCCGACGAAGACGCCGGACACGGCGATCGCCCCTCCGAAGAGGCCGGGCGCCGCCGTCTGTGCGGCGACGGCCCCCGGACGGCTGCGGCTCCTCTCGATCACCGGATGGACCCTCGCGAGGTCCGGGTCTCGCCGAGTGACAGGAGTGGTGCGCCCTGGTGGAGTCGTCTCCCGTACCGTCCGGCCGCGGGCCTGCGGCGCACGAGCGACACGATCGATGATCCGGGGCATGGGCACCGATCCATCGGATGGCCGGCCAGTTGGACAACGTGCTGCCCGCGCGCAACCCGAGAAGGCCCCCGCCCGGCTGGCCGCGGGGGCCTGCGGCGGGCGACTCGCTGTGCCATCGCGCCGAGGAGCGGGACGCCGGCTCCGTGGCCCGGGACGTGAGCGCGCCGGTGGGGCGGGAGCCGCTCGGCCCCGCCCCACCGGCCACCCGGGAGCCACGGCCCCCGGGGGATTACCGCGTCACTCCCAGGAGTCCTGGTTCGTGGACACCAACTGACCCGGGATCACCTGGCCGTTGGTGCTCAGCTCGGTGTACGCCCAGTACTCGACGTCAGGCTTCAGCGGAGCGTTCGGCCGCAGTTTGTACGGCGGTGTCGTGCCGCGCTCCACCGCGGTCGGCAGTTCCAGCGTCGCCGGCTCGTAGTGGCCGTCGCGGCCGAGGACGACGTGGCCGAGCCGGTAGTCGACGACCGGGCTGCGGGAGTCCTGTGCGAAGACGTACGCCGTGTACGTGCCCGCCTCCGGCATGAAGACCCAGGCCCGCTCGGAGCTGCTCCAACTGGCGGCGCTCCGGTAGACCAGCTTGTCGCCCTTGTACAGCCAGAGGTCGAGGTTGGTGTCCGGGTCGTCGGTCGCGGTGTCCACGACGATCCCGGCGCTGCCCGCCGGCACCTTGAAGGAGTGCGCCCGCACCCCGAGGGCCTTCCGGTCGAAGACCCCGCCGCTGACCCCGGTCCGCATCGAGTACGACTCCCGCCGCATGGGGGCGTAGCCGGTCGACCGGCCGGAGACCGGGCCGGTGAAGCCCGGCTCGAACGTGCCGTAGGTGCCGTCGGCGAGCCGGCCGAACTCTTCCAGGTTGTCGTCGTACTGCCGGGGCGAGATGCCCCACGGGCGCGCGGCGACCGGAATCCTCACCTGGTGGGCGCTGCCACGCCAGGTGATCGCGCCGGTGACGTAGCGGTCCCACGGTGCGCTGCCGCGCCGCAGCGTGATGGTGACCGAGGCGGTCTCACCCGGTGCCACCGTCACCGTTGCCGGTGCGACGCTCACCCGCATGCCCTCCAGCCCGCTCGTCGAGGCGTGGTACGTCTCCCGCTTGCCGCCGACGTTGGTCAGCTTGCGGGTCAGCACCACCGGTTTGGTGCCGTCGTAGTCACGCAGCCCGATCGACGGCAGGTTCAGCTCGCGGCCGTCGGGCTGAGCCGCTTCGCTGAAGGCGGTCAGACTCCTGGCGTCCGGCTCGATGACCAGTCCCGGATCGGCGGCCCGCTTCAGCGACGGCAGTCCGCTGCCCTGGGCCAGCGGGCTGGTGTCGCCCACGGTGCCGGCCGTGGTGTGCAACGCCGAGGCGACCGCGCCGGGCGACCAGCCGGGATGCTCGGCCCGCAGGATCGCGGCCTCACCGGCCACGTGCGGGGTAGCCATCGAGGTACCCGAGTACGCGTCGTACTGCCGGCCGAAGTTTCCCGGCGGGGAGACGGCCGCGATGATGTCGCTGCCGGGGGCGACCAGGTCGGGCTTCATCAGCCCGGGGTGCGTCTTGTCCGGCCCTGTCGAAGAGTAGTCCGCGATGGTCGGCGCAGCCGGGGCCCCGGAGCCGTGGCTGCTCGAAGTGAGCCGTGCGGTGCCGTCGGCCGGGTGCCTCATCAGGTAGTTGAAGATCTCGCCGGCCTGGTCCCTGGTGTTCAGATAGAGCACCGGGAAGTCGTAGATGCTGTTGACCCGGAAGTTGCCATTGGGGTCGAAGAGGACCATTGCCGCCGCGTGCTTGGCTTTGAGCTCCTCCACCGCGGCGTAGGGGCTGTCCAGGGCGCAGGCGACCACCTTGCCCTTCACCTTCGCCGGGTCCAGGCTGCCGGGCTCGCAGTACGCCGAGCCCTCCTCCAAGGTGCCGGCCTGCTCGCCGAAGACCAGCGGCAGGGATCGGCCGCCGGGGAGCACGTCCAGCGAGGCGCCGGTGATCGAGGTGCCGTCGCCGAGCCGGAGGGTTCCCTCGTTCACGTGGGTCACCGCCGCGCCGACTGTGGTGACCCACGGCTGGGTGTTGCTGACCGCGCTGCTGAAGCCGGAGTTGCCGGCCGCGGCCGTGACGAAGACTCCGGCCAGCGTGGCGTTGAGGAAGGCCTGGCCGATCGGGGTGTTGGGCTCGCTGTCCCCGAACTGCGTTCCGATCGAGTAGTTGAGCACCTGTACGCCGTCGGCGACCGCGGCGTCGATGCCCGCGATGATGTCGGCGTCGTATCCCGAGCCGCCCCACAGGACCTTGTAGACGGCGATCCGCGCGTCCGGGGCCACACCGGAGACCGAACCGAAGTTCCGCCCCGAGATGGTGACGTTGTCGACGGGCAGGCCGGCCGCGGTGGACGCCGTGTGCGTACCGTGCCCGACCATGTCCCGGGGGGAGAGCACCTCACCCTCGGGCAGGGTGCCGCCCGACGCCGCGAGGAAGGTGTCGGCGAAGTACCGGGCGCCGACGATCTTGCCGTTGCAGTGCTGGGCGGCGAAGGTGTAGCCGGTCTGGCAGGTGCCGTGCCAGCCCGCCGGGGCCGTCGGTATCCGCTTGGCGAACGACGCGCTCTCCGGCCAGATCCCGGTGTCCAGGACGCCGATCACGACCCCGGCGCCGGTGCTTCGGCCCGGCTTCCGCGCGGCGGACCTCCGCGCGCCGGCCGTCGGCGAGCCGGCTGCCCGGGCGCCGGTGGCGGACGCCCCGGTCCTCGCTGTTCCGGCGGTGCCCGTCGCCGTGCCGGTCGTCGGCTGCGGCGTGGTGTCACCAGGAGACGCCTGGCCGGCACCGACCACCTGGGACTCGGTGACCGAGCGGACCCGCTTGTCCGCCTTCAGTTCCTCGACCTGGGCGGGGGTCAGCGTGGCGGAGAATCCGTTGAGGGCTGTGGTGTACACCTCGTCGACCGTGATGCCGGCTGCTTCGGCCACGGCCGTCCGCTGGGTACCGAGATGTTTCCGGTACGCCTTCGCCGCCCCCGACTGCGGTTCCAGCGGCTCGCCCGGTGCCGGGCGGGTCCGGGCCAGCCCCGAGAGCCGGCCCGTGTACGTCGCCACAGGTTCCTCGGCGAGCTGCACGATGTACGGAGTGCGGCCGGAGGGCTTTCGCTTGTGTTTCGCCTCGGACTCGCCGGCCTGGCGCGGTCTGAACCGGCCGGCGCCCCCGGTCAGGTCGACCCGATCTCCGCCGGGTCTCAGTCCGGAGCTGACACCGCTTCCCACCGAGGTGTCCGGCTCGGCGGCTGCCGCCGTTGCCGTACCCCCGGTGGCGACCGTGCCGCCGCCGGCCAGGACGAAGACCAGCAGGGGTATGGCCAGCCTCCGTCGGTGGGCTCGTCTGCTCGTACCCACGAGACTCCTTCCAGTAGCTCCCTGATGGGAGCGATCCCATGGACGTCGACGCTCTCTCCCGGGATGTGAGGGGGGAGCGTGACCTACCTAACTTGACGTCAGTTAACGACGTGTTACCGGCTGTTTCGGATGCTTGCGCGGCCACAGTGGCCGTTGCATGCGGACGTTGTCCCGGACCAGCACGATCGGACCGCCCGGCTGGATCCGGACGCGCGGACCAACAGGCCATGAAAGTCCCGCGAACCGAAGCCCTTGGGCTGGTCCTCGCGTCCGTGGAATGCGCGGCCGCACCTGTGGGAGGTGAACGGCGGAACGGCCCGCCCCGCCTTCCAGGGCCGCCGCCCCCGTGGCGAGCGCCGCAGACGAGCCCGAGTAGACCCACTGGCCAGACCCGGCAGACCCCCTCCGCGAGCCCGCGCAGCCTGGTGGCGCCGGCGGGGCAGAGTCCACGGCTCGATGGGCGAGGGCCGGTACCGGGCCGTGAGCGAGGGTGCGGACGGGACGCGACTCGTCACGGTGTGCCGACGCCTGTCGCGGTGGCCGAAGACCCGGCCAACAGGGTTGTCTCAGGCTATCGTTGACGTGTCCCTCCGAGAGGGTAGTTGCTCCGTCACGCTCCTGTTCGATGCTCGTTCACACCCAAGCCGACCGGCTTGTCCGGCAGATGCCTGGGGAATCCTGATCTCGGCGTTCTGATCACACGGCCGGCCTGGATCGGGGCCTGGGCGAAAGGGCCGACGCCCATGCCCGCGACCGGGCGTGGCGGCCGACCTGGCGGCACGGGCTCAGGGGACCTGGGCGGCATTCGGACGCCGTCGACCCGGCCGGGTCGTCGGCATGGGACCCCGAAGGAGCGGTGATGAGCGTCGTCCACGGGCGCAGCGGCCGGACGCGAAGCACCCCTGGTGGAACTCCTCCTCGTCGTCGGCCCGCCGCACGCCGATGCGCGGAACTCGCCCACCGGGCGCCACAGCCGGGCCCGATCGCCATGGCCGGCCGTTCCGTCGCGCGGCTTGCCGCTGGTCAACCTCGTGTCGTCGCGGACGCTCACGGTGATCTCGGCCAGGAACTCTCGCACGATGTACCCGCGCGGTCGTCGGTGAGGCATTCATGCGCCCGAGGCCGGCACCGATGGCATGACCGGCCGCCTCGCCGCTGGGAGGCGCGGCCCCCGGCGCGCGTAGCATGGCGCGCGTGGAACTGCGCCAACTGCGGTATTTCGTCGCCGTCGCCGAGGAACTGCACTTCGGCCGGGCCGCCGAGCGGTTGCTCATCGCGGGCCCCTCGCTCTCCCAGCAGATCAAGGCGCTCGAACGGGACCTGGGCGTCCGGCTGTTCGATCGTAACCGCCGCTCGGTCTCCCTCACCCCGGCCGGCACCGCGCTGCTCCCGCACACCCGTGCCCTGCTGGAGCGGGCCGACGACCTCGAGCGCCAGGCCGGCCGACTGTCGGGCTCGGAGTCGGTGCGGCTCGGTTACGTCAACTGGCTGCCGCCGGACCTGACTTCGCGGACAGCCGCAGTGGCCCGAGTGCACCTGGACGCCTGGGTCGCCCCCTCGCACACCCAGGCCGCGCGGGTTGCCGACGGCAGCCTCGACCTCGCCGTCTGCTGGGTGCGCGCCGAGGACCTCGAGCGGCTCGGGTTGCGGGCACGACTGGTCGGCGCCGACCGCCTCTATGCCGTCGAGAAGGGCGGCGACACCAGCGACCCACCGGATGTGGCGGCCCGGGACACCGATGTACTGATGGACGATGACATCACCTCCTGGGCGTCCTGGAACGTGTACGCCGAGGAACTGGCGCAGGTCACCGGGGCCCGCGTGGTGCGCGTCTCCGATGGTGCCATCACCGGCCCCGCCTTCTTCGACCACGTCCGCCGCTGCGCCCGCCCAGTCCTCAACTCACCCAAGGGGCAGACCGCTCCGCTCCCGCCCGACCTGGTCCGCCGCGAGATCGTCGCGCCGAAGGTCTACTGGACCTGGTCCCTGGTCTGGCGCGCGAACGAGGACCGTCCCTGGGTCCTCGCCGCCGTCGACGCCCTGTGCGACGGCGTCGGCGACCCCGGGATCCACGCTCCGGACGCCTGGCTGCCCGCCGACGATCCGTACGCGATCCCGGCCTGACGCGCACGGGGAGGCTGAGCCTTCCAGGCGGTAGGAAGCCGGTCGGTCATCCTGCTCGGAGAAGGTCAGCATGAGCACACAGGACCAGAAGGTCGCGATCATCACCGGGGCCTCGCAGGGCATCGGCGCCGCCCTCGTCCAGGGCTACCGCAAGCTCGGCTACGGCATCGTCGCCACCTCGCGCACCATCGCCCCCGCCGACGACGCCGACGTCGTGACCGTACAGGGCGACATCGCCGAGCCGGCGACCGCCGAGCGGGTCGTCACCGCGGCACTCGAGCGGTTCGGCCGCATCGACACCGTGGTCAACAACGCGGGCATCTTCGTCGCGAAGCCCTTCACCGACTACACGGCCGAGGACTACGCCAGCGTGACCGGCATCAACGTCGCCGGCTTCTTCCACCTCACCCAGCAGGCCCTCCCGCACCTGCTCGCCCAGGGCGGCGGGCACATCGTGAGCGTCACGACCAGCCTGGTGGACGGTCCGGACGCCCGGGTCCCCTCCGTCCTCGCCTCGCTGACCAAGGGTGGCCTGCAGTCCGCGACCAAGTCCCTGGCGATCGAGTACGCCACCCGGGGCATCCGCGTCAACGCCGTGTCGCCCGGCACCATCAAGACCCCCATGCACCCCGAGGAGACCCACGAGTTCCTCGCCGCCCTGCACCCGGTCGGCCGGATGGGTGAAGTGAGCGACATCGTCGACGGCGTGCTCTTCCTGGAGACGGCGCCGTTCGTCACCGGCGAGATCCTGCACGTCGACGGCGGCATGAGCGCCGGACACTGACCGCACCTGACCGTACACCGAGTCTTGGACCAAGGAGTGGACATGACCGCCACGACCGACGACGCGGAGATCCTGAGCGGAGTGCAGTGGAAGGCCGCGGTCGACGCGCACCAGCCCGACCGCGTCGCCGCCCTCTTCACCGAGGACGCCGTCTTCCAGGGGCTGCACCCCTACAGCGTCGGACGCCAGGGCGTCGCCGACTACTACGACTCCCAGCCCCTCGGCATGAAGGCGGCATACCGGATCCTCGAGACCAGGCGGCACGCCGACGGCCTCGTCCTCGGCTACCTCGCCGTCGAGTTCTCGTTCACGGAGCGGCCCCCGCTGGACGTGAAGCTCTCCGTCCTCGTCGTCCGCACAGGGGACGACTGGTCCATCGGTCACTATCAGGTATCCCGCCTGGATTAGCCGACGGTGTGGCGTACCCGCGCTGTCAGCGGCTCCTGCTCCGCGGCCCGAGTCTCACCGGTATCGCGGCGTCCACCTGCGCGGGGCTCGCAGGGCGTCCCTCGCGTGGCGCGCCCGGACCTGCCCGAGGGGCCTTGGGCACCGGCCCGAGCCCTGCGGACCGCGCGGAAGGCGACTTGGGACGACTCCCTGCGCGACCGCACGATTCGGAGACCCTGGCGACCGTGATCGAAAGCCTGAGCGAAAAGACTCCGCAGGGTGAGGTCGGGGCACTGCTCCGCGTCCTGGACGGACAGCGGCGCCACGTCCTCGGCATCCTCGAAGGGCTCGACGCCGAGGATCTGCGTCGGCCCGTGCTGCCCTCCGGATGGCACTGCCTGGGGCTGGTCCAGCACCTCACGCTGGACGTGGAGCGGTTCTGGTTCCGCGCGGTCGTCGCCGGGGACGAGGGGGTCATCCGCGGTACCCTGCTCGACGAATGGGCCTACCTGCGGCCCTACACCGGCAACACCGAACGCACCGCCGCCCTGGCAGACTTCCCGCACACCTACAACCACCACCGCTGCCACACCGCACTCGCAGGCCAGCCACCCATCAGCCGCGTCAACAACGCTGCGGCTCAATACACCTAGCGCCGGCCCCGCTCCCTCACAGGCTCCGGGCGGAGATGTCCCCGTGGGAGGTGGTGGCGCGGATCTCCAGTGCGGTGGTGCCGTCGTTCCTGAGGGCGTCGTGGACGCGGCCGAGGCCGGTTTCGGCGTCCAGGGCCGCCGAGACGCCGTTGGCGGCGGCGACCGAGATGTCGCCGGACTGGGTGCGGAGCACGACCGTTCCCTTCGCGGCCTCGTTGACCCGGATGTCGCCCCTGGCGGTGCTGATGTCCGCAGACCCGTTCAGCCGGCCGACCTCCACGTCGCCGTCGACCACGGTGAGACGGACGCTCGCGGCCTCGTCGACCTTGAACCGGCGGTACGCGCCGTCGAAGGCGACGTCGCCGAGGCGTCCGACTCCCCGGAACTCCGCGCCGGCGGCCTTGCCCTCGACGCCGGAGCCGGCGGGCAGCTGGACGGTGACCTCCAGGGAGCCGGAGGGACCGAAGAGCTGCTTGCCGCCGGCCGGGGCCGTGATCCGCAGGACGCCGTCGGCGTAGGCGACGGTGGTCTGCTCGGCGGCCTTGGTGTCCCGGGACTTGGAGGGGTCGGCGGGCAGGACCTCGACGGTGGTGTCGGCGCGGTCCGAGGCGATGAACTGGACGCGCCCGGCCGGGATGTCGATGACGGCGGAGACCGGGGCGGGGGTGTCGAACTTCTGCATCGTGCTCTCCCGTGTTCGCTGTTGTTTCCGACATTGGAAAAGCTACGTTGCTTTCCAAGTATCGGCAACGCACTTGTTGCATCAGATGGGAAATATTGCAGGTCAGAGTACTCGAAGTGTTGCAATGAGCTTGCGGGTAACGCAACGACCCCTGCAGTGTCGTTGCAATGAGCGGGAGGTGAACGCTATGCTGGGGATCACCGAACGCCGTGACACATCTCCGAGGAGGCCCCGTTGCCGGGAGGCAGGCTCACCCAGCAGGAACGCCGGCAGATCGCGCTGGGCCTGGCCGACGGCCTCGCCTACGCCGAGATCGCCAGGCGCCTCGGCCGTCCCACCTCCACGGTCACCCGAGAGGTGATGCGCAACGGCGGCCCCACCGCCTACCGCGCCGAGCTGGCCCACCGCGCCACCGAACGCCGCGCACGCCGGCGCGGGCCCGCCTCCTCCCGGGACCCGCAGTCGGTCCCCCAGTCGCACGGACGCGACGCCGAGGCCGTGGCCGAGTACGAGGAGACGCTCACCACCGTCCTCATGGCCTCGGGCCTGCCCAAGATGACGGCCCGGGTGCTGACCTGCCTGTTCACCACCGACGCGGGCAGCCTCACCGCGTCCGAACTCGCCCGGCGCCTCCGGGTCAGCCCGGCGTCCGTCTCCAAGGCGATCACCTTCCTGGAGGGCCAGAGCCTGGTCCGCCGGGAACGCGACGAACGCCGCCGTGACCGCTACGTCGTCGACGACGAGCTCTTCTACCAGGCGACGATCGCCAGCGCCCGCGCCAACGACCGACTCGTCGAGACCGCACGCCGAGGCGTCGCCGTCCTCGGTCCCCACACCCCCGCCGCCAACCGCCTGGAGAACATCGCCCGCTTCCTCGACTTCATCAGCGAGAGCATCACCCGCGCCGCCGAGCAGGCCCGCGAAGTCCTCCACACGAAACCCGTGACCGCCCCGAACGACACGGCAGTCCCGGCCGACAGCTGACACCAGACCGGCGGCCAGGGCCGGCCCCGCCACCACTGACGGCGCGCCCAGCCGCCGACGGCACCCGCCCCCCGTAGGCCGGCCGCGCCCGGCCGGGGCGTCGCCGTCAGACGGTGTGGTCGCGGATGCGCCCCAGCAGGGCCCGCAGGCGTGCCCGGTCGTCCGCGTCCAGGGCGGCGGTCGCCTCGGCGAGGGCGAGGCGGTCGATCTCCTCCGCCTCGCGGTGGCAGCGCAGCCCTTCCTCGGTGAGCCGCACCAGGAAGGCGCGCCGGTCCTGCGGGTGGCGCACCCGCTCCACGAGGCCGTCACGCTCCAGGCTGTCCACGATCGTGGTGGCGGTACGGGCCGCGATGCCCGCCATCTCGCTCAGGTCCCGCATCCGCAGCGGCCTCCGGGCCTGGGCCAGCATGCGCATGGCGCGCAGCCGGGCCACCGAGGCCCCCTTCTCCCGCAACCGGGCCTCCACGAACTGCCGTAGCCGGTACGTCGTCTCGTACAGCTCGTCGATCAGGATGTCGCTGCTGCCCTGCACTGCCATGGTGCCCAGTCTCCCCTGTCCCGCAGTATGCAAGCCATATGCTGAGTAAGCACATAGTGCGTATGCTCAGCATATGCGCCGACGTCACTCCGTGCTGTCCGCCCTGCCCGCCCGCATCAGCCAGCGCCTGGTCGTCCCCGTCGTGTGCGTCAGCGTGACGTTCATCGCGATCGTCGACGGAGCGATCACGACGGTGGCCCTGCCCTCGATCGCCCGTCAGTTCCGGCTGACCACCGCCGCGCTGGACGGGGTGGTCGTCGTCTACCCGGTCTGCCTGGCCATGGCCATACCGGCCTCGGCCTGGCTGGTCGAACGCTTCGGCGGCAAACGCGTCCTGCTGACCGCCCTGGCCGGCTTCCTCGGCTCGTCGCTGCTGTGCGGGGCGGCGGCCGGTCTCGGCCAGCTCGTCGCCTACCGCGCCGTACAGGGGCTGTCGGCCGGCGTCCTCTTCCCTGCCTCCGCCGCGCTGCTGTTCGGCACCTTCGACTCCGCCGAGCAGGTGCGCATCTCCCGCTACATGATCATTCCGCAGCAGATCGCCCCGGCCGCGGCCCCCGTGCTGGGCGGGCTGCTGGTGGACCACCTGTCGTGGCGGTGGGTCTTCTACGTCAATCTGCCGGTCGGCCTGCCGGCCGTGCTGTTCGGCGCGCTGTTCCTCGCCGGTGACCGCGGCGGCCGGCCGGGCCGCTTCGACCTGCCGGGCCTGCTGCTGAGCGCGGGGGCGCTGGGCACCGCGATGTTCGGCGTCAGCGAGGGACCCAACCGCGGCTGGACCTCACCCGCCGTCCTCGTCTCCCTCGTCCTCGGAGCGGTGCTGCTGGCCGCCGCCGTCGCCGTCGAACTGCGCACCGCTCACCCCCTGCTGCGGCTCGGGCTGTTCACCGACCGGCTCTTCCGGGACACCAACCTGATCAATCTGGTCGGTCTCGTCCCCATCATGGGCGCCCTGTACCTGAGCCCCCTCTTCCTCCAGCAGGCCCAGGGCCGCACGGCACTGGAGTCCGGACTGACCACCTTCCCCGAGGCGTTCGGCGTCCTGCTGACCGTGCAGATCGTCGGCGTCCTGTACGCCAGGGTCGGTCCGCGCCTGATCGTCGGCTGCGGCATGACCGGGGTCGGGGCGGTGCTGGTGCTCCTCGCCGGCTGCGACGCGGACACCGGCCTGTGGACCTTCCGGTGCTACATGTTCCTGTTCGGGGCCGCGATCGGCTGCTTCTTCATACCGACGACGGTCGCCTCCCTGGCCACCGTCGACCGGGCGGACCTCGCTCAGGCCACCATGCTCAACACCGTCGTCCGCCAGACCGGCGGCGCGCTCGCGCCAGCGGCGGTGACCACGGCCCTCGTCCTCGGCACCGCGCCGGACGCCGGCGCGGCACCACCCGTCACCGCGTACCAGCACGCGTACCTCGCCCTCGCCGCGATCGCGGCGGCGACGGCGGTCTTCACCTTCACCCTGCCCGACGGCCCCGCCCGCGCCGCCGCCCGCGGCAGCGCCACCGGGACCGGCCGGCCCGCTGTCCGCGGGCGCCGACGCGACCGGGTCGGCTCCTGACCGTCCCCGGGCGGCGGTGGACACGGGCCCGGCGTTGCGGGTGAGCCGTACGCCGGGCGCCCGGAGCAAGCCGTACGCCGGGCGCCCGGAGCCGAGGGAAGGCACGCCCTCACCGCGCAGCCGGGCGCCGGTGAAGGCCGGACGTCAGTCCTCGTCCTCGTCCCCGGGCAGGTGGAAGTAGACGGTCCCCGACCACCAGGGGCCGTGCTCGGTCGTCTCCGACGAGATCACCACGTCCTGGATCCCGGCCGGCCCCAACGCCTCCACGGCATCCGCCAGCCTCCGCAGGAGGGCCGGGACGCTGTCGCAGCCGGGGCCGGCGGGGTTGGCCTGCGAGAAGTGGCGCACGGTCCACTGCTTCGGAGTATCCCTCACGGACCGATCGTAGAAGACGCCGACGGCCCGTCAGCACGCGATGACAGGGACCGGCGGCCCGGCCCGGACCGACGAGACGCCGGCCGGTCCGCTCGCCCGCCACGGCCGCGTCCTGCCGGTTTTGGTGGCAGGTTCCGGTCAAAAGCTTCCCCAAGTGCCGGACACCCCTCGTCGCCGGTGGTCGGGTTCTCCACGACGGCTGTACAACCACCCGTGCTGGGAGGACCCGGTGTCAGCACCGACCCGCAAGAGACGATGGCTCACGATCTGCGCCATCACCGCGTCCGCCGCACTCGTCGCCGCACCAGCGGGCGCCGCGTCCGGCAAGAACAGGAAACCCTTCGGCGCGCGCGACCTCGCCCGCATCGCCGCCGAACGCGGCACGTCCGTACGGGCGCTCGGCCCGCAGGCGAAGGCCGAGGACGACGACGGCAACGAGGCCGACGAGATAGCCGAGGGGGCCGACCAGTACGCCGAGGCCCGCACCTCGCCCGGCATCGTCGCCCCGGGCGCGTACGGCGCCGCCTGGACCGGCTTCACCCACCTGCCCGGCACCGGCGGAAGCTGGCGCCACGTCACCGGCCTGCCGTACGACTCCGACGACTCCCGCTACCGGGACATCGACTCCAACTCCAGCGGCGGATCGGGCGAGGTGACCGGCCGGATGGCCGCGGTCGCCGCCGACGACGACGGGTACGTGTACGCGGGCAGCGCCGGCGGCGGCGTCTGGCGGTCCAAGCGGGGGGGCGGCCACTGGAAGCCGATCAGCGACGAGCTGCCGTCCCAGTCCACCGGCGCGCTCGCGCTCGACGGCGCCGGACGGCTGTGGCTGGGCACCGGCGAGGCGACCACCAACGCCGACGCCTACCTCGGCAGCGGTGTCTACGTCCTGTCCCACCCGCACGACGGCACCTTCTCCTCCCGTGACCGGGTCGGCGGCGACGAGCTGGAGTCCACCACCATCCACGAACTGCGCTTCGGCGGCGGCAAGGTGTGGGCGGCGACCAGCGCCGGCGTGTGGAGCCACTCCACGAGGACGCCGAAGGGCGCCTGGAAGCTGGAGTACGCGCCCAACCCCGACTACCTGCCGGGCGGTCCGAAGGACGACGACCCCGACGCCGCGTACAAGAACATCGCCAACGACATCGCGATCGACCCGAAGGACCCGGGCAAGGTCGTGCTCGCGGTCGGCTGGCGCAGCGGCGACGACTACAACGGTTTCTACACCAGGGTCCACGGCACCTGGACCCGTGTCACCAGCGGCTTCGGTGACCTGCCGACCGACGCGGACGGCGTCGGCAACGTCACCTTCGCCCGGTCCGCGGACGGCTCGCGCTACTACGCCGTCGACCAGTCGCCGGAGCAGCTGAACACCAACCCGGACAGCGGACTCGAGGGCGTCTTCGTCTCCAGGTCCGGCTCCCCGACCGGGCCCTGGACGAAGATCGCCGACTACAAGGGGCTGGCGGCCTCCGGCTCCGCGCTGACCACCGCCGGGTACATGCCGGGCGTACAGGCCTGGTACAACCAGTTCCTCACCGTCGACCCGAGCGACCCCGAGCACGTCTACGCGGGACTCGAGGAGGTCTACGAGACCAAGGACGGCGGCAGCACCTGGTCGACCGTCGGCCCGTACTGGAACTTCCCCTTCCCCTGCTGGAGCATCGACCCGGCCAAGCAGACCGGCGACTGCCACCAGACCCCCCACTCCGACCAGCACGGCGTCGCGATCGGCCGCTACCACGGCAAGAGCTTCGTGTACGTAGGCAACGACGGCGGCGTCTACAAGCGCCCGGTCAACGGCTCGCAGGACGCCTCCGGCCACGCCACCGACTGGACCTCCCTCAACGACGGCACCATCGACACCCTCCAGTACTACTCGGTCGGCGTCGGCAGGGACCTCGACCACGGCGGCCTCTCGGTCACCGGCGGCCTCCAGGACAACGGCCAGTCCGTCCTGCGCGGCGACGACGAGGTCATGGGCTCGAACTTCGGCGGCGACGGCGGCGACACGCTCACCGACCCGGCCGACGGCTGCCACATCGCGGAGGAGTACGTCTACCTCGCCGTCCAGGTGACCCGGAACTGCGCGGTCAACGACGGCGGCTGGGTCACCGACCCGGGCAAGGCCACCTCGTACAACGTCGCCCCGGCCGACAACGCCACCGGCGAGGCCCGCTTCATCGCCCCGCTCGCGGCCGACACGAAGGACAGCTCGACGTGGATCGCCGGCGGCCGGCACATCTGGGTGCAGACCCACGGCTACGCCATCCGCAGCGGCGACGAGTGGAAGAGCGTGTACGACCTCGGCGCCGGCCGCACGGCGACCGCCGTCGCGGCCTCGGGCGGCACGGTGTACGCGGCCTGGTGCGGACCCTGCAACAACCAGGGTTTCGCCCGCGGCATCTCCGTCGGGCACGTGGGGGACACCTCCCGGACGAAGTCCGGGGGAGGCACCGGCTGGCACGACATCAGCCTGCCCGTGGACGGGACCGTGCCCAACCGCTACCTGAGCGGCTTCGCCGTCGACCCGAAGAACGCCGACCACGTCTTCCTCGCGGTCAACGGCTTCTCCCGGCACTGGACCGAGGGCCCCGGCGCCGGCGTCGGCCACGTCTTCGAGTCCACCGACGCGGGAACCACCTGGAAGGACATCTCGGCGAACCTGCCCGACGTGCCGGCCAACTCCGCGGTCGTCACGCCGAACGGCGGTCTCGCCGTCGCCACCGACCTGGGCGTCGTCTACCGCGCGCCCGGCCGCACCACGTGGCAGCGGGTCGGCAGCCTCCCGGCCGTCGCCGTGCTCCAGCTGAAGCCGAGCCCCGACGGCGGCACCCTGTACGCGGCCACCCACGGCCGCGGCATCTACGCCGTCAAGGTGCGCGACCGCTCCTGACGCACACCGCGTGGTGAGGGCAGGGGTGACCCCGGGCCGTCCGGGGTCACCCCTCCCGCGGGTACGGGGTGACCGTCACGTCGAGGACGAACGCGACCCGTGCCGCTCCCGCCACGTCCGGCGCCTTGGCCGACGCGGTGATCCGGGCGACGCCGCCCCGGGCGCCCGCGGACCGCAGCGTGGCGTGCGCGGTGCCGTCGGCGTCCACGCGCCATCCGGACACCTGGACGAGGGCCGGTGCGGAACTGCGCACGGCCGTCCACCGCTCGTCATCCGTGCGGGGCCGCAGCACCAGCGACACCACGGTCCCGGGGCGCACGCACACCCGCCGCCGCGGCGGATCACCCGGCGCGACGGCGACCTCCGCCCGCCCCGCGACACATCCGGTACCCGTAGTACCGCTCGTCGGCGTGCTGCTCGCCGGCTCCGGCGAGCGGTCCCCGGACGCTCCTTTGGCTGCTCCGCCGCCGGGGGACGTGCCGCAGGCGGCCAGGACGACCACCCCGGCGACCGTCCACCCCGCGAACCGGCACCGCATCCCCGTACCTCCCTGCGTCAACCGCGCGATCGACCGGCTCCCCGTGTTCGAGCGGCGGTCGCTCAACGGCGCCTTGCGGGGGCGGTGTTCGCCCCGACAGACCCGGCGGGCTCGTCCTCGTCGCAGGCCAGGTGGGGGCTCTCCTTGGAGCCTGAGCCGCTCGCTGCTACTCGCCGGGACGCGTGTCCTCGGGGGCCAGCAGCACGGCGATTCCGCCCGTGTGCGCGACGGCGTCGCTGACCCGCGGGTTGAAGAGGGCCGCGACCGAGCCACGGTGGTGGGGGCTGACGACGAGCAGGTCCGCCTTGAACTCCTCGGCCGCGGCGGAGATGACGGAGGGAACCTGCTGCGTCAGGCTGTGCGCCAGGTGCCCCTCCGCCTCCACACCGAGCCCGCGGAGGGTTGCCAGGGCCTCTTCGAGAATCGCCTTGCCCTGTTCCTCTTCCTCCAGCTTCACGACGGTGTCGCCGGCGACCATGGACGTCACGACGTGGAGCACGTGGACCGTCGCGTTCGCCGGGCGGGCCAGCTCACCGGCCATCAGGAGGGCCGTCTTCCGGGCGGCGCTGGGATCGATGGCCACCAGGATGCGTTCGAACACGGCGTTCTTCCTCTCTGCGACCGCTGCGGCCGGGGCCCGGCGGTGGGGTGATGATGGACGAGGACGGAAGCCGACGTCCATCCAAAAAATATGACTGGTCATCTTATAAGTCAATATCAACAACGTACTGTTCCGACATTGTCAAGCAGACCGACCAATTGAGGTTATTCCTCAGGTGAGCGCCAGGGGAAAGCTGATCGAACAGAGGCGTGACCGCCGCGCTCCACCGGTGAACGGGGCCGACCGGCCCCCGGCCGGCACCGCACCGATGCCCCCTCGACCGTCACAGGCGATGCCGACGAGTGGTCGGCGGCTCGTACTGGCCGTCGGCCCGTGGTCAAGAGCGGGACCACAAACATTCCACTCCGGCACGCGACGCTGGGGCCGACGACCGGTGTGACGCACACGGACCACGCCTTCCGCGCACACTCGCCCCTCTCACACGGAGTTACCCATGGCCACGTATCGCGCAGTCGAGGTCGCCCCCGACGGGGGCCTGCGTCCCACTGAGCGGGAACTGGTCCCACCGGGCCCGGGGCAGGTACGCATCCGGGTGGAGGCGTGCGGCATCTGCCACAGCGACTCGGTCGCCGTGCGTCCGCATGACGAGGGGGAGCCGGGCCGGGTCCCAGGACACGAGGCCGTCGGCCGCGTCGACGCCCTCGGCGACGGCGTCACGGGGTGGAGCGAGGGCGACCGGGTGGGGGTGGGCTTCCTCGGCGGGCACTGCGGGGTGTGCGCGCAGTGCCGGCTGGGCGACTTCGTCGGCTGCACCGACCAGCCGTACACGGGTGTGCACGTCGACGGCGGCTACGCCGAGTACATGTACGCCCGGCAGACCGGCCTGGTGTCCGTGCCGGAGGAGATGAGCGCCACCCGGGTGGCGCCGCTGCTGTGCGCGGGGTTCACGGTGTACAACGCCCTGGTCGAGCACGTCCGGCAGCCGGGCGGCCTGATGGCCGGTGACCTGGTGGCCGTGCAGGGCATCGGCGGTCTCGGACACCTGGCCCTGCAGTACGCGCGGGCTCTGGCGCTGCGGGTGGTCGCGGTCGCGCGCGGGGCCGACAAGGAGGAACTGGCCCTCCGGCTGGGCGCGCACCACTACGTCGACAGCACGGCCACGGACGCCGCCGCGCAGCTCACCGGGCTCGGGGGCGCCCGGATGGTGCTGGCCACGGCGGCGGGCGGGGACGTGAGCCCGCTGCTGGCCGGCCTGGCCCGCCGGGGCCGGCTGGTCCTGGTGGGGGTGTCACCGGAGCCGGTCCGTGTCGCACCGCGCCAACTGGTCTTCGGCGCCGTGCAGGTGTCCGGCTCCCTCACCGGAACCCCGGCGGAGAACGAGCGGAACCTGGCCTTCGCGCAGGCCCATGACGTGGCTCCGATGGCGGAGCGGACGTCGCTGGCCGACGCGCAGGCGGCCTACGACCGGATGCTGCGCGGCGAGGCACGGTTCCGCATGGTCATCGGCGTCTGACGGCGGCGCACGCGCGTACGCCCACACAGCCCGACCGGCGCCCCGGAACGGTGCGCCGTCCTTCCTGAACAGGAGTCCTCAGTATGTCTGTTTACGTGGCCGATGCGGCCGAGACCCGGTACGTCGAGGGGCCTTCGGGTGAGCGTTTCGCCTACCGCAGGTTCGGCCGGACGGGCGGCCGTCCGCTGCTGATGCACATGCGGTTCCGCGGCACCATCGACCACTGGGACCCCGCCTTCCTGGAACCCCTGGCCGCCGAACGCGAGGTCGTCGTCTTCGACAACCGGGGCATCAACCTGTCCACCGGCGACGCGCCGGCCTCCATCGAGGACATGGTGGAAGGCTCCCTCGCCTTCATCCACGCGCTCGGCCTGACGGACATCGACGTCCTGGGCTGGTCGATGGGCGGCATCGTCGCCCAGGGCGTGGCACTGGCGGCCCCCGGCATCGTCCGTCACCTGGTGGTGGCGGGCAGTTCGGCCGGCGGTGTGCCCGACCTGCCGCCGCCCTCGGACCGCACCCGGCAGACCATGGCGAAGCCGGCCAACGCCGCCGAGGACTTCCTCTACCTCTTCTTCCCCGAGACCAAGGAGGCGACGGCCGCGGGCCGGGCGTCCCTGGAACGCCTGGAGCACCGGCTGAAGGACTCGCGGGCGGTCGTCGGCCCCGAGGCCGTACGCGGCCAGCTCGGTGCCATCGGCTCGTTCGGTGGTTACTGGCACCGGCAGGAGGAACTGACCCTGCCGGTCCTGGTCGCCAACGGCGCCCACGACGTCATGATCCACGCCTACGCCACCTACGCGATGTCGCAGAAGCTCCCCCAGGCCAAGGTGATCCTCTACAGCGACGCCGGGCACGGCTTCCTCTTCCAGCATCCCGACGACTTCGCCCACGACGTCAACCGCTTCCTGTCCGCCTGACCTGACCCGCACTGCCGCACGAGGGCCGTCCGCCCCCGCCGCCGGTGAGGCGCGCGGGGGTGCGGCTCCTGCACCGGGCACCGAACGGGGTCACCCGTCGGGTGTCCCACGCGGACGTACGTGGCCTCCGCGAGCCCGCGGACACACCTGCTGCGCACGGCGTCAGGCCGAAGCCCGGTCACATGTGTCGCACACCCGCCGGGGCGTGGCCTCCTCGGACACGGCCAGCACGAAGTGGACGATGCCGTCGCCGTCCTCCGTGCCGTCCCGCGTACCGCCCAGGGCTCCCGCCGGCGCGACGTGTGCGCCGAGCGAGTCGCAGATGGCGGCCATACGGCGGTTGTCGCGCGTCGTGACGACCACCGCTCGCCGTATGCCGAAGAGCGGCGCCCGGGACAGCGCCCAGCGTGCCAGTGCCGTGCCGAGGCCCCTGTCCTGCCAGCCGTCCTCCACGAGCAGGGCCAGCTCACCGCCGCCCTCGGTGCCGTCGGGCAGCAGGTGGGTGAGGGCGACGACCACGTCAGGGCGGTTCACGGGGCTCGTCACCCAGCTCGTCCCCTGCCGGGTCAGCCGGGTCCATTCGTGCTCACGCAGCGCGAAACGCCCGGTCTGGTAGCGGCTGAAGAGCGTCTGTGGGGAACAGCGGCCGTGCAGGGCGTTCACCGCGGTGAGATCCGCCGCCTCGGCTCGCCGGGTCACGGTCGTCCGGCCCGAACGGGTGCGGATCCGGTGGCCCCCGGCTCCGGGCGTGCCGGCGGAAGGGGCTGTCGGGGCATCAGGTGTCACGGTGAGGTCCTGTATCGGGCGTCGGGCGCAGGCGTCCGCGCCGTGGTCGACATGTGGGAACAGTCCAGCGGGGAAAAGGGCTGCCCGCTACCGTCGAACGACTGTCGGCGGGGAAGAAGTGACCGACGCCCCGGCGGTCGGCCGCGCCGTCCCCGGTGGCCGCGACGGTGGGCTGTGGAATCTCCTCCGGCGGGCGCACCGCACGTGACCACGAACCTCCTGGTGAACCTCGGGACGGCCACATGTGACCCGTCACTTCCCGAGGCGCCGGCCCGGTCCCGTCAGGAGGCGCGGGCGGGTTCGGGGGCGGCCTTCACCAGGCCGGCCCGCTGCCAGTCGGCCACCTGCTCGTGGAGGAGCCGGCGAACCGCCGGGACGTCGGCGTTCCACGCGCTGCCGAGCACCGCGGCGGCGGCCCGGACGTTCCCGCCGTGCTGCCGCAGGGCGATCCACATGGCGGTGGCCTCGGGTGCGTAGGAGTAGGGGGCGCCCTGGGGCGACAGCAGCGTGAGCGCCCCGTCCTCCGCGATGCCCGCCGTCACCCCGGCCTCGATCACGATGTGCACGTCGTCACGACTCCCTTTCCGGCGGCGCTTGCGGAAAGCACGCCTCATGTGTCCGAAGCCGCTTCGCTCACGTTCCCCGATGTGAGCCGAAGACACCTGGGTCCGCCGTGGGCAGGGCGCCAACGTGCGACCTGCCTGCCCGAACCGTCGGGACCCGGGTGCGCGGCGCCCCGTCTCCCGGCCGTCTCAGAAGCCGGTGAGGGTGATCTTGCCGATGGCGGTGCCGGATTCCATCATGCCGTGGGCCTGCCGCAGGTTGGCCGCGTTGACGGGGCCCAGGTCCCTGGTCGCGGTGCTGACCATGACGCCGGCGTCCACCAGACGGGCCACCTGGGTGAGGATCTTGCCCTGCCGGTCCATGTCCGCGGTCCGGAACAGGGAGCGGGTGAACATGAACTCCCAGTGGAAACCGATGCTCTTCGCCTTCAGCAGGCCGACGGGCAGATCCTCGACGTCGTCGATCGCGACGATCTGCCCGAACGGGCTGAGGACCTCGGCGTAGGCGGTCAGGTTGCGGTCGGTCCCCGCGGTGCTGAAGACGTGGTCGATGCCGTTCGGGGCCACCTCGGCGAGCTGCGGCGGCAACGGCCGGTGATGGTCCACGATGTGGTGGGCGCCCATGCGGCGGGCGAAGTCGACGGTCTCCGGGCGGGACGCCGTCCCGATCACCGTGAAGTCGGTGAGCGCGTGGGCCAGTTGGCTGACCACGGCGCCGACACCACCGCCGGCCGCCGTCACCAGCAGCGAACCCGTCTCGTCGATCGGGTCCTGGTGCAGTCCGATCCGCTCGAACAGACCCTCCCACGCGGTGAGGGAGGTCAGCGGCAGCGACGCCGCCTCGGTGAAGGTCAGCGTCGTCGGCTTCAGGGCGACGAGACGCTCGTCGACCGCGTGGTACTCGGAGTTGGCGCCCGGCCGGTCGAGCGCTCCGGCGTAGAACACCTCGTCGCCGGGCCGGAAGTTCTCCACTTGGGAGCCGGTCGCGACGACCGTGCCGGCGGCGTCCCAGCCCAGCACCCGCTCACGGCCCTTCGGGTCCTGGTTCTTGCGGACCTTGTGGTCGACCGGGTTGACGGCGACGGCCTCGACCTGGACGAGCAGGTCACGGGGGCCGGGTTCGGGGACGGGCAGCTCGACGTCGAGGAGGCTCTCGTCGTCGGTCACCGGCAGGGACGCGCGGTAGGCGACGGCGCGCATGGTGGTGGTCATGTCGCAGGGTTCTCCTGGTCGGACGGGTCGTGATGAGGACGAGGCCGCTCGGGCGGCTGGACGGCGGTGCGGCTGGACGGCGGTGCGGCCTCGGGTTGCGTGGCTCGGTACCGGGTCACGCCCCCGCGCACCGGTCCGCCGCGGTGGCGCCCGTGTGAAACCGGGCCCACCGCGGCGGAGGCGCGCGGTGCGCGGGTCAGGACACCGCGACGTTCTCGAGCCGGACCGAGACGACGAGCGGGTCGGGGACCTTGTCGCCGTTGTCGTCGCGGCTGTAGATCATCCGGGTGGTGGGGATGACCAGGCCGGACACCTCCTGGTGGCCGGAGACGTAGTGCGCGGCGGGGGTGTTCCCGGCGATCTCCACGCTGTAGTCGCGCCGGCGGATCAGACCCTGCGCGTCGACGTACACGGTCTGCTCGGTGCTGAGGGTGGCGATGCTGTCGGGGAAGGTGATGTGCAGGCGCCGGAACTTCTCCCCGTCCTCCGTCCACGGGCCGATCTCCTCCGTCCGCACGCCGGGGTAGGTCAGCGAGAGCGGCTCGGCGAGGTACGTCCACATGGCGCTGCCGGAGAAGTAGGCGAGCTGGAGCCTCGTCCACGGCGTCATCAGGTCGTGACCGGCGAAGGAGGCGCGGGGATCGGTCAGTTCCTCGATCACGTTGCCGTCCTGGTCCTCCACCGCCACGCGGCCGGCGGAGAACGCCGTGTGGTGGCCGGGGTGGAAGAACGGCTTCTGGGTGACGTACTCGCGGCGCAGGTCGACCGTGACGTCGACGTCGTTCAGGGCGCCGGGGTGGCCCTTCATGCCCCACAGGGCGCCGCCGAAGAACTGCCGCGCGGTGATCCGGCTGGCCTCTTCCCAGCGGGCGCGTCCGCCGTAGGCGTCGAAGATGGTGCTGAGCAGGTCGGACATGGTGTTCTCCCGATGATCTGGCGACGGTCAGCCGAGGAAGGCGTTGACGTCCTCGGCGGCTTCGGCGGGGTACTGGAACAGCGAGGCGTGGGCGGCGTCGGGGTAGATCCGGATCCGCGCGTCCGGGATCAGGCCGGCCATCAGGTGGCTGTTCCTCGTGGGGATCATCAGGTCGTCGTCGCCCTGGATGATGAGCGTGGGGCACTGGATGCCGGTGAGGCGCTGCAGTGCGGAGTGGTCCGGGATGCCCCACTCCAGCACGGCGTCGTACTGGGCGTCACGCGAGGCGAGGCTGCTGGGCACGTCCCGGCCCTCGGTGCGGGCCGTGAACCGGCCGAGGAACTCCACGCCCTTGGCCTGGCTGGTCTCGGTGTGGGCGAAGAAGATGTAGAGCAGGTCCTCGCCGGTGGGCACCTCGGCGCGGGCGTGCGTCTCGATGTCCTTGCGCCAGCCGTGCATGCCCGGGGCGCCCTTGGGACCGGTCCCGGCGAGGACGAGACGGCGGACCAGGCGGGGCCTGACCAGCGCGATGTCCTGGGCGGCGAAGCCGCCGATGGAGAAGCCGAGCAGGTCGACGCGTTCCAGGCCGAGGGCGGCGGTGAAGGTGATGATCTGCTGGGCCATCTGCGCGATGGTGGTGGCGAAGGCGCCGGTGGAGGAGGCGACACCGGGGTAGTCGACCAGGATCACCTCGCGTTCGGCGGCGAGCGCGTCGACCAGGGCGGGATCCCAGTTGTCGAGGTTGCCGGTGAAGTGCTGGAGCATGACGAGGGGGACCTCGCCGCCGGAGCCGAGCCGGCGGTAGGCGTAGCGGACACCGTCGGCCTCGACGAACTGCGTCGGGGCGGTGTGGTGGGTAACAGCGGACATGTCTCTCCCTGCCGGACGGGGGTCGGAATCTGGGGGTGGCGCAGCCGGGGCGGCTTTCCGCGGGCTCGCCGTCCGTTCCGGAACGGGCCACGCGCTGCCTCCCGAACAGCATGCGGAACGGGCAGTGGAAACTTTGTGGCGCGTGTCTTGACGGGGTCGCTTCCGCGCCGCTCCCCGCCCGCCGGGCGAGCGGGCCGGCCGCCGGCGGAGTCCGAACGCCGCCTGGGCGGTGCCCGGTTGAGCCGTGCAGGCCCCCGCGGGCCCGGCAGCGAGCCGCCGGGCGCGAGCCGTATCCAGCCGTGCTCCGTCTCCGGCCGCGCGCCACGTCGTACGGCGTGCGGGCCGCCACGCCGTACGGCCTGCCGGTCGCCCCGCCGTACGGCCTGGGCGGCGGTACGGCACTCGCGGCCCGCGCACACACCTGCCGCACCGGCTGTGTTCAGCACCGGGTGTGTTCAAAGGGCCCATTCCTCCAGGTGTGCGTCGGCCCGGCCGGGCAGCGGCCGCGCCACGGGCCGCGCGGAGCGGCGGGAGTGCACGTACGAGCGCCGTGGAGCGGCCGGACGGTCCGCTTCCGCTACCCGGCCGAGCTCGTCCGCGTAGGCAAGTACCAGGTCGTGCGCGCCGTACCGGTCGCGGCCCCGGACGTCCAGCAGACGGGCGCGCACCAGCTCCCCGGCGGCCGCGGCCGCCGCCTCCCGCGTGACACCGGCAGCCCTCGCCAGGGCGGCCGTGCCGACGTCGGGGGCCCGGAGCAGGGGGAGCAGGCGGAAGACGCGCCTGGCCTCGGCACCGAGCGTCCGGTAGGACCAGGAGAAGACACCGCGCACGGCGTTGGCGCTGTCGTCCTCGTCGAAACCCCCGAGGCCGCCCTGCGCGGCGGCCAGTTCGGCGGCCAGCCGGGTCAGCGGCTGCTCGGGACGGCTCGCCGCGCGGGCGGCCACGAGGGCCAGGGCGAGCGGCAGCCGGCCGCAGCGCGCCACGATCTCCTCGACGACGGCCACGCCCGTGTCGGTCCGCGCGGGACCGACACGGCGCAGGAAGCACGCCGTCGCCTCGGCCACCGAGGGCACGTCCAGGGAGAGCAGCCGTGCTCCGTGCGCGGTGGCCAGACCGATCAGCCGGCTCCGGCCGGTCACCACGACCATGCACGCGGAGGTTCCGGGCAGCAGCGGCCGTACCTGCTCCGCGTCGGACGCGTTGTCGAGCACCACCAGCACGCGACGGCCGGACAGGACGCTGCGGAAGAGCGCCGACCTGGCCTCCGTGGAGGCGGGGATGCGGTGCCGGTCCACGCCCAGTGCTTCCAGGAACCCGTGCAGCACGTCACCCGGATCCGCGGGGTCACCGTGGTCCGCGAAGCCGCCCAGATCCGTGTAGAGCTGCCCGTCGGGGAAGTCCGCCGCCACGCGGTGGGCGAAGTGGACCGCCAGCGCGGTCTTGCCGACTCCGGGGATGCCGTCGACGGCCAGGACACGCAGGCCGTCGCCGCCCCGGTGCGCGGTGTCCAGCGCCTGGCCGAGGGCCCGCTCGCGTCCGGTGAACGAGGGCAGGTCCGGTGGCAGCTGGGCGGGCTCGATCCACGGCGCCCGGGACGGCGGGAGCGGCGCCGCGGGCGGCGTCCCGGACCCGGTGGCCGCCTGCACCCGGGGCTCCGCCGGCCCGCCGCGCAGCACGCTCTGGTGGGCGGCCCGCAGCTCCGCCCCGGGGTCGACCCCCAGCTCCTGCGACAACCGGGCCCTGATGGTCTGGTACTGCATGATCGCTTCCGCCTGCTTGCCGTCCGCGGCCAGCACGAGCAGCAGGGACGCCTGGAGCGCCTCGTCGAGCGGGCAGCGGTCGGCGGCCTGCCGGACGGGCAGCAGGACGGAGCCGGCCCGGCCGCAGCCCAGGGCCGCGGTGGCCGCCTCGCACACGGCCGGAGCGTACTCGTGTTCCACCATGGCGAAGGCCGGGTGCACCGCGGCGACGGCGCCCAGGTCCTCCGCGCAGTGGCCCTGCCACAGGTCCAGCGCCTCCAGGTACAGGTCGACGGCCCCCGGGAGGTCGCCCGTGGCGGCCGTGGCGCGGGCCCGCCGGACCAGGTCGCGGAACCTGAGCAGGTCCAGGCCGTCCGCGTCGACACGCAGCAGGTAGCTCCCCGCCTGCCGGACGAGCCACCGGCCCGGCGACCTGATCGGCAGGCCCGGTTCCAGCAGCCGCCGCAGCGAGCCGACGTACCGGTGGACCGCGTTCACCGCGCTGACCGGTGGCTCACCGTCCCACAGCAGGCCGATGAGTTCCGTCAGCGGGACCGGCCGTCCCGCGCCCGCCAGCAGCGCGGCGAGGAGCAGGCGTTGCTGGCGCGGGCCGAGCGGGAGTTCCTCCTCGGCCCGCCAGGCCCGCACCGGCCCCAGCAGCGTGAAACGCACCGCTTGTGCCGGCCCTTGTACTTCGCCGATGCGTAGACGCGGTGTCACGGGCATCGAGGCGTCCTCCTTTCACCGTCCGGACGGTTTCCCGGCAGCGGTCCGCCGCCTGTGCACCGCCGTACCCCTCCACGGGGTGGTGCTCCGTCCGGCGGCCACGCCGAAAAACTAGGTCCCGGCCGCACGGTGGTCATCAGTCGGTTGACTCACCGCGGTGGACGGCACCCCGGCCTCCCCCCGGCGGGCCCGCCGCGACCCCCGTGACGACCGCCGAAGCCCGCGTCCCGGCGGCCCGGCGGACGTGTCGTCCCGCCCCCGTGTCCGCCGTCGCGCGCCCCGTCACAGCAGCACGGGGGAGGGTGTGTGGCATCGCGCCGCGGACGGACTGGTCATTCGACTGATGCGTCCACCCGTGACAGCGGCGAGGCTGGACCGGGGCGGCCGGTGTGTGACGCGCCGGCCGTCCCGCCCACCGCTTGTGCACGGCCGAGGAGGACGAAGAGCGAATGAACGTTGCGGAGGAAGCCGTGGAAGACGTGGACCTGCTGGTGGTGGGTGGCGGCAAGGCCGGCAAGACGCTCGCCATGGACACCGCGCGGGCCGGCCGCAGAGTGGTCATGGTGGAACGCGGGATGATCGGCGGCACCTGTATCAACGTGGCCTGCATCCCCACCAAGACGCTGGTGACCAGCGCCCGGCTGGCCCGCAGGGCCGGCACCGCGCAGTCGCTGGGGATCCGGCTGGGGACGCCTCGGGTGGACCTGGAGCTGCTGCGCGCGCACAAGGACGGCGTGGTCTCCGGCATGGTCGAGCTCAACCACCGGCAGTTCCTGGACAGCGGCATGGACTTCGTCCTGGGCACCGCGCGCTTCGTGGCGGAGCGGACGGTGGAGATCGACCTCAACGACGGGGGCCGCCGTGTCGTACGCGGCACCGACGTGGTGATCAACACGGGGACGACGCCGCACATCGCGGCCATTCCCGGCCTCGCCGAGGCGGAACCGCTGACCAGCGAGAGCATCATGGACCTGCGCCGCGTCCCGGACCGGCTCCTGGTCCTCGGCGGCGGTTACGTCGGCCTGGAGTTCGCGCACATGTTCGCCGCGTTCGGCAGCCGGGTGACGGTCCTGGAACGCGGCCCCCACCTGCTGCGCGGCGAGGACCGGGACATCGCCACGGCCCTGGCGGACTGCCTCCGGGAGGACGGCGTCGAGCTGATCACCGACGTCACGGTGAAGGAAGTGGTCCGGGAGCGGGAGACGGTGCGGGTGCTGCTGGAGGACGGGCGGACGCTGACCGCCGACGACATCCTCGCGGCGACCGGCCGGGACCCCGTCACGCGCGACCTCGGCCTGGAGGCGGCGGGGGTGCGGACCGACGACCGCGGGTTCGTACGGGTGGACGACAGGCTGGCGACCGACGCCCCGCGCACCTGGGCGGTGGGCGACGTGGCCGGCAGCCCGCAGTTCACCCATGTGTCCCTGGACGACTACCGCATCGTCAAGGCCAACATCGACGGCGGCTCCCGCAGCACGGCCGGCCGGCTGGTGCCCTGGAACCTGTTCACCGACCCGGAACTCGCCCGCGTCGGTCTCACCGAGGAGCAGGCCCGTGCCACGGGCCGTTCCATCAGGGTCGCGAAACTGCCGGTCAAGGCCATCCCGAGGGCGCGCACCCTGCGGGAGACGCGGGGTCTGTGGAAGGCGGTGGTCGACCGGGACACCGAGCAGATCCTGGGTGCCGCCCTGCTCGGCCCCGAATCGGCGGAGGTGCTGTCCGTGGTGCAGACGGCCATGTGGGCCCACATGCCGTACACCCGTCTGCGGGACGGCATGATCGCGCACCCGACCATGGCGGAGGGACTCAACGCGCTGTTCGCCTCCTGGGCGGACTGAACGGCCGAGCCGTCCGCCGCCCGGCGGCGACCGGAAACGTTCCCGGTCGCCGCCGGCATGCCGGGCAATTGCGTACGTCGGGGACGCCCGGACGGGAAATCAGGGACTCAAGCGACCCAACTTCCGGATGTACCACGCCGCTCGCGTGCGCCTCGCGCTTCCTGCCGCGCGCCACGGCCACCGTCAGGACCGGTAGTTCTCCACCTGGGACTGCGGCCGCACACGGGCCTCGTCGGGGTCCTCCCCGAACTCGGTCCTGGCCCGCCGCTGCCGCAACAGGTCCCAGCACTGGTCCAACTCCCGTTCGAGCGCGCCGAGCCGGTCACGCTCCGCCGCGCGGTCCGCGCCGCCCCCGGCGAGGGAGTCCCGCAGCCTGCGTTCCTCGTCCGCCATCTCCGTGATCCGGTGCAGGATGCGCTGGTCGGTTTCCATGGGTGTGCTCTCCTCGTTCATCGGAATGCGGCGGCCCGGCCGGCGCGCCTCATCACGCGGTCGGGCGACGACATGTCATCCGGCCGGGCACGGCGTGGGGCACGGGACGCCCTCGGCCCCCGATTCTTCCCTCCTCACCGTCCGGTGTGATCCGTTGTTTGACTTACCGGTCCGGACGGGAGCCGCCGCCACACTCGATGGCATACGGTGCCCCCACCGAGCGGGAAGCGGGGCCCCGGCGGAGTGGAGCGTCCCGGACCGCGGCGCTCCGCACAGGCTCTCCGCGGTCGGGCAACCCGCGCTCGTGGTGCACGGGGACGACGACCGCGTCATCCCGCCCGCCGCGTCCCGTCCGCTTGTCTTAAGCGCTCCGAAACCCGGCCGATACCAGTCGACCGACAGATGCGTCGCCCGCCCGCCGGCAGCCACCATGTGAGCGCCGGCAGGGGCAACCGCCCTCCGGCGTGGGAGGAACGTTGTCGTTGGTGGGCCGTACGTCCGAGTTGCACGCACTGGAAGCACTGCTGGTCGAGGCGGAGAACGAGGGAGCGGCGCTGCTGCTGCGGGGCGACCCCGGGGTGGGGAAGACCGCGCTGCTGGACGCCGTGACCGCCCGCGCCCGCTCTGGCGGGGTGCGCGTGCTCCAGGTCGTCGGGGTCGAGAGCGAACAGGAACTCGCGTTCTCCGCGCTGCACCAGCTCCTCTATCCGCTGTTCGACCACCTCGACGGGCTGCCGGCCTTCCAGAGCGGTGTGCTGGAACAGGCGCTCTCCATCCGTGAGGGCTCGGCGCCGGGACGCTTCGCCATCTCGGCGGCGGCGCTCGCGCTGCTCCAGGCCGCGTCCCGGCGACGGCCCCTGTGCGTGGTGGTGGACGACGTGCACTGGATCGACCGTTCCAGCGCCGAGGTGCTCACCTTCATCACCCGCAGGCTCGGCAGTTGCCGGGCGGCCTTCATCATGGCCGCGCGCAGCGCCGCACACGGCTTCCTCGACCCCACGGGCCTGCGCGTGCTCGACGTCGGACCGCTGCCGGCCCCCGACGCGCTGGCGCTGCTCGACAGCAGTCACCCGGGACTGGCCGAGACGACCAGGCGGCGCCTGCTGGACGAGTCGGAAGGCAACCCGCTCGCGCTGGTGGAGCTCGCGAGCCAGCTCACCGACGCCCAGCGGGACGGCGCCGAAGCCCTGCCGGCGAACCTGCCGCTCAACAGCCGCCTGGAGAGCGTGTTCGCCGACCGCGTCCGGCAGCTCGGCTCCGTCACACGTTTCGCCCTGTTGCTGACGGCCCTGGACGGAGAGCGCCCCGGCAACCTGGGGGACATCCGGGCGGCCTTCGGCGCGGGCGGCGAGGAGTGGGACGACGGCCTGCTGGAGACCAGCGAGCGCACCGGACTGGTCCGTGTCGACCACGTAGCGGAGCAGGTCACCTTCCGGCACCCCCTGGTCCGCTCCTGCGTGGTGCACATGTCCCCGGCCGGACGCCGCAGAGCCGCGCACCGCGCGCTGGCCGGGGTCCTGACGGCGGAGCCGGAACGGCGTGCCCTGCACCTCGCCCACGCCGCGGACGACCCCGACGAGGCGGTCGCCGTCGAACTCACCCGCGCCGCGGAGCGGGCCGTGGCCCGTGGCGGCGCCGCGGAGGCCGCCACGGCGTACCGCCGTGCCGCCGAACTCAGCCAGGACCCCACCGAGCGCACCCGCCGCCTGGAACAGGCCGCGTTCGCCGCCGGCATCGCCGGACTCCTCGGAACGGCCCACGAACTGGCCGGCCAGACCACGGAGTCACTGCGGGGCGCGGCAGCCGCGGGCTACGTGCAGTTCCACCGGGAGGGGGACATCGACGCGGTCTACCGCGTCCTGCCGCCCGCCATGGAGGCGGCGCGCGGAAACACCGTCCCGGCCGACACGGACGCGTTCGACGACGCGTTCTACGTCCTGCTCAACGCGGCGGTGTGGGGCGGCCGTGCGGAACTGTGGCCAGCCGTGTACCGCGCGCTCGACCGGGTCTCCGAGTCCGCGCGCATGTGCTTCGACTGCGTCGCCGACCCGGCGCGCACCGCTCACGACGTGCGGGAACGACTCGACAGGGCGACGGCCGCACTGTCCCCCGACACCCCCCTGTGGCGCGTCACCTGGCTGATCTACACCGCCATGTACCTCGACTGCTTCACGTACTACGACGGCGTGTGGCGGGAGGCCGTCGGACACGGCGCGTACGACAGCCTGCGCTTCGGCGTGGTGGCCAGGACCCACGAGGCGTTCATGCGGGGGGAGTGGGACAGGGTCCAGACGATCGCCAGTCAGGGCTTCGCGGACGCCACCGAGCACGACTACCACCTCATCCACATCATCTTCACGTACGGGCTGGCCATGGTCGCGTCCGGCCGCGGGGACGAGGAAGCGCTGCGCCGGCACTGCGACACGATCACCGCGTGGGCCCAGCCGCGCCGCATGCAGCTGCTGATGTCCACCGTGAACGAGACCTGGGCCCGCGCCGCGGTCGGCCGCGGGGACTTCGAGGAGGCCTACCTGCTGACCTCCGCGTTGACCCCGCCGGGAGAACTGCCCTCGCACTTCCCCCACTTCTCGCGCGTGTACCTGGACCTCGTGGAGTCCGCGATGCACACCGGCCGGACCGAGGCGGCCCGCGCACACGTCGAAGCCGGCCGGCAGGCGCGTCTGGACGCCATCTCACCGCACCACGCGCTCATCCTCGCCGCGGCCGCCGCGGTCGCCGCGCCCGACGACGAGGCGGGTGCGCTGTACGAGGCGGCCCTCGCGGTCCCGGACGCCTCGCTGTGGACCTTCGAGTACGCCCGCCTCCGGCTGTGGTACGGCGAGTGGCTCCGCCGGCGCCGGGAGTACACGGCCGCACGCGTCCAGCTGAGCGTGGCGCTGGACCTGTTCGAGCAGCAGTTGAGGGCTCCGCTGTGGGCGCAGCGCGCGCGGGACGAACTGCGGGCGGCCGGCGTGGGCGTCGGTGTCGCGGACGCCAGGGCCGGGGTGCGGATGAGCGCGCAGGAGCGTCGTATCGCGGAGCTCGCGGCGAGCGGCCTGTCCAACAAGGAGATCGGCAGGCAGCTCAACATCTCGCCCCGCACCGCCGGCGCCCACCTCTACCGGGTGTTCCCCAAGCTGGGCATCACCACCCGCGCCGCCCTGCGCGACGCGCTCAAGGCCTTCGACGAGGCGAACGGCACGTGACGGCCGCGCCGGCCGGGCCACAGTCCCCGGCTGGTCCGAGCTGATCTGCCGGCCAGGACGAGGCGAGGCTCACAGGGTCGCGAGGTACTGGTGGACCGAGCGGACCGCGCCGGCGCCGTCGCCGACCGCGGCGGCGACCCGCTTCATCGAGTCCAGACGCACGTCGCCCGCGGCGAACACGCCGGGCACGCTGGTCTCGTACGGCAGCGGCTCGCGCCCCAGTTCCTTCCAGCGCGGTCCGAGGTCCGCCACCGGCAACTGCCGGTCCGTCGGCACGAACCCGTCCGGGTCCAGCACCACTCCACCGAGCCAGGCCGTCGCCGGCCGGGCCCCGATGAAGCAGAACAGGCCCGCGCAGTCGACACGGCGTGTCCCGGCGCCCCCGTCCCGGGTGGTCAGGGACACCGCGTCCAGGTGCGGCCGGCCGTGCAGCGCCGTCACCTCGGTCCCGGTGAGCACGGTGATCCGCGGGTCGTTCACGATCCGTTCCACGAGGTACGCGGACATGCGGGCGCCCAGATCCCGTCCCCGTACCACCAAAGTGACCCCGGAGGCGTACCGGGCCAGGTGCAAGGCGGCCTGGCCCGCGGAGTTGGCGCCGCCGACCACCGCGACCGGCCGGCCGGCGACCGCCTGCGCCTCCAGGTCGGTGGCCGCGTAGTAGATGCCGCAGCCGGTCAGTTCCGCCCAGCCGTCGAGGGGGAGCGCCCGGTACTCCGCTCCGGTGGCGACGATCACCGCCCGCGTCTCGACGCGGGTTCCGTCCACCAGGGTCACGACGTGGCCGCGGCCCTCGGCGCCCAGCCCGGCGACACCGCATGGACTGGCGATGCGCACACCGAACTTCAGCGCCTGTACGGCGGCACGCGCGGTCAGGTCGGCTCCGCTCAGCCCGAAGGGGAAACCGAGGTAGTTCTCGATGCGCGCGCTCGTGGCGGCCTGGCCGCCGACGGCCACCCCGTCCAGCAGTACCGTCTCCAGACCCTCGGAGGCGCCGTACACCGCGGCCGTCAGCCCCGCCGGTCCGGCGCCCACGACGGTGAGGTCGGCCGAGCCGCGCCCGGTACCGCGGTAGGCGAGATTGAGCCGCTGGCTGAGCACGCCCGGTGTCACACGGGGCGTCGCCTCGCGCGAGGACAGTGCCGCGGGCAGGTCCTCCTCGGTGAGACCGGACGAGCGCATCGCCTCCCCGCCCTGCGGGGAGCCGCTGTCCAGCCACCGGTGCGGCACGCCCTGACGGTCCAGGAAGGTGCGCATGGCCAGGCCCTCGGCCGTGCCGGCGTCCCCGACGATCCGCAGCGTCTGCCGCGTCGCCTGGCGCAGCAGCCGGCGCCGCGCGAGGATCGCGCGCAGGAGCAGGTCGGAGAGTTCGGTCTCCTGGGCCATCAGCCGGCGGAAGGCCGCGGGCCGCACCCGGTGGACGGTGCCGCCGGAGGCGACGCGCACGGTCAGCCCGCGCCGCTGTCCGGTGAGCAGGTTGAGTTCGCCGGCGAACTGGCCGGGGCCGTGCGTCATGAAGACGTGCCCGTCACCGCCCTCCGAGGACGGGATGACCGCCTCCAGCGTCGCCGTCCCGCACAGGAAGAGGTCGACCGAGTCGTCCTCCACCTGGTACAGGACGTCTCCCGCCCGGACCTCCTCGCGGGTCGCGTACCGGGCGGCCAGTGCGAGCTGACCGTCGTCCAGCCGCACTCCGGCGGCGGTGGCGAGATCGTCGGGGCGATCACCGATCTCGGGGAATGAGGTTGCCATGCCCGAAGAATGCCACCGGGTCACACCGCCGGGCGACGGATCGCCCCGTGTGTGTGGCTCCGGCGACGCACATGTGCACGACAGGACAGTGTCGTTGCACGAACGGCCCCACACGTTGGGAGTGTGTGCGGTGGTGTGCGGGCATCGCCTGGTACGGCTCCGTCCTGCGGGCGCGTCGCGTCCCGGAGTACGACCCGTGGACCTCGCGCCCCCCTGGCCGCGCCCCGGCACTCATCGCGCCGTCGCCTCACCGCGCCGGTGCCGTGCTCGGTCCGCCGTCCCAGAAGCCCGTCATCGCCCGCGCCGTCGCCCGGGGGCGCCGCACGTGCGGTGCGTGCCCCGTGTCCGCAAGGACGGTGTGCCGGGCGTCCAGCCGGCGTGCCATGTCCGCGAGCAGGGCCGGCGCCCAGGTGCCGTCCCGGTCGCCGTGCACCACGTGCACCGGGAGCCCGCTCACCCCGGCCAGTTCCGCGGTCCGGTCGGGCTCTTCCAGCACGTTCCGTCCGGTGGCCAGCAGCTGGGTGCGGCTGGTGCGCAGCCAGCGCGCGCGACCCTCCTCGGCGCCGGGCGACGCGGCCCGCTCGGCACGCGGTCGCCGCAGGGCCTGCCACACCTGCTCCATCGTCATCGTGGTGAGCGCCCCGGTGAGCAGCTTCACCTCCGCTCCGCGCTGCTCCCCGACCCGCCCGGGCCCCGAGGACAGCAGCGTCAGGGACGCGAACGCCGAGGGTGCGGCGAGCGCGGCGCCCCGGGCGATCTGGCCGCCCGTGGAGTGGCCGGCCAGATGCGGTCGGGTGCCGAGCGCCTCGGCCAGTGCCACGACGTCCGCGCCGAGTTCCTCACGCCGGTACGCCGTCGCGTCATGGCCGCCGTCCGTCTCGTTCTGGCCGCGCGGGTCGACCGCGAAGGCCCGGTAGCCGGCCTCGGACAGCAGCGGCAGCAGCGGGAGGAAGTCCTCCTTGTCCTCGGCGTAACCCGGCAGCAGGAGCACCGTGCCCCGCGCGGCCGGCACCGGCTCGGCACAGAGGGCGGCGAATACGCCTCGACGGGTGCTCAGATCACGGCGGACGAGGGCAGGAAGGGATATGTATGTCACGCCGTACAGGCTATGTCGGTTTTGCCGGACTCGTCGCGCCGAAGCCGGACTTGAGACCCCGCGGCATGCCGGGCCCGTCGTCACCGCCGGCGGTCAGGTGTCCATCAGCGCGCGCACCCGGTCGCTGTCCCGCTGGGCGGTCTGCCGTTCCTCGGGCGTCGGCAGCTCCAGGCGTACCGGCATGTCCTTGTGGTGCGGCGTGCCGGCGATCGGGTCGCGGTCGGCGGCGTCGGTGAGCAGGTTGATCCGCGGGCCGTGGGTGACACGCTCACCGCGGCCGTCGGGGACCGACATGCCGAAACCGTGGGGCAGCGCCACCTGCCCGGCCCGCAGCGTCTCGTCGGCCTCGGCCCGCGCGACCAGGCGTCCGGTCCGCGACACCACGGCCACCCAGTCGCCCGGGGCGACACCGGCGGCGGACAGGTCCTCGGCGCGGGCGCGCAGGGCGCCCTCCGGGTCGGTCCTGCGCCAAGCGGGCGGGCGCAGGATCTGGTTGGCGTTGTGGCTGCGGCGCTGACCGTTGATCAGGGACAGCGGGAAGCCGGGGTCACGGCGGTCGGCGGCCGGGTCCAGGGACGTGAGCCAGCCGAGCAGTTCCGGCACGGCGAGCGTGACGCGTTCGCTGCGCATCAGGCTCCACACCTCGTCGTACTCGTGCGCGCTGAAGGCGAGACCGCTCGGCGACCGCAGGACGCGGTCGAAGAGTTCCTCGCCGAGCGCGGTCCCGGACGCCTCGGTGTCCAGCGCCCGTCGGACGGCGGGTCCCAGCCGGTGCGCGGCGGTGTGGCAGCCGGGCCACAGGACCGCCGCGGCGGCCGCGCCCTCGGGCAGCGTGCGGCCGAGCGTGCGGTACAGCAGCGCGGGGGCGATGCCCGGAGCCTCGCGCAGGGTGGCGGCGGCGTGCCGCAGCAGGTTCGGCCGGTCGGTGCGGGCCAGCTCCGTGAGCCGTTCGAGCTCCGCCCGGTCCGGCAGGGCGCCGAGTTCCTCCAGGAGCCGGGTGTAGATCTCGGCCTCCACCAGGGTGCCCGGCAGCGGGGCGAACAGCGGCCGGCGGAGCTGGAAGTAGTTCGTCGGCCACTCGAAGTCGAAGAACGTCCACTCCCACTTCTCGTGCTGCGAGGCCGCGGGCAGCACGTAGTCGGCCAGCGCGGCCGTCTCCGTGTAGGCGATGTCGACGACCACCGACAGCTCGCACTCCGTGAGGGCGCGCTCGACGGACGCCGTGTCCGCCGCGGTGTTGGCCGGGTTGGACGAGTCCACCCAGACGGCACGGGCCCGGTGCGGATGGTCGGCGAGGACCTCTTCGGCCAGGGTGTTCATGGGCAGGTACCCGCCGATGTACTCGAACCCGGTGATCTGCGAGCGCTCCCCGCGGGACTCCTTCCACAACGGGATCAGCCAGGAGTGCAGGGCGTTGGTGCCCGGCCGGCCGAAGTGCCCGGTGACCAGGTACAGCAGCTTCTCCAGGTAGCTGTTGAGCGTGGAGTTGCGCCCCTGCTGGACGCCCAGTTCGACGCGGACGGTCATCGCCCGGGCGGCCAGGATCAGCTCCACGGCCCGCTCCACCTCCGGCCGCTCCACCTCGGCGTGGGCGATCCACTCGTCCACGGGGATGCGCAGCAGGGCGTCGGCGACCTGTTCGTAGCCCTCGGTGTGCGCCCGCAGGAACGCCTCGTCCGCACCGCCGCGCCGCACGACGAGGGCGAGGATCGCCCCCAGCAGGTAGGCGTCGGTTCCGGGCCGCAACGGCAGGTGGACGTCGGCCACCTCCGCCGTCTCGGTGCGCCGCGGATCGATGACGATCATCTTCCGGCCGGGGTCGTTCTTGATGGCGTTCACCTCGGTGCGGGCACGGTTGAAGCCGTGCGCCAGCCACGGGTTGCAGCCGATGGCCACCAGCAGGTCGCACTCCTCGACGCCCTCGGACGTGTGGCAGACCTGCCCGCCGAACAGTTTGCCGTTGACCCAGAAGTCCCCGGTCTTCTCCTGTGACAGGGCGCCGAAGAAACGCGTGGAGTTCATCCAGCTCATCAGCGCGTTCCCGTACGCGCCACCGGAGTGGTTGCCCTGGCCCCCGCCGCCCACGTAGGCGAGCGCGCCCGGGCCCGACGGGTCGGTGGTGTCCCTGATGTCCCGCAGGCGTCCGGCGATCTCGGTCAGCGCGGTGTCCCAGTCCACGGGCTCGTGGCCGCCGTCGGGGCGGCGGCGCAGCGGTGTGGTGAGACGGTCCGGGTGGTCGCCGTACCACGTCAGCCGCTGCGCCTTCTGGCAGAGGTAGCCCCGGGTGCGCGGGTTCTCCTTGTCGCCGCGTACGCGGGTGATCGCACGCCCGTCGGTCGCGACCTCGAGACCGCAGTTGACGTAGCAGAGGCTGCACGCCGTCTTGTGCCAGTCGGTCATACGTGTTTCCCGCTTCCGCGCCGGCCCCGCACCGGGTCACGGTCCGCTCGGCGAGCGGCGACGTCCGGGTATCTGCGGGGTACACCTTCCGGACCACAGGGTTTCTTCACCGAACTCTCCTTGTCAAGGCGGTGACTTTGCGTGTTCCACCGTCACCCCGCCGGGTGTGCCGGGTGACCCCACAAGGTGTCGTCGGCCTCGACGGCCGTCCGTGCACGGTCCGGCCCTCACAGCGCGCCGTTGCGGATGGCGTAGGCCACCGCCTGCGTCCGGTTGCGCAGGCCCAGCCGGGTGATGACGTCGTGCAGCACGTTCTTGATCGTACGTTCCGAGTAGTTGAGGCGTCCCGCCACCTCGGCGGTGCTCAACCCCTCGGCCAGCAGCCGCAGGACGTCCACCTCCCGGGCGGACAGGTCGGACGGGCCCGGCTGGTGCCCGGGCAGCGAGCGCAGTCGCTCGACCAGGGCGCGCACCAGGGTGGGCGGCAGCGGCGACTCCCCCCGCAGAGCCCTGCGGCTCGCCCGCACGATGTCGGCGTGACCGACCTCGCCGCGCAGCAGCACCCCCACCACTCCGCGGTCGACCGCGTACCACAGGTGCCGCTCGCTGATCGAGTCCGCCACCAGCAGCACCGGCAGTCCCCGCCCCTGCTCCGATCCGGTCACCTCCTCGACACGCTGGAGCGTCGCCAGGGAGACCTTGTGCGCCAGCACCAGCGCCACGTCCGCACCGTGCCGGTCCTCCCAGGGCACCACGCGCACACCCGACGCCGCACGGAGGTAGGCCTGCGCGCCCTCCTCGGTGAGCATGTCGCTCGCCGTCACGGTGAGCGTCACCGGCCGGGCGTCCCGCTCCTCGCCCGCTCCGAGGGCCCTCGTCGCCGGCGCGTCCGGCACGGACGTCAGCCGGAACCGGCCGGCCGGACCCGGACGCTCCCGCACCGGTGCCTTCACGGCACTTCGTGTCATGTGTGATCACCGAGTTCCTGCGATGCGCGGTCGGGTCCCCGCCGGGAGCCGAAGCCCGGCCGCGGGAACACGTGGTACGGATGGGAAGCCACCGTGGGTGGCGAGATGGCCGACTGCCCGGCGTTCTCCTGGCGGGACGGCTTCGGTCGGGCGTGCACCGCTCGCTCTCCGGGCCCCCGGCGGGACCGTCCCTGCGCAGGCGTGACTCGGCGGTGTGCCCGGGTGGCCCGCACCGCCGGATCACGGGGTGGGCCACCGTGGCAGCGGCGGGGACTACTTGGCGAGGAAGGCGAGGAGGGCGTTGTTGACTTCTTCGGCGTGGGTCCAGAGCAGGCCGTGGGGGGCGCCGTCGATCTCGACGTAGTCGGCGTGGGGGAGGGCCTTGTGGAAGGGGCGGGCGGTGGAGTCGATGGGGAGGACGTTGTCGGCGGTGCCGTGGAGGATCAGGGCCGGGACGTCGATCCTGGGGATGTCGGCGCGGAAGTCGGTGGGCCAGGTGAGGGGTGCGGCCCAGGCGGCGTGGGCGCTGCCGCGGGTGGCGACGTTCCAGCTGTTGCGGACGGCCTCCTCGCTGATGCGGACGCCGAGGTTGTCGGCGAGGTTGTAGAAGTCGTCGTAGAAGGAGGTGTAGTAGGCGTAGCGGTCGTTCCGGGCGGTGTCGGAGACGCCCTGGAAGAAGGCCTGGTCGCCGGCGCCGGTGGGGTTGTCGTCGGTCTTGAGGAGGAAGGGTTCGAGGGAGGCGAGGAAGGCGGCCTTGGCGATGCGGGCGGAGCCGTAGGTGGCGAGGTAGCGGGCGACCTCGCCGGTGCCCATGGAGAAGCCGACGAGGGTGGCGCCGTGGAGGTCGAGGGTCTCGACGAGGGTGTTGAGGTCGGCGGCGAAGGTGTCGTAGTCGTAGCCGGTGGTGGGCTGGCTGGACTGGCCGAAGCCGCGGCGGTCGTAGGCGATGACGCGGTAGCCGGCTTCGAGGAGGGCGGTGGTCTGCTTCTCCCAGGAGTGGCCGTCGAGCGGGTAGCCGTGGATGAGGACGACGGGTCGTCCGGTGCCGTGGTCCTCGTAGTAGAGGTCGATGTCGGTGGTGTTCTCCTGGCCGACGGTGATGTAGGGCATGGTGTGGCCTTTCAGGTGTGGGCGGAGCGGGGGAACCGCGCCGCCGGGCGACGCACCCACCGTCTCCCGACAGCGGACACGGCCGAATCCGTCTAACGACTTAACTCCTGGGCCCGGGTGCACATCGCGGCCCGCGCGGCAGGCCGGCACACGTGGTCCGCCCCTCGCCGTGGCCCCGGGTGTCCGACGCCGCCGAGGGCGGACCCGCCTCCGTCGAAGGCTCGCCGGGGCCGTCGGCGGCGGCCCCACGCGGCCGGGGAACCTCCGGATGGTCAAATGACCGATGCGGCGGCCCGGCTGACCGTAGCCGCCGTCCCGCTACTGCCTGACGGTCTCCAGCCGGGCCGGTCCCCCCTGGCCCGCGCCGCCGGCGGCAGGAGCCGCACGTCGCCGAGCGCCGTCAGCTCCTCCGCCAGGTTCACCCGGCCGCCGGCCGGCCGCACCGGGACGGCGGTGCGCAGCAGCCGCAGGGCCGCCTCCATGACGGCGCGGGGCACGAACGTGGTTCCCCGGGTGTGATGCACGACCTGGAAGGTGCGCGGCACGTGTGCCCGGTCGTCCGCGGAGCGCGCCTGTCCGAAGCGGCGCCGCGCACCGGGCAGGCCGCCGAGGTGGCGCAGGGCGCCGGCCGGGCCGTGGTGGGCCCGCGCCATGTCCTCCCCGTCCTCGGCCTTGCCCGCCGCTCCCAGGGCGGCCCGCATGGCGGCGGCCCGGTCGTGCCACCATCCCGTGCCCCGCCAGATCACGTCGGACAGCCCCAGGGCCTCGGCCTGCTTGCCGTCCGAAGCCGGCGCCGGCGGCAGGCGCGCCGGCAGCGCCTCGTCCAGCGGATGGCGCTCCGCCGCCTGCCGCGACGGCCGACCGGTTCCAGGTCCGCCGCGCACCGCCCCTGCCGGAGGCCCAGGACGGTGGTGAACAGTCCGACGGAGCCCGTCGGGTCGCCCGCAGCGTCCGCCTGCCGAGCCTGATCGACCGGGGCCCGGAAGTTCAGCGGGTCGAGGCCGTCGGCATGACGGCGACGACCGCGACGATAGGCTCGGCCCATGGCCGCACCCGACACCGTCCCGCCCGCGCCGCCCCGCCGTACGCGCAACCCGGAACTGCACCGACGGGCCATTCTGGAGGCCGCCTCACAGGCCTTCGCCGAGCGCGGCTACCACCGGGCCACCCTGCGGGACATCGCCCGGCGCGCCGGCGTCACCCATGGCTCGGTGCTGCGCCATTTCGGCAGCAAGGAGAGCCTGTTCCTGGCGGCCGTCCCGGGCACCCGGGACGTCGACGCCCTGGCCGAGGACACCCGGGAGCCACTGCCGGCCCGTATCGCCCGCGGCTACGTGCACCGCATGGAGAGCGCCGACGGCAACGACACGTTCGTGGCACTGCTGCGCAGCGCAGCCGACGACACCGGCAGTGCCGCCGCCCTGTACGTGGCGATGCAGGAACGTACCGACGAGGTGTACCGCCGGCTCCTGGACGAGCACGACCTGCGGCACCGGCTGCCGTTCGTCGCCGCCTTGCTCGTCGGCGTCACGTTCAGCCGGTATGTCGTACGCGCCGGGGCGCTGGCGGAGATGACCGCGGAACAGCTCACCGCGGACCTCACCGCCTCCCTCGAAGCCCTGCTCCACGGGGATGCGGGCGCCGAGGACGCGCCCGTCGGGCGGGGCCGGGGACGGTGACGGCCGGTCCGTGCCGCCGCTGTCGCCCGCCCGCCCGCCCGCCGGACGGCCCGCCTTACCTCAGGTGCCGGTCGAAGAACCGGCAGCCGTCCTCCAGCTCGAACCACGGAGTGCCGGTGTGCCCGCCCAGGTTGGCGTGCAGCGTCTTCTCCCTGCTGCCGAAGGCGTCGAACAGGTCCAGGGCCCGTTGCCGGGGGTTCCCTTCGTCGTCCCACTGAAGCAGGAACAGCAGCGGAACGGTGACCTGCCGGGCCTCCTCCCGCTGGGCACGGGGCACGTACCCCCCGGCGAAGAAACCGGCGGCCGCGATGCGCGGCTCGGCCACCGCCAGCCGGATGCCGAGGGCGGTCCAGCCCCCGGAGTAGCCGACCGGGCCGTCGACGCCGGGCAGTTCGAGGAGGGCGTCCAGAGTGGTCCGCCACTCCGGGACCGCGGTGTCGACCAGCGGGCCGATGAGGGACTCGAAGATCTCGTCGACCGGCTCGCCGGCCCGCATCGCCCGCCGGAGGTCGGCACGGGCCCGCTCGGCGGCGGCGGAACGGGGACGGTCACCGCACCCGGCGGCGTCGATGGTGGCCACCGCGTAGCCGCGCGCGGCGGTGTAGCGGGCCCGGGCCACCAGCCGGGGGTCCGCCTTGGGCAGGCCGTTGTTGTGGGCCATCAGTACCAGCGGGGCCGGTGCGGAGCCAGGCGTCCACAGAGTGCCCGGGATCTGACCGAGGAGGAATTCGCGCTCGAGGACGCCGTCTTCGAGGCGCTGTTCGGAAGTGAAGTGCACGGTCGTGCCTTTCGGGAGTGCGCTGGAACGGCGCTCCCGGACGACCTACCGCCCGACCGTGACCCCGGAGGGGAGCACCCATGTCGATACGTTCACGGGTACCACCTCCTCGTTCTCTCGCACGGCCTAGCGGAGACTAGCAAGGCTCTCCGTGGCCCGCCAACGGGTTTTTGCCGCCGCGGCCGTGGCTGCGGGTTCGGCGGCCCCGGCCGACGCGGAGCCGTTCCGTCCCCGCGGTGCGGCGGCCTCGGACGCCCGGGCGCGGCGGGCGGCCGGTCCGGCATCCGGGGACACGCCGGACCGGCCACTCCGCCTGCCGGTCCACGGCGGGACACGCCCGGACCGGCCCCACGAGCGTGGCAGCGGCCGGCACCGGCTCACAAGACCGACGCGGCCGGCCTGCCCTCCCGGCCCGCATCCGGTGACCTGTCAGGCAACGCCGGGCCCGGTGACCGGCCGGCCAGGGCACGGCCCGTGCCGCCGCGGGCACCCTGTCGCGCAGCGACGTCATCAGGTTCACGAACCCCACCAGCGGCGCCGCCGCGGCCGACAGCCCGGTGGGCGTGGCGGTGTCGAAGCCGAGCCCCAGGAGCAGGCCGTGGGGGAACAGGTGCCAGGGGCGCGTCGTCGACGAGGTGAGACGGCGCAGCAGGCATCGATCACACGGCTCACGGCTCACGGCTCACGGCTCCGTGCGGGCGGGTGTGCGCCGGTACGGGAACGGCCCGGCATCGCGGGTGCGGTGCCGGGCCGTGGAGGCGTGGCGTCGGAGACGGTCGGTGGCGGTCGGTGGTGGTACGGCCGTAGCGGCGCCGGAAGCGTTCCGCCCGGCCGGCGGCGTCCGCGACGCGCGCGGTGCCGGCGCGGGAGGCTTCCAGCCGCCCACCCGCTCCACCGTCGACACCCACCGCACGGCCGAGCGCACGGCCGAGTGGGAGGACGCGCGGGGTCAGCGCTCCTCGCGGAAGAGGACGTGCGCGCCGGCCACCGGGTCGTACTTGCGCAGGACCATCCGGTCGGGGTCGTTCAGACGGTTCTTGCGGGTCACGTAGGTGACGCCGGTGCCGGCCGTCGACTTCAGCTTGACGACGGGGCGTGTGGTGCTGCGTGCCATGAGGGACTCCTTCCGCCGACCGCCCGAGCCCGTTGACTCGAACATGTCAGACGGTTCTCTCAACACCGTCACCCCGTGACGCATTCCCGGCCCTCACCGCCCCCCGCGGGCCCCGATCGCGCCCGCTCGGAACCGCGCGGGCAGAGCGTCCAGGGCCTTGACCGTCTCACCGGCGAAGTCGGCGGTGGCGGCGGGCCGTTCGGTCGCCCACCACACGTGTCCGTCGGGCCGCAGCAGTGCCGCCGTCACGCCGGCCCAGTGGTCCCCGCCGGTGGTGGAGAGCCGGCTGCGGTGCACCGCGACGCCGGCCGCCGCCGCCCGTTCGGCCACCTCGCCGGGGACCGGGGTGTCGCCCATGGCCAGCAGCACCGGACGGCCGTCGTGCAGCAGCGGGAGGACGCCCAGGCCCTCGGGGTCGTAGGCCCGGACGCCGGTGAGGGGGTGGGCGCCCGCGTCGGCCGGCGGGTAGGCCGTGTCGAGACCTGACAGCTTGCCCGCCAGCATCCTAGAGAAGTGCGGATCGTCGGCGATCGCGTCGCTCAGCAGGGACCGCAGTGCGGTGACGTCCGGGGTGAGACCCGTGATCAGCGCGCTCTGCGCCAGCGTGTGCTCCGCCAGCTCCTCACCCACCGCGTGCCGTTCCGCGTGGTAGGTGTCGAGCAATTCCGAGCCGGCCCTGCCCTGTGCGACGGCGGCCAGTTTCCAGCCGAGGTTCATGGCGTCCTGGAGCCCGACGTTGAGCCCGACCCCGCCCGCGGGGAAGTGGCTGTGCGCGGCGTCCCCGGCCAGCAGCACCCGGCCGGCGCGGTAGGACGCGGCCAGGCGCGTGGCGTTGCCGAACCGGGTCAGCCAGGACGGGTCGCGCATGCCGAAGTCGGTGCCGGCGATGCGCCGTGCGGCGTCCCGGAGTTCGTCCAACGTGAGCGGATCGCGGCGCTGGTTGAGCGGGTCGTACCCGGTGACGCGGTACCCGCCGCCGGGCAGCGGCACCACCAGGAGGCGACCGGCCTCGTTCAGGGCCTGGAACCCGGCCGGCGGCGGACTGTCCAGCACGACCTCGCCGAGGTACCCGTACGCGGAGGTGTCCGACCCCGGGAAGTCGACGCCCGCCTGCCGGCGCACGGTGCTGCGGGTGCCGTCGGCGCCGACGACGTACTCGGCCACGACCTCGTAGGTGCCGGCGGGGCCCCGGACCCGGAGGGTGACGGACGTGTCGTCCTGGGTCAGGGAGACCACCTCGTGACCCCGCCGGACCTCCGCGCCCGACTCGACCGCGTACCGCTCCAGCAGTTCCTCGGTGGCCGACTGCGGGAAGGCCAGCATGAACGGGAAGGGCGTGGGCAGCGCCCGGAAGTCCAGACGGTTGTCCAGCATGCCGAAGTGCCAGTTCGGCAGGGGCCGGCCGCCGGCCAGGAACGCCTCGTGACGTCCGCGCATGGCCAGCACCTCGATCGTGCGGGGATGCACACCGAGGGCCTTGGAGTGCGGACTGCGGTGCTCCCCCTGCTCCAGGACGAGGGGGCGTACGCCCGCGAGGGCCAGTTCGTGAGCGGTCCACAGGCCGACGGGACCGCCGCCGACGACGACCACCCGGTGCCGCGCGGGCTCCCTGTCTTCGGACATGCCGTCTCAGCTCCTGACGAGTAGGTGCGCCGTCGGGCCTTAATGACCAGGCGGTCACTAGGGATGGTACGACGTGGGAGCCTTAATGACCAGGCGGTCATTAAGGCTCCCGCGCACGGGTACCGGGACGACGGCGGTCCCGTCGGCTCACTCCGCCCAGCGCCCCACCGCGGTCAGCCAGGCGATGCCCGGGTTCAGCCACGCCGGGAACCTCTGCGTCATCGCCGCGAAGTACTCGGCCCGGCCGGTGGCACCGGTGAAGACCTCCGCGGCCGCGCGCAGGTAGTCGCGGGTGTCGTCGATGACGGACGCCGGGTCGTCGCGCTCGGGATTCTTGTGCCCGGCCACGACGGTGGCCGGGTCGAGGGCGGCCACGGCGTCGATCGCGCCGAGCCAGCTGTCGATGCCGTCGGCGCCGGCCTCGGAGAGGTACTGGTGCACCTGGTTGTAGATGACGTCGCCACCGACGACCAGGTCCAGGGACGGCACGTGCAGGAACGTCGTGTGATCGGTGTCGGTGTGCCCGGCGGCGTGCGGCACGAGCGGCTGCCCGTCCACCTCCAGGCCGCCTTCCGGGACGGCCTCGGCGATGACCGGGGTGTCGCCGATCAGACCGGGGAACGCCGCTCCCCAGAACGGGTCCGGCCGGCCGCCGGGAGTGGTGCGCTCCATCTCCGCGATCGTCTCGGCCGTGGCCCACACCTTCAGGTCCGGGAACCGCTCGCGCACGGGCGCCGTCGCGTACCAGTGGTCGCCGTGCGCGTGCGTGACGTAGACGCCGGTGATCGTACGCCCGAAACCGGCGGCCCAGTCGGCGACGGCGACCCCCTGCTCCGTGGTCAGTCCCGGGTCCACCAGGACGGCCTCGCGGGGGCCGTAGACGAGGGTCGTGGACAGCGGGGACCACAGCAGCGGGCCACCGTCCGGCCGGGGCGGCAGGGCGCCCGGCGCCAGCGGCTGCATCGGACTGACGTGTACGGCATGGGCCAAGGACGTCATCGTCGTTCCTCTCACCTGTTTCGCGGATGGAGGGGAACGGGCGCTACCGCGTCCCCTCCGTGCGGGTCGTCCACGACCCGCCGCCGCTCATCCTGCTGCCCCCAGGTGTGTGCGGGGCCGCGGAGGAACCGGTACGGGCCGTTGGGGCAGCTCTTCTGCCTCACCTCACGCGTCCCTCACGCGTGTAGGCCAACTCATGCGGCGGACGAGTTAGTTGGAATATCAAACTTGATGGCTCCGTTGGTCCGAACAGCGACTCTGGCGTGGGAGGACACCGATCGTGAACAGAACACTCAGTCCCGACCGGGAAGGTGTGCCGGTGGAGGTGCGACCTTCTGCGGGCGCCTGCCGGGTGATCAGCCTCGCCGGTTCCGGCCGGGCGGAGCAGCGGGCCAGGGAGGCGGTGCGGACCACCTGCTCGGAGTTCCTCGGAGCGAGGTTGCCGGACGCGCTCCTCGTCGTCACCGAGCTGGTGGCGAACGCGGTCTCGCACACGGCCGGTGTCCGGGGCCTGATGCTCCATCACGACCGGAACACCACGTCGCTGACGGTCTTCGACCGGGGCGGGACGGCGAACTGGCCGCACGCGACGGAGGCGGACCCCCTGGCCGAGTCCGGCCGGGGCCTGCACCTCGTCAACGCCCTCGCCGACTCCTGGCACGCCCGCCCGGCACTCGACGGCAAGGCGGTCACCGCCGTCTTCCGCACCGGCACCCGGGCGGCGGACTCGGACTGACCGGGCAGGGCCGCCGTCCGCCTCTACACCGCCAGTTCGGTCAGCCGATCGATCTGGATGCCGCCCACCGTCAGCGTCTCCGCGAGCTCCGCGAACCGCCGCAGGTGGTCGCTGCCCGCGTGGGCGCGCAGGTGCTCCTCGCTCTGCCACACCTCGTGCATCACCAGCAGCCCGGGGTCGTCCAGGCCCTGGTGCGGCACATACGTGAGGCAACCGTCCTCCTGCCGGGTGGCGGCCACCAGGGCGGGCAGCGCGTCCCGCAGTTCCTGCTCCTTGCCGGGACGCGCCCGCATGCGCGCGACGAGGACGATGGGTGCGTTTTCGGGGTGGGTCATGGGTTTCTCCGTACGTCGTCGGGGTGGCCCTGGAAGGGGCCGGGGGGAGAGGCGGCCGTGGACGCCCGCGTGGGCCCCGCACGGCCGGATGTGTCCGCGGGGGCCGCCGCACGGACGGCCGCTGTCCGTCACAACTGTCGTCGCCGTGGATGCGCCGGACCGGTGGTCGCCGGTGCCGCTGCCCGTTGACGCACGTCATCGGCGCCCGCGGGCAGTGTTGCGGCTCCCGTCCGGCCGGCGGCCGGTGGCGGGCGGGTTCAGAAGCCGGTGAGGGTGATCTTGCCGATGGCGGTGCCGGACTCCATGACGCGGTGCGCCTCGCGGAGGTTCGCCGCGTCGATCCTGCCGAGGTCCTTCACGGCGGTGGTGGTGAGGACGCCCGCGTCCACCAGGCGGGCGATCTGGGTCAGGATGTGCCGCTGCCGGTCCAGGTCGGGTGTCCGGAACAGGGAGCGGGTGAACATGAACTCCCAGTGGTAGGAGATGCTCTTGGCCTTCAGCACCCCGATGGGCAGGGAGTCGAAGTCGTCGATGGCGACGATCCTGCCGAAGGGCCGCAGCGCCTCGGCGTAGGCGCCGAGGTTGCCGTCGGTGTTGGCGGTGCTGAACACGTGTGTCAGGCCGTCCGGGGCCACCTCGGCGATCTGGGGAACCAGGGGCTGGCGGTGATCGACGACGTGCCGCACACCCATGCGGGTGGCGAACTCGACGGTCTCCGGACGGGAGGCGGTGCCGATGACGGTCAGGCTGGTCAGGGCGCGGGCCAGCTGGGCCGTGATGGCGCCGACGCCCCCGGCCGCGGCGGTGATCAGCAGGGCGCCCTCCCGGTGCAGTCCGCCGTTCTCCAGGCCGAGGTGCTCGAACAGGCCCTCCCAGGCGGTCAGCGAGGTCAGCGGCAGGGCCGCGGCTTCCGTGAAGGACAACGTGGCGGGCTTGAGGGCCGCGATGCGCTCGTCGACCGTGTGGTACTCGGCGTTCGCGCCGGCCCGGTCCAGGGCGCCGGCGTAGTACACCTCGTCGCCCGCCTTGAACGTCCCGACCTTCTCGCCGACCGCGACGACCGTGCCCGCGGCGTCCCAGCCGAGCACCTTGATCGCGCCGCCCGGGTCGTTGCTCTGCCGGATCTTGTGGTCGACGGGGTTGACCGCGACGGCCTCGACCTTCACCAGCAGGTCGTGCGGGCCGGGCTCGGGGACGGGCAGTTCCACGTCGACCAGGCTCTCCGGGTCGCCGACGGGGAGGCTCTTGCGGTAACCGACGGCCCGCATGGTGGTCTTGTTCATGGGTCGATCTTCGCTTTCCGTGTGCTGCTCGAAGGGGTAAGGGGGTGTGTACGGGCGCGCCGCCGCGTCCTCGCGGGAGGGGTCACGGCGTCAGGGCGTGGCCGTGCTTCGCGAGGTAGCGGTCGGCGGCCCGCAACGGGGTGAGGCCGTCCACGTTGATCAGGGTGTCGATCTCCTCGACACCGTCGTTGCCCAGATGCAGGCTGTCCAGCCGGGCGACCGCGTCGGGGTGCAGGTGGTCCAGCGCGTCGAGCCGGACGACCGCGCTGGCGTCGTCCACGGTGCCCAGCAGGCCCTTGGGCTCCTGGAGGGGGCGCAGGCCGTAGAGGCGGTTGAGGTACTGCGGGCGCCACAGCGGGACGACGAACCACTCCCGCGCGGCGACCCCGCGCTCCACCCGGGACAGGAAGTTGGACTCGGCGCCCGGAGCGAAGGAGTAGCCGAGCTCGCGCAGACCGTAGGCGTCCACCATCCGGGCGGAGAAGCGGCTGATGCCCGCGCCCGGGTTGATGCCGTCGATGGTCTTCGTCATCCGCCCGGCCACCTCCCGCCGCGTCAGGTCGGCGACCTCCCGCACCGCGTCCTCGGGGACGTAGGGCGGCACCGCCCACACGCAGTACGGCCGGTAGTGCGGCGCCAGCACCCGGACCCGGTCCCGGTAGCGGGAGAGGTACGTGTCGTGGCTGGAGGGCAGCCACGCGGAGACCAGGACGTCGACGCCGCCCTCCTCCTGGAGCCGGAACAACTGCTCGTGCGGTGCCTCCACGCTGTTCACCCGGTGTCCGTGGGCCTCCAGGACGCGGCGCGTGACCGCGGCGGCGGCACGGTGGAACGACAGGGCGACGTTGCCCACGGTGACGGTCGGCTCCGAGCGGGAGGGTGACATGGGGACTCCTTGGACATGTGCGCCTGAGCTGCGGAAACTCCGCCATGTATGACCGGGCGTGCGGAGTCGTCCGGCCCCTTCGGGCCGTCCGTCCCCCGGGCACGCGTTCATCGTGCTCCCGCGTCCGCCCATAAGTCCAAGAACTCTTCCGCATTCTTTCTATAAGCTGAGCACATGCCGACGCTGCGACAGCTTGAGTACCTGGTGGCCATCGTGGACGAGGGATCGTTCACCCGCGCCGCCGAAAGCCTCAACGTCACCCAGCCCGGACTCTCCCACCAGTTCCAGGCGCTGGAACGGGAGGTCGGCGGGCCGCTGCTGGAACGGCTGCCGCGCGGCGTGCGGCTCACCCCGGCCGGCCGGTCGATGCTGCCCCACGCCCGGGCCGCACTGGCCGAGGCCGGCCGGGCCACCGTCTCCGCCCGCCGCGCCGCCGGCGTCTCCACCGGCGAGCTGCACCTGGCCACGCTCTACTCGGTCAGCGCGGGCGTGCTGCCCACGGTCCTGGGGCTGTGGCGCCGCGAACACCCCGGTGTGCGCATCCGGTTGTTCGAACACCGGCGGAGCGACGAGTTGGCGCAGGCCATGACCGCGGGCCAGGCCGACGTCGCCGTGGGACCGCTGCCGGAGGACTGGGAGGGCACCGCCCGGCACATCGGCGCCGAGCAGTTCCTGGTCGTCACCCGCTCCGACGACCCGCTGGCCCTCTCCGACCGCGCGCCGGACGTCCGGCTGGCCGACCTCGCCGAGCGGGAGTGGGTGCACTTCACCCCCGACAGCGGCCTGTCCGACATCCTGGAACGGGCCTGCGGCGCCGCCGGATTCCGGCCCCGGGTCGCGGTACGCACCGAACAGGCCGCGTCGGCCATCGGGTACGCGGCGGCCGGGCTCGGTCCCACACTCGTGCCCGCCAACACCATCCCGCCGCACTTCGCCGGAGCGTTCCTGCGTCCCGACCCGCCCCTGCGCCGGCAACTGACCGGATACACCCGCACCAGCCCGGACCCGGTGACCTCGTCCTTCCTGGAGACCCTCGGGGAACACGCGCCGCTGATGCCCGCGCACGTGGCCAGACGCCTGCGCAAGGGGGGAAGCCGGTAGCGCGGACGGACACCGGCGGTCACTCGTGCCCACCGGCCGGCGTACGCGCGCTCTCCCGGCTTCCTGTGGACCGTCGGGTGCTGCGGACCGCGTCTCGGTCACCTCCGCCCGGGCGCGCCGGCTGATGTCCGGCCGTGCTCGATCAGCGGGCGGAGGTCCCGCTGATTGCCCCGAGGCGGGCGGCGGCGGTCTCGCCGTCCGGCCGGCGGGTGGCAGGCACCGGCCGCTTGCCGCTTGCCGCTGCCTGCGCCCGCGTCTGCGTGCGGGCGGAAGCCGGTGGTGCCCGCACCCGTCCCGGCTTCTTGAGGGCCGTCAGGTGCTGCGGACCGCGTCGCCCAGATCCGTGCGGGCGCGCCGGCTGATGCCCCGGCCCGGATGTTCGGCCGTACTGGACCAGCGGGCGGACTTCCCGCTGGTCGTCCTGAGGCGGTCGGCAGCGGTCTCGCCCGGAGCGACGTCAGCGGTCGCTCGGCTGTCCACCGGGCGGCACGCCCGCACCCGTGCCGGGCGCACTGGCTGGTCGTCCTGAGGCGGTCGGCGGCGCGGTCGATCCGCGGCCGGCGCGTCGCCCGCACCGGCCGCCTGCCGCTGCCTGCGCCAGCCTCCCAGCGCCAGCGCCGGCGCCGGCGCCCGCGTGTGGGCGGAAGCCGGGCGCGGGGACCTCGAAGGAGCGACCGTCATGCGTGGAACTTATGGAGAGCGACGAAAACAGTCATTGGCCTCATCTCCGCTTGGGGGAGAAGAGTGAAGCCCGTGCCCCACCGGCCGCGCCACGGCGCTTCACCCAAGGAGATTCGCGTGACCACGCAGGAACGTTCCGGACAGCGCATCGTCGTCATCGGAGCCGGCTCCGCCATCGGGCGGCACCTCGCGCGCACGGCCTCGGCCGCCGGCGCCGAACTGGTTCTCGCCGGGCCGGACCTCGGCAAGCTGAAGGACACGGGCGGCGAACTGACCGGCCCGTGGCGCACGGTGGAGTTCGACATCACCGACGACGGGTCCGCCGCACGGCTGGCGGACGAGGTCGGCCCCTTCGACCACCTGGTGTCGACAGCGGCGGTGCCCGCCAACGGGCCGCTCGCCGAACTCGACCCTGCCGACGTCCGGCGGGCCTTCGCGGCGAAGGTGACCGGTCCCCTGTTCATCGCCAAGCACCTGGCCGGCCAGGCACGCGAGGGCGGTTCCCTCACCTTCTTCTCCGGGGTGGCCGCCTGGCGCCCGGCCCCCGAGCGCACCGTCATGGCGACCACCAACGGCGCCCTGGCCTTCCTCGTGCAGGCCCTGGCCGTCGAGGTGGCCCCGCTGCGCGTGAACGCCGTCTCCCCCGGCATCATCGACAGCGGTGCCTGGGACAGGCTCGGTGACGCCAAGCCCGGATTCCTCCGGCAGATCGCCGGCGACAACCCCGTACGGCGCGTCGGAACCGCGGACGACGTCGTCAAGGCGGTGCTCTTCGCCATGGACAATCCGTACGTCACCGGAACGGTGCTGCACGTCGACGGCGGCGGACGCCTGGCCTAGCCAGGGTCCTTCGTCCGGATCACGCCGCGTCAGCCGGGCGTGTCGGACGCGAGGGCGGCGGCGAGCTGCGTCCGCCGGTTGATCTGCAACTTCGCGTAGACCTTGTACAGGTGTGCTCCCACGGTGCGGTGGGAGAGATACAGCTGGTCGGCGATCTGCCGGTTTGTGTACCCCTGGGCGGCCAGCCGGGCGACGTGCAGTTCCTGCGCGGTCAGCACGGCCTCGGCGTCGAAGGTCTGACGCGGCTGTGCCGGCTGGACGGTGCTGCCGGCGGCGCCCAGCTCCCGTGCCGTGCGTTCCACGAGCGGCGCCGCGTGGTGGGACTCGAAGACGGGCAGCGCCGCGGAGAGATGGCTGCGCGCCTCCACGATGCGGCGTTCCCGGCGCAGCCACTCGCCGAAGAACAACCGGGTCTTGGCCAGGTCGAGGAACGCGGTGGTCCCCTCACCGTGTCGTATCGCCCGCTCGAAGTGGACGCGGGGATCGCCGCCCAGCGGCAGGAGCGCGCGCGACCGTTCGACGAGCATCGCGAGATGGCCGGAGTCGCCGGACGCGAGGGCGGCCGACGCCATGTCGAGCCAGCCCTCCGCCACCTCCGGCCGGCCGGCTCGCACGGCCGTGTCGGCGAGGTCGCCGCCCGCCCAGACGCCGACGGGCGGGTGCTCGAGACTTGCCAGCAGGTGGACGACCGCCTCCTCGGCGTGGCCCTCGTTCGCCGCCACCTGGGCGGACGCCCACGATGCCACGGCCGCCACCCGGGGGACCGGGGTCGGGCCGGACAGTTCGGCACAGGTGTCCAGCGCGGCGGTCGCGAGCTGGTGTTCGCCGCGCCACGCGCGTGCGCGTGCGATGTTCGCGGTGGCGAGGGCCCCGACCACCGGCAGGTCGAGGTCGTAGCTGAGGCGCAGCGCGAGTTCCGCGTCGGTGAGGCCGGCGGCGATCGCGTTGGCGGTCACGCGGACGGTGCTGCGTCCGGAGAGGGCCACCGCCACGTCGCCGGCCCGCGCCGACTGGTGGAACATGTCGACCCCGGCGCCCCAGACCCGGTCGGCGACGGCGAGGTCATGGGTGTCCTCGACGGCGAACGCCAGGCAGTTCAGCAGGGTCGCGTACCCCTCGCGGGCCTCCCGCTGCATGAACGACAGCGCCTTGTCGACCGAGCCGATCCGGTCCGCCGGGCTGATCAGGGCCAAGCCGATGTCACGGAGCACCTGCTGCGGCTCGGTGGCGGCGTCGGCCCGGCGCAGTTCGTCCGCGACGGCCGCCGCGAGGCCGGCAGAGGTGTCCTGGCGGAGGTAGCCGCGCACCGCGGCCCAGGTGAGGACCTCGATCCGGTCGGCGGGATCGCTGAGTCTCCGCGACAGCGCGACGAGTTCGTCGCCGCCGCGCCCGAGCAGTGCCGAGCTGCTGCCGGCGAGCATCCATTCGGTGCGGGCGAACTGCACCGTCGACGCCTCGTCGTCGACGATCGGTCTGGCCTCGGTGAGCAGGGCCACGGCGTCGGCCGTCGCGCCCGCCTGCCGTGCCGTCTCCGCGGCCATCACCGTGCGCCGCGCCCGGTCCGCCGCGACCGGGGTGAGCGCTGCGGCGCGCCGCCAGGCGGCGGCGGCTTCGGTCCGCGCCCCCCGTCGGCCGGCCGTCATGGCGAGTGCTTCGAGTTCGGCGGCGACGTCCTCGTCCCAGCCGGCGACGGCCGCGGCCCGGTGCTGGACGGCGCGTGCGGGTTCGACGACCACGGCAGCGAGTTCGGTGTGCACGCGCGACCGCGCGCCGAAGTCGGCGTTGTCGTACACGGCCGAACCCACCAGCGGATGGCGGAACTTGTACGTGCCGGCGGTGAGGGTGATCAGCCCGAACCTCTCGGCCGGCGCGAAGTCGCCCTGGTCCAGGCCGAGGTTGCGGGCCGCCGCGAGCACTTCGTAGCTGCTGGAATCCTCCGCGGCGGCGGCGACGAGGAGGGCGTGCCGTGTCGCCGGCGGCAACAGGGCGACCTCGGCGAGGAAGGAGTCCTCTAGGCGCCTGCCCATCGGAACACGGCCCCCCTCGGCGGAAGGCGGCCCTTCGACCCAGGAGGGGTTGGCCGACCACTCGGTCAGGGCGAGCGGGTTGCCCAGCGCGCGCTCGACCAGACGGCGCCGTTGCGGCAGCGTCAGCGCGGGCGCGCGCAGGGCGACCAGCTCCAGCGCGTCCTCCTGCCCGAGCGGCGCCAGCGGCACGTGATGCTTGAAGTGCGACTTGCGGTCGGGGTAGACGCGATCGGTCCGGCTCGTGGCCAGGAGCAGCGCCGGCATGACGCTCATGCGGGCCGCGAGGAAGGTGACGATGTCGGCCGTCGACCGGTCGAGCCAGTGCAGGTCCTCGACCAGCACCACGAGGGGACCCCGGGCCGCGGCCTCCTCCAGCAGTCCGAAGACGGCGAGCCCGGTGAGGAAGCGGTCGGCCGGCTCCCCCTCGCCGCCGAACGCGACCTGGAGGGCCGTGCGCTGGCGCGGCGGGAGGGCGTCGACACGGTCGAGCAGCGGCAGCAGCAGTTCGTGCAGGCCCTCGAACCCGGCCGCGCCGGAGCCGCGGATGCCGTGGCAGGAAAGGACCGTGAAGCCCGACGAGGCCGCGGCTTCGACGACCGCGGACGCGAATCTGCTCTTGCCGATCCCCGCTTCCCCGTGCACGAGCGTCGAGGCGCCGTGCCCCTTCCGGGCCGCCTCGACCAGGACGGTCAGCTGTTCGAACTCCGGTTCCCGCCCTATCACACAGCCACCCGTACCGATGTGTCGCGACATGCGCTACTGCAAGTCGATCAACCGTACTATACGGCTCTTTTCGGCCATGGCGACATGTACACGCTCAGGTGAGGCCGAGGGGCCGCGGGAATCAAATTTAACGAAACGCTGTTCTCTTGACTAGGAGAACGGCGTTCTTTTAACGTGACGGCCGCTCCCGCCTCCCGGCGCCACCCTCGCGAGAAGGAATCCCAGTGATCACTTACGACAGGCTGTACATCGGCGGACGCTGGACCGAGCCCGCCAAGAAGGAGCTGCTGGAGGTCCGCTCCCCGCACGACCGGTCCCTGGTCGGGCTGGCCGCCGAGGCCACGAAGCCCGATGTGGACCTCGCCGTCGACGCCGCCCGCAAGGCCTTCGACGAAGGTCCCTGGCCGCGCCTGTCCCCGGCCGCACGCCAGGACGTCATCGCCCGCTTCAACGACCTGTACGCCAAGCGCACCGAGGAGATCGCGGACCTCACCACCGCCGAGAACGGCAGCGCGCGCTGGTTCACCGGGTGGACCGCCACCGCGCTGCCCCGGCAGACCGACGCCTTCCTGCGCGCCGCGGCGGCCCTCCCGTGGGAGGAGGCCCTGCCGCGCACCGACGGCACGACGGGCCGCGTCCTGGTACGCCGCGAACCGGTCGGTGTCGTCGCGGCCGTCATCCCCTGGAACGCCCCGCACCAGTCCGCGCTCGTCAAGATCGTCCCCGCGCTCCTGGCGGGCTGCACCGTCGTGCTCAAGAGCTCACCCGAGAACGCCCTCGTCACCCTGCTGCTGGGGGAGATCCTCACCGAGGCGGGTGTGCCGGAGGGCGTGGTCAGCATCCTGCCGGCCGACCGCGCCACCAGCGAGTACCTCGTCTCCCACCCCGGCATCGACAAGATCGCGTTCACCGGTTCGACGGGCGCCGGACGCGCCATCGCGGCCATCGCCGGCCGGCAGCTGAAGCGGGTGAGCCTGGAGCTCGGCGGCAAGTCCGCCGCCATCGTGCTTCAGGACGCCGACCTCGACGCCATGGCGGAGGGCCTGAAGTTCCTCTCCTTCGCCAACAACGCCGAAGCCTGCGTCGCGCACACGCGGATCCTGGTGCACCGCAGCCGCTACGACGAGGCCGTGGCCAAGCTGAAGGACCTCGTCGAGTCGCTGACCGTCGGCGACCCCTCCGACCCCGCCACCTTCATCGGACCGATGGTCAGGGCGGACCAGCAGGAGCGCGTGCGCGCGTACATCGAGACGGGGATCCGGGAGGGCGCCCGGCTCGTCACCGGCGGCCCGGAGGTCCCGGCCGGCCTGGAGGACGGCTACTACGTCACCCCGACCCTCTTCGCCGACGTCGACAACTCCATGCGCATCGCACAGGAGGAGATCTTCGGTCCGGTGCTCGTGGTCATCCCGTTCGACGACGACGACCACGCGGTCCGCATCGCCGACGACTCCCCGTACGGCCTCGGCGGCGGCGTGTGGTCGGCCGACGAGGACCGGGCCCTGGAGATCGCCCGGCGCGTCCGCACCGGCACCTTCTCCGTCAACGGCGCGCCGTTCTCCTTCGACGCCCCCTTCGGCGGGTTCAAGAGCAGCGGCATCGGCAGGGAGTTCGGCACGGCCGGCCTGACCCAGTACGTCGAGTACAAGACGATCGCGGCCTGACCCCCGCCCCTCGCCTCCGGCGTTCCTCGGCTTCGACCTGCGGGGCCACACGCCCACCCTGGTGGTGCCCCTCGCGCCGTACAACTGACGTCTGTGCCCGGTTGCCTGACGCTTTGTCACCTCGCCCGTGCGGATCATCGGTGGTGGAGCGGGGCGCCGGGGCGGGGACCGGGGGCGCGCTTTGCTCCACCGCATCCGTCACCTCGCAGCGCGCGAGCAGCGTGAGGCGGTACGGCACTCTGCCGGCGTTCCTCGGCTTCGACCTGCGGGGCCACACGCCCACCCTGGGCGGTGCCCGGTGCTGTGACCGGGAACGTTCGCCGGGTCGGTGGTTGGGGAGGTTGGATGGGCGGTGACGTCGGTTCCGACCGCGGGAGGTGTGGTGGCTGAGCCTGTGCGGGTGCGCAGACTGACCGATCAGGAAGGGCAGAAGCCGCAGCAGATCGTGCGCCGGGGAAGTACCAGCTCGGTGCGCTACCGGCGGGCGATGATGCTGCTGGCCTCAGCCGGCGGGAACCGCGTCCCGGCCCGCCAGCTCACCCCTGACGACGAGGACTTCGTCGTCCAGACGGCCACCACCCGCCCCGACAAGTTCGGTCAGCCTTTCACCCGCTGGTCGATCCGCAAACTCGCCGCCTACCTGCGCCGCGTACGAGTTCGGGCCGCTGGGGATCCGGCCCACCGCGGGCTCTTGCTGGGCGAAACAGAGCGGCCCAACCGGCTCCCGGCGGCCTACCGCCGCACCCACGGCGTCACCTACCCCCACGGCTGCTACTCCGTCGGCGACGACCGTCTGTGGGGCGTCAACCGCCGCCGCAAAGGCACCGCCAGCACCCTGGCGGCGCTGAAGTCGATCCGCGCCGCCCGACCCGACGGAGCCCCCATCTACATCATCCTGGACAACCTCTCAGCCCACACCGGTCAAGGTCGAACTGTGCTTCACCCCGACCTACGCCTCCTGGGCCAACCCGATCGAGGCCCACTTCGGCCCGCTGCGGCAGTTCACCCTGGCCGACTCCCACCACCGCACCCCCCCCCGCACAGACCCGGGGCGTGCACCGCCACCTACGCTGGCGCGACGCCAACGCCCGCCACCCCGACGTCCTCGCCGCACAACGCCGAGAGCGTGTCCGCATCCGCAGCGAGAAAGGCATCCGCTGGGGCGGACGCCCCCCTCACCCCAGCGGCCTGAACACAACCCGGCGAACCTCATGCGGTCACAGCACGAGCAGATGGTTGGTTGCTGTCGAGGCCCAGGATCCTGGGGCTGGGAAAAGGCTTTGACGCGCGGTTCGCTGTTCATCGATGGTGAGCCGGACGTCCGGACCGAGCGGTCACGAACCGCCGCGTCGGCGACGGCTACACCACGGTGAGGGAGTTGCGGATGATTGTTGTGTCGGCCGCTTCGGGGGCTTTCGGCCGACTGGTCATCGACCAGTTGCTGGCCCAGTGCCCCGCTGATCGCATCGTTGCCGCGGTGCGCAATCCCAAAGGGGTCGCGGATCTCGCCGCTCGCGGGGTCCGTGTCCGCCTCGGTGACTACGATGACCCGGCAACGCTGCGCACCGCGTTCAAGGGAGCCGACCGGCTGCTGCTGATCTCCTCTCCGGAGCTGGAACCCTCCCGCCGTGCCGGCCAGCACCAGGCAGCCATCGACGCGGCCCGCACCGCCGGAGTCGGGGCGATCATCTACACCAGTTTCCTGGGTGCCGACACTCAGGCCCACGGTGTCACCGCAGCTCATCACGCCACCGAGCGCACCCTCTCGGCAAGCGGGCTGCCCCACACGCTGTTGCGCCACCCCTACTACAGCGAGGCATTCCTCAACGCGGGCCTGCGCGCCGCCGTCACCTCGGGTGAACTGGTCAGCGGCACCGGCGGGCGTGGCATCAATACCGCTTTCCGCAGCGAACTCGCCGAGGCCGCCGCCCGCGTCCTCACCGAGGACTGCCACCTCGGCCGCGCCTACGACTTCACCGGCAACCTGTGGACCTACAGCCGGCTCGCCCACGCACTCAGCCGTATCTCCGGCAGACCCGTCGTCCACCGAGACCGGCACGGCCGCGCGCCCGGTGCCCAGGGCTGGCTTGAGGACCAGGTCCGTGCCGGCGCACTGGAGCGACAGACCGACGATCTCCAGCACGTCCTCGGTCACCCAGCCGCCACCCTCGACCAGGCCGTCACCGCAATCCTCACCCAACCCGCCCCACCAGCCGCCAGTCCTGCCCCGGAGTGACATTCCGGCCCTACGCGACGATGTCGCATGGGAGCGGGGGTGGGGAATCTGCATGCCCCGACAACCCGGCGAACCTATGCGGTCACAGCACTGGCGTCGTACAACTGACGCCCGCGCCGCCTCGACTGACGCTCCGTCATCTCGCCTGTGCGGATCACCGATGACGGAGCGGAGCGGGGTCGCGCCCTCGGGTCTTCACACCCCCCGGGCGAGCCCCGTGCGGTCGTCGCGGCGGGACCGCAGGGTCAGTGAGAGGGCCGCGCTCGCGGCGAGGAGGGCCACGACCAGGCCGTAGACGGCGACGGTGGCGGTCAGCGGGAAGAAGTCGCTGGCGATGCCGGCGACGAGGACCGGAGCACCGTATGCCGTGTAGGCGACGAGGTAGACCGCCGCGAAGAGGCCGCCCCGGCTCGCGTTGTCCGCGAGCGGGCCCAGTATGCGCAGGGAGGAGCCGAAGGCCGCGCCCTGCCCGGTGCCGCCCAGCAGCGCGCCGGCGACGACGAGCGGCAGCGTCGCCGTCACGACACCGGTGACCGTGAGGACGGCGCCGGCGAACACCAGCAGCGCGCCGGTGCGAGTGGCGCGCCCGGCGGACAGCCGGCCGAAGGCGATGCCGGCCAGCGCCGCCGCCATCGGCTGGACGGCGACGACCGCACCGTTCACCGCCGCGTCGCGGATGCCGAACACCGTGGCGTCGAAGGACGGCGCCAGCCCCAGGAAGAGGCCGGAGAACATCCAGCCCGCGGCGACCAGGGGGGCCAGGGACCAGAACCATCCACGGGCCGCGCGGACGACGCTCAGCCTCGGGCGCAGTGAGGCCAGCACCCCGGGATGCCGGTCCGCGGTCTCGGGCGCGGCCAGCACGGAGGCGATGCCGTAGATGAGGACCACCGCCAGGCCGAGGAACACGATCGCCGTCGGATGGGTGCTGGACTGGACGGCCAGGCCGGCGAAGAGGGCGCCGAGGGCCAGCCCGCCCACCGGTGCGGCGCTGGTCAGCACCGTCATGACCGGCCGGTGCCGCGGGGCGGCGAGTTCGATGATCGCCGCGGTGAACGTACTGGTGGCCGCTCCCGTGGCCATGCCCTGCACGGCCCGCGCGGCGATGATCCAGCCGATGCCGTCGGCGGCCAGGAACAGCGCGCTGGTGACCAGCAACAGGAGCATGGCGCCGACCAGCACCGGCCGGCGGCCGATGTGGTCCGAGACGGAACCCGCCACGAGCAGGGTGGCCAGCAGCGTCACCGCGTACACGGTGAACGCCGTGGTGAGCTGCCAGGCGGGAAAGCCCCACTCGCGCTGGTAGAGCACGAACAGCGGGCTGCCGGCGCCGGCTCCGAAGGCGACGGCGACCGAGGCGATCACCACACCGGCGGTGGCCGGCGGCCGGCCGCGGCCGGAGGGCGGAGCCGGGTCCGCGGAGGACCCCGGGGGCCGAGGTGAGGAAGGGACTGCAGACAGCTTCACGGCGTCTCCTCGGGCCGCTTGTCCGGAGGGGTCGGGCGGGGGCCGACCCGTGAGGTCACCCCGGTGCTCAGACCGCGGCGGCGAGCGCCCGGCGTCCGGCGCCGACCAGGGCCGCCTGCCGGGCGACGCGCGCGCCCAGGTGCTCGGCCGTGGCGATGTCCGCGCCGTGGACGGTGTCCGCCCCGCCGTCCATCGGGGTCTGCGCGCCGGCTCCGCCCCAGTAACCGAGGCGGTTCAGGTCGTGCTCGGAGGCCGTGGTGGAGTTCCAGCCCGGAGCGAGCCCCAGGCTGACCCAGAGCATCTGGTGCTGGGCGGCGAAGGCGGCGAAGTACGCGAGTGTGTTGTTCTTGTCGCCGCTCTTGGAGGCGGAGTTGGTGAATCCCGCCGCCAGCTTGTCCGCCCACCGCCCCTCGGCCCAGCGTCCGCTGGTCGCTTCGGCGAAGGTGTGGAAGCCGGCCGAGGCGCCGCCCATGTAGGTGGGCGATCCGAAGACGATCGCGTCGGCCTGGTCCAGCCCCTGCCACTGTTCGTCGGTGACGGCGGTGACGTCCACGAAGGTCACGTCGGCTCCGGCCTGCTCGGCCCCGCGGCGGACCGCTTCGGCGAGGACGGCGGTGTGTCCGTAGCCGGAGTGGTAGGCGATGGCGACGGCCGGGCGGACGGGGGACGGTGCGGACATGGGAACTCCTGTGAGAGTGAGTGTTCGGGGGAGGGATGGGGGAGGGGCGGGGAGGGCGACAGGAGGCCGCGTGCCTCCCGACCCCGGCGAGGGGCCTCGCGGTCGTGTCACGGCGCCGGCCGAGGGAGCCAGCCGGTGGGCCGGTCCTCATCGCGAAGCCGCACGGCGTGGTCCGGCGGGCGCCGGCTTCGGGTGTCGCGTTCTCAGCCCCGGGCGAACGGGTCGCCCAGGGCCTCGTGATCGGCCCGCGTCAGCTCCAGCGCGGCCGCCGCCACGTTCTCCTCCAGGTGCTCGACCGACGACGTCCCGGGGATCGGCAGGACGACGGGCGAGCGGCGCAGCAGCCAGGCCAGCGCCACCTGCGAGGGCGAGGCACCCAGGCGGGCCGCGACACGGGCGAGCGGACCGCCGGGCCGGGCCAGCTGACCGGTGGCCAGCGGGAACCAGGGCAGAAACGCGATGTCGTTGGCCTCCGCGTACCGCAGGACGTCCTCGGAGTCGCGCTGGGCGATGTTGTACAGGTTCTGCACGGAGGCGACGGGCACGATGCCGCGGGCCCGCTCCAGCTCCCGCACGCCGACCTCGGAGAGCCCGACGTGCGCGACCTTGCCCTCGTCGCGCAGCTCCTTGAGGACACCGATCTGGTCCTCGAAGGGCACCGAGGGGTCGATGCGGTGCAGCTGGAAGAGCGGAATGCGCTCCAGACCGAGTCGGCGGAGGCTGGACTCCGCCTGCCGGCGCAGGTATGCGGGCCGCCCGTTCGGCCGCCACTCCCCGGGGCCGGGACGGGTCAGCCCGGCCTTGGTGGCGATGACCAGGTTCTCCGGGTACGGGTGCAGGGCCTCGCGCAGCAGCTCTTCGGCCGTCCCGGGGCCGTAGGAGTCGGCGGTGTCGAACAGGGTCACGCCCAGTTCCACGGCGCGGCGCAGGACCCGCACACCCCTGTCACGGTCGGGGAAGGGACCCCACACTCCCGGCCCCGTCAGCTGCATGGTGCCGTAGGCGAGTCGGTTGACCACGAACTCTCCGCCGAGGGTGAACGACCCCGATGACTCCGCTGAGATGGTGCTCATGTCTCGCTGCCTTTCTCGTCCGGGCCGCCCGCGGTGGGGCGGCCCCCGGCACCGGGGAGGTGCCGTGTCGTCTGTGCGTGTGCCATCACCGCGCCGGCGGTGGGCTGCGCGGGGGCGACGCCGTCCGCCGGCGGTGGGATCCGCGGGGACGCCTGCACGGCCGGTGTCGCACCGGCGACCGCGACGTCGTGGTCACGTGGTCACGTGGGCGCCGCGGCCCGGAGCCGGCCACGCGCGGCGCCCGCCCGGCGCCGAGGGGCGGTGACGCCGCCGGGGACGCGCCGGCCGGCCGGCGGAAGCCGTCGCCGTCCCGCGCCCGCGTCCCCCCGCGGTGTGTCACTGGGGCCATCACGTCTCCTCGGCGAACCGTGACGGTTGAAGGGACTGGAGGGGGCGCCGACGGGGTCACGGGCTCGTCCGGAGCGGTCCGCCGGTCGCGTGGCCGACCCGGTCGTCGGGCCTCTCGCTGCCGGCCCGACCAGCATGGCCGCCGCTTGTGGACACTTTGTGGGATCCGTTCGGGCGGGGCGGTGCTCAGAAGCCGGTCATCGTGATCTTGCCGATCGCCGTGCCCGACTCCAGGACGCGGTGCGCCTCGCGCAGGTGCTCGGCGCTGATCGTGCCGAGGTCGGTGGTGGCGGTGGTGGTGAGGATGCCCGCGTCGACCAGGCGGGCGATCTGGTCGAGGATGTGCCGCTGCACCGCCTGGTCCGGCGTCCGGTGGAGCGAGCGGGTGAACATGAACTCCCAGTGGAAGGAGATGCTCTTGGACTTGAGCACACCGATCTCGACCGGGCCGAAGTCGTCGATGGCGACGAGCCGTCCGAGCGGCTTGAGCATGTCCGCGTAGGCGGTCAGGTTCCGGTCCGTGCCGGCGGTGCTGAAGACGAAGTCCACTCCGCCCGGTGCCACCTCGGCCACCTGCGGGGGCAGGGGCCTGCGGTGGTCGACGACATGGGACACCCCCATGCGGCGGGCGAACGCGGCGGTCTCCGGGCGCGAGGCGGTGCCGACCACCGTCAGACTGGTCAGCGCGCGCGCCAGCTGGGCCACCATCGCGCCGACACCGCCCGCGGCGGCGGTGACCAGCAGGGTGCCGGTCTTCTCCAGGGCGCCCTCGCGCAGGCCGAGGTGCTCGAAGAGGCCCTCCCACGCGGTGAGCGACGTCAGCGGCAGGGCCGCCGCCTCGGCGAAGGAGAGGGTGGCGGGCTTGTGGCCGGCGATGCGCTCGTCCACGGTGTGGAAGAGGGCGTTGGCGCCGGGCCGGTCGATGGCTCCGGCGTAGAAGACCTCGTCGCCGACCTCGAACGCCTCCACCTCGTCGCCGACGGCGACGACCGTGCCCGCGGCGTCCCACCCGAGGACCTTGGGCTCGCCGCCCGGGTCGTTGTTCTGCCGCACCTTGTAGTCCACCGGGTTGACCGCGACGGCCTCGACCCGGACGAGCAGGTCGCGGGGGCCGGGCCGCGGCACCGGCAGCGTGACGTCGACCAGGCTCTCCACGTCGTCCACGGGCAGGCTCTTGCGGTAGGCGACCGCCGGCATGGTGGTGGGGATCTCACTCATCTCTGACTCCTGATGGGCCGTAGGTGCTGGCTGCGGCGATAACGTAGACCGAGGGAGGTAGTAACTTTCAACGGAACCTACTTCCCTTTGGGAAGTAGCCTGGTTGAGGCCGATTTAGGAGCGGAGGACGCGACCGTTGGCGACGACATGCGCATCCGAACGACACGACCACCACGACGTCTACGCGGCCCAGTGCCCCTGCCGTGAGGTGCTGGACCTGCTGGCCAACAAGTGGTCGGCGCTGGCGATCGGGGCGATGGAGGAGGGACCCCAGCGCTTCGGAGCGCTGCAGCGGCGCCTGGAGGGCGTCAGCCCCAAGGTGCTCACCTCCACGCTCCGCCGCCTGGAGGAGAAGGGGTTCGTGGACCGGACCATCTACCCCGCGGTGCCCCTGCACGTCGAATACGCGCTCACGGACCTGGGACGCAGCGTGGCCCAGCCGCTCGCCCAGCTGCGGAACTGGGTGGAGGACCACGTCGACGAGATCGCCTAGGGCCTGTCGGCGCCGGGCGGTCTACGGTCAAATGGCCTATGACCCCGACGGAACGGGGCGGCACACTCGACGACGTCCGTGGTCTTCACGCACCCCCATGACGAGGAACCGAGATGTACGTCGACGCCCCCAACCAGGTGGTCGATGCCGCAGGCGGTGTGCGGTACGCATACCGCCGCTGTGGCCCCGCCGACTCCCCGCCGCTCGTGCTGCTCCCGCACTTCCGAGGCACCCTGGACAGCTGGGACCCGGCGTTGGTCGACGCCCTGGCCGCCGAACGCGACGTCATCGCCTTCGACAACGCCGGGGTGGGCCTCAGCACCGGTCAGGTGTGCCGCACCGTCCGGGAACTGGCGGCGGACACGCTCGCCTTCCTGGAGGCGCTCGGCCTGCGGCAGGCGGACGTGCTGGGCCATTCGCTCGGCGGCTTCACCGCGCAGGAGCTGGCTCTGCTCCGTCCTCGCGCGGTCCGCCGCCTGGTGCTCGCCGCCACCGCCCCCCGCGGAGGCCCGGGGATACACGGTCACCCGGACGACGTGCTGGCCCACGCCGGCTTCGAGCGGTTCGGCGTACAGGACTACCTCTACGTCTTCTTCGGCCACACCGGCACGAGCCAGCGCAGCGGCCTGGAGTTCGTCGGCCGCTGGCTGGAACGCGAGCGAGGCCGGGACCTGCCGGTCACCGCGGCGGTCCGGGCGGCGCACTACGAGGCCGTCGTGGAGTGGGGCGTACCCGACCCCGCGGCCCTCCAGCGGCTCGCGGCCGTCGACCACCCCGTCTTCGTGGCCGGCGGCGACAGCGACCTGGTGGTGCCCCCGCGGACGTCCCACCTGCTGGCGGGGCTGCTGCCGAACGCGCGGCTGAAGACGTACCCGGACTCGGGCCACGGCTTCCTCTTCCAGCACCACGCGGAGTTCGCGCGGGACGTGCTGGCGTTCCTGCGCTGAGCGGCGCCGCGCCGCGAACGCCGGGCGTGGAGCGCGGGCCGGTCAGTGATCGGTGAGGAGTGTGTAGCGGACGGTCTGGGCCTGGATGAGCCCGTCCCGGAAGACGAAGGTGTCGACGCCGTCCTCCACGCGGCGCCCGGCCGGGCTGGCCGCGGACCATTCGAGGAACAGGACGTCGCCGGCGAACCGCGGCTTCAGTTCCCAGTCGGCGTCCGGGAGATCCGCCAGCAGTCTGCCGAGCGCCTCCTTGACGCCTTCGCGGCCGTACAGGGTGCCGGACGGTGTGATGAAGACGGCGTCCTCGGCGTAGTTGGCGGCGACGCGGTCGAGATCCCCCGTGCCCAGACGCGCACCGTGGTCGGCGAACACCTCCTGCGGACGACGGTGAACCGATGGGGTGGGTCGTGTCATGACGTGCTCCTTCGCACAGGGGCCGGGGCCGTTCAGCGCCCGGGGACCGACAGGACGAGCTTTCCCCTGGTGTGACCGCCCTGGCTGACGCGCCACGCTTCCGCCGCTTCGGGCAGGGGCAGGACACGGTCGACATGGACGGTCAGCCGGCCCTCGTCGGCCAGGGCGGCGAGGGCGTCGAGATCGGTCCGGTCCGGCCGCACCCACACGTAGTGCCCGCCCTTGGCGGCGGCTTCCGGATCGACGACGGAGGCCAGCCGGCCGGGGTCGTCGAGCAGGTCGAGCGAGACGTCCACCGCGTCGTGCCCGGCGAAGTCCACGGCGGCGTCCACCCCTTGGGGGGCCAGCTCACGGACACGCTCACGCAGACCGGGCCCGTAGGTCACGGGGACGGCGCCCAGGGAGCGGACGAACTCGTGGTTGCGCTCGCTCGCCGTCGCGACGACCCGGGCCCCGAGGGCGGTGGCGATCTGGACCCCGAACGAGCCGACACCCCCGGCCGCGCCGTGCACGAGCACGGTCTCGTGCGGCTGGAGGCCGACGCGCCGGACGGCCTGGTAGGCGGTGAGCCCCGCGAGGGGGACGCCCGCCGCCTCCTCCCAGGTGAGCGAGGCGGGCTTGGGGGCCAGCAGGCGTACGTGCGCGGAGACCAGCTCGGCGTAGGCGCCGAGCTGGGCCCAGTCCTTGCGGACGTAGCCGAAGACCTCGTCGCCGGGGGCGAACTCGGTGACGTCGAAACCCACTCGCTCCACGACCCCGGCCACGTCCCAGCCGGGAACCAGCGGGAAGCCCGTCTCCATGACGGCGTCGAGCCGGCCTTCGGCCAGCTTCCAGTCGACCGGGTTGACCCCGGCCGCCTTCACACGGACGAGGACCTCGCCGGGTGCCACCTTCGGGTCCGGCAGCTCCATCCATTCGAGGTCTTCGCTATGACCGTACCGGCGCAGTGCCATGGCTTTCATGAACGGACGTGTTCCCTTCAGGCGGCGACAGCGATCGAGGCGTCGTACGATACTTGCATGCAACGTATATTGCAATCGCAAGTATGCTGCGCTAGCTAGTATCGAGCGTATGCAACTAGGTGACCGTCTGATGTCTCCCACTCCCACCGCACTCGAGCGGCTCGTCAACCCCGCCGGCCTGCCGACCCTGGGCCTCGAACTCCCCCTCGACAATGACTGGGGACAGACCCGTCTGCGCGCCGACCGGGCCGCCGGCCGTCCCTTCGGCGTCCCCGACCTGACCCGTCACACCGAACTGGCGCGCCTCGCCGACACCCTGGGCTTCGCGGCCCTGTGGGTGCGGGACGTGCCCCTGTACGACCCCGAGCAGTTCGGCGACGCCGGCTCCGTCTTCGAGGCGTTCACCCATCTGGGTAATCTCGCGGCCGTCACCGAGCGGGCCGTGCTCGGCACCGGAGCCGTCGTGCTGCCGCTGAGGCAGCCGCTGCTCGTCGCGAAGGCGGCGGCCACCGTGGACGTCCTGTCCGGCGGCCGGTTCGTCCTCGGGCTGGCCAGCGGCGACCGGCCGGTGGAGTACCCCTTGTTCGGCGAGGACTTCGAGGCCCGCGGCACCGCGTTCCGCCAAGGCGTGGAAATCCTCCGCGAGGCCTGGGCCACCCGTGCGGGCGGGCAGGGCATGAGCCTGCCGGACCTCGGACTCGGCGCCGAACGCCGTCTCGAGGTGCTGCCCAAGCCGACGGGCCGGTCCGTTCCGATCGCCATCGCGGGTCATGCGCAGCAGTCCGCGGAATGGATCGCGCGGAACGCCGACGCCTCCCTCAACTACCCCCGCCCCCTGGGAGCCCTGCGGCTGAAGACCCGCGAGTGGCGGCAGCTCACCGCCGGGGCCCCCAAGCCGTACCTGACCCCCATGCAACTGGACCTCACCGAGGACCCGGCGGTCGCCGCGACGGCGATCCGGCTCGGCCTGCGCACCGGGCGCGAGGCCCTGATCGAGCACCTGCGGGAGATGGGCGGCCTCGGGGTCAGCCACGTCTCCTTCAACCTGCGCCCCGGCGACCGTCCCGTCGAGGAGGTCCTGCGGGAACTCGCCGAAACGGTGCTGCCGCACTTCCCGGCCCCCGGCGTGGCGCCCGCTGCGGAAGCGGACCCCGTCACCGTGCTCTGAGGCCCGGTCCCGTTTCCCGGGGCTCCCGGGGTCACGCCGACCCCGCTCGGCGCCCGGCACGTGCGGATACGGGCCCGCCGGGGCCGCCGAGGACGTGTCGCGTGAGCGACCCTCGGCAACCCCGGCGGCGGACGGGTCAGAGCTGGCCGGACTCGGCGATGGTGATCTTCGCGGAGGTACGGCCGCTGGAGGAGCCGAGGGACTCGATCCGCTTGACGAGCTCCATGCTCTGGGTGTCGGCCACCTCGCCGAACACCACGTGCTTGCCGTCGAGCCAGTCGGTCACGATGGTCGTGATGAAGAACTGCGAGCCGTTGGTGTTCGGACCCGCGTTGGCCATGGACAGCAGGCCCGGCCGGTCGTGCTTGAGGGTGAAGTTCTCGTCGGCGAACTTCTCGCCGTAGATGCTCTTGCCGCCGGTGCCGTCGCCCCGGGTGAAGTCACCGCCCTGGAGCATGAAGGCGGGGATGACACGGTGGAACGAGGAGCCCGCGTAACCGAAGCCCTTCTCGCCGGTCGCCAGGGCGCGGAAGTTCTCCGCCGTCTTGGGAACCACGTCGTCGAACAGGTTGAAGACGATCCGCCCGGCGGGCTCGTCGTTGATGGTGATATCGAAGTAGACCTTGGTCGTCATGCCCCTATCCTGACATTCCACCGGGCACCGCTCGCACAGGCGGGTCCCCCCGGCCGTTCCGCCGGGGGGACACGGCGTGCCCGCATCAGCCGGACACCTCCCCGGCGGCCAGTTCCGTGAGCAACGCCCGGACGGTCGGCCGACGGTACAGGTCCCTCAGCCGTACGGCGGGCAGCCCCTCCGCGCGCATCGCCGTGCCGATGCGGATGGCGAACAGCGAGTTGCCGCCGAGCTCGAAGAAGTCGTCGTCGGGGCCGACGGGCACGCCCAGCACCTTGCTCCACACCGCGCTCAGCCGGGCGGCGAGGCCCTCGTCGGCCGGCGGCGGGGCGTCCGGCCGGGCGGACCGCGTCAGGACGGGCTCCGGCAGGCGGGACGCGTCGAGCTTGCCGTTCGCGGTCAGCGGCAGCGCGGGCAGCGCCGTCACCGTCGCCGGCACCATGTACGCGGGCAGTACGCCGGCGGCGCGCGCCTGGAGGGCGGAGGTGTCGCCGTCCTCGGTGAGCACCACGTACGCGTCGATCCGCGCGGTGGCCGCGTCGGCCGGGTCGTCGCGGCGGACCACCACGGCGGCTGCCCGGACCCCCGGGTCCTCCAGGAGCACCGAGCGGATCTCGTCCAGCTCGATCCGGAAACCGCGCACCTTGACCTGGTTGTCCAGCCGGCCGAGGTGGTCCAGGGTGCCGTCCGGCCGCAACCGCCCGAGGTCGCCGCTGAGGTACATCCTGCCCCCGGTGAACGGATCGGGCACGAACCTCCGGGCGGTCAGCTCCTCCTGGCCCAGGTAGCCCAGGGCGACCCCGGCGCCGCCGACGCGGATCTCGCCGGCGACCCCCGGCGGCAGCAGCCGTCCGTCCGGGCCGGTCACGTACAGGTGCCAGCCGGGCAGCGCCGTGCCGACGGAACGGGTGGCGGCCAGGGCCAGCCGGCGGGTGAGGGGCTGCGCGGTGACGTGGACGGTCGTCTCGGTGATCCCGAACATGTTGACCACCCGGCAGCGGGACTCCGGGTGCCGGTCGAACCACGGCAGCAGCATCCGCGCGTCCAGCGGTTCCCCGCCGAGGACCACGAGCCGGACGGCCAGGTCCGTGTGGTCCACGTCCAGCAGCTGGGCGAAGGCGGAGGGCGTCTGGCTGAGCACGGTGACGCCCTCCGCCGCCAGCAGGTCACGGAACCGGTCCGGCTCCCGGGAGACGTCGTACGGGACGACGACGATCCGGCCGCCGGTCAGCAGGGCGCCCCAGATCTCCCAGACGGAGAAGTCGAACGCGGCGGAGTGGAAGAACGTCCACACGTCCGACGGGCCCAGCGCGAACCCCTCACGGGTGGCGTCGAGGAGCGCCACGGGGTTGCGGTGCGGGACCACGACCCCCTTGGGCCGGCCCGTGGACCCCGAGGTGTAGATGACGTAGGCCGGATCGTCCGGCGTCACCGCCGACCGCGGCGCCCCGTCCTCGCCGGCCGTGACCAGCTCGTCCGGGGAGACGGCCTCGGCCCCGGAACCCGCGGGGAACTCCGCGAGGTCCGTGACGACGACACCGAGGCCCGCGTCCCGCACGGTGTGCAGCAGCCGCTCGGCGGGGTAGGCCGGGTCGGTCGGCACGTAGGCGGCACCCGCCTTGAGCACGCCGAGCAGGGTCACCACGAGGTCGGCCGTGCGCCCCAGGCACACCCCGACCCGGTCGCCGTCCCGTACACCGCGTGCCCGCAGCCCGGACGCCAGCCGGTCCGAGCGCTCGTCCAGCCGGCGGTAGGTCAGCCGCACGGTCCCGTCGCGGACGGCCTCCGCGTCCGGGGCCGCTGCCGCGATCCGGCGGAACGCCGCGTGCAGCGTCCGCGCGGTGGTGACCGGATCGGCGGCCGGGCGCCCCAGCGCGACGACCCTGGCCCGTTCCGCCTCGTCCAGCAGCTCCGTCCGCGCCACCGTCAGGTCCGGGGCGCGCAGCACCTGCCGGTGCACCTCGGCCAGATGCCGGACGAACTGCCGCGCCATCCGGGGGGCGACGCGGCCGGGCAGGTGATCGCAGCGCAGCCACCGGCCGTCGCCGTCCTCGAAGACCGACACGGTCAGCGGGAACGGCGGCGCCAGGCACGGCACGTACGTCCCCGGGCCCGGCGCGTCGTCGAACAGCAGCCCCGCGAAGGCGGGCCGGTCCGTCGGCAGGGTCTCCACGGAACGCAGCGGTCCGTCCGGGGACGCGGTCACCGCGCCCCGGAGCGTGCCGATCACCGGGGCCTGCCCGGGGTCGTAGTGGTGCAGGGTGACGGCGAGCGCGGTCAGCCAGCCGCGCTCGTCGCCGGGCGCGTCGCCGGTGAGGGCGATCCGGAAGCCCGCCGGATCCGCCGGACTCTCCTCGCCCAGGCCCCACGGGGGGCCGGATACGGCCACGGCCACGTCCGCCGGCGGGGGCTGGGCGGGCTGCCCGGGGTCCGCCCCGGTGGACAGCCGCAGCAGTGCCGCGCGGTCGAGCAGATCCCGCCGCGCCACCAGGACCAGTTCGGTGACGCCGTCCGACCAGCGCAGCAGCACCCCGCGTACGGTGTCGGCGGGCCTGCGCAGTTCCAGCGAGCGGCGGCGCTCCGCCCGAGGACCGGTGGAGGGCACGGGCAGGTCCTCCACCCACAGCCGGGTGCCGTGGACGCCGGCCAGCCGCGCGCCGAGCGCGGAGGTGTCCACCGGTTCGTCGATCGGGACCAGGACGGCGTGGCACCGCGCCCCCGTCCCGGGCCCTGAGCCCCTGTTGCCTTGCACGGCAAGTCCCTTCTGCCTCAGCGGGCGGTGAAGCCGCCGTCGACGGTGAGCACGGACCCGGTCACCTGCCGGGTGTCGTCGGAGGCGAGGTGGACGACGGCGGCGGCGACGTCCTCCGGTTCGATCAGCGCGTTCATGGGCTGCGCCTCCGTGAACGCCTGCTCGTGCTCGCCGGGCGCGACGTCCAGCGCCCGGGCGATCTCGGCGAGCATGCGGCCCTCGGCCGACGCCTCGTCCCGGACCGAACCGGGGCAGACGGCGTTGACCCGCACCTTCATCGGCGCGTAGTCCAGCGCGGCGGCCTTGGTGAGGCCGATGAGGCCGTGCTTGGCCGCGACGTACCCGGCGAAGTGCCGGTAGCCGACCAGCCCGGCGGTGGAGGCGACGTTGACGATGCTGCCCGAGCGCTGGGCGCACAGGGCCCGGCCGGTCTCGCGGATCACCCGCCAGGCCCCGGAGAGGTCGACGTCGATCATCAGCGCCCACTCCTCCTCGCTGATCTCGTCGACCCGCTTGCCGGACGGCGCCGCGATTCCCGCGTTGTTGACCACGACGTCGATCCGGCCGAACCGTTCGTGCGCGGCCGCCACCGCCCGCCGTACCGCGTCCGTGTCCCGGATGTCGGCGGCGTACGTCAGGACGGCGGAGCCCTCGGCGCGGCACAGGGCCGCGGTGTGTTCGAGCTGTCCGGGACTGCCCAGCGGATAGGGCACGCCGGGCAGGTCGGCGCAGATGTCGAGCAGGACCAGGTCGGCGCCCTCCCTGGCGCAGGCCAGCGCGGTGGCCCGGCCGAGCCCGCGGGCGGCCCCGGTGATGACGGCGGTCTTGCCGGTCAGACGCATGGCGCTCCTCAGAGACTGCCGGCGATGAGCCGCAGCAGGGCCGGCGCGCGGTCGGTCAGGTACATGTGGCCGCCGGGTATCTCGACGTACTCGAAGTCCCGGCCGGCCACCTTGGCCCAGCCGGCGGCGTCGTCGGAGCCGACCAGGGTGTCCTCGGTGCCGCGGATCGAGGTGACGGGGGCGTCCAGCGGCCGGTGCGTGCTCGGCGTGTAGCTCTCGTGCAGTTCGACGTCGGCCCGCAGGGTCGGCAGGATCATCTCCCGCATCTCCGGGTCGTCCAGCGCCTCGTGGCTGTAACCGGCGAACTCGCCGACCCGGGCCAGGAACGCGTCGTCGGGCAGCCCGGTCGCCCGGCGCGGCCGCTGGGTGCCGGGCTCGGGAGAGCCGCTGACGAACAGCCGCAGGAGCTCCAGATCCGGTGCGGCGGCCACGCGGTGGGCGAGTTCGTAGGCGAGGACCGCGCCGAGACTGTGGCCGAAAAGAGCCAGCCTGCGTGTCTCGCCGAGTTGCTCGACCAGGGCCCGGAAAAGCCCTTCGACCGCTTCTCCGGCTTCCCGGTAGGGGGCTGTGTCGATGAGGCGCTCGCGTCCGGGAAGTTGCAGCGGAAGTATTTCCAGCGAGTCGTTCAACTGCGACCAGGGACGGAAGAAGGAGGCGCCCGCTCCGGCGAACGGCAGGCAGACGAGTGTGGGGCGTCGGTTTTCTGGGGGCACGGTGGATCGCTTTCCGAAGTGGCGGGTCGGACGGGGCAGGAGGCGTGCGGAATCGACGGGTGGAATTCACGTCGAATTCACCGGAGAGTCGGCCGCGGATGACCGTCACGCTCTCGTCTTGTTGCGGAAGCGTGAGGTCGCCAGGGTCGTGAAGACCGCGATCAGCGCGGCGGACCACAGCAGCAGATAGGGGGCGGGGTGGTCCACGGGCCAGCCGTGCGGCCGGGAGAACCCGGCCGGGACGGGGGTGCCGAACTGCTCCCGCAGCGCGTTCGACAGCGCCGTGATGGGACTCCACGCGGCGACCGCGGCCAGCGGTCCCGGCAGGCTGGCGGTCGAGACGTAACCGGAGGAGACGAAGCTCGCCGGGAACATCCAGACCAGACCGAGGCTCGCGGCGACCTGGACGTTGGGCGCGACGACCCCGATGAAGGCACCCACCCAGGACATGGCGAAGGCGAAGAGGACGAGCAGCGCGTAGCCCGCCAGGGCGTGCGGCACCCCGCTGTGCGGCCGCCAGCCCAGCGCGAGTCCGCACAGGGAGGTCACCAGCACGCCGGCGAAGCACGTGGCGAGGTCGGCGACGGTCCGGCCGAGCAGCAGGGACGCGCGGGAGATGGGCAGCGCCCGGAACCGGTCGACCATGCCCTCCTGGAGGTCCTTGGCCAGCCCGAGGGCCGTGACGGCGGTGCTGAAGGTCACCGTCTGCGCGAGCAGCCCCGCCACCATGTACTCGCGGTACGCCGCCCCGCCCAGGCTGTTGCCGAAGACGTACCCGATGAGCAGCGCGAACATGACCGGCTCGACCAGGTTGCCCATCAGGGCGGTCGGGGTGCGGCGCAGATGGAGGAGGTTGCGCCAGGCGAGGTCGGTGCCCTCGCGGCCGACGCGGATCAGCGCGTTCACCGCGTGACCGCCGGGTCGCGCCGGGCGGTCAGGGCCAGGAACACGTCGTCGAGCGTGGCACGGCCCAGCCCCACCTCCAGCGCCTCCACCCCCTCGTCCGCGAGGACGGACAGGGCCCGCGCCAGGGCGGACTGCCCGCCCGTGACGGCCGTCTCGACCCGGCGGGAGCGGCGGTCGACCGAGGGCGGGCCACCGCAGGCGGCCGCGGCCCGGACGGCCGCCGGCACCTCGTGGTCCTCGGCGACCACGATGACGAGCCGGCTCCCGGCGGCGGACTTCAGCGTGTCGCTGGTCCCGGCCGCGACGACCCTGCCGTGGTCGATCACCGTGATCCGGTCCGCGAGCCGGTCGGCCTCCTCCAGGTACTGGGTGGTGAGCAGCACGGTGGTGCCGCCCGCCGCCAGTTCGCCGACCGCGTCCCAGGTGTCGAGCCTGCTCTCGGGGTCCAGCCCGGTCGTCGGCTCGTCCAGGATGATCAGCGGGGGAGAGGCCACCAGGGAGGCGGCGAGGTCCAGCCGCCGGCGCATACCGCCGGAGTAGGTGTTCACCAGCCGGCCGGCGCTGTCCGCGAGCCGGAACCGGTCGAGCAGCTCCCCGGCCGTCCGCCGGGCCGCGCGCCGGTCCATGCCGCGCAGCCGGGCGACGAGGGACAGGTTCTCGGCCCCCGTCAGCAAGCCGTCGACGCTCGAGTACTGCCCGGCCAGCCCGGTCGCGGCACGCACCCGCGCGGGGTGCGCCACGACGTCCCAGCCGGCCACTCTCGCGTGGCCGGCGTCGGGGCGCAGCAGGGTGCTGAGGATGCGGACGAGGGTCGTCTTGCCGGCCCCGTTGGGGCCGAGCAGGGCGAGGATTTCGCCCGCGGATATGTGAAGGCTGACGTCCCGTAAAGCCCAGATGTCTTTATGCCTTCTTTGTATTCCCTCGACGACAACCGTCGGCCCGTCTTCTTTGGGATTCACGGGAGACCCACTCGTTTTCTGGTCCTTGCGTGCAGAAACGTGGTGCGGCCGGAACGTAGCAGGTTCCTTCCGGAAGGTGCAACCTGCAGGTGATGACGGGTCAGGTGCGGCGGAGACTAGTGATTTCCCTAGTTCCTTTCTGCATAGTCTCCAGTCGCCGGGGGCCGGTGTGATTCCGGGTGCCGGCACGGTCAGTGGACCTTTCCGAACATCAGGGTGGTGCTTTTCGCGTGAATGGCGGTCTGCTGTCCGGTGCCGACCTCGTGTCCGTTCTCAGGGAACGCGCGGGGAACGCCCCGGACCGGGATGCGGTCACCTTCGTGCGGGACCCGCAGGCCCGGGACCACGAGTCCCTCTCCTTCGCGGAGCTGGACGCACGGGCCCGCGGGATCGCGGTGTGGCTGGCGGGGCGTACGGAGCCCGGCGACCGGGTCCTGCTGCTGTACCCGCCGGGCACCGAGTTCACCGCCGCGTTCTTCGGGTGCCTGTACGCCGGGCTGGTCGCGGTCCCCGGCCCGCTGCCCGGACGCTACCGGCACGAGCGCCGGCGACTGGCCCGGATCGCCCGGGACGCGCGGGCCACCGTGGTGCTGAGCGACCGGCGCGGCCTGCCGGAGGTGGAGAAGTGGGCCGCCGACGAAGGTCTCACCCACCTGCTCCCGCACGCGACCGGCGAGACGGACGGCGCCCCCGGCGACTGGTGTCCCCGGGTGCCCGCCGACCCCGGCGCCCTCGCGCTGCTCCAGTACACCTCCGGCTCCACCGGCAGCCCCAAGGGCGTCATGGTCCGCCACCGCGACCTGCTGACCAACGTCGACGCCGTGGTGTGTTCGCTCGGACTGCGGCCCGGCCACCGCCTCGGCGGCTGGATACCCCTCTACCACGACATGGGCCTGATCGGCCTGATGCTGCCCGGCGTCCTGCGCTGCGCCGGCTACGTCCAGATGGACCCCATGACCTTCCTGCGCCGTCCGCACCAGTGGCTGGTGATGATGGACGCCTACGACGTCAACGGCACCGCCGCGCCCGACTTCGGCTACGACCTGTGCCTGCGCCGGGTCACCGGCGAACAGCTCGCCGGCCTCGACCTGAGCCGGGTGCACGCCGCCGTCGACGGCTCCGAACCGGTCCGCGCCGACACCGTGACCGGCTTCGCGGCACGCTTCGCCGCCGCCGGGTTCCCGTCCGACGCGCTCGTCCCCATGTACGGGCTCGCCGAGTCGACGCTGCTGGTCGCCGGCAGCGGCGGTCGCCCGCCGCTCGTGGCCGGCGTGGACACGGCCGCGCTGGAGGGCAACGTCCTGCGCCGTGCCGCACCCGGCGTCCCCGCCCGGCGTCTGGTGGGCTGCGGCACGAGCATCGGCCCGCAGGTCCGCGTCGTGGACCCGGACACCGGCGAGGTGCTGCCCGACGGCCGCGTCGGGGAGATCTGGCTGCGCGGGCCGAGCGTGACCGCCGGCTACTGGGACAACGCCGAGGCCACCGAGGCCGTGTTCGGCGCCGTCACCTCCGACGGACAGGGCCCCTTCCTGCGCACCGGCGATCTCGGCGGAGTGCTGGACGGCGACCTGTTCGTCACCGGCCGCCGCAAGGACGTCCTGGTCCTGCACGGCCGCAACATCCACCCGCAGGACATCGAGGCCGAACTCCGCGCCCAGCACGAGGAGCTGCGCGGGCTGCACGGTGCCGCCTTCACCGTCGGATGGGACGACGGCACCGGCCCCCGGGAGTCGGTCGCCGTCCTGCACGAGATCAGGGGGCACTGGGGCACCGCGCGGATGACCGAGCTGGCCGCGGCCGTGAAACTGACCGTGGCCCGGGAGTTCGGCGTGCCGGTCGCCGCGGTCGTACTGCTCAGGCCCGGCGGCATCCGCCGTACCACCAGCGGCAAGGTGGAGCGCTCCGCGATGCGCGCACGCTATCTGGAACGCGCCCTCGACCCCCTGCTGGTCAGCGAGGACCCCCACCTGACCGCGGCCCTGGACGCCCGCGCGCCCGAGGAGGCGCGGTGATCGGGGCGGCCGCACTCGAACGGCTCCTCGCCGGGCACGCGCCGGGCGCCTGGTCCGCCGAGGCGCTGGAAGCGCTGGACGCCCGCGAGGAGTTCCCCGCCGACGCCGTCGCGGTGCTGGACGCCGCCGGGCTGCCCGCCGGCTACGTCCTCACCCCGGACAGCGACTTCCCCGCGCTCGTCGGGCTGATCCGGACCGTCGCCCGGCGCGATCTCACGGTGGCCATCGCGCACGGCAAGACGTTCCTCGGGTCCGTACCCGTGTGGATCGCCGGCTCGCCCCGGCAGACCCGGAAGCTCGCGGAGCGGGTCAGCGCGGGGGACCCCGTGTGCTGGGGGCTGACCGAACGCGACCACGGCAGCGACCTCCTGGCGGGAGAACTCGCCGCCACCGCCACGGCGAACGGCGAGTGGCGGCTCGACGGCGAGAAATGGCTGATCAACAACGCCGGCCGGGCCCGGTTCGGCTGTGTGCTCGCCCGCACCGACCCCGCCGGCGGCGGCCGCGGTTTCAGCCTCTTCCTCGTCGACCGCGCACACCTGCCGCCCGACGCCTGGCAGGTGCTCCCCAAGGTCCGCACGCACGGCATCCGGGGCGCCGACATCAGCGGCTTCGTGCTGCGCGACGCCCGGGTCCCCGCCGACGCGCTGATCGGCCGGCCCGGCGACGGCATCACCATCGTCCTGAAGTCCCTCCAGCTCACCCGCACCGCCTGCGTCGGGCTCTCGCTGGGCGCCGCCGACCACGCCCTGCGGCTCGTCCGGGACTTCACCACCGGCCGCGCACTCTACGGACGCCCGCTCGCCTCCCTCCCGCACGTCCGCCGGACACTCGGCAGGGCCGCCGCCGCCGTGCTCACCGCTGAGGCCGTGAGCATCCTGGCCACCCGCTCGGTGCACGCCCTGCCCGGTGAGCTCTCCGTCACCTCCGCCATCGCCAAGGCGTACGTGCCCACCACCGTCCAGGACACGCTCGGCCGGCTCGCCGAGGTCCTCGGCGTCCGCGGCTTCCTCACCTCGCCGCCCGGCGGCGGCTTCGCCAAACTGGAGCGCGACCACCGCATCTGCGCCGTCTTCGACGGCAGCACCGTCGTCAACCGCACGGCGCTGCTCACCCAGATGCCCCGGCTGGGGCGGCTGCTGCGGCGGGGCACCGCCGACACCGCGGGAGTGCGCGCCGCGGCCGGCCCCGCCGTCCCGCCGGCCCCGTTCGACCCGGCCCGGCTCACCCTCGTCTCGGCCACCGGATGCAGCGTCGTACAGAGCCTGCCCGCCGCCGTCGAGGAGATCCGCGCGCGAGGCAACCCACGCCTGACCGCGCTCGCCGAGGCCGTACGGGAACGCGGCCGCGAACTGGCGGCCGACCTCGCCGGCTTCGTACCGGTCGGCGGCGGACTCCCCAGCACCGCCTTCACCCTCGCCGAACGCTACGAGCGCCTGTACGCGGCCGCCGCCTGCCTCCACCTCTTCCTGCACCGGCCCGGCCACGGCGCCGGGGCCCCCGACGAGGACGCCCACCGGCTGCGCGCCTGCCTCGCCCACCTCCTCGACCTGCCGGACCACCCGGCCTACGACGAGCTGGCCCAGACCCTCACCGACTGGGCCGGCCCCGGCTTCAGCCTCCTGGACGGTGCCCTGTGACCCCTCTCGTCCCCGAGCGCACCGCGGCTCTGGACCGTCTCCTCGGCGACCCCGCGGACCCCGCCAACCCCGTCGGAACCCGCGCGGTCCTCGAAGCGGACGAACGCGGGGAGACACTGAAGGCCGGCGAGCACGCCCTCGACGCCTACGGCCTCAACGCGGAGTTCGTGCCGCCCGAGTACGGGGGCCGGTTCACCCGGGCCGACCACCTCGTCGAGGTGATGCGCACCGTCTACCGCCGCGACCCCGTCCTCGGACTCGGCTACGGCGCCAGCTCGTTCATCGCCGGGGTCAACGTCTGGACCGCCGGGGACACCGGTCAGGCGGCGCGGGTCGCGGACCTGCTGCTCGGCGGCCACAAGGTCGCGGTGGCGTTCCACGAACTCGCCCACGGCAACGACATGGCCGGGACCGAGTTCACCGCGGCGGACGACGGCGACCACCTGCGGCTGAGCGGGCGCAAGGAGGTCGTCACCAACATCAGCCGGGCACAGGCCCTGGTCGTCCTCGCCCGGACCGACCCCCGGCCGGGCCCCCGCAGCCACTCCCTCGTGCTGGTCGACCGCACCGCCCTGCCCGGCGACGGCATCCGCGACCTGCCCCGGTTCGGCACCACCGGCATGCGCGGCCTCCAGCTCGGCGGTCTGGAGTTCGACGCCGTCCGCGTGCCCCGCTCGGCGGTCCTCGGACCGGCGGGCAGCGGACTGGAGACCGCCCTGAAGGCCCTCCAGATCACCCGCACCACCCTGCCCGCCATGGCCTCCGGGGTCCTGGACACCGCCCTGCGCACCGCCGTCGACCACCTGTCGTCCCGCACCCTGTACGGCGGCCCCGCCATCGGCATCCCGCACGTCCGCTCCGTCCTGGCCGGTGTCCTGGCCGACCTGCTGCGGGCCGAGGCGGTCGGCGCGGTCGGCACCCGCGCCCTGCACCTGCTGCCGCGGTCCGCGAGCGTCTACTCGGCGGTGGTCAAGTACACCGTGTCCAAGCTGCTGCTGGACGCCGTGGACCGGCTCGCCGAGCTGCTCGGCGCCCACTTCTACCTGCGCGAGGGCCCGAGCGCGATCTTCCAGAAGCTGCTGCGCGACCTGGCGCCGGTCGGCTTCGGGCACATCGCCCGGGCCGCCTGCCAGATGAGCCTGCTGCCCCAGCTCCCGCTGCTCGCCCGACGCTCGTGGACCGACGGCGCCCCCGCCCCGGACACGCTGTTCGCCCTGGACGCGGAGCTGCCGGCGCTGCGCCACGACCGGCTGGCCCTGCACGCCGGGGGCCGCGACCCCCTCGCGGCCTCGCTGGCGGCGGCGCTGGACGGACCCTGGGACGGCGCCGCCCGGCCCCTGCGGGCGGCCTGCGAGGCGGACCTGGCCGAACTCGGCGGACTCGCCCGGGCCTGCGCCGCGCTGCCCGTGTCGGAATGGAGCGTCGACGCCTCTCCCGCCGCCTACGACCTGGCCGACCGGTACAGCACGCTGCTCACCCGCATCTGCTGCCTCCAGGTCCAGCGCCACACCGGCGACCCCTTCCTGGCCGACCCCGCCTGGGTGCTGGCGGCCGGCCACCGCAGCCGCACGCCCTCCCCGCTCCCCGGTCCGGTCGAGGCCGCGCTCCTCGACGAACTCCTCGCCCGGCACCGCGATCACCGCTCCTTCGGCCTCGCCGCCCGCCCGCTGCTCCACCGAGAAGAGAACACACGATGAGTTCTGGCACCCAAGACGTCCGCGCCTGGCTGACCGGGCGGGTGGCGACCTATCTGCGCCGCACGCCCGAGGAGATCGACACCACCGTGCCCCTGTCGGAGTACGGGCTGGACTCGCTCACCGCGCTCGCCGTCTCCGCCGACATCGAGGACGAGTTCGGCCTCGTACTGCCGCCCGAGACGACCTGGGACCACCCCAGCATCGACCGGCTCGGCGTGGCGATCACCGCCCTCATCGAGGAGAAGGCCTGACCGTGGAGATGGCAGCAACCGCCGGCAGCGCGGGCCTCGCCCTGACGGCCGCCCAGCACGGCGTCTGGGTCGCCCAGCAACTCGAACCGGACTCCCCCATGTTCGTCTGCGGGGTCCACGTCGACACCACCGTCCCCCTCGACCCCCGGCTGCTCGACCGGGCGATCCGGCAGGCGGTGACGGAGACCGAGGCACTGCGGGTCCGCTTCACCGACGACGGACGCACGGTACGCCAGCACGTCGACCCGGCGATCGAGGGCGCGCTCACCGTCGTCGACCTGAGCGGCGAACCGGACCCGCGGGCCGCCGCGGACGCCTGGACCGAGGCCCGCCAGGCGGAGGCCCCGCCCGCGCTCACCGACGGTCCGCTCTTCTCCCACACCCTGCTCCGGCTCGGCCCCGGCCACGACCGGCTGTACTTCCGCTACCACCACATCCTGCTCGACGCCTACGGCCAGACGCTGTACGTGCGCAGGCTGCTGGACGTCTACGACGCGCTCGTCGCGGGCGACCGCCCGGCAGCCGCCGCCTTCGCGCCGCTCGCCGACATCGTCGCCGAGGAGGACGCCTACACCGGCTCCGCGCGCTGCGAACGGGACCACGCCTACTGGCTGCCCCGGTTCGCGGACCTGCCCGGCTCCACCGAGCTGGGCAGCGGACCCCCGACCCTGGCCCGCGCCCTGCCGCCGGTGACGGCACTGGTGCCCGCCGGCACCGCCGAGCGGCTGCGCGCCCTGCCCGGCGCCCGCTGGTCCCTGCCGGTGATCGCCGCCCTGGCCGCGTACACGCACCGCACGACCGGTGCGACGGACGTCGTCCTGCGGGTCTTCCTGGCGGCACGCACGACCCCGGACGCCCTCGCCACACCGGCGATGCTCGTCAACGACCTGCCCCTGCGGCTGACCGTCCGCCCCTCGGCCACCTTCACCGAACTCGTCGAACAGGTCCGCGCCCGGCTGGCCGAGGCCGTCCGCCACCAGCGCTTCCCCGGCGACCGCATCCGCCGCGAACTCGGCGCCGAGGGCCAGGGCGCCCTGGCCGGCCCCACCGTCAACGTGCTCTCCTTCGCACCCGGCCGGCTCCTGGCCGGCGGCGCCGAGGCCACCGCGCACCAGGTGGCCTCCGGCCCGGTCCGCGACCTCACGCTCAACGCCGTCGCCGACGACACCGCCTCCGACGGCATCCGGCTCACCCTGGGCGCCCACCCCGACCGGTTCACCCCGGCCGACGTGACGGCCCACCGGGACCGGTACACCCGGCTCCTCGCGGCCGCCGCCGAGACGCCCGCCGCGCCCATCGGCACCCTCGGCCTCCTCGGCCCGGACGACCCCAGCATCCTGGCCGGCTCCGACGACACCGCCGGCCCCCTCGACACCCGCTCGCTGGTGGAACGGATCGAGGCCCAGGACCCGGCCGCCGAGGCCGTGGTCTTCGAGGGCCGCAGCGTCAGCTACGGCGAACTCGACGCACGGGCCAACCGCCTCGCCCACGCCCTGCGCCGCCGCGGCGCCGGCGCCGAGTCCCGGATCGCCGTCCTGCTGCCGCGCTCCGTCGACCTCGTCGTCGCTCTCCTCGCCGTCCTCAAGGCGGGCGCCGCCTTCGTCCCCGTCGAGACGGGCTACCCCGCCGAGCGGATCGCCCACATCCTCGCCGACTCCGGCGCCGAGCTGGTGATCGCCGCCGACGACGTACCCGGCTTCGAGCGGATCGCCCCCGACGCGGGCGCCGACGAGCCGGCCGACCGCCCCGGCGTCCGGGTGCGCGGCGACAACGCCGCCTACGTGATGTACACCTCCGGCTCCACCGGCCGCCCCAAGGGCGTCGTCGTCCCGCACGAGGGCCTGCTCAACCGCCTGTCGTGGCTCCAGCGCGACCACCGGATGACCCCGGACGACCGCATCGTGCAGAAGACGCCGATCGGCTTCGACATCTCCGTGTGGGAGTTCTTCTGGCCCCTCGTCCAGGGCGCGACCCTCGTCGTGGCACGCCCCGAGGGCCACCGCGACCCGGCCTACCTCGCCGGGCTGATCCGCGAACAGCGCGTCACCATCGTCCACTTCGTGCCGTCGATGCTCGCCGCCTTCCTCGCCGAGGCCGGGTTCGGCCCCTCCGTACGGCTCGTCGCCTGCACCGGCGAGGCCCTGCCGCCCGAGCTGGTCCGCCGGTTCCACCAGCGCGTCGACGCCGAGCTGTGGAACCTCTACGGCCCCACCGAGGCCGCCATCGAGGTCACCTCGTACGCCACCGGACCGGACGACGAGACGGTGCCGATCGGACGGCCGGGCGCCCACACCCGCGCCTACGTGCTCGACTCGGGACTCAACCCCGTACCGGCCGGCGCGACCGGCGAACTCTACCTCGCGGGCGTCCAGCTCGCCCGCGGCTACCACGGCCGCCCCGCGCTGACCGCCGAACGCTTCACCGCCGACCCCCACGGCCCCGGCGGCTCCCGGATGTACCGCACCGGCGACCTCGCCCGGCTCCGCCCGGACGGCACCCTGGAGTACGCCGGCCGGGTCGACGACCAGGTGAAGATCGCCGGACAGCGAGCCGAACCCGGCGAGGTCGAGGCGCTGCTCGACGGCGCGCCCGGCGTCCGGCAGAGCGTCGTCGTGGCCCGGCGCACCCGCGGCGGCGCCCACCAGCTCGTCGCGTACGTCACCGGCGAACCCACGACCGATCTGCGGGCGTGGCTCGCCGCCCGGCTGCCCGCCTTCCTCGTGCCCGCCGCGGTGCTCACCCTCGCGGAGATCCCGCTCACCCCCAACGGGAAGGTCGACCGCAAGGCGCTGCCCGAACCCGCGGCGCCGGCGCCCGGCCGGGCGCCGCGCACCGAGACCGAGCGGATCCTGCGCGACCTGGCCGCCGAACTGATCGAACGGCCCGAACTCGGCGCCGACGACCAGCTGTTCGCCATGGGGATGGACAGCATCCACGCCCTGCGGCTGGCCGCCCGTGCCCGCGCCGCCGGAATCGGCCTCACCCCGCAGGACGTCTTCGCCCACCCCACCGTCGAAGCCCTCGCGGCCCTCGCCGAGGCGGTCCCGGCCGCCCCCGGGACACCCGCCGCGCACACGGCGAGCCCCAGCGCCCGCCTGACCCCGGCGGACGTCCCCCTCGTCGCCATCGACCAGCGAGAACTCGACCGCTACCCCGGCGCCCAGGACGTACTGCCGCTCTCCCCGCTCCAGGAAGGTCTGCTCTTCCTCGCCCTGTACGAGGACCACGACCCCTACGTCGGCCAGCTCGTCCTCGACATCGAGGGCGGCTTCGACCCGGCCCGCATGCGCGAGGCCGCCGCCGCCCTGCTGCACCGCCACCCGCTGCTGCGCGCCGGCTTCCGCAGCCGCTCCGCCGGCGCCCCGGTGCAGGTCGTGCCCGCCGAGACCACCGTGCCCTGGGAGGAGCGGGACGAGGAGCCGGCCGCGTTCCTCGCCCGCGACCGCGCCCGCGGCTTCAGCGTGCTGCGCCCGCCGCTGCTGCGCTTCACCGCGCTCGGCACCCGGCTCGTGGTGACCCACCACCACCTGCTGCTGGACGGCTGGTCCCTGCCCCTGCTGGTCCGGGAGCTGTTCGAGCTGTACGGCGGCGCCGACCTGCCCGCGCCCGCACCCCACCGCGCCTACCCCGCCTGGCTCGCCGGGCGCGACCGCGCCGCGTCCACCGCCGTGTGGCAGGAGGAACTGGCGGGCCTGCCCGGCCCCACCCTGCTCGCGCCGGCGCGGCGGACCCCGGACGGCCACGCCGAACACGAACTCGTCCTCGACGAGACCGTCACGGCGGACCTGACCGCGGCGGCGCGCCGCCGCGGACTCACCCTCAACACCGTCGTCCAGGGCCTGTGGGCGCTGCTGCTGCGCGAGTTCACCGGCCGCGACGACGTCGTCTTCGGCGCGACGGTCTCCACCCGCCCCGCCGACCTGCCCGGCGCCGAGTCGATGATCGGGCTGTTCATCAACACGCTGCCGGTGCGGGTGCGTATCGACCCCGGCGCGCCGCTGGCCGAGCTGCTGGCCTCGGTGCAGGCCCGGCAGGCCGTCCTGGCCGGGCACGCGGAGGCCGGCCTCGCCGACCTCACCCGTTCCGCCGGCGTGGACGAACTGTTCGACACCGTGCTCGCCTTCGAGAACTACCCGATGGACAGCGGCACGCAGGCCGGCGGGCTGCGGATCGCCGGCGCCGACCTCCTCCTGCACTCCCACTACCCGCTGTCGGTCGCCGTCTTCCCCGGCTCCGCCCTGCGGCTGCGCTTCTCCTACCGCACCGGGGCGTTCACCGCCGGCGCCCTGGCGGTCCTGGCCGGCCGGCTGGCCCGGCTCGCCGCCCTCGCCGCCGAGGACCTCGGCCGGCCGGCCGGTGACCTCGCCGTGGTCACACCCGAGGACCGGCACGCGGTGACCGGCGGCGACCGCGCCGCGGAGCCGGCCCTCCGGCGCGGCGCCACCGCCGCTCCCGCCGCCACGCCGGCACCGCGCACCGGTGCGGAGGACCGCCTGCGCGCGGTCGTCGCCGAGGTCCTCGGCCTGGACGACATCGCCGTGGACGACGAGTTCTTCGCCCTCGGCGGCACCTCCATCCTCATGATCCGGCTGGTGCACCGGGTCCGCGACGAGTTCGGCGTCGGCCTCTCCCTGCGCGAGGTGTTCGCCGCGCCGACCGTGGCGGGCCTCGCCGCCCTCCTGGCGGACGGCTCCTCGGCCTCCTCCACGATCGTGCCGCGCGAGCGGCCCGAGCGGATACCGCTGTCCTTCACGCAGGAACGCATGTGGTTCCTCCAGCGCCTCCAGGGCGGCAGCGGCACCTACAACATCCCGCTCGACATCCGCCTCAGCGGACCGCTCGACATCACGGCGCTGGAGGCCGCGCTCACCGATCTCGTCGACCGGTACGAGGCCCTGCGCACCGTCTACCCCGAGGACGCGCACGGCCCGCACCAGGTCGTCCTGGCGCCGGGCAGCACGGGCTTCGCCCTGGAGGTGATCCACGACCCCGCCCCCGACCTGACGGCCCGGGCCGCCCGCCCCTTCGACCTCACCACCGAACTCCCGCTGCGCGCCACCCTCTTCGACCTCGGCGGGGACGAGTACGCCCTGCTGCTCGTCGTGCACCACATCGCCACCGACGGCTCCTCCATGCAGCCGCTCGCCGCATACCTCTCCGCCGCGTACACCGCCCGCCTCACCGGCGAGACGGCCGCCCTGCCGGCGCCGGCCGTGGAGTACGCCGACTTCGCCCTCTGGCAGCGCGACACGCTCGCCGCCGAACTGCCACGGCAGATCGCCTACTGGAGCGAGGCGCTCGCCGGACTGCCCCAGGAGGTCACCTTCCCGGCCGACCGGCCCCGGCCCGCGGTCGCCACCCACCGCGGCGACCACGTCGGGTTCCGCGTGGAGCGGGAACTGTACGACCGGATGCTGGACCTCGCCCGCCGCACCCGGACCACGCCGTTCATGGTGCTCCAGGCCGCCGTCGCACTGCTGCTGACCGCCCACGGCGCCGGCGAGGACATCCCCCTGGGCGGAGCGATCGCCGGCCGGCCGGACTCGGCACTGGACGGGGTCGTCGGCGTCTTCATCAACACGCTCGTCTACCGCTTCGACACCTCAAACGACCCCGCCTTCACCGAACTCCTCGCCCGCGTGCGCGACACCGGCCTGGCCGCCTACGCCCACCAGGACGTGCCCTTCGAGCGGCTGGTGGAGGACCTCGCCCCGGAGCGGTCCCGCGCCCGCCACCCCTTCTTCCAGGTCATGGTCGCCTGGCTGGACTTCTCCGAGGCCCGCCTCACCCTGCCCGGGGTCGACGCCGGCACGGCCCCGGTCCTCAGCGGCACCTCCAAGTTCGACGTGCACTTCGACTGCGTCGTCGACGCCCGGTCCGGCGGCCTCGACTGCCGGCTGGAGTACGCCACCGACCTGTACGACCGGGAGACCGCCGAGGCCTTCGTCACCCGCTTCCTGCGCGTGCTCGACGCCGTCACGGACGACCCCGCGCGGCGGATCTCCGAGGTCGACCTGCTGGACGACGAGGAACGCGCGCTCATCCTCCACGGCTGGAACGACACCGCGAGCACGATGGACTCGGCGTCCGTCGTCGAGCTGATGGAGTCCCAGGACCCGGAACTGCCCGCCGTGGTCTTCGAAGGGGAGCGCGTCACCTACGGCGCCTTCAACGCGCGCGTCAACCGGCTCGCCCGCGCCCTGCGCCGGCGCGGTGTCGGCCCCGAGACCCGGGTCGCCGTCATGCTGCCCTACTCGGTGGACCTCGTCGTGGCGCTCTGGGCCGTCATCAAGGCCGGCGCCGCGTACGTGCCGATCGACACCGGGTACCCGGCCGACCGGATCGCCTACATCCTCCGCGACTCCGGCGCCCGGCTGATCCTGGCCGAGCACGACGTCGAGGGATTCGAACGGATACCGGTCGACGCCGGGGACGAGTCCGCCGGCAACCCCGGGATCACGGCACACGGCGCGAACACCTCGTACATCATCTACACCTCGGGCTCCACCGGCCGCCCCAAGGGCACCCTCAACACCTACGAGGGCATGACCAACCGGTTCTGGTGGATGCAGCAGGACCTGCACCTCGGCCCCGGGGACCGGGTGCTCCAGGCCACGCCGACCGGATTCGACGTCTCGGTGTGGGAGGTGTTCTGGACGCTGTCCCGCGGCGCCGCCCTGGTGGTGCCCCGGCCCGGCGGCCACCGCGACCCCGTCTACCTCTCCCGGCTCATGCACGACGAGTCCGTCACCGTGCTGCACCTCGGCGCCTCCCGGCTCGCCGCGTTCCTCGCCGAGGCCGAACTGCCCGCCTCGGTCCGCGCGATCGAGTCCGGTGACGAGATCATGCCGGCCGAGCTGATCCGCCGCTTCCACCAGGTCTCCCGCCACCCGGACCCGGTCCTCACCAACGCCTACGGCCCCACCGAGGCCGCGGTGGACGTCACCCGGTGGCCGACCCCCAAGGACCCCGGGACCGTGCTCATCGGCGGTCCGGTGCTCAACACCCAGGCCTACGTGCTCGACCGCATCCTGCGCCCCGTCCCGCCGGGCGTGACGGGAGAGCTCTACCTCGGCGGCGTCCAGCTCGCCCGCGGCTACCTCGACCGCCCCGCCCTCACCGCCGAACGGTTCGTGGCCAACCCCTATGGCACGCCCGGCAGCCGGATCTACCGCACCGGCGACCTGGTGCGCTGGACCCGCGGCGGCGAACTGGAGTACTTCGGCCGCGCCGACGACCAGGTCAAGCTGCGCGGCCAGCGCATCGAACTGGGCGAGATCGAGTCCGCGATGCGGGCGCACCCCGGCGTGGCCCAGGCCGCCGCCGCCGTCCACGACCAGCGGCTGGCCGGCTACCTCATCACGTCCGCCCCCGTCGACCACGAGGAACTGCGGGCCCGGCTCACGGCCGAGCTGCCCGAGTACATGGTCCCGCCCGTGTTCCTGGAACTCGACCGGTTCCCGCAGCTGACCAGCGGCAAGCTGGACCGGCAGGCGCTGCCCGTGCCCGACTTCACACCGGCCGCGGGACGCGCGCCGCGCACCCCGCGCGAGGAGCTGCTGTGCGGGCTGTTCGCCGAGGTGACCGGGGTACCCGAGGTCTTCCTCGACGACGACTTCTTCGCCCTCGGCGGCCATTCGCTGTCCGTGGCCCGGCTCGCCAACCGCATCCGCACCGTGCTCGGCGCCGACATCGAGCTGGTCACCCTGTTCGAGGCCACCACGCCCGCGCGGATCGCCGTCCGCCTCGACGGCGCCGCGCCGCGCCGGCCCGCCGTCACGGCCCAGCCGCGCGGCGAGCGCCTGCCGCTGTCCTACGCCCAGGAACGCCTGTGGTTCCTGCACCGCTACGAGGGCCCGTCCGCCACCTACAACCTGCCCGTCGCGCTGCGGCTCACCGGTGACCTCGACATCGCCGCCCTCGACGCCGCCCTCGGCGACGTCGCCGCCCGGCACGAGGCGCTGCGCACCGTCTTCGCCGAGGACGAGCAGGGCCCGTACCAGGTCGTAGGGGACTCCGTGCCGCCGCTCACGGTCCTCGCCACCGACGCGGCCGGGCTCGACGGCCGGCTCGCGCAGGCCGTCCAGGTCCCCTTCGACCTGGCCGCCGAACCCCCCATGCGCTCCACCCTGTTCGACCTCGGCTCCGGCGACCACGTGCTGCTGGTGGTGCTGCACCACATCGCCGGTGACGCCTTCTCGATGGCCCCGCTCGCCGAGGACCTGATCGCCGCCTACACCGCGCGCCGCGAGGGCCGCGCCCCGCACCGGACACCGCTGGAGGTCCAGTACGCCGACTACGCGGTGTGGCAGCGCGCGGTGCTGGGCTCGGCCGACGACCCGGACAGCGAGATCTCCCGCCAGCTCGGCTTCTGGACCGAGGCCCTCGCCGGACTCCCGGAACAGCTGGACCTGCCCACCGACCGGCCCCGGCCCGCCGTGGCCAGCCACCGCGGGGACACCGTCGCCTTCACCGTGCCGGCCGAGGTGCACACGGCCCTGACGGCGCTCGCCCGCGAGCACCACGTGACACCGTTCATGACGGTCCAGGCCGCCCTGGTCACCCTGCTGCACCGGCTCGGCGCCGGCGACGACATCGTCATCGGCTCGCCGGTCGCCGGCCGCCCGGACGAGGCCCTGGGCGCACTGGTCGGGTTCTTCGTCAACAACCTCGTCCTGCGCACCGACCTGTCGGGCAACCCCTCCTTCACGGAGGTCCTCGCCCGGGTCCGGTCGACCGACCTGGCCGCCTACGCCCACCAGGACGTGCCCTTCGAGCGGCTCGTCGAGGCGCTGAACCCGGCCCGCTCCACGGCCCGGCACCCGTTGTTCCAGACCAACCTGAACTGGGTGGACGCCGAACTGGAAGAGGTCGAGGACCTCGCCGGACACCTCCCCGGTCTCGACGGCCGAGTGCTCCCGCTCACCTCGCCGACCGCCAAGTTCGACCTCGCGTTCTTCGTGAACGAGCGGCGCGGGGGCGGGCTGACGGGCTTCCTGGAGTTCGCCACCGACCTGTTCGACCGGGAGACCGCCCAGCGCATCACGGAACGGTTCGTCGACCTGCTCAGCGCCGCCGTCACCGCGCCCGGCACGCCCATCGGCGACCTCGACATCGTCGGCCCGGCCGAGCGCCGGCAGCTGCTCACCGAGTGGAACGCCACCGCCCGCGAGCTGCCCGCGACCACGCTCACCGCGCTCGTCGAGACCCAGGCGGCCCGCACCCCGGACGCCCTCGCGGTCGTCTTCGGCGCCACCGGACTGACGTACGCCGAACTCGACGCCCGCGCCAACCGGCTGGCCCGCCGGCTCATCGAACTCGGCGCCGGCCCCGAGCGGTTCGTCGGCGTCCTGCTGCCCACCTCCGAACAGCTCCCCGTCACCCTGCTCGCCGTGCTCAAGTCGGGGGCGGCCTACCTGCCGCTCGACCCCGCGCTGCCCGAGGAGCGGATCGCGTTCATGCTCGGTGACATCGCCCCCGTCGCCGTGGTGACCACACCCGACCGGGCCGGCCGGCTCGGCGCGATCCCCGCCGTGCTGCCCTACGACCCGGCCGTGACCGCGCAGCCGGCCACCGCGGTCACCGGGGTGCCGGCCCTGCCCGGGCACGCCGCGTTCGTCATCTTCACCTCCGGCTCCACCGGCAGGCCCAAGGCCGTCGTCGTCGAACACCGCTCGCTGACCGCCTACCTGGCCTGGGCCACCGACACCTACCGGAGCCTGCGCGGCCGTGCCCTGGTGCACTCCCCGATCGCCTTCGACCTCACCGTCACCGGCCTGTGGGGACCGCTCGTCACGGGCGGCTGCGTGGAACTCGTGCGCTGGAACGCAGCCGGACCCGACACCGAGTACGGCGTCACCCGTCCCGACTTCGTCAAGGCCACCCCGAGCCACCTGACCCTGCTCGGCGCGGTCGCCGACAGCTACTCCCCGAGCGGACAGCTCGTCCTCGGCGGGGAGTCGCTGCTGGGCGAGGCCCTCGACACCTGGCGGGCCGGCCACCCCGGGGTGAGCGTGCTCAACGAGTACGGCCCGACCGAGACCACGGTCGGCTGCACCGTCTTCCGCATCGGACCGGGCGACAGCCTGCCCCCGGGCGTCATCACCATCGGCACCCCGGTGTGGAACACCCAGGTGTACGTGCTCGACGGCCGGCTGCGCCCCGCCCCGGTCGGCACCCCCGGAGAGCTGTACGTCGCCGGCGACCTGGTCACCCGCGGCTACCACGACCGGCCCGGCCTCACCGCCGGCCGCTTCGTGGCGAACCCCTACGGACCCGCGGGTTCCCGGATGTACCGCACCGGAGACCTGGCCCGCTGGACCAGGGCGGGTCTGCTGGAGTTCGTCGGCCGGGTCGACGACCAGGTGAAGATCCGCGGGTTCCGCATCGAACTCGGCGAGGTCGAGGCCGCGCTCGCGGCGGCACCGGAGATCGCCCGGGCCGCGGTGGTGGTCCGCGAGGACCAGCCCGGCGACCGGCGGCTCGTCGCCTATGTCGTGCCCGAGCCGGGAGCGCGCGCCGACACCGGGGCGCTGCGCGCCGGCGTGGCCCGCACCCTGCCCGACCACATGGTCCCGGCCGCGCTCGTCGTCCTCGGTGAACTGCCGCTGACCGGCAACGGCAAGCTGGACCGCAAGGCACTGCCCGCACCGGACCGGAGCCTCCCGCCCGCCGGCCCGGCCGCCCCGGACGCGGCGGCCGGAACGGCGACGGACCCGGCGGGGGAGCGGGCCGCCGCGGACCCGGCCGAGGAGCGGGTCGCGGCGCTCTTCGCCGAGGTGCTCGGCGTACCCGAGGCCGGGGCCGAGGACAACTTCTTCCTGCTCGGCGGGCACTCCCTGCTCGTCGCACGGCTGGTGAACCGGATCCGCGCGGAGTCCGGCGTCGAACTGTCCATCCGGGACGTGTTCGAGAACCCCACCGTCGCGGGGATCGCCCGGCTGCTCAAAGCCGCCCGGGACGCCCGGCCGCCGCTCGTGGCCAGGGAACGCCCCGAGCGGGTGCCGCTGTCCACGGCCCAGCGGCGGATGTGGATCCTCGACCGGCTCCAGGGACCGTCCGACACGTACACCATCCCGATCGTGCTGCGGCTGACCGGCGACCTCGACACCGACGCGCTGCGGGCGGCCTTCGCCGACGTGGTGGACCGGCACGAGTCGCTGCGCACCGTGATCGCCGAGGACGCCGAGGGCGCGCACCAGGTCGTCGTCGACGGCCCGGCCCCGTTCACCGTCACCGCCTGCCCGGCCGGCCGGCTGGACGGGGAGATCGCCCGTGCCGCCGCGCTCCCCTTCGCCCTCGACCGCGAACTGCCGGTCCGCGCCACCCTGTTCGACACCGGCGGCGGCACGTACACCCTGCTGGTGGTGCTGCACCACATCGCCGGAGACGGCGGCTCGATGGGCCCCCTGGCGGCCGACCTCGCCACGGCCTACGCCGGGCGGCTGGCCGGCACCGGCTCCGGACTCGCGCCGCTGCCCGTGCAGTACGCGGACTACGCCCTGTGGCAGCGCGAACTGCCCGGGGACCGGCTCCCGTTCTGGACCACGGCGCTCGCCGGCATCCCCGAACAGACCGACCTGCCCACCGACCGGCCACGGCCCGCGGTCCTGTCCCCGCGCGGCGACACCGTCGACTTCACCGTGCCCGCCGACCTGCGCGCCCGCGTGGAGCGGCTGGGACGCGCACGCGACGCGAGCCCCTTCATGGTGCTCCAGGCCGTCCTCGCGCTCCTGCTCAGCCGCCTCGGGGCGGGCGACGACATCGTCATCGGCAGCCCGGTGGAGGGGCGGCCCGAGGCCGCGCTGGAAGGACTCGTCGGCCTCTTCGCCAACACCCTGGTGCTGCGCGCCGACGTCTCCGGCGACCCCACCTTCGAGGAACTCCTCGCCCGGGTACGGCGGTTCGACGTCGACGCCTACGCGCACGCCGACGTGCCCTTCGAGCAACTGGTCGAGGCGCTCAACCCGGCGCGCTCGCGGTCCCGGCACCCGCTGTTCCAGGTGATGCTCACCCTGAACGCCGAGACGGCGCCGCCGGTCCTGCCCGGCCTGACCGTGCGGCTGGGCCAGGCCCCCTCCGGCGCGGCCAAGTTCGACCTGTCCCTGACCGTGTCGGAGCACGGCGGGCAGTGGGACGCGGTCCTGGAGTACGCCACCGACCTCTTCGACCGCGCCACCGTCCGGTCCTTCGCCGACCGCTACCTGCGGCTGCTCGCCGCGGTGACGGACGACCCGGCCCGGCCCGTCCACGCCCTGCCGCTGCTGACCGCCGCCGAGCGGACCGAACTGCTCGTCACCCGCAACACGAGCCCCCGCCGGGACCCCGGCCTTTCGCTGCCGGAGAGGTTCGAGGCGCAGGCCGCCCGCACCCCCGACGCCGTCGCGGTCGTCTCCTCGTCCACGACGCTCACCTACGCCGAACTCGACGCGCGGGCCAACCGGCTGGCCCGGCACCTGGCCGGCCGGGGCGCCGGCCGCGGATCGGTCGTCGCCGTCGTCCTGCCGCGCACCCCCGACCTGCTCGTGGCCCTGCTGGCGGTCCTCAAGACCGGAGCGGCCTACCTGCCGGTCGACGACACCTACCCCGCCGGCCGCGTCGGCCTCCTGGTCCAGGACGCCGGCGCACGGGTGACCCTCACCCCGGACACCTTCCCGGCCGGCCTGGACGACCACCCCGGCACACCGCTCGGCGTCCGGCCGCACCCGCGCGACGCCGCCTACCTCGTCTACACCTCCGGATCGACCGGACGCCCCAAGGGCGTCGTCGTCGAGCACGCCGCGCTGGCCGCGTACCTGGACGAGGCGACCGCCCTGTACCCGGCCGCCGCCGACGAGGCGCTGGTCCACTCCTCGATCGCCTTCGACATGCCGGTCACCGTGCTGTTCACCCCGCTCGTCACCGGCGGCCGGGTCCGGTTCGCCGCGCTGGACGAGGACACCCCGCGCCCCGGCCTGCTCAAGATCACCCCGAGCCACCTGCGGCTGCTGGAGACGCTGCCCGACCGGGCCGGTGCCGCCACGGACCTCGTCATCGGCGGGGAGGCGCTCGACGCCGAGCCGCTCAGGCGCTGGCGCGCCCGCCACCCGGACGCCGTGGTGACCAACGAGTACGGGCCCACCGAGACGACCGTCGGCGTCGTCGTGCACCGCGTCGAACCCGGCGACCCGCTCGCCGACGGGCCCGTCCCCATCGGCCGCCCCACCGGCGGCGCGCGGGTGTACGTCCTCGACGCGTACCTCCAGCCCGTGCCCGACGGCGTCTGGGGAGAGCTCTACCTCGCGGGCGACCAGGTGGCCCGCGGCTACGCCGGACGGCCCGGCCAGACCGCGGAACGGTTCGTCGCCGACCCCTTCGGCCCCGCCGGGAGCAGGATGTACCGGGTGGGCGACCGGGCCCGCTGGAACGCCTCGGGCCTCCTGGAGTACGGCGGCCGGGCCGACGACCAGGTCAAGATCCGCGGCTTCCGCGTCGAGCCCGGCGAGACCGAGGCGGCGCTGCTGGCCCTGGACACCGTCGCCGAGGCGGCGGTCGTGGCCCGCGAGGACCGCCCCGGCGACCCGCGCCTGGTCGCCTACCTCGTCGCCGCCGGCCCCGGCGTGCCGGTCGGCGACCCCCGCCCGGCGCTCGCCGCGACCCTGCCCGCGCACCTGATCCCGTCCGCCTTCGTGGTCCTCGACCGGCTCCCGCTCACCCCCAACGGCAAGCTGGACCGGCGCGCCCTGCCCGCCCCGGACACCACCGCGGCCGTCCCCGGCGGCCGGGCCCCGCGCACGCCCGCCGAGGAGATCCTGTGCGCGCTCTTCGCCGAGGTGCTCGGCATCGCCGACGTGTCGATCGACGACGACTTCTTCCTCCTCGGCGGCCACTCGCTGCTCGCCACCCAGCTGGTGAACCGCGCCCGGAACGCGCTCGGCGCACCGATCCGGCTCGGTGACCTGTTCGACACCCCGACGGTCGCCGGGCTCGCCGCCGGCCTCACCCCGGGCGGCACGGTCGAGCGCTTCACCCCGGCCCCGCGCCCCGACCGGCTGCCCCTGTCCTACGGCCAGGAACGGCTGTGGTTCCTGCACACCCTCGACGGCCCGTCCGACACCTACAACATCCCCGTCGTGCTGCGGCTGTCGGGCGCCCTCGACCCGGCGGCACTGCGCGCCGCCCTGGGTGACCTCGTCCAACGGCACGAGATCCTGCGCACGGTCTACGCGACCGACGCCCGCGGCAGCCACCAGGTCATCCTGCCGCCCGGCCACGGCCTGCCCGGGCCCGCCGTCACCGACGTGGACGAGGACACCCTGCCGGCGGCCGTGAGCGAGGCGGTGCGCCACCGCTTCGACCTCGCCCGCGAACTCCCGCTCCACGCCCGGCTGCTGCGCACCGCGCCCGACGAGGCCGTCTTCGTCCTGGTCGTGCACCACATCGCCGCCGACGCCGTCTCCATGGCGCCCCTCGCCCGCGACCTCGCCACGGCCTACCGGGCCCGGCACGCCGGTCACGCCCCCGACTGGGAGCCGCTGACCGTCCAGTACGCCGACTTCAGCCTGTGGCAGCGCCGGGTGCTCGGATCCGACCAGGAGCCGGACAGCGAGATCTCCCGCCAGCTCCGCCACTGGACCACCACGCTCGCCGGTGCTCCGGAACTGATCGCCCTGCCCACCGACCGGCCCCGGCCGGCCGTCGCCTCCCACCGCGGCGGCACCGTACGGTTCCCGGTCCCCCGGGCGCTGCACGAAGCGCTCACCGGACTCGCCCGCGACACCGGTACGACCCTGTTCATGGTGCTGCACGCCGCGTTCGCCGCGCTGCTGGCCAAGCACGGCGCCGGCGACGACGTCGTGCTCGGCGCCCCGGTGGCCGGCCGGACCGACGAGGCCGCCCACGATCTCGTCGGTTCCTTCGTCAACACCCTGGTGCTGCGCACCCCGCTGGGCGGCGACCCCACCTTCCGCGCACTGCTCGACCGGGTCCGCGCCGTCGACCTGGACGCCTACGCCCACCAGGACGTGCCGTTCGAGCGCGTGGTGGAGGCGCTCAACCCGGTGCGCTCCACCGCCCACCAGCCACTGGTGCAGGCGACGATCATGCTGAACAACACCGCCCGGCCCGTCACCCTCGACCTGCCCGGCGTCGCCGTGCGGGCGGAGGAACCGGTCGCGCCCGCCGCCAAGTTCGACCTCTCGCTGTCGTTCGCGGAGGCGGCCGACGGCGGCCTGGACGGCGGCCTGGAGTACGCGGTCGACCTGTTCGACGAGGACACCGTCACCGAGCTGACCGCCCGGCTGGTCCGCCTGCTGACCGCCGTCGCCCACGGCTCGGCCGGCCGGCCGCTCAGCCGCATCGACGTCCTCTCCGGCACCGACCGGCGCCACGTGCTGCACACCTGGAACGGCAGCCCGCGCCAGGCCCCGGCCGACACGATCACCACCCTCTTCGACCGGCACGTCCGCAGCACCCCGCGGGCCGTGGCCGTGGTGGCGGACGGCACCGCGACGACCTACGCCGACCTCGACGCGCGCGCCGAACGGCTGGCCCGCAGGCTGCGCGCCCTCGGGGTCGGCTCCGAGACGCCCGTCGCCCTGCACCTGGAGCGCTCCCTGGCGCTCGTGGTGGCGACACTGGCCGTGCTCAAGGCGGGCGGCGTCTACGTACCGCTCGACACCCGGTACCCCGCCTCCCGGCTGGAGCGGATCCTCACCGCCACCGGCGCCGCCGCCGTGCTGACGCACTCCCGGGCGGCACGGCTCGACCTCGACCACGGCCTGCCCCTGATCGACGTCGACGACCCGGGGCCGGACGACGGCGCACCGGACGAGGCGGACGGCACCGCCGCACCGGCCGGCGCGGCCCACCCGGAACGGCTCGCGTACGTCATGTACACCTCCGGGTCCACCGGCACCCCCAAGGGCATCGCCGTCACCCACCGCGACGTGGTCTCCCTGGCACTCGACCCCTGCTGGGAGGGCGGCGCGCACCGGCGGGTGCTGATGCGCTCGCCGCACGCCTTCGACGCCTCCACCTACGAGCTGTGGGTACCGCTGCTGACCGGCGGCCGGGTCGTCGTCGCTCCGCCCGGCGACCTCAGCCTCGACGCGCTGCGCACCCTGCTCACGGCCGAGGAGGTGACCTCCGTCTTCCTCACCACCGCGCTGTTCAACGTCATCGCGGACGAGGACCCGCGGTGCCTCGCCACCCTGCGCGAGGTGTGGACCGGCGGTGAGCAGGTCTCCCCGGCCGCGTTCCGCCGCGCCGTCACGGCCTGCCCGGACACCGGCTTCGTGCACGTCTACGGGCCGACCGAGACCACCACCTTCGCCACCGCCTACCGGGTGCCCCGCCCGTACGCGCTGCCCGGCACCGTCCCCGTCGGCCGCCCCCTGAGCGGCATGCGGGCCTACGTCCTCGACGCGGCACTGACCCCGGTGCCGCCCGGCGCCCCGGGCGAGCTGTACCTCGCCGGGCTGGGCCTGGCCCGCGGGTACACCGGCGCGCCGGCCGCCACCGCCGAGCGGTTCGTCGCCGACCCGTTCGGCGCCCCGGGCAGCCGGATGTACCGCACCGGGGACATCGTCCGCCACACCCGCGACGGGCAACTGGAGTTCACCGCCCGTGCCGACGGCCAGGTGAAGATCCGCGGCTTCCGCATCGAACCGGGCGAGATCGAGGCCGTCCTCACGGGCCACCCCGGCGTCGGCCGCGCCGTCGCCGCCGTCCGCGAGGACGCCCGGGGCGAACGCGCCCTGTACGCCTACGTCGTACCGGCACCCGGGCACCGGCGGCCGGAGCGGGAGGAGCTGCGGACCCTGCTGGAGTCCGCCGTGCCCGGCTACATGGTCCCGGCGGGCATCGTCGTCCTCGACGAACTGCCGCTCACCCCCAACGGCAAGGTCGACCAGCGCGCGCTGCCCGCACCCGAACGGGCCGCGCACCCCCGCGGCCGCCGCCCGCGCCGGCCCCAGGAGGAGATCCTGTGCCGGCTGTTCGCCGAGATCCTCGGCGTGCCGTCGGTCTCGATCGACGACGGCTTCTTCGAACTGGGCGGCCACTCACTGCGCGTGACCCGCCTGGTCAGCCGGGTCCGCTCGGTGCTCGGCGTGCAACTGCCGGTGCGCGACGTGTTCGAGGCCCCGACACCGGCGGGCCTGGCCGCCCGGCTCGACCGGGCCGCCGACGCGCCCCCCGCGCTGCGGGTGCTGCCGCGGCCCGACCGCCTCCCGCTCTCCTTCGCACAGGAACGGCTGTGGTTCCTGCACCGCTTCGAGGGCCCCTCGGCGACGTACAACATCCCGCTCGCCCTCCGGCTCCACGGCCCCCTGGACACCGACGCCCTGCGCGCCGCGCTGCGGGACCTGGCCGGCCGGCACGAGTCGCTGCGCACGGTGTTCGCCGAGGACGGCGACGGCTCGTACCAGGTGGTGCTGCCCGAGGCGGCGGCCGTGCCCGCACTGACGGTGACGGACGTGACCGCCGCCGAGGTCCCCGAGCGGCTGGAGCGCGCCGTCGCACACGCCTTCGACCTCACCACCGAGATCCCGCTGCGCGCCGAGGTCTTCCGGCAGGGCCCCCAGGAAGCGGTGCTGCTGCTGCTCATACACCACATCGCCGGGGACGCCGAGTCGATGGGCCCGCTCGCGGACGACCTGTCCACCGCCTACCGGGCCCGGCTGTTCGGCGAGTCCCCGCAGTGGACACCGCTGACCGTGCAGTACGCGGACTACGCCGTCTGGCAGCGGCACGTCCTCGGCGACCTCGACGACCCGTCCGGCCCCGGCGGCGCACAGCTCGCCCACTGGCTGACCGTCCTCGCCGGCGCCCCCGAGGAACTGGAGCTCCCCACCGACCGGCCCCGGCCCGCCCGGCCCTCCGGCTCGGGCGCCGCGGTCCCCCTCGACCTCCCCGCCGGCCTCCACCGCCGCCTCGCCGCACTGGGCGAGGCCGAGGGCGCCACCGTGTTCATGGTGCTCCACACGGCCCTCGCCGCGCTGCTGACCCGGCTCGGCGCCGGCACCGACCTGCCGATCGGCGCGCCGGTCGCCGGCCGGGCCGACGAGGCGCTCGACGGCCTGGTCGGGTTCTTCCTCAACACCCTGGTGCTGCGCACCGACACCTCCGGCGATCCGACGTTCCGCGAGCTGCTCGCCCGGGTCCGCCGCACCGACCTGGACGCCTACGAGCACCAGGCGGTGCCGTTCGAACGGCTCGTGGAGGCGCTCAACCCGGCCCGCTCACCCGCCCGCCACCCGCTGTTCCAGGTGATGCTGTCGTTCCGCAACAACGCCCGGACGGACCTGTCGCTGCCGTCCCTCACCGCCGAACCGGTCCAGGCCCAGCTCCCCGCCGCGAAGTTCGACCTGTCGTTCAGCCTCACCGAGGGCTTCGGACCGGCCGGCGAGCCCGACGGGGTGCGCGGCGAGGTGCAGTACGCCTCGGCGCTCTTCGACGAGGAGACCGTGCACGCCCTCGCCCAGCGGCTCCTGCTCCTCCTCGACCAGGCCTGCGACGACCCCGACCGGCCGCTGAGCGCGCTGGACGTCCTGCTGCCGGGCGAGCGGCAGCGGCTGCTCCAGGAGTGGAACGGCACCCGGCGCGAGCGCCGGACGGCCACCCTCGCCGACCTGTTCGAACAGGCGGTGCGGGCCACCCCCGACGCCGTGGCCGTCCGCGCCGACGGCACGCACCTGACCTACCGCGAGCTGAACGCCCGCGCCAACCGGCTGGCGCACCTGCTCATCGGCCTCGGCTGCGGCCCGGAGTCGGTGGTGGCGCTCGCCCTGCCCCGCTCCCTCGACCTCATCGTCGCCGCGCACGCCGTCACCAAGGCGGGCGCCGCCTACACCCCCGTCGACCCCGACGACCCCGCCGAGCGGACCGCCCGCGTCTGCGAGGACGCCGCCGTGGCGCTCGCCGTCAGCACGACCGGGCACCGCGGCCGGCTGCCCGCGGCGCTGCCCGCGCTGCTCCTGGACGACCCGGACACCGCGACCGCGCTCGCGGACCGGCCCGACACCGATCCCGCCGACCGCGACCGCACCGCCCCGCTGCTGCCGGACCACCCCGCCTACGTCATGTTCACCTCCGGCTCGACCGGCCGCCCCAAGGGCGTGGTGGTCTCCCAGCGTTCCGTCGTCAACCACCTGGGCTGGCTCCAGGACACCTACCGGCTGACCCCGGACGACCGCGTCCTGCAGAAGACACCCATCGGGTTCACCGTGTCGGTCTGGGAGCTGTTCTGGCCCCTGCAGACCGGCGCCTGCACGGTGGTCGCCGAGCCCGGCGGCCACCGCGACCCCGACTACCTCACCCGCATGTTCACCACACACGGCATCACCACCGTCCACTTCGTGCCCTCCATGCTCGACGTGCTCCTGGCCGAGACGGACCCGTCCCGGCTGGCCGGGCTGCGCCGGATCTTCGTCGGCGGCGAGGGACTCACCCGCGACCTGTACGAGCGGTTCACCGCCGCGTCCGGGGTACCGCTGCACTACAAGTACGGCTCCACCGAGGTCACCTGCGACGCCACCGTGTGGGACCCGCGGACCGATCCGGGCGCCCGGCCCGCCGTGACGATCGGCGTGCCCCTGCACAACACCCGCGTGCACGTGCTGGACGCGGCCCTGCGGCCCGTCCCGCCCGGCGTCCCCGGCGAGCTGTACGTCGCCGGCGACCAGGTCGCCCGCGGCTACGCCGGCCGCCCCGCACTGACCGCCGAGCGGTTCGTGGCCGACCCGTTCACCCCCGGCGGGCGGATGTACCGCACGGGCGACCTGGTGCGCTGGGACAGGGCCGGCCGGCTTCACTTCGTCGGCCGCTCCGACCACCAGCTCAAGGTGCGCGGCGTCCGGGTCGAGCCCGCCGAGATCGAGGCCGTCCTGACCGAACACCCCGCGGTCACCCGCGCCGCCGTCGTCCTGCGCGACGAGGCGCTGGTCGCCTATGTCACCGGCGACGCCACCCCCGACGAACTCCACCGCCGGCTGGCCTCCCGCCTGCCCGGGCACCTCGTGCCGCGCTCGGTGGTCGTCCTGGCCGACTTCCCGCTGACCACCAGCGGCAAGCTCGACCGCGCGGCCCTGCCCGCGCCCCGGGACGCCGCCCGGCCGGCCCCGCGGGCCCCGCGCACCGAGGAGGAAGCTGCCCTCTGCGGCCTCTTCGCCGAACTGCTCGGCGTCACCGAGGTGGGCATCGACGACGACTTCTTCGCCCTCGGCGGACACTCCCTGATGGCGGCGAGGCTGGCCGGCCGGATCCGCGCCGAACTGGGCCACCAGGTCTCGGTCCGCACCCTCTTCGAGGCCCCGACCCCCGCCGCGCTCGCCGAGGCCCTGCACACCGGCGACACCGCCGGAGCCACCGGTGTGCTGCTGCCGCTGCGCACCGGCGGCCCGGGCACCCCGTTGTTCTGCGTCCACCCGCTGGGCGGCCTGGGCTGGGCCTACCGGGCGCTGATCCCGCACCTGGACGGCCGCCACCCGGTGTACGGACTCCAGGCGGCCGGCTTCGACGAACCCGCGCCCCTGCCGTCCGCCGTCGCCGAGATGGCCGCCGGCTACCTCACCCGGCTGCGCGAGGTGCGGCCGAACGGCCCCTACCGGCTGCTCGGCTGGTCCTTCGGCGGGCTGGTCGCGCAGGAGATGGCCGTCCAGCTCCAGGACGCGGGCGAGGAGGTCGAACTGCTGATGCTGCTCGACGCCTTCCCCCGGGACCTCGGCGCCGCCCAGCCGACACCCGAGGAGGTGCTCGAAGGAGTGCAGGTCCCCGACGAGCTGCTCGCCGCCTTCACCGAGGACCAGCTCACCCATCTGAAAGCGGTGTTCCTGAACAACAGCGCGATCGCGGGCCTGCACGCGCCCCGCACCTTCCACGGCGACGTCGTGTTCTGCGCCGCGACCGACCTGGAGGAGGGCGAGTCGCGCCGCCGGCCCGCCCTCTGGGCCCCGTACGTCACCGGCCGGATCGAGGTCCACGACGTGGAGGCCACCCACAACACCATGCTCACCGAGCGCCCCGCCGCGGCCGTCGGCCGGCTGCTCGCCGACGTCCTCGGCGCCCTCGACGCCGCGGGAGAGCAGGAGCACGTGTCATGACCCCCGTGACGACACCCGTCCGCACCCCGCTGCCGCCGTCGGCGCTGCCCGGCCTCGACCTCGCGGACCCCGCGACCCACGCCCGCCACGACCTGTCCGAGATCTGGCGCACGCTCCGCGCCGAGGACCCGGTCCACCGGCACCGGCCGGCCGGGGGCGGCCCCGCCTTCTGGGTGGTGACGCGGTTCGCGGACGCCACCGAGGTCTACCGCGCCCCCGACCGCTTCACCTCCGCACGGGGCAACGTCCTCGCCTCGCTCCTCCAGGGCGGCGACTCGGCCTCCGGGGTGATGGCCGCCGTCACCGACGGGCCGCGCCACCGCGAACTGCGCAGCGTGCTGCTCAGGGCGTTCTCGCCGCGCGCCCTGAGCGCAGTGGTGGAGAGGGTGGAGCGGGCCGGCCACGACCTGGTCGCCGCGGCCGTCGGCCGCCCCGAGTGCGACTTCGCCGAGGACGTCGCCGGGCACCTGCCCCTGAAGGCCATCTGCGACCTGCTGGACGTCCCGGAACAGGACCGCGCCTTCCTGCTGCGCCTCACCAGGACCGCGCTCAGCTCGGACGCTCCCGACCAGTCGCCCTTCGACGTCTGGCAGGCCCGCAACGACATCCTCGCCTACTTCGGCGAGCTGGCCGCGAGCCGCCGGGAGCGACCGGGCACCGACGCCGTCAGCGTCCTGGCCACCGCGGAGACCGACGGCCGGCCGCTGACCATGGACGAGGTCGTCGCCAACTGCTACAGCCTCATCCTGGGCGGCGACGAGACCAGCCGGCTGTCCATGATCGGTGCCGCGCTCGCGTTCGTCGAACACCCCGCCCAGTGGCGGGCGTTCAAGAACGGCGAGGTGTCCCTCGACGCCGCGGTCGACGAGGTGCTGCGGTGGACGACACCGGCCCTCCACTTCGGCCGCACCGCGACCGCCGACACCCGGCTGAACGGCGTCCCCATCGCCGCCGGCGACATCGTCACCGTGTGGAACGCGTCGGCCAACCGGGACGAGGCGGTCTTCACCGAACCCGACCGCTTCGACCTCGCCCGCACACCCAACAAGCACCTGTCCTTCGGACACGGACCGCACTACTGCGTCGGCGCCTACCTCGGCCGGGCGGAGATCGCCGGCCTGCTCAGGGCGCTGCGCGAACAGGTCGCGCGGATCGAACTCACCGGAAGACCCGAGCCCATCTACTCCTCCATGCTCAGCGGCTTCAGCTCGCTGCCCGTGCGGCTCGTCGCCTGACCGCCGCCCTGGCCGCACCGCACACGCCGGCGACCGCACCACCCCGGCACCACCTCCCCACGGAACAGGAGACACCACCATGACCAACCCCTTCGAGGACCCCGACGCCACCTATCTGGTCCTGGTCAACGACGAGGGCCAGCACTCGCTGTGGCCCGAGTTCGCGGCCGTGCCCGACGGCTGGGTGCCGCGGTTCGGCCCCGACGGCCGCACGGAGTGCCTCGCGTACATCGAGCGGGAGTGGACCGACATGCGCCCCCAGAGCCTGATCGAGGCGATGGGCGCATGACAGCGCGTCGACACCGGGCGGGAGGACCGAGGTGACGGCCACCGAACAGCGCGCGGCGGAGCTGACCGGCCCCGAGCTGGCGGACCTCGCGCGGATCGCACAGGGCCTGCTGGACCGGGCGCCGGGCCGGGTCGACGACCCGGCCTGGGTCGCCGACGCCCGCCGCGCCTGGGAGGAGACCCCCGGCCGGCTGCGCGGACGCGTACGGGAGTTCCGCCGGGACTCGGGCGCCGACGGCAGACTGCTGCTCAGCGGACTGCCGATCCGCCCCGAGCGGCTGCCCGGCACCCCCACCGTCATGGGCTCGGCGCAGCGGACCCCCGCGCTGCCCGCGGCGCTGCTCCTGCTGCTCGCCCACGGACTGGGCGACCCCGCCTCGTTCGCCGCGGAGAAGAACGGCGCCCTGGTGCAGGACGTCGTCCCCGTGCCCGGCCAGGAGGAGTTCCAGGGCAACGCGGGCTCGGTGGAGCTGACGTTCCACACCGAGAACGCCTTCCACCCGCACCGGCCGGACTACGTCCTGCTGCTCTGTCTGCGCACCGACCACGAGGGGCAGGCGGAACTGCGCACCTGCTGCTCGCGCCGGGTGCTGCCCCGGCTGACGGACCGCACCCGCGAGGCGCTGGCCCGCCCCGAGTTCGTCACCGACCCCCCGCCCTCCTTCGGCGGGGGCGGCACCGGAAGCCTGCACGGCGTCCTCACCGGCGACCCGCAGGACCCCGACCTCTGCTACGACGAGTCGGCCACCCGGGCCCTGACCCCCGCCGGCCGCGCCGCGCTCCAGGAGCTGAGCGCGGTGATCCGGACCAGCTACGACGGTGTGCGGCTGCGCGCCGGGGACCTGGCCGTCGTGGACAACCGCGTCACCCTGCACGGCCGGTCCTCCTTCGTCCCGCGCTTCGACGGAGGGGACCGCTGGCTCCAGCGGACCTTCGCCTTCACCGATCTGCGCCGGTCCCGGGACCACCGCCCGGCCGACGGAAACGTGCTGGTGAAGTGAGCGACGAAAGCGAAGGACAGGGAGTGCCGAGCATGACCGAGCCCGACCCGACCACCGTGTTCACCCGTCACGAGTCCCGTGTGCGCAGCTACTGCCGCGGGTTCCCGGCCGTGTTCGAGCGCGCGTCGGGGCACCACCTGTGGGACGTCGAGGGACGGCGGTACACCGACCTGCTGTGCGGCGCCGGCGCGCTCAACTACGGTCACAACCCGCCGGACATGGTCGCCCGGGTGATCGAGCACCTCGCGGGCGGCGGACCCGTCCAGTCCCTGGACCTGCACACCACCGCGAAGGCAGAGTTCCTCACCCGGCTCGCCGAGTCGGTGCTGGCACCGCGCGGTATGGACGACTACGTCGTGCAGTTCCCCGGCCCGGCGGGCACCCTCGCCGTCGAGGCGGCCCTGAAGCTGGCCCGCAAGGTGACCGGACGCTCACGGGTCATCGCCTTCCGGGACGGGTTCCACGGCGTCTCCCTGGGCTCCCTGGCCGCCACCTCCTCACCGCTGCTGCGGTCCGCGGCCGGCACCGCGCTGCACGACGTGACGATCCTGCCCCGCGACGACGAGCGCGACCGGCAGGCCTCCCTCGACGCGCTGGAGCGTGCGCTGCGGCCCGCCCCCGGCACGCGGGCACCGGCCGCCGTGCTGCTGGAGACCGTGCAGGGCGAAGGCGGCCTGAACGTGGCGAGCCCCGCGTGGCTGGCCCGGGTGCGGGAACTGGCGGACGACGCCGGCGCACTCGTCATCGTCGACGACATCCAGGCCGGCTGCGGCCGTACCGGCACCTTCTTCAGCTTCGAGCACGTCCCCGGGCTGCGGCCCGACCTGGTGTGCCTGTCGAAGTCGCTCGGCGGGATGGGCCTGCCCATGGCGGCCCTGCTGATCAGCCGCGACAAGGACGTCTGGGAACCGGGCGAGCACAACGGCACGTTCCGCGGTCACAACCTCGCCTTCGTGGCGGGGACGGTGGCGCTGGAGTACTGGTCCGACCCGCGGTTCACCGGCCAGGTGGCCCGGCTCACGGAGGCGGTCCGCGCCTCGCTCCGGGACATCGTCGCGCGGCTTCCCGAGGGCGCCGCCCAGGTCGCCGGACGCGGCGCGATGAGCGGGCTGCGCTTCACCGGGCCCGAGCCGGTCGAGGACGTGCGCCGCGCGTTGTTCCAGGCCGGGATCATCGCCGAGAGCGCGGGGGAGGGGCGGGTGCTGAAGTTCCTGCCGCCGCTGACGATGCCCGTCGCCGACTGGGAGGAGGTGGCGCTCACCATCGGCGACGTCGTCGTCAAGACCGTCGACACGGCCGTCCACCGGGCCGCCTGACGGCCGGTCACCCCCCCACGCACACACACGACACAGACGAGGACCCACTGTGACCATCGACAACGGCCGCACGGCGCAGGACACGCTCCACGACGTCATCGGCGTCGGGTTCGGCCCGGGCGGCATCGCGCTGGCCGCCGCCCTGGAGGAGGAGGCGCCTGACATCGACTGCCTCTTCCTGGAGAGCCGCGGTGAGGCCGCCTGGCAGCCGGGCATGCTGCTGCGCGGCTCCGACACCCAGCACCACCCCAGCCGCGACCTCGCCACCCTGCGCAACCCGCGCAGCCGCTACACCTTCCTGAACTACCTGCACGAGACCGGCCGGCTGCTGGCCTTCCTCAACGTCCCGGCACACTTCCCGCTGCGCCGCGACTACGCCCGCTACGTGCGCTGGGTGGCCGAACAGCTGTCCTCGTCCGTCGCGTACGACCGCAGGGCCACCACCGTCTCCATCGCGTCCGACCCGGTCCCGCACTACGTCGTGGGCACCGCGTGCGGCCGGACGTACCGGGGACGCGCCCTGGTCGTAGGCACCGGCCGGACCCCGTACGTCCCCGCGGACTTCCGGCCCCACCTCGGCGACCGCGTCTGCCACAGCAGCGAGTACACCTGGCGGCTGGAGAAGCGGCGGGCGGCCGAGGGCGGCCCGCTCGACGTCGCGGTCGTCGGGGCCAGCCAGAGCGCGGCGGAGATCGCGCTCGACCTGCACTCCGCCGCCTCGGGCGACCGGGTCCACGCCGTCATGCGCGGCTTCGGCTACCGGCTGAAGGACACCAGCCCCTTCTCGGAGGAGGCCTACTTCCCCGAGTTCACCGACTACTACTTCAACGCCTCCCGGGAGGCCAGGGCCGACCTGAGCGCCCAACTGCGCCCCAGCAACTACTCCTCCGTCGACCAGGACGTGCTGGAGAGCCTCTACGTACGGCGCTACGAGGACGCTGTCGACGGCGAGGAGCGCATCGTGCTCCACCGCAACCACGAGGTCACCGGCGTCGAGACCGGTGAGGGCCCGGTCCGGCTGGCCCTGCGCGAGCGCCACACCGGGGAGGTGAAGGAGGTCACGGCCGACCTGGTGGTCCTCGCCACCGGCTACCGCGACCTCGGCCCCGCCGAACACGACGAGCCGTACCCGGAGATCCTCGGCCCGGTGGCCGACGGGCTGGCCCTGGACGACACCGGTGTGCTGCGCGTGGAGCGGGACTACTTCGTGCCGCCCCGGCCGGGAGCCGGCGCGCTGCCGCCGCTGTTCCTCAACGGCCTGTGCGAGAACACCCATGGACTCGGCGACGCCGGCTCCTTCAGCCTGCTGTCACTGCGCGCCCGCACCCTGCTGGAGGGTATCCGGCACCGGCTGGGCGCCGGGCGGACGGCGGCCGGCGGCGGCACGCGCGACTGACCGGCCGGGCACGTCCCCGGGGACGGCCGGAGCAACGAAGGCGGCCGGAACGACGAGGGCGGCCGGAAGACGAGGACCGGTGCGTTTCGGGCCGGGCCGGTCCTCGCCCGGCGACCGGGGCGACGCACCACCACGCCTCACCGGTGGAGCCGGGCCCGTGGGGGCCCGGCCGTACTCCTGGGCGGTCAGGAGGCGATGAACTCGGGCTGTACGCGAGGGGGCCACTCGCCGACCGCGAAGACTCCGAGGGCGTAGCCCTTGGAGATGAGCGCGGGCCGGTTGGACACCTTCATCTTCCGCAGGAGGGACGCGACGTGGTACTCGACGCCGCCGCGGCTGAGGAAGAGCCGCGCGGCCAGCTGGACGGTCGAATCGCCGGCGGCGACGCCCTCGAGGACGCGGGCGTGCACGGGGCTGAACAGCTTCTGCCGCGCGGGGGCCACGTCGGGTCTGCGGGTGCCGTCGGGCCGCAGGAGCACCACGATGACCTCCACCCGATCGCTGGCGCTGCCGCGTACGGCGACGCCCGTCAACTCGGCCTGGAACGGCTTGCCCCCGGCGTCCACGACGATCACCTCGTCCGCGAAGCGCGCACTCCGTCCGTCGGCGAGCCGGCCGAACTCGCGGCGGCACCTCTCCCGCACACCCGGGTGCAGGTAGTCCAGGACGTCCCGGCCGAGGACGTCGGCGGGCGACGCGCCGATGTGGCCGCAGAACGGGCCGTTGGCCGCCGCGATGCGCAGTTGGGGATCGAGATGGGCGATACAGATGCCGGACTCCACGAAGACCGACCGGCAGATGTCACTGAAACGTTCCGTGGTGCGGTGGTCGGGTACCACCGTGGTTAATTCCTGGGAAGCGTGACCGGAGTTCACCATGATCGAGAGCGGCCTCTCCTGCCCTGGGAACGGGCGCGATGTGCGGTACGGGGAGCTTCCGGTGCCGACGCCTGCCGCACTCGGAAACGTGTTCGCCAGGCTAATCGGCAGGGGGCCGGAAAGATTGCTCCCCGGTGCACGGTCACTGACCCCAAAGCGCACGAACGGCCCGCCCCACGGCGGCGCTCTCCCTAGGGCTCCGGCGCCGGACCCGGGATGCCGGGGGAGTGGGCCCAGGCCAGCAGTTCGGGGGTGTCCAGTGCCGGTAACCACAGGTCGGCCCGGACGGCGCCGTCGCCCGGTGGCCGGGGGCCGACGCCCAGGACCCGGAGTCCGGCGCGGCGGGCCGCCTCCACGCCGGTCAGGGAGTCCTCGACGGCCAGCGCCCGGTGCGGGCGGACACCGCAGAGCCGGGCCGCCTCGGCGTAGAGGTCCGGGTGCGGCTTCGGACGCAGGCGGTCCCCGCTGTCGGGCGCGACGATGTGCCGGAAGTGCGTGCGCAGCCCGGCCCGTTGCAGGCTGCCTTCCACCACCACTCTCGGGCAGTTGCTGGCCACCGCCAGCGGCAGCCGGGCGGAGAGCAGCCGGACGATCCGGACCGCCCCCGGCATCGTCACCGGGTCGTCGGTGACGAGCTCCAGGAAGTGGTCGAGGAGCGCGGCCGTCAGGCCTTCCGCCAGTTCCGGCTTGTGCACCGACCGCGCCATCAGCCGGCCGCAGTCCTCGTAGTGCAGGCCCGCGGCCTGCTCAGCGAACCCGGGCGGCGGCTGGAGCCCGTACTCCCGGAAGGCGCGGTTGCGGGCCTCCCGCCAGTGGCGTTCGCTGTCCATCAGGGTGCCGTCACAGTCGAAGACGACGGCTTCGGGCGACCATTCGAGAAGATCGTGGGCCGTGGTGTTCACGAGGGCCTCCTACGCGTCCGTACGCATGGCATACGTCTTTCGCGGCCATCCGCAGGAAACGGGAAAGATAGTGGCGGCTACGTTATTTCCGTCACGTCACCTCGGGCAATGACACTATTCAGTGACTCGACGGCACCCGGATCCCGGCGTATGGCCGCGCGCCGGCGACAGCGTGCGGCCGGCGATCGGGGAGCGTCAACACTGGTTCCACCGCACACCAGTTGGCACACGCACGCGGCCGTGCCGCACCCGGCACGGACCGGTGCCCTTTACCACTCGACCGCATTCCCTCTCGAAAGAAATGCGCAATTTACCGCACGCGTGTGACCTGTTTTGCGCCAGGCGTACGCTGGCGCACTAAATTCATGGCCGGCGGAAGAAACCGAGCGAGGGCGGACGGTACGTTGCAGGAACGGGCCAAGGCAACCCGTAGATCACTGCTGGAAGCGGCTGCCCAGCTCTTCGCCGAACAGGGGTACGCGGCCACCAGCGTCAACGACATGAGCGCCCGGTCGGGCCGCACCAGCGGCGCCGTCTACTTCCACTACGCCGGCAAGGAGGGCATCGCCGTCGCCGTCGTCCAGGACCGGTTCGCCTCGTGGTCACAGCTCTCCGCACGCTACGCGGACGAGGCGGTCCCCCCGGTCGAGCGGCTCGTCGCCCTCAGCTACGACATCGCCCGTGCCCTCGCCGAGGACCCGGTCACGCGGGCCGGCGCCCGCCTGTGGGCCGAGCGCGCCACCATCAACGCCCCCCTTCCCGACCCCTTCGCGCTGTGGACCGCCGCCGCCACGCGACTGCTCGCGCAGGCCCGGCTCGCCGGCCACCTGCACGCGCACATCCGCCCCGCCCGCACGGCCCGGACCTTGGTGCGCGCGTTCTTCGGCCTCTGCGCCCTCACCGAGGCGCTGGAAGGCACGGCCGTCCTCGCCGACCGCCTGACGGACTGGTGGCAGCTCACGCTCCCCTCCCTCCGCCCGCACCCACCGCGTGACGAGGACCTGCCGACGGGGCGGTGACGCCCGGCGACCGCGACTCCCGGTGGCCGCGTTTACGACGACGCGTTCACCCGTGCGAGCTAACCGGCCGTCCCGGCTGTGCTTTTGACCATATGGGATGCCTAACCTGGGTGTGCCAGCGGGGAGTCGGCAGCGAGGGCGTCGCACGGTCCGCGGGCTTGGGGGGTGCGGTGGAGGTCAGCGGTGTGCGGCACGCGTACGGCCGTCGTGAGGTCCTGCGAGGCGTGGACCTCCTGCTGCGGCCCGGTGTGCTGGCCGGGATCGTCGGGGAGAACGGTGCGGGCAAGTCGACGCTGCTGAGGATCCTGTCCGGCGAACTGCGCCCGCAGCACGGCACGCTCCGCCATGGAGGCCGCTTCGGCTACTGCCCGCAGGACGTGGTGATCAACGACGCGCTCACCGTGCGCCAGCACCTGGAGTTCTTCCGCGTCGCGCGGGGGCTGCCGGACCTGCGGCATGCCGGGGACGTCATGGACGCGCTGCGGCTGACGGAGTACGCCGACGAGCGTGCCGGCCTGCTCAGCGGCGGGACCCGGCAGAAGCTGAACCTGACCCTGGCCCTGATGCACGACCCGCAGGTGCTGCTGCTGGACGAGCCCTACCAGGGTTTCGACTGGGACACCTACCAGCGCTTCTGGGACCTGGCGGCACGCCTGCGTGACGCGGGCCGCTCCGTCCTCGTCGTCTCGCACCTGGCCTACGACGCCGAGCGCCTGGACGAGCTGTGGCGGCTGAAGGACGGTGTCCTGCACCCCGGGACGGTGGTGCCGGCGTGAGGCGACACCTGCGTCTGTTCGTCACGGCAGCCCGCTTCGACCTCATCGAGCACGCCCGCAACAGACTCGCCACCGTCCTGGTCGCCCTGTTCATCCCCTCCTGGATCAGCCTGGCCCACGCCGTCATCCCCGCCAGGACCGTGACCTTCAGGCTGCGCGCGACCGGCCGGCTCCTCGAGCCCGCGGGCAACCAGATCACGCAGATCACCGGTGCCATCAACGCCGTCACGCTGATCACCGGGTTCATGATGTTCGCCGTCACGTTCAACGGCGGACGCTTCGACCGCCGCCTGGCCATGGCCGGCTACCCCCGCGCCCACCTCGTCCTCGCCAAGACCGCTTCGCTCACGCTGGCCTCCGCCACCATCGCCGCCTATGCCACCGCGGTGATCTGCACCGCCTGGAGCCCGCGCCAGCCGGTGCGGCTCGCCGCGGCCCTGTTCTGCGGAGCCATGACCTACGGAGCCCTGGGCGTCGTCTTCGGCTCCCTTCTGCGCCGGGAGGTGGAGGGCATGTTCGCCCTGGTCATGACCAGCCTCGTCGACGTCGGACTGCAAAGCCCCCTGGCCGGCGGCGGCACCGGAAGCGCGGCCGTACGGTTCCTGCCCACCTACGGGACCATGCAGGCCGCCACCGCCGCGGGCTTCACCCGCACACCCCTGCCCGGCGAACTGGCCGTCCAGATCCTGTGGTTCGCCGGCGCCGCCCTCCTGGGCCTGCTCGCCTTCCACCGCCGCACCAAGGACGCCCTGACCGCAAGACCAGCCTCCCGTCCGCCCTGGCCACGCGGACGCCGGCAGCCGGTGCGCCCGACCCGGGCCACGTCGACGTCCCGCTGACCGACCGTCCCGGTGCGACAGCTCACGAGCGCCTCGCGGGGACACCCCGCGCCCTCGTCGCAGAGCGAAGTCCCGGCCCCCCGCGGGAGCCGGTCGAGCAGAAAGAGTGCACAGATGCTGGTAGGGCGATGGCTGGACGCGGCGGGTGTCACCGATCCCGTCCTCAGGCACTGCTACACGGTGTGCGTACGGGAGCTGGCCGGCGCTGACGGAGGGACCGCCCGCTGGCACGGCCTGCGCAGCGCCCCCGCCGACGCTCGACCGCACGTGGCGGCACTGCTGGCGCACGGCCACCGTGCCGACCTCTGCGTGGACAGGGGACCGGTCGCGGAACGCCGGCGCCGCTTCACCGACTTCGCGGACGCCACCTGGGCGGCCTTCGCCGCCGGCGGCTCCCCCGACCCCGTCCTGCACGCCACGGTCCACACCTACCGGGTCTTCGGTCTGCCGCCGACGGTGGTCGAGGACATGTTCGGCGCGATGCGGCGGGACCTCGACTTCCGTGACTTCGCCACCTTCGAGGAACTGCGCCGGTGGTGCGTGCGGATGACCGGGGGCTCGCTGGCCATGGTCTACCGGGTGACCGGCGCCGTGACCGGACCGGCGGACGAGCCGGCGGTCCGCGCGCTGTCCGTGTGGGCACAGCTGACGGACGCGCTGCGCGACCTGTCGGAAGACCTCGACGACGGACGCCTCTACCTGCCGCTGGAGGACCTCGACCGCTTCGGCGTGCGCGCCGAGGACCTCAAGGCCAAACGCTGGACACCGGCCGTGGCCGACCTCATCGCCTTCGAGGCGGGGCGGGTCACCGAGCAGCTGGCCGAGGCCGCTGAAGTGGACCACGGCCCGGTGAGCGCCCTCCGGCACGCCCAGCAGGAGCACATGGCGCTGGTCATCGCCGCGGTGCTGGCCGCGGGCCGGGACGTCCTCACCCGACCGGTGCAGCCGCCCCTGGGCGCGCTGCTCAACGTGTGGCGCCCCGTCATGCGCGCCGTGATCCCCTGCTGACCTGTGAAAGGACGCGTCATGTCCCGTGCCGTGACCCCCACCGGCGACACGTACGTTCCGCTCCTGGAAGCCGAACTGCTGCGCTGGGCGGGCAGCGGTGACAGCATGCTGGAACTGGCCTGCCTGGACGCGCTGTTCCCCACCGGCAAGCTCCTGCGCCCCGTCCTGTGCGTGGAATCCGCCAAGGCCGTCGGCGGCACCGCCGACCAGGTGCTGGCCTTCGCGGCCGGCATCGAGTGCCTGCACGTCGCCAGCCTCGTCCACGACGACATCGTCGACCAGGATCCGGTACGTCGCGGGCGGGCCTCCACCGCCGAGCAGTACGGCCTCGCCGAAGCCCTCGTGGCAGGTGACGGACTGTCGATGGCGGGAATCGCGGCCCTGCTCGGCTCCGGCCCCGCCGACCGCGTACTGCACGCGGTTCGGGTCACCGTCCAGGCCCTGCGACACATGTGCCAGGGCATCATGCGCGAGACCGAGATCCGCGGCGACCTGACCTGCGGAGTGCCGACCGCCCTGAACGTCATGGAGGCGAAGACCGCCGCGCTGACCGGTGCCGCGTGCCAGGCCGGGGCGATCCTGGCCGGCGCGACCCCGCGACAGCACCAGGCCCTGCGCCGCTACGGGGAACAGCTCGGCATGGCCTTCCAGATCCGTGACGACCTGCTCCCGTACACCGCCGAGGACCAGGCCACCGGCAAGACGGCCACCAGCGACGTCGCCAACCTCCAGCCCACCCTGCCCGTCCTGCTCGCCTACGAAGCAGCCGACGAGGCCGGCCGGCACCGCCTGACCACCGTGTTCCGCGGCGGGACCGACCCCGTCACCGCACACCGGGACCTCCTCGCCGTGCTGACGCGCACCGGTGCTCTCACCGAGGCCGCCCGGATGGCGACCGACCGCGCCGAACGAGCACGCGCCGAACTCACCGGTCTGCCGGCCGCCGGCCAACTGGCCGAACTGGCCACATCAGCGGCCGACCGCCGGCGCTGAGACCGGCCCGGCCGCCGGGAGACAGGAACGGCGCCGTATCGGTACGTCAAGGGACTCGGTCTCATCGGCCGGCCGATTGCGGGCAGACTGGTATCCATGGACACCGCCAAACTCGAACTCGCCGCTCAGCGCTACCTGGAAGCCGAAGCCGCCCTCGACGCGGCGCGCACCGACCTCCAGACCGAAGCCGTCGCCTACCTGCGCACGACCGACGAACGCGGCGCGCAGGCCACCGTCGTCCGCATCACCGGCTGGACCCGCGAGTACGTGCGCAGGCTGGTCATGCACAGCGACGACACCACCGCATGAGCGCGCGCCCGGCCTCTTGCCGCCCCTGACCCGGAGCGGCGGCCGGGAACCGTGGTCCCGCCACAGCCGGCGCCGGCCACCCGCGCTGTCAGTGGCGGATGCGAGGCTGAGCGGATGGACCGTTACGAGGAGCAGCTGCTACGTCGCCGGGTCTACGGCGCCGACCCCGACCAGCCGGGCCCGCGGCCGGACCGGCGCTACGCCGAACTGGTCGGCGGACCGCTGGACGGCCTGCTGCTCGACATCACCGGCTGGACGCGCGAGGAAATCGGCGCCGGCGTCGCGCTGGCCACCGAGCTGGGGCAGTTCGGCGCCGGTGGCCGAGCGCTGTACGACCCGCGTCCCGGCGCCCCGGACCGCCTCGACTGGGCCGGCGACACTCCATGACCTGATCCGTCGTACCGGTGGCCGCATTCGGATGCCCGCGGCAAAGCGCATCGTCCGCAATCACCGGGCGCGGGGATCGCGCCGTCTGGCCTGTTTCAGCCCTTACGTGGCTGTCGCACATTCTTACGGCCGCCATTTACCGAGTGCTCTGAGAATAGGGCGGGTCCCCGTGGATGCGCGGGGTTCCGGAGTTCTGCTGGTGGCCCCGAGACTCCGGGGATAGGATATCGCGCGACGCACGGGAGGGCGGTCGGAGGGGGCGGGGGTGGGGGCGAAGGCACCGTGATCGAGCTGGGAGAACGCGCGACTCGGTGCCGTCCTGCCCGAGTCCGTGAACGCGTGTTCGCGCTCCCTGGTCCGCGGCGGTCACAACTCACCCACAATCTCTTCGCGTGATCGCCGCAAAAAAGCGGTCCACGCGACAGCAGTGGGCTCCTTTTTCTTCCGCGCCGTCCCCTTCGTTTTTCCGACGAGAGAAGTGTGGAGTGTGATGCCGTGAACCGAATCGGCAGAGATTCGCGCCGGTTACCCTGGAGGCTCGCGGAGCCGCCGGCGCGTATCGCGTTATCCGTTCTCTTACTGGCAGGCGGCGCCGTGGGAGCAACGGCCGGGCCTGCCGCCGCCTCGAACGCCGACGGCACGCTCACCGTCGAGGTGCTGCGCGACTTCTTCGGCACCGGCGTGATCAACACGACGATGGACGTACCGCAGCGGGGCATGAAGGTGGAGATCTCCGACCCCGCGGGCCACGTCGTCACCGGCGTCACGGACGCCACCGGGAAGGTCGTGGTGTCACCGTCGACCGTGCTGGACGGCGGCCGGTACCGCGTCGACGTCGGCATCCCGGCGCCGTACGACGGCCATCTGCGGGCGGCGCCCGCGTCGACGGCGGAGAACCACTTCGACAGCTTCACGTCGTTCGTGGACGTGTCGGACGGCAAGAACGCCTCGGTGGTGACCGGGGTGTGGGATCCGGCCGACTACGCGCTGCCGGACACGCGGTACTTCGTACCGGTCCACAGCGGCCCCAACAGCACCGACACCCGCGCGTTGGTGGCGTTCGGGACGAAGACCCGGGGCACGTGTCCCACCGATGTGGCGTGCCCGGCCACGCTCGCCACGCAGGACCAGGTGGGCACCACGTTCGGGCTGGCGTACGACACGCAGCGGGCCCGGCTGTTCCAGAGCGCGTTCGCCCGCCGGTACGCCGCGTACGGGCCGCAGGGCGGAGGCGCGATCTACACGGTGCCCGTCAACGGCTCGGGTGCGCCGGCGCTGTTCGCGCGGGTACCCGACGCCACGGTGACGCGGCACGACACCGCGAACATGGTCAAGGACGCCGCCTTCACCGACGCCCCGGGCAAGGAGAGCATCGGTGGCCTCGCCCTGTCGGAGGACGGCTCCACGCTGTACGCGGTGAACCTGAAGACCCGCAGCCTGGTGAGCTTCGACGCCACCGGGGCCACCGCCGCGGCGCCCGAGTCGACGGTCCCCATCCCGGACCCCGGATGCGCGAGCCCCGACGACTGGCGGCCGTTCGGTCTCCAGTTCCACGACAACACGCTGTACGTGGGCGGCGTGTGCAGCGCGGAGAGCACGCAGCAGCGCGCGGACCTGAAGGTCTTCGTCTCCACCTACGACGGCAAGCGGTTCACCACGGTACTGAGCCACCCGCTCACGTACGAACGCGGCAGCGTCTTCGGTTCCTCCGGCGACAAGGCCATCCACTGGAACCCGTGGAACACCGGCCTGGACACGTGGGACGACCGGAAGGCGGGCAACGTCTTCATCGATCCGCAGCCGGAGCTGTCCTCCCTCGCCTTCGGCCGTGACGGCTCGATGGTCCTCGGATTCCGCGACCGGTTCATGGACGTCCTCAGCTGGGGCGGGCTGGACCCCCGCCCGGGGAACGACACGGCGGAGAACGGCATGTCCGGCGGTGACATCACCATGGTCTGCGCCACCCCCACCGGTGAGTACCAGTGGGAAGGCACCGGGAGCTGCCCCAACCACGCCACCCCCGGCAACAACGGCGGTCAGCCCGCCGATGTCGTCGAATACTTCCCGGGCGACTCCTACGCCAACGTGCACCAGGAGACCGCGCTGGGGTCGGTGGCCTACATCCCGCAGCAGCAGTGGGTCGTCAGCACGGAGTTCGACCCGGTCGTCAACGTCGCGACCTCGGGGACCGGGTACCACGACATCACGACCGGTGAGGGCCCGGGCAACAACCCGACCGCCAACGGGTTCCAGTTCGTCAGCCAGGCGCAAGGCGGCTTCGGCAAGGCCGGCGGGCTCGGTGACATCGCGTACGCCGCGGCGAACGCGCCGATCCAGATCGGCAACGTCGTGTGGTTCGACGGCGACCACAACGGCATCCAGGACCCGGGGCACGTGCTGCTGCCGGGGGCGACGGTCAACCTGCTCGACGCGGACGGCAAACAGGTCGCCACGACCAGGACCGATGCCGCCGGCGAGTACTACTTCGGTGGTGTCGGCGCCGCGTACGAGCTCACGCCGGGCGCGAAGTACACGGTGCAGTTCGACGTGTGCACCGCGGACACGAGCCAGGTGCCCGAGCAGCCCCCGGCCAGCGCACTGAGGTTCACGCTCCCGCGGGCCGGTGCCGACCGCGCGCACGACTCCAACGTGACCCCGCCGACCACCGGACCGCTGTGCAACGGCTACGCGCCCGTCACGGCGCCGGACAGGCCGGGCGGCGTCGATCACACCATCGACGCCGGGGTGTACATCCCGAAGGAGACACCGACACCGACTCCCACCCCGACACCGACTCCCACATCGACGCCGACTCACACACCGGCGCCGACTCCGACGCCGCCCGGGGCCTCCACGCCCCCGTCGTCCGGGCCCTTGCCCAACCACCCGGCCCCGGCCGGTGGAGGCGGCGGTTCGATGGCGGACACCGGTACGTCCGGACTGGCGGAGATGATCGGCATCGTCGGACTGCTGGTGGGTGCGGGCCTGGTCATCGCGTTCGTGACCCGGAACCGTCGCGCCCGGCACCACTGATCGAAACCGCACCACGGTGATCCGCTCGTCCGCGAACCGGACGGCGCGGACGAGCGGAGCACGTCCCGGCCGGTCCGCGAGGGCCGGCCGGGACGTGCTCCGCACCGGACTGCCGAGTGCCCCCCCGCAGCCCGCGACGGCCCGATGATGGGTGAGCGAAAGGATGAACCGGACAGTGTCAGCGTCGAACCGCCTGCGGAACGTGAGGACCCGGCCGGCTCCACCGGACCGTCCGGCCGACCGGCGCCGATGGCCGCGCTCGCGCCGGGGAGCGGCCGTCATGGGCGTCGCGGCCGCCGCCGTGGCCGCCGCGGTCGCGTTCCTGATCGCCGGCGGCGGCTCCGGCGCCGGCGGTCCGCGCTCGCTGACGACGGATGAGGCGAGCCGGCTCGCGATCACGCGGTTCCGCAACTACCAGGCGCGGGGCCGCGCCGTGACGATCACCGTGCCGGGCACGGCCGGCGGGCTGACCGTCACCGGGTCCGTCGACTACCGGCGCAAGGTGGGGTACGGCGTGGTGCACGGCACCGGGCGCGACAGGTCCAGCGACGGGCTGATCCAGTGGACGCCCACCTCGGTGCACGTCCGCCCGATGCCGGACGCCCCCGCGCACGCACCCGCGTCGCCGCCCCGTTCGGGCTGGTACGACCGTCCGCTGCTGTCGTCCGGCAGCGCGCTGGACACCTCCCTGTCCATCACGCTCGGTCTCGGCGGCGACCGGCCGGACAACGCCGAACTGCTGCCGCAGAACGGCGCCGCCTGGTGGGGGCGGGAAGAGGTGGACGGGCGCCGGGTGGACGTCATGACCGGGCCGTCCGCGCCCGGCCGTTCGGGTACGACGGGCAACGTGCGCTACTGGATCGGCTCCGACGGCACCATGTACCGGGTCCGCGTCGAGGTGGGTTCGCAGCCGGAGCCGGTGGTCATCGCGTTCGGCACCCACCGGTACGTTCCGATCGAGCCGGTACCCGGGATCACCCCGGCCCGGTGAGCGTTCAGGACGTCCGCACCCGGGCGTTCGCGGCGAGCAGGGACGCCGGCGGCACCCGGATGTCCTCCGTCCGCGGCAGGGCCGGGACGGGCGGGACGACGGTGGCGCCCGCGGTGGCGGCGTCGGGGAACTGCGGCTGCGGAGCAGGCGCCGCGACCTCGGTGAAGGGGATGCCGCCGGGTGCCGTCGGCGCCGCCCACCTGGCGCCCGGCGAGGACGACCCGGCCGGCGCCGGGCAGGCCGCGGTCGTCGCGAGCCGGGCGGGCACGGTGGTGCGCAGCACGTTGCCCCGCAGGCAGTTGCCGCGTCCCCGCGTGGCGGTGGGGAACGTCCAGCCGACGTCGACGCCGTTGCCGGTGAACGTGTTGCCGACGATCTGGTTGCCGACCGGAGGGATGTCGGCGGTCGCGGTGATCACCAGCCCGGCGGTGCTGTTGCCGGCGATGCGGTTGCGGACGAACCGGTTGCCGCTGCCGCCGTCGATGCCGGCGCCGGTGCCCCATCCGCCGTCGGCCTGCTCCGGCGTGGCCGTCCGCTGGTTGGCGGCGATCAGGTTGCCCGCGACGACGGAGCCCTTCTGCGGGAGCAGTTTCTCCTGGTGGTCGGAGTTGGTGGTGAGCCCGACCCGGTTGCCGGCCAGGCGGTTGCCGACCACGTACATGTCCTCGCTGGCGTTGGTGCCTTCGTAACCGACCGCGTTCAGTTCGGCGACGTTGTCCCGTACCACGATGGTGCAGGGCTTGCACTGGCCGACGTAGATCCCCGAGTCGGCGCCTCCCGACGCGTACGAGTGCTCGATGACACCGTTCTGGGCGGAGAACGCGTAGATGCCGTACAGGCCGTTGCGGGTCGCGGTCACGTGGGAGACCAGGAACGACTTCAGGAAGGTGACGGGCTCGTCGCCGGTGTCGTAACCGCCGCTCGCCCCCGGCAGGCCGGCGGCCGCCTTCGCCGAACCGGTGACCAGGACCCCGTTCTGCGTGTTGTTCCGCACGGTCAGGTTCTCCACGGCCACCCCGGGCGCGGAGACGACGACGCCGTTCGGCTGCCGCAACCGCCCGTCGATGACGACCTTGTTCCGGGACAGACCGCGAAGGGTGACGCGCTCCGTGTCGATCTTCACCGACTCGTGGTACACGCCCGGCGAGACCAGCACCAGGTCGCCTGGCCGGGCCACGGACACGGCATCCGAGATCGTCGGGGCGTCGGCGGGTACGCGGATCGTCACATGCGCGCCGGCCGGACGCCGTGCCTTGCCCGATCCGCCATCGCCGCCGCAGCCTGCCACCAGGGTCAGCGTGCCCACTACAGCCGCCAGCACGCGAAGAGCTAATCGAGGCATGATCCCAGTCTGGCATGACGCCCAATTCCACGCCAGAATACCGAGGTTGACCCGCGCGTGCGAAGCGGATGTGGCACCCTGCACCCCATGCGCCGAGCCGATCCCCACCCGTCACGCCGCAGGTTCCTCGATGTCACCGGCGCGATGATGGCCGCCGGGCTGACCGCCGGGTGCACATCGGACTCCGCCCGGCCAGGCCGGCACGGCGGCCCTGCCGCACAGGCCGCCCCGGAGCCGGTCCCGGCGACGGGCCGCCATCAGGCGGGCATCACCCTTCCCCAGCCGGCCCAGCCCCATCTGCTCGCCGTGGTGGCCGACCTCGACGCCACCGCGGCTCCCGGTCCGTTGCTGGCCGAACTGGGGCAGGCCATCAGCGCACTCACCTCGGGAACCGACTCACGGCTGCTGGGCCTGCCACCGGGCGACCTGACCGTGACCGTCGGGGTGGGCCCCCGGCTGGTGCGCGCGGCCGGTGCCTCGCTGCCCGGCGCGGCCGACCTCCCGCGGTTCTCCCGCGAGCGGATCGCCCCGCGCGCACGCGGCGGTGACCTGCTGTTACAGATCTGCGCCGGCGACCCGCTGCTCTTGCCGGTCGTCGCCGCCGCGCTCCTGGACCACGCCGGTGACCGCGTCCGCGAACGCTGGCGTCAGTCCGGCCGCCGCGGTACGAACGTGTCCGTCGGCGACGGCCTCACCGCGTCTCGCAACCCGCTCGGTTTCATCGACGGCATCGTGGGTCCGCACACGTCCGCCGAACGAGAGCGCGACCTGTGGCTGTCCGGGCCCCCCGCGGTCGCCGGCGGCACCCTGGCCGTGCTGCGGCACATGGAACTCGACCTGCCGCGGTTCGCCGCCCTGTCCGTGGCCGACCAGGAAGCGGTCTTCGGGCGGCGCCGGGCCAGCGGCGTGCCCCTCTCCGGAGGCACCGCCGCCTCGGGCCCGGAACTCGGGGCCAAGACACCGGACGGGCGCTATCTCGTCCCCGCGGACGCCCACGTGCGCCGGGCACACGCCAACGTGGTCGGGGTCGGGCTCATGCTCCGCCGCTCCTACAGCACCGACCAGCCCGCGCCCGGCCTGCTCTTCATCAGCTTCCAGAACGACCTGCGGACCTTCACCGCCACCCTCACCCACATGGAGACCTCCGACGCGCTGCTGCCCTTCACCACCACCACCGCCAGCGCGACCTTTCTGGTCCTCCCCGGCTTCGACCGCCGGCACCCGCTCGGCTCCCCGCTGTTCGGCTGAACGGGCCCCGCTCGGCTCCACAGGCCGGCGTCGTCCGGCTGACGCGGCGCCGGCCGCGACCTCCTCGGCGCCCCCGGTCACCGCGTGGCGGACGGGGGGCCGAAGGCGCGGACGGCGATCGCGTCCAGCTTCGCGGCCAACGTGGCGGCGGGATCGGGGCTGAAGCTGTGCAGTGCCACGGCGGCGGTGACGATCACGTCGCACAGCTCGTCGGCGACGTCGGCCGCCGTGTGGGTGACGCCCTTGCGGGGATTCTGCCCGGTCAGACCGACGTAGGCCTGCCCGACCTCGCCGACCTCCTCGGTGAGCTTGATCAGGCGCATCGCCCGCTCGTGCTCGCCCCGGCCGTTCTCCCTGTCGAGCCAGCCCACCAGACGGCCGACGGTCTCCCACTGCTCCGGGGTCATGTACGGGTCCCTCTCGTGTCCTGCGCGTGATCGTGCTGGGCTGCCTGGTCCGGGCAGAGAGCTGCCAGGCGTGGCAGACGGCGCGTCATTTCATCGCGATCGCCGAAGTCGACGTCCCAGGCGGGGTCCGGCTCCGGGTACCGGATGGTGAACGCGTCGCCCGGAAGCTGCGTGCCGGTCGCCACGAGGTGCGCGTTCCAGGCGATGCCCAGCGCCTCCTCACAGTCGAGATCGACGCCGTCGGCCGCTGAAGCACGCACGATGGGCACTTCCACGGCGGCCCGCAGAGGAGTCGTGTAGGAGCCCGCCATCAGGTCCCACAACACCTGCTGAGCGGCGACGATCTCCTCGGCCGGGCGTGTGGCCAGAAGCGCGGTCGCCCGACCGGCTACCTCTCCTGCGTCGTCCGGGTCGCGCGCCTGGGCGCGGGCCGCCGCGATGAGCTGCCAGAACCGCTGTTCGTCCATGGTCGCAGAGCATGCCAGCCGGCACTGACATCGATGCTGATACTCGGTGTCGCCGGGGAGGGCGAAGGAGGGCCGACGAGGTCGCGGCAGCCGTCCTGTGGCTGTGCGGCCCCGGCGCCGGTCTCGTCACCCGACGGACGGAGCGTCAGGCGGTGACCTGGGGCTGTTCCCGGGACAGGTGGTGCACCTCGGTGCGGTCGCCGTGCGGGGCCAGCAGGTCCCGCAGTTCGCCCGCGGCGGCCTTGAGGAGGTGTCCGTCGCGGGCGGCGTGCAGCGTTTCCAGGACGAAGGCGACGCGGGTGGAGTCCTCGGTGACGCGGGTGCGGTGGGCGTCGCGGTGGTTCCAGTGGCGGGTCAGTACGTCGGTGGCGTCGGTGTAGACGATCTCGCCGGGCCTGGGGTGCTCGGTGGTGCCGGGTTCGCCGAGCGGGGTGAACGTCTCGCTGCCGTCCGCGGGCCGGATGTCGACGTCCCCGGTGACGCGGTCGAGGTCGAAGGCGCCGGCGGGCAGCCCGTGGCGGACGGAGACGGCGTTGTAGGAGTCGACGGCCGGGTTGATCCGGGGCAGCGAGCCCTTCTTGGCGAGCCGGCGTCCGAGGGCGTCGACGCTCGGCCGGATGCGGCGGGGGTTGGTGCCGAAGGAGCGGTAGGCGTCGTGCCACGCCTCGATGCGCGGATCGCTCTCGTCGGCTGGCCGCCAGACACCGTCGGCGAGCTGCCGCTCCAGGTCCGCGAGGGCGGCGGTGGTCGCGGGCCAGGGTTCGTGGCCGCGCAGCCCGGTGGCGGTGACGATGGCGATGAGGGTGTCGGGGAAGGCGTCGGCGACGGCGGCGCCGAGGCGGAAGGCGGTCATCGTGAGGGGTCCGTTCGAAGGGGCTGAAGGGGCTGAAGGGGCTGAGGCGCCGAGAGGGCCGAAGGGGCGGGGTCAGGCTTTCCAGGTGCCGATGCGGTCCAGGCGGCGCATCTGCTGGGCCGCGGTGGGCGCGTCCAGGCCGGTGCCGCGTTCGGTGAGCCGTCGGGCGGTGTCGGTGCGCTGCTCGACGGGCTTGTGGTCGTCGTACTTGAACTTCGCGCGGACCTCGGTGACGTCCAGGCGCAGGCCCCGGATGCCGGGCAGCATCCGCCCGTACGGCGGCCGGCCGGGGTCGACGGGGGCGTGGTCCCCGTCGGGCTGGAAGTGGGCCAGCTGCCGGCGCAGCAGCTCGGCCTTGGCCCCGGGGTCGTCGATGACCGTGGCCCGGCAGGTGAACTGGACGGCCGCGTAATAGCTGGTCGGAACGCCGTCGGTGGGCGGGACGCCGGGCCGGGCGCGCCAGGGGCCGGGGATGAAGGCGTAGTCGCCGGTGACGGTGAAGGTGACGTCCGGGCCGGCCTCGATCGCCTTCCAGACCGGGTTGGGCCGGGCCAGGTGGACCAGCAGGGTGCTGCCGTCGACGGTGAAGTGGGTGGGTACGACGACGGGCGCCTGGCCGGGCAGGCCGTTGACGCTGAGGATGCCGAAGTCGTGGCCGTCGGCGATCCAGGTCTGCCACTCGGCGTCGTCCAGGGCGGCGTCCCAGGGCTGGATGAACATGCGCGGGTCCTTCGGGGGCTCGGTGCGGGGTCAGGTGAGGGCGAGGAGGCCGACGGCGACGGCGGCGGTGCCCAGGCCGATCAGCTGCCCGCGGTGGACGCGCTCGGCGAGGACACCGCGGGCGAGCAGGACGGTACCGGCCGGGTACAGGGCTGTGATCACGGCGACGACGGCGAGGTCACCGCTGCGGGCGGCGAGCAGGAACAGCAGGTTGGCGACCGAGTCGAGCACGCCGGCCGCCGCCGACAGCGCGTACGCCGGCTTTTGCGGCCCCAGCCGCCGGAACATCAGCCCGACCGCGGCCAGGGTGACGGCGGAGGACACGGCGCGGCCGGTGATCAGCGGGCCGACGCCGCTGCCGGAGGGAGCTTGGTGCAGGAAGACCAGTTGCAGGGCGATGGCGGTCCCGGCGCCGAAGGCCAGCAGCAGCGCGGTGCGCGAGGGACGGGCGCTGCCGGCACCGTGTCCGGCGCTGACCAGCACCACGGCCGACAGCGCCAGCGGCAGGCCGATCAGCCCGGCCGGTCCCAGGTGCTCGCCCTGCAGCAGCCCGACGCCGACCGGCAGCATCGCCGAGACCAGCGCGGTGACCGGGGACAGGACGTTCATCGGGCCGATCGCCAGCGTGCGGTAGAGCAGGGCGAACGCGGCCGCCGAAGCGACGCCGGACGCCGCGCCCCAGGCGAGGGTGGCGGGGGAGAAGGAGGCGCCGAGGAAGGGCCACAGCAGGAGCTCCACGGTGAGCGAGGCCGGGGCGGCGATCATCACGGTGCGCAGGACGTGGGCCTTGCGTGCGCCGAGCCCGCCGAGGAAGTCGGCGCATCCGTAGGCGAGGGAGCTGCCCAGGGCCAGCAGCAGAGCGATCACGGTACATCCCTTACTATCAATGGAACGACTACACCGTACAGCGCACCGACCGGGAGTCGTCAACCGAACGACCGCGCGGTGCAGTGCACTGATCCACTGTCTGAAGGGTGAGGGTGATGGCCGAGACTCAGGCGGCGCTGCGGACGCTCGCGCACAACGTCCGTGCGGCCCGTACCCGCGCCGGGCTGTCCCTGGACGAGCTCGGCCGGCGCGCCAAGGTCAGCAAGGGCGCCCTGGTCGCCCTGGAGAAGGCCCAGGGCAATCCGAACTTCGCCACCCTGGTCCGCCTCGCCGACACCCTCGGCATCTCGGTGTCCGCGCTGATGGAAGGCCCTGCCGAAGGCCGGGTCCGGGTCGTGTCCGCCGATGCCGTCATGCCCTTGTGGAGCGGGGAGAAGGGGGGCGAGGCACGCCTCATGCTCACCACCTCGGGACCGGCCCCCGTCGAGGTCTGGCGCTGGCGACTGGAGCCGGGGGAGGAGTACCCCAGCCATCCGCACCAGGCCGGCGTCGTGGAGACGGTCAGCGTCACCGCGGGCGAGATGGTGCTCGTCGTCGACGGTAGCGAGCATGTCGTCGAGGCCGGGCAGACGGCCGCCTTCGACGGCGACGCCCCCCACACCTACCGCGGCGCGGGCACCGGCACCTGCCACCTGATCATGACCGTGCACATCCCGCCGGGCCCCGGCCCGGCGAGCTGACCGGTGCGGGGGGCCGCCACGGCGGGCCGCGCCCGTCAGGCTCCGGCGGCCGACGGCCGGGGAGGTCCGCGGCGCCCCGGAGACCGCTGCTCGGCCCCGTGCCCGGCGGCATGCCGCACGCCGGTGCACATGCCTGCACGCCGGTGCACACATGTGCACCGGCGTGCAGGCGAGACCAAGCGGTGCTCGCGAATTCCGCGGCAGCCGGGTGCCGGTCAGCCCGGCGCGCGGCCGAGCAGGGTGGCCCGCAGCTCGTGCTCGGTGATCTGCTCGGCGGGGCGGTGGAGCACCCAGCGGCGGGGTTCGCCGTCCATGGGCAGCACCGCGACGACGGTCTCCAGCCGGGGGCGGCCGGCCGCGCCACGGCTGAGCTGGCGGATGACGACGGCTGTGTCGTCGTCCAGGGCGAGCAGGGCGCGTACGGCGTCGTTCAGTTCCCGCAGGCGCGGGCTCGGCCAGGCGATCCCTGGGCGTGGTTGCAGGTGCATGGGGGGTCCCTCGGGTGGTTCAGCCGGGTGGTGTGCGGGTGGTGGCCCAGGCGGCCGCCCCGACGGGCGGCCGGGCGGCGCGGGGGCGTCCGGCCAGGGCCAGCTGCCAGACCGCGAGGAGCAGCAGCGTGCCGGTCTCGGCGACGAGGCTGAGGACGGCTTGCGGCGCGGGTCGCAGACCGTGCTCGGTGAAGCCGAACACCCCGACGGTGCGCGAAGCGGCGAAGCCCGCCAGAGCGCCGAGCGCGACGCCTGCCGCGGCGATCCTCAGCAGCAGGGGCGGTGTTCCGATCAGCAGCAGGACGGCGAGGGCCAGGGAGGCGCCGGCCTGGAGCAGGAACAGGGGGCCGATGACGGGGACGGAGCGGTAGCCGTCGAGGTAGAGCTGGGCGTGGAGGTATCCGCCGGCGGCGAGGCTCGCGGCGGTCGCCGTCCGCAGGGCGGGGGCGAGGAGCCGTCGGGCGTTCATGTGAGCTTCCGGTCCGTGATGGCCAGTTCGCGCTCGCCCCGGCGGTAGCCGACTGTGCGGATGCCGAGCGCCTCCTTCAGCTGCCGGGCGGGGACGACCTGCGGGGTGGGGGCGGGAGCGCGGCCCGGGTGGGGCAGCGGGTAGGCGGTGGTGGTGGCGGAGTGGAAGGTGATGTTGCCCTCCGTCTTGGTGAAGAGCTGGTGGACGTGCCCGTTGAGGCAGGTCACGGAGGAGAAGCGGCGCAGGAGGGCGATGACCTTCAGTGCGTCGTCCGTGCTCCAGCCCCACCGCGGGTACATGGCGAACAGCGGGATGTGGCTGAAGACCACGATGGGGGTGTCCGACGGCACTCCGGCGAGGTCCTTGCGGACGAAGTCGATCTGGGCGTTGCCGAGGTGGCCGAGCTTCTCCAGGCTCAGGGTGTTGACCAGGGCGATGAAGTGCACGCCGTGGGTGTCGAAGCTGTACCAGCCGTCGCCGAGCGTGCCCGCGCCGAAGGTCCGCCGGTAGGCGCGGCCCGCGTCGCCGATGGAGTCGTGCTCGCCCGGCACGGTGAAGACGCGGTCCGTCCGCAGACCGCTCATCATCTGCTTGACCTGGTCGAACTGCCCGGCCGTGGACAGGTGGGTCAGGTCGCCGCTGTGCATCACGAAGTCGGGCCGGAAACCGAGCGTGTTGACCTGGTGGATCGCCTCGGAGAACGAGCCGGCCACATCCGTGTTGGCCGGGCCCTGGAACCCGATGTGGCTGTCGGAGACCTGTACGAACCGCAGCGCCCCGCTCTGCGCGGCGGCGGCCCCGGCGATGCCCCGGGAGGCGCCCGCGGCGGTGCCGTCGCGGGCGTCGGCGATCTGGCTGATCACCTGCCCACCGGCCACGGTGAGCACCACGGCCCCGCCGAACCAGGCGGTGTGCCGCATGAGTTGACGCCGGGTCATACCGTGCTCGCCGTCGGTCCGGCCGGTGTCGTCGGCCGGTGCTCCGTCGTGGTTGTTCCAGTGTTCGGTCATCGGGTCACCTCCACGGTGGCGGTCATGAACGGATGGATGGTGCAGAGGTAGGAGTAGGTGCCGGGCTCGGTGAACGTGTGCCGGTAGGTGGCGTGGGTGGCCAGGGCGGCCGAACGCAGCGGGCCGCCCGGTCCGGTGCTGGTGACGGTGTGGGCGTCGGTGTCCTGATTGGTCCACGTCACCGTCGTGCCCGCCTTGATCTTCAGCGTGGCCGGGGAGAACGCGAAGTTCCTGATCGCCACCGCGTCGCCGGTGACCGGCGCGGTCCGCGGGGCCTTGGCCGAGGGGCTCATGGGCATGCTCATGCTCGGCATCGGTGAGGCGCCGGGAGCGGAGCCCGCCGCGCCGCCCGGCCCCGTGGCGCCGGACATCCCCGCCATCCGGTGCTGACCCGGGCCGGGTGTGAGGGCACCGGCTCCGGTCGCCTGGGCATGCGACGAGTGGCCGCACGCGCTGAGGAGCCCCAGGGCGCCGCCGGTGGCGACGATGACGACGGCCATCCCGGCCGCAGCGCGTGACTGGCGGCCCGGCGCGCGAAGTTTCAGGTACATGGTGTGTGTTCCTCGGTGATCAGGCGGAGACGTGGAACGCGCCGGTTCCGGCGCGCGCCCCCGCGCACATGTGTGGTGGATGCCGTGTTCGTGGGCGCGTTGCCCGCAACGGCCGGCCGGCGGACGGGCAGAGTGTGGCCGCGTCGCCGTCACTCGCCCCGGCGTTCCCCGCGCCGCACTTCCGCCGGGTGGCGTGTCCCGGCGGCCTCTGCCCCCTCCTTTGCCGTGTGGGGAACCGGTGAGGGATCGCGCCGGGGTCGGCTCTTGTCGGGCTTCACGGACGACGGGGGCCGCACGGTTCGACGGATGCGCACCTTTCCGGGAAGAAATGTGCGCCCTTCCGGGACGAGCCGGTATCGGCGCAGGTCGGCCACGGTTCCGGACGTCACGCACGCCGGGCCGCCGTACGGCGGTGCCGCACGGCGGTGCCGTACGGCCCGGCGGGTGCGCCTGGCCCGCGAGGCGCGCGGAACATCATCCGGGTTCTCTGGTGCATTACAGGACAAAGCCGTGCATGTGCGCGACGATCGATTCATGCCCTGGAACCAAAAACGTGGCCCGCGGACCCGTCCGGATCGCTCCGCAGACCGTGTCTCTGGTGAAGGGACCCTTTCGACCGCGGACGAGGAACTGCTGCGCACTCTGTACGCCGAGCACGCGGGACCTCTGTTCCACTACGTACTGCGGCTGACCTCGGGAGACCGGCAATGGGCGGAGGACGTGGTGCAGGAGACACTGCTCCGGGCGTGGCAGCACCCCGCCGCGTTCGACCCGGCACGCGGCCCGGCCCGGGCGTGGCTGTGCACGGTCGCCCGGCACCTGGTCATCGACGCCCACCGGGCCCGGCAGGCGAGGCCGGCCGAGACCGGCGGCGAGGCGCTGGAGCGGGCCGCCGAGCGGAACCCGGGCGAGGACGAGATCGATCAGGCACTGCAGAGCTGGGCGGTCGCCGACGCCGTCCGGTCGCTGTCCCCGGACCACCGCGCCGTCCTGCTGGAGACCTACTACCAGGGCCGGACCATGGCGGAGGCGGCACGCGTGCTGGGCATCCCGCTCGGCACGGTGAAGTCGCGGACGTACTACGCCCTGCACGCCCTGCGGCTGGCGTTGCAGGAGCGCGGGATCGAGCCATGACAGAGGGGTGCGGGAGGTGGCGACCGTGAGTACGGAGCACGACGATCTCCGGCTGGCGCTCGGAGCGTACGTCCTGGGCACCCTGCCGCCGGAGGAAGCGGAGCTGGTGAGTGCCCACCTCGCGCACTGCGCGGAGTGCCAGGCGGAACACGCCCGGCTGGCGGGACTGCCCGCGCTGCTGGCGACGGTGACCCTGGCGGAGGCTTCGGGGCGTACGGCGCCGGCGGCCGACGATCACCTGGCCGACCGGCTGGTGGCACGGGCGGGCGAAACCGTGCGCGGCCCCGCACCCGAAGGGCCCGCGGCACCCGCCGTGCCGGTGACACCTCGGACGCCGGAGACAGGCGTGCTGGAGAGGCTGCTCCAGCAGGCCGCGACCCGGCGGCGCAGAACCCGGCGCCTGCAACTGGCCGGCGCGGCCGCCTCGGCGATGCTCGTCGCGGCGGCGGCCGGCGGCACGTGGCTGGCCACCGTCGGCACCGTGGGCAGCGTGGCGGCGCCGCCGGGGCCGAGCGCGCCGACGTTCACACGCACCTTCTCCGGAAGCGATCCCGCCACCGGGGTCTCCGCCTCCGTGAAGGTCTCGCCCTCCGTCTGGGGCAGTGTCGTGCAGGTCTCGGCCAAGGGGGCGCCCGCCGGGACCACCTGTCGGCTGCAAGCGGTCGGACCCGGCGGAGTCAGGGCGGACGGCGCCACCTGGTGGGCCGGCAAGTACCCGTCCGGCACCACGATCCCCGGAACGGTCGCCATGGCCCCCGAGGCCATCCAGCACTTCGAGATCATCGCGGACAACGGCCAGAAACTGGTCACGATCCGTGCCTGACCGACGGCGGCGGCCGGGTGTGGGCGCGGAGCGGGGGCCGGGAGGGGTCCGGGTAGCCGGTGTTGGGCGGGCCGCGTAGGACCGGTGGCCGAGCGTGACGACGGTGGCCGGGCGGGGTGCGGGGCCGGGCAGTCGGCGTGGGCTGAGCCGCGCAGGACCGGTGGACGAGCCTGACGGCGGCCGGACGGAGGGCGGGGCTGGGAGGGTTCTGGGCGTCGGTGTGGGGTGGGCCGCGCACGACCGGTGAACCAGTCTGATGGCGGGGGCCGGGCGTGGGCGGGGCGTGGGGCCGGGGGCCGGGCAGTCGGCGTGGGCTGAGCCGCGCAGGACCGGTGGACGAGCCTGACGGCGGCCGGACGGAGGGCGGGGCGGGACCGAGGGACCGGAGGGGTCCGGGCGGCCGGCGTGGGGCGGCCCGCGTACGACCGGTGGACCAGCCTGACGGCGGCGGCTGTTGGATGCGGGCGCGCGGTGGGACGGGGGACTTGGCGGGGACCGTGCGGCCGGCGTGCGGTGAGCCGCCCCTGACCGGTGGACCAGCCGGAGGCAGCGCGTACAGGACCTCCGGCGTACGGCCTTCGAGGGGGCCGGTGCTCAGGGCGCACCGGCCCCCTCGGCACGCGCATGGTCCCCGTCGCCACCCGGCACCGGTACCTCCGTGGCGGAAAGGCCGACCGCCCCGGTCCCGGGCGGGGCGTTCCTCCCGGGCTCGTGGGGCGATGGTCCGGCAGAGGGGCCGCGTGAGCCCGGCCCATGCCCGCTCCCGGATATGCGTCGCAAGAAGTCGGGCAAAAGGGGCCAATCACCCGAACCGTTCGGCATGCGCCACCCGTGGAACCACATGAGCGCGCCCTTGCAGGACCAGCCCGCCGACAACCCGAAAGGTTGCTGCCGGCAGTCCACCTTCCCGGTCTCCGCACCCTCACAGAAGAGCCTGAAGGCCATGTTCGTGACCGACTCCCCCCGCACCAGTCCACAGCCCGGCCGGCCCTGCCGCCACGAGGCGCTGCTCACCCTGCCCGCGCGGGAGGCGCACGTCTGCGCCCTCCGCCACTTCACGGCGGACCTGCTGGAAGCCTGGCAGGTACCCGCGAGCGAGCGGGACTCCGCCATCCTCATCGTCGACGAACTCGCCGCGAACGCCGCCCAGTACGGCCGCGAGCGCATGACCCTGCGGCTCGACCTCGACGACGGCACGCTGCACATCGTGGTCACCGACTCCGGCAGGGCGGTGGAGCGCCACCGCCCCGACATCGCCCCCGACGAACACGGCCGCGGCACCGGCATCGTCCAGTACCTCGCCCAGTCGACCGAGGCCCATCAGACGGGCAGTGGCCGCGAGGTCCGCGCCTGCCTGAGTGCTCGTCACGACCCGCAGGAGTGACCATGGACACCACCCCGGACCCCGGTGAGGGCGTCGACGTCCCCCCTGTGCACGAGGCGTACGCCGACGCGCCGGACCTGCGCCGCGAGATGCACCAGGTGCTCGCGCTGGAAGCCGAACGCGACGGCCGCCGGGCCGGGCGGGGCACCGGCCCCCCGGCCGATGCGACGGCCGCCGAACGCGCCCGACTGCTGCGCCGGGCCGCCCTCATGGACCGGCTGGCCACCGCCGCCCCCGGCCCCGGCCCGGTCGCGGCCGCCGCGGAAACCGCCGGGCAACTCGTCCAGCACGACCGCCGTCATCCCGGCCTCGTGGCCGGTCCGCACCATCCCGACGCGATCACGCTCGCCCGCGGCAGCCGCCTCTACGTCCGCCAGGAGTACGCCGCCTGGACGGCCGCCGGGCGCCCCGGAACCTGACCGCCCCCGACCCGGCCCCCACCCGGCCAGGGAGCCCGCTCCGACCCCACCGGAAGAAGGAAACATGACCAGCGACGACAACGGCACCCGGCACGTCTCCGCGCCGGCCGGCCGGCCCCGCTCACCTCGCCCGCCCCGCCCGGCAGCCGTGCGGGAACGCGCCGGCCGGCGACACGAACGGTCACGCGGTACGGGCGCCGACGCCTTCGAAAGGGCGGTGTGACGATGTTCCGCAACGCACTGGAGCCCTGGCACCTGCTGGTCCTGGTCGCGGTGGTGATCATGATCTTCGGCTCGAAGAAGCTGCCCGACACCGCCCGCGCGCTGGGCACGTCCCTGCGGATCCTCAAGAGCGAGACCAAGGCGCTGCGGGACGACGACGCCCCGGACGGGGAACCCCCCGAGCACGGCACGAGATGAGGACACCGCATGTCCCAGCCGGTCCGCACCAGCACGAAGGACCCCGGGGGGCGGATGCCCCTCGGGGCACACCTTCGTGAACTCCGCGACAGACTCGCCAAGGCCGTCCTCGCCATCCTGGTCATCACGGTCGCAGCGGCCTTCTCCTACAAGAGGATCATCGACGTCGTCACCCGGCCGGTACTGGCATCGGTCGGCTGCCCGGCCTCCTTCGCCGATCTGGCCCGGCGCCCCGCGCACACCACCTGCGCGCACCTCACGATCAACGGTCTGCTCGCGCCCTTCACCCTGGCGCTGAAGGTCTCGCTGGTGGCCGGCCTCGTGCTGGCCTCTCCGGTATGGCTGTACCAACTGTGGGCGTTCGTCGCCCCCGGCCTGCACGAACGAGAGCGGAAATACGCCTACGCGTTCGTCGGCACGGGCGTCCCGCTGTTCCTCGCCGGCGCCTTCTTCGCCTACAAGGTGCTGCCCAGGACCGCGAGGGTGCTGATCGGCCTCACACCGCACGGGGTGAACAACCTGCTGCCGCTGGACGATCTCCTCGACCTCGTCACCCGCATGGTGGTCGTCTTCGGTCTCGCCTTCGAGATGCCGCTGCTGCTGGTGATGCTGAACCTCACCGGAGTCCTGTCCGGCCGGCGGATGCTCGGCCGGTGGCGCGCCATGATCGTCGGCATCACGGTCTTCGCCGCCGTGGCGACGCCGAGCACGGACCCGCTGACCATGCTGGCGCTGGCCGCGCCGATCTGGGCGCTCTACTTCGCCGCCGTGGCCTTCTCACTCCTCGGCGACCGGCGCAAGGCGCTGAGGGAGCGTCCGGTCTAGGGACCGGTTGGCGGCGCGGGGCGGGTGCCGGACGTGTCCGCCGGTGCGGGCGACGGCGAGGAAGGCGCGGGCGGGCCTCGCGAGGGGATACAGCGGACTCACACGGCGCCCGAAGAACCCACCGGCACCGGACCCCCGGGCCGCACCGGTTCAGGAGCCGCCGCGCTCGCGGGGGATCTTGTGGCCGGCCTCGATCGCCACCGGCAGCCGGTTCTCGGCCGGGGGCAGTGGGCAGGTGGCCAGGTCCGTGTAGGCGCACGGCAGGTTCGCGGCACGGTTGAAGTCCAGGACGACCGTACCGTCGGCGGCGGGCGGCTCCAGGGCCAGGGACCGGTTGGCGGCGTAGGTGGTGACCCCGGAGGTCGCGTCGGTGAACAGCACCATCAGCCGGCCCGCGCCGTGCCCGGGGAACGCGGTCAGCGACAGCGGGCGCCCGTCCAGCTCGAACTCGATCCTGCCCGGGGCGTCGTACACGTGCTCAAGGCCCTCGACCGCGGCGCCCACGGTGGTCGGCCGTGGCGTGTCGAAGGGGACGTAGCGGCCCTTCACCGCCCAGCGCGGGTCGGGGGAGTAGGCGGGCGTGCCCGTGAAGGCGGTGCGCAGCGGGGCGTCCGGGTGCCGGGGGCGCACGATGTCGTGTCCGCCGCGCCTGGCGACCTCGATGACGGCGTCGCCCCAGACGGCGTCGACGCCGCCGCGCTCGGCGAGCACGCCGAAGTGGTGTTCACCGCGCACCGGCGTGCCGTCGACGACCAGTTCCTCGCCGTCGTCGAGGTCCACGACGACGCCCTCGGGGCCGGTGCGCCACGCACCGGGCGCGTCGGGGAAGCGCTGCGGGCGGTCGTCGAGCCAGTGCAGGCCGGTGATCGCCAGGAATCCGTGCGGGGCGGCGAGCCGGGCCTCCTGGGCGCGGTGCCAGTCCAGCCAGCTCTCGGTGAAGGCGGCGCGGTCCGTCGCGGCGGCCTCGGTGGTCATGGGTTCTCCTTCGTCACGGGGGTCGGGGGACCGGTCGGGCGGTCGGCGCGGTCCGGCGGGCTCGGCACGGGCACGCCGGGGTGGGCCGTCGGTACGACCGGCGTGCTCAGCGGGCCAGTGCGCCCAGGAGCCGCCAGGTGCGCCGGCGGTCGGCCTCTCCGGCGATCTCGGTGGCCGAGAACACGACCTCGGTGGCGCCGGCGTCGCGGTAACGGCGCACCTCGGCCTCGACGGTCCTCTCGTCACCGATCACGGCCAGGTCGGCGGCGCGCCGGCCGCCGGAGAGTTCGATGACCCGGGCGTAGGACGGGATCTGTTCGTAGAACGCCAGGGTCTCGGTGGCCCTGGCCCGCACCGCGTCGACGTCGTCGGTGACCACGCCGGGCACGAGGGCCACGATCCGGGGCGAGGGGCGGCCGGCGGCCTCGGCGGCGGCGGTCACGGCGGGGACGATGTGGTCGGCCAGGGCGCGCGGTCCCGCCAGGTAGGGCAGGATCCCGTCCGCCAGCTCGCCGCTGACCCGCAGCGCCTGCGGCCCCATCGCGGCGACCAGCAGGGGGACGCCGCTCTCGGCGCCCGGCACCCGCGCCGGGACCGGGGTGGCCGCGGTGAGCAGCTCACCGTGGAAGTCGGCCGTGCCGGTCTCGGTCAACTGGCGCAGCGCGGTGAGGAATTCACGCAGCCGGGCGACGGGGCGCTCGAAGGGTAGGCCGAAGCCGGCCTCCGTCAGGAGTCTGGTGCCCAGGGCCAGACCGAGGTGGTAGCGGCCGTGCGTGGCGGCCTGGGCGGTCTGGGCCTGGCTGGACACCAGCAGGGGGTGGCGGCCGAAGACGGGGATCGCGGAGGTGCCGACCTGAAGTCCGGGCACCTCGCGCCCGACGATCGCCGCGAGCTGGGGCGAGTCCGCGCCGAAGGTCTGGCCGAACCAGGCCGACGTGAGCCCCGACTCCGCCGCCTCCCGGGCCAGTTGGACGGTCGCGTCGATCTGGTTCGGCGCGTCGGACGCGTTGAGCGCTACTCCCACGGTCATGTCAGTCCAGAACGGGCGCCGGCCGGACCCGCATTCCGGTCCGGGTGTGACAGCTTCTTGTCAGTCATGTGTACGGGCTCCCGTCCGTGGCTCAGCTCGCCTGCCGTCGGTCCGGCGCGTAGCGGTGGGTGAGCGGTTCGCGCAGGCCGAGGTGCTCGCGGAGTGTGGTGCCGGTGTACCCGGTGCGGTAGACCCCGCGCTCCTGCAGTTCCGGGACGAGCAGGTCGACGATGTCGTCGAGGCCGTCGGGGATCAGGTAGGGCGTGACGTTGAAGCCGTCGACCGCGCCGTGCCGCACGAAGTGGGCGAACTTGTCGGCCAGGCCGGACGGAGTGCCCACGTGCCCGCGCTGCGGGCCGAGCGCGATGACGGTCTCCCGCAGCGACCAGCCGTTCGCCTCCGCCCGCGCACGCCACTCGGCCACCACCGCGCGCGGGTCGGCGACGCGCCGGGCGCCGAAGGAGCCGTCGTTCTCGCCGACGACCGGATCCTCCTCGGGCAGCGGCCCGTCGGCGTCGCGGTCGGACAGGTCGATGCCCCACAGCAGCCCGGCGACCCCCAGAGCCGTCGCGGGAGTGACCTGCTGGAGCCGGACCCAGCGCTTCTTCTCCTGGGCTTCCTCCTCGGTGGCGCCGATGATGATCTCGGTGCCGGGCAGGATCCGCAGGCCGTCCTCGGGACGCCCGGCCGCCCGCAGCCGGCGCCGGATGTCGTCGGCGAAGGCCAGCGCGTCGTCGAAGTCGGTGCCGTGCGCGGAGAAGATGACGTCGGCGTTGCGGGCGGCGAAGTCGCGTCCCTCGCCGGAGTCGCCGGCCTGGAAGATCACGGGGTGGCCCTGGGCGCTGCGCGGCAGGGTCGGAACGAGGTCGACGTCGAACTGCGGCCCCCTGTGGCGCACTTGGTGTACGGCGCCGGGCGCCGACCAGGCGGGTGCGCCCGCGGAGCCGGCGACGGCGCCGTCCTCCCAGCCGTCCCACAGGGCGCGGGCCACGGTGAGGAACTCCTCGGCGCGCCGGTAGCGGTCGGCGTGGTCGAGGTAGCCGCCGCGGCGGAAGTTGGCGCCCGTCCATGCGTTGTCCGTGGTCACCACGTTCCACCCGGCGCGGCCTTCGGAGAGGAGGTCGAGGCCGGACAGGCGGCGGGCGAGGTCGGCGGGCTCGTTGAAGGTGGAGTTGGAGGTCGAGACCAGGCCGATGCGGCGGGTGACGGCGGCCAGCGCGGAGAGCTGGGTGATGGCGTCCGGCCGCCCGGCCACGTCCAGGTCGTGGATCCTGCCGTCGACCTCGCGCAGCCGGAGTCCCTCGCCGAGGAAGAACGCGTCGAACAGACCGCGTTCGGCGGTCTGGGCGACACGGCGGAAGGAGGCGGGATCGATCTGCGAGCCGCTGTCGGGGGCGGACCAGACGGTCCAGTGGTTGACGCCCTGGAAGAACACACCGAAGTGCAGCCGGGCGTGCGGCCGGGGGACGTCGAAGGGATCGGTGCGGGTCACCGGGCGGCCTCCTGGGCAGCCGGGGCCGCGGCGGCGAAGCGATTGGCGGGGCGACCCAGACCCAGGGCCGAGCGCAGGGACGTACCGGGCAGCGGACGGGTGACGAGCCGCCGCCCGGACAGGGCGGGCAGCACGAGGCGGGAGAGGACGGGCAGGTCCTCGTCCAGCACCAGCGGATGCAGCCGTACGCCGTCGACGTGGCGGCTCAGCTCGGCCAGGAGGCCGACCAGTCCCTCCGCGGAACCGATGTGCCGCAGCCGTCCCCGGTCGCTCCACGCCGCGTGCCGCTCCAGGTCGGCGACCCGCTCGCCGGCCGTGGCCTCCGGCGTGTCCAACGCCGCCTCGACCTCGGCGAAGACGCGGGGCGTACCGACGGCAGCGGCGGCCCTGGCGGCCGACGCGATGTCACGGCCCTCGACCAGGGCGACGTCGAGCCGTGCGCCGGGAACCCGTTCCGGGCGGCCCAGGACGACGAGCTGGCCCTGGGGCGGGCGCGGGACGATCGCCGGGCCCTTGACGGTGTACGTCTCACCGGTGAAGTCGATGTAGTGGAGCCGTTCGCGGTCCAGGTAGCGGCTGGTGGCCACCGACCGGATGACCGCGTCGTCCTCCCAGGAGTCCCACAGGGCGCGGGCCACCTCGACCCCGTCACCGGACTCCCGGGCCCGTGCGTCGGCGTCGGCGACCAGCGGGCGCCCCCAGGCACAGGCCGCCTCGGGACGCTCCTCCTCCGTCACCACCCATCCGGCGCGGCCGGCGGAGATGTGGTCCAGGGACGCCAACTGGCTGGAGACGTGGAAGGGTTCGGCGTACGTGAGCGGGACGGCGGGCGCGATCCCGATGGTGCTCGTGGACGCCGCGACGAACGCCGCCCGCTCCACCGCGCCGATGCGGCCCACCGGCTCGGGTGAGGCGCCGGGCGGCAGCACACCGTCGTCCAGGGTGATCAGGGTGAACCCGGCGTTCTCGGCGATGGCGGCGACCCGCGCCACGCGGCGCGGGGTGAGCAGCTGACCGGGGGAGTGGGCGGCGCGGCGCCAGGCCGCGGGATGGGCGCCGTCGCCGTCGAGTTCGACGGCGAGGTGCAGGGCAGGGCCGGACAATGGGGTTCCTTCCGGGGAACACGGCGACTCGCGGCACACGGCCGCGACGAGACGGCCGGCGGAACCGCCGGCCGGGGTCAGCTGTGTACGGAAGGACAGACGGCGGAGGAGGTACGGCAGTAGTCGACATGCCGCCGGGTGATGAGCCGCGCACCGGTGCACGCACCGCGCGGTGCCGCGCCCCGTACGCGCATCGAAGCCTCCACCCGTCAGGAACTCTTCGCTTCAACGTACGTCGACGGCCCCTGTGGGTGTCAAGGCCGGCCCGGGCGGGCGGGCGTCCCGGGAGGCGGCCGGGACCGGGCCGGCGCGGTCCCGCACCTCGCGCTCCCGCACCTCGCGAACGCGCCACCTGGCAGCGCGAATCGGCCGGAGCGGACCGGTTTCCCTAGTTTCCCTATCGAATTACTAGGGAAATGTTGACGATGGTCGAAGAGGAGAGTGAGGATGACGAAGCCGACGCGTCACCGCGCACCGCTGCACTCCCACGCCGCCTCGCCGGGCACCGCGTCGTCCTCGGTCCCCTGGAGGAAGGCGCCATGACCACAGCACTGAGCTGTAGCGACAGCCGCAGTCGCATGAAACGGGCGCGGACATGACCGTGACGGCGGACGAGGTGACCGGCACGGGGTCCGGGCAGGCCGACTGGCTGCACATAGCCCGTGAGATGGCGGACGACCTGGCCACGGACGCGGTCGAGCGCGAACAGGCGGGCAAGGCACCCCTCGACGAGGTCGCGCGGTTGCGCGAGTCGGGACTGCTCGCGCTGCTGGCGCCGGTCGCGTACGGCGGGGGCGGCGCCGACTGGCGCACCGCCTGCGCGGCTGTCCGGACCGTCGCCGCGGCCGACGGGGCCATCGGTCACCTGCTGGGCAGCCACTACTTCCTGTCCTCCAGCGCCCGGTTCCTCGCCGGCCCCGCCCGTGCCGCCCGCGTCGAGCGGCAGTCGACGGCGGGGCAGTGGTGCTGGGGAGGGGGCGTCGGCTCACACGAGCCACCCCTCGTCCTGGCCCCCTCCCCGGACGGCTACCTGCTGAGCGGCTACCAGAGGTACGCCACCGGTGTCGGGGTCGCCGACCGGCTGGTGGTGCGAGCCGCCGAGTACGGCACCGGCGAGCCGGTGGCCGTCCTGGTCGACCCCGCACGCCCGGGCGTCGTGAGCGGCGGCGGGGACACCTTCGGCCAGCGGCTGGCGGCCGGTGGCGGCGTCGAGTTCGACTCCGTGCCGGTCACGGCCGACGACGTGCTCGGCTCCCTCTCGCCGGACGAGGACGCCCTGTCGCCCTTCACCTCCCTGGCCGCGCCGACCTCGCGTCTGGTCTCCGTCCAGTTCCTCCTCGGCGTGGCCGAGGGACTGCTGGCCGAGATCCGCGAGTTCGGAAGGGGCATGCGGTCCCCCTGGCAGCCGCTCTCGCCCCACCCCTGGCCGGACGGCCCGGCACAGGATCCGTACGCCCTCACCGTGTACGGCGAGCTCACCGTCGCCGCGAGGGCCGCGTCCGCCCTCGCCGACCAGGCGGTGGACGCCCTGATGCGCGGCCTCGCGCGGGGCGAGGATCTCGACGACGAGGAGAGCGCGGAGATCACCGTCCTCGCGAGCGTGGCCGAGACCGCCGCCGCCCGGGCCGCGCAGGAGGTCACCACCCGTGCCCTGGACGTCATCGGCCCCGGCGCCGCCTCTTCCCGCCACGGCTTCGACCGCTTCTGGCGCAACGCCCGGACGCACACCCTGCGCGAGCCCGCCGCCCACCGGCTGCGCGAGATCGGCGACTACTTCCTGAACGGAGCGCACCCGCCCTTCACCCTGCCCGCCTGACGGCGCAGCGGTGACGGGCGGACACGGCGGTGATGGATAATCGGGGCATGCGGATCTCGGCGCGGGCGGACTATGCGGTGCGGGCGGCGCTGGAGCTGGCCGCGGCAGGAGACGAGGCCTCGCTCAAGGCCGAGGCGATCGCCGCGGCACAGGGCATCCCGCACAAGTTCCTGGAGGGCATTCTGGGGGACCTGCGCCGGGGCGGGCTGGTGATCAGCCAGCGGGGCGGCAAGGGCGGCTACCGCCTCGCCCGTCCGGCGGACTCGATCGCCATCGCGGACGTCATCCGCGTGGCGGACGGCCCCCTGGTGTCGGTGCGGGGAGTGCGCCCACCCGAACTCGCCTACTGCGGACCCGCGGAGACGCTGCTGCCGCTCTGGATCGCCGTCCGCGCCAACGTCCGCAAGATCCTCGACGAGGTCACCCTGGCCCACGTGGCCGCGGCCGAACTGCCCGACGAGGTCCTGAGCCTGGCGGAGGACCCCAAGGCCTGGACGAATCCCTGACCCGCGTCCGGTGACCCCGGCGCTTTCCGCCGGCGACGAGACGGTCTCGCGCGTCGTCGTCCGCCGCCACGCACATCCCGGCGAAGCCCGGCAGCACGTCGGCCTGCGCCACGCGCGATCCCGCTCGCGCCGGCCGGAATACGCGTCGGCGGGCGCGGGTTGGAGCGGAGCATGCGCCATCCTCAGGAGCCGCCGCGCGGCCTGCACCCGCTGCTCGCCGGGCGCTTCAGCCCCTACCGGTTCGATCCGTCGGGGGTCGTCGACGACCAGGCCCTCGGGCTGCTCCTGGAAGCCGCGCGGTGGGCACCGTCGGCGGGCAACTCCCAGCCGTGGGGCTTCTTCACCGGCAGGCCGGGTGAGCCGGAGCACGACCGGATGCTCCCTCACCTCGCGCCCAGCTCGGCCCGCTGGGCGACGGACGCGGGCCTGCTCATCGTCACCCTGACGCGCCGGCACGTCGATGACACGCACCTGCTCTACTCCGAGTTCGCGGACTACGACCTCGGCCAGGCCGTCGCCCACATGACCGTTCAGGCACAGGCCATGGGGCTGGCGGCGCACCAGTTCCGGGCCTTCGACATCGAAGGGCTCACCAAGGAGCTGGACCCGAACCCGGGCTGGGCGATCGTCTCCATGGTCGCGGTGGGCAACGCGGCCGGCGGCCCCCCGGAGGGCCGCGACCGGCACAGCGTCGCGGACCTGCGCTCCGCTCCCTGGTCACCGCGGCGGTGACAGCCCCGGCCGGCTCCCCCTGTCGGCACTGGCGAGGGCGTGACCAAGGCTGCCGAAGGGCTTGACCGCGGGGTCGGCTGTAACAGAAGCTGTTGCACCGAACGAGGAGGGGTGATGGCGGCGAACAGCCGGTTGACCATCGCGACGCACGCGCTGGCCTGGCTGGCGCTGGCGCACCGCCGTGGCCAGGAGGTCCTCACTTCCGAGCAGGTCGCGGCCAGCGTGAACACCAACCCCGTGATCATCCGGCGCAGCCTCGGCGACCTGCGGCGAGCCGGCCTGGTGGAGGTCCGCCACGGCGCCGGCGCAGGCTGGAGCCTGGCCCGGGAGCCGGAGGGGATCTCCCTGCTCGAGGTGTACGACGCCGTGGACGCGCAGCCGCCGTTCGGCCTGCACCGCACCGAGCCCAATCCGGAGTGTCCGGTCGGCCGAGGCATCCGGCCCGCCCTGAGCGGGGTCTACGACCGGGTCGAGCGGGTCATGCGCCGAGAGCTGGCGGACACGTCGATCGCCGATGTACTCCGCGAGACGCTGCTGAACCAGCCGGAAGACCGCAAGGCACGACGGAACGAGGAGTAGGACTGGTGGAAGCCCCACGGTGCCCAGTCGTCGAACTGCGCCAGTACACGCTGCACCCAGGGCGGCGCGACGCCCTGATCGACCTGTTCGACCGTGAATTCGTCGAGTCCCAGGAGGCGGTGGGCGCGACCGTCCTGGGGCAGTTCCGTGACCTGGACGACCCTGACCGGTTCGTCTGGCTCCGTGGCTTCGAAGACATGCCGCGCCGTGCCGAGGCCCTGGAAGGCTTTTACGGCGGCCCGGTCTGGCGGGCACACCGCGACGAGGCGAACGCGACGATGGCCGACTCCGATGACGTGCTGCTGCTGCGGCCCGCTTCGACGGGCGGCGGGTTCCCCGTGCCGGCCGGCGCCCGGCCGGCCCCCGGCGAGCCGGCGCCGTCGCCACCGTCGCTCGTCCTCGCCACGATCTGGTACGGCCGCGGCCCCTTCGACGCGACGTTCGCCGAGTTCTTCGAGCGGCGTGTGCGCCCCGTACTGACCGAGACCGGCGCCGGGCCACTGGCGTACCTGCGGTCGGAACACGCCCCGAACACCTTCCCGGCGCTGCCGGTACGCACGAACGAGGAGGTCTTCGTCTGGTTCGCGCGTTTCGCCGACGAAGCCGCTCTGGGGCAGCACCTGCACCACGTGCGGCTCTCGGAACGCTGGCGCGAGGAGGTGCTGCCGGCCCTCTCGGCACGGCTGGCCGGGCCCCCACAGCGGCTACGGCTGGCACCCACCGCACGGTCGGCACTGCGGTGACCGTAGCAGCCGCTTGTTACTGTTTCCGTAGTTCGACGAGGTCGTCGTGCGCGTGATGTCCAACGCGGCGGCAACGGACTTGGGCAACGTCGCGGTCGACTCCCACACCGGCGGCCTGCCGGCCGACTACTGCCGCCGAGCCGGAATCGACGCCGTCGTCCGCGGAGTCCGCGGCGTTCGCGACCTGGACTACGAGATGCCGATGGCCCGCATGAACCACGAACTGGCCGGCGTCGAGACGTTCTTCATCGCCGCCGACCCCGCCCCGGCCCACATCTCCTGAAGTGGCGGCCGCGGTGGGCTCGTCGCACCCCTCCGCTCAGCTCGCGGCCGTGGAAGACTGACACGCATGCGGACGCGGACGGTACGAGGAGCGGCCTTGCTCGCGTGCCCGTTGGCGATGCTGGCCGTCGGCTGTTCGCCGTCGGCGCCGCGTCAGCCGGGTCCGGGCGCGGCTTGCCGGGAAACCGTCTCGGTCCCCTCCGGTGCCGTACCAGCCGCGGTGCACGACTTCGACAAGGCGATGCGCTGGTACGGCGCCGACGACCTGTGGGTGGCCAGACCGGCTCTCCTGGACCACACGGGCGGACGCCGGGACGGCTACCGTACGAAGTACGCCTCGATCACCCTTGACGCCCGCGGACGGGTGACGGACCGCAAGGGCGCCCCGCACGTCGGCGCCGCACGGCTGGACGGGCCCGGCTCCGTGAGCGGCAGCACCGGCGGACTGGCCACCGCCGACGGCGACCGGCAGTGGTGGCCGACGGTCATCGCCTTCCCCGAGGCCGGCTGCTGGAGGGTGACCGAGACACTCGGCTCCACCGAAGTCGGCTTCACCCTGCACGTCCGGGCACGCTGAGCCCGCAGTGCGCGGCCCCCGCCCGGTGAGCCGCCGGGCAGGGACCGCGTGCGGGTCTTCCTCCGTTCAGCCGGACACCGCGCACTGCCCGCGGTCCGCGGTCCGCGGTCCCTCCGCGGTGGGGCGGACGTCGAAGTCGAAGATCCCGGTCGGCAGGTACAGCGAGCAGCAGGCGTTCGGGATGTCGACGATCCCGCTGATGCGCCCCTCGATGGGAGCCGCGCCGAGCAGCAGGTAGGCCTGCTCTCCGGTGTAGCCGAACCTCTTCAGGTACTCGACGGCGTTGAGGCAGGCACGGCGGTAGGCGACCGTCGCGTCCAGGTAGTAGTTGGTGTCGGTGTCGTGGTCCACGGAGATCCCGATGAAGGACATGAACTCCGTGTACCGCGGCTCGACGTTGCCCGGCATGAAGACGGGGTTGGTGCTGATGCCGTACTTCTCCATGCCGCCCTTGATGAGATCGACGTGGAAGTCGATGTAGCCGCCCATCTCGATGGCGCCGCAGAAGGTGATCTCACCGTCCCCCTGGCTGAAGTGCAGATCGCCACCCGACAGCTTGGCGTCCTTGACGTGGACGGGGTAGAAGACGCGCGACCCGCGGGTGAAGTTCTTGATGTCGTGGTTGCCTCCGTTCTCCCGCGCGGGAACCGTGCGCGCGCCTTCCTGGGCTATGTGCTCGGCGTCCGACCCCGTCGCCTGACCGCACAGGGCCTGGTCCTGGTCGGGCGCGAGCCCCAGGGGCGGGATGCGCTCCGGGTCGGTGTCGATCAGGGCCTGCTCCCGCCTGTTCCAGCGTTCCAGCAGCTCGGCGGACGGCGCCGTGCCGAAGAGACCCGGGTGCGTGATACCGGTGAAGCGGACGCCGGGGAGGTGCCTGGAGGTCGCCACCTGCCCGTGGAACTCCCATATCGCCTTGTATGCGTCCGGGAAGTAGTCGGTCAGGAATCCCCCGCCGTTGGCCTTGGCGAAGACGCCCGTGTACCCCCAGCCCTGACCAGGGGCGTCGCCGACCTGCTGCGGCACCGGCCCGAGGTCGAGGACGTCCACGATCAGCAGGTCACCCGGCTCCGCGCCTTCGACACCGATCGGCCCGCTGAGCATGTGGGCCCGCTTGAGGTCGACGTCACGCACATCGTTGGCGGAATCGTTGTTGCCGATCTGCGCGTCGGTCCACTCACGGCATTCGACGCGGAACTCGTCCCCCGGGCGGACCATGGCAACAGTCGGTATGTCCGGATGCCACCTGTTGTGTCCGGGCACCTCCTGGTCACGCATCGACCGGGACTGATCGACGCTGAAGATCACTTCAGGCATGTCAACTCCTCGTGTTGCTCCCGATGATCCAAGTGGCATGGCGCCCCAGAAGGGTCAGCCGTGGCTTCCGGCCGGATATCCCGAGGTGCCGTAGTCCTGCGCAGGCTTGTGAGGAGACCTGCGGCGGAGTACGAACCACAGCGCGGCGAAGGTCAGCACGCCGAAGGCGCCCAGCGCGATCGCCGTCTCGGAGAAGTTCGCCGGGACCCAGTAACCGGTCAGCAGCAGGTATGCCGGGATGACGCCCGTCACCCAGCCCTCGATCGCGGTCACCCAGCCCACATAGGTCGTCAGCGTCTCGATTTTCAGCCCCAGCAGGAGGAAGAAGAGGAACCAGAGGAACGCCCAATAGAGCCAGATCACGCCGAATGGCTGATCTTTCACGAGCCGGAAACTGACGAAGGAATAGCCGAGGGCCACGATGGCCACGAAGAGCGAGTAATATCCCACTCCGTTCGTGTCCAGCCCGATGAGCAGTCCGATTCCCACGTAGAGGTACGTGAAGCCGAAAAGGAAAATGCCCGACGCCAGCATGATGCGCTTGGGATCATTGTTCGCGGCGATGATGAGATAGGTGGGTGTGAGGACCTGTAGTCCGCCCACGAAGAGGTTGAATACGGCTGCTGCCCGGCTGTCCACCTTTCCCAGCAGCATCAACCCGTTCATGAACAGCACAGCGCCCACGAAGAGAAGTCCGACGTTGGCCAAGAGGACACACCTCCCGCTGTTTCGCTCCGTCGGTGACACGTCCGCGAGCCCTCGTGCCGGCAAGCAGTCATGCCGGCACGCACCCGCGGGGAGGACGCACGCACATGCGCCGGCCCGGCTTGCCGGTCAGGGCCGGGGAAGCCGGGCGAGCGCCGGATGAGCGGGACTTGGCGTCGCGTTGCCGGCGACGCGCGTGACCACCTCGGGGTTCTCCCGGGATCCCTCCGAGCGCTCGCGCAGTGCCGCAACCGCCGGCGGCGTCGAGGCGAATGCCGGAGAGGAGTACACACGCCGCGCGGCGCCTTCGCACCGCGAGCACTTCCACTGCGTCGGCGCGGTGCCGATCGGCAGCTTCACATCGAACGATCCGCAGCGGCTGCAGGAATATTCATACGTCGCCATAAAGTCTCCGCCCCGCCGCGTCTCCGGCCCCGGGACGCACACCGAGCCGGAGCCGATGGGACGCCGCAGTCGTAGCGTCCTTATTCAAGGCAACCCCCCGGATGGCGGCGTGTCAAGGCGAGTTGCTTCGCCCGCCCTGAAAAGGCAGGCCCGGCCGTGCACGCACGACCGGGCCTGTTCGCCGGAACAACATATTCAATACCGCGTCGAAAGAGATCTGCCCGCGCTATTCCCCCGAAGGAGACGGGGGAAAGCGGCAGCGGGCGGGGCCGGCGTCCACGTGGCGGCACATGTGTCGCCCCGGCGATCCGGACCGCCCCTTCACGTGCGAGCCCGGCCCTCGCGGCTCCGCGTCAGGGCGCGCCGACGATCGCGCAGGCGCGGCACGGCGGGCGGCCGCAGGTGCACTGCAGGATGCCGTCCAGCACCCCGTGGTCGTGGTAGAGGCATTCGTCGCGGCACGTGTGACGCGGCACGAAGCCCGCCTGGAGCTCGTCCGGCCAGGGCTCCTCGCCCTCCCGGCACCGCACGAACCGCTCGGGGTCCGCGGAGTGCAGCTCCCGCATCCTCTCCTGCGCCTCGCCCTCAAGGTCACGCGCTGCGGCGACCATGCCCTTGAGCTGGTCGGCGAGACCGGTGAACCTGGCGTCGCCGGTTCTCACATGGGCGGCCTTCAGCGCCATGACGGCATTGCCCAGAAACCGCCGAGCATCCTGGATATCGGTGACGTGATGCAGTTGGATGCCGGTCACGCCTCGGACCCACACGGCGTCGTCGCTCACTTCTTCCGCCTTCCGAGCTCGAAATCGCCTCTGAAGTGAGAGGAGATCACCTACGAGGCTTGCATACTCCTGAAGAGGCTAAAACGCACGTTACGTATCAATCCAGCCAAAAGCTGGTGAACTGAATCACAAGCGGTGATCCGCTTTTAAGGGTGCGTTCTCGTCGAGCAACGGCACCCGCCGGGAGCGTGCGACGGCGGGATCGGTGTGAGACTGGGCATGGAAGGGGTGATCCCCGTGCCGGACCCACCACAGGCGCCCCCCGGTCCCGACCCCTCCGAAGAGGAGAACCGGTGGGAGCAGCTGATCACCGAGGCGCAGACGGCCCTGCCGGTCGAACTGCCCGGCCTGGCCGCCCGGTACGCCGCGGCACTCGGCCTGGGCACCGCGCTGATCTACCTCGTGGATCTGCAACAGCGGCTGCTCATCCCCCTGGACGAAGCCTTGGAACCGCTCCTGGTGGACGGCTCGTCGCCCGGGTGGGCCTACCGCACGATCTCCCCGCGGGTGGTCGACGCCGATGACGGCCTGATCGTCTGGTTGCCCATGGTCGACGGTGCGGAGCGGCTCGGCGTGCTCGCGGTGCGCGTCGCCTCGCTCGACGGGGTGCTGATGCGCCGCGGCCGGATGCTGGCCCGTCTGTTCGCCATGATCATTACCTCCAAGCGCGCCTACAGCGACTGGCTCGCTGCCCGGACCCGCACCGCACCCATGGGGTTGCCCGCCGAGATGGTGCGCGCCTTCCTGCCACCCCGCACCATCGGCAGCAGCAGATGCGTCTCGACCGCGGTCCTGGAACCGGCGTACGGCATCGCCGGCGACGCCTTCGACCACTCGGTGGTCAAGAACACGCTGCACACCATGATCCTCGACGGGATGGGCCACGATCTGATCGCCGGCCTGACCACGTCGGTCGCCATGGCGGCGGCCCGCAACACCCGCCGCTGCGGTGGCGACCTGGCCGACATCGTCGGCTCCGTCGACCAGGCGCTCGCCCAGTGGCTGCCCGACCACTTCTGCACCGGTGTGCTGTGCCGGCTCGACGCCGAGAGCGGGCTGCTGCGCTGGGTCAACTGCGGTCATCCCCCACCGCTGCTGATCCGTGACGAGCGGGTGCTCGCCGGGGCGCTCGACAGCTCCCCGCAGCCGCCGCTCGGCCTCGCCGGCCCGCTGGCGCCGGCGGCCCGGCAGATCCACGAGACGAAACTGGAACCGGACGACTGCGTTCTGCTCTACACCGACGGTGTCGTGGAGGCCCGGGACGCCGACGGCGCCGAGTTCGGTCTCGACCGGTTCACCGAATTCATCATCCACTCCAACATCGCCGGCCAGCGCCCGGCGGAGGTACTGCGGCTGCTCATCCACGCCATCTTCGACTACCAGCGCAACCAGCTGCGCGACGACGCGACCATCCTGCTCTTCGAATGGCGGCCGGGGTCCTGAGGGCCGACGGCCGAGGTGCTGCGCTCACGGTCGAGCCACCCGGACCGAGCCGGGTGTTCACCGTTCCGTCCCGCCCGCGGCGTCGTTGAACCGGTATGAACTGTCACACGAACCCCGACGACCACGGCGCGCGGGCCGCCCAGTGCACGCCCCCCACGAGCATGCGGATCAACGCGTTGCTTCAGGATCTCGGTGCGGAGCACCCCGGCGATGAGGAGGCCGTCAGCTGGGAGTTCGATGACGAGCTGCGGTCCGCCTGGGGGGACGGGGAACCGTGGGCGGTGGAGTACGTGGCCTGGCGGACCGTGAACGCCGACCCGGCCGGCACCCCGTTCGAAGAGGACGTGATCGGCTCGTAGCGGGGGCGGGGCCCCGGCGTGCCGGCAGGCCAGGCCCGCCGACCGCGACCGGGCCTCCTGCACTAGGGTGCTCGCTGCGCCGAGTCCGAGGGAGACCATGAGAACCGCCGACGCGTCACCGACACCGATCAGCGGTCCGTTCAGTCCGTTCAGGATCGCGGCCTTCCGGCGGTTCGTGTCGGCCAACCTCATCTCGGCGACCGGGTCCGCGATGGCCCCTCTGGCCCTGGCCTACTCCGTCATCGAACAGGGCGGAGGAGCGGGGTCCCTCGGTCTGGTGCTCGCCACGAACACCGTCCCCACGATCGTGTTCCTGCTCGTCGGCGGTCTGTTCGCGGACCGCCTGTCCCGCAGCCGGCTTCTCTTCGCGGGGAACCTGCTGGCGGCGGGCGCGCAGGGTGCGCTGGCCGTCACCGTGGCCACCGGACACGCGACGACGGTGTCGATCGCGGCATGCGGCTTCGTCTCGGGAACGGCCGCGTCGTTCATCGTGCCGGCCGCGCAGGGCGCCGTCGCGCAGATCGTTCCGCGACAGCACCTTCAGCAGGCGAACGCGCTGCTCAGGCTGCCGGGCAACGCGGTCAAGGCACTGGGTCCGGTCGTCGGCGGTGTCGTCGTCGCTGCCGGCGGCGCGGCATGGGCACTGGCGTGGGACGCGGTCACCTTCGCCGCCGCGGCCGTCCTGCTGTTCGGACTGCGTCTGGACGCTCCGCTCGCCGCACCGGGCGGCGTCCTGAGCGACCTGCGGGCGGGCTGGGCCGGGTTCTGGGCGCGGACCTGGTTGTGGACCTACACGGTCGCCGGCTCCGTCCTGGTCGCGGCCTGGCTGGCGGGCTTCCAGCTCCTCGGCCCGCTCGTGGCCGCACGGCGGTACGCGGGAGCACGCGACTGGGGTCTGATCCAGGCGGCGTTCACCTGCGGCCTGCTGGCGGGAACGCTCGTCTGCCTGCGCTGGAAGCCGTACCGGCTGCTCACGGTGGCGGTCTGCGCGGGTGGTGCGCTCGCGCTGCCCCTGGCGGCCATGGCCTGCACGCTGCCGCTGCCCCTCGTCCTGCCGGCCACCGCACTGGCGGGCGTCGGGCTCGACATCGCGATCGTCGCCTGGACCACCGCGTTCCAACAGCGCGTCCCCCAGGCGGAACAGGGCCGCATGAGCGCCTGCAACGGGGTCGGGGAGCGCCTCGCCATCCCCGTCGGTTACCTCGTCACGGCCCTCGCGGCCCGCTACTGGAGCAGCCAGGCCGTGCTGCTGGCCTGCGCGGGAACGATCGTTGCGGCGACCCTCCTCAACCTCTGCGTCCCGGACGTGCACCGCGTCAACCGCCTGGCCCCGGACGTCCAGCCGCAGGCCGCGGACGGCCGGCGCACGGTCGAGCAGGCGTAGCGGGTACGACGCCGGTGCCGGGCTCGTACCGTGGCGGCCGGCGCCTGCGCACCGCGCGACCTGACCGCCGGCGGCCGCAGTCCCGCAAAGCTTGCGCTCATCCCGGGGACTTCACGCCGGGACTTCCGGGACCATGAAGCATGAGCCCCCATCACTGGCACCTCACCCAGGACGTCGACGAGTTCCTCGCCCGAGCCGGGGACTTCCTGCGCTCGCGCCCTGCCCTGCACAACACGCCGCTGACGGACATCGAGAAACTGCGGAAACGCCGCGCGGCCGGACCCGCCGCCCCCGTCTTCGGCCGGCTGGAGTCAGCAGGTGAAGTCCACGCGGTCTTCTACGTCACCCCGCGCGGCCGTCTGGGCCTCACCCCCCTCTCCATCGGGCAGGCGGACGCCCTCGCCGCCCGGCTGGCCGGTCTCGGCCACTCGCCCGCCCACGTCATCGCCGACCACGACACCGCGGGCGCTTTCGCCGCGGCATGGCAGCGGCACACGAGCGCGGTACCGGTGCCCTTCTGGCGGACGCATCTCTACCGTCTCGGCACGCTCACCCCGCCGCGGCCGCGTCCGGAGGGCCGGGGCCGTGGCACGGGCGAGCGGGACCGTGAGCAAGTGGTGCGCTGGTGCCGGGAGTTCTGCGTCGACGTGGGGGAGCGGTCCTCCATCGACCTGATCGACGCCGGCTCCTGGGACGACTCGCGTTTCGGCGACAGGCACTTCACGTTCTGGGAGACCCCGGACGGCACCCCCGTCTCCATGGCCGCCGCGACCTCGATCGTCGGCGGCATGGTCCGGGTGGACCCCGTCTACACCCCGGCCCACCTGCGGGGCCGCGGTTACGCGGGCGCCGTGACGGCCGAGGTGAGCCGGACGGCGCTGGCCGCGGGCGCGACGGACGTCGTCCTGTTCACGGACCCGGACAACCCCACCAGCAACGCCCTCTACCAGCGCATCGGGTACGTCCGCATCGCCGACTTCGCCGGGTACACGTTCTCCCAGGGCGGACCTCACGACCGGTGAGAGACCTGCTCGCGTGTCCGTCACTTGTTCCCGGAGAAGGAGATCCCGCCGATGATGTGGCGTTGCGCGAGGAAGAAGATCAGTACGCAGGGCAGGGTCACGACGACGGTCGTGGCCATGAGCAGGGGGGTGTTGGTGCCGTTCACCGACTGGAATCCGGCGAGCGCCAGCGGCAGCGTCTTCCACTTGTCGTCGGTGAGGTAGATCGCGGCCTGGAAGAAGTTGTTCCAGTACGACATGAACTGCAGGACCGCGGTCGCGATCAGCACCGGGCGCGACAGCGGAAGGTAGACCGACCACCAGATGCGGAACCACCCGGCGCCGTCCAGGATGGCGGCGTCCGTCAGCGATTCCGGCAGCCGCAGGTAGAACTGGCGGAACAGGAAGATGAAGAAGGCCGACCCGAAGAAGGTGGGCACGATGATCGGCCACAACGTGTTCATCATGTCGAGGTTCCTGAACAGGATGAACTGCGGAACGATCGTCACCTCCTGCGGCAGCAGGAGGGTCGCCAGCACGATCCCGAACAGCACGTTCGAACCGCGGGCCCGGATCCGCGCGAACGCGAAACCCACCAGCGACGACGAGTAGACGACCGCCACCACCGGCACCAGGGTGCTGAGCAGCGAGTTGCGGAAGTACCGCCAGAACGGGAACGAGCCGAGGCCGCCGGAGAAGTTCGACCACTGCCACTGCACGGGCCACAACGCGATTCCCCCGCTGGAGACACCTTCCGGTGTGCGCAGCGCCGTCGCGATCATCCAGAGGAAGGGGTAGACGAACACGACCGAGCCCACGACGAGGACGGCCAGCGCGGTGTAACGCGCGGCCGGCGCCCCGTCGTTGCGCGACCGCCGGTCGCGTGCGGTCCTCCCGGTCCGTGCTCGGGGCATCGTCCTACTTGGCGCGGACACGCCGCCTCCCTTCCTTGGGACGCTGGGATTCGTAGTAGACCCAGAAACTGCTGCCCCGGAAGACGACCGCCGTGAGCACCATGATCATGAGGAAGAGGATCCAGGCGAGCGCCGACGCGTAGCCCATCTGGAAGAACTTGAACGCGTTCTGGTACAGGTACACGACGTAGAACAGCAGGGAGTTGGAGGGGCCGCCGCCGTTCTGGGTGATGACGTAGCCCTGGGTGAAGGTCTGCATCGCGTAGATCAGTCCCGTCACCACGTTGAAGAAGATGACCGGGCTGATCTGCGGGATGGTGACGTTCCACAGGACGCGCAGGCGGCCGGCGCCGTCGAGTGCCGCCGCCTCGTAGAGTTCGGACGGTACGTCCTGAAGCCCCGCCAGATAGATGATCATGTTGCCGCCGACGGTCCACAGGCTCATGAGGACGACCGCCGGCAGCGCCCAGTCAGGGTCGAACAGCCACTTCGGGCCTTCGGCGCCCAGCAGCCGCAGTGCCCCGTCGACCAGGCCGTGCTCGGGATTGAACACCCAGATGAACAGCACCGTCTGCGCGACCCCGCTCACGAGGGAGGGCAGGTACCACAGGGTGCGGAACACATGGATGCCGCTGACCTTCACGTTCATCAGCAGCGCCACCGCGAGCGACAGCACCGTCTGCGCCGGGACGCTGAGCACCGCGTACAGCAGGGTGACCTTGACGGCCTGTCCGACGTCCGGGTCGTGCAGCGCCTGCCGGTAGTTGGCGAGCCCGGCGAACCTCACCGGGCCGAGCAGGTCCCAGTGGGTGAACGACAGGACCAGGGAGTAGACCATCGGACCGCCTGTGAACAGCAGGAAGCCGACGATCCAGGGGGAGACGAAGAGCCAGAACGCCGCGGTCGCGCGACCGATCCACCGTCGTCTCACCGCGAGCCACATGGCGGCCCCGAGAAGCCCGAAGACGACGGCCGTCATCAGGGCGAAGGCGACGATGGGCTGGAGCGCGACATCCAGGTGGAACCGTGCGAGGAGGCCCTCCAGGCCCTTCACTGTCTCTGACATGCTTCGGATCGGTCCTCCTCGGTGCCGCGTGCGGCCGTCCGCCCGGGGTCACTTGGTCGCGTCGAGCATCTTCTGGCACGTGTCCTGGAGCTGCGGCAGCACGGTCGCGGGGTCCTCGTGGCCGGTCCCGATCGCGGTGCGGGAGTTCAGGGCGGTCGAGAAGGTGCTCTCGATCCGGACCTTGTTCTTCACGTACGGGGTGGTCACCGCGTGCTCGACGGCGTCGACGAACGCCTGGAGGTTGGCCTTGGGCGCGGCGGACCTGAAGGCGGCGAGCGAGGCGCGGACCACGGGCACGCCCAGCGCGGACTCCTTGGACGCCAGCAGGTTCTGGGCGGCCGGGTCGGTGCTCATGAACGTCGTGAACGTCTCGGCGGACTTGACCTGTGCCGGGCTCGCGCTCCTGGCGATGCCGAGGCCGTCGACCTCCATGGGCTCGCCGCGGCCGGGCATGGGGACGAGAGCGAAGCGGGAAGGGTCCAGCGCGGCGAACTTCGCGATGTTCCAGGGGCCGAAGTCGGGCAGCGTCGCGACCTTGCCCTGTGCCAGCCACTGGAACATGTCCTGGCCCTGGGCGGCGATCGAGGTGGGCGCGAAACCGTTGGGCTTCACCGAGTCGACGACGGTCTTCGCGGCCCGGATTCCCGCCGCGTCGCCCATCGTGCACTTCGTGCCGTCGGCGTTGTAGTAGGAGCCTCCGTCGGCCAACAGCCATCCGTCGTACCACAAGGGTGCCGAGCCGTAGACCTTGGACGAGCCGGAGCCGCTGGTCATCTTCCGGGCGGCGGCGACGAAGTCCCGGGTGCCGAGCGGCGTCGTGCCCGACGGCACCGGGAGGCCGGCCTTGGTGAAGCGGGTCTTGTCGACGGCCATCACCTTGCTCTTGGCCACGAACGGCACGGCGTAGTCTGTGCCGTCGACGTTGCCCGCCTTGGCGACGGCAGGGGAGTAGTACGCGCTCTTGTCCACGCTGACCGGTCTGAAGACGGTGAAGAAGCTCGGCAGCGAGGTGTTGGAGATCGCGGCCACGGTAGGGGCGTCACCGCCGGCGACGGACGTCTGGAGCTTCTGCTCGTAGTCGCTCTGGATCCAGTTGGCCTCGACGTGGATGCCGGGGTGTGCCCTCTCGAAGGCGGCGACCATGCGTTTGATCGTCGCGTTCTCCTCGTTGCTGCCCCAATAGGCGAACGAGATGGACGCGGCATCACCGCCGCCGTCTCCAGGGGTGGCCCCGCTGTCGTTGCTGCACGCGGCGAGGGAGGCCAGGCAGCCGACGGCTATGGCGGCTGCCACTGCGGTTCTCAACACGGGAAGGTCCTTGTCGTCGCGGGTCGTGTCGCAGGGAAGGTGCTGCGGTTCATGTGTGCCGGCCGGCCGCGGTGGTGTCGCCGTCGGCGGTGACACGCACCCGTTCGCCGGCGGGGACGCCGACCTGCACGGTGCGGCCGTCCGGCCAGGTGCTGGTCCAGGTGACGCCGCTGCCCGCGCTCACCCACAGCTCGCTCGCCTCGTGTCCCTCGTGGCGGACGCCGATGACCGAGGCGCCGGCGGCGATCCGCCTCACCTCCAGCCAGGCGTCCGCCGGGATGTGCGAACGGGTCCGCACCTCGCCCTCGCGCGGTCCCACGCTCAGCCCGGTCAGGCCCGTGGCGACGTGGGCGACGTGCGTGAACGGCACCTCCGGATAGTCCGCGCGGGATTCCGCCAGGAACCGGATCCAGCGAAGGGCTTCCTCGTCGCGTCCGTAACGCAGGTACGCCTCGGGCAGGTAGGTGAAGGCTTCGATGTTGTGCGGCGGGCTCTTCTCCAGGCAGGCGCCGAGGAAGTCCAGGTGGGCGGTCGCCCGGTCGTCCGGCCGCATCAGGCCCTTGACCGCCGGGAACCACGTGCTCTCCAGCCCGAACCCGCTGACCGGCCCTTCCCGGGTGAAGCCCGCCGTGTAGTGCCCGTGCTCCGCCAGCCACCAGCCCTCGGCGAACCCGGTCTCCAGGGCCGCCGTCCGTTCGGCGTTCCAGCGCGCGAACTCCGGGTCCAGCCCGGCATCGGCCGCGACACCCGCGAGCGCGGCGTGGGCCGCCCACTGGCTGGCGATGCCGTCGGCCGCCACCAGCAGGTGCGGCGGACGTTCCACCTCGTTGTAGGTGGCCGTGCCCTGAAAGATCCGGCCGCTGCCGCGCTCACCGGCGACTCCGGTCCCGAGAGGATCGTGGGCCCGCACGAACGAGGTCAGCGTGGTGCGGATGAACGCGGAGATCTCCGGCGTCCGCAGGAACCGCTCGTCACGCGTCCAGCGGTACTGCTCGACGGCCTTCTCCACCAGCTCGAACGGTGCCGGGATCTCACGGACGAAGTCGTCGTCGTCGTGGTAGTCGATCGCCGCGGGTGTGCCGTCGAAGAGGAACGCCCACAGCGGGTACCAGCCGCGCCGCTCGGTGGCCGAGGCGGCGAAGTGCCGGAGCATCGCCAGGTTCTCGGCGTCGAGGCCCAGGAGGTGGCCGCCGAGCATCTGGTGGGCCAGATCCCGTGCGTAGAACATCGGCCGGTCGGTGAGGCCCGCCCAGTAGCTCGGCAGGAAGTCCGCGCGCCGTCCGGTCTGCACCCACTCCCGGGCCCGCTGTGACGCCCAAATGAAAGAGTCGACAAGATCCGTCATGCTGGATCTCACGTGAAGCACGGTGTTGTGCAGCTTTGGGCTGCTGAGACATGTGGAGGGCTGCGGAAATGGTGGTCCCTGCGCCATGAAAGGGAGTGTTACACGCACGTCAACTTCGCGTCAATGCATCGGTGTTCCACATCTGTTTCAGTGGCATACGTGTGCCCATCATCGCAGGCAGCGGTGAGGAGGCAAGCGTCGGGACGCCCGATGTGTGGAGAAAGGTGTGTGCCGACCGGCGACGTGTTATGACGTGTCTCTGACGGATACGTCAATTATCCGTCACTGAAGCGGCACTGAGGACCGTGAGCTGGCGTCCCGCAACGCCTCAGGAGCGCGGCGGCGCGGTGGAGCCCCGCACGATCAGCTGCGGGTCGAACAGCAGCTCGCCCGACGGGACGAGCTTGCGGTTCACCAGGTGCACCATGGCCGTCGACACCGACTGCGCGAGCCGCTCGACGGGCTGGCGCACCGTGGTCAACGGCGGATCGACGAAGTCCATGACCTGCGAGTCGTCGTAGCCGACCACCGACAGGTCCCGGGGGATCGACATCCCCCGGCGCCGGGCGGCCCGGATCGCGCCGAGAGCCATGTAGTCGCTGGCCGCGACGATCGCCGTCACACCCAGGTCGAGCAGCGTCCCGGCGGCCGACATGCCGCCCTCGACGCTGTAGACCTGCCGCACGGCCAGCCGCTGCGGATCGGCGGCACCGCGCGCGGTCATCGACTGGACGAACCCGGCCAGCCGGCGCTCGCTCGGCCGGTTCCCCACCGGTCCGACGATCAGGCCGATGTCGCGGTGACCGAGCCCCCACAGGTGGTCGACCGCCAGCTCCGCCGCGACGGCGTCATTGGTGGAGAAACTGGGCGAGGGGTGACCGTCGATCGCGCCGTTCACCAGCACGAAGGGGATCTTGCGCTCCGCGAGCAACTGATAGACGGTCGGGTCGGCACCGATCAGCGTGTTGCTGGCGGACGCGAAGACCGCACCGGCGATGCCCAGGTCCATCGTCGAGGAGATGAAGTCGATCTCCTGGAGCCCGCCCACGGTGGTGGAGGCCACGATCGCCCGGAAGCCCTGCGACGCGAGCGCCGACTCGATCAGCTCGCACAGCTGGCCGAAGAACGGCTGGGCCAGCCCGGGGGTGAGCACCACGACCAGCTGACTCTGCGCCCCGCGCTCGTAGCCCAGCTCGCGGATCGCTTCCTCCACCTGGCGCCGGGTCGCCGCCGCGACGACCCCGCGGCGGTTGATGACGCGACTGACAGTGGCCTCGCTGACGCCCGCTCGCGCCGCGACGTCGCTGATCCCGACCTTGGCCATGACTCCCTCTGCGGTGAACGGCGCCGCCTGGCGTGGTGCGAGTGTACCGGGATCACGCCAGGTCGAGCCGCCGCCCGGCCCCGCCGACGCCGGGCGGGGCCCCGCTCAGCCCGCCACGGCCGCCGACCGCCCACCCGGCCGGCCGGGTGAAGGGGAGCCGGGACTGGCTACACTGGCGCGCCAAGGATCTGACCGGACATCAGGGCGACGGCACCTCCACCGGCGGACCGGGAGGACGTCGGCCCGGCGCTCCCGAGCGAGGAGTACGCGTGGCGCTGCGCACCATCGTCGATGTCACCGCGTTCGGCGCGGACCCGGGCGGTACCCGCGACAGCGCCGCGGCGGTCGCCGAGGCCCTGCGCGCGGCCTGCGCGGTGACGGCGCCGGTGACCGTACGGTTCCCGCCCGGCCGTTACCACCTGTATCCGGAGCGGGCCGAGCGCCGCGATCTGTACGTCTCCAACACGGTGGGCGCCGACCGGCGTTACCTCTCCAAGACCATCGCACTGCTCGTGGAGAACGCCCGCGACCTGGTCGTCGACGGCAGGGGCGCCGCCCTGGTGCTGCACGGCGCCCAGACCGCGTTCGCGGCGATCGACTCGTCCGACGTCCGCTTCGAGGGGTTCTCCTTCGACTACGTCACGCCCCGGGTCGTCGACGCCACGGTGGCCGACGCCGGTACGGACGGCGTCGCGGCCTGGCGGGAACTGGCCCTGCCCGCGGACACCCGCTTCCGCATCGACGGCACGACGGTCACCTGGCTCGGTGAGCCCAGCCCCGCCGACGGCGAGCCGTACTGGACCGGCACGAACGCGATGGAGTACACGCAGCTGCACGATCCGGTGGCCCGGCGCACCTGGCGGGACCGCAACCCCCTGTTCGACGACGTGGCCGCCGTCCGCCGGCTCCCCGGCCACCGCCTGCGCCTGTCCTACCGCTTCGCCGACGCCCCCGGTGACATCGGGCTCGTCTACCAGATGCGCACGACGGTACGTGACCATCCGGGCGCGTTCGTGAGCGGCGGCGAACGGGTGGAGATCCGCGACGTCTCGGCGCACCATCTCCACGGTTTCGGCCTCGTCGGGCAGATGAGCAGGGACTTGACCGTGCGCGACGTCCGTTTCCGCGCCGACCCGGCCACCGGCCGTACGTCGGCGGGGTGCGCCGACTTCATCAACCTGTCGTCGATGGCCGGGCACGTCCGGATCGCCGACTGCGTCTTCGACGGGCCGCACGACGACCCGGTCAACGTCCACGGCACCTACCTCGTGGTGGCCGGCCGGGTGGCGGACGACATCGTCACGCTGGCCTACCGGCACCCGGAGACGGCCGGCTTCCCCGCGTTCCGGCCCGGTGACACGGTCGAGTTCACCGCCCGTGCCACCCTGGACACCGCGGCCGGCTTCACCGCGCGCCTGACCGCCGTCGACGGTCCCCGCGACCGGGACGACGCACACGACCGGCGCATCATGACCGTGACGCTGGACCGCCCGTTGCCCCCCACCGTCACACCGGAGCACTGGGTCGCCGAGAACGTCACCGCCACGGCGTCCGTCCACATCGTCGGCAACCACTTCGTCAACGTGCCCACCCGCGGGGTCCTGATGACCACCCGGCGGCCGGTCGTCATCGAAGGGAACGTCTTCGACGGCGTGACCATGGCCGGCGTCCACGTCTCCGCCGACGCCGAGGAGTGGTACGAGTCGGGCCCGGTCGCCGACCTCACCATCCGGGACAACACCTTCCTGCGCCCGTCCGCTCCCGCGGTCCTCATCGCACCGGCCAACGCCGTCCTCGACCCCGCCCACCCCGTGCACCGCAACGTCACGATCAGCGGGAACGTCTTCGAGGACGCCGGCGCACCGGTCGTCCGCGCCCGCTCCGTCCGCGGGCTGGCCGTCACCGGGAACCACCTGACGGGCACCGCCGCCGGGGCCTTCGCCGAGTCCGGCCTCGTGGCCGCCGAAGGCTGCGCGGACGTGGTCGTGGAAGGAACGTCGGGCACGCTGCGGCCGTGAGCGGGGGGCGACGCTCGACTCCGGCCCGGCGACCACGTGTGACGCGGACACCCCGACACGTATCCGGTCGGCGATCACGGCGTGCCGGGCGAGTGCGCGAGTCGCAGTGGGGGCGCCGGCGGCAACGGCGCGGGCGCCGCCGTCTCCGGTGCGGCGCGGAACGCCTCGATCACGTAGGCGGCGAAGCGGCGGGAGGCCGTGACCCGGTCGGCACGCGGGGTGTCCTCAAGGCCCCGGTGGGCCATAAGCATGAGGATCAGGTCGTCGACGACGAAGCCGGGGCGCAGCCGGCCGGTCCGCTGGGCCCGGCGGGCCAGTTCGCCGACCGCGCTCAGTGTCCGCTCCCGGTCGCCGGCGAAGTCCATGGCCTCGGGGAAGGCCGTCATGAAGGCGTCGGCGAACCCCCGGCTGTGCGCGTGGAGTTCGCAGATCCGCTCGATCAGGCTCCGGAATCCGTGCCACGGGTCGGGGTGCGCGAGGGCGTCGCGGACGGCGGCATGGCAGGCCCGCCGCTGCTCGGCGAAGGTCTCCGCGATCAGCTCCCGCTTGGTCGGGAAGTGCCGGTACAGCGTGGCGGGGCCGACGGCCGCCTGCCGGGCGACCTCGCGCATGGGCGCGCTCAGGCCCTCCTCGCCGAACACCGCGCGGGCGGCGTCCAGGATGCGGACCCGGTTGTCGCGGGCGTCGGAGCGCACGGTCCGAGGCAAACGGTCGGTCATGGTCTCTCACTTTAGCCAAGCGGACGGGGGCGTCCGTTACGGTCCGGTGACGTGCTGCCGGCCCCGTCCCCGCACGTCACCGGTGGTGCCCCGGCTGCGGGGGCCGACCCGGCGCACACGGCCGCGGCAGCCGCGATCCGTCCCTTCACCGACCCGAGGAGCAGAGATGAGAGCCGTTGTGATCAGGACGTTCGGAGACCCCGATGGCCTGGAGGTGGTGGATCTGCCCGAGCCCGTTCCCGCCCCGGGGCAGGTGCGGATCGCCACGGAGGCGATCGGGGTGGGCGGCGTGGACGCCGTGATCCGCCGGGGAACGCTTGCCGCCTACGGCTTCCGGGAGGGCCATCTCCTCGGCAGCGAGGTCGCGGGAAGGATCGCCGAGGTGGGGGAGGGGGTGGACACCTCGTGGCTCGGCCGGCGGGTGTGGGCGTTCACCGGCCTGTCCGGCGGGTACGCCGAGCAGGCCGTCGCGGCGGTCGAGGACGTCCTCGCGCTGCCGGACGGCCTGACCGGCGCCGGCGCGGTGACCCTCGGCGGCTCCGGGGTGGTCGCCCACTTCGCCCTGGACCGGGCCCGTTTCATGCCCGGCGAGACGGTGCTCGTGCGCGGTGCGGCGGGCAGCATCGGCATCACCGCGGTCCAGCTCGCGGCCAGGGACGGCGCGAGCGCGGTGGCGGTCACCGCCTCCTCGGCGGAGCGCGGCGCCCGCCTGCGGGACCTGGGCGCGACACATGTCCTCGACCGCTCAGGCGAGGGCGGCGCGGACGCACCGGCGGGTTTCGACGTGGTGATCGATGTCGTGGGCGGCCCCCGGCTTCCCGACTTCTTGGACAAGTTGAACTCCAACGGGCGGTACGTGGCCGTCGGTGTCGTCGGCGGGCAGCCGCCGGCGGACTTCGGCATGCGGCTGCTGGACGCCTTCCGCAGGTCGTTGTCGTTCTCCACCTTCAGCTCCGACACCGTGCCCGGTCCCGACCGGCAGGCCGTACGGTCGTCCCAGTTCGCCGATGCCGGGCACGGGAACCTGCGCACCGTCGTGCACGAGGTCCTGCCCCTGGACCAGGCGGTGCGGGCACACCGTGCGATGGACGCGGGGGAGGTGTTCGGCAGGGTCGTGCTGACGCCCTGAAGCGGACGGCGAGGCTCCGCCACCGGGAGGGGCCCCTGCCTCACATGACGATCAGCCAGCAGGCCGCCGCCAGGAGCACACAGACCGTGGAATGGATCCACCGGTGGTGCAGGACCACGGCGGCGAACTCCCGCATGGTCGCGCTGGGCCGGAAGTAGGAGGCCGTGGGGGAGCCCACGACATGGGCGTCGACGCCCACGCTCCGGGCGATCATCGCGGCCCGGAAGGCATGGAAGTCGTTGGTCACGATCACGCAGCGGTAGCCGCTGCCGCGCTCGTCCATGAGGGCCTTGCAGTTGCGGAGGTTCTCCTCGGTGGTGGCGGACTCCGCCTCACGCAGCAGGCTCCCGGCCGGTACGCCGCGTGCCGCCAGGTAGTCGGCCATCGCGTGTGCCTCGGCGACGGCCTCGTCCGGCCCTCGCCCGCCGGACGTGATCAGGACCGGCTCGCCGCCCCCGGCCACCTGGTCCTCGAAGACCGCGTGCGCGCGGTCCAGTCGCCCGGCGAGCAGGGGCGGCACGTGGTCACCGCCGATCAGACCGGACCCGAGGACGATGATGTAGTCGAGGCCGGAGGGCACGGCCAGGCGGCCGTACGCGTAGCCGTACACGGTGAAACAGACGAAGAGGAAGGCGAAGTAGGCGGTGAGCAGCGCCATGACGGCGACGGCGGTGGCCAGCGCGTGCAGCTCGGTCACGAACGCCGCCGCACTCAGCAGCAGGAGCGACAGGAGCCCGACACCCGCGACGAACGTCAAGAGGTTGGCCGGGCTGCTGCCCTCCTTGCGCACCATCCGCACCCCGTTGCCGATCAGCAGGCAGCAGAGCAGCAGCACGGCCAGCCCTTCCAGGACGGGGCTGGCCAGCCAGGTGCCGTCCAGGGCGCGCTGGTAGACCAGCAGGTCGCGCCCGTGGGCCACCGCCATCAGTGTGAGGAACACGCCGAGCAGCACGGCGTTCGCGAAGCGCCTCGCCTCGACGATGACACCTATGACGAACAGCAGCAGCGCGACGGCCGCCAATATGTCGATCAGCACCCTGGACTTCCTCTGTGGGCCGGGGCCCGAGGGCACCGGCGCGGCCGGGGACGGCCGTCAGATGGCCGCCCAGAGCTGCTTGTCGCCGGAGCGGTCGATGTTGAAACTCGTGCACCAGATCGCGACCACTCCAGCCACGGCCGGTTACCGGGTGCGCCCCCGACGGCGGGACGACGTAGGCGCACACCGCTGGGTATCGCCTCGCGCTGTCAGCTGGTGCGTGCGGGGACCTGCTTGATGTCGTCGACGACGGCCCGCCGCAGGACGGCACTGGTGAAGAGCACGGTTCCGGGCTTGATGATTTCGTCGGTGCCCCGGGCCCTGTTCACCTGCACGGATCGCTGGCCCAGGAAGACGTGGGTGTTCCTGTCGAAGATCCATTCCTCACGCTGGCCGCTCGTCTCGTCCAGCCGGGCGACCGCCACGCCGTGCCGGCCGCACGCACAGCGCGATGACCTCCCGCTCGGGTCTGCGCAAGGAAGCGAGCGCCCGGAGGGCCACGGCCAGCTCGCGCCGGCCGTCGATCTGCTCGGTCACCTCCTCCGCGTGGTCCGGCACGTTCAGTTCCGCGGCCGCGGTGGCGAGGGCCGCTCGCCGGTAACTCCGGTTGCTGCGGTACTGGTTGCGCGCGGTGTTGGTGGCGATGCCGAGCAACCAGGGCCGCAGCGAGCCGCCTTCGGAGTCGATCCTGTGGCGAAGCCGCCAGGCCTCCATGAAGGTGGTGGCCATGACGTCCTCGGCCGTCGACCAGTCGGCGGTCAGACGGAAAGCGTGGTTGTACACGCCGCGGGCGTAACTGTCGAACAACTCGGCGAACGCGGCCGGTTCCCCCGCCCGTAGCCGGGCACGCATGTCAATGCTCACCTCTGGGACCTGTCGGATGCTCGGCTCCACTTCCCGTGACGTGCGTCACGTCCGCGAAGTGGTCGTTCAACCGTTCAACTTCGTCGTTGTCCTGGGACGCCAGGAGTTGGCCACCGGGTTCCGGGGCGCAACCGACCCGTAAAGGACCAGGTCAGCTGGCTGATGTGACGAGGCGACGCTGCGGCCGCGGCGGCTCGGAGTGGCGAGAGGCGTGTTCCCGCGCCAGCCTGGGAGAGTCCATCGAGCGACAGGACGGGAGACACACATGACCTCCGTACTCCGTCACCAGTGCCTTCGTACGCTCGGCGCCGGTGTCCTCTCCGTGGCGCTGCTCTCCGGCGGGACGACCGCGGCCCTCGCCGCGAGCCCGAGCCCCGGCAAGATGGCCTCGATCACCGTGAAGGCCGACAAGACCGAGGTGAAGGCCGGGGACAAGGTGACGTTCACCGGCCGCACCAAGGGCCTGAAGGTCGGTTCCCCGCTCGTGCTCCAGCACGAGAAGTCCGGCAAGTGGATCCCGCTGAGGGCGACCGCCAAGGTCAAGAAGGGCAGCTCGTACGCCCTGATCGCCAAGCTCAACACCAAGGGCGCCGAGCATCTGCGGATCGCGGGCGTGAGCGGGTCCGAGAAGGTCTACTCGCCCACCGTGGCGGTCAAGGTGAAGTGAGCTCCGCACCAGCGGCACGGGGCGCCGGCCCGCGGGGATGCCGGCGCCGTGGCGCGGGGCCGTCCGGTCTCAGCCCTCCACGAAGGCGAGGATGTCGGCGTTGAGGACCTCGGGGTGCGTCGACAGCATCCCGTGGGGGTAACCCTCGTAGCTCTTGAGCGTGCCGTTCCTGAGCAGTTCGGCGGACTTCGGGCCCGAGTCGGCGTACGGCACGACCTGGTCGTCCGTCCCGTGCATCACGAGGACGGGGACGTCGATCCTCTTCAGGTCCTCGGTGAAGTCGGTCTCCGAGAAGGCCTTGATGCACTCGTAGTGCGCGTTCGCCGCGCCCATCATGCCCTGCCACCACCACCGGTCGATCAGTCCCTGGGACACCTCGGCCCCGGGCCGGTTGAAGCCGTAGAAGGGCCCGGCGGGGACGTCGATGAAGAACTGGGCCCGGTTGGCGGCGAGGGCCGCACGGAATCCGTCGAACACCTCGATCGGGGTGCCCTCGGGGTTGCTGTCCTTCTTCACCATGACCGGCGGGACGGCCGCGACGAGCACCGCCTTGGAGACACGGCCGGGCTTGGCCTGTGCCACATAGCGCGTGACCTCGCCACCGCCGGTGGAGTGCCCGACGTGCACGGCCCCCTGGAGGTCGAGGGCGTCGGTCAGCACGTTGACGTCGGCGACGTAGGTGTCCATGTCGTGGCCGGTCCCGGGCTGGCTGGACCGCCCGTGCCCGCGGCGGTCGTGCGCGATGACCCGGTACCCCTTGGCGAGGAAGAACAGCAGCTGGGCATCCCAGTCGTCGGAGCTGAGCGGCCAGCCGTGGTGGAAGACGATCGGCTGGGCGTCCCGCGGGCCCCAGTCCTTGTAGAAGATGACGGTGCCGTCCGGCGTGGTGACTGTACTCATCGCTGGTTCCCCTGCTGTGTCGGATGTTCAGTTGTGCGTTGTGCGGGTCGAGCCGCGCCCGGGCGAACGCGCTGCACGGCCGACCCCTGCCCGCGCGCGGGAATCCTCTCGGATCAGACCGCTCCCGGCCGTCATGCCACCCGGGCCGCGCCCGGTTTCATCTGGTTGCTTCGACCGCTTGGACGATGACGCCCGCCGGGACGGCGCGGCCCGGCACGTGCAGGCGCAGTGCATCGGCACACCTCCGTCCGGGTCGTCCGTCGCCGGGCCGGGCCGTCCGCCGCGGGTCGCCGAAGCCCCACTCGTCCGGGATGCGCGCTTGTCAGGACGGGGTCCGGCGGCGGACTCTTGCAGCAGGCGCGGCGGTACGCGTGCCGGACGTCGGATCCCCGACGGCCCTGAGGCGGCTCAGGAGGCTCCCGGATGTCCGTTCCACCGGAGTGCGGAGCCGATGGCCCCGCCCTCACCGAACACGAGGCGGAGGCGCTGATCGAGGGGGCCTGCTTCAGGACCGGCCCGCCGCGCAGCGTCGGGGTCGAGGTGGAGTGGCTGGTCCACCAGGAGCGCGCGCCGCACCGCCTGGTGGCCCGGGAGCGGCTGGAAGCGGTCCACGCCGTGCTGCGGACCCTGCCGCTCGCGTCCGGTCTGAGCGTCGAGCCCGGCGGTCAGGTGGAGCTGAGCTCCCGGCCCGCCCCGTCGCTGACCGAGTGCGTCTCGGACGTCTCGGCCGACCTGGCGGCCGTGCGCACCGTGCTGCGCGGGCACGGCCTGACCCTGGCCGGCATGGGCGTGGACCCCTGGAAGCCGCCGCGCCGGTTCCTGCGGGAGCCCCGCTACGACGCCATGGAGACCTGCCTCGACCGCACGGGCCCGGCCGGGCGAGCCCTGATGTGCACCTCGGCCTCCGTACAGGTGTGCCTCGACGCCGGACGCGAGGAACCCGGCGTCATGGGATTCGCGCGCCGCTGGTGGCTGGCACACCACCTGGGCGCGGTCCTGGTCGCGGCGTTCGCGAACTCGCCCATGGCCGGAGGCCGGTCCACGGGCTGGCAGTCGACGCGGCAGCTGATGTGGACGGAGCTCGACCCGGGGCGGGCCGGCGGTCCCTCCCCGGACCCCGACCCGCGCCGCGCCTGGGTCCGGCGGGTCCTCGACGCCCCCGTGATGTGCGTACGGCGCGACGGCCCCTGGGAGGTGCCGGAGGGGCTGAGCTTTCGCGAATGGACCCGCTCGCGCACCAGGCGCCGCCCGACCCGGGCCGACCTCGACTACCACATCAGCACGCTGTTCCCGCCCGTCAGGCCACGGGGACACCTGGAACTGCGCATGATCGACGCACAGCCCGGCGACGACGGCTGGATCGTGCCGCTCGCGGTGGTCACGGCCCTGTTCGACGACCCGGACGCCGCGACGATCGCGCACAGGGCGATGGCGCCCCTGGCCGGGCGGGCCGCCGGGGCACCGGCACCGCACAATCCCCTGTGGAGGGACGCGGCGCGCCACGGGCTTGCCGACCCGGACCTGAAGCGTGCCGCCGTGACCTGTTTCGCCGCCGCCCTGGACGCCCTGCCCCGGCTGGGGGCGAGCACCGGGATCACGGACGCCGTCGCGGCCTACGCCGACCGCTACGTCCGCCGCGGCCGCAGCCCGGCGGACGACGTGCCGACCGGCAGCGCGGCCGTGGCACGCCCGCTGCGCCGATGACCGGGCGCGCGGCTGCGCCGACGTCCATCACCCGGTGCCGGGCCCGCTCCGCGGCCGATCTCCCCCGGCTGGGCTCAGCGGAGGAGTTCGGCGGTCGCGCGCCTACGACGGGCCGGCCTTCTGGGACTCCTTCGCCGGTCTCGGACCCGCCTGCGCGCTGCGTCTGCGCACCCGGCTGGTGCGGGACCCGGGGCCGGCGGTCCAACCTTCAACAGCTTCCTGCTCCTGCAAGGGCTGGAGACGCTCGGCCTGCGCGTCGAACGGCACGTCTCCAACGCCCACGCGCTCGCCGCCTGGCTCGAGGAACAGCCGCAGGTGACGCGGGTCCGCTCTGCCGCCCTGCCCTCCAGCCCGCGGCGGACACGGGCCGAACGCCATCTGCCGCGCGGCGCCGGAGCGGTGCTCGCCTTGGAACTCGCGGGCGGCCTGGAGGCCGGCCGGCGTTTCGTCGGAGCGGTCCGGCTGTTCAGCCACCTCGCGAACATCGGCGACGTCCGCAGCCTCGTCATCCACCCCGCCACCACCACCCACGCCCAACTCGCCCCCGGCCGGGGTCACGCCGGGCCTGGTGCGGCTGTCGGCCGGCATCGAAGGCGTCGACGGCCTGATCGCCGACCTCGAAGCGGGCCCGAGAGCGAGCGGAGCCGGGCGAACCGCTGCTCCGGCTCCGGTCAGACCTCCGCGTCCGGCCGCCGAAGACCCTCACTGAGCGATGAGTTCGCGTACCAGCGCGGCGACCTGGTCCGCTTCGATCAGGAAACCGTCGTGACCGTAGGGGGATTCGACGACCCGGAGGCGGTCTGCCGTGCGGATCCCGGCGGCCAGCTCCGCCTGCTGGGTGAGCGGATACAGGCGGTCCGAGCGCACCCCGGCGACCAGCGTCCTCGCGGTGACCCGGCGCAGGGCGGCGCGCGTACCACCGCGACCGCGGCCGATGTCGTGCGTGTTCATGGCCTCTGCCAGCACGACGTAACTGCCGGCGTCGAAACGGCGCACCAGCTTGGCGGCATGGTGGTCGAGATACGACTCGACCTGGTACCGGCCGCCGTACCACGGATCCTCCGTGCCCTGGGGCGCGCGGCCGAAGCGGATCTGCAACTCCGGCTCGCTGCGGTACGTGACGTGGGCGATGCGGCGGGCCAGGCCGAGCCCCGCGTGCGGGCCCCGGCCCGTGTCGTGATAGTCGCCGCCGTGCCAGTGGGGGTCGCTGCGGATGGCGTGGAGCTGGATGCCGGCCCAGGCGATCTGCTCCGCGCTCGCCGCCGCCGTGGTGGCGAGCAGGAGCAGTGCGCCCGTGCGCTCCGGATACGACACCGCCCACTCCAGGGCACGCATGCCGCCCATGGAGCCGCCGACCACCAGGGCCCAGCGGTCGATGCCGAGCGCGTCGGCCAGGCCGGCTTCCGCGGCGACCTGGTCCCGCTGTGTCAGGGCGGGGAAGGAGCCGCCCCAGCGCCGCCCGTCGGGGCGCGTCGAGGACGGCCCGGTACTGCCCTGGCAGCCGCCCAGCACATTGGGGGCGACGATGAACCACCGGTCGGTGTCCAGGGCCAGACCGGACCCGACGAGCCCGTCCCACCAGCCGGGGGTGGGATGACCGGGCCCGGCCGGTCCGGCGACATGGCTGTCGCCGGTGAGCGCGTGGAGCACCAGTACGGCGTTGGAGCGGTCCGGTGCCAGGCGCCCCCAGGTCTCGAACGCCAGCCGGACACCGGGCAGTTCGCCCCCTGCTTCCAGCGGCAGCGGTTTCTCCCGCACGTGCCACCGGCGGCGACCCGGAGGGTCCCCCTCCCGCCAGGCCCCGGAGGGCGGCGGGAGGGGGATCTCGGAGGTCGCCAGTACGGCGCTCAGGACGCGCCCTTCGCCGCGCGGAAGCCCGCCTCCAGGTCCGCCTTGAGGTCGGCGAGGTTCTCGATGCCGACCGACAGCCGCACCAGGCCGGGGGAGGCGCCGGTCGCCGCCAACTGCTCCTCGTCGAGCTGGCTGTGAGTGGTGGACGCCGGGTGGATGATGAGACTGCGGACGTCGCCGATGTTGGCGAGGTGGCTGAACAGCTCGACGGCGTCGACGAACCGCTTGCCGGCCTCGACCCCGTCCCGCAGTTCGAAGGCCAGCACCGCGCCGGCGCCGCGCGGCAGATAGCGCTGCCCCGCCTCGTACCAGCGGTTGGACTCCAGCCCCGGGTAGTGGACGGCGGCGACCTCGTCGCGCTGTTCCAGCCACTCGGCCAGGGCCTGCGCGTTGGCGGAGTGCCGTTCGACACGCAGGCTGAGCGTCTCCACGCCCTGCAGCAGCAGGAAGGCCGAGTGCGGGGAGAGCGCGGGGCCGATGTCGCGGAGCAGCTGCACGCGCAGTTTGACGGCGAAGGCACCCGGGCCGAGCGCGGGCCAGTACCGCAGGCCGTGGTAACTGGGGTCCGGTTCGCTGAAGTCGGGGAAGCGCTCGGGGTGCGCCCCGAAGTCGAACGTACCGCCGTCGACGACGACGCCGGCGATGGTGGTGCCGTGTCCGCCGAGGAACTTGGTCGCGGAGTGGACGACGATGTCCGCGCCGTGCTCGATCGGACGCAGCAGATACGGGGTCGGCACGGTGTTGTCCACGATCAGCGGGACGCCCGCCGCGTGGGCGGCGTCGGCCACCGCCCGTACGTCGAGGACGTTGCCGCGCGGATTGCCGAGCGTCTCGGCGAACAGGGCCTTCGTGTTCGGCCGGATCGCCGCGCGCCAGGCTTCGACGTCGTCCGGGTCGTCGACGAAGGACACCTCGATGCCGAACTTGGGCAGAGTGTGGCGGAACAGGTTGTACGTGCCGCCGTACAAAGACGTGCTGGAGACGACGTGGTCGCCCGCGCTCGCGAGGGTCAGGACGGCGAGGGTCTCCGCGGCCTGCCCCGACGCCACGGCCACCGCGGCGACCCCGCCTTCGAGCGCCGCGATCCGCTGCTCGAAGACGTCCTGGGTCGGATTGTGGATACGGGTGTAGATGTTGCCCGGCTCGGCGAGCGAGAACAGGTCGGCGGCATGCCGGGTGTCGCGGAAGACGAACGAGGTGGTCTGGTAGATCGGCACCGCCCGCGCCCCGGTCGTCGGGTCCGGCGCGGCGCCGGCGTGGATCTGCTTGGTCTCGAACGACCAGGCCGAGGTGTCGGGACCCGCGGGTGCGTCCTCGGGGGTGTGGCCGGCGGTGACGGAATCGAGCGGCTGGCTCATGGTTCTCCCTTGTGCGGGGCGTTCGGGGTGCGTGAGGAGACCGCGCGGCTGCCGCCCGGGCCGGAAGAGGGCAGGGCGGAGGGCAGTGCGGTGCGGAGGTGAAGAGGGGAAATCAGATGCCGGAGCGCGGCGTCAGCTCACGGTGCGACAACCCATGGTGGTGACACGCACGTAGTCAACGTGGCGGCGAGTCACGAACCCGGTCATGGGCTCAGGTAACCACAGATGGCCGACGGCGCGCCAGTACGAGACCGCTACCACGCGCGCCGACATCCGGTTCCGGGTGGGGAGATCACCGCGGACACTGCCAGGCCCCGGTCACCACCGAAGGCCCGCCGGCACCTCTGACTCCGCCTCACCGTACAGAACCGGCCAACCGGTTCGACCCGGCCCCGCTACGAAGACCGAGGTGCTCGTCACAAGGCGGCGCGGCACTCTTCGGCGGACCCCCGGTCCGCTGAAGGCGCCCGCGCGGCGGCGTCGCCGCCCTGGCCGCATCGCGGTGCGGTCAGACGGCCCAGGACCGCAGCCGGCGGCCGATCAGGCCGACGCCCGCCGTGCCGGAGACGGCGTCCCGCACCAGGGCGACGGCCTCTTTGGGCGGGTAGTCGAGCCGGTGCCCGTTCAGGGCCAGATAGGCCTCGGTGGAGTGCCAGGCGAACGCCTCGTTGGAGTGCTCCAGACACGGCAGCTTCGCCAGTGTCTGGAGCAGCGCGGCCGCCTTGAGGTACACCGAGCCGTAGACGTCGCGTTCCATCGCCCTGGCGTCGACCCGGCCGGCCGCCGCGTAGAGCGGTCCGTAGTCGTCCACCTGCGGATCACCGGGCAGCAGCTCGGCGGCGTGCAGCAGGAAGGCGACGTCCAGCGGGTGGAGCGGTTCGTTCTGCGTCACGCGGCGTGACCCCGCTCCTGCTGCTCCTCGAGTTCACGCCGCGCCCGAAGCTCCGCCTCACGCTGCTGCGCACCGGAACCGGCCGTGCCGGCCTCCTCGGTGAACGCGTCACCGCTGTGCGACATCGAGGCCCTGAACGCATCGAGGAAGCGGTCCTCCACCGCGGTGGCCCGGGCGTACGCAGCCGACAGGATGTATTCCTGCAGGCTGACGCCCTCCTGCTTCGCGGCGGCCTCGATCGCGGCACGCTGGGCTGGATCGGGGAAGCGCAGGTTCATGGCCTTGGTCATGGTACCGATGGTACCGCCGGTACCATCGCCCAGGACAGCCCCGGCCCGGGACCGCGGCCACCTGTCCGCCCCCGGTCCGCGGGGGGCAGTGCGACGGCTGCGGGGACAGCGTCCGACGGACCGTTCGCCTGCGCCCGTACCGCCGCCCGCGACGGCGCACGGCTGACGGCGAGGCGGGAATGCGTCCGCCCCCCCGCGCGGGCCGGCGTTGTCAGTGCCACACCTTAGGGTGTCGGACATGGCCCGTTCCCGGACACGACTGAGCGACCCGCGCCCGCAGACACCCCGCCGCCCTGCCCCGCCCAGCTGAAGAGAGCAGACACCGCCGTGTTCCACGAGACCCCCATCTACAGCCGCCTCGTCGCCGAACGCGGCGACATCCCCGCCCTGGTGCGCGGTGAGGCCGACCGCATACACCACGACCTGGCACGCGTCATGCGCCTGCCCGCACCGCACAACGCCCTGAGCCCCGGGTTCCCCCACGCGCTCCCGCACGCACCGGGACACGGAAGGCCGGCCGCCGCGCCGTAACCAGCCGAGGGGGACCGCCGAGGGCGCTGCGCACCCCACGCACGATCCGGCGCGGCGGCGAGGACCACCTCGTCCTGAGCGCGCGGCACCGCGGCACCGCCTCTTTCGCACCGTCGGCCACCAGCGCAGCCGACTTGGAACAGCCGGTCCGGGCCGGCACGGTCGCACCGGCTGGGAGACTGGCGCCGCACCGGGATCCGGGCCCCGGGATCGCGGTACACCCGCCGCACGCCCGACCACGACGTACTTCCGCAGGAGGATCGCTTCATGACTGACCGGCCCTTGACGCTCATGGCAGTGCACGCCCACCCCGACGACGAGGCCACCGGAACCGGAGGGATCCTCGCGCGGTACGCGGCGGAGGGCATCCGCACGGTCCTCGTGACGTGTACCGACGGCCGCTGCGGTGACGGACCCGGAGGCGTCAAGCCGGGCGAGCCCGGGCACGATCCGGCGGCGGTCGCTCTGATGCGCCGTCAGGAACTCGCGGTGAGCTGCTCCGTCCTGAAGATCAGCGACCTGGAGACGCTGGACTACGCCGACTCCGGGATGATGGGCTGGCCGAGCAACGACGCCCCCGGATCCTTCTGGCGGACCCCCGTGCGGGAAGGAGCGGCCCGGCTCGCGGAACTCATGCGGCACTACCGGCCCGATGTGGTCGTCACCTACGACGAGAACGGCTTCTACGGCCACCCCGACCACATCCAGGCCCACCGCATCACGATGGCGGCGCTGGAGATGACCTCGTCGGTACCGAAGGTGTACTGGACCACGATGCCTCGCTCGGTGATGCGGCGGTTCGGCGAGGTCATGCGCGAGTTCAACGAGGACATGCCGGAGCCGGATCCGGCCGAGGCCGCCGCGATGGCCGAGATCGGCCTCCCCGACGATGAGATCACCACGTGGGTGGACACGACCGGTTTCAGCGGCCAGAAGTTCGACGCGCTGGCCGCGCACGCCAGTCAGGGCGACAACATCTTCTTCCTCAAGATGGGCAAGGAGAGGTTCGGTGAACTGATGGGCATGGAGACCTTCGTACGTGTCCAGGACTCCACGGGCGCGGCCATACCCGAGAACGACCTCTTCGCCGGACTGCGCTGATCCACCCGAGAAGAGCGGGTGCGCGGTTTAACCGCGCCGGGGTGACGGTAGGTCAGCCCTGAGGCAGCGCCCGGCTCGGGTGCGGTGGGGGGTGGGCGTGATGTGGCGTCTGTGGCGTTGGGTGACGGCGGCCGGGGTGACAGTGGCGGCCTTCGCCGTGCCCGCGCTGGCGTGCGGCCGGTGGGCGTTGGTGCCCGTGATCGCCGACACGGCCACACGGTGGGCTGTCGCGTGCGCCCTCGGCACCGCGGTGGCCGCACTCGCCGTCCTGTGGGGTCAGAGCTTCGCCGCCGCTGCCGCACCCACCCCACCCGCGGCAACGGTCGCCGCCTCGGGCAACCGCGCGGTGGCGGTCAACGGCCCGGTGAACGGGACCATCACGACGGGCGACCGGGGGACACCCGCACCGGCGCCCGGGCCCCGAAGCGCCTCGCGGCGAGGACCGGCGCCCACGCCGACGACGCCGGAATCGGTAGCGGCCTCCGGCGAGCGGTCCGTGGCCCTCGGGGGCGGTTTCACGGGCGACATCGTCACCGGGGACGACCGGACGAGCGGACCCACCTCGTGAAATGGCTGCGCCGCACGAGACCGAAGCCCGACACCACCGCTCACGAACCCCGGCAGGGCGACGCCGTCTCCGCGGGCGAGCGGTCCATCGCGATCAACACCGGCGGAACGCCGTTCACCGGCATCGCCAGCAGCGGCGACCACACCACCATCGTGCACGTCCCACCGGGCGAGCTGCGCCCACCGGCTGAGGTCGACGCCCCGCCCGGACTCGTGCAACTGCCCGCCCGACACGCGGCGTTCGTCGGACGGGAGCGAGAACTCGGCCTGCTCGACTCGGCGCTCGACGGCACCGGCGCCAAGGGCGTGCCGGCCCTGCACGGCCTCGGCGGCGTCGGCAAGAGCGCCCTCGCCGCGCACTGGGCCGCCACCCGGGCCGGCACGGCGAACCCCATCTGGTGGATCACCGCTGACAGCGCCGCCGGCCTCGACGCCGGCCTGGCCGAGTTCGCCCGGGCTCTGCAGCCCGCCCTCGCCCAGCTCCCGGCGGACCAGCTCACCGAACGCGCCGTGCAGTGGCTGGCGACCCACACCGGATGGCTCCTGATCCTCGACAACGTGACCGACGCCGCGCACACGGCACCGTTGCTCGCCCGTGCCACGTCCGGCCGGGTCCTGATCACCAGCCGCCGCGCCACCGGCTGGCAGGCGACCGCCACCCCCGTCCCCTTGGACGTCCTCGGCCCCGCCGAGTCCCTCCGCCTCGTCACCCACATCCTCACCCACGCCGGAACCCGTCGCGTCGACCTGGACGGCGCCGCCGAACTGTGCGACGAACTCGGTCACCTGCCGCTCGCCGTCGAACAGGCGGGCGCGTACATCGCCGAGACCGGTACGACCCCCCGCGCCTATCTCGGCCTGCTAGCCGACTACCCGGCCGACATGTTCCGTGAGCGGAGCGAGGGCGGCGACAGCGCACGTACGATCGCCCGTATCTGGCGCATCACCCTCGACCGGCTCACCGGCACCCCACTCGCCGGACAGATCCTGCGCGTCCTCGCCTGGTACGCGCCCGCCGGCATCCCCCGCACCCTCCTCGGTCCCCTCGGCACTCCCGTCGCCGTCCAGGGCGCGATCGGCCGGCTCGCCGCCTACAGCATGATCACCACTGCTGACGACGGAACCCTGAACGTCCACCGCCTCGTCCAAGCCGTCACCCGCACCCCCGACGCCGACGACCCGCACCGCCGGGCGCACGACATCGACGCGGCGCTCCGCCTGGCCACGTCCCTCCTGGTGGACAGTGCTCCCGCCGGCTGGGACGACCCGGCGATGTGGCACCTGTGGCGCCCCCTTCTTCCCCACATCGACCACCTCGACCGCCACGCCCCGCCCGGCACGCCTCTGCCGCTCCACCTCGCGACCGGACTGCTTCGGGGGCTGGGCCGGCCCCGGCGCGTCATCGCCCGCTATGAGCGCGTCCTCGACGATTGCGTGCGCGGTCTCGGCGAAGATCACCACCACACCCTCAGGGCCCGCAACAACCTGGCCCATGCCTACGAGTCGGCGGGCGAGGCGGACCGGGCGATCCCCTTGTTCGAGCGGACGCTGGCCGACCGCGCCCGCATTCTCGGCGAGGACCACCCCGACACCCTCACCGTCCGCAACAACCTCGCCTCCGCCTACCTCTCGGCGGGCGAGGCGGACCGGGCGATCCCCTTGTTCGAGCGGACGCTGGCCGACCGCGCCCGCGTCCTCGGCGAGGACCACCCCGACACCCTCACCGCCCGCAACAACCTGGCCTGCGCCTACGAGTCGGCGGGCGAGGCGGAGCGCGCGATCCCCCTGCTGGAACGGACGCTGGCCGACCGCACCCGGGTGTCCGGCGAGGACCACCCCGACACCCTCACCGCCCACCACAACCTGGCCGCCGCCTACGTGTCGGCGGGCGACGTGGACCGGGCGATCCCCCTGTACGAGGGGGCGCTGGCCGACCACGCCCGCATTCTCGGCGAGGACCACCCCGACACCCATACGGTCCGCCACAACCTGGCCGCCGCCTACGAGTCGGCGGGCGACGTGGACCGGGCGATCCCCCTGTACGAGCGGGCACTCGACGGCCGCACCCGGAGTCTCGGGGAAGAGCACCCCCACACACTCGTCTCCGGCGGTGCCCTCGCCGCCGCCTACGTGTCGGCGGGCGACGTGGACCGGGCGATCCCCCTGTACGAGCAGACCCTGGAGGGCTGTCGACGTGTGTTCGGGGAAGACCACCCGAACACCCTCGTCTCCCGCGAGAACCTCGCGTCCGCCTGTCGTTCAGCGGGCCAGGCGGCCCAGGCGGTCCCCCTGTTCGAGCGGGCGCTGGCCGATCGGATCCGGCTGTTCGGCGAGGACCACCCCGGCACCCACACCGCCCGCGTCAGCCTCGCCTTCGCCTGCGCGTTCGGCGACGACCCGGCCCGGGCGGCCACCCTGCTGGAGCGGGCGCTGGCCGACCACCTGCGCGTGTCCGGCGAGGACCACCCCGACACCCCCGTCCTCCGCAGTAGCCTCGCCCTCGCCTATGAGGTGGCGGGGGACCCGGCCCGGGCGATCCCGCTGTACGAGCGGGCACTGGCCGGCCACGTGCGTGTGTCCGGCGAGGATCACCCCGACACCCTCGCGGCTCGCAGCGCCCTCGCCGACGCCTACGAGTCCGTGGACGACCTGGCCCGGGCGATCCCGCTGTACGAGCGGGCGCTGGCCGGCCACGTGCGTGTGTTCGGCGAGGATCACCCCGACACCCGCATGGTCCGGGACAACCTCGCCCTCGCCCGCCAGAAGGCGGCCGGGGCGGGCCCCGCGGTCACCTAGGAGGCCCTCGCGGACGGCGCGGCGGCTACCGGGGCACCGGCCGCCTTTGCCCGCCTGATGACACAGCAGCCCTCCCGGCTCGCCGGCGGAGGCCGTCTCGGAGCGCTGCGCCACGCGGGGCCGGCCCGGGAGTTCCGGGTCCGGTGCGGGCTCCCGGCCTCGTCGACCACCGTGCGTCACAGGGCCCACCAGCAGTACGGCCGCCGGCCGGCAGCCTGAGCGCGCTGAGCCAGTCAGGCCAGGTCTTCCAGGACAGCGGCCGTGTCCTCCGCGGTGGCCGCCGTCTGCGTCTTGTTCTGCCACCGAGGGCTGACAGTCCGGCCCGCACCGGCAGCGCAGTGCCGACCGTCATCCCTCCCGACCGTCACCGCCAGCCCAGTTCCGGCGCCACATGGGTCAGAACGCTGTCGAGGACATGCGCGTTGTAGTCGACACCGAGCTGGTTGGGCACGGTGAGCAGCAGGGTGTCGGCCGCCGCGACGGCCTCGTCCCGCGCGAGCTGTTCGACCAGTACGTCGGGTTCGGCGGCGTAGGACCGGCCGAAGACGCTGCGGGTGCCGGGGTCGATGTAGCCGATCTGGTCCTCCGAGGCGCGCTCCTGGCCGAAGTAGGCGCGGTCCCGGTCGTCGACGAGCGGGAAGACGCTGCGGCTGACCGACACCCGCGGCTCGCGGGTGTGGCCCGCCGCCCGCCACGCCTCCCGGTACGCCTCGATCTGCTTGCGCTGCTGGACGTGCAGCGGTTCGCCGCTCTCGTCGTCCTTGAGCGTCGAGCTCTGCAGGTTCATCCCCAGCTCGGCGGCCCACACCGCGGTCGCGTCGGAGCCGGACCCCCACCAGATGCGGTCCCGCAGGCCCTCGGAGTGCGGCTCGACACGGAGCAGCCCCGGCGGGTTGGCGAACATGGGATTCGGATGGGGCTGCGCTATGCCCTCGCCCTTGAGCACGTCGAGCAGGGTCTCGGCGTGCGCGCGCGCCATGTCGGCGTCGGTGCCGTCCTTCGGCGGGCGGTAACCGAAGTACCGCCAGCCGTCGACCGCCTGCTCCGGGGAGCCCCGGCTGATGCCCAGTTGCAGGCGGCCTCCGGAGATGAGGTCGGCGGCCCCGGCGTCCTCGGCCATGTACAGGGGGTTCTCGTAGCGCATGTCGATCACGCCGGTGCCGATCTCGATCCGCGTGGTGCGTGCACCGATGGCCGCGAGCAGCGGGAAGGGAGAGGCGTGCTGCCGTGCGAAGTGGTGGACCCGGAAGTAGGCGCCGTCGGCTCCCAGTTCCTCCGCCGCGACCGCGAGGTCGATCGCCTGGAGCAGGGAGTCGGACGCGGAGCGGGTCCGGGAGTGCGGTGACGGCGTCCAGTGCCCGAAGGACAGGAACCCGATCTTCTTCATGTTTCCTTCAACGATGAGGGGTCCGGTTCATTCCGCGGGTGCGCGGAGCACCGGGAACGAGGTCGCCCGCGCGGTGCCTCGTGCGCCCCGTGCACCGTCGCTACTGCGGGCTGATCTTCTCGATGACCGTGTCGGCGATCTCCGCCAGCAGGACGACCTGGCCGGGCGTGAGGTGGTCGAGGAACAGGCGGCGGACGTCTTCGACGTGCCGCGGCGCGGCCGCCTCGATGGCCGCGCGGCCGGCCGCGGTGACCGTGACGTAGGCCCCCCGTCCGTCGTCGGCGCAGTCCTCACGCGTGAGGAGACCGCGCTTCACCATGCGCGACAGATGGTGCGACACCCTGCTCTTCTCCCACCCCAGCACCTTGGCCAGCTCCATCACGCGCAGGTGGTCGCCCGGGGCGCGCGTGAGTTCGGCGAGTACGGTGTAGTCGGTCGCGGACAGCCCGAATTCGCTCTGCAGGGACCGGCCGGCCTGGTTGACCAGAAGATCGTGCATGCGCAGCAGTCCGCGCCATGCCCGTCCCTCGTCAGGGGAGAGCCAACGGGGTTCTTCAGTCATGGGTCCAGCATAGGAAAAGGTTGACGCTTCAGTCACCTTTCCCGGCACTCTGCCACCGCCCTCAGCGGGCCAGGGGTGCGAGTTCCCGCCACTGCGTCAGCGGCAGTCCCGGGCCGGCGCTGATGGCGTGGAGGGCGACGTGGGTGGCGCCCGCGTCGAGGTGGGCCCTGACGCGCTCGTCGACGGCGTCGACGCTGCCCCAGGCGACGACGGAGTCGATGAGGCGGTCGCTGCCGCCGCCCGCGAGGTCGTCCTCCGAGAAGCCCTGGCGCAGCAGACTCTTCGCGTAGTGCCCCATCCCGATGAAGGGGGCGAGGAACCCCCGCGCGGTGGCCCTGGCGCTGTCCGGACGGGGGTCGACCACGACGGCCTGGTAGGGCGCGAGGAGGGGGCCGGGCCCGAGGACGTCGCGTGCGCCGGCGGTGAAGTCGGGGGTGACCAGGAAGGGATGCGTGCCGGCGCTGCGACGGGCGGCGAGTGCGGTGAGCTTGGGGCCCATGGCGGCCACGAGCCGTTCGCCGGCGGGCACCGGCTCGGGCGCCTGGTCGAGACGGTCGAGGTAGCTGCCGAGGGCGGCCAGGGGACGGTACGTCCCGCCGGCGTGCCGAGCGGCGGCGGCGTCGCTGACACCGAGGCCGAGCAGGACGCGGTGGCCGTACTCCTTGCGGAGCCGGGCGTGCCCGGCGGCCATGTCCTCGGCAGGGTGGCGCCAGATGCTCAGCACGCCGGTCGCGACCGTGGTGTTCTCGGTGGCGGCGAGAAGCCGTTCGGTGTCGCCGAGGATGTCACCCCCGCCCAGACCCGGGATCCACAGGGCCCCCCAGCCGTGGGAATCGAGCTCGGCCGCGGCGTCGGCGATCTCTCCGCTGTCGCCGTGCAGGCGCAGTTCCGGACTCCAGATGCCTGTGGTGCCGATGTGCATGAGGGTGTTCCTCCCGTACGGGGGTGAGTGCGTCCGCGGTGGTGTGGTCAGACCTGGTTGGCGCCGCCGTCGACGAAGATCTCGGTGCCGGTGATGAAGCTGGACTGGTCGGTGGCGAGGAAGAGGGCGAGGTTGGCGACCTCTTCCGGCCGGCCCATGCGGCCGAGGGGGACGCCGGCGGCGAGGGTGTCGCGCAGCTGCGCGGCCTGCTCGTCGTCGGGGGCGAGTCCGTTGAGGCCGGGGGTGGTGATGGGGCCGGGGGCGATGGTGTTGACGCGGATGTTGCGGGTGCGCAGTTCGTTGGCCCAGGTGCGGGCGAAGGAGCGGATGGCGGCCTTGGAGGCGCCGTAGACGCCGAAGGCCTCGTTGCCGACGCTGCCGGCGGTGGAGCCGGTGAGGATGACGGAGGCCCCGTCGTTGAGGAGGGGCAGCGCCTTCTGGACGCTGAAGAGGACGCCCTTGACGTTGGTGTCGAAGGTGGTGTCGAAGTGTTCTTCGGTGACCTGCTCCAGGGTGGCGAACTCGCCGCCGCCGGCGTTGGCGAACAGCACGTCGATGCGGTCTCCGTGGTCGGCGACGGTGGCGTAGAGGCGGTCCAGGTCGGTGAGGCTGGCGCTGTCGGCCTGGACGCCGATGACGTCACCGCCGATCTCGGCGACGGCCTTGTCGAGTGTCTCCTTGCGGCGGCCGGTGATGTAGACGCGGGCGCCCTCCTCACGGAAGCGGCGGGCCGAGGCCAGTCCGATGCCGCTGGTGCCGCCGGTGACGATCGCTGTCCTGCCGTCGAGCTGTCCCATGGTCTTCTCCTTGCTGGGGTGGTCCGGTAGGACCATTCCGTTCAATCTTCAATCACCGTAGACCTCGAAAGATGACGTGTCAACTAGTTTAGCGGCGGTAGGGCGGCGATGCCCGCGGACACGCCGATGTCGGGGCGTCCGGGGGCAGCGGCGAGGTCAGACGAGGGCGCAGACGAGCAGGGTGAAGGCGGCGACGATGACGGCGACGCGGACGTAGTGCCAGCTCTGCCAGCGGTTCAGCTGCCGCTTCCAGTCCGCGGGCCGGTTCTCGGGGGTCCAGGTCCTGTTCCGGTTGTTGATCGGGACGAGCAGCAGTATCGACATGGCCACGCTGACGATCAGCAGTCCGGCGGCGGTGGCGACGAGTCCCGCGCCCTGGTGGTGCCATCCGGCGACGGCCCAGATCGCGCTGAGGACGAGTGAGCCGACGTACCAGAAGGGCATCAGGGTGCCGAGCATGCGGCCGCCGTGGGCGTGGCCGAGCTGGCCGCTGTCCTCGGGGAGCGCGTCCAGGATCCGGTTCATGATGAAGGCGACGGAGAACTCCACCCCCACCATCAGGCCGACGACGACGGTGGTGACGACCTCAAGTGCGTTGAGCATGACGCTCCTCCGTTGAACTAGCGTTGCTAGCTGATGAGGCAACGCTAGCCCTGCTGTCGCTCGGTTGTCTAGCAGTGCTAGGGTCGAGTCATGTCGGTACAGGAACGCAAGCAGCGCGAACGGGCGGAACGCGAGCGCCTCATCGTGGCGACAGCCCGTGAACTCGCCGAGCGGCAGGGCTGGGAGGCGGTCACCACCCGCCGGCTCGCCGAGAGCATCGAATACAGCCAGCCCGTCCTCTACAGCCACTTCCGCGGCAAGCGCGAGATCATCGGCGCCGTCGCCCTCCAGGGAGCCGCCGAAATGGCCGCGGCGGTGCGGGCCGCGACCTCCGCGGCGGACGGCCCGCGCGTCCGGGTCGCCGCCCTGGCCCGCGCCTACCTGGACTTCGCGGCACGCAACCCGGCGGTCTACGACGCCTTGTTCCAGCTCGACGGCGGCCTGGCGTACGCGCAGGAGGACACCCCCGAGCCCCTGAAGGACGCCTTCGCGGCCCTGCTGGAGACTCTTGAGGAGGTCGCCGGCGACGGCGTCCCGCCGGGGCTGTACACCGAGGTGTTCTGGGCGGCCCTGCACGGCCTCGCGACCCTGACGCGCGCGGGCCGCCTGCTGCCCGAGGACGCCGAGGCGAGGGTGGAGCTGCTGGTGGACAGGCTCGCCATGGTCTGACACGACGCCCCGGCCGCTGCCTGCCTGCGGCGACGATCGGCGACGTGACCGAGCCGCTCTCAACGCGGGCGGCGAACCGGGTCGTACAGGCTTCCTCGTCAGCGAACCTGGCCGCTCTTCGGCCCGATGCCCTTGTTGCCGGCCGGGGTTCCCTCCGGGGCGAACGAGTGGTGGAAGGTGAAGGCGTGCGGCGCGGAGCCGTGGTCGTGCAGGTGCTCCAGCCGGGAAACCCCGTCCTGCCAGGTGGGTGTCGCGCCGTCGGACACCCACCAGATCACGTGATTCGGTTGCCCTGTCCTCTCGAACCAGTCGTAGCGCCTGTTCAGCGCCGCACGGTGCAGACCGGTGTAGACGGCGTCGAAGGCGGAGCGCAGGTCGGTCCAGAGCGAGAGGGTCGCGGCGAGGGCGGTGGTTTCCACGGTACGGCCCTTGTCGTACCAGGCCGGTACGGCGAACTCGCCCCACGCACCCCAGTCCGCCCCGAACAGCTCGCCCCGGTCACCGTCCGCCGTTTCGGCACGGGCGAGGTAACCGGGGTGCTGAGCGATCTCCCGGTAGACGGTCTCGCCTATGGCGTAGAACTCGCTCGTGGAAGGCGCCGGATCGCTGAGGGGTGACTTCAGGACGCCGAAGGTGTACAGCGCGAGATGGGGCATGCGTCTCTCCCTGGTTGCGGGCGCCTGGTGCGGACCCGGATCGGTGGCTTGCGCCGGGGGCGAGGATGCGAGGGGCGTGAGCGACTCGTCCCGTCGCGGGTGGCTCGGTGGGGGAACTCCGGTGCGGCCGTGGGCGGTTGCCGAAGACCAGGTGAAGGTAGCCGCCTTCGCGGGCCCTGTCGACGTTGCGTTTTTCCCGTCCACGTGGCCTCGCCCACCGCACCCGTCGCGGCAACCAGGTGTCCCAGGGAGAGGGGCGCCGCGCGTGTCCGGTGTGTCCGGCGTAGCGGCTGCGGCGCCTGACGGAACGGCTGGGCGGCCGCGGCACCCGCCGTCTGCGGGACGAGTTCGAACGCCGCAACCGTGAGCAGGCGGACCTCGCGGACACCAAGAGCGGTCTGCGTCCGCCGGCGTGAGAACCAAGCCGGCCCCCGACACCTGCCCGCGAGCCCTCACGCGCGCACCGTCGCCCGGCTCCACAGGTCCACTCTCACCGCCGCCGAACTCGGCCCGCGCGATGGACCACCCGGCTGCGGGCACCCTCTGGGCAGCCCCGGGCGACCTCGGCCTCGGTGAGCTGCTCGGGGGTGTGGACGGGGATGCCCGTGAGGCGGGAACTCAACCGCAGTCCCGGATCGAGCGGCACCGTCACGGCAAGTGTGCCGGTGCCGTAGAGGCCGGTGAGTGCCACGTCGAGCGCTCCGTCGGCGAAGGACACCTCCACCCGGGCCAGGCCCAGCCGTGCGGAGCGTGCCGGCAACGGTCTGCCCCGGGGACCCGCGTAACGCCGGTCCTCACCACCTCGCCCCCGACCCCCGGGGCACCGCGGAAGCGGTGGCCGTGAGCACGGCGGAGTCGCGCCACTCGACGGGGGAGACGCCGTAGGCGGCGCGGAACACCCGGCTGAAGTGCGAGGCGCTCGTGAACCCCCAGCGGTGGGCCACCGCGGCGACCGTGAGCCGCGCCGACCGGCGGGCCAGGTCGCGTCGGCAGTGTTCCAGTCTGCGCTTCTGTATCCACCGGCTGACGGTGATGTCCTCCGGCTCGAACAGCTTGTGCAGGTAGCGGACGGAGATGTGGTGGGCCCGGGCGATGGCGTCCGGCGTCAGCTCCCGGTCCGACAGGTGCTGCTCGATGTAGGCCCGGATGCGCAGCAGCGACATACGAGCGGCAGCCGGGGTGTCCGCGGAGGATCTGCCGAGTCGTTCCTCGGCCAGGGTCTGCACCATGTCCACGACGTTGCGGGCGAGCGACTCACCCGTCCGCTGCGGATACGTCGCGGCGGTCTCCACGAGCCGGGACAGCAACGGCGTCAGCAACCCGCCGAGCGCCGACTCGCCTCCGAGCGGCGCGGCCGTGATCCGCTGCAGGTCGGACTCGTCCAGCTCCAGGACGTGCCGTGGCAGGACGAGGGACTTCGTCTGGAACGGCTGGGGGAAGGTCAGCCGCAGCGGGCGCGCCCTGTCGTAGACGAAGAGCGCCCCCGACCCCACGTGCACGTCGCGCTCGTCCTGCTCGACCCGGGCGTTCCCCCTGCTGAGCAGCATCACGACGACGTGGTTGTCGTCGGCGCTCCCGGCGATGAGGCGTCGGGTGCGGAGGGTCTGCATGGGGTCGCCCTCCACCGTGACGCCCCGGATGCGGCCCAGCGGTGACGTACGGACCGTGCCGGCGTACACCTCTTCGGGAACGCGGATGTCAACGGCTCCGAAGGTGCGGGACAGCGCCTCCCGCCAGTACGCCCGTCGGCGGTGGGCCGGCACCGAGTCCGTGGTGTGCAGGGTGGTTGATGGATCCGGCGACATGGACACCCCCGTCTTTCACCATGCTTTCTGCGGCACCCATGCTGTCAGCGCGAGCGGGGTCGTGGCATCGCGTGAATCAGTGAGACCAACGGTAAGAGAGGGGGTCCGCGAGTCGGAGACGGGCATACTGGATTGATCAATCCAGAAGGCGTACGGTGGGGCCATGGGACGCACCAGGGAGTTCGACGCCGAGCAGGCCGTCGACCGCGCGATGGACCTGTTCTGGCGCCGCGGCTACGCCGGCACATCCCTGCAGGACCTCCTCAGGGAACTGGCGATAGGCAGCGGCAGCCTCTACGCCGCGTTCGGATCGAAGGAGCAGCTCTACGTCAGGGCCCTGGAACGCTACTGCGCACTCCAGGCCGCGGCTCTCGTGGAAAGCCTGGAGAACGCGACCGAGATCCGGCCCGCGGTGCGCCGGGTCCTGACGGGCATGATCGAAGCGGACCTGGCCGACCCTTCCCGGGGCTGCCTCGTGGTCCACGCCGCCACCGAGCGCGGCGACGACCCCGCCACGGTGGAACGCGTCGCCGCCGCCCTGCGGCGCGTCGAGTCGGCCCTGGCGGAGGCACTGGAGCGAGCGCGGGCGCGCGGCGAACTGCCCGCCGACAAGAACCCCGTGGAACTGGCCCGCTTCCTGACCACCTTCGTCCAGGGACTCCGCGTCGTCGGCCAGGCGCGTCTCGGCCGGTCCTTCACGCAGGACGCCCTGGAGACGGCGCTGCGCGTCCTGGACTGAGCCCGGCCGCCCCCGCACCACCTCGGATCACTGTGGCGTCCGGCGCACCGCCGTGCCCACTCCCGCGCTGATACTTTAACAATCAATCCAGAAAAGGATGACGCCATGGACCTGCATCTGAAGGGCAAAGTCGCCGTCGTCACCGGGGCGAGCAAGGGCATCGGTCTGGCCGTCGTCGAGGCCATGAGCCGCGAGGGCGTCCGCGTCGTCGCCGGAAGCCGCAACTCCACCCCGGAACTCGACGCGCTGCGGGACACCTACGGCGTCACGGTCGTCCAGGTCGACCTCTCCACCGCCGAGGGAGCCGAGACCCTGGTCCGGCGCGCCGTGGAACAGCACGACCGGATCGACATCCTCGTCAACAACCTCGGCGCCGCGGAGCCGCGCGCCGGATTCCTCGAGGTCGACGACGCGGAGTGGCGACGGATCTTCGATCTGACCTTCTTCAGCGCCGTGCGCACCAGCCGGGCCGCGCTGCCCCACCTCATGAGGGCCGACGGCGCGGCGATCGTCAACATCAGCTCGATCAACGCACGGCTCCCCTTCCCGATGGTCGTGGACTACTCGGCCGCCAAGGCGGCGCTGACCAGCCTCAACAAGAGCCTGTCCGAGGAGTTCGCACCGCGCGGCGTCCGCGTCAACGCGATCTCCCCCGGACCGGTCCGCACGCCCTTCTGGACGGCGCCGGGCGGCTTCGCCGACGCCACGGCGCGGGCCGCCGGCACCACGGCCCAGGAGGCGCTCGACGTGCTGGTGCCGCAGAGCATGGGCATCAGCACGGGCCGGATCACCGAACCGCACGAAGTCGCCGACGTCGTCCTCTTCCTGGCCTCACCGCTGGCGGCCAACATCACCGGCGCCGAGGTCCTCGTCGACGGCGGGCAGACCAAGACGCTCTGAGGCATCGCCGACGCGAGGCCGACGGCGAGGGGAACGATCGTCCCATGCCCATGCGCATGCCCATGCCCGGGAACGCCGCAGCGGTCGGTTATGCCCACGCGGTACTGAACAGCGCGTATTCGAGCAGGTCGGGGGAGGCCCCGGACGGCCAGCCGTCCGTCGCCGCCGCCCGCCGGGCGGCCGCCTGCATGAAGGAGAGGTACACCCCGTAACGGTGGGCGGACCAGTCCGCATCCCTCCACACCCAGGCCGCGACCGAGCCGTCGGGGTCGTGGCCCGTGTCCCGGCCGACCACCTGGGCCAGGGACCGCAGGCGCCGGGCCAGGCGTTGATCCAGGATGAGGGGTTCGGGGCCGTCCGCCGGCCGCACCGTCTTGCCGGCGAAGTACAGGAACTTGGTGAAGAACGACGGTCCCAGCCAGCCGACCCGGCCCCGCAGCGCGGCGTAGGCCGCTTGCGCTCCGTGCTCGCTCAGCGCGGTCACCGCACCCGCCAGCACCCCGTCCAGGCCCTCGGCGGCCAGGATCAGGCGCAGGGTGGCCGGTCCGCTGCCCTTGGGAGAACCGCTCTTGCCCTTCCCCCACACATACGTGGCGACCAGAGCCTCGCGGAACGCCTCGCGCCGCAACGCGTCCGCGACCATCGACGCCACCTCCGCCCGGCTGACCCCGGCAGCACCACTGCGGGAAACCGGCGCCAGTGCCGCCGGCCAGGGCTCGATGCCTCTCCACCTGCTGGGGGCGTAGTCGACGGTGTGCGCGCCGGGCGTGGCGTCAGCGCACCTCGTCGCGTTCTCGCTCCACCAGACGCCCAGTGCCCGAAGAGCGGTGTCCGGCAGCGGACGCGCGGCCATCTCCCCGTCCACCGCGTCGGCGCGGTGTTGCCTGTTCACGTTCGGTCCCCCCGAGGTCCTTGCCCGAGCCGAACCCCGGCTCCTGGGGCAGGTCCTCCGGCTGGGCGTCCGGTGCCGCACGTACAGGATCCCTCAGGTCACCCGTGGTCGGCCAACGGCTTTCGGCGCCCGGAGCGCGTGCACGCCACCGTGGACGCCGACGCCGCTCAGGACACAGCCGTGCGCGTCACGGATAATGATCCGGACATCGAGGCACGCGGCGGCACGCGGGCGCGGTCCCGGACCGGTGAGAAGAGGACGTGGTGGTGCAGGTGGCGAGCGTCGACACCCGCGGGTTCTGGGAGCAGCTGCGGGCGATACCGGTGCCGGACGACGCTGAGTTCCTGTACGGGCCCGAGCCGGACGGCCGGCTTCGCGAACACAATCTCCGCCGCTACCACGAGCTGATGGCCGCCTCGATGGCCGGGGGCGGCCCGCGGGTGATGATGGTGGGCGAGGCACCCGGCTACCGGGGGCACACCGTGTCGGGCGTGCCCTTCACCAGCGTGCGGCAGCTGACGGCACGGCCGGGGCTCATCACCGGCGCTCCGCAGGGAGACGGATTCGCGGTGCCTGAGCACCCTGCCGCGAACTGGGAGCAGTCCTCCGGGATCGTCTGGCGGGCCCTGGCCGCGTGGCACGGACCGCTCCCGCTGATGTGGGCGGTCTACCCCAACCACCCGCACGAACCGGGCGACCCGGCAACCAACCGGGCACCCCGGGCGACCGAGGTGGCCGCCGGCACACCGATCGTGCTCGCCCTGGCGGAGGCGTTCGGCATCACGAGGTTCGTCGCGGTGGGCCGCAAGGCACAAGGCGCCCTCGCCCGCGCCGGCCTGGACGCGACCCCCGTCCGCCACCCCGCCCAGGGAGGCGCCCGTGCGTTCACCGAGCAGCTCGCCGCGTACAACGCCACTTCGGGCAGACAGCGCTGACCCTCGCGGTCACCGGTGACCGGTCACCGACACTGCCGGACCATTCCGGTTTGCGCGGTCTCCAGATGCGTGGTGTGGCATCACCGCTCCTCATGTGAGGAGGTGTGCGGCCATGCTTCGCGCCGGGCAACGCCGACACGCACACCTGCCTATTCGCTCAGCGGCCAGGTCGACGGTGTCATCGCGCTCATCGACGAACTGGGCATCAGCGACGCGGTGCTGTGCGTACGACGTCGGCAGCTTCACCGTCCAGACCATCGCGGTGAAGCGCCCGGACCTGGCGCACTCCCTGGTCATCGCGCCGCCGACCATGGGCGTCGGACGGCGGATCCCGGAGGAGAAGGCCGTCAACGCGTTCCTGCACCCCATCCTGTACAAGACCAGGCTGGTCGAGGACCTGATCGACGGGAAGCCGGAAGCCGTCCGCGCCGCACTGCGGGAGAACCTGGAGAGCTGGTCACCTCCCGGCTCACCCGCGGTCGACGTGCTCCTCGACCACCTCACCGAGAACCACTCGGAACCGGGCGCGTTCGGGGCCGGACAGCGACGCGCTCTTCCCCACGGAATGGAACGACACGCTGGACGACTACTACAGCGACTACGAGCTGCACATCATGGAGAACACGGGGCATTTCACCCCCGTCGACTCTCCGGAGACCTGGGCGGAGCGCATCCGCAAGCACGTGGCAAAAGCCGCGAAGTAGCAGGGAGCCGGCCGGCCGGGCAGGCGCTTGGACACTTACGACCGCCGCCCCGCCAGGGCGTCCAAGCTGCCTGCCGGGAGTCTCGCCGGGGTGGCGGGGCGGTCCACGCCGCTTCAGCCGGACGTGGGGCGCAGGACCAGGCAGAGGAAGCCGAAGGCGTCCCGGTAGACGCGCAGCCATTCGTCGCGGTGGGTGGTGGCCGCTGCGAGCGCCTGCGAACTGTCCGGATCGTCGGGATGGTCCAGGGCCCATGAGGCCAGCGCCCCCGTCCAGGCCCACTCGTAGTCGTCAAGCTCCCGGCGTGTGCTGATGTGCCCGTAGACGGGTGTCCACCCATCGGCGACGACGCGGTCCACGGTGGTCGGCAGGTCGGCGAGGTCCCCGAGCATCTCGACGGCTTCGGGGGAGGGCTCGTGCGCCCAGAATCCGTCACCGATCAGGACGCGCCCCCCGGGAGCGAGGTGCTTGCGTGCCGCCGTGAGGGTGGCGGGCAGGCCACCGAAGGCGTGCGTGGCTCCGACGCTGACCACCAGGTCGAACGCGTGGGAGGCGGCGAAGTCCGCGGCGTCCGCGTGGTGGAGGAGGAGGCGCTCGTGAACGCCCAGGGTGCGCGCGGTGTCACGAGCGTGCGCCAGCGAGCTCTCGGAGACGTCGACGCCCTCGGCCCGCGACCGCGGATGCGTGCTCAGGGCACGCACGAGCCACTCCCCGCCGCCGCAGCCGAGGTCGAGTATGCGCGCGTCGCCGCGTGGGATGCCGCGTTCCAGCAGTCGGCGTACCGAGTCGTCGTCGAGCGGGGCCGCAATCGGATGGTCCGCATGGGCAAGCCTGGAGATCTGTTCACGGTTCACTGGCGGAGCCTGACACGGGGAAGAGGCGGAACGCACCTGCTTTCCTCCGGGCCGGCCACACCGTCGGCGTGCGCCGGCCGATCTCCCGCGCACGCGGCAGGGACGGCGGACGACCGGCGATCCACGCGGCCATCCGGATGCGCAGCCTCGAGCCGGGGCCACGGTCGCGGCGCCCGGCCGGCAAGCCGGACGCCGCAACCGCGCACGTCAGGCCGGCGAGGTCGACGGCGAGGTATCCGCCCGGCCGAAGTGCCGGGCGAAGAAGCGGACCGCGCTGTCGGCCTCGAACCTGGGCAACTCCTTGTGCCTGCCCGAGTTCACGTGCAACGACTTCTCCTTCGAGGCGAAGGCGTCGAACAGCGCGAGACCCTCCTCGCGCGAGATGTGCTCGTCGTCCCACTGCAGGTCGAACTCGATCGGGATGGTGATCAGCTCGGCCTTCTCGGCCAGGACATCGGGCCAGTGCTGGCCGAAGACCGCGGCGGTGATCCTGGGTTCGATCGCCACGAACGGTATGCCGATCGCGGTTCCCATGTTGATGCCCCAGAAGCCGACCGGTCCGCCGGTGCCGATCTCCGGCAGGTCCTGGAGGGCGTCCAGGGTCGCCTGGTACTCCGGCACGGCGAGCCTGGCCAGGTGGTCGTTGTAGCGCACGACGATCGGGCCTTCCGGCTCGCCCGCCGCCCGCGCCCGGAACAGCTCGGCGATTTCCGCCTCGTCGTGCGCCGTGCGCGGCCGGTCGCCATGACCGGGCGCGTCGATGACGGCGACGTGGAAGCCGCAGCCGGTCACGAGGAGCCGGGCGCGGCCGGACATCGCCGGATGCTTCTTGTGGGTGCCGCCACCGTGGGCCATGAGGACCAGAGGTGCGCGATCGGCCGCGCCGGAAGCCGGCGACCAGAGAACGCCGGGTACGCCGCCCACCGTGAAGTCGCGTTCGGCCATGCCGTCCGACGACGACTCGGCGGTGAACTGCAGGGAGTGCATGAGTTGTTGCCCTTCGGGAGTGCCTTGTTGAGGAGCGCTCCCGGTGACACCTACGTCAACCGCAGGCCGTGACGGGAAGGAGGAGCACCCACGTCGATACTGCGTTCACGGGTCTCACCTCCTCGGGCGGTGTCACGGTCGGACGGAAACTACCAACCCGGTGATCACGCAGCAACCTCTTTTTCCCGTGGGGTCATCGGCACTCCGGACAGGCCCTGGACGCCGATGCCACTACGTCTCAGGCGTCAGCCCGTCGTGCCGGCCGTCCAGCGGGCCCGGTCGCCGGCGGCGAGTGTCCGCGGAGGGCTGCCCGCGGGCCTGCTGGAGCCCCACCCGGCGGCGCGCGCGGGACCGCCTTCCCGGCTACGCCGCCGGCCAGACCACCGCGGACGGCGTGATGCCCGGCGGCGTCCTCCGTCCGGCGGGCCGAATTCGTCCGACGAACGCGCCGACGGCCGGGCGGAGCGCCGGCGCCGAAGCCGCCCGGGAACTGCGCGCACTGCTCGCCACCGGAGGGGCCCGGGGTAACCTGCGCCCGTGAAGGCCTACCCCCTCTGGCACATCAGCCACCAGAACGAAGCCGGCCCCAACGACGAGACGATTCACCACGACGACGGGGGAGTGTTCCTCGACGAGCAGGACGGCGACGACGTCAAGCTGCTCGGCATCTACTCCTCCGAGGCCGCGGCCGAAGAGCGGATCCGCCGCGCGCGCCTTCTGCCGGGCTTCGCCGACGAGCCGGACTGCTTCCAGATCGGCGAGTACGACCTCGACGAGGACCACTGGACCGAGGGCTTCGTCCACGTGCCGGCCTAGCCCTCTTCGGCGAACGTCCATCCTCTGCGGGCGGACAGGTCGCCGAGGAACACGCAGACCAGGGCTTCTTCGGTTCCGGCGGCGGAACGAACAAAGCGCGGCGAGTGCGTGTGCGGCGTGGACGCTCGGTCCGGGACGCGTCGCGGGCCGGGTGCGAACCGTCCGGGTGCCGGCTGCGCCGAGGGGCCCGTCGATCCGGGGGCGCTCACCTGTCCCTGCGGCAATCGGCCTCCCGGCCGCGCCGTGTGTCATCTGCCGAACGCCTCCTTCCTGATGACGTCGAGCATGCGCGGGGTGCCCTGGGTGGTGCGCACGTCGAGGAAGGCACGTACATGCCCCTCGGTGACGGCCTCGCGGACCAGCGCGTGCGCCAGGTCGGCCCGGGAGGTGAACCGTCCCGGCAGCCGGGCGGGCGCCAGCCGGTAAGCGCTGACCCGGCCGGAGTCGAAGAGGCCGGCGGGCCGCAGGACCGTCCAGTCGTGGCCGCTGGCCCGCACGATGTCCTCCATGCGGCGCATGTCGTCGTAGACCGTGCGCCCGACGACCCGTACGAAGAACGGTTCGAGCACCCTGCGCAGGAAGAACCCCTCGCCGGGCGCCGGCACATCGAACAGCACGGTGGAGGTCACGCACACCAGCCGCCGCAGGCCGTGCCGGGTCATGGCCCGGGTGATGTGGCCGATGCCCGAGGAGTACACGGCGACCGGGGCCCGGCCGTACGGGACGCCCAGCGCGGAGATCACCGCGTCGTGCCCCGCGACGACACTCTCCACGGCCGCCGGATCCAGGACGTCGGCCTTCGCCACCCGCAGCCGGGGCGGGCCGGAAGGACGCGGGAGGTCGTCGGGGTGACGGGTCACGGCGGTGACGGTGTGGCCCTCGGCGGTCGCCTGCCTGACGACCTGCCGCCCGGTCGGCCCGTTCGCGCCGAACACGACGAGTCGCATGAACGTTCCCCCTCTTTGCTGTCGTTCCCTGAGCCCTGCTGCTGTCGCGAACCGGGAGGGCCCCCACGGCGGCAGGTGTGACAGGGACCGCACGGCATGAGACCTACGACACACACCGCGACGCCGATGTCACACTTCCCGGGGTCCGTCCCCTCCGGGTGGGGAGACGTCGTGAGGAGATGCCATGGCCGACAACGGGACGGACGCCGCGACCCAGACCTTCCTCGACCATCGCGAGCTGCTGTTCGCGGTGGCGTACAACATGCTGGGCACCGTCACCGACGCCGAGGACGTGCTCCAGGAGACCTGGCTGTCCTGGACGGCACGCACGGACGCGGGAAAGGCGGGGCGAGCACCCGAAGTCGAGCACCCGCGGGCTTACCTGGTGCGGATCACCGTACGGCAGGCGCTCGGCCGGCGGGCGCGGATCGCCCGGCGGCGCGAGACCTACGTCGGGCCGTGGCTGCCCGAACCCCTCCTCACGGACGTCCCGCCCGCCGAGGGCGCCGGTGAGGACGCCGCAGAGCACGCACTGCGCACCGAGTCGGTGTCCCTCGCCCTGCTGGTGGTCCTGGAGACCCTGACGCCGCTGGAGCGGGCGGTGTTCGTGCTGCACGAGGTGTTCGGCTACGCCCACACCGAGACCGCGGACATCCTCGGCCGCAGCCCCGCCGCCGTACGCCAGCTCGCGCACCGCGCCCGTGCCCACGTCCGCGCCCGCCGCCCCCGCTACCACGCGCACCCAAGGGTCCGGCGCCAGGCGACGCAACGGTTCCTGGCCGCGGCACTCGGCGGGGATCTGGGGGCCTTGCTGGAGATCCTGGCACCGCGGGCCACCTTGTGGACGGACGGCGGCGGCAAGGCACAGGCGGCGCCGCGGCCGATCCAGGGCCGGGACAAGGTGGCCCGGGCCGTGACCGGTTTCGCCGCGCGCCAGGCGGCGGGACTGGAGATCCAGCACCGGGACGTCAACGGGGACGCGGCCGTGGTCGTGTTCGCGGACGGCTCCCCGCGCGCGGTGATGGTCCTGGACCTCGACCCGGACGGTGAGCAGGTCCGCGAGGTCTACCTCGTCACCAACCCCGACAAGCTCTCGGCCCTCGACCCGGACGCCCCGCGCCCCAAGAGCTGAGGGCGGCGACCGGGGCCCGCGCCGCCGTCCGCGAACGACATCCCGGCAGCGGCGAGCCAGTCACCGGTGCCGCTGCCGCCTGGGGGCCCGCATCCCCCAACCCCGCCCCCGAGAGCTGCGCCGCCAACGTAGCCCGCCCGCGGGACCGGCCGACGGCGGCGGTCGCCCGGTCCGCCGGCCGGGGCCCCTTGTTGCGGGGCCCCGGCCCCGTGCCGGTAAGCCCACACGCCCGCGGAGCCCACCGACACAGCCCAGGCCGGATCCTCACCGACACCGACCCCAGGCCATCAGCCCGGTAAAGCACCCACTCCCAGGATCCATCGACGGCCCACCAGTTGCCGGCTGCCGACCGGGCGGATGCCACCACCAGGCGGGTGTCGGCATCGACGACGACCTGCACATTCGCCGCAGAAGGCCCTTCCGCGACCCGGTGAACGTCTCCACCCACCCGGCTCAGCCCTCACCACCCCACCCACGCATGAGTGCTCACCCGCGCCGCTGTCGTCGCCATGCCGCCTCCTCTCCGCGAGGCCGTGCGCCGGACCCGCCGGGAACGGTCCGTCGTACCCCCGTCATACGCTGCTGCTGTCGAGCAGACCGCGGCCGAGGGCGGTCGCCGAATGCAGGACGTACTTGCCGTCGCGACGGCTGACGACGAGGCCTCCTTCGCGCAGCACACTGATCTGGTAGCTTGCGCTGGGAACGGCGATGCCCAGCGTCCGCGCGATCTCCGTGGTCGTACGGCCGCAATGCCGGGCGACGTCCATCAGGACGGCGCAGCGCGTGCGGCCCAGCAGCCGTTCGAGCCGCTCCTCACTCGCGTCCAGCAGGCCGAGCGGTGCTTTGGCCACCGGATAGACCAGTACCGGGTCGAGGTTCGGGTCGGCCAGCGAAGTCGGCCTGCGCCAGCAGAAGTACGACGGCACGAGCAGCAGGCCGCGGCCTTGCAGATGCAGGTCGCGTGCCCTCGGGTAGTTCACCTCCAGCACGGGAGCCTTCCAATGGGCCCATGGCCGGAGCCCGTCGAAGAGGGCGCGTGTCCCGCCTTCGAGCAGAGCCTGCGAGCGCAGCGCGACATCGTTGCCCACCGCCGACCGTACGGGGCCCCAGTACGGTGCGAGCAGGGCACGGAAGGACGACTCGAAGGCCGCGGCGAGCGAGGCGACGAAGATGTGGCCGGAATCGGTCGGGCCCGTGGCCGAGCCAGGCATCGCGCGAGTCTTGGCGAACAGCAGCAGATCGCGCAGTAATCGTTCGCGGGGTGTGGCCCGTACCTGTTCCAGGCCCGCGGACAGCCCCTCTCCGGTGACGGGCGGCGTGAGAAAGTCCGGGATGTAACCGGTGGCGGGAATCAGGGACTTCGACAGCCGTACGGCGTGGTCGGCCTGCGCGTCGGCGAAAAGCCGGTCGACGACCGAGCGGCGCCAGCCGGCGAAGACGACGGGCTCCTGACGGGTGCTCAGTCGACGGACGGCGCAGACGAGTTCCCACAGGGGATCGGGTTGCTGGGCGATGCGGACGTTTTCCAGATCGCGGGCCGTGAAGTGGATTCGAAGCATCGAGTCGGTCACTCACAATGCGGTGGGGGGTACGGCACGGTGGTCGGTGTACCGTCAGTGAGACGACTGACTGCTGCGTATGGTTGTCGGCGCGAATAAGCCGCGGCGCAGGTGCGCCGCGGCCGTATTCCGTTGGGTGCGTGACCGCGCCTTTAGAAGGGGGCGCAGAAGCCGGGGTAGGCGCTGCAGGCGCGCAGATTCGGGTCCCAGCTCGTGTTGGAGCTGGAGAAGAACACCTCCGGCACCCAGCCCCAATTGCCGTTGTCCGCCTCGGTGAAGGCCCAGGCGTTGTTGCAGTAGCCGCTGGAGCAGAACTGCGCGTCCAGGGTGTCCCCGCGGAACCAGTTCGTGTTGGCGCTGTTGATGGTGCCGACGAGGGTGCTCGACCCGGGTGCCGACCGCACGCCGATGCTGCCGCCCCACAGACGGCAGTAGTTCACCTCGCCGGCGCCGTGGTGGGCGCCGGCGGAAATGTAGGAGTAGGTGACGTTGCACGCCGTGTCGTACTGCGCGCTCGACGGAGCGGCGGAGGCGGGGGCGGCGGTGGCGCCCAGGGCCGTGACGACGGCCGCGGCGGCGAACGCCGCGGCCAGGGACTTCGCTGTGTTCCTCACTGGTGTCTCCTTCAGGGTCGGTTTCGTCTCGGGATTCAGCCGGGCAGGGTGGTCATGCCGGGCCCTGCCCGGGCGGGCGTCTTGTCACGTCGCCCGATCCGGGCGGCGAGCGGGTGGAGGCGGTCGTCGGACGGGGGAACGTTCTCCCCTGGGCCGGGAAGAGCCCCCCGGCCGCCCCTGGCGGGCGGGCGCCGGGGCGGATGGCGGCGGCGGTGCCCGAGCCGTAGTCGGTCCGGAAGCCGCGCAGGCCGTGCGGGGCCTGGAAGCCCGGGACGTCGTCCGGGCAGAGAGCTTCCCCCTCGCAGGGGTAGCGACTGATCAGATGGATGAGCACCGTAGAGACCGCGCCGAGCCGTACGGCCACGGCGTCTCCGGTGCCCGGCACGGCTCTGCTCCATAGGCCAGCCGTTGGAGCCGACCGCTCCTGTGCGCGGCCGTACGCGGGACGCGCGTTCGGGAACGGCGGCCGGTGAGGTGAGGCCGGCCCGGCCAGCCGCTGTGGCGGCGGTGGCGAGCGCGGAGACGGCCCCGGCCGCGCACACGACTCGCGCGGCGGTGCGCGACAGCAGACGTCGGGGCACATGGTGCGGCCCCTGATGATCAGCGCATGGATGCAGGAGTCGCGGGCCCGGATGCCGGTGGCGGCGAAGAGCTGGCCCAGGCCGGTGCCGCTGTCGTCCTTCAGACCGGCCGCCACGGCGTCGTCCGCGGCCTTGTCGCCGATGTCGTACGCCCTGATCTCCCACGGCAGAGGGCCCTGGATGAGGGCCTGGCGCATGCGGTGCGTACGCGACAGGGGGGTTGTCAGCCAGTCCAGGTCCATCACCGCCTGGAACGACTGGGTGGTGGCACGGAGGCTGAGGGACAGCCCGCCGTCGCGGCCTCGTTCGGTCCCCCCGTGGTCCTGTTCCACCATCGTGTCGGCCATCGACGGCTCCCCCTCGCACCGAGCTCGGTCGGCTTGTCGGTGCGCGGCAAGCTTCCACGCCGTGCAAGAGGCCAGGCAATCCATTCGAACACTGTCTAACCGTGGCGCGTTGCGGGAGCGCTCCCGCTGTATGCGCTGGGAGACCGCCCCCTCATCAGCCTCGGAGGATGGCCGGATACAGCACGCTCACCGGGCGTCCTCGTCGGCGCCATAGCGGCCCTGGCCGTCGTGGACACTGCCGGGTGTCCGGGTGAGGATGGTGGCGGTGAACAGGCCCCTCAGCGAGTTGAATGCGCACTGCTGGAACCGCGCCCGTGTACGCGAAGGTAGACCACCCGCCAGTGATGGGGGGTGAACGGGCAGGGTGGCGGCTCCGCGACGAGGCGTTCACCAAGGAGGTCCACGAGATCGTGGACCAGCAGAGCAAGCAGTCCACCGGTGAACTCGCCGACGCCGTCGAGCAGCAGGACGCCTCGCGCCTGTTCGACGCCCACTCGGGAGTCAACTGCTGTGCGTTCAAGGGCGATCCCGGCCGCGGTGACGTCATCGACCACCACCTCTACCACGGGCCTGCCACCCCGCCTCGGACGCCACCCGAGCGGCCGTGGACGGCGAGCAGGGCGGCTGCTCGCTCACCATCCCCGGTCACCTCGCGGATGTCGCGGGCGGCCAGGACCACGGTGACGGCCCCGCCGTGCGGTCCTGAAGGTCTACCCGGACCAGGTCAGGGACATCAACCGCAAGCTCATCGCGGCCGGCGCGGCGGCGGGGGCGCCACCGCCCGCTGACGAAGGGCGCCGTACCCCGGCACGTCTCCGCCACCTGCCCCGCGAGAGCGAACAGCGCCCTCCAGGACCCGGTACCCACCGGGCCCCGGAGGGCTGCGGGCTGCCCCGGAACGATCTGGGTCAAGGCCCTGGAGAGTGACCGGATCGAGCCCTGTGCCAACAGAAGGCAACAGATCCAGAAGTCTTGTCGGCGGTCAAGGAAAGTGAAGCAACAAATATTGACGCGCTCGACCGGTGCGCGTACCTTCCCGGCGAAGGTGCCGAGCGGCGTGAACTCCGCCGCCGCATCGGCAGGTTGGGCTCCATTCCCTCCCCACAGTGACGGGAGCACACCATGCGCAGAGCACTGACCACGGACGCGCGAAGCATCCGGCGCCTCCTCGCGAGATCATTGGTCCTCCGCCCCCTGCGGCACATGCTGTCCGCCGTGGCCGCTCTCAGCCTCGTCCTCGGCGCCCTGCTCGCCTTCCCCGCCGTCTCCGAGGCGGCCGGCTCGCTGCCGTGCGACATCTACGGCTCGGCCGGCACCCCCTGCGTCGCCGCGCACAGCACCACACGTGCCCTGCTGTCTTCCTACAACGGCCCCCTCTACCAGGTCACACGTGCCTCCGATGGGGCCCGCGCCGACATCGGACTGCTGGCCCCCGGCGGCTACGCCAACGCCGCCCAGCAGGACGTGTTCTGCCAGAACACCACGTGCCGCATGACCAAAATCTACGACCAGACCTCCCGCCACAACGACCTCACCCCCGGCCCGGCCGGGACCGCCGGTATGGGCGCCGACCGCGGCGCCGACGCCAGTGAGATCGCGGTGACCGCGGGCGGCCACAAGGTCTACGGCATCTGGATCTCGCCGGGCGTCGGCTACCGCTACACCGGCGTGGCTTCCGGCGTCGCCGTCGACGGCCGGCCCGAGGGCGCCTACATGGTGGCCTCCGGCACCCATGTAGGCGCCGACTGCTGCTTCGACTACGGCAACGCCGAAAGCACCCCCGCCGACACCGGCAACGGTCACATGGACGCCGTCTCCATCGCCACCACCTGCTACTTCGCGCCGTGCACCGGCTCGGGACCGTGGGTCGAGGCCGACCTGGAGAACGGCATGTTCCAGGGCGACAACGGCTCCAACACCGCCAACCGAGGCAACGACAGCCCCTTCGTCACCGCCGTGCTGAAGAACGACGGGCAGACCAAGTACGCCCTCAAGGGCGGCGATGCACAGACCGGCGCCCTGACCACCTGGTGGGACGGCGGGCTGCCCACCCGAGGCGGCTACAAGCCCATGCACCAGGAGGGCGGCATCATCCTGGGCACCGGCGGGGACAACAGCAACTGGAACCGGGGCACCTTCTTCGAGGGCGTCATGGTCGCCGGCTATCCGAGTGACGCCGCCGAGAACGCCGTCCAGGCCAACATCGTCTCCGTCGGCTACGCGGGCCAGACCGACGTGCCCAACGGCCCGCAGGGCACCGTCACCGGCCCCGGCGGCAAGTGCGTGGACGTCGCCGCCGACGACACCGGCATCAACGGCGCCGCCGTACAGTTGTGGGACTGCCAGACCTGGGCCGAGGACCAGCACTGGCAGCACAACGCCGACGGCTCCCTGAGCACCATCGGCCGCTGCCTGGACATCGAGGGCAACGGCACCGCCAACGGCGCCAAGGTCGAGCTGTGGGACTGCAACGGCGTCGGCGGCCAGAAGTGGGTGCAGCAGGCCGACGGCTCCCTGCGCAACCCGCAGTCCGGCCGCTGCCTGGACTCGCCGAGCGGCGCGACGGCCAACGGCACCAGGCTGCAGATCTGGGACTGCAACGGCTCGCCGGCGCAGAAGTTCTCCGTCAACGGCGGCGCCCCGGTCGCCTCACCCGGCGGCAAGTGCCTCGACGTGGCAGCCGACGACAGCGGCGGCAACGGATCGGCCGTTCAGCTCTGGGACTGCCAGTCCTACGCCGTCGACCAGCACTGGTACCACAACGCGAACGGCTCGTTGCGCTCGCTCGGCCGCTGCCTGGACATCGAGGGCAACGGCACCGCCAACGGCACCGAGGTCGAGCTGTGGGACTGCAACGGGGTCGGCGGCCAGAACTGGCAGCAACGCTCGGACGGTTCTCTGTTCAACCCCCAGTCGGGCCGCTGCCTGGACTCGCCGAACGGCGCCACAGCCAACGGCACCAGGCTGCGCATCTGGGACTGCAACGGCTCGGTGGCACAGAGGTTCACGTTGAGCTGACACAACGTCAGAACATGGGCAATCACCCGCACCCGCAACGTGTGCTGCCCGTAGGGCAGGCGCGGGCCGAGGACTGGAGCGTCTCGCCGGTGCGGGTCGCGCCGTAGCAGTCGAGACGCTGCTCGGCGCCGTCGTCGATGCCGACCGCCGCGTAGCCGTTGCCGGTGTCACGGCGGGACAGCACGGTGATCCGGGTGCCGGTGAAGGCGCACGTGGCGGTGTTCCCGGCGCGGTCGCCGCAGTGGCCGTCGCCCCAGAAGCACTGCACGCCGCAGCCGGTGCCCGAGTTCCCGGCACCGGAGACGGTGTAGGGGTTCGACAGAGGCGCGAAGTCGAGGCCGTCGTGCCGGAGGAGGCCCGGATCGAGGACGAGATCCGCCTGCGCCGTGCGGACCCCGGCCCCGGCCGGCGCGACCGGCCGGACATGGACCCGCGGGCCACCGCGGGCGGGACGCCCCCGGTGGCCCGGGGGCGCTGTGGATCGGACCGGCGTCAGCCGGTGTAGGTGTGCAGGGTCAGGCCGTACCGGTTGAGGATCTCGTTGACGGGCTGGAACCAGGTCTCGCCTCCGCCGGCGCAGTTGCCCCAGCCGCCCGAGGTGACGCCCTGTGCCTGGTCTCCGGTGATGAAGGAGCCCCCGGAGTCGCCGGGTTCGGCGCAGGCGCTCGTCTTCGTCAGCTGGTGCACCGCGCCCTGGCTGTAGTTGACGGTCTCGTTCAACGCCAGCACGGTCCCGCAGTGCCAGTGCGACGTCGATCCGGACCGGCAGACGGAGGAGCCGACGGGCGCCACGGCCGAGCCGCGCACGAGCTGGTCGGGCACCGTGCCCCAGCCCAACACCACCGGAACCGTCCACCAGCCACTGCCCACGCTCACCCAGGCGTAGTCGTTGTCCGGGAACGAGGAGCCCTGGAACGTGCCGATGTACGAGCCGTCCCAGCCGCTGACTCCAGCGCCCGGCGAGCCGCAGTGTCCGGCGGTCACGAAGCCGCCGTACACCGAAAACCCTATGGAGCAGCGGACGTTGCCCGTGTAGTACGGGTCCCCGCCGACGGTTCCCGCGGCGAAGGTGCTCGGGGCCGCGGAGACGGTCCGGACGGTGACGGGACCCGCCTCGCGGGCCCGGGACACGAAGCGCCGGACATCGTTGTCCGAACGCTCGTTCCGCACGACGTCGACGACGACCGTGTCGGCCATCGGATCGACGTGCCAGCCGCTCACCCCGGCGGGGGCGGACAGCCGGTCGATGCGTGTCTTGACCGTGTCGAGCTGCCGGGCCGTGTGCTTGGCGGTACGGATCTCGGCCCCGGCCGCCTCGATGGCATGACGTGTGCCCGGCGAGGCGTCCGAGGTGAGGGCCACCGTCAGGCGCCCCTTCGTCGCGTCGAACCAGGAGCCCGCGTAGGCGTCACCGGCCATCCGGCGCACCTTCGGATCGACGGCGGCGGCGGACCGCTCGGCCGCGATCCGCGCCTCGGCCTGTTGTCGCGTGAGGCCGAGATCCCGCTGCATGGCGGTCAGGACCCCGTCGGACGCGGGCTTTCGGGACGTCGCGCCGGTTCCGGAGGACCCGGCCCCGAAGGGCGCGGTGTATCCGCCGGGTCCAGTCGCGGTGACGGGTTGGCCGATGGGGCCGGGTGCGGTGTGGGCGCCGCTCGCCGCTGCGGGGACCGCCCCCGCCGCTCCCGAGCCGCCGAGGACCAGGAGCGCGGTCAAGACGACATGCGTAAGTTTTGTGCGTCTCATGGGACTTGCCCTTCGTCGTTCCAGAGGTGGGGTGGAACAGTCGGGTGCTGAGAGCGCTCTCATGTATGGCGAGGCAGAGCCTAGCCCGCCGGAGACCGTCAGGTCCATGCCAAGGCGCGAGGGGAATGGGAAGTTACAGAGGCCGACCTGGTTTCCTTCCACGTGCGGCCGAGACCCCGGCCCGCCGGGCCGCCCCTCACCTTCTTCCCGGGGCGGCCCGGCACCCCGCTCTCACGACACGCCCCGCACACCGAGCCCCGCACACCGAACGCCCCGCTGCACTGATTCGTCGCGCGTCGCGCCCTGCGTGCCGTGTTCCTCTCTCCCGCGGAACCCTCACGGCCTCGCCGCTCATCCCCAGCCATCGGCCGGTTGCCGGACCATCGTCGAACAGCACCGGCACACCCGATGCCGGGCCCCACTCGGCCCACCCCGGCGTGCGTCCGTCGGCCGGCCGCACCTGCCCCGAGCGCGCGGGCGCCGTCACGCCGTCGTCATCACCCCTCTCAGAGCTCCTTGCAGCGGGCCCGCGAAGGCTCGTGGGCCTGTGCTCCGGGCGCCGGCAGGGGCAGGGCGGGCTTCCGAGCGATGGTCAGCCATCGCGTTCGGCGGGCTGTGGCACCTCATCCCGCGGCGTCGGAGCCGACGGGGTGCCGGCGGTCCCGTTCCGGCCGGCGTTCCGGCCGGCGGCTGGTGTCCGAGTTCGGCGGGAGTCTGAGTGTGTCGTGGCGAACCGGGCTCGATAGTGGCCCGGTGAGACACCGAGCCGGGCCACGAAGGTGCGCCGCAGCGTCTCGGGGCTGCCGAATCCGGCCATTCGGGCGCTGGTGGCCACGCTGTGACCGGCGTCCAGCAGCGCCTTCGCGTGGTCGAGCCGTACGCGTTCGACGAACTTGGCCGGTGTCGTGCCGAGTTCGGCGTTGAACAGCCGGGTCAGATGCCGGGGACTGACACCGACGAGGACGGCCAGCGAGTCCGTACTGTGTTCGAGTGCGGGCTGCGCGGAGACCAGGTCGGTGACCGCTCTCAGCGCAGGCGTGCGGGGCACGCCCGCCTCGAGCGGTGCGGAGAACTGGGACTGCCCTCCCGGGCGCTGCATGAACACCACCAGACCGCGCGCGACCTCGCGGGCCAGATCCGCACCGTGGTCACGCTCGACCAGGCAGAGCGCAAGGTCGATACCGGCGGTGACACCGGCCGAGGTGAAGATGCCACGATCCTCGACGAAGAGGGAATCGGGCTCGACGTGCACATCTGGGTAGGCGCGTGCGAGCAGCTGGGCGTGGCGCCAGTGCGTGGTCGCGCGGTGCCCCGAGAGCAGGCCCGCGGCGGCGAGGACGAACGAGCCGGTGCAGATGGACACGAGCCTGCGGGCGCGAGCACGCGGGTGCCGCACGGCCTCGGTCAGATCGGCCGGGATCGGCTCGGTGACGAGGAGATCCCCGCCCGGTACGACGAGTGTGTCGACGTCGAGGTCCGCTGCGGCCGAGTCCACGGGCAGACGCGTGCCGATCGAGGTGCGTACCGGCGTGCCGGACGGCGACGCATAACACAGCGAGTAGCGGGCACCGAGGGTGTTGGCCTCGGCGAACACCTCCGCGGGGCCCGAGACGTCGAGCATCTTCACGCCGTCGAACACGAGGAAGGCAACACGGTGGACCGCCATGCGGTTGACGGCTCTTTTCCTTGGTCGACACCAGGACATCCATCGCCCGGCCGGAGGCCGCCGGGCGAAGGCGTCAGGTCACTCGGGCCGGGCCTCAGGTCACTCGGGCCACGCGTTCGTCTGGATGATCCGCACGAAGTCCTTGCGCTGGAAGCCGGGGTCGAAGTGCGCGAGGACGTCGTCGTTCATGGTGCCGAAGGTGGTGTCGGGCCGGTCGGCCATGCCGTCGTAGAAGGCCTGGAGGATGCGGTTCTTGAAATCCGGTCGCGGGTGGGCGGCCGTGACCTCCGCACGCTGCTCCGGGGTGATCTGCTCCAGCTCCAGACCCAGGACGTCGGTCTCGACGCCGAGCGTCACCACGGAGACCTCGGGAGCGAGGTGGAGGGGAACCTCCGGCGTGGTGTGAAGCGCGATCGCCAACCAGACGTTGCGCGCCTCCTCCTCGCTTCGGCCGTGGTCGCGCAGGAAGGCGTACGCCGCCTCGGCCCCGTCGAGCTCGAAGCGGCGGTCCTTCGTGCGGTAGTCGTCCGTCAGCCCGAGGTCGTGGAAGAGGCCGCCGACGTAGGCGAGCTCGGGGTCCACCTCGATGTTCCGGGCGGCGCTCTTGAGCATGCCCCAGAGGAACACGCGGCGGGAGTGGTGGAACAGCGTGTCGTCGGCGGACTGGCGCACCAGCTCGGTGGCCTCGCGGACCAGGGCGGTGTCCGGGACCGTGATCCCGGCGATCGTTTCGGACACTGTGCCTCCAAAAGGGAATGGTCGAGATTTCTGTCGCTTTCGACTCACCTCCACGGTCTCTGATCGATGCCGTGACGAGAAGTGTCCGAACGGACGTGTGTCCCACGGATCCGGACACGCGTCGGCGGGTGGCGCCGGCCGACCGGCCGCAGCCGGGCCGCCGTGGTCGGGCCCGCCATGAGGTCCGGCTCGCCGAGACCCTGCTCACCCCGGCCGAGCGGGCCGCGCGGGCCGAGCAGGCCCCGACCGCGCTGGAGAAGTGGAACGGCTACGCGCCCGCCGCGGTCGAGGAGCAGGACCTCGACAGCGACCTCGACCGCCGCCTGGCCCGGGCGGCGGCACGGTGAGCGACGCCCTGCACGTCGTCGTGGACGACACCGCGATGGCCGCGGCCGGCCAGGGCAACGTCCTCGCTTCCCGTCTCCTCCACCGCGCTGGCCGTAACCCGGAGATGCCGGAGGGCGGGGTGTGTCGGGGGTGGTCCGTGGTCTGGTGCCGGGTTGTGGGGTGTGTCGGCAGGCTCGGGTGTGGCCCCGTCTAGCACGGCTGGGTTCCTGGGGTCCGCAGCGACGCGCCGTGGTTACGGGGGTGAGGAGACGTCAGGATGTCACCTGGAAAGCCTAATAATATGTCAATCTGCTTTTTTCACAGTTAATGTGACGTCCTGTCAGCTGATGGTGAAAGGCCGAAGAATACCCTGTTCGGAGCTGGATCCCTGATCTCCGATATGCCCGTCGTGTCGGTTGTGGGTAGTTTCATTCACGAGCCGGCTGACGGGCCGGCGTCTCTCTGTGCGACAGGAGATCGTGAGATGAAGCTTCGTTCGACCGTGGTCACCGCCGCTGTGTCGGCTGCCGCCGCTCTGGCCGCGACCGGCATCACCTACGCCTCGGCCGCTTCCGCTTCGGTGGCCCAGGAGGCCCCGGCCGCTGTTGCCGCCGTGACCGGCGGCAATGGCAACGGCAACGGCAACAGCAAGGGCAACGAGGGCGGCAACAGCAAGGGCAACGAGGGCGGCAACAGCAAGGGCAACGAGGGCCGTGGCAACGAGGGCCGTGGCAACAACGACAGGGACGAGGACAACGAGGGGCGGGGCGAGGACGAGGGCCGTATCCAGGTCAACGAGCGGTCCTACTCCGCGCGTCCCGGTGACTGCATCACGGTGGTCAGCGGTCTGGGCGCGGAGACCCTGAACGTCCGCAACGAAAGCCGCAAGTCCGTCGAGGTCTTCCGCGGGGCCGTCTGCGACAACGGTGCTCCCATCGCCACCGTCGGCCCGCACAGCTCCAGCTACGGCGTGGAGCCGGGCTGCACCGAGGGCATCGACATCGAAGACGGTGTGGTGGCCAGCTTCCGGGTCATCAAGCGTCACCACGACGAGTACTAGGCCGCGGCCGACCGCTCACTGTGGAGCCCCGGCCCGCCGGAATCGGGCCGGGGTCCCATTTTGACCCATGTGCGTGGCGGTCACCCCCCCTGCGGCCCTGCCGGTTTCGGATGCCGGGGGAGCGGCAGCCGGTGTCCGCACGGCCGCCCATTGCCTTCCCTGGCCGTCCCACCTGCGGTTTTGTGTCCGCCGGTGTGTTCTCAGTCCGCTGCCTGCGGCTGTCTGCCGGGCGCGCTTTCCCGGCCCGCGAACGGGTGAGGAGTGAGATGAGCATCCGTCTGGTGGAAGACGTGAGCGACGACACCTACGTCCTGGACGGCCTCGCCGTCAGGCTGACCCCGGCGCTGCCCTGGCTGGGGCACCGGGCCTGCTGGGAGATGAACGGCCACCTCAAAGAGCCCGTCGACCTGACCCGGGTCACCTGCAACGTGATCATGAAATACGGGCCCGTGAAGATGCTCGAGACAAACCACAGACTGCCCGACCTGCTCGCCAGCCTGGGCGCACGGCTCTCGGGCGACCTCAGGCCGGCTGCCGGACCGTGGCAGCAGACATGGAACCTCCAGCTCCCCGAAGCGGTTCCGGTGGCCGAGCTCCGCATCCTGCTGCGCGCTCGCACGGACAGCGGACAGAACTTCCTCGCCCTGGACATCGCCCTGGACTTCAGTCACAGGTTCCGCCCCGCCCCGGCGGGCAGCAGAGCAGGCGCACGCGTGCTGCAAGGCTCTCAGCGGCGCTGACGTCCCACCAGTTCCGCGCGAACTCGATCTCGGGAGGTGGTGTTGGGCTGCTCGTCGCCGGTCGGCCAGTAGGAACGTGCCGCTCACATGTCCTTTTCGGGATCTACCAGCGTTCACCCGCCTCCACGGCGAGCTGGTCGCCGAGCAAGCTCCCGTCACCTACGGCATGGTCCGCGTGCATGCCTGCCTCGCCCAGCTGCCGGTAGCGGCCTGCCCAGCGGGCGGCGGTGGCGTGGCTGACCTGGAAGCGTTCCGCGGCCCGCCGCAGCGGCCAGCCGTCGTCCACGACACACCGGGCCAGACGCAGCCTCCCGGTCGGGGTCAGCGGGGCGTCACGGTGGGACACGAGGGCCTCCTGGACGTCGGTGCAGACTTCGCAATCCACACCGAACCCAGAAGGCCCTCACCTGTTCAAGCACCCAGCACGCGTGTCACCAACGTCCCCGGACAGCACACCTCATATGTCGTCCGCCGCCCCGCGAACGTGGGGACCCCCTTACGCGCATGCGACGGAGGCTGCTTCTGCGACGGCACCGGGGCCCGCCCTGATCCACCGGCGCGTGCGCAGTATCCTGGCGTGTGTGACGTCGAGAGGTGGACACCCTTTGCGCTCGGGCAATGACATGCGGTGCGGATGCGAGCGCTGACAGAGGGACAACGGCCTTCGGCACCCGGCTTTCAGTACCGCGGCTCTGGGGGACAGTAGCTCGATGAACGACCTCGGCCAATTGTCGCGTCCTGCGTCCGGGCGGTTGATCGGGCGGGACGAGGACCTGGAGTTCGTACGCTCCCACTTCAGCGGTTCAACCCACGGTGCGGCCCTGTTGCTGTCAGGGGAGGCGGGCATCGGGAAGACCGCGATCCTCGACGCCGTGGCGGCGCAGGCAGCAGCCGACGGCGTGCGCGTCCTGCGGGTGAGCGGGGTGCAGTTCGAGACGGACATCAGCTACGCGGGTCTCAACCAGCTGTTCGTCCCTTTGTTCGAATCGTTCGATCTGCTGGACAGGGGCCACCGGGACGCCCTCAAGGTCGCCGTGGGCATCGGCAGCGGTCCGCCCCCCGAGCGGCTGCTCACCGCCACTGCCGCCCTGCTGTTGCTGCGCAGGGTCGCCCGCGACACCCCGCTCCTGATCGTCGTCGACGACCTGCCCTGGCTGGACCGGCCGACCACCTTCGTCCTCGGTTTCATCGCGCGGCGTCTCGTCGGCAGCCGCGTCAGCTTCCTCGCGGCCTCGCGCGTCACCTCCGACAGCTTCTTCGAGGCGAGCGGGCTGACCGAGCACCACCTCCAGCCGCTCGACGCCGCGGCATCGGCCGCGCTCCTCGCCCAGGAGCACCCGGGCCTCTCTCACGAGATACGGCGGCGCATCGCCGCGGAGGCACGCGGCAATCCGCTCGCACTGGTGGAACTGCCCACCGCCCTCGACCGCGAACAGCGCACGGCGCCGGCGGCGGTGCCTTCGGTCCTGCCGCTGAGCGAACGCCTCCAGAGCCTGTTCACCTCGCGGGTGGCCGATCTGCCCGGCCCCACCCGTGAACTGCTGCTGATCGCGGCGCTCGAAGGCACCGGTGAGCTCGCGGTCATAGAGGCCGCGGCCGGGGGCCGCGAGGCCGCCGACCTCCTGGAGCCCGCGGAACGCGATCGGCTGGTGGCGGTCTCTGCCAGCTCCCGGAGGATGTCGTTCCGGCACCCCCTGATCGGATCCGCGGTGGTGGCCCAGGCCAGTGCCGCCGACCGCCGCAGGGCCCACCAGGCACTCGCCGCGGTCCTCGTCGACCAGCCCGAACGCAGGGCCGGCCACCTCGGCGAAGCGACGACGGGGCGGGACGAGACCGTCGCCGAACTGCTGGAGCAGGCGGCCCGCCTGCGCCTGGGGCGAGGCGACGCGCTGGGCGCGGTGGCGGCCCTCACCCGTGCCGCGGGGCTCAGCGTCTCACCGGCCGACGAGAGCCGACGGCTGGCGGAGGCCGCCTACATCGGCACCGACGCGGGCGGCGACCTGGCGGACGCCTCCCGTCTGCTGGTCGGCGCCCGCCGCGCCGACCCGGCCGTCCGGGAGGGCTCCCTGCACGCCGCGGCGGCCTCCGCCTTGCTGCTCATCAACCAGGACGGGGACGTCAACACCGCCCACCGGCTGCTGGTCGGTGCGATCGAGGCCGGCGGACACGGCTACGACGCCGCCGACGAGGCCCTGGTCGAAGCGCTGTTCACCCTGATCACGCTGTGCTGGTACAGCGGTGACCCGGAGAAGTGGGCGCCGCTGTTCCGGGCCCTGGACCGGATGACGCCCGCCCCGCCCGATCTGCTGTGGGCGTGCGCCCAGACCTTCGCCGATCCGGCCCGCACCGGCTACCGAGGACTGGACGTCCTCGACGAGCAGCTCGCCGACCTGGGCGACGCGACACACGTCGTACGGGTCAGCACCTGCGCCGTCTACCCGGACCGGCTGGCGGACGTACGGGAGGTGTCCCTCCGCCTGGTCGAGCAGGCCCGCGCGGGCGCCGCACCCGTCCGCAGACACCTCTCCGCCCTGATCCACCTCGGCCTGGACGACTATTACAAGGGCCGCTGGGACGAGGCCATGCGCCTGACTGGCGAAGGGCTCGCGCTGTGCAAGGAGTACGGCTACCCGTTCTTCTCCTGCAAGTTCCAGTTCGTGCAGGCGCTGGTGGCCGGGGCACGCGGTGACGTGGAAGCCTGCGAGGCACTCTGCGAGGAGATCATCGCCTGGGCCGTCCCTCGCGGAGCCCATGGCGCCCGCGCGCTGGCCTTCCACGCGAGGAGCCTGGCCGCGGTCGGCAACGGGGACTTCGAGACCGCCTTCCGGCAGGCCACCGCCGTCAGCCCGCTCACGCCCCTCGCCCCGTATCTGCCCCATGCCATGGCCGGGGCCCTGGACCTGGTGGAGGCCGCGCTCAGGTCAGGACGGGCCGCCGAGGCCGCCACCCACACGACGGCCCTGCGGGAGTCCGCGATGGCGCGGCTCTCTCCGCGCCTGCACATGTTCGTGCTGGCGTGCGAGGCGCTGACGTCGGCCAGCGACGATGCCCAGGAGCTGTTCCAGCAGGCCCTGTCCCTCGCCGACCCCGAGGACTGGCCCTTCGACGTCGCGCGGGTACGTCTGCTGTACGGCGAACGCCTCCGGCGCCGACGCGCGACCAAGGAGGCGCGCGAGCAACTGACCCTGGCGAGCAGGGCGTTCGAGAAGCTGGGGGCAGCGCCCTGGCTGGCGCGCGCCAAGTCCGAACTGCGCGCGAGCGGCGTCGCGGTCCCGGCCGACACGGGAGGCAGAGGAACCCTGACGGCCCAGGAGTTCGAGATCGCCACACTGGCAGCGAGCGGGCTGACCAACAAACAGATCGCGGAGCGCCTCTTCCTGTCGCACCGGACGATCGGCACACACCTCTACCAGATCTACCCCAAACTGAACATCACCTCCCGGACGGCCCTGCGCGATGCCCTTACCGCTCTCGACCGGTAGACAACGGAATGTGCGGGGCACACCGTCCGCTCGAGTACGGCCGGCTCCCCCTCGCCGTGGTGAGCGGCAGCCCCGCCCTCGACTCGCTGGGCAGCGACGCCTGAGACCGGGGTCCGGTGCGGACGTCGCAGTGAGAGCCTCGGCACCGTGCTTCAGGTCAGCCACCCTGCACCCACTGCTGCTCGCGCCCTGGCCACCGGCGCATCTGGGGCGTGTTGTGAAGGTTTGGGGGGCACGGCGTCCACGAAATTGTGGGGTGGCCATGGATGTTGACCACGTCATGACTCAAGGACCAGCGCCTCGCTCACTGTCCGACGAAGCCCTCTCCAACCTGCTTGGCAAGCAACAGTTCGGCACGCTCGCCACCGTCAAGCGCAGTGGCCACCCCCACCTGACCACCATGCTGTACAGCTGGGACTCCGAGGCCCGCATTGTGCGGTTCTCGACGACGGCCGACCGCATCAAGGTCGGGCACCTGCGGCGCGACCCGCGTGCGGCGCTGCATGTGCAGGGCGGTGACGTGTGGTCGTTCGCCGTTGCCGAAGGCGAGGCCGAGGTCTCCGAGATCACGACGGTTCCTGGCGATGCGGTTGGCCGGGAGCTGCTCGGGATGATTCCTCAGGCCGCGAAGCCGGAGAATGAAGATGCGTTTCTGGAACAGTTGGTCGCCGAGCGCCGAGTGGTCATCCGGTTGAAGGTGGACCGGCTGTACGGAACAGCGCTCGACATCAGCGGCTAGGTGTATTCGGCCAAGAGGTTGGTGACACGCGTGCTGGGTGCTTGAACAGGTGAGGGCCTTCTGGGTTCGGTGTGGATGGTGAAGTCTGCACCGACGTCCAGGAGGCCCTCGTGTCCCACCGTGACGCCCCGCTGACCCCGACCGGGAGGCTGCGTCTGGCCCGGTGTGTCGTGGGCGACGGCTGGCCGCTGCGGCGGGCCGCGGAACGCTTCCAGGTCAGCCACACCACCGCCGCCCGCTGGGCAGGCCGCCGTTCCAGACGTCCGGCCTGGTGACGACGGCGAAGACGACGAGGCCGCACCGGCCGGGGCGGGTGGCCCCGGCCCGCTGGAGGCCGCCGCGGTCACCTTCGCCAACGGCGGCGACAACATCGGCGTCTACGTGCCCGTCTTCGCCACCGCCGGCATCGGCGGGATGACCGGCTACTCCGTGATCTTTTTCGTGCTCGTGGCGGTGTGGTGCTTCGCCGGGTCCTTCGCCACGCGCCCCGTCATCGCCAAGGCCCTCGCCCGCTGGGGCCACGTCCTGCTGCCCCTCGTAGCTGTTCACCATCGGGCTGCTCATCCTCGTTGAGGGCGGCGCTTTCGGCCTGTGACACGGCCGCCGCGGGCTGAGGCGGCTCTGTTCACGCCTGGGCCAGGACCTGTGCCCTGGCTGCTGCGGTCATCAGCGGTCAGTGTCCGCTGATGGCGAGTTCGTAGTCGCCGATCAGGTCGCCGAGCAGGGTTCCGGCGGTCAGGTCGCTGGGCAGGTGGCCGGCCATGTAGAGGCGGGAGTAGAGGACCTCGGCCCGCATCCACTCGTAGTCCTCGGCCCGGTGCGGGGAGAGGGCGGAGAGGAAGGTGACGGCGGCGGCAGAACGGGCCGCGTGTCGGGAGGGGTAGGAGTACGGGCCCTTCGCCCCGGGTTTGATGTGCTTGTCGGGGCGCAGGCTCGGGTCCAGGACGAAGGGGGCCGGCTGCTTGTCCTTGGCCGCCAGTTGGTCGCTGATGGTCTTGGCCAGCTTCAGAGCTGCCTTGAGCCCGGCCTTCTCGGCGGTGCCCTGCGCGGCGGGGATCAGTGCGCGCTGGTCGTGGAGGTAGAGCTTCCAGATGTCCTTCTTGCCGTAGAGCTCCAGCCAGGTCGCTGCCTTCTTGCCTGCCGCCGTGCGGGTCTTGGCGAGTGACTGGACTTGGCGGAGTTCCGCGGTGCGCTCCTTGGCCGATGGCGGTGCCGGGATCTGCTGCGCCGCCCAGGCGGCGAACGCCTTGTCGTCGCGGGTGGTGCCGTGCGCCTTCTTCCACTGCGCGAAGAGAGTGTCCGCCTTCTTGCGCTGGGCCGAGGCTGCGTTGCCGATCGTGGCGATCTGGGCGTCGGTGAAGAGCGCGGGCGGGGGGTTACGCTTGATCAGTCCCGTCGCTCCGGGCTTCTTCTTCGCGGAGCTGGAGGTGTCGGCCGAGACAAGCTGTGGTCGCAGCAGGCCGACGGAGACGGCCGCGACGGCAAGCAGCGCGATCAAGGCGTACGGCCATTTGATGCCGCGCAGGGCGTTCATGCGGCGGGGATCCTTTCGTAGAACGGCTGCGTACGCGCCTCGGCGGTGAAGTGGGTGCGGGCGAGGCGGCGTACGTCGTTGTCGGGCAGACCGGGAGTGAGCAGGGACTGGCCGACGATGTATTTGCTGAGGGAGACGGGTCGGGCGCCGAGGCTGAGCAGCAGCCGGTCGCCGGTAGCGAGTTGGGTGCCGCCCTTGGTCTCGACGAGCACGTGGCCGGGATCGAGCGCGGCGGTGCGGTCGCCCTGGTGGCAGGTGAGGGCGCCGTCGAGGGTGACGCGGGTGCCGTGGTCCAAGTCGGCGAGGGTGGCGCGCACGTAGCGGATCTCTGCGGCGGGGGCCAGCTCCCTGGCCGTGACGGGAATGCCGGACCCCTCCAACACGTCGTCGACGAACTCGGCGGCCTGCGCATCGAGTGCGCCGTACGCGGTGGCCGGGACCCTGAGGGCGTGCTTGACCGTGGCGCCGCGGCCGTCCTTGGTCTTCACCTCCACCCGGCACAGCCCGTCCTCCACGTACAGGCGGGTGCGGACCTTCCAGCGGTGGCGCCGGCCCTGGACGTGAGCGCGCCAGGCACCGAGCTGCTCGGTGTCGAAATACATGCTGAGGTAGCCGGTCGTACGACGTCCGGACAGGTCGAGGACGTGGTGGCTGTCGGCGAGCCGGGCGACCAGGTCGCGGGCGCGGTCGAGCGGGATCAGGTACTTGCGGTCGGTACGGTGCTGCAGGGCCGCGGCGGCGTCGACCTCGGCCAGCGTCGCACCTCGCAGGGCCGTCAGGCCCAGTCCTGCTGCGAACGAGAACGCTGAGGTCATGACACTGTCACCGGCTCGCGCGGTTCGGCGTCCGGGGCGGCCGTCGGCTCGCCGGGCTCGGCGGGGTAGCGGGCGGAGACCCGGGTGGTCTCGCGGACGTAGTCGACCTCGTCCACGACCACGGACAGGGGTGCCTGGCCGAAGCGGAGCGCCACGTCGTGGGCGATGAGCGCGGGCTCCGGGTAGATGCGGTCGAGGGTGAGCTTGACGGTGCGGGTCGGCGGCTCGTAGGACTTCGGGTCATCGACGAGCAGCACAGCCAGCAGCACCACGGCGTCCAGGACGACGACCAGCCAGATCTGCCGGTGCGGCAGCCCTGTGCACAGGGCGATGACCAAGGTCACGAAGGTGTAGGCGACGTCGCGTAGGGTGAAGGCCGCGCTGCGCAGCCGGACCAGGGAGAGGATGCCGAACAGGCCGAAGCCGACCCCGGCCGGGAACTTTCCGGAGCTGATCGTGCTCATCGCGGCGAACAGGCCGATGTTCAGCGCGGCCAGCACCAGGGGCATCGCCGGTGCGCTGGGGCGGCGGCGGTAGAGCCAGCCGACCAGGACCAGCAGCCCGATGACGTCGAGACCGCCGCGGGTCATCAGCTCGGTGGGCGCTATGTGGTCGGTGATGCCCTTGGCGGCGAGCACCAACGTGTGCATGTCTGTCCCTTCCGTCCCGGCGCGTCGGACGGCGGACCGGTCGCGGTCCGCGGAGCACCGCGACATGAACGACGCTAGAGATGCCGCATGAACAGACCATGAAGGCTCCCCGGTGCCCGTCATCCGGGCGTCGGCGCGAGCGGATAGCCTGGCCGGCATGCACTACCTGGTCGTCGACGACGAACGACGCCTCACGGACCTGGTCGTCCACTACCTCACGGAGTCCGGCCACACCGCCGAGGGCCGCTACGACGGGCCCACCGGTCTCGCCGCCGCACGCGATCCCCGCCTGGACGCCGTGCTCCTGGACGTGATGCTGCCCGGCGTGGACGGCCTTCAGGTGTGCCGGACGCTGCGCGGCGAGGGCATCGACGTCCCGGTGATCCTGCTCACCGCGCGCGGCGCGATCGACGAACGCGTGGCCGGCCTTGACGCGGGCGCCGACGACTACATGGTCAAGCCGTTCGCCATGGAAGAGCTGCTGGCTCGGCTGCGCGCGATCTCCCGGCGACGTCCCGACACCGCCGGCCGCCTCCAGGTCGGCGACCTCGTCCTCGACCCTGAGCAACAGCGGGCCTGGCGGGCGGATGCCGAACTCGACCTGTCCCGGCGGGAGTTCGACGTCCTGCGGGTGCTCATGGAGAACGCCGGGCGCGTGGTCACCCGCCTGCAGTTGCTCGATGAGGTCTGGGACGGCGAGACCGACCTGCGCAGCAACGCCATCGACGTCCACGTCTCCAAGGTGCGTGCCAAGGTCGACCGGGCCTTCGACCGTACGACGATCACCACGCTGCGCGGGCGCGGCTACCGTCTGGAAACCACCCCGTGACGGCGACCGGCCGGCCGCGGGCCTGGTTGTGGCGGCTGCCCGTCGTCACGCGCCTCGTGCTGGCCGTCGCCATCACCATGTCGCTGGTCCTGACCGGCGCGGCGGGGCTCGTCTACTGGCGGGTCAAGACGGCCCTGGACCAGCAGCTGAACAACGACCTGACCACCTACCAACACAGTCTCGACCAAGCCGTGCGCGCCGAAGCGCAGCTCCCTCCCGGCCCCAGCGGCAGCCTCCAGCAGGTCCTGGACGCGCACGGCGGCATCCTGCGCTCCAGCGATGCCCTGCGCCGGCAGCCGCTGCTCACGTCCGCTGAGCTTCGTGCCGTCACGCGTGGCGCCACCGTCCGGCGTGACGTGGGCTCCCTGCTGCCGATCACCGCGGATACGTTGCGTCTGCAGGCGAAGCGGGTCAGCGCCGACGGACGGCCCCGGATTGTGATCGCCGCGGTGCGGCGCGGCCACCGCGACGAGGCGCTGCGCGAACTCCTCGCCCAGCTCGCCCTCGCTTCCGGCCTCACCCTGATCGCCGCCTCCTACGTCGGCTATCGCACCGCCCGTGCCGCTCTGCGCCCGGTCGAGCGGTACCGCAGTGGGGCCGCCATGCTGGCCGACGGCACGCAGCATCTGCGTCTGGACGTGCCCGGCGACCGGGACGACGAGATCACCCGCCTCGGCCACACCCTCAACCACATGCTCGACCGCCTGGAGGCGTCCGCCGAACGCGAGCGCCGGTTCGTCGCGGACGCCAGTCACGAACTGCGCACCCCGCTCACCCTGATCCGCGCCGAACTCGACGTCGCCCTGCATCGCCCCCGCTCCGCCGGCGAACTCACCGACACCCTGCGTTCCATGGACACCGAGGTGCAGCGTCTGATCGACCTGTCCAACGCGCTGCTGGACCTGGAGGAACTCGGCAGCACCGATCACCTCACCCGGGCGCCCGTCCGCCTGGCCGACCTCGTCGACACCGCGCTCGCCGCGCACCGGCGCAGCGCCGAACGGGCCGGCCGCGACCTGAGCGTCGAGGCGGCCGATGTGACCATCGACGTCGACGCCCGGTGGCTGGGGCCGGCCATCGGCAACCTGGTCGACAACGCCCTTCGCCATGGCCACGGGACCATCCGCCTCACGGCCGCTGTCCACGGGGGCAGGCTGCGGCTGTGCGTCACGGACGAGGGGAGCGGCTTCCCGGCGGAGTTCCTGCCCCGGGCCTTCGACCGGTTCGCCCGCGCCGAAGCGAGCCGCACCGGCGAGGGATCCGGTCTCGGACTCGCCTTCGTGCAGGCGGTGGCCACCGCCCACGGCGGCACCGCACACGCCGCCAACACCGGGCACGGCACCGCCATCACCCTCGACCTGCCCTGCTGAACAGCGCGCCGATCCGGCCCGCGCTCCGGCGACGTACCGCGGGCACATGGCCCCGCCCCTCCCAGGCCCGCTGGCCCACCTGGCCCCGCTGCTCGGCCACCACGGCTACTGGGCCGTCGCCGAGGACAACGTCGGCTATCTGACCGGCCGCAGTGGCGGAAGCGCCTTCGTCCACCGCTGGGGCCGCTACGTGGTTCCTGACCCCCGAACGCTTCCACGCGGCGGAGGAGTTCTTCACCCGCAACGGCGGCAAGATCGTCACCGTCGCCCGCTTCATCGCCAGGTCAACGGCATCATTCGCGGGCACCAGCGGCATGCCCTGGCGCCGCTTCCTGGCCTTCAACGCCCTCGGTGCCGCGCTCTGGGTCGGCCCGTGGACGGCTCCGGCCTACCAGGCCGGCACTCACATCACGGCCATCTACGACGAGGTCACCGCTACCAGCTCTACGCGCTCATCGCCCTGGGCATCCTCGCCGCCGCGTTCATCGGCCGGCGCCTGCTGAGGCGCCACGCCCAGAACTGACGCAGGACATCCGTCAGTTCGCGCTTCCTTGTTCCGCCGGGGGCAGCTCCGACGCCGGGCGACGGTGCACGAACGCGACCACGGCTCCCACCCCGATCACAGCTGCGAGCACCCCGAAGCCATACGTGAGCGTCGCCAGCGAGGCGAATGCGGCGACGAGGAGGGGGCCGCCCGCGTCGCCGAGTTCCCGGCCGAGTTCGGCTGCGCCCATGGTCTGACCCAGGCGCTCCCGGGGTGTCGAGGAGGCCAGTGCCGCGAAACCGAGCGGCGTGATCAGCCCCGTACCGACGCCGATCAGGGCGGCGCCGGCGAGGATGCCGGTCAGGCCCGGCAGCATCGCGCAGGCCAGACCGGCGGCGGTGACCAGCAGACCCGTGGCAAGGCCCGAACCGGTGGTCAGGCGCCCGGCGTCCAGCGCGCGCCCGGCCCGCGGCTGGACCACGGCTGCGCATGCGGCGAGCACGGACACCGCTGCACCGGTGGCGACCGGGCCCAGCCCGGCAACGCGGCCCGAGACCGGGAGGAATCCGACCCCGACCGACAAGGCCGCGGTCGCCGCCGCGAGGGTGGCGGTCGGGGCGAGGAAGGCCGGGTCGGCCAGCCGCCGGGCCAGGTCCAGGACCGTCTGCCGGGCCTTGGGCAGCGGAGGTACGACGGGAACAGCGCGCGCAGCCCACACGGCGACCGCAGCGCCGAGCACCGCGAGGACGGCGAACAGCAGCCGCAGGCCCCCGGCCCACACCACCAGGCCGCCGAGCAGCGGGCCCAGCGTGTAGCCGATGGACTTGTAGAAGCCGTAGCTGCCGAAAGCGCGGCCGTGCTTGGCGGCCGGGTTGAGGCGGGCGACCAGGGCGGAGGCGGAGGGGGAGAACGCGGAGGCCGCGGCGCCCTGGCCGAGGCGGGCGGCCCACAGCCAGCCCGGGCTGTCCGCGATCACGTACAGCGCCGATGCCGCGGCGAAGGTCACAAGGCCGCCGAGCAGGACCGGGCGGGCGCCGACGCGGTCGGCGAGGGTGCCGAAGACGGGTTTGAGGAGCACCTCGGCGCCGTCGTACAGAGCGAGCAGCCCGCCTAGGACGAGCAGGGAGGTGACCGCGCCCTCGGTGTCGCCGCCGAGGCTGGCGGCGATGCCGTGCGCGCCGAAGGCGGTGGTGAACCCGGCCGCATACAGCGGCCACATCTGCCGCGCCGGGGCCGGCTGCGCGGTCACCGCTGCGCCTCCGAAGTCTGGTGGAGGGCGGCGAAGACCCGCTCGGCGTAGTCCTCGCAGGCCGCCGCGCATTCCTTGAGCCGCCGTCCGGCCTCGGCCGCCTCCGGTGCGCCGAACACGTCCCGCGCGGTCAGGTCGCGGTGCCAGCGCCGCAGCCGCTCCAGCGACTGCTCCTCTTCCTCCAGCTCGGCCAGGGTGAACTTGGCGATACGGATCTCCTTGGCCAGCTCCTGCTCGAACTTGCCGCAGTCGGCGAGAAACTCCTGCCAGTCCTCGGAGCGGGCCGCGGTGAACAGGGCCTGGAAGCGGGAGGCGTCCTGCTCGCTGCGTCCGGCGGCGTTCAGGGTCACGGCCTGCCCGCCGGCCTGTTCGGTCAGTGTGATCGCCCGGGTGATGCCGTCGGCGAAGAGGGGCACGTCCGGGACGGCCCAGATCCCCTGACCCAGGGAGAGCGCGCCGGCCTTGCGCAATTCCCGCCAGACCGCGACGCGATGCCGCGACGGCTCCGCGGGGAGTTTGATCACGAGGACGAGCCAGCGGCTGCCCGGTTCAGTGTTCGGCACAATCATGAATGTAGCAAGTGTTACATCCGCTGTTGTGTCGGTGGATGGTCAGGCGTTGAGTACCCCGGTGGCCAGGAGTCCCAGCAGGCCCACTCCGACGACGATCCGGTAGACGACGAACGCGTTGAAGGAGTGCCGGACGACGCACTTCAGCAGCCAGGCGATGGAGGCGTAGGCGACCACGAAGGAGACGGCCGTGCCCACGGCGAGCGGGGCGATGCCGACCCCGGCTCCCACGGCGTCCTCGAGCTCGTGCAGGCCGGCACCGGTCAGGGCGGGGATGCCGAGGAAGAACGACAGCCGGGTAGCGGCCACGCGGTCGAGGTCGAGGATGAGCGCGGCGGACATGGTGGCACCGGAGCGGGAGAAGCCGGGGAAGAGCAGGGCGAGGATCTGGGAGCAGCCCACCAGCATGGCGTCCTTGAAGGTGGTGTCGTCCTCGCCGCGCTTGTGCCGGCCCCTCTGGTCGGCGGCACGTGGTGATGGAGGACGAAGCCCCCGGCGCCTACGCCCTGCCCGGCCTGCCCGGACGCGTCATTCCACCGGCATGCTGCACACCTTGGACGGCGCTGAACAGAAGATCCTGCTCGCCCACGAGCGCGCCCACCTGAGCGCCCACCACTAGGCCTTCGTCGCCCTCGCCCAACTCGGCGCCGCCGCCAATCCCCTCCTGCGCCCCCTGGCGACCGCCGTCACCTACACCATCGAACGCTGGGCCGACGGGAACGCGGCCACCGCCGCCGGCGACCGCACACGGGTCGCCCGCACCGCCGGCAAGGCTGCCCTCGCGGCCCACCGCGCCCCGGCCCCCGCACGTGTCGCGGGCGCAGCCCTCGGCATCCTCGGCCGCCGCGGCCCGCTCGCCTCCGCCGGCCCCGTACCCCGCCGGGTCGCCGCGCTCCTGGCGCCGCCCCTCGGACGCCACCCCGCCCTCACCGCGGCAACCGCAGCCATTCTGGCCGCCGCCACGCTCGCGACCGCCGAGGCCGCCCACGACCTCCACCTTCTACCGCGCACCGTCGGCGCCTGGCAGTGACGCCCGCCGTACGCCGCTACGACTGATGCCGACTGACTGCGGCCGAACCGGGACCTGAGCGAGCGTGAGGCTGGGGTCGCTGGCCATGCGATTGGCCGCGGTATGCCGCAGGTTACGCAGCACCGGTTCATGGGCTGCGGTAGGCCGGCCTGATCGAGGTAGGCCGCCAGGACCACCAGGGCCTGCTCCCACGTACGGGCGCGCCCGCGACGCCTCAGTCGTCTGGGAGCTTGCCCGGCCCTGAACTGGACCTCCTCCTGGCGAACGGAGAGGGAAAGCACCTGGAGTGCAAACGGGATGTCCAGGTAGTCGGCATGATCCGGGACAGCCTGGAGCCGGTGCCGTCCTACGAGACACGCGTGATCGACCACACGGGAAAGAAGGTCCTCGCCATCGAAGTCGCCGGCGGCAACACGGTGCTTGCGCGCCACCATGAGAATGCCGCGGGATTCCAGCAGGCTCCGACCGTCACAAGGTTCTGAGAACCACCACACGGGCCACGGCGCATGTCGACCGCACCCGGTGCGTCGACATGCGCTCACCAGTCGTCGGGGCGCTGCCCACCCACGCGATCGGCTGAGCGAGACTCCGCTGTCTGTCGACTGGGATACCGATAAAACGCTCACGCAGGGTGGTCCGGCGGCTGTGAGCGCGGTCTCCTGCTGCGGGCCGGAGACCGAGCAGCTGGCCATGATCAGGCGGTGTCCGGCGTGGCGCGGTCGCCCAGCGACGGTCCCGCCGTGTCTGGCCGTCCCCGCTGGTCAGGTGCGCACCACCCTCCGGGGGACTCGCATACGGCCTGCCCCAGGGCCAGTACCGCTTCGGACAGCTCCGCGGGCAGGGAGGCCGGCCGGGCGGGCGGCGGAACGCCGGGCAGCAGCTTTCCCCAGAGCGGCCCCCGGGGGAGCGGCTGTTCCGGCGCCGCACCGCGGCCTGGCGCGCCGGCCCGATCGGCGACAGCGCCAAGACGGCCGGACACCGTCCGGGCCTCCCGCACCACCCGACCCCAGCACGTGTGAGGCGGAGTGTGTGTTCCCGGGCCACTGGGGAACGGATTGTCATATGTGTCCGGCGAGGCGCATCCCGTCACCTGGGCCGCCGGTGAAAGGGCGATCGCGGCGCCACGGAGGGCCACCTCCGCCCGGGCTGTCGTCAGGGCCGCCAGGACGCTGCCGGCCAGCTCCTGGCCGGACATCTCCTTGAACCGGTTCGTGGGAAAGCGGACTGCCGACGTCCGCCCGTCGGCGCACACGGTGGCCTCCACCACGCCGTCCGCGGACGACGCCGTCACCGACAGCGTCCGCAACTCCTCCTCGGCCCGGGCCACGGCGTCGTACCGCCGGGCGAAGTCGGCAAGGACCTCTTCCACGCTGTCTCCCGGAGATGTGTCCACCCTTCCGCTCCTCCTGTGTTGGTGCAGCGACTCGGCGTCGGCGTGCTACTAGAGACACACGAGGGTGTCGGCAGTCATGGTTCACGCCGCCGGACCACCGTCTCCACACGACCGTCACGATCCGGCCGTCAGGTGTTCGCACTTCGCAGCGGCAGCACGGCGGCACCAGCACAGCAGCTGTCCGATATGCCCGTCTGCATTGTCCGACACGCCCGTCTGAGCGCAGCGCACATGTGTGAGACCGGATCCGGTCCTTCAAACGCAGGACGACGGAGCGCGCGGAACGACAGAGCACGGCAGAACGACGCGGCCCCGTACGGCTCGAGGCGCCCTGAGGCGTGGCCGCGGAGCCGTCTTCCGGTCAGCGGTCGACGCGGTGTGCGAACGTCCGCAGCGTCGAGCAGAGTTGCCGGCGGAACGTCTCGCCACCGGGGAGGAGACCCATGTCCTCGACGAGGGACGGCAGCAGATGTCTCTCGGCGATGATCCACTCCGCGGCTTCCGCCTGCCCGTGGAACTGCTGCGGCCGTACCCCGGGGCGCGGGGGCGGCAGGATCAGGGCCCTGCGGTGCGGGGCGAGCAGCGCGGTGGCGGCGTCGGCGCTGTACAGATAGTGCTCGACCATCCTGGCGCGTGCCGCGGAGCGCACGGTGGCCGGATCGCGCCGGGAGCTGAGTTCCGCGGCGAAACAGCGCAGCAGTCCGTGACACGTGTACCGGCCCGGTACGAGCTCGGCGAGCAGGTGGTGGTCCGTGAGCTCGGCGATGTCCGCCTGCGTGTCCCGCACGTCGGTGCCGGCCAGGCTGGCGGCGGCCGGTGCGGTGATGTCGCGCGCCGGGTGCAGACTGAGCAGTCTGAACAGTGACGCGGCGCTGGGGCTCAGCGCTTCGTAGGAGGCCGTGAAGGCACTCCTGACATCGGTGCGGACATCCCCCGTGGACAGGGCCGTGAGGCTGCTCCGGCCGTCCTGCAGCTGCGCGGCGAGCGAGGCGAGGGAGAACGCCGGTTGCAGCAGCGCCCGGGTGCCGGCGACGGCCAGCGTCAGCGGCAGTCCGCCGCACACCTCCACGATCTCCTCGGCCGCGGCACGCTCGCCCCTGAGCCGGTCCGCGCCCAGGCGGCGTTCGAGCAGTTCGAGGCTTTCCCGCCGGGTCATGGGGTCGAGCGTGACGATCCGGGCGTTGTCCGTCACGGCCAGCCCCTCCAACCGCCGACGGCTGGTGACGATCGTCAGACACCCGGGTGTGGTGGGCAGCAGGGGGCGGACCTGTTCGCTGTCGCGGGCGTCGTCCAGGACGAGGAGCAGACGGCGCCCGGCCAGGGCCCTGCGGTACGCGGAGCCCAGCGCGGCGGTGCCCGGCTGGGCGGGAACCGTCTCGGCGCCCAGCGCTTCGAGCACCGTGCGCATGGCGTCGCCGGGGTCGAGAGGCGCTTGCGAGGCGTGGTGGCCCCGGAGATCCACGTAGACCTGTCCGCTGGGACAGCGTGCCGCCGCCAGGTGGGCGACGTGGACGGCCAGGGTTGTCTTGCCCACTCCCGCCATGCCGCAGATCGCGGCGGTGATGGCCTGGGCCGGGCTCTCCCCCTCCAGGGGGAGCAGTTCAAGGAGCCGGTCGAGCGACGCGCGCCGGCCGACGAAGGACGAGCAGTCCGGGGGTAGTTGGGACGGCACCGGCGCGGCCGGGACGGGGTCCGCCGGCCCGTTCACCGGCGCGGTGACCCTGCGTTGCAACAGGTGCTGCTGGGCGGCCCGCAGTGCGGGGCCGGGGTCGACGCCCAGTTCGTCGGCCAGACGGCGGCGGATGCGGTCGAACTGCCGCAGGGCCTCGGCCTGCCGCCCGGTGGCGGCCAGGGCGGCGATCACCCGGGCGTGCACGGCTTCGTCGAAGGGATGGCCGTCCAACGCCTGGCGCAGTGCGGTGAGCAGGTCCTCCGTCAGCGCGGGCGCCGCGGTCAGGACGACGTCGGACGCCTCCTTGACCGCCGTGACGAACTCGTGCCCGACCGCCGTGAACACCGGATGCCGGCACACGAGGCTGCCGTCCGCGACGACGGGCGCGCGCCAGAGCCGCAGGGCCTCGACGAAGCGGTGGGCGGCCCGCGCGGGGTCGCCGGCCCTGGCCGCGAGCCGCGCCTGCGTGCAGAGGTCACGGAAGTGCAGGAGATCGGAGTTCGAGGCGTCGACCAGCAACCGGTAACCGTCGGCGGCGCGCACGAGGTGCCTGGCGTCGGACCGGCTGCGCAGCCGGGGTTCCAGCGTTCTCCGCAGGGCACCGATGTGCCGGTGCACCACATTGGCCGCGCTGGCCGGCGGCTCGTCGTCCCACAGGACGTCGATCGCCTCGCTCAGTGTCAGGGGGCCGGGCGCGCGCAGCACGAGCAGGGCGAAGAGGGCCAGCCTCTTGGGAGGGCCCAGGTCGAGTTCGTCGGTCCCGCGCACCGCGCGCACGGGGCCGAGGATCTCGTAGCGCACTACCGCGTCCGTCTCCCGTCCGGCCTCCCCGCCGCAGACGGCCTTCGCCTCATCCGTCTGTATCGCCACCCGGCCGCTCTTGACGTTGCCTATCGGAAAGAAGAGATCAGGGTCCTCGCCTCGGCAAAGCGCCCGTTCGCGCCAGTCCATGGAACACCTCCTGGGTGAGGGGCGGATACGGTCTCGGGGGGTGGCTCGTTATCTGGGAGTGCAAAGACGCGGCTGGGCGGTACACCCGCCGCTCGTCACTTGAAAGGACCGAGCGGTCGATGTGTATGTGACATCAAACGGTGCCGGGCTTGCGTTTCCGAAGGCCCGTGAGTATTCCACCGATGGATGCAAGGCGCTCCCCGCGAAAGCGACCTGGGCAAGGCACGACGTTCCATCCCGGAGGCCGGCGCCGCATGGGTCATCCGGGGGGCGGCCCGCGTCCCCGCCGCGGACCGCAGCCGCCTCACGACCGTCGCGGTCGTCCGACACCGGGTTCCCGGGCGACCCGTCATGAACGAGTGCGGTTCCAGGAGCGCAGTTTCGTCGGAACCGATGTCATACGTCACGTACTGCTCGCATGGTGGGCCGGAAAGGAAAGTAGAGGATTGTTCGGGTTTGAGTGGTCAAGTAAAAACACATATCTTTGACCTGTCAAATAGATGCGGGTCGGTGCACCCGCCATACCGAGCCGCAGCCCGCCGACGCGGCGATGCCCGCGGTGCATGACGGCGATGTGACCGGCGTGTCCGCTTGCTCCTCCGGGCGTCTGCGGTGACGTGGGTCGGGGTGGGGGTGGCCGCGTCCGGCCGGAGGAGAGGAAGCCGAGATGAACCGACTGCTGGACGGCCTGGGGGTCTCGCTGCCGGTCCTCGCCGCCCCGATGGCGGGCGGGTCCGGTACCCCCGCGGTGGTGACGGCGGCGGCCCGTGTGGGCGCAATGGGTTTCCTCGCGGCCGGCTACAGGACCGCGCAGGCGCTCGCGGAGCAGATCGACGCCGTCCGGGCCGAGGACGTCCCCTTCGGCG
>NZ_JBVIJO010000011.1:0-302651 GCF_055581365.1 Streptomyces sp. NPDC031445
ACCTGCTGAGGTGCTGGACCGGCACCTGCACCACCTGCGGCCAACCCCTCACCACCAACAGAACCAGACCCAGAACCTAACGAAGCACTACTAGGCTCCTGTGCCGGCCCGGCGGGCCACCGTGATGATCTCCGGGGAGGCGTCCGTCAGGGGGCCCCGGTTCCAGTCGCCGTACTGTTCGGCGACGGCCAGGCCCGCCTCGGCGAGGTACGTCTCCAGCGCGCCGGCGTCCAGGAAGCGCAGGACGCCGTGGTTGACCCGGGGGGCGGGCCAGCCGGGGCCGGCGTAGGTCTCGGTGAAGCGGACCCGGCCCCGGTCCGGGCCGTCGCCCCGCACCTCGTGCCAGACCCGTACCGCGGTGCCGTCGGCGGCGCTGATCTCGTGCACCCGGTCCGGGGTCCACCGCTCCCAGGCGCGGGCGCCCGGATTGCGGGTCTCGAAGACGAACCGTCCCCCGTCCCGCAGGGCCGCGCGGGCTGCGCGCAGGCAGACCCGGATCTCCTCGTCCGTCACGAGCTCCTGGAAGGCGTGCCCGGTCATGACGACGAGGTCGAACTCCTCCTGCCACCGCCGCACCCGCACGTCGCCGAGCACCCACTCGACGTCCGGCCGCGCCCGCCGCGCCTGCACGAGCATGGCGGCGGCCGGGTCGAGGCCCATCAGCCGTCCCCGGTGCCCCTCGGTCCGGGCCCGCCGCAGCAACCGGCCGGTGCCGCACCCGATGTCCAGCACACGGCCGGCGTCCCGCAGCAGACCGAGGTAGAAGTCGTCACCCGGTCCCCAGGGATTGAGGCTGTCGTACAGCGCGGCGAGCGAGAGATCGGCAAAGACGTGATCCACCACCGCGGCAGTCTGACACACCGTCTTGAACGGTGGGTCAGGAAACCGGCGGTTCATGAACTCCTCATACCTGCGCGGGGGTTGGGGCGGCCGCACGGAAGGCGGGCCGGCGCAAGGCGTGGGGGCCCGGAACACGGAGGAGGGCCCGTGCCTGGGAAGGCGCGGGCCCTCGTCCCCTGGAGCGGACGATCAAGGGCTCGGGTCAATGGGCCGTGACAGTCCGATCCGCAAGGTGGCGGCTGACGGAAAGGGGTGTGTCAGGCCGCCGCCTCGGGGTCCTTGGAGAGACGGGGGGCCGGGATCGTGGGCTCCGTCTCCGGGTAGTGGCACGCCGTCAGGTGGCCCGGCTTGTTGCCCTCCACCTGCACCAGCGGCGGAGCCTCCGTGGCGCACTTCTCGGTCGCCTTCCAGCAGCGGGTGCGGAAGCGGCAGCCGGAGGGCGGGTTGATCGGGGACGGCACGTCACCGACCAGGCGGATGCGCTCGCGCGGCTCCTCGTCCACCGTGGCCTCGGGCACGGCGGAGAGCAGGGCCCGGGTGTAGGGGTGGCGCGGGTTGTCGTACAGGTCCTCGCGGTCGCCGATCTCGACGATCTTGCCGAGGTACATGACCGCCACGCGCTGGGAGAAGTGCCGCACGATCGCGAGGTCGTGGGCGATGAAGACGAACGCGATGCCGAGTTCGCGCTGCACCTTCTGGAGCAGGTTGACGACCTGGGCCTGGATGGAGACGTCGAGCGCGGAGACCGGTTCGTCCGCGACGATCAGCTTGGGCTCCAGGGCGAGCGCGCGGGCGACGCCGATGCGCTGGCGCTGGCCGCCGGAGAACTCGTGCGGGAAGCGGTTGTAGTGCTCGGGGTTCAGGCCGACGATCTCCAGGAGCTCACGGACCCGCTTCTCCCGGCCGCCGGGCGGGTTGACCTCGTTGATCTCCATCGGACCGGAGATGATCTTGCCGACCGTCTGCCGGGGGTTCAGCGAGGCGTACGGGTCCTGGAAGATCATCTGGATCTCGGACCGGATCGGCACCAGCTGCTTGCGGTTGGCGTGCGTGATGTCCTGACCGCGGTAGGTGATCTTGCCACTGGTGGGCTCCAGCAGGCGCGTGATGAGCCGGCCGGTGGTCGACTTGCCGCAGCCCGACTCGCCGACCAGGCCCAGGCTCTCGCCCTCGCCGACCTGGAAGTCCAGGCCGTCGACGGCCTGCACCGCGCCGACCGTCCGCCGGATCGGGAAGCCACCCTTGATCGGGAAGTGCTTCGTCAGCCCGGAGACGTCCAGGAGGGGGTTCGTGTTGCTCATGATCGTGAAATCCGCTCTCGTGTCCGTCAGTTGTGCCGGGTTCCGGCGAAGTCAGCGAAGAGTTCCCGCTTCTGCTCCGGGGTGAGGTGGCAGGCGGCGCCGCGGCCGCCGACGACCTCGAGCAGCGGGCTCTCCTTGGAGCACAGCCCGCCCGCCACCTTCTCGGCGAAGGCGCACCGGGGGTGGAAACGGCAGCCCGACGGCGGGTTGAGCAGCGAGGGCGGCGAACCGGGGATCGGCGTCAGCGGCACGTCCACCGACCCCTGGAGGCTCGGCATCGAGCCCAGCAGACCCAGGGTGTAGGGGTGCTGCGGGTCGCGCAGCACCTCCTGCTTGGTGCCGCGCTCCACGCACCGGCCGCCGTACATCACCAGCACGTCGTCGGCGATGTCGGCGATGACGCCGAGGTCGTGGGTGATGAAGATGATCGCGGTGCCGAACTCCTGCTGGAGGTCCTTGAGCAGGTCCATGATCTGCGCCTGGACCGTCACGTCCAGGGCGGTCGTCGGCTCGTCCGCGATCAGCAGCTCGGGGTCGCACACCAGCGCCATGGCGATCATCGCGCGCTGGCGCATACCGCCCGAGAACTGGTGCGGGTAGTCGTCCACCCGCATGTCCGGCTGCGGGATGCCGACCCGGCGCAGCATCTCGATCGCGCGCTTGCGCGCCTCGGACTTGGAGCAGCCCGTGTGCTTGCGGTACGTCTCGCCGATCTGCGTGCCGATCGTGTGGTACGGCGACAGCGACGCCAGCGCGTCCTGGAAGATCATCGACATCTTGTTGCCGCGCAGCCGCTCCAGCTCCTTCTCGGAGGCGGTGAGCAGTTCCTTGCCGTCCAGCACGATCTCGCCCTCGATCGCCGTGCGGTCGCGGTCGTGCAGGCCCAGGATCGTCAGGTTGGTGACGGACTTGCCGGAGCCCGACTCGCCGACGATCCCGAGAGTCTGGCCCTTGACGAGGTCGAAGCTGAGTCCGTCGACGGCCTTGACGATGCCGTCCTCGGTGGAGAAGTGGACCCTGAGGTCCTTGACGGAGAGGAACGGCTGCTGATCGGTGCTCGTCACGGGGACGCTCCTGGGGGGTGATGCGAGGTGTCGCCGGGTGGGGCGGGTGGGAAGGGACGGCGGGGCGGAGGTCAGGCGAGCCGGATCCGCGGGTCGATGAGGGCGTAGACGGCGTCGACGACGATGTTGAAGAGCACGATGGCGCCGGCGGACAGGAGGGTGACGCCGAGCACCATGGGCAGGTCGCTCTTGTTCACGGCGTCGAGCGCGAGCCGGCCCACGCCCTGGAGGCTGAAGACGGACTCGGTGATGATCGCGCCGCCGATCAGGGTGCCCAGGTCGACACCGAAGATCGTGACGATCGGGCCCATCGCACCGCGCCAGGCGAAGCGGAGGAAGACGTTGCGGCGGGAGAGTCCCTTGGCCCGGGCCGTGCGGACGTAGTCCTCGCTGAGCTGCTCCACGAGCTGCGAGCGGGACATGCGCGTGTAGTTGGCGGTGAAGATGATGGCGAGCACCAGCCACGGCAGCAGCAGGCCGGACACCCACTTGACCGGGTTCTCGGTGATCGGCGTGTACGACGGGTTGTCCAGGACTCCCAGCTTGAAGACCAGGAAGTACATCGCGATGTACCCGACGAAGTAGATCTGCAGCGAGGAGCCGAGCAGCGAGGCCGAGCTGGCGACCTTGTCCTGCCACTTGCCCTGCTTGAGGGCGGCGATCATGCCCGCGCCCACACCGATGACGAGGAAGACCACGGCCGCGCCGAAGGCGAGGGAGAGCGTCAGCGGGAGCCTGTCCATGATCGTGCCCAGGACCGGCTCACGGTTGGCGAAGGAGTAGCCCAGGCACGGAGCGCTGCAGTCGCCGAAGTCGCCGTAGCTGCGTCCGACGAAGATGCCCTTGAGCCAGTACCAGTACTGGACCGGGATCGGGTGGTCGATGCCCAGGTTGTGCCGCACCTGCTTCAGCATGTCGGGCGTGCAGTTCTTGCCGCAGGACATCATGGCGGGGTCACGCGGGATGGCATAGAACAGCCAGAACGTGACCGCGCTGATGATCAACAGGATGACCAGCGCGCCGAGGAGTCGGCGGACGAGGAAGCGGAACATGGGGCGTGACTTTCCGGACGGGGCGCCGTCGCCGGGGTGAGGGGTGGGCCGGAGGGGGCGGCCAGGTCCTGGCCGCCCCCGAGGGGTCGTGCGCCTTACTTCTTGGCGTACAGCTTGCAGAGCGCGATGCAGGTGTTGCCGGCGTCGAACACGACGTTGCCGACCTTGGACCCGTGCATCCAGTTGCGGATGGAGTGGTAGTCCGGGACGACGGCCGCCAGCTCCATGATCTGGCGGTCGACGTTGCCCCAGGCCTTGTTGGCCTCCGCCGGGTCGGCGATCTTCGCCGCGGCGTCGATCGCCTTGTTGACGCTCGGGTCGTTCAGCTGGGCGTAGTTGCTGCGGCCGTCGCCGATGTTCTTGCCGCTCCAGCAGGGGTAGAAGACCGAGTAACCGTTCGGCCAGTCCGGGCTCCAGCCGGCCGCGAACAGGTCGTAGTCGTTGTCGATCTTGCCGATCTGGGTGTAGAACGTCGACTTGTCGACCTGCTTGTTGACGACCTGGAAGCCGGCCGCCTCCAGCGCGTTCTTGATCGCGACGGCGGACTTCACCGCGTTGTCGGAGTGCTGGTAGGCGATGACCAGCTTCTGGCCGAGCTTGCCGGCCTCCTTCAGCAGGGCCTTGGCCTTGGCCGGGTCGCCACCGGGCTTCTTGTCCGTGCCGTAGAGGTCGAACTTCTGGTAACCGGGGGTCACCGGGCTGAGGATCGTGGTGGCCAGCTCGCTGGAGGCCTTGCCACCGCGGATGGTCTGGAGCTGCAGGTGCGGCCACGCCCAGTTGATGGCCTGGCGGACCTTGACGTCCTTGATGCGGGTCGTGTTGATCGGCCAGTAGTAGGTGACCGTGTCGACCTGGGTGAGGACGCGCTGCTTGAGCTTCGCGTTGGTGAGGACCTGGGCGATGCGCTCCGGGGCGACCTCGTTGAAGATCGACATCGTGTACTGGTCGTTCCCCTTGTCCGCGATGTAGCGGTCGGTGGAGGCGATCAGCTCGAAGCCGAACTGGAAGACGAACTGGTCCGGGTAGGCGTTGCGGATCGGGTCCGTCTTCGCGTCCCAGTGCTCGTTGCGCACGTAGGTCAGCGACTTGCCGATCTTGCGGTCACCGATCTTGTAGGGACCGCAGGAGAACGGGCGCTTGTCGTACTTCTCCTTGGTGTCGTGCTTCTTCGGCACCAGGGAGTAGCCGCGCATGGCGAGCGTGTAGTTGAAGTCCGTGCGGGCTTCGGTGAGGTGGAAGGTGACCGTCTTGCCGGAGATCTCGATCGACGCGAGCTGCTTGCCGTCGTACGGGCCCTTGTACTTGTCACCGCCGACCAGCCACTGCTGGACGTAGCGCGGACCCTCGGTGATGAAGCTCGCGAAGAGGCGCTCGAAGGTGTGGCGGACGTCGTCCATGGTGACGTCCGAGCCGTCCTCCCACTTGATGCCGTCCTTGAGGGTGAACGACCAGGTCTTGCCGCCGTTCTTCATGGTGCCGGCGTCGGTGGCCACGTCGCCGACGAGGGTGCAGCCGCCCTTGTCGTCGATCTTGTAGCCGGTCAGGCCACGCATGATCGGGACGGTGATGGCGCCCTCGGTGGAGACGTAGATCTGCGCCGGGTCCATGTGGTCCATGTCGAACTGGTCCAGCGAGTAGATCGTGCCGCCCTTGACGGCGCCCGCGACCTCGGGAGCCGGACCGACCGAGTCGGCCTTCGTGCCGACCGGGATGTTGACCGTCTTGGACTTGCTCACCGACGGCACGTTGTCGCGACCGGAGCCCTTGGAGTCATCGCTGCTGCAGGCGCTCAGCACCGAGGTGGAGGCTGCCGCCACACCGGTGGCGATCAGGAAGTTTCTACGAGAAAAGGACATGCTGAGCCTGCCTAGAAGGTTGGTCGGAACAGACGGGACCAGCCGGGTGTCTCCGCCCCGGGCCGGGTGGAACTGCGTTGCTACCGCTTCGACTTCGGGTCGAGCGCGTCGCGTACGGAGTCGCCGAGCAGATTGAAGGCGAGGACGAAGATCACCATGGCGAGGCCCGGGAAGAGCAGGAAGGTGATGTCCTCGGTGTAGAACGTGGCGCCGCGGCCGATCATCACGCCCCAGTCGGGAGTGGGGTCGGTGACGCCGACGCCGAGGAAGGCCAGTCCCGCCTCGGCGGTCACGTACGCCGGCAGCATGAGCGTGGACTGGATGATGATCGGGGTCCACAGGTTGGGCAGCAGCTCCTTGAACACGATGCGCATCGGGGACGCGCCCGTGACCTTCGCCGCCTCGACGAACTCGCGCTCACGCAGGCCGAGCACCTGGCCGCGCAGCAGACGCGCGATGGACGCCCAGCCGAAGGCGGACAGCACGACGATCAGGGAGAAGACGACCAGCCCGGTCGGGATGTTGTCGTCCGGCTTGACGAAGATGCCGTAGACGACCGGCATGAAGGCGATGAAGAAGAGCGTGGACGGGAACGACAGCAGGATGTCGATGACCCGGCCGACGAGGTAGTCCGTCTTGCCGCCCAGGTAGCCGGCCGTGACGCCCACCACGACGCCGACGATGGTGGTCAGCAGGGTGGCGGCGGTGGCGATGCCCAGGGAGTTGCGGATCGCGTAGAGCAGGAAGGTGAACACGTCCCGGCCGAGCTGGGGCTCGATGCCGAACCAGAACTCGGAGCTCATGCCGCCGTTGGGGCCCGCGGGGTACGAGAAGGCGTCGAGCAGGCTCGGGTCCTGGCTCGCGTAGGTGGTGTACGGGTTCTTGCCGTACACCTTCGCTATGAGCGGCGCCGCGACGCCGATCACGAAGAAGAAGATCACGATGCAGGCCGATATGACGCCTGTCCGGTCGCGCTTGAAGCGCTTCCAGGCCAGTCGTCCCGGGGAACGCCCCTCGCCGCCCTTCGGGTCGCCGGAAGGAGTCACCTTCTCGACGGACTCGTCGGTCACCTCGAGGGGGACAGCCGCAGATGGAGTTGGGAGGGTCATGGTGCTCCTGGCCCAAGGGAGGGTCTGATGACTCCGCAGGGCACTCCCCTACGGGCTACGCCGGACTTTTTCAACGCAATTCATTCAAGGTCAATAAATTCTCGACCGCCTTGGTTTTGTCTTTACCTTCTTTACCTTCGCTTGATCGTTCCGTAGCTACGCGGGTAGCGCGCCGTAATCAATCCGTGCTTCACATCGGGCTAATGGGATTAAACGGGCAAGGCGTTCGATATGCGGACGGTGGAGTGTCGACATGCGTACATCGGCCCGTCGCAATCCAACGTTTCGGCATCGTTACGCGAAGATCTATTGCGCTCTCCACGCAAGATCATCAAGCCCTCCGAGGGGGTGGTGCGTGCATTCGGATGACGTCTCCCCCCAAAGGCCGCTCAATCGGGCGGCGGGCATGCGATACATGCCTTATATGACGATATTGACCAGTAGTGGATCAACGTCGCGGAGGAGGCACGCCATGCGGGGAGTCACCCGGGCCCGAGGGGCCGTGTGCGCGGCGGCGCTGGCCCTCGCCGCCACCGGCTGCGGGGGCGGCGGCTCAGGCGGCGGCACCGCCGGCGCGGTGCTCAGCTCGTCCTGGGGCGACCCGCAGAACCCGCTGGAGCCCGCCAACACCAACGAGGTGCAGGGCGGCAAGGTCCTCGACATGATCTTCCGGGGCCTGAAGAAGTACGACCCGAGGACCGGCAAGGCCACCGACATGCTCGCCCGGTCCATCGAAACCGACGACTCCCGGAACTTCACCATCAGGGTGAAGCCCGGCTGGACCTTCTCCAACGGCGAGAAGGTCACCGCCCGCTCCTTCGTGGACGCCTGGAACTACGGCGCCGGCCTGAGGAACAACCAGAAGAACGCCCTCTTCTTCGGCTACATCGACGGCTACGACAAGGTCCACCCCGGCAGCGGCCGGCAGACCGCCGACACCCTGTCCGGGCTGAGGGTGGTGGACGACCACACCTTCACCGTCCGGCTCAGCCAGAAGTTCTCCAGCTTCCCGGACACCCTCGGCTACGCCGCCTTCGCCCCGCTGCCGCGCGCCTTCTTCACGGACCACGCGGCCTGGCTCCAGAAGCCGGTCGGCAACGGTCCGTACACGGTGGCTTCCTATATGAAGGGCGCTCAGATGTCCCTGCGGAAGTGGGACGGCTACCCGGGCCCGGACAAGGCACGCAACGGCGGGGTCGACCTGAAGGTCTACACCGACGGCAACACCGCCTACACCGACCTGATGTCCGGCAACCTCGACCTGGTGGACGACGTGCCCGCCGCCCAGCTGAAGAACGTCAGGACCGACCTGGGCGACCGCTACATCAACACCCCGGCCGGCATCCTCCAGACCTTCGCCTTCCCCTACTACGACAAGGCGTGGGACAAGCCGGGCTCGGAGAAGGTCCGCACGGGCCTGTCCATGGCGATCAACCGGAAGCAGATCACCGAGACGATCTTCCACGGCACCCGCACCCCGGCCACCGACTGGACCTCGCCCGTCCTCGGCGCGGCCGGCGGCTTCAAGGAGGGCCTGTGCGGCAAGCCCTGCGAGTACCACCCGGACCAGGCGAAGAAGCTGATCCAGGAGGGCGGCGGGATTCCCGGCGGCCAGGTGAGGATCACGTACAACGCGGACACGGGCTCGCACAAGGAGTGGGTGGACGCCGTGTGCAACTCCATCAACAACGCCCTCGGCAACGACAAGGCGTGCGTCGGCAACCCGGTCGGCACCTTCGCCGACTTCCGCAACCGCATCGGGCAGCACAAGATGACCGGACCGTTCCGCGCGGGCTGGCAGATGGACTACCCGCTCATCCAGAACTTCCTCCAGCCGCTGTACTACACGAACGCCTCCTCCAACGACGGCAAGTGGTCCGACAAGGAGTTCGACACACTGGTCGACCGGGCCAACGCCGAGAGCGACCAGGCCAAGGCCGTGCGGCTGTTCCAGCAGGCCGAGGGCGTCGTCCGGGACAACATGGCCGCCATCCCGCTCTGGTACCAGAACGGCAGCGCCGGCTACTCCGAGCGGCTGTCCGACGTGGCGCTCAACCCGTTCAGCGTGCCCGTCTACAACGAGATCAAGGTCAGCTGAGCCGCGATGGGGCGCTATGTCGTACGGCGACTGCTCCAGATGGTCCCCGTCTTCGCCGGGTCCACGCTGCTGATCTTCCTCATGGTCAACGTGATGGGCGATCCGGTGGCGGGCCTGTGCGGGGAGCGGGCGTGCGACCCGGCGACGGCGGCCCAGCTGAAGCGGGAGTTCGGCTTGGACAAGCCGGTCTGGCAGCAGTACCTCACCTACATGGGGCACCTGTTCACCGGCGACTTCGGCACGGCGTTCAACGGGCAGAAGGTCACCGAGCTGATGGGCGCCGCGTTCCCGGTCACCATCCGGCTGACCGTCGTGGCGATCCTGTTCGAGACCGTCATCGGCATCGCGCTGGGCGTCGTCACGGGCCTGAAGCGCGGCCGGCCCGTCGACACCACCGTGCTGCTGCTCACCCTGGTGGTGATCTCCGTCCCGACCTTCGTCACCGGTCTGCTGCTCCAGTTGCTCCTCGGCGTGAAGTGGGCCTGGGTCAAGCCCTCCGTCTCCCCGGACGCGGCCTTCGGCGAGCTGATCGTGCCGGGGCTGGTCCTCGCCTCGGTCTCCCTGGCCTACGTCACCCGGCTGACCCGCACCTCCCTCGCGGAGAACAAGCGCGCGGACTACGTCCGTACGGCCGTCGCGAAGGGCCTGCCCCGGCGGCGGGTCATCATCCGGCACCTGCTGCGCAACTCGCTCATCCCCGTGGTCACGTTCATCGGCACGGACATCGGGGCGCTGATGGGCGGGGCGATCGTCACCGAGCGCATCTTCAACATCCACGGCGTCGGCTACCAGCTCTACCAGGGCATCCTGCGTCAGAACACCCAGACGGTCGTCGGCTTCGTCACCGTACTCGTCCTCGTCTTCCTGGCGGCCAACCTGCTCGTCGACCTCCTGTACGCCGTACTCGACCCGAGGATCCGCTATGCCTGAGCAGCAGCCGTACGAGGCCGGGCGTGCCGTCGCCGGTACCGGGATGGGCGGCGCGATGGACCTCGCGGCGAGCGAGGCGACCACGCTGGAGCGGACCCCGGGCGGACCGGAGGGCCCCGGGGCCGGGGGAGTCGGGCCGGGAGGCGTGGGGCCGGCCGGCAAGCCGCGCTCCCTGTGGTCGGACGCCTGGCGGGACCTGCGCCGCAACCCGGTCTTCCTGCTCTCCGCCCTGGTCATCCTCTTCCTGGTGTTCATCTCGCTTCGGCCGTCGGCGATCGCTTCCGGGAACCCGCTCGCCTGCGACCTGGCCAAGGCGCAGGACGGCTCGGCTCCCGGGCACCCCTTCGGCTACGACGGCCAGGGCTGCGACGTCTACACGCGCACGGTGTACGGCGCCCGTGCGTCGGTGACGGTCGGGGTGCTGGCCACCCTCGGGGTGTCGGTGTTCGGGTCGGTGCTGGGCGGGCTGGCGGGCTACTTCGGGGGCCTGTGGGACGCGGTGCTGTCCCGGATCACGGACGTCTTCTTCGCCATCCCGGTCGTCCTCGGCGGACTCGTCCTCCTCTCGGTCGTGACCTCCAATACGGTCTGGCCGGTCATCGGGTTCATGGTGCTGCTCGGCTGGCCGCAGATCTCCCGCATCGCGCGCGGCTCGGTCATCACCGCCCGGCAGAACGACTACGTCCAGGCCGCCCGCGCGCTGGGCGCCTCCGACGCGCGGATCCTGCTGCGGCACATCGCGCCGAACGCGGTGGCCCCGGTGATCGTCGTGTCGACCATCGCGCTGGGCACCTACATCGCCCTGGAGGCGACGCTGTCCTACCTCGGCGTGGGCCTGAAACCCCCCAGCGTCTCCTGGGGCATCGACATCTCCGCCGCCTCCCCCTACATCCGCAACGCGCCCCACGCCCTGCTGTGGCCCTCGGGTGCCCTGGCGGTGACGGTGCTGGCGTTCATCATGCTCGGCGACGCGGTCCGCGACGCCCTCGACCCGAAGCTGAGGTGACGCACGCCGTGCTGCTCGACGTCCGCGACCTGCACGTGGAGTTCCACACCCGGGACGGCGTCGCCCACGCCGTCAACGGCGTCGGTTACGCCGTCGACGCGGGTCAGACGCTGGCGGTGCTGGGGGAGTCGGGATCGGGGAAGTCGGTCACCGCGCAGGCCGTGATGGGCATCCTCGACACGCCGCCCGGGCGGATCACCCGGGGGCGGATCCTGTTCCAGGGCCGGGATCTGCTGACGCTCAAGGGTGAGGAGCGCAGGAGGGTCCGGGGCACCGGAATGGCGATGATCTTCCAGGACGCCCTGTCCGCCCTCAACCCGGTGATGACGGTGGGGGATCAGCTCGGGGAGATGTTCGTCGTCCACCGGGGCGCGTCACGCAAGGACGCGCGGGCGAGGGCCGTGGAGCTGATGGAGCGGGTACGCATCCCGGCCGCCGCCCAGCGTGTGCGCGACTACCCCCACCAGTTCTCCGGCGGGATGCGCCAGCGCATCATGATCGCCATGGCGCTGGCCCTGGAACCGGCGCTCATCATCGCCGACGAACCCACCACCGCCCTCGACGTCACCGTCCAGGCGCAGGTCATGGACCTGCTCGCGGACCTGCGGCGCGAGTACCGCATGGGGCTGATCCTCATCACCCACGACCTGGGCGTCGTCGCCGACGTCGCGGACAGGATCGCGGTGATGTACGCGGGCCGGATCGTGGAGTCCGCGCCCGTGCACGACCTCTACAGAGCCCCCGCCCACCCCTACACCCGGGGCCTGCTGGACTCCATCCCCCGCCTCGGCCACAAGGGCCGGCAGCTCTACGCCATCAAGGGCCTGCCGCCCAACCTGACGCACATCCCGCCCGGCTGCTCCTTCCACCCCCGCTGCCCCCTGGCCAGGGACGTCTGCCGTACCGAGGAACCCCCGCTGTACGAGGTGTCCGGCGAGCGGGGCAGCGCCTGCCACTTCTGGAGGGAGTGCCTCGATGGCCCCGGACACTGAGCCCCTGCTCGAAGTGACCGGCCTGGTCAAGCACTACCCGCTCACCCGGGGCGTGCTGTTCAGGAAGCAGATCGGCGCGGTCCGGGCCGTCGACGGCGTCGACTTCACCCTCGCCCAGGGCGAAACCCTGGGCATCGTCGGCGAGTCGGGCTGCGGCAAGTCCACCGTCGCCAGGCTCCTGTGCGGCCTCGAACGGCCCACCGCGGGCACCGTCACGTTCAGGGGAGAGGACATCACCCGGCTGTCCGGCAAGGCCCTCAAGGCCGTGCGCCGCGACATCCAGATGGTCTTCCAGGACCCCTACACGTCCCTCAACCCCCGCATGACGGTCGGCGACATCATCGGCGAGCCCTACGACATCCACCCCGAGGCGGCTCCCAAAGGCGACCGCCGCCGCAGGGTCCGGGAACTCCTCGACGTCGTCGGCCTCGACCCCGAGTACGCCAACCGCTACCCCCACCAGTTCTCCGGCGGCCAGCGCCAGCGCATCGGCATCGCGCGCGCACTGGCGCTGCGCCCCGAGATCATCGTCGCCGACGAACCCGTCTCCGCCCTCGACGTCTCCGTCCAGGCCCAGGTCGTCAACCTCCTCGCCCGCCTCCAGACGGACTTCGGCCTCTCCTACGTCTTCATCGCCCACGACCTGTCCATCGTCCGCCACATCTCCGACCGCGTCGCCGTCATGTACCTCGGCCGCATCGTGGAGACCGGACGCGACACCGAGATCTACGACCACCCCACGCACCCGTACACCCAGGCGCTGCTCTCGGCCGTCCCGGTACCCGATCCCGAGGCCCGCGAACACCGCGAACGCATCATCCTCACCGGTGACGTGCCCTCCCCGGCCGACATCCCCTCCGGCTGCCGCTTCCGCACCCGCTGCTGGAAGGCGCGCGAACGCTGCGCCGTGGAGGTGCCCGCGCTCGCCGTGCCGGCCGCCTTCCGTGACGCGGCCGGTCCCGCCGCGCACGCCTCGGCCTGCCACTTCGCGGAGGAGAAACACGTGGTGCCGCCGGAGGAGTCCCGGCTGAACGGCAACGGGCCGGGGTGACATGGCGCACCCCGGCCCGTTCACGGCACCCGCACGGCCGTACGTCCTTCAGGATGCCGTGTCCGTATAGCGGCACGGCTTCCGTGAAGTTGCCTGTGTGTTAACGCGGTTCACCGGTGTCCGCGGGCCGGGGCAGGGAGCGGCGGAGGAAGTCCAGCTGGAGCAGGAGCAGGTTCTCGGCGACCGTCTCCTGCGGGGTCATGTGGGTCACCCCCGACAGGGGCAGCACCTCGTGCGGGCGGCCGGCGGCCAGCAGCGCGGAGGACAGGCGCAGGGAGTGCGCCACGACCACGTTGTCGTCCGCCAGCCCGTGGACGACCAGCATCGGGCGGTGCGGCTCGGCGGGGTCGACCAGGCCCGCGTCGTCGATCACCGAGTTGCGCCGGTAGACCTCCGGCCGCTCGTTCGGGTCGCCGAGATAGCGCTCCTGGTAGTGGGTGTCGTACAGCCTGAGGTCGGTGACCGGCGCGCCGACCACCGCCGCGTGGAAGACGTCCGGGCGGCGCAGCACCGCCAGCGCCGCCAGGTAGCCGCCGAAGGACCAGCCCCGGATCGCCACCCGGGTGAGGTCCAGCGGGTACCGCTCGGCGAGCGCGTGCAGGGCGTCGACCTGGTCCTCGAGGACGACCGCCGCCACGTCGTCCCGGATCGCCTTCTCCCAGGCGGGCGAGCGGCCCGGGGTGCCCCGGCCGTCGGCGACGACCACCGCGAAGCCCTGGTCGGCGAACCACTGGGAGGTCAGGTGGACGTTGTGCGCGGCGGCCACGCGCTGGCCGTGCGGACCGCCGTAGGGGTCCAGGAGGACCGGCAGGGGAGTGTCACCGGGGTAGTCCCGTGGCATAAGCACGGCGCACGGAATCCGGCGTGCGCCCCCTTGGGTGAGAGTCACCCGGGGGGACAAACCAGGATCTTCGGCGTACGACCGTACAGTTGCCGCTGGTTTTCCGTCACACAGCACCTGGACCCGGGTGCCCGGCCGGTCCAGCGCCGCGGACAGCAGGACGGTCACGTTCCCCGAGCGCACCGCCGAGTGCACACCGGGTTCCCGCGACAGCCGCTCCACGCCCAGTTCGTTCACCCGGTACACATGGACTTCGCCAATCTCGGGCGCCTCGGCCTCCGGGCCGGAAGAGGCGGAAACCAGTACGTCGTCCGCACCCACGTCCAGGACCGCCCGCAGATGCAACTGACCGCTGGTCAAGGGACGTTCGCCGACCGCCAGCACCCGCGCGCCGCCCTCGTCCGCGATGCGGACAAGCTGCCCGGAGGGGTTCCAGCAGGGCACACCGGCGAAAAGTTCAAGCCAAGTTGGATCTTCATCGGCGTGCACCATCCGCGTGGCCCCGGAATCCGGGTCCACCGCGAGGTACAGCTGGCCCCGCTGATCCCGCGCCTGGACGAGCAGCAGCGGCGCACCCGCCTCTGACCAGTGCACACGCGCCAGATACGGGTAGCGCGCACGGTCCCAGACCACCTCCGTGCGCGTCCCGTCCAGCCCGCACACGAACAGGCGGACGTCCGCGTTCGGGGTGCCGGCGGCCGGGTACCGGATGGCGGCCGGCTCACGGTCCGGGTGCGCCGGATCGGAGATCCACCACCGCCGTACCGGCGTGTCGTCCACGCGCGCCACGAGCAGCCGGTCCGACCCCGGCGCCCACCAGAAGCCCCGCGAACGCGCCATCTCCTCGGCCGCGATGAACTCCGCGAGGCCGTAGGAGACGTCCGCCGACTCCGGCTCGGCCAGCGCCCGGTCGCCGTCGCCCCCGGCGCCGACCACCCGCAGCGCACCCCCGGCGACGTACGCGATGTGCCGGCCGTCGGGGGACGGACGCGGGTCGACCACCGGTCCGGGAACGCTGAGTTCACGGGCCGTCCCGGCGCGCAGCTCCGCCGTGAAAAGCCGCCCTGACAAGGCAAAAGACGCCAACTCCAGGGCGCCGTCGGTGGCATAGCCGACGATCCCGGCGCCGCCCTCGCGGCTGCGCTCGCGGCGCGCCCGCTCCTCGGCCGACAGCTCCTCGGCGGCACCCTGCAGGAGCGCGCGCGGATCGGCCGCCAGGCGTTCCGCACCCCCCGGAAGATCCATCACCCACAGGGAGTTGGCCCGGTCGGTGCCCGAGCCGGAACGCAGGAACGCGACACGCGAACCATCGGGTGCCACGGCGAACGCACGCGGCGCGCCGAGCGTGAACCGCTGGGTGCGGGCGTGCCGTCGGGGGAAGGAGTCAGCCTCGGTCGTCATACCCCGACCATATTGGCCATGCGCCCCCTTGTGCGGCTGTGCGCCGATCGATGCGCGAGTACGGATAGTTATGATCACTACCGCAGAGTGGGTAGGAACCTGCTGGCGTCTGCATGGATTTGCTCAACTGATCTAGAACCCGCGTCCCTGGGATCTTTGGAGGTGAGCCGCCGTGGCACTCTCGATTTCGGCGGTGGTGCTGCTGGCGATCATCGTCTTCCTGCTGATCAAGAAGTCAGGGCTGAAGGGCGGCCACGCGGTCGTCTGCATCCTGCTCGGCTTCTATCTCTCCTCCTCGACCGTGGCTCCCACGATCAGCGAGCTGACGACCAACGTCGCGAGCATGATCGGCAGCATCAAGTTCTGACGGGCGGCCTCGCGGGGCGGGGCGCGGGGACCTCGTAGGCTGGTCCCCATGACGGAACTGCCCTCCCGGCGTCTCCTCCTGGTGCACGCGCACCCGGACGACGAGTCGATCAACAACGGCGCGACCATGGCCCGGTACGCGGCCGAGGGCGCCCACGTGACCCTGGTCACCTGCACGCTGGGGGAGCGGGGCGAGGTCATCCCGCCCGGGCTGCGGCACCTGACGGGCGCCGCGCTGGGCGCGCACCGGCGCGGCGAGCTGGCCGCTGCCGTGTCCGCGCTCGGCGTCACGGACGTCCGGCTGCTCGGCGGCGCCGGGCGGTACGGCGACTCCGGGATGATGGGCCTCGCCGACAACGACGACCCCGGCTGCTTCTGGCGGGCCGACGTCGACGAGGCCGCCGGGACGCTCGCCGAGGTGATCCTGGAAGTCCGCCCCCAGGTCCTCGTGACGTACGACGACGACGGCGGCTACGGCCACCCGGACCACATCCAGGCCCACCGCGTCGCCATGCGCGCGGTCGACCTCGCGGCCGGACGCGGCCACCGGGTCGCCAAGGTGTACTGGAACCGCGTCCCGCGCTCCGTCGCCGAAGCCGCCTTCGCCCGCCTCCAGGACGAGCTGTCCGTACTGCCGTTCGACAAGGGCGCCACCGTGGACGACGTACCCGGCGTGGTGGCCGACGAGCGGATCACCACCACGATCGACGGCAGCGCGTACGCCGCCGCCAAGGCCGCCGCCATGCGCGCCCACGCCACCCAGATCGAGGTCGCCGAGCCGTACTTCGCGCTCTCCAACGCACTCGCCCAGCCGCTGTTCACCACCGAGTACTACGAGTTGGTGCACGGGGTGGGAGAGCGCGGGGAGACCGACCTCTTCGCCGGTCTCGGCCTCGGGGAGACGTCATGAGCGGCGGCGGGAACGGATCCCCGCTCGCCCAGCCGCTGCGTCCGCCCTCCGCGGGACGGGCCGCCGCCCTCGTCGGCCTGTTCCTGCTCGGGGCCGTCACGGGCCTCGCCGGGGCCCTGCTCCAGGCCGCCTGGTTCCCCGGCGGGCTGCTGCTCTCCCTCGCGGGCGCCGCCGGGCTCTTCCTCGGCGGGGCGTACGCCACCCGGGGCCGGGGCGGGGCGGTCGCGCCGGCGGCGGGCTGGGTCGTCGCCGTCATCCTGCTCACCACCACGCGCCCGGAGGGCGACTACCTCTTCGGCGCGGGCGGCAGTTCCTACCTGTACCTGCTCGGCGGCATGGCCGTCGCTGTGATCTGCGCCACCGTTGGCGCGGGACGGCAACCGCGCGGCGGCTCCGCCCGACTTGCCAAGTGACGTACCACTTCGCCGTGCGGCGCCCGTGCGAGTCCGGTGTGGGTTTCCTCGGCGGTCATGGGATACGCGCCAGAAGTGGCCAGTATGGTGGTGCGCGCCGCCGAGCCTCCCCCAAGTTGTCGACTGCGCTCGAACAGGGGGTGCCCCCAGCTGAGGTCGAAACGGGCGGCGGAGCCAACCGGGAGAACCTGCCTTGAGTCGTGAAACTGACACTCCGTCCTCCGGGCCCAACGGGCGCGGCGGAGCCGCATACCCCTCCGGCACGCCGCCGTACGGGACCCCCATGGCTTCCGACGACGGTACGGGCGCGGGCCGTTCGGGCACGCGGCCCGAGGAGAAGAAGACCGAGACCACGCTGACGACCCGGATCCGGATCAACATCCCCGGGTCCCGGCCCATCCCGCCGGTCGTCGTGCGCAAGCCCGTCGGGGACGGCGAGGGCGCCGGGGAGGAGGCACCGGCCGCCGAGCCGCGGCCCGTGGCCGACGGCCCGTCCGCCGGCGCCGCCGAGGCCCCGGCCGGGCCCGACGCCCAGGCGGGGGAGAAGACCAGCGACTGGTTCGCACCGCGCAAGTCGGGTGCGCCCAAGGGCGGTCCGGGCGGCGGCGGCGCGAACGGCGCCGGGGCGTCCGGCGGTTCCGCCGCCGCCCCCTCCGGCGTGTCGGGCACCCGTTCGAGTGGTCCGGGAGCTTCGGGTGCGGCCGGTACCACCGGCGCACGCTCCGGCGGCGGGCGTCCCGGCGGGGTGGTCGGCTCCATGAGCGTGCCGGGCGGACCGCGCACCAGCGGTACGAACGGCAAGGGACTGCCCGGCGCCACCGGTGGCCCGGTCGCCCCGGGGCACGGCGGCGGCACCGGCTCCTTCGACGTGACCGAGGCCCTGACCGCGGGCCCCCTCGGCGGCTCCCGCCCCGGCTCCTCCACCGGCTCCGACGAGCCCCGCCGTGACGACCTGCCGTACTTCTCGGAGCACGGCGGCCAGGACGACTACGGCACGGGCACCGGCGGACACGACGGCTTCGGCGGCCAGGACGGCTTCGGCGGCGGTGCCGCGGGCGTCGGCGGCCAGGACGGCTTCGGCGGTGCCGCGGGCGGTGCCCGTGGGAACGGCGGACCTGGTGGCCACGGCGGCCCCGGCGGTCCGCAGGGCGGCCCGGCCGGTCCCACCAGCGGCCCGGTGACCGGCGACGGCACCCTCGTCCCGCCGGCCGCCGGCTTCGGCGGCCAGGGCTCCTCGCCGGCGCGCAGCGCCCTCACCGACATCGCCGCTCTCGACGCGCCCGGCGCCGCGGGCGGCCCCGGCGGCTTCAACGGACCCGGCGGTCCCGGCGCTCCGGGAGTCACCCCCGGCGGCCCGGCCGGCCGTGCTCCCGGCGGCGGGCTCAGCGACGACACCGCGATCCTCACCCCGCAGAAGCACGCCCCCGAGCCGGGCACGCCCGGATACCGGCCCCCGTCCGCCGACAACGTCTCCGGACACACCGTCACCAGCGGCATCCCGGTCGGCCCGGACACCGGCAAGCCCCTCCCGTTCGGCAGCTCGCCGGGCGGCCCCGCGGCGCCCGCTGCGCCCAAGCCGGAGCCGGCGGCCGCGCCCAAGGCGGCGGGCAAGAAGAAGAAGGGCCGCAGCAAGCTGATGCTGCTCGTCGTCGGCGTGTTCGTCGTGGCGGGCGGTGCCTACGGCGCCGGACTGCTGATGAACCGCACCGACGTGCCCAAGGGCACCACCGTGCTCGGCGTCGACATCGGCGGCGGCACCCGCGACGACGCCGTCAAGAAGCTGGACGACGCCTTCGGCAGCCGGGTGAACAAGCCGCTGAAGCTGGCCGTGGGCGGCAGGACGGTCACCCTCACGCCGGAGAACGCCGGCCTCCAGTTCGACTACCAGTCCACGGTGAGCGGGGCCGCGAAGAGCGACTACAACCCGGTCCACGTCGTCGGCTCCCTCTTCGGGCAGAAGCGCGTGGTCGAGCCGGTCATGCCGGTGGACGAGGAGAAGCTCCAGGCCGCGCTCCAGCAGGCCGGCGGAGGTTCGGGCTCGGCCACGGACGGCACCATCAAGTTCGAGCCCGGCGGCAAGGCCGTGGCGGTCTACGGCAAGGCGGGCAAGGCCATCGACGCGGCCCGCTCGACCACGGCGGTCGAGCAGGCGTACCGCACGCTGGTGGAGACGGGCAGCACGCCCCCGGTCACCGTGCCGACCGCCATCAAGCAGCCGACGGTGTCGAACGCCGAGGTGGACCGGGTCATGAACGACTTCGCGAAGCCCGCGATGTCCGGCATCGTCAAGGTGCAGACCGACGCGGCGCACGTCATCCGGTTCGGCCCGGTCTCGCTGCCGAAGATCCTCGGCTTCAAGGCCGTGGACGGCAAGCTCGTGGATACGTACGACCTCAACGCGCTCAAGGAGGCGTACGGCAGCACCTTCGACGGCGTACAGATCCAGACCGCGACCGGAAAGCGCGGTGTGCTGCCGCAGGACGTGGTCGGCGCGCTGCGCCAGGCCCTGCGGGGCAAGACGGAGGCGCAGCGGGTCGGGGTCATCGACACCAACCCGAAGTAGCCCGGCCGTTTCCGGGGCGCTCCCGCCGAGGGGGCGCCCCCCGCCGGGTCGGCGGCCCGGTCCGCGTGACATCTGTCATGCGGCACTCAGGACGCCCGGCACTGCCCGGCCGGGGGCTCCCGCCGTCAGCATGGACGGCATGACGACGACAGCGGCACCGGCCACCACCACCCCGGTGGTCGGGTTCGACCAGGTGACCAAGACGTACGGGAGCGTACGGGCCGTCGACGGCCTCTCGCTCCGGCTGTACCCGGGCGAGACCGTCGCCCTCCTCGGCCCGAACGGGGCCGGCAAGTCCACCACCCTGGACCTGCTGCTCGGGCTCAAGCAGGCCGACACCGGCACGGTGAGCCTGTTCGGCGGCAGCCCGCGCGAGGCGATCGTCGCCGGCCGGGTCGGGGCGATGCTGCAGAGCGGCGGCCTGATGGACGGGGTCACCGTCGCCGAACTGGTGAAGCTGGCGTGCTCCCTGCACCCGCGGCCGTACCCGGTCTCCGACGTGCTGGCCCGCGCGGGCATCGCCCAGATCGCCGACCGCAAGGTGGACAAGCTCTCCGGCGGCCAGGCGCAGCGGGTCCGCTTCGCCCTCGCCACCGCCGGCGACAGCGACCTGATCCTCCTGGACGAGCCGACCACCGGCATGGACGTCGCCGCGCGCCAGGCCTTCTGGGCCACCATGCGCGAACAGGCCGACCAGGGCCGTACGGTCCTCTTCGCCACGCACTACCTGGAGGAGGCCGACGCCATCGCGGACCGGGTCCTGGTGCTGCACCGGGGCCGGCTCCTCGCCGACGGCACGGCCGCCGAGATCAAGGCCAGGGCGGGCGCGCGGCGGATCTCCTTCGACCTGGCCGGCGAGATCGACGAGGGCGCCCTGCGCGGGCTGCCGTTCCTCACCTCGATCGACGTCTCGGGCCAGACCGTCCGCATCCAGTCCGCCGACGCCGACGCGACCGTGCACGCCCTCTACGGCCTCGGCGTCTACCCCCGCAATCTCGAAGTCGCCGGGCTCGGTCTGGAGCAGGCCTTCGTCGCCATCACGGAGGCCGAGGAGGCCAGGCAGTCGTGAACGCCCTCATCAAGCTCGAACTGGCCCGCGCCCTGCGAAACAGGAAGTTCCTGTTCTTCTCGGTGCTCTACCCCTCGATCATCTACCTGATCTTCTCCAGCAGCGCCGGCGCGAACGAGCGGGTCGACGGCACCGGCCTGACCGTCGCCACCTACCTGATGGTCTCCATGGCCTCCTTCGGTGCCCTGACCGCCGTCCTGATGGGCAACAGCGAGCGCATCGCCAAGGAACGCGAGAGCGGCTGGGTACGGCAGCTGCGGCTGACCCCGCTGCCGGGCCGCGGCTACGTCCTCGCCAAGACCGCGAGCGCCGCCGTGGTGAGCCTGCCGGCCATCGTCGTCGTGTTCGCCGTCGCCGCCGGTGTGAAGCAGGTGCGCCTGGACGCCTGGCAGTGGCTCGCCCTCACCGGGGTCATCTGGGCCGGCAGCCTGGTCTTCGCCGCGCTCGGCGTCGCCCTCGGCTACCTCGCCTCCGGGGACGCGGTCCGCCCGATCACGATGATCGTCTACTTCGGTCTGTCGATCCTCGGCGGCCTGTGGATGCCGTCCACGACCTTCCCGCAGGTCCTCCAGGACATCGCCAGGTGGCTCCCCACGCACGCGTACGCTGCCCTGGGACGGGCGATCGAGCAGAGCCAGGCGCCCCACGGGGCGGACATCGCCGTCCTCGCCGTCTACTTCGTCCTGTTCGCGGGCGGCGCGGCCTGGCTGTACCGGAAGGACACGCTGAAGGCGTGAGCGCGATGACGGAAGACCCCCTGACCAACGAGAAGCGGCCGGAACACCACGTGCGGCTGGGCCAGCTCCCCCGCACCCGGCGGGACGTGCTGACCAAGGTGCTGTGGATCGGCGTGTGGCTGGTCTTCCTCAGCTCACCGGTCGACGACCTGGTCAACGGCGGCCACACCGCGCGCGCCACCCTGGCCGGTTCCCTCGGCCTGGCCGCGTTCGTCGGGATCTACCTGGCGCTGGTCTTCCGCAACATGGGCCGGTCCTTCGCGCCCCGGACCGTCGTCGGCCTCCTCGTGGTCCTGGCCGTCCTGGCCCCCGTCCTCGCCTGCACCCTCGGCAGCGCCTGGCTCGGCCTCTTCGTCTACCTGTCGGTGGCCTGCGGGGCCACCCTGCCGGTCCGGGCGTCGTACTGGGCGATCCCGGCGACGGCCGCGCTGATGTACCTGGTCGGGCTGCACTCGAACGAGAAGGAGGCCCGTGGCCTGCTGCTCCTCGTCGTGCTCATCGGTTTCGCGATGGTCGGCGTCGGGCAACTGGTGCGCACCACGATCGAGTTGCGCAAGGCGCGGGCCACCGTCGCCCAGCTCGCCGCCAACGAGGAGCGGCTCCGCCTCGCCCGCGACCTGCACGACCTGCTCGGCCACTCCCTGTCACTGATCACGCTCAAGAGCGAGCTGGCCGGCCGGATGCTGCCCGGCCACCCCGACAAGGCGGCCCAGCAGGTCGCCGACATCGAGCAGGTCAGCCGGCAGGCCCTGGTGGACGTCCGGGAGGCCGTCACCGGCTACCGGCGGCCCCGGCTCGCCGCCGAACTCGCCGGCGCCCAGGTCGCCCTGACGGCCGCCGGGGTCGTCGCCGAGGTGCCCGCCGAACCCGACCTCGCCGGCGTGCCCGAGGAGGCCGAGTCCGCGCTGGCCTGGGCGCTGCGCGAGGCGGTCACCAACGTGGTCCGGCACAGCGGCGCCGACCGTTGCGCCGTACGGCTGCTGCGCCGCCAGACCCTGGACGGACCGGTGCTCGAACTGTCCGTCGAGGACAGCGGGAGCGGGGGCTCCGGGAAGGGGCCCGGCAACGGGCTGACCGGGCTGACCGAGCGCCTGGAGAAGGCCGGCGGCGCTCTGGAGGCAGGGCGGGCCGGGCGCGGGTTCCGGCTCGTCGCGCGCGTGCCCGCGTCCGCCGGGGCGGACGTAGGATCCGGGGCATGACGAGCATGATCAAGGTCCTCCTCGCCGAGGACCAGTCGATGGTCCGCGAGGCGCTGGCCGCGCTGCTCGGCCTGGAGGACGACATCGAGGTCGTCGCCCAGGTGGCGCGCGGTGACGAGGTGCTCGCGGCCGTCGGCGCGCACGACGTGGACGTCGCGCTGCTCGACATCGAGATGCCCGGCTGCACCGGCATCGAGGCCGCGGCCCGGGTGCGCCGGGAGCATCCGCGGGTCAGGCTGGTCGTCCTCACCACCTTCGGGCGCCCCGGCTACCTGCGCAGCGCCATGGAGGCCGGCGCCGACGCCTTCCTCGTCAAGGACGCCCCGGCCGCGCAGCTCGCCGAGGCGATCCGCAAGGTGCTGGCCGGGGAGCGGGTCATCGATCCCACCCTGGCCGCCGCCGCGCTCGCCGAGGGCGCCAACCCGCTCACCGAACGCGAACGCGAGGTGCTCCGCGCGGCGGCCGACGGCTCCACCAACGCCGAACTCGCCCGGGCCCTCCACCTGTCCCAGGGGACGGTCCGCAACTACCTGTCGACCGCCATCCAGAAACTGGCCGCGCGCAACAGGGCGGAGGCGGTACGGATAGCCCGGGACAAGGGATGGCTCTGAGCGACCGGCTCAGTTGAGTTTGGCCCTCGCCGTGCGCGCCTCCTGCCGGACCTTGCGGGCCGCGGACTCGTCCACCACCTCGATCAGGTCGGCGTAGTGCTGCAACTCCTCGGCGCCCGCGGTGAACTCGCCGCGCTGCACCAGCAGTTGCCCGCGCTCGTAGCGCAGCCGCGCCGGGTGCGAGGGGATGAGCAGCGCCAGCTCGACGGCCCGCAGCGCGACGTCCGACCGCTCCGGCCGGGCCGCCGCCCACGCCCGGATGTTGTTCAGGACGCGCTGGACGACCTCCAGGGGCGGCGCAGGTCGCAGCATCGAGGGGTCCGGCGGCGTGCCCGTGGCCCCCACGACCAGCAGCTCGGCGTCCGTCCCGGTGAGCAGCCGGCCACCGTCGAACGGATCGGCCAGCACCTGCTCCGCCGCCGCCCCGAACCCGACCACGAAGTGCCCCGGCAGCGCGACCCCGTACACCGGGGCGCCCGCCCGGCGCGCGACCTCCAGCCACACCACCGACAGCAGGATCGGCAGCCCGCGCCGCCGCCGCAGCACCTCGTGCAGCAGTGAGGACTCCAGCCGCTGGTAGTCGCCCGGCGTCCCGTGGAACCCGTGGCGGGTGCCGAGCAGCCCCCGTACGGCCTCCGCCCACGCCCGCGGCCCGCCCGGCCGGTACGGCAGCTCGCCCGCCAGCCGGTCCAGCTCCGCCTGCGCGGCGTCCAGGCCGGCCTCGTCCAGCGAGCCGTCCGTCTCCGCGCCGATCAGCAGGCACAGCGCCGACAGGTCCGGCCGCTCGGACCGGGCCTCCTCGGCGAACCGCCGCCGCAGCTCGGCGGAGCGGTCCTCGGGGGGCGGATACGGGGGCGGCAGATACGGATGGCTCATGGCAGCCTCATGCCCTTCCACGAGGAGTTCTACGGCCGCCCGGACCGGGACGCCCGCGACGCCCGGGACACCGGGGGGCCACGGGGCCGGATCCGGTGGCCTCTCGGCCGAGTCGGACCCCTGCGCACGTCGCCCCGCCGCCGGCGGACACCGCCCACGTCACCGGCCCGGACCCGGGGTCACGGGGGCGTTCTCGGGCAGGGGGCGGGTGGCGGGGGTGTCCTGGGGCAGGGGGCCGGTGCCCTGCGGCAGTGACTCGGTCTCGGGGGTGCCGTGAGGCGAGGGTCCGGTTCCGGGGGCGCCCTGAGCCAGGGACCCGGTGTGGGAGGCGTCCTGCGGCAGAGACGCCGTCCCTGAGACGCCCTGCGGCAGGGATCCGGCCCCGGAGGCGCCCTGGGCCAGAGATCCGGTCTGGGGGGTGTCCTGCGGCAGGGACTCGGTCTCGGGGGTGCCGTGAGGCGAGGGTCCGGTTCCGGGGGCGCCCTGAGCCAGGGACCCGGCCCCGGGGGCGCCCTGAGCCAGGGATCCGGTCTGGGAGGCGCCCTGCGGCAGGGGTCCGGCCTCGGGGGTGTCCTGATCTGGGGACCCGGTCTCGGGGGCGCCCTGAGCCAGGGACCCGGTGTGGGAGGCGTCCTGCGGCAGAGACCCCGCCCCGGAGGCGCCCTGGGCCAGGGACCGCCCCTGCGGCGCGTCCCCCGGGGACGGCCGGTCGGCGGTGGCGGGGGGCTGCTGCGGCGGGCTCTGCGCCTCGGGGGCCCGGTAGTGGTGGTAGGCGTGGTGGGGGGTGAAGCCGAGGGCGCGGTAGAGGGCTCGGGCGGAGTCGTTGTCCGTCTCCACCTGGAGCCAGGCCGCCGAGGCGCCCTCCTCCAGCGCGCGCCGGGCCAGCGCGGCCATGACCTCGGTGGCCAGCCCCTGCCGCCGCCGGCCGGGGTCCACCTCGACGGCGGCGAACCCGGCCCACCGCCCGTCCACGACACACCGCCCGATCGCCGCCGGGGGCTCGCCCTCCCCGGCGCCGGGCACGGAGGCGAACCACACCGACGGGCCGGAACCGAGCACCCGCAGGGCCACCTCGCCCACCCCCTTGCGTTGGTACCGCGCGAGCCACGCCTCGTCCGCCGCCCGGGACAGCACCACCCCCGCGCCCCCGGCCCGGTCCGCGACCGGCGCCAGGGCCCCGGTCCACAGCTCGGCCGTCACCTCCCGCACCCAGCCGCGCCGCTCCAGCTCCGCGCACAGCATCTCCTGCGCGCCCTCGGCGCCGGTCGCGGTCTGCACGTACGCGGGCAGGCCCCGCGCGCCGTACCAGCGCCGTACGGCCGCCAGGGCCGCGTCGAGAGGGAGCCCGGGGTCCCCCATCGGCAGCACGCTGTTGGCGCGCCGCGTGAACCCGCCGGCCGCCCGCAGCTCCCACTCGCCCAGCCGCTCGCTCTCCACCGGCCGCCACGCCCGGGAGGAGATCCGCGCGAGTTCCGGGTACGTGGCGGCGGGCCCCCTGCGCCGCGCCGGGGCTGCGGGCACGACCTTCCCGGCGACCAGCGCGGATTGCGGAATCCGGACCCGTTCGCCGTTCCGGCGTGTGATCATGAGCACGCCACCGTCCCATGATGTGAGAACACCCACCGTGTCAGTGAACTTCTCCGGTCCGCCGCCGGGTTCGCCCAACTGCCGTACAGAGACCCGTTTCCCCACGTCAGCAGGGGTGATTCGGACCTCCAGGCGTCCTTTCGCCGAGATTTCCACCGGTGAGTTCACCCCTCCTGTTCGGATCGTGCTCCGGAACGGAGATACTAGGGGCGGGCATCGACGACGCCGCGCTCCCGCGCGCCAGGCGGCGGAGCCTGAGGAGGCCCGCCAGCGCCCTATCGAGGAGGAACGACAGCGTGACCTACGTCATCGCGCAGCCTTGTGTCGACGTCAAGGACAAGGCGTGCATCGAGGAGTGCCCGGTCGACTGCATCTACGAGGGCCAGCGGTCCTTGTACATCCACCCGGACGAATGCGTCGACTGTGGTGCCTGTGAGCCGGTCTGCCCGGTCGAGGCGATCTTCTACGAGGACGACGTCCCCGAGGAGTGGAAGGACTACTACAAGGCGAACGTCGAGTTCTTCGACGAGCTCGGCTCGCCCGGCGGCGCCAGCAAGCTGGGGCTGATCGAGCGCGACCACCCCTTCGTCGCCGCACTGCCGCCGCAGGGCGAGTGACCGTCTGAGCGCCAAGCGGCCGCCATACCGCGCCGCCTCGGTCCCGTACGGCCCGATCACCCTGATCACCGCCGCACGGGACCGAGGCGTTTGCCGCACCGTACGAAAGTGAGCCTGATTCCCGTGTCCGCAGTCTCCGACCGGCTCCCCACCTTCCCCTGGGACAAGCTGGAGCCGTACAAGAAGACGGCCGCGGCCCATCCGGACGGCATCGTCGACCTCTCCGTCGGCACCCCGGTCGACCCGGTTCCCGAGCTGGTCCAGAAGGCCCTGATCGACGCGGCCGACTCCCCGGGCTACCCGACCGTCTGGGGCACCCCCGCCCTGCGCGACGCGATCACCGGCTGGCTGGAGCGCCGCCTGGGCGCCCGGGGGATCACCCACCGGCACGTCCTGCCGGTCGTCGGCTCCAAGGAGCTGGTGGCCTGGCTGCCGACCCAGCTCGGCCTCGGCCCCGGCGACAAGGTCGCCTACCCGCGCCTGGCCTACCCCACGTACGAGGTCGGCGCCCGCCTGGCGCGCGCCGCGTACGAGGTCTACGACGACCCGCGCGACCTGGACCCGGCCGGCCTGAAGCTGCTCTGGCTGAACTCGCCGTCCAACCCCACGGGCAAGGTCCTCTCCCGGCAGGAGCTGACGGACATCGTCGCCTGGGCCCGCGCCCACGGCGTCCTCGTCTTCTCCGACGAGTGCTACCTGGAGCTGGGCTGGGAGGCCGACCCGGTCTCGGTCCTGCACCCGGACGTCAACGGCGGCACCTACGACGGCATCGTCGCCGTCCACTCCCTCTCCAAGCGCTCCAACCTGGCGGGCTACCGCGCGGCCTTCGCCGCCGGTGACCCGGCCGTCCTGGGCCCGCTGCTGGAGATCCGCAAGCACGGCGGCATGATGACCTCCGCGCCGACGCAGGCGGCGGTCGTGGCCGCGCTCGGCGACGACGTCCACGTGCACGAGCAGCGCGAGCGCTACGCCGCCCGCCGCGAGGCCCTCCGCGAGGCGCTCCTCGCCGACGGCTTCCGCATCGAGCACAGCGAGGCGAGCCTCTACCTCTGGGCCACCCGCGACGAGTCCTGCTGGACCACGGTCGCCCGCCTGGCCGACCGGGGCATCCTGGTGGCCCCGGGCGACTTCTACGGCGAGGCGGGCCGCGATCACGTCCGCGTGGCCTTCACCGCGACGGACGAACGCGTGCGGGCGGCGGTGGCCCGCCTGACCGCCTAGCCCGCCGGTCCGCCGTCCCGGCGTCGTGCCGGTGCACGAGCGGACGGGGCCCGGGAGGGGAGACCCGGACCCCGTCGGCGTGCACAGCCCGGCGCTCAGCCGCCCAGCGGCAGACCCTTGGTCGGCAGGGAGGACGTCGGCAGGGACGACGTCGGCAGCCCGCCCTTGGTGAGGGAGTCCGTCGGCAGCCCGCCCTTCGTCGCACCGGAGGCCGCGTCGCCCAGGACACCGCCCGCCGTCCCGGCCGCGTCGCCCGCGGCCTTCTGCGCCGCCGGAGCCGCCTTCTTCACGGCGCCGCCGCCGGTCTTGCCCGCGGCCGGCACCGCCTGCTCGACCGCCTTGCCGCCCGTGTGGCCCGCGACCGAGGTGACGCTCTGCGCGGCACCGTCGACGGTGTTGCCGACGTGCGCGCCGTCCAGGGCGGTCAGACCGCCCAGGTTCGGGGTGGCCGCCGGCAGATTCGTGGCCGCTCCGGCGGAGCCGGCCGCACCGACCCCGGCGGCCGCTCCCGCTGCGACGAGCAGCGCGGCACGGGCGATCCGGCGGGTCAGGGGGAGGGACATGATGCTCCATTCGACGGGAGAGAACGGTGTCGGTGTCCGAGCCCGTCTGCGGCTCGGACGCCGTGACTACCGCTCGAAGCCCGCGAAGGTTGCGGACGCCCCCGGTAAAGAATGGATAACGCGTCGCATTATCAGGTGTGGATAAAAACGGGCAAACACCGTCCGCCGGAGATCGTGCAGAATCCTTCCCGCCCTTGATTCCCAGGGGTTTCCGGGACGGGTGCGCCACCCGCCCGCACCGTCGTGCGCCCCGGCGCCGCACAACCCGCCGGAGTGATCGCCCGTACTACTGTCCGGCCACGATCCGCACCGCGCCCACGGAGGTCTCCCCGGACGTCCCCGCGGAGCCCTCCGCGCCCCCGGCCCCGTCCGGCGCGGCCGTCCGCCACTCGTCGCTGTCGCTCCCCGCGGTCCACACCCGGCCCGCGTACGCCACCCGCTCGATGTGCAGCGCCGAGGAGTTGGCGACCGCCCACTGCGCCAGCTGCCAGCCCCGCTCCCGCTCGCCGCGCCCGGTGGCGTCCGTCCTCGCCCCCTCCGGCACCGGAACCGTCACCGTCCGCCCGCGCGCGGTCGCGGTCACGCTCGGCGACGGGGACGGCGACGGCACGGGCGTCCCGCCCACCACCGCGCCGGTCTCCTGGAGCGCGTCCCGCCCGAAGTCCCGTACCAGCGCGGCCCGCACCGCGTCCGGACCGGTCGCCGAGGCCGTGCGCCGCGGGCGTCCGTCGCAGGTCAGGGTGGCCGCCGCCCGCCCGGTCAGGGCCGCCGCCAGCAGCGTGGCGTCCTGCTCGTGCTTGGCGTACGCCTCCGGGTAGCCGCTGCGCTGCACCCGCTGCGCGGCCACCGTCAGCGGCAGGCCGGTGTAGTCCGGCACCCTGGCCAGGTGCGCGTAGAAGATGCCCGCCGCGTAGGCCGGGTCCATGATCTGCCGCTCGGTGCCCCAGCCCTGCGAGGGCCGCTGCTGGAACAGGCCCAGCGAGTCCCGGTCGCCGTGTTCGATGTTGCGCAGCCCCGACTCCTGGATGGCGGTCGCCAGCGCGATCGTCACGGCCCGCTCGGGCATCCCGCGCCCGGTGCCGACGGCGGCGATCGTCGCCGCGTTCGCCGCCTGCTCGGGCGTGAACTCGTACGACTGCCCGTCGCCCGAGGCCGAGACCACCGCGCAGCCGCGCGCACCGCCGCCTCCGGTGACGTACTGCACCACGAGGTACGCGGCGACACCGCACAGGACCAACAGGGCCGCGGCGTAACGGAAGAGGCGCCCGCGGCGCTTGGGACGGGTGGGGGACGGCTCTGACACGCGTACAAGGTACTGGAGCCCCCCGGGCCCCTCACGCGGGGTCCGCGGGACCGTGCCGTCCCGCGCGCCCCGGGCCCCGGCGGGCGGCGCGCTAGGGTCGTGACCATGGCCGACACCTCGCTTGACCTCACGCTGGACGCCGCCGCGCTCACCGCGCGGCTCGTGGACTTCCCCTCCGAGAGCGGCACCGAGAAGCCGCTCGCGGACGCCGTCGAGGCCGCGCTGCGCGCCCTGCCGCACCTGACGGTGGACCGCTACGGCAACAACGTGATCGCCCGGACGGACCTGGGCCGCGCCGAGCGCGTCATCCTCGCCGGGCACATCGACACCGTGCCGATCGCGGACAACGTGCCCTCGCGGCTCGACGCGGACGGGGTGCTGTGGGGCTGCGGCACCTGCGACATGAAGTCGGGCGTGGCGGTGCAGCTGCGCATCGCGGCCACCGTCCCCGCCCCCAACCGCGACCTGACCTTCGTCTTCTACGACAACGAGGAGGTCGCCGCCGACCTCAACGGCCTGAAGCACGTCGCCGAGGCCCACCCGGAGTGGCTGGCGGGCGACTTCGCGGTCCTGCTGGAGCCCTCCGACGGCGAGGTGGAGGGCGGCTGCCAGGGCACGCTGCGGATGCTGCTGAGGACCAAGGGCGAGCGGGCCCACTCGGCGCGCGGCTGGATGGGCTCCAACGCCATCCACGCGGCGGCCCCCGTGCTGGCCCGGCTGGCCTCCTACGAGCCGCGCCGGCCGGTCATCGACGGGCTGGAGTACCGCGAGGGCCTGAACGCGGTGGGCATCAGCGGGGGAGTGGCCGGGAACGTCATCCCGGACGAGTGCGTGGTCACGGTCAACTTCCGGTACGCCCCCGACCGCACCGAGGAGGAGGCCGTCGCGCACGTCCACGAGGTGTTCGCGGACTGCGGGGTGGAGGAGTTCGTGGTGGACGACCACAGCCCCGGCGCGCTGCCCGGCCTCTCCCAGCCGGCCGCCGCCGCCTTCATCGAGGCGGTGGGCGGCACCCCGCGGCCCAAGTACGGCTGGACGGACGTGTCCCGCTTCTCCGCGCTCGGCATCCCCGCGGTCAACTACGGCCCCGGCAACCCGCACCTGGCGCACAAGCGGGACGAGCGGGTGGAGACCGCGAAGATCCTCGCGGGCGAGGAACGGCTGCGGAACTGGCTCACCGCGTAGCCCGCCCGGGACGCGCCACCGCACGCCGGACACGCCCGGGTCCCCCCGCCGTAACCCGCGTAGATCTAGTCTGAGGTCGAACTACCGGCAAGCGGAGGGAGCGCACATGCCTACCGGCAATCCCGAGGGGAAGAAGCAGCCGCCGGACGAGCAGCGGCTGGGACCGGTCCTCCGACGGCGGGGCCAGGTGACGGCCAGCACCACCGACCAGCGGCTGCTGGACGAGCGCGCCCCCACGGACTGGGTCCACACCGACCCCTGGCGGGTGCTGCGGATCCAGTCGGAGTTCATCGAGGGCTTCGGCACGCTCGCCGAACTCCCGCCCGCCATCAGCGTGTTCGGCTCGGCGCGGACCCCGGTGGACTCGGCGGAGTACGACGCGGGCGTGCGGCTCGGGCGGGGGCTGGTGCAGGCCGGCTGGGCGGTCATCACGGGCGGTGGCCCGGGAGCGATGGAGGCGGCCAACAAGGGGGCGTGCGAGGCGGGCGGCGTCTCGGTCGGCCTCGGCATCGAGCTTCCCTTCGAGCAGGGGCTCAACCCCTATGTCGACATCGGCCTGAACTTCCGCTACTTCTTCGTCCGCAAGATGATGTTCGTGAAGTACGCGCAGGGCTTCGTGGTCCTCCCCGGCGGCCTCGGCACCCTCGACGAACTCTTCGAGGCGCTGACGCTGGTCCAGACCCAGAAGGTCACCCGGTTCCCGATCGTCCTGTTCGGCAGCGCGTACTGGGGCGGCCTGGTGGACTGGCTGAAGAACACACTGGTGGCCCAGGGCAAGGCGTCGCAGCAGGACCTCCTGCTGTTCCACGTGACGGACGAGGTGGACGAGGCGGTGTCCCTGGTCTCCAAGGAGGCGGCCCGCTGAGCGCCGGCACCGGGGGGCCGAGGGGAGCGTCCGCCCGCCTCGGCCCCCCGGCCGGTCAGGCCGGCCTCCCGCCGGTCAGGCCAGGCCCCGGCGCGCCACGGCGGGGACCCGGTGGCCGGCGATGGACGCCACCATGTCCAGCACCTGACGGGTCTCGGCCACCTCGTGCACCCGGTACACCTGCGCCCCCAGCCACGCGGAGACGGCGGTCGTCGCCAGCGTGCCGATCAGCCGTTCCTTCACCGGCCGGTCCAGCGTCTCCCCGACGAAGTCCTTGTTGGACAGCGACACCAGCACCGGCCACCCCGTGGCCACCATCTCGTCCAGCCGCCGCGTCGCCTCCAGGCTGTGCCGGGTGTTCTTCCCGAAGTCGTGCCCGGGATCGATCAGCACCGACTCGCGCGGCACCCCGAGCGCGACCGCCCGCTCCGCCAGTCCCACGGTCACGTCCAGGATGTCGGCCATGACGTCGTCGTACGTCACCCGGTGCGGACGCGTACGCGGCTGCGCGCCCCCGGCGTGCGTGCACACCAGCCCCACCCCGTAGCGGGCCGCGACCTCCGCGAGGCCCGGGTCGACCCCGCCCCACGCGTCGTTCAGCAGGTCCGCGCCGGCCTCGCACACGGCCTCGCCGACCTCCGCCCGCCAGGTGTCCACGCTGATGACCACCTCGGGGAAGCGCCGCCGCACCTCCGCGACGAAACCGACCGTCCGGCGCGCCTCCTCCTGCGCCGTGACCTCTTCGCCGGGCCCGGCCTTGACCCCGCCGATGTCGATGATCGCGGCGCCCTCGGCCACCGCCTGCTCCACACGTGCGAGGGCCGGCTCGTCGCGGAAGGTGGCTCCCCGGTCGTAGAAGGAGTCCGGCGTCCGGTTCACGATCGCCATGATCACCGGCTCGTGCGGCCCGAATTCCCGCCTGCCCAGCCTGAGCATCCGCTGTGACCTCTCCTAGTACGTTCCGCAGTACGGCCGCCTGCGACCCTAACTGTCAGACTCGCATGGCACGATCGGACCCTGACAGTTTCGGCTTCCGGCACAGCGTCCGGTGAACGAGCGTGGGGACCCTACGGCGATGGTGATGTTCTTGTTCCTGGTCGTCGCGCTGGCCGTCGTGGTCGCCGCGGTGACCCTGGCCGTGGTGGGCGGCGGGGAGAGCGCCCCGCTGCCCGAGGTGGCGCCCGAGCGGCTCCAGGACCCCCTCCCCGCGGACCGCCCGGTGGGCCGCGCGGACGTGGAGGGCCTGCGCTTCCCCCTCGCCCCGCGCGGCTACCGCATGGCCGACGTCGACGACGCGCTCGGCCGGCTCGCCGCGGAACTGGCGGAGCGGGACGCCCGCATCGCCGACCTGGAGTCCGCGCTGGCCGGCGCGAGAGCCGCAGCGGCGCACGCGCACCCCGCACAGCCGGAGCGGAGCGAGGGCCCGGAGGAGCAGCGATGACCAGCCAAGCGGCCGTTCCCGGGCCGGACGGCGCCCTGCGCTGCCCCTGGGCCCTGTCCACCGTCGACTACGTGGCGTACCACGACGAGGAGTGGGGCCGCCCGGTCCACGGCGACGACGCCCTGTTCGAGCGGCTCAGCCTGGAGGCCTTCCAGTCGGGCCTGTCCTGGATCACGATCCTGCGCCGCCGCCCGGGCTTCCGCGCGGCCTTCGCCGGCTTCCGCATCGAGAAGGTCGCCGCCTTCACCGAGACCGACCGCGACCGCCTGCTCGCCGACCCCGGCATCATCCGCAACCGGGCCAAGATCGACGCCACCCTCGCCAACGCCCGCGTCCTCGCCGACTGGCCGACGGGCGAACTGGACGAGCTGATCTGGTCCCACGCCCCCGACCCGGCCACCCGCCCGGCCCCGAAGACCCTCGCCGACGTCCCGGCGGTGACCGCGGAGTCGACGGCGCTCTCCAAGGCCCTGAAGAAGCGGGGGCTCAGATTCGTGGGCCCGACGACGGCGTACGCGCTGATGCAGGCGTGCGGCCTGGTCGACGACCACCTGGAGACGTGCGTGGCCAGGAGCGCCCGCTGAGTCACCGTCCCAGGTACTTCGGCTTCTCCTTGTTCACGAACGCCTGGACGGCGATGGCGTGATCCTCGGACCGCCCCGCCCGGGTCTGGAGCTCGTCCTCCTTCTCCAGCGTCTCGGCGAGGGAGTGGGTCAGCCCGAAGGCCACCGCCTCCTTGAGCGCCGCGTACGCCACCGTCGGCCCCGAGGCCAGCGCCCGCGCCACCTTCCCGGCCTCCGCGCGCAGCTCGGCGGAGGGGACGACCCGGTTGGCGATCCCCAGCTCCAGCGCGTCCTGCGCGCTGATGCTGCGCGGGAAGAGCAGCAGGTCGGCGGCGCGGCTCGGGCCGATCACCCGGGGCAGCGTCCAGGAGATCCCGGAGTCGGCGGTGAGGGCCACACCGGCGAACGACGTGTTGAAGGAGGCGCTGTCGGCCGCCAGCCGGTAGTCCGCGGCGAGCGCGAAGCCGAATCCGGCCCCCGCCGCCACGCCGTTCACCGCCGCGACCACCGGCTTCGGCGCTCCGGCGAGCGCCCGCACGATCGGGTTGTAGTGCTCCCTGACCGTGGTCATCGTCTGCCCGGCCCCGGTCTCCCGGTCACTGGCCAGCAGCCCGATGTGCTCCTTGAGGTCCTGGCCCACGCAGAACGCCCGGTCCCCGGCGGCGGTCAGCAGGATCGCCCGCACGGCCGTGTCCCCGGCCGCCGTTTCCGCCGCCTCCCGGAGGGCGGCCTTGGTCGCGATGTTCAGCGCGTTCATCGCCTCCGGGCGGTTCAGCGTGATCGTCGCGAGTCCGTCGCTGACCTCGTAGAGCACGGTGTCGGCCATGGCGCATCCCCTCTGCTTCGCGGCGGGTGACGTACCGCTCAGTACGTCCATGTCTGAGGACAGCATGGCGGAGATCGCCGTCCGGGGGCCGGACCGGTCGTGTGACCTGCGTCAAAGAAAACCGGAGCGGAAGCCGTCGGCGGATCTTCGTGCGGGGGCGCAGTATCGCAGCCACATCGCCGAATTGGGTGGTTTTGCTCGCGCGCGTTGCCCAAGCGATGCCGACTGATGTTGGTCATCGGGTCCTGCGATGCGGGATAATGGCCTGGAAGCAATGTGTTCGATGCCGGTGTCGCGTGTCCGTTCCGGATGGCGGGTGCCCCGTGGGGCCGTCGGCAGACGATGAGCTGGTTTCAGGAAGGGGAACGAGCATGGCGGCCATGAAGCCGCGGACGGGTGATGGCCCGCTCGAGGTGACCAAGGAGGGGCGGGGCATCGTCATGCGCGTTCCGCTCGAAGGCGGCGGTCGACTCGTCGTCGAGCTGACCCCTGACGAGGCCGAGGCGCTCGGCGACGCCCTGAAGAAGGTCGTCGTCTGACGCCCCAGCGATCAGTCCTTCCGGCTGCCCCGGCATCGTACGCGGTGCCGGGGCAGCCGCGTTCCCGCACCCCGCCGCGGCCTCAGCGCTTGACGGCGCACAGCAGGCCGTCGCCCACCGGCAGCAGCGAGGGGACCAGTTCCTGGCTCTCCCGCACGGTGCGCAGCAGCTCGCGCAGCCGCAGCACCTCGGTGGGCTGCGGCCCGGAGTCGACCGTACGGCCGTTGGCGAACACGCCCTCGAACACCACCAGCCCGCCCGGCCGCAGCAGACGCAACGATTCAGCGAGGTAGTCCGGGTACTCCAGGCGGTCCCCGTCGCAGAAGACGAGGTCGTAGCCGGCGTCGGCGAGGCGCGGGAGCACGTCCAGCGCGCGGCCGGGGATGAACCGGGCCCGGTTGCTGGCGAAGCCGCAGACGCGGAAGGCCTGCCGGGCGAACTGCTGGTGCTCCGGCTCCGGGTCCACCGTGGTGAGCACCCCGTCGGGCCGCATCCCGTGCAGCAGATGGATGCCGGAGACCCCGCAGCCCGTGCCGATCTCCGCGACCGCCTTCGCGTCCACGGAGGCGGCGAGCAGTCGCAGCGCGGCGCCCGTGCTGGGCGACACCGAGCGCAGCCCTGCCTCGCGGGCCCGGTCGCGGGCCCAGCGCAGCGCTTCGTCCTCGGCGACAAAGGCGTCGGCGAACGCCCAGCTCGTCTGCCGGTTGCCGGTAATGACCCTCTCCTGTCCCCGTGGTTGCCTGGGCGTGACTGTATCCGTTGGCGTCGGGAACCCGCAGATGGGACCGGGCGTTTAGAAGGATGAGCCGGTGACCGGGGACGCGACGGGGGGCGAGAGGTGGGACAGGACGCCGAGCAACTGCTGACGCAGCCGCATGAGCCGTATCAGCGTGTATCAAATTCTCGTAAAACCGCTTATCCGGAGCTAACGGGCGAGGTGGCTATGGTAGGGGCTCCACTGGACACCACCAGAGCCGACAGGGGAGGTGCGGCTGCGCCCGGGGACCGGGGTGGAGTGCTGCGGCGCTTCCTCGGGTCGGCGGGCAGGCCGAAATCCGTGACCGACACCGCTGCCGACAGCCACGCCGCCGGCCTCGCCACGGGCGAGACCCAGACCGCGACCTTCGCCACCGACGCGGACGCGCAGGCGTGGACTCCGCCCGCGTGGGAGGAGATCGTCAGCACACACAGCGGCCGGGTCTACCGACTCGCCTACCGCCTGACGGGCAACCAGCACGACGCCGAGGACCTCACCCAGGAGGTCTTCGTCCGGGTCTTCCGCTCCCTGTCGACGTACTCGCCGGGCACCTTCGAGGGCTGGCTGCACCGCATCACCACGAACCTCTTCCTGGACATGGTCCGGCGCAAGCAGCGCATCCGCTTCGACGCCCTCGGCGAGGACGCCGCCGACCGCCTGGCCAGCCGGGAGCCCACCCCGCAGCAGCTCTTCAACGACGCCCACTTCGACGCCGACGTCCAGCAGGCCCTCGACACCCTCGCGCCCGAGTTCCGCGCGGCCGTCGTCCTGTGCGACATCGAGGGCCTGTCGTACGAGGAGATCGCCGCGACCCTCGGCGTGAAGCTCGGCACGGTCCGCTCCCGCATCCACCGCGGCCGCTCCCAGCTCCGCAAGGCCCTCGCGCACCGCTCGCCGGAGGCCCGCGCGGCCGAGCGGCGCTCCTTCCTGACCCCCCGTGTCCCCGCTCTGGGGGGAGGGGGCGCGACCGCGTGAGTGGATCTCGGCCGAAACCTGTCGAGGAGGCGCGCCTCGCAGAGCAGCACCTGGGAGACCGGCTCTCCGCCCTCGTGGACGGAGAGCTCGGTCATGAGACGCGTGAGCGCGTCCTCGCGCACCTGGCGACCTGCGCCCGGTGCAAGGCGGAGGCGGACGCCCAGCGCGCGCTGAAGAACGTGTTCGCGGAGGCGGCCCCGCCCCCGCCCTCGGCGAGCTTCCTGGCCCGCCTCCAGGGCCTTCCCGGGGGAGGTGACCCGGACGGCGGCGGGACGCCGTCACCCGGGGGCGGACTCCTCGGCGGCGGCACCGCCGCCGGAGCGTCCGACGACCCCGGGCCGTTCGGCGTGAGCCGCGGCGAGCGCCTCTCGTTCGGCTACGTCCCCGCCCGCGCTCCCGGCTTCCTCCCGGCCCGCGCGGACCGCGTGGCGGCGCCCGAGGACCGGGGCTTCCGCATCCACCCCGTCGGCCGCGCCGACGACGGCCGCTCCGCCTGGCGCGGACTGCGGTTCGCGTTCGCCGCCGCCGGCGCGGTGTCGCTGGCCGCGGTCGCCCTCGGCGGCGTGACCACCTCCCTCCCCGGCGACCTGACCACGGACGCCCGCGGCGGCACCGGCGCCGGCAGCAACGTGACCCCGGCCCGCCCGGCCGGCACCGGCGCGGGCGGCGGCGCGGCCACCCCGGACACCCAGCGCCGGCGCCAGGTGGGACCGCTGCTCGGCCAGGCCGGCGCGCTGCTCGCGCCGGCCCCCGCGGCGCCGACCACCCTGTCCGCGCCGCTGCTCCCCGGAGGGCCGGCCCCGGCCGCCGGGCAGGACCGGACCGAGCGGGTGCGCCCCGTCACCGCGCCGATGCTGGCCGGTGTGGCCGCCGTCTCCCCGCTGATACGCAAGCTCGACGAGACCGTGCCCCTGCCGCTCGCCGACTGGCCCACCGCCCCCGCGGTCACCGGCTCCGGCCCGCTGTCCGCCCCCGTCCCCGACACCACCCCCGCCCCCACCGCCCCCGCTCCCGCTCCCGCCGTGCCCCACCAGTCCCCCTGACCGGCCACTGCGCCCCGGCCCGCGAACCTGGTTGAATCCTGAGAGACCGCTCCCGCGGCGATGACCCGGGGGCGGTGGACGACGTTCCAAGGCCGCGGCAGCGCGCGGTCGCGGCCCAGCCGTGGGGAGAGCATGAACGAGGGGAACCGTGTCCCGCCGGTGAACGGACCGGAGGGAGCGGCGGAGCCGGCACCGGCCGGCCGGACCGGGGCGCCCGGGGGCGCCGTACCGGAAGCCACCGGGTCCGACGGCGACTTCGAACTGGCCGGCCCGACGCGGTCACCGGCGGCCGCGGACGGAGAGCGGACCCACGGCCCCGGCACGGAGGGAGCCGTCCGGGGAGGCGTCGGTGGCGACGCCGTAACGGCCGGGGACACCTCCTGGGCGGCTCCCTCCGAGCGGCCCAGGCCGCTGCACGACCCCGACCCGTACGGCACCCCGCCGTACGGCCGGCCCGGCCCCTGGGCGCCCGCACCGCCGGTGCAGCATCCGGCGGCCACCCCGGCGCACGGAACGGCCGTGTCCGCACCCACGCCCGTGGCGACCGGGCCGCACCTGGCCGCCCCCGCACCGGCCCCCGCACCGGCCCCCACCGCCCCCGTCCCTCCCGGCACCGCCGCGCAGGGGGCCGACCCCTGGAGCCGGTACGACCCCTGGGCCGCCGGTTCCGCCACGGAGCAGGCGCTCGCCCGGGGGCCGCTTAAGCAGACCGGTGAGCCCGTGCCGACGGAGCAGCGGCGCAAGAGGAGCGCGCGGCGCCTGCTGTTCGCGTGGACCCTGGTCGTCGCCCTGGTCTCCGCGGGCGTCGGCGGAGTCGCCGGCGCCTATGTCCAGCGCGAGGGCCTCGGCGACGGCGTACGGCTGCCGCAGGCCGGGAGCGTGCCGGCCGGGCGGGCGCCGGACAGCGTGGCCGGGATCGCGGCCCGCGCCCTGCCCAGCGTGGTCACGCTGCACGTCCGAGGGGCCGACGAGGCGGGCACCGGCACGGGCTTCGTCCTCGACGCCCAGGGGCACATCCTCACCAACAACCACGTGGTCGAGCCCGCCGGGACGGGCGGCGAGATATCCGTGACGTTCAGCAGCGGCGACACCGTCAAGGCCAGGGTCGTCGGCCGGGACAGCGGCTACGACCTCGCCGTGGTCCAGGTGCGCGGCGTGCACGGGCTCACCCCGCTGCCCCTCGGCAACTCCGACGACGTCCAGGTCGGCGACCCGGTCGTCGCCATCGGCGCCCCCTTCGACCTCGCCAACACGGTCACCTCCGGGATCATCAGCGCCAAGGAGCGGCCGATCACCGCCGGCGGGGAGAAGAGCGACGGCAGCGATGTGTCGTACGTCGACGCGCTGCAGACCGACGCCCCCATCAACCCGGGCAACTCCGGCGGTCCGCTGCTCGACTCCCGGGCCCAGGTCATCGGCATCAACTCAGCCATCCGCTCCGCCGGCAGCGGCTCCGAGGCCGAGGGCGGCCAGGCCGGGTCCATCGGCCTCGGCTTCGCCATACCCGTCAACCAGGCCAAACGCGTCGCCGAGGAACTGATCGACGACGGCCGCGCCACGCACCCCGTCATCGGCGTCACCCTCGACATGGGCTACACCGGCGACGGCGCCCGTGTCGACAGCAAGAGCGCGAACGGCGGTCCCGCCGTCACCCGGGGCGGCCCCGGCGAGCGGGCCGGGCTCGAGGCGGGCGACGTCATCACCGCGGTCGGCGGTGAGCGCGTCCACACCGGTGAGGAACTGATCGTCAAGATCCGCGCCCACCGGCCGGGGGACCGGCTGCGGCTGACGGTCGAGCGGGACGGCGGCGAGCGGGAGGTGTCACTCGTGCTGGGCGAGTCGGAGCAGAACTGACAGAAGTCTCACCTTGGGACGGTACCGGTCGGACAGGAACGCCGGGTACCGTTGAGCGACCGAGGACATCGCAAGGAGCGTCAGGTGTTCAATGACATAGGACCACTGGAGCTGGTGACGATCATCGTGCTCGCCGTGCTCGTCTTCGGTCCGGACAAGCTCCCGAAGGTCATCCAGGACGTGATGCGCACGATCCGGAAGATCCGCGAGTTCTCGGAGAGCGCCAAGCAGGACATCCGTTCCGAACTGGGTCCCGAGTTCAAGGACTTCGAGTTCGAGGATCTGAACCCCAAGACGTTCATCCGCAAACAGCTGGACAACGACGAGCTGGGGCTCAAGGAGATCCGCAACGGCTTCGACCTGAAGAAGGAGATGGCGGAGGTCACGGACGCGGTCCACGGCCGCGACGGTTCGTCCTCCACGTCGTCGTCCGCCACGCCCTCGCCGTCCTCCGGCGGACGCGTGGACATGACCAAGAAGCCCGAGACGCCCGGGGACGACGAGCGCCCGCCCTTCGACGCGGACGCCACGTAGCCGCGTCCGCCGGCGCTCCCGCCCGCCGACACGCGCGCGTCCGTACGCCGCGCACGTGACGCGTTTCATAGCGCACGTCCGTCGCACACGACCTGAACAGGCCGTACGCGCGACCCACGCGTCAGCGCCTGCCCTGCTGCCTTCGGCGGTGTGGATATGCTGCCGAGTTGTTGTGCGGACCGGACGCGTACGCCCGAATGGGGGGCGGGCCACCCCGGTCCGACGAGAGCGAGGAGGCGTCCGGGCAGATGGAGACGACGAGTCGGGTGGGCGCGCAGGTGCCGGCCGGGGAGGGCGGACAGCAGCTCCCCTCCGGTGGGCGTACGGTCGACGGTTACCTGCGGGCGCCCTTCCCGTGGTACGGGCTCGACGAGGCCTTCACGGGGCCGCGCTGGCTGATGCAGGTCGGTACGGCCGCCGACGGCGCGGTCGAGCACGGCTCGATCGGGCACGGCGACGAGCCCTCGGTGCGGGGCGAGACCGGTTCCGCCGGCGAGCCCCGGGAGAAGTTCGCGGTCGTGGTCACCGTCGCCGCACAGCCGTCCCGGCGGAGCGCCGACGGCACGGGACTGCTGGAGGCGACCTCGGTGTCCTCGGCGGCGTGGCTGGCCGGGGTGGGGCTGCTGTCGTTCACCTGGCCCGGGCAGATGGACCACAGCCTGCGGGACGACTGGCTGGACCAGCAGACGGAGACGGCGTGGGCCCTGGCCGACGACCTGGAGGGCCCGGAGTGGTCCCGGCTCTCCCTGCCCGTCGACGGCGTGTCCGCCTCGTTCCACTACCGGGAGTCCGAGTACGGCTGGGTCCTGGCCGGCACCACGGAGGCCGGGGTCCACCTGGGCGCGTACGGCCGGGGGATGAGCGCGTACGGCCTCGGCTTCTCGGTGATCAAGGACATCGCGGCCTACGCCTGACGGGCCGGGCCCGGGTGTGCCGCCGCCCGGGCCGGCCCGTGCGTTCAGCGGGTCAGGCTCTTGAAGATCGTCACGATGGCCACGAACTGGGCCAGGATCCAGGTGACCCCCACGGACAAGCCGCGTAGCTGGTGGATGGAGACCAGCAGGGCGAAACCGCTGGGCCAGTACTTCCGCTCCCTCCGGAACGTCGCCAGGTCCATCCAGACGCTGGTGAGCGTCAGGACGGCGAGGAGCAGCGCGGCGTACAGGAGCAGCTGGCGGGGATCGGTGTCCATGAGGTGGATGAGCGCGGCGGCCAGCACCGCCGGGAAGCCGTAGGCGGCCGTGAGGAGCCAGGCCCGCCCCTGGCTGCGGTGCCCGGGCAGCAGGCGCCACAGCGCCCCCAGCGTGAAGCCGGCGACCGCCCACCCCAGCTGGTAGAGGACCAGGTCCGCGATGAACTCCGGGAGGCCGATGGGGGAGTACAGGGCCTGCTGCCGGGCGTAGGCGTCCTGCGCCTCGTAGTAGACGAGCAGCGCGGTGGCCGGCGTCCCGAACCAGAACGCCAGACGCGCCGCGCGAACCGCGTTGGACCACCAGTGCCCTTCAGGTCCCCAGGCCAGCGCGAGGTCCAGCACCGAGATCTGCTCCGGTGGGTCGTCCCCCTCGTACGCGGTGACCACCCACTGGTGCAGCTCGTTCAGTTTCTCCTCCAACTGCTCGCAGGTCACCTGGCCGGCGTGACCCTGGTCCAGCAGGTGCATCTGGTGGTTCGCGGTGCGGTACTGCCGGGCCTTCTCCAGCAGTTCGTTCCTGTCCTGCTCGCCGCCCAGCCGCTCCCCGCGCCAGTGCTCCCCCATCCGGCTCAGCACGGACCACCGCCGCCCCAGGGCGAGAAGGGCGTACAGGGCGAGGATGTTCAGGCCCAGCCAGACGCCGTACAGCGCGCCGGCGCCCGCGAACCGCGCGGCCCGGACGCCGACGAAGAAGGCGAACAGCGAGACGGTCAGCAGGAGATCCGGCCTGCTCGGCCCCAGCGGGAACCGCTCGTGTCCCCGGCGGCCGGGTGCCCCGGGCGGTCTGCTGCGAAAGCGCAGCAGAGCCAGCAGGGCGATCCCTGTCAGCACCCAGCTGTAGGCGTAGAGCCATCTCAGGTCGGTGTAGAAGAAGTTGGCGAACATCTGGCTCAGGGCCGCGTTGTGAGCAGCGGGGTCGGGCTGCTCGACGAGCCAGTTGACGCGTGCCCAGCGCCGTTCGTTCACCCACCAGGCGCACGCCAGGAGGGCCACGGCGACGCCGGCCAGCACGCTTCCGGCCACGGCCACGCACCGGACCGGGTCGTCGTCCCAGCACCTGGTCCAGCGTCGCCCGCGCAGCAGTCCTCCTTCGCGCACGAAGCGCCAGGCCCAGGCGGCCATCGCGGCCAGCCACAACCACACGGTCACCAGTCCCAGCAGGGCGAGCCCGAAGCGGCCGAAGGCGGTCGTCGTCCTCGCCGCCAGGCTCCCGGGAAGCCCGAAGACATCGTGGGCCAGGATCACCAGCAGGCCGGTGCCCGCCACCGCACACGTGGTCGCCATGACGGCGAGCGCCTGACGGTGCCGGCTCTCCGCCGGCCGGGCCGGCGCGTCCGGGCCGGCGCCCGCCGGGGTCTGTGACGCGCCCGGGCTCCACGGGCGGGCGGCGAAGACGAGGGCCACGCCCGCGGGGATGCACAGAAGGGCGTGCGACCGGGGGGAGAACCGGCCCTGGGGGACGAACAGGAGCAGTGCCAGAGCGACCCCCGCGCTCAGACCGGCCCACTCCAGCAGCGTGCGCGTGAAACTGACGTCCTGTCCGGAGCCGGTGTCCGGGGCGTCCGCCGTGGACGGCCGGTCCTCCTCCTCCGGTGCCGGCCGCCGTGCCGCGCCGGGCCCGGTGGCTTGCTCGGCGGGCCCGGCACGCAGTGCGGCCACGGCGATCAGGATCGAGGCGCACACCCACCACGAGGCGATGCCCGCGGTGGCCCAGAGCGACTGACCGAGCTCCATCGGCAGCAGGCGCTGCCAGGGTGGATCGACCTCCACCTGTACCTCTTCGGGCAGCTTGTCCTCCCACACGAGGTGGCTCCCGGTGGAGAACGACGCGTGTTCCACGAGGTCGTTGAAGCTGAGGCCGCCCAGATCGACCTCGATCCGCTCCCAGCGGGCGGTCTGGAGCGTCGGCGGCCACAGGTAGATCATCCACGTCCGTCCCGTGGGGATGACCTGCCAGGGGCCCACGAGGACGGGGTTTTCCGAAGTGATCCAGTTGTAGGCGACGTAGTGCACCGTGACCTCGGCGTCGGTGGCGGTCACCACCGGGTCGTGGTGGCGCCATTCGCTGCGGCCCCCGGGGGCCTCGTCCCCGAGCAGCAGGCACCGCATCGCCTGGCGGTATTGCGGGGACTCCTCACCGAACGTCAGATGCCTGGCGTGCGGCCACTGTCGGGGCACCCGTACCGTCATGTCGGACGTGAGCAGGGGAGTCGAGCGCTTGTGCTGCTCCAGCCGCAGGGTGGCGCTGACGGTGCTTCCCCTGAGGCCGTCCGCCATGCAGCCGGTACCGGCATCGCGCTGCCGTGCCTGGGCCGGACCGCACCCCCCGGCCCAGGCCGCCAGCGCCAGGAGCGGCAGCAGCAGCCGCCACCACCGAGTCATCGCCATAGGGCCGCCACCTCTCCCTGTCCCGGCGAATGTAGACAAAGCGTTGTACATGTCATGCGTGGACACACGGCGGACCGCCCTCACCCACCTGCTTGGGCGTGCCGGCGGCATTTGCGGGGGCTGGTCGGGCGTCCGACAATGGAAGCCCGGTGACCGTCAGCCGATTGACGGAGGACCCATGACCGACACCGAAACGGGCGTCCCGCGCACTCCGCTTCCCCGGTTCGAGGAGGCCGAAGGACTGGGGCCCCAGGACGCCGAGTTCGTCGAGGATCTGGTGGCGGTGCTGGCCAGGCACGGGAATCTGGACCGGTTCGGACTCTGCCTGCTGCACGACCACTTCCCGCTGCGCGCCGGTGAAGTGCTGGTGGAGACGAACGACCCCGTGGCCCGCACACTGCACGCCCACGTCGAGAAGGCGGACGGGACGCGGCACGCCAAAGCGTCGCAGTGGCGGTTCGTGCCGCACGCCGGGCAGGAGCCGGGCGACGCGGGGGCCGCGGGCGGCTCCGTGCAGGAGATCATGCTGTGCACCACGCTCGACCTCTGCCCCGGGCGCGCGGACGGCCACGAGCGCCGTGACGACCACGAGAGCCGTTGAGCGCGCCGGGTACGAGGTGAGCGCGCCGGGTACGGCGAAGGGGCGCCGTCCGTGAAGACGGCGCCCCTTCGGCGTGGCGGATCCGGAACGCGGCGGCGGACCTAGAACTTGTTCTTCGGCGTGATCCCCAGCGACAGCCCCGCCAGCCCCCGCTGCCGCCCGCCCAGCTTGCCGGCGATCGCGCGCAGCGCGGAGCCCGCCGGGGAGTCCGGGTCGGTCAGGACGACCGGCTTGCCCTCGTCGCCGCCCTCGCGGAGGCGGACGTCGATCGGGATGCTGCCGAGGACGGGAACGGACGCGCCCGTGGTGCGGGTGAGACCGTCGGCGACCAGCTGGCCGCCGCCCGTGCCGAAGACGTCGACCATCTCGCCGCAGTGCGGGCAGGGCAGGCCGGACATGTTCTCGACCACGCCGACGATCTTCTGGTGGGTCTGCACGGCGATGGAGCCGGCCCGCTCGGCCACCTCGGCCGCCGCCTGCTGCGGGGTCGTCACGACCAGGATCTCGGCGTTCGGGACCAGCTGGGCGACGGAGATCGCGATGTCACCGGTGCCGGGCGGCAGGTCCAGCAGCAGCACGTCCAGGTCGCCCCAGTAGACGTCCGCCAGGAACTGCTGGAGGGCGCGGTGCAGCATCGGGCCGCGCCAGACGACCGGCGCGTTGCCCGGGGTGAACATGCCGATCGAGATGACCTTCACGCCGTTCGCGGACGGCGGCATGATCATGTTCTCGACCTGGGTGGGGCGGCCGTCGGCGCCCAGCATGCGCGGCACGCTGTGGCCGTAGATGTCCGCGTCCACGACGCCGACCTTCAGGCCGTCCGCCGCCATCGACGCGGCCAGGTTCACCGTCACCGAGGACTTGCCGACGCCGCCCTTGCCGGACGCGACCGCGTAGACCCGGGTGAGGCTGCCCGGCTTGGCGAACGGGACCTCCCGCTCGGCCTGGCCGCCGCGCAGGGCCGTCGCCAGCTCCTTGCGCTGCTCGTCGCTCATCACGTCCAGGGTGACGCCGACGCGGGTGACGCCCTCGACCCGGGAGACCGCCTCGGTGACGCGCTGCGTGATGGTGTCGCGCATCGGGCAGCCGGACACCGTCAGGTACACGGTGACCGCGACCGCTCCGTCCGCGCCGATCTCCACCGATTTGACCATCCCGAGTTCGGTGATCGGGCGGTTGATCTCGGGGTCGTTCACCGTCGCCAGTGCCTCGCGCACCGCGTCTTCCGTAGCCATAAGGACGATGGTACGGCGCGCCGAGGGGCGTCCGGGATGCCCCTCAGCGGTCGTCTGTGTCACGTCCCGGCGGCCGTTCCGCCCGTTCCGCCGGGAATACGACGTGACCCGGGTGCCCGTCGTGGCGGCGGCGCTCCTCCAGCTCCTTGACCAGGTCCTGGAGCTCCGAGCGGATCCAGTCGCGGGTGGCCACCTCGCCCAGGCCCGTGCGCAGGGCGGCGACCTCCCGGGTCAGGTACTCGGTGTCGGCGATGGACCGCTCGTTCTGCTTGCGGTCCTGTTCCAGGTTGACCCGGTCCCGGTCGTCCTGCCTGTTCTGCGCGAGCAGGATCAGCGGGGCCGCGTAGGACGCCTGGAGGGACAGCATCAGGGTCAGGAAGATGAACGGGTACTCGTCGAAGCGCAGGTGGCGGGGCGCGGCGACGTTCCACACCACCCACACGATGATGACGACCGTCATCCAGACGATGAAGCGCCCGGTGCCCAGGAAGCGGGCGATCTTCTCCGACAGCCGGCCGAAGGCCTCCGGGTCCCACTCGGGCAGGATCCGGCGGCGCGGCGCGCGCGGCTGGTCCAGCCGGGTGGTCCGGGGCCGCCCGGCGGCCGTGGCGCCCGCCGGATGACGCTCGCGGGTCGCGGTCTCGCGCTCAGGAGCCATGCGTGGGCGCCTCCTCTCCCTGATCGAGGTGGAACTCTGTCTCGCGCCAGTCGTCGGGCAGCATGTGGTCCAGTACGTCGTCCACGGTCACCGCGCCGAGCAGCGACCCGGACTCGTCCACCACGGGCGCCGCCACCATGTCGTACGTGGCGAAGAACCCGGCGATGACCGGCAGGGCCGCGTCCGGGGACAGCGTCTGGAGATCGTCGTCCACGAGCGAGCTGACCAGGGTGTACGGCGGGTCGCGCAGCAGCCGCTGGAAGTGGACGGTGCCCAGGTACTTGCCGGTCGGGGTCTCGTCGGGCGGGCGGCAGACGTAGACCTGGGCGGCGAGGGCGGGGGACAGGTCCGGGTTGCGGACCCGGGCGAGCGCGTCGGCGACGGTCGCGTCGGGCCGCAGCACGATCGGCTCCGTCGTCATCAGACCGCCGGCCGTGTGCTCCTCGTACGACATCAGGCGGCGCATGTCGGCCGCGTCGGAGGGCTGCATCAGGCTCAGCAGCCGCTCCTTGTCCGCCTCGGGCAGCTCAGCGAGCAGGTCGGCCGCGTCGTCCGGGTCCATCGCCTCCAGCACGTCCGCCGCGCGCTCCTCCTTCAGCTTGCCGAGGATCTCGATCTGGTCGTCCTCCGGCAGCTCCTCCAGCACGTCGGCGAGCCGGTCGTCGTCCAGGGCGGCGGCGACCTCGGCCCGTCGTTTCGCGGAGAGGTGGTGCAGGACGTTGGCGAGGTCGGCGGGGCGCAGCTGCTCGAAGGTGGCGAGCAGGCTCTCGGCGCCCTGTCCGTGCTCCTCCAGCGAGAACCCGGTGACGGCCGACCACTCGGCGGTCAGCGTCTCCCCCTTCGCCCGGCGGAAGGCGCCGCCCTTCCTGCCCTTGCGCAGGAAGACGCGGTCGACCTCCCAGTCCCGGCGGGCGGGCAGCTGCTGCACGGACACGTCGAGGACGGTGACCTCCTCGCCGGTCTCCACCAGCGTCACGCGCCGGTCCAGCAGTTCGCCGAAGACCAGCCGCTCGGTGGGCCGCTGCTCGAACCGGCGGACGTTGACCACGCCGGTGGTGATGACCTGGCCGGACTCGATGCCGGTGACCCGGGTCATGGGCAGGAAGATGCGGCGTCGGGTGGACAGCTCGACGACCAGTCCGAGGACGCGCGGGGGCCGTCGTCCGACGCGCAGCATGACGACCAGATCGCGGACGCGACCCACCTGGTCGCCGGTCGGATCGAAGACGGGGACCCCGGCGAGGTGCGAGACGAAGATCCGGGGGGCGCCGGCTGCCATGGCTGTGCTTCCTTTGCCTGGGAGTCGCTGGGAGTCTGCCTGGGAGTCGCTGAGGACTGCTGTGGGTGGAATTTGCTCGGATTTGCCCGCGCGGGTGCGCTTCAGGCTAGCCCGTACCGCTCGGATACGCCCTGGTGGGGGGTCCGGACGGACTGGCTCCGCCGGGCGGGCGGGGCACCGGTACGCTGCGGTACGCCGCTCAGGAACCGTCAGAAAGGCGATCCCACCCGTGACTGCGATGCCCCGGGGCCGTGCCCGCCGGACCGCGCTGCTGACCGCGACCTGCGCCCTGGCGGTGACGGGAGCGATGGTGCTGTCGGGCTGCGGCGGCGACGACCCGGACGCGGGCACCAACGGGGTGGGCAAGCTGCCCGCCGACAGGATCCAGGCGAAGACGCGGGCGGCGGCGGAGGCGGCGTCGGCCGTGCGGCTGGCCGGGACCGTGGTGACCAGTGGCCGTACGTACCGGCTGGACATGCGGCTCAAGGACGCCGGCGGGACCGGGTCGGTGACCTCGCAGGGGGCGACCTTCAAACTGCTGCGGATCGGCGAGGAGCTGTACCTCAAGGCCGACGCGGACTTCTGGAGCCACGCCGACGGCAGCGACGGCGCCGCGGGCAAGCTGGACGGCAAGTACGTGAAGGTGCCGCAGGGGGATCCCTCGTACAAGAAGTTCAGCGGTTTCACGGACAAGGACGTCCTCCTCGACGGTCTCCTCACGCTGCACGGCGCGTTGGCGACGGACGGCCACCACACCGACGGGACGGGTACCCGCACGGTCCGCGTCACCGGCGACAAGGGCGCCGGCGGCACGCTGGACGTGTCCCTCGAGGGCACGCCCTACCCCCTGCGCCTGGTCCGCGCCGGCGACGCCGGGACGCTCCGCTTCTCCGACTGGGGCAGGAACTTCACCGTCGAGGAACCGGCCAAGTCGGAGACGGTGGACTACGGCAGGCAGCTGCCGGCGTCGTAGGGGAGCCGCGGGGTCGTGGGACTGTTGCCGCGGGGGCGGCCGGTCACTTGCCCTTCCGGCGTCCGAGCAACAGTTTCGGCAGGCCCGCCGGCACCGGTCTGCGGGTGGTCGCCGGAGTCGTGACCGGGCGCTGCGCCAGGTTCCCGTCCGGCAGCGCGGCCACCGGTCCGGCCGGTGCCAGGCGGAGCACCCGGCACTCGCGGGCCCAGCGGGCCGGCATCCGCTCGCCGTCGGGGGCGTTCAGCCGCTTGCCCTTCAGCTCGGCGACGGCCGCCTCCCACTCCGGCGAACCGGACACCAGCTCGGACACGGTCGCCGCGAACGTCACCAGCCGGCCGCCCTTGTCCTTGCTGCGCACGCTCACCTCGGCGGAGCCCCCGTCGGCCAGCCCCTCCAGAGGCTGCTCACCGGGCCCGTCACCGACCACGCACACCGCACCCTCGTGCCACACGTGCCACAGCGCACGCGCGGCCGTGGCCCCGGCGCCCCTGACCCAGATCAGGCCGGACTTCTTCGCGGCCTCCTCGATGAGGGCCCGGTCGAGCAGCTCGCTAGTCATGCGCCCCAGCCTAACCAGGCCGTACCGGCCCGCTCACAGCCAGCCGTTGCGCTTCAGCGTGCGGTGGATGCCCACACACAGCGCGGCCGTGATGCCCATGATCACCGGGTAGCCGTACTTCCAGTGCAGCTCGGGCATGTACTGGAAGTTCATGCCGTACACCCCGCACACCATCGTCGGCACGGCGATGATGGCCGCCCACGCGGTGATCTTGCGCATGTCCTCGTTCTGCGCGACGGAGGCCTGCGCGAGGTTGGCCTGGAGGATGGAGTTCAGCAGTTCGTCGAAGCCCAGCACCTGCTCCTGGACCCGGGCGAGGTGGTCGGCGACGTCCCGGAAGTACTTCTGGATGTCCGGGTCGATCAGCCGCATCGGCCGCTCGCTCAGCAGCTGCATCGGCCGCAGCAGCGGCGCCACCGCCCGCTTGAACTCCAGCACCTCGCGCTTGAGTTGGTAGATCCGCGCGGAGTCCACACCGCGCGAGACCCCGCCCCGGCGGCCGGGTGAGAAGACCTCGGTCTCCACCTCGTCGATGTCGTCCTGGACGGCGTCGGCGACCGCGATGTAGCCGTCCACGACGTGGTCGGCGATGGCGTGCAGCACGGCCGAGGGGCCCTTGGCGAGCAGCTCCGGGTCGTCCTGGAGGCGGTGCCGCAGGGCGCGCAGCGAGCCCTGGCCGCCGTGCCGGACGGTGATGAAGAAGTCCCGGCCGGTGAAGCACATCACCTCGCCGGTCTCCACGACCTCGCTGTTGGCGGTGAGCCGGTCGTGCTCGACGTAGTGGATGGTCTTGAAGACGGTGAACAGCGAGTCGTCGTACCGCTCCAGCTTCGGCCGCTGGTGGGCCTGCACCGCGTCCTCGACGGCCAGCGGGTGCAGTCCGAACTCGCTCGCGATACCGGCGAACTCGGCCTCGGTCGGCTCGTGCAGCCCGATCCAGACGAAGCCGCCGTCCCGGCGCACCAGCCGCATGGCCTCCTGCGGGCTGAGCGGCCCCGGGCTCTGCACACGGGCGCCGTCGCGGTAGACGGCGCAGTCGACGACGGCCGAGGGCGAGCCGGGGGCGCGCGTGGCGTCGTACGACGTGCTCGTGTCCTTGCGCAGCGAGACACGGGACGACGGGCGGACCACGGCGCGCAGGTCGCGGATCATCGACATGGGCAGGCTCCTTCGCGGGCGGGCAGCGAGGGCACGCGGCGACGGGTGGAACTACCCGGAATGGGGACGTCCTGAGTGCGTGTGTTTGGCACGTCCACAAAGCGGGGAGCACCGCACCGTCACGGTGGCGACTTCGCTGCTGACGCAGAACTGATTCAGGTCAGACAGATCAGGCAAAGCGAAACGAAGTGCTCTTCCGAACGACGGAGCGCAGGGGAAGGCGGCGGCCAGCCGGTAACTACATCAGCAGCCGGAAGAGCGAGTGGTACTGCACGGTCGACTTCGATCCATGACAGCCCCACCTCCTCCGGCCGGTCCCTCGTAAGGGAGTCCCATCGGCGTCGGGACCCGACGGCACGCTTCGGCGTGCTGGCCCCGAACCACCGGCTCAGAGTACCAGCCGCCCGTACTGTCAAGGCGCCGCTTTGCCCGCCGCTGACGAGTTCTATGCTCGGCGCATGGCTGATGTTCTTCCTCTGGTCGAGGCCCGGTTGACCACCGCGCTGGGCGAGCCGGACGCCCGAGCCGCGGTCACCTTCCTCGGCACGGACCGCATCGAGGTGCTCCGCTTCCAGGAGGGGGACGTCGTCCGTTACGCCACCCTCGGCATGTCCCGGCACCCCATGGCGGACCCCACGGCGATGCTCGCCGATCCGGTCAAGGGCCCCCGCGCCGAACTGGTCCTGTCGGTCCGCGCGGGCCTCGCCGACACCGGCAAGGTGCTGCGCCCGCTCGCCGTGCTCGCCGCGACTCCGCAGGTGGAGGGGCTGGTGGTGACCCCGGGCGCCTCGCTGGACGTGGGCGAGCCGCTGTGGCCGGGTGCCCCCTTCACCTCCGTGCTGGTGGGCGAGCCCGGCGGGCTGGTTCAGGACCTGGAACTGGACGCCCCGATGGACCCGGTGCGGTTCCTGCCGCTGTTGCCGATGACCCCGAACGAGGCCGCCTGGAAGCGGGTGCACGGCGCCCAGGCCCTCCAGGAGCGCTGGCTCGGACACGGGACGGACCTGAGGGACCCCGTCCGCCGATCCGTCCCGCTGGACTGATCCGGCCCCGGCCGTGCGTGACCGAACTCACCAACACAAGGCCGGATCCGGTCAGTTGGCGAAGACGCCGACCCCGTCCTCGGTGGCGTGCTTCGGCTCCAGCACCTCCGCCTCGTGGGTGAGGGCCCTGCGCCGGACGGCGACCACGAGCGCGCCCAGCACCGCCGTGACGGCCGCGACCGCGAACGGGACGTGGACGTCGGTCCACTCCTCGATCTTCGGCGCGAAGTAGGGCGCTGCGGCGGCCGCGAACCAGCGGACGAAGTTGTAGCCCGCGCTCGCCACCGGGCGCGGCGCGTCCGACACCCCGAGGGCCAGCTCGGTGTAGACCGTGTTGTTCACGCCGATGAAGGCACCGGACAGGATCGTGCAGACGACGGCCGCGGTGTGACCGCCGTAGCCGAGCACGAGGACGTCCGCCGCGAGCAGCACCAGCGAGCCGCCGAGCACCTTCAGCGAGCCGAACCGGGCCTGCATGCGCGGGGCGACGATCACCGAGAAGACGGCGAGCAGCACACCCCAGGCGAAGAAGACCGCGCCCGAGCGGTACGGCGTCATGTTCAGCACGAACGGCGTGAAGGCCAGCACCGTGAAGAACGTGTAGTTGTAGAAGAACGCCGAGACCGCCGCCGAGGCCAGGCCGCCGTGGCCGAGCGCCTTGAGGGGGTCGAGGACCGAGGTCTTCCGGGCCGGCTTCGGCTGCTCCTTCAGGAACGCCGTGATGCACAGGAAGCCGATCGCCATCAGCGTGGCCGTGCCGAAGAACGGGTAGCGCCAGCTCACGTTGCCGAGGACCGCGCCGAGCAGCGGGCCGCAGGCCATGCCGAGGCCGAGCGCGGACTCGTAGAGCAGGATCGCGGCCGCGCTGCCCCCGGCCGCCGCGCCGACGATCACCGCGAGGGCGGTCGAGACGAAGAGGGCGTTGCCGAGCCCCCAGCCGGCCCGGAACCCGACGAGCTGGCCGACCGAGCCGGAAGTGCCGGCCAGGCCGGCGAAGACGACCACGAGGGCGAGGCCCAGCAGCAGGGTCTTGCGGCCGCCGATGCGGCTGGAGACAAAGCCGGTCAGCAGCATCGCGACGGCGGTGATCAGGAAGTACGAGGTGAAGAGCAGGGACACCTGGCTGGCGGTGGCGTGCAGGCCCTGCGCGATCGACGGCAGGATCGGGTCGACGAGACCGATGCCCATGAAGGCGACGACGGAGGCGCCGGCCGTGGCCCAGACCGCCTTGGGCTGTCGCAGGATGCCGCCGGCTCCCGCGTCGAGGGGGTCCATGTGCTTCTCCCATCCTCACGATAGATAGTTGGGCTATGCACATAGTAAGTTAGGTCGGCTAATTAATGCAAGGTGCATCTATCCTGCTCGGCCGCCTGGAGACGGAGCACCTCGGCGGGGCACAGGGAGGGCACTTCGGTCCGGACGGGTGATCGTCCTTGACGTGGGCGGGCAGGGGTAGGACCGTGGAGCCCTATGAGGGGCGAACCCAGTTGCCCGAGGTGCGGTGGCCGGGTCAGGGCTCCCGGACTCTTCGCCGACGCGTGGCAGTGCGACGTGCACGGCACGGTGTATCCGCTGCAGCCCGTGATCCCGCCCAGCGTCGAGGCGCTCAACGCCGTCGTGCACCGCACGCAGGTGCCGGTGTGGATGCCGTGGCCGCTGCCCGTCGGCTGGCTGTTCACGGGGGTGGCGTACGCCGGTGACGACCGCAGCGGCGGCCGGGCGACCGCGGTGGCCTGCTCCGGCCCCGGACCGCTCGGCGGGCCCGGCGAGCTGATCCTGATCGCCGAGGAGCTGGGCGTCGGCCTCGGCGCGCACTACGCGGGCATCGACGGCCCCGACCCGGGGTCGTACATGAACGTGGAGAAGCCGCCGGAGGCCAAGGTGCTGGCCGCCGGCCGCCCCACCCCGCTCTGGCACGTCTACCGCACCCCGGACGACCGCGCCGTCTTCGCCGGCGAGGCGCTCGGGATGTGGCTGTGGGCGGTCATGTGGCCCGAGCAGTCCGGTCTGCTCATGTACGACGAGCTGGTGCTGACCGACTTGCGGGAGGCGGGGGCGGAGCTGGACCTGGTGCCCTGCGGGGCGTTGTCGCCGCGCCTGCTCCGGCCGTGACGCCCCCGGGGTGCCGGGTTCCGTGGCTCGCGCCCGCGGGTGAGCCGTGGTGGCCCGCGCCCCTTCCGGGGCGCTGAAGTAAAGGGTGCTCACCGGTTGCGGGTGTGACAGTAGGGGTCGAAAACACCGCTATCCTTAGGTGTCCCCCTGCTTCCGTCCGTGTCCTGGAGTCGTCGTGCGTATCGATCTGCACTGCCACTCCACGGCTTCCGACGGTACGGACAGCCCGGCCGAGCTGGTGCGCAACGCCGCCGCCGGCCTGGACGTCGTCGCGCTGACCGATCACGACACCACGCGGGGGTACGGCGAGGCGATCGGCGCGCTGCCCGAGGGGCTGACGCTGGTCACCGGGGCCGAGCTGTCCTGCCGGGTCGACGGCGTCTCGATGCACCTGCTGGCCTACCTCTTCGACCCCGAGGAGCCCGCCCTGCTCGCCGAGCGCGAGCTGGTCCGGGACGACCGGGTGCCGCGGGCCAGGGCGATGGTCGCCAAGCTGAACGCGCTCGGCGTGCCGGTCACCTGGGAGCAGGTCGAGCGGATCGCCGCCGGAGGGTCGGTGGGGCGCCCGCACGTCGCCTCGGCGCTGGTCGAGCTGGGCGTCGTACCGACGGTGGGCGACGCGTTCACCGAGGAGTGGCTGGCCGACGGCGCGCGGGCCTTCGTGGAGAAGCACGAGACCGACCCCTTCGAGGCGATCCGGCTGGTCAAGGCCGCGGGCGGGGTCAGCGTGTTCGCGCACCCGGCCGCCGCCAAGCGCGGCCGCACCGTGCCGGAGTCCCGGATCGCGGAGATGGCCGAGGCCGGCCTGGACGGCATCGAGGTCGACCACATGGACCACGACGCCGACGCCCGGGACCGCCTGCGGGGCCTGGCGAAGGAGCTGGGGCTGCTGGTCACGGGCTCCTCGGACTACCACGGCAGCCGCAAGACCGTGGCGCTCGGCGCCTTCACGACCGACCCCGAGGTCTACGGGGAGATTACCCGGCGGGCGACGGGCGCGTTCCCGGTGCCGGGGACCGGCGGAGCCTGAGGCCCTCGGAGGGCCGTCCCGCCGTACCGCTTCACACCCGCGGTCCGTACTGCCTCATGCCCGCGGTCCGGACCGCCTCACGCCCGTAGTTCCTCTTCCCGCAAGGCCTGCACTTCCCCATGTTCGACATCGCCGTGTTCGGCTCGCTGTTCCTGACCCTCTTCGTCATCATGGATCCCCCCGGGATCACCCCGATCTTCCTCGCCCTGACCGCCGGGCGGCCGGCCAAGGTACAGCGGAGGATGGCCTTCCAGGCCGTCTGCGTCGCGGGCGGGGTCATCGCCGTCTTCGGCGTCCTGGGCCACCAGATCCTGAACTACCTGCACGTGTCCGTGCCCGCCCTCATGATCGCGGGCGGGCTGCTGCTCCTGCTGATCGCGCTGGACCTGCTGACGGGCAAGAACGACGAGCCCCAGCAGACCAAGGACGTCAACGTGGCGCTCGTGCCGCTGGGCATGCCGCTGCTGGCGGGGCCAGGTGCGATCGTGTCCGTGATCCTGGCTGTGCAGAAGGCCGACAGCGTGCCGGCACAGCTCTCGGTGTGGTCCGCGATCCTCGCGATCCACGTGGTGCTGTGGCTGGTGATGCGCTACTCGCTGCTGATCATCCGGATCATCAAGGACGGCGGTGTCGTCCTGGTGACGCGGCTCGCGGGCATGATGCTCTCCGCGATCGCCGTGCAGCAGATCATCAACGGGGTCACCCAGGTGATCCGGGGGAGCTGAGCCGTCGGCGGCTCGGCTCCCCCGGAAAGCTCGAGTGGCGGACGGGCCCGTGCGCGGGCCGTCCGGGTGCGGGTTACGAGGCCGGGGTCTCGGCCGGGCGGATCCACAGGCGCTGCCCTACGGCGGCGGCCTGCTGAACGATCCGGTTGACGGAGGCGGCGTCCACGACGGTGCTGTCCACGGCGGTGCCGTCGACCTCGTCGAGTCGCATGATCTCGAAGCGCATGGCTTCTCCCTTCGTCTGGTCATCCTCCTGCGGAGAACTACTTCGGGTGACCTCTGGTGTATCCAGCGTCGTACGTAGTCAACGCGCCGCGTGTTACAAACATTCCCTACGCTAAAGAAATTTTTCGAACAACTAATTACCGACCGGTAAGCGACATGGCGGACGCCGGGACGGGACCCACCGGGACCGGTTGTGTCCGCACGGTGACCACCGGGACAATAGAGGCGATGAACGACGACCTGGCCGGCCTCGGTGCCCGTATCGCCCGCACGAACGAGCTGCTGGAACGCATGCTCGCCGAGGTGGCCAAGACGCCCTCGACACACGCGATCTTCGTCGACGCGGGCTACCTGTACGCGGCCGTCGGCCGGCTGGTCGCCGGGACCGAGGACCGCCGCGCCTTCGACCTGGACGCCGAGGGCCTGATCGACGCCCTCATCGACAAGGCGCGCACGATCTTCGCGGACAGCCGGCTGCTGCGCGTCTACTGGTACGACGGCGCCCGGCGCCGCATTCACACCGCCGAGCAGCAGGTCATCGCCGAACTGCCCGACGTCAAGGTCCGCCTCGGCAACCTCAACGCCAACAACCAGCAGAAGGGCGTCGACTCGCTGATCCGGACCGACCTGGAGTCACTGGCGCGGCACCGCGCGATCAGCGACGCGGCCCTCCTCGGCGGCGACGAGGACCTGGTCTCGGCGGTCGAGGCGGCCCAGGGCTACGGCGCCCGCGTCCACCTGTGGGGCATCGAGGCGCCCGAAGGCCGCAACCAGGCCGAGCCGTTGCTCTGGGAGGTCGACAGCCAGCGCACCTTCGACCTTCAGTTCTTCAAGCCGTACGTCTCCCGGCGCACGGCCGCCGCGTTCGAGCCCGCCGGCGGGGCCCGCCCCAGCCGCGAGGACGTCCGGTTCGTCGGCGCCCAGATCGCGGCGCGATGGCTCGCCTCCCGGGGCCGCGACGCGATGGTCGAGCTGTTCCCCGGCCACCCGTACCTGCCCGGCTCCGTCGACCAGGACCTGCTGGTCGAGGCCGAGGAACTGCTCCAGTACTCCCTGCGCGGCCAGGCGGACCTGCGACGGGCGCTCAGGGACGGGTTCTGGGAGCATCTTCAGTCGCAGTACTAGGCCCCGTCGTCCGCAGCACCCTTCACCGTGCGGTGCCCGGGGCGGTGCCGTCCCAGAAGTCGGCGAGCGCGCGGGCCGTCTCCAGCGGGCGGTCGGTGTTGGGGGAGTGCTCGGCGCCCTCGACCACCGTCCGGCGCGCCTCCAGCCGCACCGCCATGCCGTCGAGCAGCGGCAGCGGCCAGGTGTCGTCCCGCGCGCCCGACAGCACGTGGAACGGCAGCGGTACGGCCGCCAGTTCCGCGACGCGGTCCGGCTCGGTGCACAACTGGCGGCCGGTGGCGAGGAGTTGCGCCGGCTTGGTGCCCAGCCAGCGGCGCCGCAGGTCGGCCCGGTCGTCCAGGCCCGCGTCGAGCGCCGGGGTCTCCGTCTCCTCCGGTGGCTCCATCGCCTGGATGGTCTCCCACACCTCCGCCATGCTCAGCACCGCGAGCGCGTCCCGGAGCAGCTTCACGCGCTCCTGCTGGTGCGCCGAGATCTGCGCCGGGCCCGAGGCCATCAGGGTGAACGACAGGAAGGGGGCGTGGTCGAGCAGGACGGCCGCGCGCGCGATCTGGCCGCCGAGTGAGTGGCCCAGCAGGTGCACCGGGCCGCCGATCGCCTCCGCCTGCGCGAGCACGTCCCGCGCCAACTCCTCCTGCGCGTAGGCCGCCTCGTCCGTCGCCGGTCCGTCCGACTCGAACTGCCCCCGCCCGTCCACGGCGACGGTCCGGTATCCGCGCTCGGCGAGCGGCACGTGCAGCGGGTTGAAGTCCTCCTTGCTGCCGGTGAACCCCGGCAGCAGCAGCGCGACGCCCCTCGGCTCGACACCGGCGGCCACCGGCGCGTCGACCACGGCGAACTCACCGCGCGCCGTCCGAAGGGGGTACGCGCGGGCACCGGGGGGCGGGACGAAGGTGGGGGGCCTGCTCATGGGGAGAGGTTATCGGGAGGGGGCGGGGCCGGGTGATCGGGAGCGGGCGGGGTGGCGCCGGGCACCTCCGGAAACGCCGATGGCCGGGTCCACTGTCGTGAACCCGGCCATCGTGGCGCGGGGCCGGTCAGGCCTCGGGAGCCTCCACGGCCGCGGTGGCCTTGCGGGTCCGGCGCGGCTTCGGCGTCGTCTCGACGGCCTCACCGGCAGCGGACGCCTCGGCAGCGGACACCGCGGTCTTGCGGGTCCGGCGCCGCGGCTTGACCTCCGGCTCCCCGGTGGCCTGCGCCGGGATCTCCGGAGCAGCCGCCTCGGCGACGGCCTTGCGGGTCCGCCGGGCCTTGGGAGCGGTGACCGCTTCCCCGTCGACCGCGTCCACGGCGGCGGCGGTCTTGCGGGTCCGGCGCGGCTTGGCCTCGGCCTCGACCGTCTCCGGCTCGGCGGCGGCGGTCTTGCGGGTCCGGCGCGGCTTGGCCTCGGCCTCGACCGTTTCCGGCTCGGCGACCGTGGCCTTGCGGGTCCGGCGGGGCTTCACCTCGGTGGCCTCGGCCGTCTCCGGCTCGGCGACCGCGGCCTTCCGCGTGCGGCGCGGCTTGGCCTCGGCCTCCGTCTCGGTGGCCTCGGGTGCCGTGGCGGCGGCCTTGCGGGTCCGGCGCGGCTTGGCTTCCGTGGCCTCGGCGGTGTCGACGGCGGTCTCGGCGGCGGCGGCGGTCTTCCGGGTGCGGCGCGGCTTGGCCTCGGCCTCGACCGTTTCCGGCTCGGCGACCGTGGCCTTGCGGGTGCGGCGGGGCTTCACCTCGGTGGCCTCGGCCGTCTCCGGCTCGGCGGCGGCGGTCTTCCGGGTGCGGCGCGGCTTGGCCTCGGCCTCAGGGGCGTCCGGCGTGGCCGGCTCCGCCGCCTTGCGGGTGCGGCGGGGCTTCACCTCGGTGGCCTCGGCCGTCTCCGGCTCGGCGGCGGCGGTCTTCCGCGTGCGGCGCGGCTTGACCTCGGCCTCGGGGACCTCCGGCGCGGCGGCGACGGTCTTGCGGGTCCGGCGCGGCTTGGCCTCGGCGGCCTCGGCCGTGTCCAGCGCCGCATCCGCCGGGGCGGCCGGCTCGGCGGTCTTGCGGGTACGGCGGCGCGGCTTGGTCTCCGGGGCCGGGGCGGCCTCGGCGGCGGGCTCCGTCGCCGGGGTGTCCGCGGTCACGGGCGCGGTGACGGGCTCGGCCACCGGGGCCCTGTCCACGGTCTGCTCGGTCGCCGGGGGCTCGGCCTGGGCCGGGGCCACGGCGGACTCGGTCACCGGGGACTCGGCCGCGGCCGACCGGCGGGTGCGCCGGCGGCGCGGCTTGTCCGGGGTGTCGAGGCCCGCGGGACCCTCGGCCGTGGTCACCGTCTCGACGGCGGCCTCGGGAGCCGTCGTCGGCGTGGCGGCGGCCGTCACCGGCTCCGCCGACGCTCCGCCGCGCGTACGGCGACGGCGGCGCGGGGTGCGGGTCGCGCCCGGGGTCTCCTCACCGGAGGTCTCCGTGGCCGGCGCGGCCGGGGAGGCGTCCAGCACGGCGCCACCGCGGGTGCGCCGACGGCGGCGCGGCGTACGCGCCGGGCGCTCGGGCTCGGCCGGGGCCGACTCGGCGCGGCCACCGCGGCCGCCCCGGCCGCGACCGCCGCCCCGTCCGCCGGTCTCGCCCAGGTCCTCCAGCACCTCCGCGTCCAGCCCGGCGCGGGTCCGCGCGGAGCGGGGCAGGGTGCCCTTGGTGCCCTCGGGGATACCGAGGTCGGAGAACAGGTGCGGGGAGCTCGAGTACGTCTCCACCGGGTCGTTGAAGTCCAGCTCCAGCGCCTTGTTGATCAGCTGCCAGCGCGGGATGTCGTCCCAGTCGACGAACGTGATCGCCGTGCCCTTGGCGCCCGCGCGGCCGGTGCGGCCGACGCGGTGCAGGTACGTCTTCTCGTCCTCGGGGGACTGGTAGTTGATGACGTGGGTCACGCCCTCGACGTCGATGCCGCGCGCGGCGACGTCGGTGCAGACGAGGACATCGACCTTGCCGTTGCGGAAGGCCCGCAGGGCCTGCTCGCGGGCGCCCTGGCCGAGGTCGCCGTGGACCGCGCCGGAGGCGAACCCGCGGCGCTGGAGCTGCTCGGCGATGTCGGCGGCCGTGCGCTTGGTGCGGCAGAAGATCATCGCGAGTCCGCGGCCCTCGGCCTGGAGGATGCGGGCGGCCATCTCCGGCTTGTCCATGTTGTGCGCGCGGTAGACGAACTGCTTGATGTTCGCGACCGTAACGCCCTCGTCGTCCGGCGCGGTGGCGCGGATGTGCGTGGGCCGGGACATGTAGCGGCGGGCGAGGCCGATGACCGCGCCCGGCATCGTGGCCGAGAACAGCATCGTCTGGCGCTTGGCCGGCAGCATGTTGACGATCTTCTCGACGTCGGGCAGGAAGCCCAGGTCGAGCATCTCGTCGGCCTCGTCGAGGACCAGGCACTTGACGTGCTTCAGGTCGAGCTTCTTCTGCCCCGCGAGGTCGAGCAGGCGGCCCGGGGTGCCGACGACCACGTCGACGCCCTTCTTCAGGGCCTCCACCTGGGGCTCGTAGGCCCGGCCGCCGTAGATCGCGACCACGCGCACGTTACGGACCTTGCCGGCCGTCAGCAGGTCGTTGGTGACCTGGGTGCACAGCTCGCGCGTGGGGACGACGACGAGCGCCTGCGGGGCGTCCGTGAGGTCTTCGGGGGTGGCGCGTCCGGCCTCGACGTCGGCGGGGACGGTGACGCGCTCCAGGAGCGGAAGACCGAAGCCCAGCGTCTTGCCGGTGCCGGTCTTGGCCTGGCCGATGACGTCCGTGCCGGAGAGGGCGACGGGGAGTGTCATCTCCTGGATGGGGAAGGGGGTGGTGATGCCGACGGCCTCCAGGGCCTCGGCGGTCTCGGGGAGGATTCCGAGTTCTCGAAACGTCGTAGTCAGGGTGCTGCCTCTTCTGTGTGCGCGGTGCGAGGCGAGCGAGCGGGGGTCATGTCTGACCGTGCCGGGGACGTCGGCTGCCGTACGGACGAACCACTCGGGCAAGCCGTATGACACGGGACCTCTGCCGACGCTCTAGCGCTCGTACCGCTGAGGGTTCCCTCCTGCCGTCGTACGGGCACTGCCGTACGGCCTTGGAGGGCTGTCGGGTCGGAGCCGATCGGGCCACCGACCGGGCATCCTCATGCGTGCGGCCTGTCGTGACACGTCGAGCATCGTCGACGCACTCTGGCAGGCGCATTACCACCATACCCCGGAATCGCGCACATGCGATGGCCGATTTGGTCACGTAGTCGTGGTCACACTCGTTGACCAGGGCTTGAGCGGGGCGTAGAGCGGGCTATTGTGCGCCTCATGACTAGCTCTGACAAGCCTGAGAACGCGTCCGCCGAACCCGCCGAACCCACCGGTGTCGCCGCCCAGGACTGGGCGCAGGCGTCCGCCGACCCGCAGTACCGCGCCGCGGTCGTGGATCTGCTCGGCGCCCTCGCGTACGGGGAGCTGGCGGCGTTCGAGCGGCTCGCGGAGGACGCCAAGCTGGCGCCGACCCTCGCGGACAAGGCGGAGCTGGCGAAGATGGCCTCGGCCGAGTTCCACCACTTCGAACGGCTGCGGAACCGGCTGACCGAGATCGGCGAGGAGCCCACGGCCGCGATGGACCCGTTCGTCGCCGCGCTCGACGGCTTCCACCGGCAGACCGCGCCCTCGGACTGGCTGGAGGGGCTGGTCAAGGCGTACGTCGGCGACTCGATCGCGAGCGACTTCTACCGCGAGGTCGCGGCCCGGCTCGACTCCGACACGCGCGAGCTGGTGCTCGCCGTCCTCGACGACACCGGGCACGCCGAGTTCGCGGTGGAGAAGGTGCGGGCCGCCATCGACGCCGACCCGCGCGTGGGCGGCCGGCTGGCGCTGTGGGCGCGGCGGCTGATGGGGGAGGCGCTGTCGCAGTCCCAGCGGGTGGTCGCCGACCGGGACGCGCTGTCCACGATGCTCGTGGGCGGGGTGGCCGACGGCTTCGACCTCGCCGAGGTCGGCAGGATGTTCTCGCGGATCACCGAGGCGCACACGAAGCGGATGGCCGCGCTCGGCCTGGCGGCGTAGCGCTCCGGCGGGGGCGGTCGCGCCCTTCGGGAACAGCCCTCACGCCGTCGCCGACCGGCGGCGCAGGCGGCCCGCGGGGCGCAGGAGCAGGGACAGGGACGCGACCGAGATGACCGCCGCGCCCAGGAGGCTGAGCAGGGCCGTGCCGGGGCCCAGGGCGGTGTGGGTGACGAAGTCGCCGAAGAGGGCTCCGGCGATGCCCGTGCAGTACACCAGCGGGCGGGCCGGCAGCCGGTGGGCGAGGCGTTGGGCCGCCGCCCAGGCGAGGATCAGACCGAGCACGGCGGAGCCGAGTGCTTCGAGGATCATGTCGGGGGTCCCTCCCACGGCCGGTCTGGCTCGACGGTCGTAGCCCGTCTTACCCGTGACCTGCGAATTGCAATCCTGCCTGTGAGGGACCTGTGCTCCATCCGTGTGCAGGTCACGCGGAAGGGCCCGGCGGCACACGGCCGCCGGGCCCTTCCCACGACTGCGGCCTAGAGCGTGCCGAAGCCGACCTTGCGCACGGTCGGCTCGCCGATGTCCACGTACGCCAGACGGTCCGTCGGCACGAGGACCTTGCGGCCCTTCTCGTCCTGGAGGCTGAGCAGCCCCGTCTTGCCGGCCAGCGCCTCGGCCACCACGCGCTCGAGCTCCTCGGCGCTCTGACCGCTCTCCAGAACGATCTCGCGGGGCGCGTGCTGCACGCCGATCTTGACCTCCACGGCTATGTCCCTCCGACGGTCAGTGATGTGCGCGATCTTCCGCGCCCTACGCTGCACACATTAGCCCGGTGAGGGGGGCGTACACGTTGCGGGCCGGAACGCCAGGAGCGAACACCGCGCGGGAACAAACGGCCGTCAGTGGTGCTCGCTGCCGTGCAGCGGGAAACCGGCGATGCCGCGCCAGGCCAGCGAGGTCAGCAGCTGCACCGCCTGGTCGCGCGGCACGCTGCGGTCGCTGTGCAGCCAGGAGCGGGCGACCACCTGGGCGAGTCCGCCGAGACCGGAGGCGAGCAGCATCGACTCCGCGCGCGAGAGGCCGGTGTCCTCGGCGATGACGTCGCAGATCGCCTCGGCGCACTCGTTGGTGACCTTGTCCACGCGCTCGCGCACCGCGGGCTCGTTCGTCAGGTCCGATTCGAAGACCAGGCGGAAGGCGCCGCCGTCGTCCTCCACGTAGGCGAAGTAGGCGTCCATCGTCGCCCGGACGCGCTGCTTGTTGTCGGTCGTCGACGCGAGCGCGGTGCGCACCGCCTGGATCAGCGACTCGCAGTGCTGGTCCAGCAGCGCGAGGTAGAGGTCGAGCTTGCCGGGGAAGTGCTGGTAGAGCACCGGCTTGCTCACGCCGGCCCGCTCGGCGATGTCGTCCATCGCCGCGGCGTGGTAGCCCTGCGCGACGAAAACCTCCTGGGCGGCGCCCAGCAACTGGTTCCGCCGGGCCCGGCGCGGCAGACGCGTGCCCCGTGGGCGTGCCGCCTCAGTTTGCTCGATGGCTGTCACGCCGCCTCCCAAAGTCGTCCACATGCGGTGTAGGCCGCGCGGCCATCGTACTTTTCGGTAACCGTGGTGTGCGCGGTGCGAGCGCAGAATTTCACGTACCGGACGGGTGGCGAAAGCCGTACGGGCCGCCGGCCGGGGCCGGGCGGCGCCCGCGCGGTCCTGCGAGGTCGGCGCAGGGCGCCCCTCGCCGGCCCGGACGCCGGCCGTCGCCGGCGCGACGGTGCCCCTCCCCGGGGGCGGCGGCCCTCCCCGGCGCGGCGGTGGCCGTCTTCGACTTCGGCGGTGGCCGGCCTCGGCGCGGCTAGCGGTAGTCGTCCTCGTCGAGCGAGACCACGCGCGCCTGTTCGACGAGGTCGGCCTCGTTCCCCCGGTACGGGTCCACGTCCGTCAGCGGGTCGTCACGGTCCGGCGCGATGTCCGCGTGCTGCTCGGCGGCGTCCACCTCGGGCGCCTCGACGTCCCTCTCCACTGCCGCGTCGGGCTCCAGGTCCTCGATGTCCTCGATGTCCTCGATCGCGTCGGGCTCGGTGGGGTCATAGGCCATGGTGGGCTCCCTTCCTACGAACGTCCCCGGAATCGACAGGGGCCACACGCGGGTGCCCTCTGTACGAGACTAGGAGACGGCTGATCCGGACGCCATGCCGTCGGGCCCGTTCGGTGCCTGGTTCTCCGGATCCGGCCGGTTCAGTCTGTGACGGCGAACACATCAACCGTGACGTGATCACCTCGTAACATTGCCGCATGTCTTCGACCGAGTCGCCCTCCGTGCCGGCCGCCAGTGTGCTGCCCAGGGTGGCGCCCGTCCGGGTCGGCGAGGGCGAGCGGCTGCGGTCCGTGGGCCTGCCCGGCGTCACCCTGACGGTCCGCTCCCGGCCCCCCGCGCGCGAGGACCTGCCGCCCGCGCTGTACGTCCACGGGCTCGGCGGTTCCTCGCAGAACTGGTCGCCGCTCATGGCGGAACTGGACGGCGTCGTCGACGGCGAGGCACTCGACTTGCCGGGCTTCGGCGACTCCCCGCCCCCGGACGACGGCGACTACTCCGTCACCGGGCACGCGCGCGCGGTGATCCGCTACCTCGACGCGGCCGGCCGCGGCCCGGTCCACCTCTTCGGCAACTCGCTCGGCGGCGCGGTCGCCACGCGCGTCGCCGCCGTGCGGCCCGACCTCGTCCGCACGCTCACGCTCGTCTCGCCCGCCCTGCCCGAACTGCGGGTGCAGCGCAGCGCGGTGCCGACCGCCCTGCTCGGCGTCCCGGGCATCGCCGCGCTGTTCACCCGGCTCACCAGGGAGTGGACGGCGGAGCAGCGCGTGCGCGGCGTCATGGCGCTCTGCTACGGCGACCCGGGCCGGGTCTCGCCGGAGGCGTTCCGGTACGCGGTGGAGGAACTGGAGCGGCGGCAGCGCCTTCCGTACTTCTGGGACGCCATGACCCGCTCCGCGCGCGGCATCGTCAACGCCTACACGCTCGGCGGCCAGCACGGGCTGTGGCGCCAGGCCGAGCGGGTGCTGGCCCCCACGCTGCTGGTCTACGGCGGCCGGGACCAGCTCGTCGGCTTCCGCATGGCCCGCAAGGCCGCCCGGGCCTTCCGCGACTCCCGGCTGCTGACCCTGCCGGACGCCGGGCACGTCGCGATGATGGAGTACCCCGACGTGGTGGCGGGCGCGTTCCGGGAACTGCTGACGCAGACGGCCGGCGCCGGCGAGGCCGGCCGCCCGGCCGTCACGGACACGAGGAGCTGAGGTCCGGGGTGGGACGCCACAGCCGCCGCGGACCGGCCCCGAAGGGCGAGTCCGCGGACATAGCCGCACGGCGGGAGGAGCGGCGCGGTGCGCGCTCCGATGACGGGCGCGGCGCGCGCTCGGCGGACGACAGGGGCGACGGGCCCGGCAGTTCCGACCGGCGTGACAGCGACGACCGGGGAGACGGCGGCGGCGGCGCGGCCCGTCCGGCCGACGGCACCCCTGCGCGCGGTGTGCCGAGGGTTGCCGACGGCACCGCGGCCCGTGGGGTTCCGAGGGCTGCCGACGGCGCCCCGGCGCGGGGTGCGTCCAAGCTTGCCGACGGCACTCCGGCGCGGGGTGCGTCCAAGGTCGCCGACGCCACCCCCGCCCACGGCGTGCCGGGGCCGGCCGGTGACGCGTCGGCTCGGGCTGCCCGAGGCGGCCATCCCGAGCAGCGGGAAGCCGGCGGGGGCTGGGGCGAGCTGACCGGGCGGCGGGCCGGCAGCGGCGGGCCCGGTGTGGTGTTGCCACGGCAGCGGCAGGCCGAACCGGGTGCCCCGGGCCCGGGCGGGGCACGGCGCCGCCCCGGGCCCCGTCAGGAATACCTCGAAGCCTTCGACGCCGGCGGCTCCGGAGACGGCCCGCGGGACACCGGGAACGCCGCGGCCCCCGCGCCCGGCGCCGGTGTGCCCGCGCAGCGCGGCGGGACCAAGGGGTGGGCGTTCACCGGCATCGCGGCGGCCGCCGTCACCACCGTGCTCGCGGTGGTCGTCGCCGGACAGGTGACCCAGGGGCAGGACGGCACCGGCGCGCCGTCGGCCGCCGCCGCGACCGGTGAGGCGCGTCTCCCGGGGGACGTGCCGACGCCCTCCGCCGCGCCGAGCGCGGTGACACTGACGTACGACCAGAAGATGGGCCGGACGTACCCGCTCGACGCCACGCTGAAGGGCCCCGGGAAGTTCGACGCCGTGCCCGGGTCCGACAAGGCGCCCGGCACAGGGCAGAAGTACCGGTACCGCGTCGACGTCGAGGAGGGGCTCGGACTGGACGGCGCGCTGTTCGCCGAGGCCGTGCAGCGGACCCTGAACGACAAGCGCAGCTGGGCCCACGGCGGCGCCCGTACCTTCGAGCGGATCTCCTCCGGCAAGCCGGACTTCGTGATCACGCTGGCCAGCCCCGGCACCACGGCGACGTGGTGTGCCAAGTCGGGCCTGGACACCACGCAGGACAACGTTTCCTGCGACTCGGCCGCGACCGAACGCGTCATGATCAATGCGTACCGGTGGGCTCAAGGAAGCAAGACGTACGGTGACCGGATCCATGCGTACCGGCAGATGTTGATCAACCATGAGGTCGGCCACCGGCTCGGCCACGGACACGTCAGCTGCCAGAAGGACGGCGAGCTGGCGCCCGTCATGCAGCAGCAGACCAAGTTCCTGGACCACGACGGGATCCACTGCCGGCCCAACCCCTGGCCCTACCCCACGAGTTGACATGCACCGCATATGTCACATTGACATCAGCCGCACGGTCGTCCATATTTCTGCCCATGTGGTCTAGTCATGCCGTCTGCAGCAGCGCCGCCATCGAGCTGGCGCTCATCGGCGTGACCGCGCTCTGCGTGGCCGACATCCACTGTCGCTGACGCCGCCTCCCCGGCGTTCGCGTCGCGACCTTCTCCTCCTTCTCTCCGTGACCGCGTCACGGATTTCTTCGACGACCCGGCGCCGGGGCCGACGTCTGTCCGCAGGCGTCTCACTCCTCGTCCACATGTCTCATCAGTCGAGAAACCCTCGACGAGCCCCACCACGTCACCCCGAGAGGTCGTCATTCCGATGCGTCAACCGTCCGTCATAGCGCGCCGCGTGGCAGTGGCATCCGTCAGCCTGGTCGTGGCAGCGGGCGCCGCCGCCTGCGGCCCGGAGGACAACGATGCCAAGGGCTCCGGTGGCGACTCCACGCCCCACAAGGGCGGCACGCTCACGGTCCTGAACTCACAGCCGCAGTCGGACTTCGACCCCGCGCGCCTGTACACCTCCGGCGGCGGCAACGTGCCCTCGTTGGTGTTCCGCACCCTCACCACGCGCAACCGCGAGAACGGCGCGGCCGGCGCCAAGGTCGTCCCCGACCTCGCCACCGACACCGGGCGCCCCAACAAGGACGCGACCGTGTGGACGTACACCCTGAAGAAGGGCCTGACGTACGAGGACGGCACGCCGATCACCTCGGCCGACATCAAGTACGGCATCGAGCGCTCCTTCGCCCCCGAGCTGTCCGGCGGCGCCCCCTACCTGCGGGACTGGCTGGTCGGCGCCGCCGACTACCAGGGGCCGTACAAGGACAAGAAGGGCCTGTCCGCGATCGAGACGCCGGACTCCCGGACGATCGTCTTCCATCTGAACAAGCCCGAGGGCGAGTTCCCGTACCTCGCCACGCAGACGCAGTTCACCCCGGTGCCCCGGAGCAAGGACACGGGCACCAAGTACGAGTCGCACCCGGTCTCGTCCGGCCCGTACAAGGTCGTCAAGAACGAGAACGACGGCGAGCACCTCGTCCTGGAGCGCAACAGGCACTGGTCGGCGGCGACCGACGAGGAGCGCAAGGCGTACCCGGACCGCATCGACGTGCGCTCCGGCCTGGACTCCTCGGTGATCAACCAGCGGCTGTCCGCGTCCCAGGGTGCGGACGCCGCCGCCGTCACCACGGACACCAACCTCGGCCCGGCCGAACTCGCCAAGGTGTCCGGCGACAAGGACCTGGCCGCGCGTGTGGGCACCGGCCACTTCGGCTACACGAACTACCTCGCCTTCAACCCGAAGGTGAAGCCGTTCGACAACCCCAAGGTGCGCCAGGCCGTCGCGTACGCCATCGACCGGTCCTCCGTGGTCAACGCGGCCGGCGGCAGCGCTCTCGCCGAGCCCGCCACCACGTTCCTGCCGAACCAGAAGTCCTTCGGCTACACGCCCTACGACCCGTTCCCGGCGGGCAAGTCCGGCGACCCGGCGAAGGCCAGGGAACTGCTGAAGCAGGCCGGCTACGCGAACGGTCTCACCATCACGCTGACCCACTCCAACAGCAAGGACTTCGAGACCAGCCCGGAGATCGCCACCGCCGTCCAGGACGCGCTCAAGAAGGCCGGCATCACGGTCAAGCTGCAGGGCCTGGAGGACAACGACTACCGGGACAAGATCCACAGCGTGAAGACCGAGCCCGGTCTCTTCCTCGCCCACTGGGGTGCCGACTGGCCCTCCGGCGGCCCCTTCCTCGCCCCCATCTTCGACGGCCGGCAGATCGTCAAGGACGGAGCGAACTTCAACACGGGCCTGCTCAACGACAAGTCGGTCAACGACGAGATTGACGCGATCAACAAGTTGACCGACCTTGACGCCGCGGCCCAGCGCTGGGGCGCACTGGACAAGAAGATCGGCGACAAGGCCCTCGTCGTGCCGCTGTTCCACCCGGTGTACAAGCGCCTGTACGGCAAGGACGTCAAGAACATCGTCATCAGCGACTGGACCGGCGTCCTGGACATCTCCCAGGTCGCGGTGAAGTAGCACCGTGAGCGAGGCACTTGCCGTCGTCGAGACCGCCGGGACGGGCGCCTCCGTCCCGGCGGTCTCGGGGGCACGTCAGTTCTGGCGGCGGCTGCGGGCGCAGCGCGCCGCCCTGGTCGCCGCGGCCGTCGTCGCGCTGCTCGTCCTGGTGGCGCTCGCCGCGCCGCTGCTCACCGCGCTGGAGGGCCAGGACCCCACCACGTACCACCCCGCCCTGATCGACTCCGCGCGCGGCGGCGTGCCCATCGGTTCCCTCGGCGGCGTCAGCGCCGACCACTGGCTGGGCGTCGAACCGCAGACCGGACGCGACATGTTCGCCCGGCTGGTCTACGGCGCGCGGGTCTCGCTGGGTGTGGCGCTCGCCGCCACGGTGGTCCAGGTCGCCATCGGCGTCGCGGTCGGCGTGGCCTCCGCGCTCGGCAACCGATGGGTTGATCAACTCTTGAGCCGGGCCACGGACATCATCGTCTCGATGCCCCTGATGATCATGTCGTTGGCGCTGCTGGCCATCGTGCCGTCCAGCTTCCCCCGGCCGGTCCTGGTGACCCTGGTCATCGGTCTGATCGCCTGGGGCACCATCGCGAAGATCGTGCGGGCCCAGACCCTCTCCCTGAAGGGCCTCGACTACGTCTCCGCCGCCCGGCTGAGCGGCTGGGGCACCTGGCGGATCGCACGCCGCGAACTCCTGCCCGGCCTCGCCGCGCCCGTCATCACGTACGCCGCGCTGCTGGTGCCCACGAACATCTCCGTTGAGGCGGCGCTGTCCTTCCTCGGCGTCGGCGTGAAGCCGCCCACCCCGTCCTGGGGCCAGATGCTGACCGCCGCGGACGTCTGGTACCAGGCGGCACCCCAGTACCTGCTGCTGCCGGCCGGCGCCCTGTTCGTCACCGTCCTCGCCCTCACCGTCCTCGGCGACGGCGTGCGCACCGCCCTCGACCCGCGCGCCGCCTCCCGCCTGCGCGTCGGCACCGGCCGCAAGAACGCCGGCGGGACCGGGAACGCGACCGGGAACGCGACCGAGAAGGAGGCCTCCGCATGAGCGGCTTCGGCGGATTCCTGCTGCGCCGTACCGCCGGCGCCGTCGTCACCCTGCTCGCCATCTCGGTGATCGTCTACGTCGTCTTCTACGTCACCCCCGGCAACGTCGCCCAGATCACCTGCGGCCCGCGCTGCTCTCCGGAGCAGGTGCACCAGGTCGCCGAGCAGCTCAAGCTGGGCGACCCCCTCTACCTGCGGTACTGGCACTTCCTCCAGGGACTGTTCGTCGGCCAGGACTTCTCCACGGGCACCTCGGTCGAGCACTGCGCCGCGCCCTGCCTCGGGCAGTCGTACCAGACCGACCAGCAGGTCCTGCACATCATCCTGGCGAAGCTCCCGGTCAGTGTGTCGCTGGTCGTCGGCGCCATGGTGCTGTGGCTCCTCCTCGGCATCGGCACCGGAGTGCTGTCCGCCTGGCGACGCGGCCGGGTCTCCGAGCGCGTGCTGACCGCCGTCACCCTCGCGGGCACGGCCACGCCCGTCTTCGTCATCGGCCTCGTGCTGATGATCGTCGTCTGCGGCCAACTGCGCCTGCTGCCCTTCCCGCAGTACGTGAACTTCTCGGACGACCCCGAGCAGTGGGCGTGGAACCTCCTGCTGCCCTGGCTCTCGCTCGCCCTGATCGAGGCGGCGGCCTTCGCCCGCCTCACCCGCGCGTCCATGCTGGAGACCCTCGCCGAGGACCACATCCGCACCTTCCGCGCGTACGGCGTCCCGGAGCGCTCCATCGTCGGCCGGCACGCCCTGCGCGGCGCCCTCGCGCCCGTGATCGCGCTGAACGCCAACAACGTGGGCTCCGCCGTCGGCGGCGCCGTCCTCACCGAGACCCTCTTCGGCCTGCCCGGCATCGGCCAGGAGCTGGTGCACGCGGTGAAGGTCGTCGACCTGCCGGTGGTCGTCGGCATGGTCCTGGTGACCGGCTTCTTCGTGGTCCTCGCCAACGCCGTCGCGGACGTCCTGTACGCGGTGGCCGACCGACGGGTGGTGCTCGCATGAGCCTGGTGGAAGCGGCCGGCACGAGCCTGGAAGCGGCGGACGACAGCCTGGTGGAGGTGTCGGGCCTGACCGTCGAGTTCGGCGCCCTGCGCGCCGTCGACGGGCTCTCCTTCCGCCTGGCGAAGGGCGCCGCCCTGGCCCTGGTCGGCGAGTCCGGCTCCGGCAAGTCCACGGTCGCGGGCGCCCTGCTGGGCCTGCACCGGGGCACCGGAGCCCGGATCGGCGGCTCGGTGCGGGTGGCCGGCACCGACGTACAGGCGGCCTCCGACGAGGAGCTGCGCCGGCTGCGCGGCGCCAGGGCCGCCATGGTCTTCCAGGACCCGCTGTCCTCGCTCGACCCGTACTACGCCATCGGCGACCAGATCGCCGAGGTCCATCGCGTCCACACGCGCGTGTCGCGCCGTGCCGCACGCGCGCGTGCCGTCGAGGTGCTGGACCGGGTGGGAATCCCGGACGCGGCCCGCCGGTCCCGGTCCCGGCCGCACGAGTTCAGCGGCGGCATGCGCCAGCGCGCCCTCATCGCCATGGCCCTCGCCTGCGAGCCCGACCTGCTGATCGCCGACGAGCCGACCACCGCCCTCGACGTCACCGTCCAGGCGCAGATCCTCGACCTGCTGCACGGGCTGCGGGAGGAGACCGGCATGGGCCTGCTCCTCGTCACCCATGACGTGGGTGTGGCCGCCGAGTCCGTGGACGACGTCCTCGTCATGCGGCACGGCCGGGCCGTCGAGCGCGGCCCCGTCGGCACGATCCTCACGGCACCCGCCGAGCCGTACACCCGGGAACTGCTCGACGCCGTCCCGCGCGTGGACGCCCGCCGCACCGGCTCCCCGGCCGGCGAGGAGGTCGTGCTGGAGGCCACCGGCGTGCGGCGCGAGTTCGGACGCGGCAAGCGGGCGTTCGCGGCCGTGGACGACGTCTCGGTGACCGTCCGGCGCGGCGAGACCCTCGGCGTGGTCGGCGAGAGCGGCAGCGGCAAGACCACGCTCGGCCGCATGCTCGTCGGGCTGCTGGAGCCGATCGCCGGGGAGATCCGCTACGAGGGGCGCCCGCACACCGGCGTGGACCCGTCCGTCCAGATGGTCTTCCAGGACCCCGTCTCCTCCCTCAACCCGCGCCGCAGCGTGGGTGAGTCCATCGCCGACCCGATCCGCGCGCGCGGCGAACGGGACGAGGAGCGCATCCGGGAGCGCGTGCGGGAACTGCTGGAGCGCGTCGGGCTCGACAGGGCGCACTACGACCGGTACCCGCACGAGTTCAGCGGCGGTCAGCGCCAGCGCATCGGCATCGCGCGGGCGCTCGCCGCCGAGCCGCGCGCCATCGTCTGCGACGAGCCCGTCTCCGCGCTCGACGTCACCACGCAGGCGCAGGTGGTCGCCCTGCTCGGCGAACTCCAGCGGGAACTCGGCCTCGCGCTGGTCTTCATCGCGCACGACCTCGCCGTCGTCCGCCAGGTCAGCGACCGGGTCGCGGTGATGCGGCGCGGCCGGCTCGTCGAGTACGGGGCCGCCGACGAGGTGTACGACAGCCCCCGCGAGCCGTACACCAAGCAGCTCCTGGCCGCCGTACCCGCGCTCGACCCGGAACTGGCGTCCCGGCGGCGCGCCGCCCGGCGCCGGCCGGCGGCGGTGTAGCGGCGCGGCGCCGTGGCGGCCGCGCCGGCAGCTCCGCGGACCGGCGTAACGTTTCGCGCTCGGGTGATCACTGTCTGATCCCTTAGCGCGACGGAACGCGACCCGCACGCGAAAGTTACGACCGTTCACCCCTTTTGGTGGTGCGACGGACAACCGTCCGTCGCACCACCGCCTTGTCCCCTTACGTTCGTCCCGCTGCGAGCCGCCAGGACAACGGCGGCTCCCCAGACGGGAGATCGGGGGTGCACACGTGCGCATAGGACTGGTTACCGAGGGTGGCTATCCCTATGTGGGCGGTGACGCCATGCTCTGGTGCGACCGGCTCGTGCACGGGCTCGACCGGCACGCGTTCGACGTCTACGCGCTCAGCCGCGGCCCGGACCAGGAGGCCGGCGGCTGCGTTCCGCTCCCACCGCAGGTCAGCCGGGTGTGCACGGCGCCGCTGTGGACCGCCGCGGACGACGGGGTCGCGTACGGACGACGCGCACGCCGGCGCTTCGCCGAGTGCTACGGGGAGCTGGTGGCGGCGGTGTGCGCCGGGGCCGACGGGGGAGGGGCCGGGTCTGCGAAAAGCACCGCGGCCGGGGCCTGGCCCGGGCTTGGGGTCGGGCCCGGAACGGCGTCGGACATCCGGTCGCAGGACGCTTCCGCCGATCTGGCGGACCGTTTCGGCAGCGCCCTGTACGCGCTCGCCGAACTCGCCCGCGAGCAGGGCGGACTCGTAGGCGCCCTGCGCTCCGACGCCGCCGTGCGCGCACTCGAACGCGCCTGCCGCGCCCCCCGGGCGCTGCGCACGGCGCGCGAGGCGCGCGTACCCGATCTGCTCACCGTCGCCGCGCACCTCGAACGCGCCCTGCGCCCCCTCTCCCTCGACTGGTACGGCGACGACGGCCTCGGCGCGGCCGACCTCTGCCACGCCACCTCCGGCGGCCCGGCCGCCCTCTGCGGCCTCCTCGCCCGGCACTTCTCCGGCGTACCGCTGCTGGTCACCGAATACGGCGTGCACCTCCGCTCGCACTACCTGACCCTCGGCCCCGACACCGCCGCCCCCGCCGTACGCGCCCTGCTCGGCTCCTTCCACCGGCGGCTCGCCGCCGAGGTCTACCGGGGGGCCGAGATCCTCACCCCGGGCAACGCCCACGCCCGCCGCTGGCAGGAACGCTGCGGCGCCGACCGCTCCCGTGTCCGCACGGTGTACCCCGGCATGCCGGCCGACCGGTTCACCGAGGCCGGCGAGGGCCCGGACCGCGCCGACCCGCACACCCTGGTCTGGGTGGGACGCGTGGACCCCGCCAAGGACCTGGTGTCGCTGCTGCACGCCTTCGCGCAGGTGCGCAAGGCCGAGCCCGAGACCCGTCTGCGGATCGTCGGCACGCCTTCCGGCCCCGAGGGAGGGGCCTACCTGGGCCACTGCCGGGCGCTCGCCGCGCAGCTGTTCCCGGACGAGGCGGAGGGCGCGCACGCCGTGGGCGACAACCCCGTCTCCTTCGAGGAGATCGGCGGACCCGACCTCCCGACGCTGCCCGACGCCTACGCCGCCGGTGCGGTCGTCGTCCTCTCCAGCGTCGTGGAGGGCTTCCCGATCGGCCTCGTCGAGGCGATGTTCTGCGGCCGGGCCACCGTCTCCACGGACGTGGGCGCGGTGGTGGAGGTCATCGGCGGCACGGGACTGGTCGTCCCACCGCGCAACCCCAGGGCGCTCGCCGAGGCGTGCCTGGCCCTGCTGCGCGACCCCGAGCGCCGTGAGCGCCTCGGTGCCGCCGCGCGCGCCCGGGCGCTCGAACTGTTCACCGTCGAGCAGAACATCACGGCATTTCACGGCATTTACCTGGAGATCGTCTCGCACTGCCCGGTCCGCCGGGTGGTCCTGGACGAGTCCGGTGAACCCCTGCCGTTCGCCGCCCCCGCCGAGTCCCACGTCCCCGGCCGCTGGACCGGCCCCACCCCCCGCGTCCTCCCCCGTGGCCTCCCCACCTGGGCCACGGACACCCCGGTCCGGGCGACCCCGCTGGCGACGGAGGGCGCCCGATGAGCGGGCTGGACGCCCGTCCGGCGGACGGGCCGGGCACCGGCCCGGCAGGTGAGCCGGGTGGCGCCGGCTTCGTCAGGGGCGGCGGTACGCCGGACCGGAGCGAGCCTGCCGGAGCGGACCGGCCGGGGATGCCGAGCGGAGCCGATCCGTGGGACACACGGTCGGGGCAGTGGCCGGCGGACGTACCCGACGAGCGCTCCGCGCGAGCCACGGGATCGCCGTTCGTCCCGGCCGGGCAGCCCTCTCCCTCACCCGCCCCGCCCGGCGCCCGCGCCGTACCGGACGCGAACCCGGGGGAGGGGAGCCGACGTCGAGGAGCACCCGGGCCCCGCCGTGGGCCCGTCGACCCGGTGAAATCGCTGCTGCACCGGCACCGGGAACTGTGCGAGCGGGCCGTGGACCCGTTGGAGATCGCCGCGGGGCTTGAGGCGCACGGCCTGACCGACCGGACCGCCGCCCGCTTCCGGCACCGTGACGTCTTCTCGCTCGCCGAAGAGCTGTACGCGCGCGTGCCGCGCACCGCCGAGCCACGCCCGGGACCCGGGCCCCGGCCGGCCCCCCGCGTCCGCCCCGGCTGGGTCCTGCTCACCCTCCTGCCCGGAGTGCTCGGCGCGGCCACGGAGACCGGAGTGCGCCTCACCCAGGGACACCCCCGCCAGTCGGTGGCACTCGGCGGCCTCCTCGCCGTCGCCCTCGCCACGGGCGCGGCACTGCGCCACGGCCCGCTCGCCGGCCCGCCCGGCACACGCGCGTGGGGCGCCCGGATCGCCACCCGCGCGTGGACGGTCTGGCTGCTCGGATACGCCCTCCTCGGCGACGGCCTCCTGCACGCCGTCCTGACGGGCGGCCCCGACGCCCCGCCCACCGTGGCCCCGCACGGCCCCTGGCCCACGACCGCCGCGCCCGTCCTGGCCCTCCTGCTGGCCTGCGCCCCGGCGGCCTGCTCCGCGCACCTCCTCGCCGCGGGCGCCCGCCGCAGGCTCGCCCGCAGCCGGGGCCTGGCGGACTTCACGGCCGCCGCGAAACCCCTGCTGCTCGGCGTCCTCGCCGTGTTCCTGGGCGCCCTCACCGCGCTGATCGCGCTCTGCGGCACCCTCCTGCACGCGCCCGCGGCCTACCCGCAGGCACTCTCCCTGGGCGCCCTGCTCCTGCTCGCCCGCCTGCTCACCGTGCACCGCCACCGGCACGCCCCCGCCCTGGCGCTGGGCGCCGCCGTGGCCACGGAGGCGGCGGCCCTGGCGCTGCCACTGGCCGGCCGGCTGCCCGGCTGCGCCTTCCTGGCGACTCCCGTCGAGATCCTCGTCGACGCCTCGGGCGAGGCCGCCGTTCCGGCCCTCGCCTGCGGCACCGCGGCCCTGGCCCTGCTCTGGCACGCCGGCCGCACCCTCACCCAGGCATCGGCCCACGCGCCGACGGGAGCCCCCGGCTGAACCTTCCGCCACCGGCCCTACGCACCGCCGGAGGCAACCGCATCACCCCCTGAAGGAGAACACCAGATGACCACCTCCCGACCCGGAGCGCCCGGCACCCCCGGAACCACCGGAGCGCCCGGCGCAGCCGAAGGAGCCGTCGAGACGGCCGGTACCACCGGCGCGCACACCCCGGGAGCCGCCCGATGAGGGTCCTGCTGATCGGAGCCAACGGATTCATCGGCCGCTTCGTCGCCGACCGCCTGCTCGCCGACCCGGCCGTCCAGCTCACCGCACTCGGCCGCGGCGACGACGCCGACGTCCGCTTCGACCTCGCCACCGGCAGCCCGGGCGCACTCACCCGCTTCCTCGACGCGGTCCACCCCGGAGTCGTCATCAACTGCGCCGGCGCCACGCGCGGGGGCGCCCGCGACCTCACCCGGCACAACACGGTCGCCGTGGCCACCGTCTGCGAGGCCCTGCGCCGCAGCGGCTGCGGTGCCCGCCTGGTGCAGATCGGCTGCGGTTCCGAGTACGGCCCGAGCCAGCCCGGTTCCTCCACGGCCGAGGACGCCGTGCCGCGTCCGGGCGGCCCGTACGGCGTCAGCAAGCTCGCCGCGACCGAACTGGTCCTCGGCTCCGGACTGGACGCCGTCGTCCTGCGGGTCTTCTCACCGGCCGGCCCCGGCACCCCGGCCGGCTCCCCGCTCGGCCGGCTCGCGGAGGCCATGCGCCGCGCCATGCAGTCCGGCGACGGCGAACTCAAGCTCGGCGGCCTCGGCGTCCAGCGCGACTTCGTCGACGTCCGCGACGTGGCCCGGGCCGTGCACGCCGCCTCGCTCTCCGCCGCGCAGGGCGTGATCAACATCGGCTCCGGCCGCGCCGTCCGGCTCAGAGACGCCGCCGCCGTCCTCGCGCGCGTGGCCGGATACGGCGGCGCCCTCCACGAACTCGACGCCCCGCCCGGTCCGCTGCGTGCCGCCATCGGGCACCCCCGCGGCGACTCCGAGCACGCGGTCCCGGTGGCGTACCCGGACGGCTGCGGCAGCTGGCAGCAGGCCGACGTACGCACCGCGCGCGACCGGCTCGGCTGGCGGCCCCGCATCAACCTCGAGGAATCCCTGGCCGACATCTGGATGGAGGCGGCATGCCGCATCTGACCAGCACCGCCGCGGGCACCACCGGCACCGGCGTCCGCACCGCCCTCGGCATCCCCGGCTACGCCCACCCGCTCGTCGCCCCGGCCCAGTGGGCGGAACTGGTCCGCCCCGGCACCCCGCTGGACTGGGTGGTCCTCGACGTCGCCGCCGGCCCCGGCACCCGCCCCGACCCGCACTGCCTGGAAGCCGCGGGCCGGCTCCGCGCCGCCGGCGTCCGCGTCCTCGGCCACCTGGACCTCACCTACGGCGCCCGCGCCTTCGGCGACCTGCTCTCCGACGCCCACCGGCACCTCGACTGGTACGGCGTCGGCGGCTTCCTGCTGGACCGCTGCCCCACCGAACGCACCGCGCTCCCCGAGGTGCGGCGCGCGATCACCACGCTCCGCGCGATCAGTGACAGCGCCCACATCGTCCTCGGCCACGGCCGCCACCCGCACCCCGGCTACGCCGAGAACGCCGACCAGCTCGTGACCTTCTCCGGCCCCTGGTCCGACTACCGCTGGTCCCAGGCGGCCGAGTGGACCGCCGACTACCCGTCCGACCGCTTCTGCCACTTCGTGCACGGTGTGCCCCGCGGCCACCTGGACGAGGCGCTGCGGATCGCCCGCTGGCAGGGAGCGGCCACGATCTACTTCACGGACCGTACGGACAGGGACGGTCGCGTGAACCCCTGGGAGACCGTGCCCGGCTACTGGGACGACATCGTCTCGCGCCTCGGAACGGGTGTCTCGGAATGAAGAAGGGCGTGGCAGTGTTACGAGAAGAACAACCGTAGTGATCGACCGACCAACGGAGTCCCCGTGTCGCTGCCACCCCTGGTCGAGCCAGCTCCTGAGCTCACCGTAGACGAGGTCCGCAGGTACTCCCGCCACCTGATCATCCCCGACGTGGGCATGGACGGGCAGAAGCGGCTGAAGAACGCCAAGGTGCTCTGTGTGGGCGCCGGCGGCCTGGGCTCGCCGGCGCTGATGTACCTGGCCGCCGCGGGCGTCGGCACTCTCGGCATCGTGGAGTTCGACGAGGTCGACGAGTCGAACCTGCAGCGTCAGATCATCCACAGCCAGTCCGACATCGGCCGCTCCAAGGCCGAGTCCGCGCGCGACAGCGTCAAGGGCATCAACCCGTACGTGAACGTGATCCTTCACGAGGAGCGGCTCGAAGCCGACAACGTGATGGACATCTTCAGCCAGTACGACCTGATCGTCGACGGCACCGACAACTTCGCGACCCGCTACCTGGTCAACGACGCGTGCGTGCTGCTCAACAAGCCGTACGTGTGGGGCTCGATCTACCGCTTCGACGGCCAGGCCTCGGTGTTCTGGTCCGAGCACGGCCCCTGCTACCGCTGCCTCTACCCGGAGCCCCCGCCCCCCGGCATGGTCCCCTCCTGCGCCGAGGGCGGCGTCCTGGGCGTGCTGTGCGCGTCCATCGGCTCCATCCAGGTCACCGAGGCGATCAAGGTCCTCACCGGCACCGGTGAGCCGCTGGTCGGCCGGCTGATGATCTACGACGCCCTGGAGATGCAGTACCGCCAGGTCAAGGTCCGCAAAGACCCCGACTGCGCGGTCTGCGGCGAGAACCCGACGGTCACCGAGCTCATCGACTACGAGGCCTTCTGCGGCGTCGTCTCCGAGGAGGCCCAGGCGGCGGCGGCCGACTCCACGATCACTCCGAAGCAGCTCAAGGAGTGGATCGACGACGGTGAGAACATCGAGATCATCGACGTCCGCGAGCCGAACGAGTACGAGATCGTCTCCATCCCGGGCGCCAAGCTGATCCCGAAGAACGAGTTCCTCATGGGCACCGCTCTGGAGGGCCTCCCGCAGGACAAGAAGATCGTCCTGCACTGCAAGACGGGTGTCCGCAGTGCGGAAGTCCTCGCGGTCCTGAAGTCCGCGGGCTTCTCCGACGCGGTCCACGTCGGCGGCGGCGTGATCGGCTGGGTCAACCAGATCGAACCGGAGAAGCCGGTCTACTGACCCGGTGACCCGGTGTGCGTGGCGGGGGCTTCGGGTGCGTACGGCGTCCGGAGCCCCCGTTCGCGTCAGGAGCAGACCTTGCCGTCCTTCGGCACCGTCCCGTTCAGCAGGTAGGCGTCCACCGTCGAGTCGACGCAGTCGCTCCCGTTGCCGTACGCCCCATGTCCCTCGCCCTTCCAGGTGAGTTCGACTCCCACGTCCCGGCCCAGTTCGTCGGCCATCCTGCGGGCGCCCTCGTACGGGGTGGCCGGGTCGCCGGTGTTGCCGACGAGCAGGATCGGCGCCGCACCCGGTGCGCTGACCTCCGGAGTGTCGTACTGGCCCGGCACCGGCCAGTCGTGGCACCAGCCCGCCGTGTCCCAGCCGAGGAAGTCCCCGAAGACCGGCGATATCCGCCTGAACTCCGCCAGCCGCCGCTTGGTCTCGGCGAGCGTGGGCCGCTGCTTGTCGTCCAGGCACGATATGACCCGCTGGGAGTGCGTCGTCGTGCCGTAGCGCCCCGAGGCGTCCCGGTCGTTGTACTCGTCGGCGAGCGCCAGCAGCCCCGAACCGTCGCCCCGCTCCGCCGACTTCAGGGCGCCGGTCAGCCTCGGCCACATCGACTCGCTGTACAGCGGCAGGATGATCCCGGTGACAGCGAGCGTCTGGGTGAGCTTCCGGCCGGATGAGGCCGGCAGCGGTTCGGCGTCGATCCGTGCCAGCAGGCCGGCCACCTTCCGGGAGCCCAGCTCGGGGTCCTGGCCGGTGGACTTGAGGTAGTCGTCCAGGGCCCGTTGGAAGCCGCGCGCCTGGTTCTCGGCGTGGCCCACCGTGTCCGCGGCCGGGTCGACCACCGCGTCGAGGACCAGCCTGCCCACCCGCTGCGGGAACAGGTGGGCGTAGACACCGCCGAGTTCGGTGCCGTAGGAGATGCCGAAGTAGTGCAGCTCCTCGTCGCCGAGGACCTGGCGCATCAGGTCCATGTCGCGTGCGGTGTCGGTGGTGGACACATGGGCCAGCAGCGGGCTGGCGGCCTTCTGGCAGCCCTTGCCGAAGTCGGTGGCGTCCTGGAGGTACGCCTTCTCCTCGGCCGGGGTGTCCGGTGTGGCGTCCACGGACTCGGCGGCCTGGATCTCCCGGTCGCCGCGGCAGCGGACGCCCTCGCTCGCGCCGACCCCTCGGGGGTCCCAGCTCACCAGGTCGTAGCGCTCGTGGAGGGAGGAGACGGAGGGCTCGAAGTACGGCATCGTCGACACGCCGGAGCCGCCCGGGCCGCCGAAGTTGAACAGCAGCGAGCCGATGCGGTCGCCGCCGGTCGCCCGCGCGCGGACGAGGGCGAGCCCGATCGTCCCGCCGTCCGGCCTGCTCCAGTCCAGCGGCACCTTGAGCGTCGCGCACCGCCAGGCGTCGCCCGGCGCGGACGAGGTCCCGGTGGCCTCGCAGCGGTGCCAGTCGAGGCGCTGGGAGGTGAGGGAGCTCGGGAGCGCCGCCTGCGTCGGCGCGGTCGTGGAGCGCGACGGCGACGGGGGAGCCGAGCCCGTCCCCTTGCCCTCGTCCCCGCTCCCGCCCCCGTCGGACGAGCCCCCGCACCCGGCCAGCAGCAGCCCTGCCGCCAGCGCGGCCGTCCACCGCGGCAATCGCGTCATGCGCACCCCCCTGACAGGCCCGCCGCATCGTGCCGCGCCGGGCGTTCAGGCCATCGTAGGCGCCCCGGGCCCGGCCTGCCGGGCCTGTGGATAACCCTGTGACCTGGGGATTCACCTGCCGTGAGGGTCTGTCGTTGTCGGAGGTCTGTCAGGAGCAGACCGTGTTGGCCTTCGGCTTCCTTCCGTCCAGCAGGTAGCCGTTCACCGCGCTCTGCACGCACTTGTTCTTGCTGTCGTACGCGCCGTGCCCCTGGCCCTTGTACGTCAGCTCGATGCCGACCCCCTTGCCGAGTGCCTCCACCATCTTCCGCGCGCCCTCGTAGGGGGTGGCCGGGTCGCCGGTGTTGCCGATGACGAGGATGGGCGCCGCCCCCGGGGCGCTGACGTCGGGGTGGTCGGCCGCGCCCGGCACCGCCCAGTCCGTGCAGCTGACCATGCCCCAGGCCAGGAAGTCGCCGAACAGCGGGGAGGCGGCGCGGAACTCGGGCAGCTTCCGCCGGACGTCGTCCGCGGTGTACCGGGGTTTCTCGTCGGAGCAGTTGATGGCGGTGTTGGCCGCGGTGAGGTTGCTGTACTCGCCGTTCTCGTTGCGGCCGTTCATCGAGTCGGAGAGCAGCATGAGGATCTTGCCGTCGCCGTCGTAGGCCTGCTCCAGGCCCTCGGTGAGGTACTCCCAGAAGTCCTTCGAGTACAGGGACTGCGCAATGCCGTTGGTGGCGGCGGTCTGTGTCAGCTGACGCGGGAAGATGCCGGGGATCGGGTTCTTCTCCAGGTCGGCGAGGAGTTTGGCGATGCGGTCCTTCACCTCCTGCTCGGTGCTGCCGATCGGGCACTCCTCGGTCTTCGAGGTGCAGTCCCTGGCGAAGTTGTCGAGCGCCAGCTGGAAGCCCCTGGCTTGCCCGAGCGCGCCCTGCTCCGGGGTCTGCGTGGGGTCCACGACCGCGTCCAGGACGGCCCGGCCGACGTTCTTCGGGAACAGGTGGGCGTAGACACCGCCGAGCTCGGTGCCGTAGGAGATGCCGAAGTAGTGCAGTTTGTCGTCGCCGAGGACCCGGCGCATCAGGTCCATGTCGCGGGCCGCGTCCGTGGTGCGCACGTGCGGCAGGATCGTCTCGGAGTTCTTCTCACAGGCCGCGTTGAACTGCTTGGTGCGGTTCAGGAGCTGGACCTGTTCGGCGTGGTCCTCCGGGATCGCGTCCTGCTGGAAGTACTCGTCCAGCTGGGCGTCGCTCTCGCACTTCACCGGTGCGCTGCGGCCGACCCCGCGCGGGTCGAAACTGACCAGGTCGTAGCGGGTGCGCAGGGCCGCGTAGTCCGCGCCGAACGCGGGCAGCGTGGTCACGCCGCTGCCGCCCGGGCCGCCGAAGTTGAACACGAGCGAGCCGATCCGCCTGCTCGCGGGGCCACTGGCCCGGGCGCGGATCAGGGCGATGCCGATCGTGTCGCCCTTCGGCCTGCTCCAGTCCAGCGGCGCCCGCATGGTCGCGCACTGCCACTCCCCGCCGTTCGGCAGCGGCGAGGGAGGGCTGCCGCCGCCCTCCGCCTCCGAGGGGGCCGGACAGGATTTCCAGTCCAGCGTCTGCGCCGTGAGATCCCCGTCCTTGCCGTCGCCTCCGCATCCGGCCAGTACGGCGGAGAGCAGCACAGCGGTGGTGGTCAGCGCGGCGGCGCGCAGCCGGAACGGGTTCGCCATACCCCCATCGTGGGGGCGCGTACGCCGGGGCGCGCGGGACGCGGGCCGTAAGAGGTAACCCGCCGGCGGGGCCGGAACCTGCCGGGCAGGCCCTCTTACAGGGTTCCCTTGCGGGTGAGGTGGTTGAAGGCCAGCCAGCCCGGCAGCACCGGCAGCCACAGGGTCAGCAACCGGAACAGCAGGACGGCCGGAGCCGCGACCTCCTTGGGCAGACCCACGGCGATCAGGCCGACGGTGAGGGTCGCCTCGACCGCGCCCACGCCACCGGGGGTGGGCGCCGCGGAGCCGAGCGCGTTGCCGGCGAGGAAGACGACGGCGACGCTGGCGATGCTCAGCGACGCCGATCCGTCGCCGAAGGCCCGGATGGAGGCGTCCAGGCACATCACGAAGCAGGCGGTCAGCAGCAGCATGCCGCCGATGCCGGTGACGAGCTTCTGAGGCCGCTGGAGCACGTCGAGCATCCGGGGCACGACACCGGCGAACAGCGACCTCACGCGCGTGACGACGAACTTCCGCAGGAACGGCACCGAGGTGACCACGAGGACCAGGACGGCCACGGTCAGCAGACCCGCGATGACCGTGCGGGACGGCGACAGCGACGGCGTCTTCTCGGTGCCGGTCAGATAGCCGAAGGACAGCAGCATCAGGATGTGACAGCCGAGCCCGAACAGCTGCGAGGCGCCGACGCTCGCCACCGCGAGTCCCGGGCGTACGCCGGCGCGCTGGAGGAAGCGCGTGTTGAGCGCCACACCGCCGACCGCGGCCGGCGCCACGATCTTCACGAACGATCCGGCGACCTGCGCGGCCACGGTCCGCGGGAACGGCACCCGTTCCGGTACGAAGCCCAGCAGGGCCATCGCGGCGGCGACGTAGCTGAGCGCGGAGAACAGCACCGCGGCGGCCACCCAGCCCCACTGGGCCTGCGCGAACAGCGTGGCGAACTCGATGTGGGTGAGCTGCGTCAGCAGGTAGTAGGCGCCGATCGCACCCGCGATGAAGCTGATGAGGGTGCGCGGCCGGACCCGCTCCAGGCGGGCCGGTTCCACGGGCGCCTGGGGCCTGATCCGCAGCACCTGGTGCCGGATCTGGGTGAGCAGATCCTCCTCGCGGGCCTCTTCGAGGGCTTCGTCGATGGCCCGCTTCTCGGCGCGCTGCTCGGCGCGGACCGCCTTCTTGTCGGGCTTCTCGGGCCCGGGCGGGGCCGTCTCGGCGGCCTCCTCCAGACGGGCCGCCTTGGCCTGCCGGGAGGCCTCCAGCACGGCTTCCCGTTCGCGCTGGGCCCGCTCCCGGGCCAGTCGGCGCAGTGTCGCGCGCGTGGAGCGCGTCAGCGCGATCGGCTGGAGCATCGGCAGGCAGTCGGCCACCGCGTCCGGGCCCAGCACCTTCACCGCCGAGGCCACCGCCCGCTCGGCGCCCACCCGCAGGCCGAGCGTGGTGACCAGCTGGGCGACGTCCATGCGCAGCAGCAGATCGCCGGCCGCGATCTCGCCACCGCGCAGTTCGGTGAGGATCACCCTGCCGGAACGATCCACCAGGATCGCGTCTCCGGCCAGCCTGCGGTGCGCGATGCGCCGGGACTGCAGCGCCCGCACCTGGTGCCAGGCGTTCCGCAACAGCTCGTCGGTGATCTCCTCGTCGGCCAGCGAGTCCAGGGTGCGCCCGCCGGTGTGCTCGTACACCAGCATGACCGCGTCCGGGCCCAGCTCGGAGGTGGCGATCAGCTTGGGCGCGTTGGCGCCCGCCGCGATCGCCGCGTACGCCAGCAGCGCCTCCTGCTCCAGTGCCTGGCGCAGTGACTGCAGGCTGGAGCGGGTGGCGAAGCCGCGCAGGGTGAGATTGCGCCAGGCGCGGTAGAAGAAGCCCTGGGCCTGCTGTTCCCGGTCGACGACCGTGACGTCCAGCGGCGGGCCGTCCTCCAGCGAGACGAAGTAGCGCCGGCCCCGGTCGCCGTTCTCCGTCTCCACCACTTCCTCGCGCGCCGCTCCGACGGGGTGGAAGCCGACGTGCCGCAGGCCCGCCATCAGGGTCTGGCCGGTCGGGCGGACGTTGGGGGAGCCGACCGCGTACAGGGTGCCGTAGGCGATGGTCCAGCCGATCAGCACGGTCAGGATGATCGAGAAGGGGGTCGTGTAGCCGGTGACCAGCATCGAGAACGCGTCGAGCAGCAGCACGATCCACAGCACCGCGCGCCATCTGGGTCTGCGGGACATGCCGACGGCCGTCATATAGGCGATCACGGGCGCCAGATAGCCGTGCACCGGGTCGGTCAGGGCGTGGATGTCACCCGGCGAGGGCTGGGTGAGCGCCTCCTGGATCGAGTCGGGTGCGGCGCGGGCGACCCACAGGTCGGTGGCGAGCGTCACCCCGTGCGCGAGGACGGCCGCGAGGACGCCGTCGGCGATGCGCAGCCCGTCGCGTTTGATCAGCCGTTCGATCGCGAACGCGACCGGCACCAGCAGGATCGCGATGCTGGAGGCCAGCCCGGCGATCTTGATCAGCAGGTCCGGGGCCTGTCCGGTGCCCTTGTTGATGTCCTGTTCGAGGCCCGAGGTGGTGCCGTGCGCGAAGGCGGCGATCGCGAGCAGCACCACGATGCCGAGCAGGCCGACCAGGAGCCGCATCAGGTCGGAGGGGCGGTGCACGCGCGCGGGCAGCAGCGGTTCGTCGCGCTCCACCTGCTCGGCGTGGGGGTCGTCGTCGGCGCACGGACGGGGGTCCGGGGACGCGGTCGCGGGGATCCGCGCCGTCTCGGCGGCGGGCGGCTCCTCGGCGGCATCCGCTGCGCCGTCGCCCTCCGCGCGCGTGGCGTCGTCATCGCGCTGACCGGCGTCCTCCTGGGGGTGCCGGCCGCTGTCTTCCTGCTGCGCGCCGGTGCCGCCGCCGTCCGCGCCGGCGGGACCGGGGCGCGCGGAGGCGTCAGGGGTGCCCGCCGCTCCTTCGGGGTGCACGCCCTGCTCCTTCATGGTCTCTTCGTGGTCTCGTATCACCAGTCACCGCCCGCACGATGGTGGCATGCCCCACCGATACTCACGGGCATCAGGGTGCGGATGCGCGGGCGCACAGTCTGCCCCAAGGACCGGGCGGGAGCGAGCGGACCGTTGCGCACGGCCCTGTCCGGAACGTCGGCGGGGTGCGGCAGGATGGGGCGGATGAGCGAGCAGAGCCCTCCCGAGGACGCCCGTGCCGAGGACGCGGACGCGCCGCCGGGACACGCGGACGCACTCCCGGAGTACGCCGAGCGGGTCCTGGACGTCACCGAGCGGATTCCGCCGGGCCGGGTCATGACCTACGGCGACGTCGCGGAGTGGCTGGAGGAGGGCGGGCCGCGCCAGGTCGGCCGGGTGATGGCCCTCTACGGCGGCGCGGTCCCGTGGTGGCGGGTCGTACGCGCCGACGGCGTGCTGCTGCCCGGACACGAGCTGCGCGCGCTCGCCCACTACCGCGCGGAGGGCACCCCGCTGAAGCAGGCGGGCAGCGGCGCCGAGGGCCATCTGCCGCGGCTCGACATGCGCCGTGCCCGCTGGGACGGCGGCGCGGGTGCGGAGGATCACACCTGACAGCTTCCGCCATCGGATGCCGTCGTGGAGGGGCCGTGGCCCGTTCGGGGGACATGGGGGACGTCCGTGGCATGCCGTACGTTCGTGAGATGTGGGATGCGTGTGACGGCGGTGCCGCGAGGGAAGAAGCGGAAGCTCTGCTTCCGTCCGGAGCGGCGGCGTAGCGTCGGCAGCACGTGTCCCCGTCATCCCGCGGCCACCGCCTCGCGCGCGTGACCGCCTGCCCGCCAGCACGACCACCAGGACCGGCACATCACGTGAGCTCCTCTTCCTCCACCCGGCGCCCGCCGCACCCACCGGTGCGGCAGGGGAACCGTGGCGCTTACCGACTGGTCCGTACCCCTCCGGCCGTCGTGGACCCCCCTCGTCTGGACGCGGCACAGCGTGCCGTGGTTGACCACCGGACCGGGCCACTCCTCGTCCTCGCCGGTCCCGGCACCGGCAAGACCACCACACTGGTCGAGTCCGTGGCCGCCCGGATCGCCCAGGGCGGCGACCCCGAGCGCATCCTGGTGCTCACGTTCAGCCGCAAGGCCGCCGTCGGCCTGCGCGACCGCATGGCCCTGCGCATGGGCGCCGCCCGCGCCCCCAGGGCCACCACATTCCATTCGTACTGCTACGCGCTGGTCCGTGCCCACCAGGACAGCGGCCGGTTCACCGAACCTCTGCGGCTGCTCTCCGGCCCCGAGCAGGACGTCACCGTCCGCGAGCTGCTCGCCGGCCAGCCCGAGCTGGAGCGGCTCGGCCTGACCCATGTGCGCTGGCCCGACGAACTGCGCGCCTGCCTCACCACGCGCGGCTTCGCCGACGAGGTCCGTGCCGTCCTCGCCCGCAGCCGGGAGCTGGGTCTCGGCCCGGACGCCCTGGACGCCTTCGCCCGCCGCATCGGCCGCCCCGACTGGCGGGCGGCCGCCGCGTTCCTCGCCGAGTACCTCGACACCCTCGACCTCCAGGGCGTCCTGGACTACGCGGAACTGGTCCACCGCGCGGTCCTGCTCGCCCGCCGCCCCGAGACCGCGGCACGGCTGGCGGCCCAGTACGACGCCGTGTACGTCGACGAGTACCAGGACACCGACCCCGCCCAGGTCCGGCTGCTGCGCGCCCTGGCGGGCGGCGGGCGCACCCTGGTCGCCTTCGGCGACCCCGACCAGTCGATCTACGCCTTCCGGGGGGCCGACGTGAACGGCATCCTCGACTTCCCGGCCGCCTTCCCGCGCGCGGACGGCCGCCCCGCCCCCGTCGCCGTGCTGCGCACCTCGCGCCGCTCCGGTGCCGCGCTGCTGGCCGCGACCCGCCTGATCACCCAGCGCATGCCGCTGACCCGGCTGCCCGCCGAGAAGGTCCGCGCCCACCGGGAGCCGGCCCCCGTACGGGACGGCGGCCGGGTCGAGGTCCACACGTACCCGACGCCCGGCGCGGAAGTGGACAACATCGCGGACATCCTGCGCCGAGCGCACCTGGAGGACGGCGTTCCCTGGAGCGACATGGCCGTCCTGGTCCGCGCGGGCTCCCGCCTCCCGACCCTCCGCCGGGCCCTCACCGCGGCCGGCGTCCCCCTGGACATCGACGGTGACGAGCTGCCCCTGCGGCACGAGCCCGCGGTCGCACCGCTGCTGACGGCCCTCCGCGCGGTGGCCACGGCTGAGGCACGGCACCGGGGCGAGAACCCGGTGACGGGTGCGGGAGACGGCGAACCGGCTGACGGAGAAGCCGCCGGTGAACATACCGACGCCGCCGAGGAACGCGCCGGAACCCCCGAGGATCGTGCCGGAACCGCCGCGGAACCGGCCCCGGACTCCTCCTGGCTGGACACCGAGACCGCTCTCACCCTGCTCGCCTCCCCGCTCGCCGGCATGGACGCCGCCGACCTGCGCCGCCTCGGGCGCGCCCTGCGCGAGGAGGAGCGGGCCGCCGGGAACCCCCTGCCGCCCCCGTCCGACGAACTGCTCGCGCGGGCGCTCGCCGAACCCGAGCGCCTGGCCGTGCACGACCCGGCGTACGCGCGCGGGGCGCAGCGTCTCGGCGCGCTGCTCCGCACGGCCCGTGAGCGCCTCGCCGGCGGCGGTACGGCCGAGGAGGCGCTGTGGGACCTGTGGCAGGGCACACCGTGGCCCGGACGCCTGGAGCGGGCCGCCCGGCGCGGCGGCGCCGCCGGCCGCAACGCCGACCGGGACCTGGACGCCGTGTGCGCGCTGTTCGCCACCGCCGCGCGCGCGGAGGAGCGCTTCGGCGGCCGCGGCGCCCTGAACTTCCTGGAGCAGATCGAGGCCGAGGACATAGCCGCCGACACGCTCGCCCGCCGCGCGGTGCGCCCGGACGCCGTCCGCGTGATGACCGCGCACCGCGCCAAGGGCCTGGAGTGGCGGCTGGTCGTCGTCGCCGGCGTCCAGGAGGGGCTCTGGCCCGACCTGCGGCGCCGCGGCTCGCTGCTGGAGGCCGACCGCATCGGCCGTGACGGACTGGCCGAGCCCCTCACCCCGGGCGCGCTGCTCGCCGAGGAGCGCCGCCTGTTCTACGTCGCCGCCACGCGCGCGCGTGACCACCTCGTCGTCACCGCGGTGAAGGCACCGGCCGACGACGGCGACCAGCCGTCCCGGTTCCTCACCGAGCTGGGCGTCGAGCCGAGGGACGTCACCGGACGCCCCCGGCGGCCGCTGTCCGTCGCCGCACTCGTCGCCGAGCTGCGCGCGACCACGGTCGACCCGCGCGTGTCGGCCCCGCTGCGGGAGGCAGCGGCCCGCCGGCTCGCCCGGCTCGCCGCGCTCGCCGACGAGGACGGCCGCCCGCTGGTGCCGAACGCACACCCTTACCGCTGGTGGGGCATGTTCGACCCGACCGAGAGCAAGGTGTCGCTGCGCCACCGGGACCAGCCCGTGGTGCTCTCCGGCAGCGCCCTCGACCAGCTCGCCAACACCTGCGCGCTGCAGTGGTTCCTGGGCCGCGAGGTGAAGGCGGACGCCCCCGCCACCACCGCGCAGGGCTTCGGCAACGTCGTCCACGTCCTCGCCGACGAGGTCGCCTCCGGCCGCACGCCCGCCGACCTCGACGTCCTCATGGAACGCCTGGACTCCGTGTGGAACGCGCTGGCCTTCGACGCGCCGTGGAAGTCGCGGCAGGAGAAGGACAACGCGCGCGTGGCGCTCGAACGCTTCCTGAACTGGCACGTACTGGACCGGGCGGGCCGGACCCCGGTGGTGAGCGAGCACGACTTCGACGTCACCCTCGAAGCGGGCGACTACCAGGTCCGCATCCGCGGCCAGATGGACCGCGTGGAGACGGACGCCGAGGGCCGCGCCTACGTGGTCGACTTCAAGACCGGCAAGCAGGCCCCCACCGCGGGCGAGGTGGAGCGGCACCCCCAGCTCGCCGTCTACCAGCTCGCCGTCCGCGAAGGCGCCGTCGACACGGCCTTCGACGGCGCACGCCCCGAACCGGGCGGCGCGGAACTGGTCCACCTCAGACAGGGCGCCGCCAAGCGCGACGGGGGCGACGGCCTGCCCAAGGTCCAGACCCAGGAGCCGCCGACGGGGGAGTGGGTCGGCGAGCTGCTGGCCACCGCCGCCGGAAAGGTCCTCGACGAGCGGTTCACACCGAGCGCCGGCCAGCACTGCGCGCACTGCGCGTTCCGGGCGTCGTGCAGCGCCCGCCCGGAGGGACAGCACGTGGTCGAGTGATCCGCACGGCCCGCGTGACGTACCGCACCACAGGTGCTGACCTGCGCTTCTTCCGCCACGGCCGACCGATGCGGTCCCGGTTGTCAGTCCCCGCCGCTAGCCTCTTTCGACATGTCCGCCCGTATCACCGACCCCGAGCAGCTCAAAGAGCTCCTCGGCATCCCGTTCACCCCGGAGCAGACGGCCTGCATCACCGCGCCGCCCGCCCCGCAGGTGATCGTGGCCGGTGCCGGGTCGGGCAAGACCACCGTGATGGCGGCCCGCGTGGTCTGGCTCGTCGGCACCGGACAGGTCGCCCCCGAACAGGTCCTCGGCCTGACCTTCACCAACAAGGCCGCCGGTGAACTGGCCGAACGCGTCCGCAAGGCCCTGATCAAGGCCGGCGTCACCGACCCCGACGTCATCGACCCCGACAACCCTCCGGGCGAGCCGGTCATCTCGACGTACCACTCCTTCGCCGGCCGCCTGCTCACCGACCACGGCCTGCGCCTCGGCCTGGAGCCCAGCTCCCGCCTCCTGGCCGACGCCACCCGCTTCCAGCTCGCCGCGCGTGTGCTGCGCGAGGCCCCGGGCCCGTACCCGGCGCTGACCCGCTCCTTCGCCGACCTCGTCAGCGACCTGCTCGCGCTCGACTCCGAACTCGCCGAACACCTCGTCGACCCCGAGGAACTGCGCGCCTGGGACACCGGCCTGCTGCGCACCCTGGAAGGGGCCAAGCTCACCAACGCCGACCTGCGCAAGGTCCCGGAGACCGCCGCGGCCCGCCGGGAACTCGCCGAGCTCGTCCAGCGCTACCGGGCCGCCAAACGCGCGCGGGACCTGCTCGACTTCGGCGACCAGATCGCCCTGTCCGCCCGCCTCGCCGGCATCCCCGAGGTGGGCCGCCTGCTGCGCGAGGAGTTCCGCGTGGTGCTCCTCGACGAGTACCAGGACACCTCCGTGGCCCAGCGCGTCCTGCTCGCCGGCCTGTTCGGCGGCGGCACCGGCCACCCCGTGACCGCCGTCGGCGACCCCTGCCAGGCCATCTACGGCTGGCGCGGCGCCTCCGTCGCCAACCTGGACGACTTCCCCGACCACTTCGCGCACACCGACGGCAGCCCCGCCACGCGGCAGGCGCTCAGCGAGAACCGCCGCAGCGGCGGACGCCTGCTCGACCTCGCCAACGGCCTCGCCGCACCCCTGCGCGCCATGCACGCGGGCGTGGAGGCCCTCCGCCCGGCCCCCGGCGCCGAGTACGACGGCACGGTCCGCTGCGCCCTGCTGCCCACCCACGCCGAGGAGATCGACTGGATCGCCGACTCCCTCGCCCACCTCGTGCGCACCGGCACGCCACCCGGTGAGATCGCCGTGCTGTGCCGGACCGCGACCGACTTCGCCGAGATCCAGGGCGCCCTCGTCGCCCGCGACGTCCCCGTCGAGGTCGTCGGCCTCTCCGGCCTGCTCCACCTGCCCGAGATCGCCGACCTCGTCGCCGTCTGCGAGGTCCTCCAGGACCCCGGCGCCAACGCCGCCCTGGTGCGCCTGCTGACCGGACCGCGCTGGCGCATCGGCCCCCGCGACCTCGCCCTGCTGGGCCGCCGCGCCCGGCTGCTGGTCGCCCACGCGCGCGTGGACGGCACCGACGACCCGGACCGCCGGCTCGCCGAGGCCGTGGAGGGCGTCGACCCGTCCGAGGTGATCTCGCTCGCCGACGCCCTGGACACCTTCCTGGAAGCACCCATGGAGGAGGGCGACGACGACGGGCTGCCGTTCTCCCCGGACGCGCGCGTGCGCTTCGCCCGGCTCGCCGCCGAGCTGCGCGACCTGCGCCGCTCGCTGTCCGACCCGCTGATGGACGTCCTGCACCGCGTCCTCGCCGTCACCGGCCTGGAGGTGGAGCTGTCGGCGTCGCCGCACGCGCTCGCCGCCCGCCGCCGCGAGACCCTGTCCAACTTCCTGGACATCGCCGCCTCCTTCGCCGCAAGCGACAGCGAGGCCACCCTGCTGGCCTTCCTCGGCTTTTTGCGCACCGCCGCCCAGTACGAGAAGGGCCTCGACAACGCCCTGCCCGGCGGCGAGAACACCGTCAAGGTGCTCACCGCGCACAAGTCCAAGGGCCTGGAGTGGGACGTCGTGGCCGTCCCCGGACTCGTGACCGGCACCTTCCCCAGCGCCCAGGGCCGCGAGAAGTGGACCGCCCAGGCCAAGGTGGTGCCCCACGCCCTGCGCGGCGACACCGACACCCTGCCCGACGTGCGGTCGTGGGACTCGCGCGGCATGAAGGCCTTCCACGAGGCCATGAAGGAGCACCAGCACACCGAGGAGCTCCGCCTCGGCTACGTCACCTTCACCCGTCCCCGCTCGCTCCTGCTCGGCTCCGGCCACTGGTGGGGGCCCAGCCAGAAGAAGCCGCGCGGCCCGTCGGACTTCCTCACGGCCCTGCACGACCACTGCGCCGCCGGGTACGGCGAGATCGAGGTCTGGGCGGACCCGCCGGCCGAGGGCGAGGAGAACCCGGCCCTGCACGCCGCCACCGCCGACCAGGTGTGGCCGCTCCCGCTGGACGCCGCGGCCCTGGCCCGCCGCCGCGCCGCCGCCGAGACCGTCCTCACCCACCTGGACGCGCTCGCCGCGGGACCCGCCGACGGGCACCGGCCGGCTGCGCCGTACGACCCCGCCGGCGCCGAGGACCCGGACTGGCCCGCCCCACCGGAGGACGACCCGTACGGCGAGGACCCGTACGGTGAGGACCCGTACGGCGAGGACCCGTACGGCGAGGACCCGTACGGCGACGGGCCGTACGACGAGAAGCGGTACGCGGACCTCCCCCAGCAGGGTCCGCCCGACGACCCCTTCGCCGGTGACCTCCCCGCCGGTGACCCCACCACAGGCGCCATCGAAGCCGAGCCCTCCGGCCGGGACGCCTGGAACGCCGGACGGCCCACGGTCCCGCACCAGGCGCCCGCCCCGCAGGACCGCCCCCGTGCCGCCGAACCACGGCTCGCCGCCGCCCTCACCCCGGAGGAGGCCCGCACCGTCGCCTCCTGGGACCGCGACCTGGACGCGCTCACCGGAGAGCTGCTGCGCGCCCGGCAGACGGTCACCGAGGTCCCCCTGCCCACCACGCTCACCGCCACCCAGCTGCTGCGGCTCGCCGAGGACCCGGACGGGCTCGCACAGGAACTCGCGCGCCCCATGCCTCGCCCCCCGCAACCGGCCGCCCGCCGGGGCACCCGGTTCCACGCCTGGGTGGAAACCCGCTTCGAGGAGCTGACCCTGCCCCTGCTGGAACCCGACGAGCTGCCCGGCGGCGACGCGGAGATCGCCGACGAACGCGACCTGGAAGCCCTCAAGGCCGCCTTCGAACGCACCGAGTACGCCCGGCGCACCCCGTACCGGGTCGAGACCCCCTTCCAGCTCACCCTCGCCGGCCGCGTCGTCCGCGGCCGCATCGACGCCGTCTACCGGCACGGCGACGGCGACGGGGCGACGTACGAGATCGTCGACTGGAAGACCGGCCGCACCGGCACCGCCGACCCGCTCCAGCTCGCCGTGTACCGGCTGGCCTGGGCCGAGCAGCAGGGCATACCGCCCGAGTCGGTCACCGCCACGTTCCTGTACGTGCGCAGCGGCGAGGCCGTACGCCCCGAGGGACTGCCGGACCGGGCCGCCCTGGAGCGGCTGCTCACCGGTGAGACGGAGCGCACACCGCAGGCAAGCTGAGTGTGACGAACCGCCCGCCGAGGATGCCGCCGCGGGCGGCTAGGCTCGGAAGCATGAGCCAGACCCCGGACAGCGCCGTCCGCACGTACATCGACCAGCACCGCGCCGCCTTCCTCGACGACCTCGCCGCATGGCTGCGCATCCCCTCCGTGTCGGCCCAGCCCGAGCACGCCCACGACGTACGGCACAGCGCGGACTGGCTCGCCGCCAAGCTGTCGGACACCGGCTTCCCGACCGCCGAGGTCTGGCAGACTTCCGGGGCCCCCGCCGTCTTCGCCGAGTGGCCGTCCGGCGACCCCGAGGCACCCACGGTCCTGGTCTACGGCCACCACGACGTGCAGCCCGCCGCCCCCGAGGACGGCTGGGACAGCGACCCGTTCGAACCGGTCGTCCGGGAAAACCGCCTCTACGCGCGCGGGGCGGCCGACGACAAGGGCCAGGTGTTCTTCCACACACTCGGCGTCCGCGCCCACCTCGCCGCGACCGGCCGCACCGCGCCGGCCGTCAACCTCAAACTGCTGATCGAGGGCGAGGAGGAATCCGGCTCCCCGCACTTCCGGGCCCTGGTGGAACAGCACGCGGGACGCCTCGCCGCCGACACCGTGATCGTCTCCGACACCGGCATGTGGTCCGAGGACACCCCGACCGTGTGCACCGGCATGCGCGGCCTCGCCGAGTGCGAGATCCGGCTGTACGGCCCCGGCCAGGACATCCACTCCGGCTCCTTCGGCGGCGCCGTGCCCAACCCGGCCACCGCCGCCGCCCGCCTGGTCGCCGCCCTCCACGACGAGCACGCGCGCGTGGCGATCCCCGGCTTCTACGACGGCATCGTCGAGCTGACCGACCGCGAACGCGAACTCTTCGCCGAGCTGCCTTTCGACGAGGAGCGCTGGCTGCGCACCGCCAAGTCCTCCGCCCTCCACGGCGAGGCCGGCTACTCCACCCTGGAACGCATTTGGGCCCGCCCGACCGCCGAGGTCAACGGCATGGGCGGCGGCTACCAGGGCCCCGGCAGCAAGACGATCATCCCCGCCACGGCCATGGTCAAGCTGTCCTTCCGGCTGGTCGCCGGCCAGGAGCCCGACCACATCGAGAAGGCCGTCCGCGCCTGGGCCGCCGAACAGGTGCCCGCCGGAATCCGGCACGAGATCGACTTCGGCTCCGCCACGCGCCCCTGCCTGACCCCGCTCGACCACCCCGCCCTGCAGTCCGTGGCCCGCGCCATGGGCCGCGCCTTCCAGGAGCCGGTCCGCTTCACCCGGGAGGGCGGCTCCGGACCCGCCGCCGACCTCCAGGAAGTCCTCGGCGCACCCGTGCTCTTCCTGGGCATCTCCGTCCCCTCCGACGGCTGGCACGCACCCAACGAGAAGGTCGAGCTCGACCTCCTCCTCAAGGGCGTCGAGACCAGCGCCTACCTATGGGGTGACCTGGCCCGGAACTGGCGCACCGCACCCTGACCGGCCGGCGCCGTACGGCCGGGCACCGCGCGCGGGGCACACTGGAGGGACCGCCCCGACCGACCCGCCGCCCCGGCCGCGCCCGGCCCGGTGCCCTCCCGCCCTACGTCCCGCCGAACCGCCCGCCGAAAGAACCGCCGCACTGGGGGAGTTGGAAGCACCCGTGACCACCTGGACCGACCACACAGCCGACCGACCCATCTCACTGACCGCCCCGAACGGCATCGACCGCGCCGCCCACCACCGGCTGGACGAGGCCTGGCTCGCGGCGGCGTGGAGCCACCCCACGACCCGCTGCTTCGTGGTCTCCGGCGGCCAGGTGCTCATCGACGAGACCCCGGACGGCCGGACCGAACTCGTCATGACGCCGTCCTTCGAGGCCCCGCTCACCGAGGCCCACCGCTACTTCCTCGGCATCGACGCCGAAGGCGTCAGCTACTTCGCACTCCAGAAGGACGCGCTGCCCGGCCGCATCGACCAGTCCGCGCGCCCGGCGGGGCTGCGGGAGGCCGGCCTGCTGCTGTCACCGCGCGACGTCGGGCTCATGGTGCACGCCGTCGGGCTGGAGAACTGGCAGCGCACCCACCGCTTCTGCTCCCGCTGCGGCGAGCGCACGGTCATCGCCGCGGCCGGCCACATCCGCCGCTGCCCCGCCTGCGGCGCCGAGCACTACCCGCGCACCGACCCCGCCGTGATCATGGCCGTGACCGACGAGGACGACCGCATCCTGCTCGGCCGCCAGGTCCACTGGCCCGAAGGCCGCTTCTCCACCCTCGCCGGTTTCGTGGAGCCCGGCGAGTCCATCGAGCAGGCGGTGCGCCGCGAGGTGTCCGAGGAGGTCGGCGTCACCGTCGGCCCGGTCGAGTACGTCGCCAGCCAGCCCTGGCCCTTCCCGTCCAGCCTGATGCTCGGCTTCATGGCCCGCGCCACCTCCACCGAGATCGACGTCGACGGGGACGAGATCCACGAGGCCCGCTGGTTCTCCCGCGAGGAACTGCACGCGGCCTTCGAGGCCGGCGAGGTGCTGCCGCCCTACGGCATCTCCATCGCGGCCCGCCTGATCGAGATGTGGTACGGCAAGCCCCTGCCGACCCGCAGCTTCGTCTGAAACGGCGAACGGCGGCCCCCGAGCCGGTTGTGGACTCGGGAGCCGCCGTTCGGCGCACTCGGACTCAGGCGGCGAGCTTCTGCTTGACCTGGGCCAGCGACGGGTTCGTCAGCGTGGAGCCGTCCGCGAAGAGCACGGTCGGGACGGTCTGGTTCCCGCCGTTCGCCTTCTCGACGAAGGCGGCGGACTCGGGGTCCTGCTCGATGTTGACCTCGGTGTAGGCGATGCCCTCCCGGTCCAGCTGGCTCTTCAGCCGCCGGCAGTAGCCGCACCAAGTCGTGCTGTACATCGTCACAGTGCCCTGCATGTCTCTCGCGCTCCTCAGGCAGCTCGGAAAAGGTCGTCCGGTGGCATGAACGTAAGGCACCGCCGCGCCATTCCCGGGCTACCGGCTCGCCGGTCTTGTGTGACGGAGCCTCCGGTCCCGTGCGTCAGCCCTGCTGCTTCGTGCGACCGGCTCGCCGGTCCCGTGCGGCCAGGCCGCAGGTCCTGTGCGGCCAGGCCGCAGGTCTCATGCGACGGAGCCTCCGGTCTCGTGCGTCCGCCCCGCCAGTCACCTGCATCCGCTCTGCCACTCCCATGCGTCCGCCCCGCCGGCCACGTCAGCCCGCCCCGCCGGCCAGGCGAACCGGCTTGATTCCCGGCCGACCCGCTCGCCGGGCCCGGCATCCGCTCCCGGCTGTGACGCCTGCCGCATTAGTACGACTGCGAGCCCCAGCCTGTGGACAACCGGCACAGCCGTCCCGGGCGACCTGGCAGCATGGCGGTGTGACAGCAGCAACGCATTCCACCCTTTTCCCGCAGGGCACCGGCGCCTCTGCCCATGCGGCTCCGCCGAGCGGGGCCGACGCGGTGCTCGAAGGGCTCGACCCCGAGCAGCGCGAGGTGGCCACCTCCCTGCACGGTCCGGTGTGCGTGCTGGCCGGAGCGGGCACCGGCAAGACCCGGGCGATCACCCACCGCATCGCCTACGGAGTGCGCGCCGGCATCCTCCAGCCGTCCAGCGTGCTCGCCGTCACCTTCACCAACCGCGCCGCCGGAGAGATGCGCGGCCGGCTGCGCCAGCTCGGCGCCCAGGGCGTCCAGGCCCGCACCTTCCACTCCGCCGCCCTGCGCCAGCTCCAGTACTTCTGGCCGAAAGCGATCGGCGGCGCCATGCCCCGGCTCGTCGACCGCAAGATCCAGCTCGTCGCCGACGCGGCCGCCGCCCTCGGCACCCGGCTCGACCGCAACGAGCTGCGGGACGTGACCGCCGAGATCGAATGGTCCAAGGTCACCCAGACCGTCCCCGCCGACTACCCGTACGCGGCCGCGAAGGCCGGCCGAGAAGCCCCCCGCGACCCGGCCGAGATCGCCCACCTCTACGCCGCCTACGAGGACCTCAAGCGCGACCGCGCCGTCATCGACTTCGAGGACGTCCTGCTGCTCACCGTCGCCATCCTCCAGGACCGGCACGACATCGCCGAACAGGTCCGCGCCCAGTACCAGCACTTCGTCGTGGACGAGTACCAGGACGTCAGCCCCCTCCAGCAGCGGCTGCTGGACCTGTGGCTCGGCGACCGCGACAACCTGTGCGTCGTCGGTGACGCCAGCCAGACCATCTACTCGTTCACTGGAGCAACACCCGACCACCTCCTCGACTTCCGCGCCCGCCACCCCCGCGCGACCGTCGTCAAACTGGTCCGCGACTACCGCTCCAGCCCCCAGGTCGTCCACCTCGCCAACGGCCTGCTCGCCCACGCCCGGGGACGCGCCGCCGGCCACCGGCTGGAACTCGTCTCCCAGCGACCCCCGGGGCCCGAACCCGTCTACACCGAGTACACCGACGAGCCGTCCGAGGCCGAAGGCGCCGCCCGCCGCATCCGCCAGCTGATCGACGCGGGCGTCCCGGCCGCCGAGATCGCCGTCCTGTTCCGCACCAACTCCCAGTCCGAGACCTATGAGCAGGCGCTCGCCGACGCCGGCGTGCCCTACCAGCTGCGCGGCGCCGAGCGCTTCTTCGACCGGCCGGAGGTCCGCAAGGCCAGCATCGCCCTGCGCGGCGCGGCCCGCTTCGGCGGCAACGACTCCCTCCTCGACGACGTCGTCGACCTGCCCTCCCAGGTGCGCGCCGTCCTCTCCGGCGAGGGCTGGACCAGCGAGCCCCCGGCCGGCTCCGGCGCCGTCAGGGAGCGCTGGGAATCCCTGGCCGCCCTGGTCAACCTCGCCCACGACCTCGCCGCGGCCAGACCCAAAGTCACCCTCGCCGACTTCGTGGCGGAACTGGACGAACGGGCCAACGCCCAGCACGCCCCCACCGTCCAGGGCGTCACCCTGGCCTCCCTGCACGCCGCCAAGGGCCTGGAATGGGACGTCGTCTTCCTGGTCGGCGTCGCCGAGGGCATGCTGCCCATCACCTACGCCCGCACCGACGAGCAGATCGAGGAGGAACGCCGCCTGCTCTACGTCGGCGTGACCCGCGCCCGGGAACGGCTCCATCTGTCCTGGGCCCTGTCCCGCTCACCCGGCGGACGCCCCAACCGGCGGCCGAGCCGCTTCCTCGACGGGCTGCGCCCCGGCACCACCTCCACCGTCGGCCACACCGGCGCCGGCACGGGCGCGGGCGTCGAACGCGGCACCCCGGCGAGAGCCGCCGTCACCCCTCGGCGCACCCAGCGCACCCCCGCCCGCTGCCGGGTCTGCGGCCGCACCCTCACCGACGCGGGCGAGATGAAACTGATGCGCTGCGCGGACTGCCCCTCGGACATGGACGAAGGTCTCTACGAGCGGCTCCGGGAATGGCGCGCGGTCCAGGCCGAGCGCAGCGGTCAGCCGGACTTCTGCGTCTTCACCGACCGGACGCTGATGGCCATCGCGGAGGCGTGCCCGGAGAGCCCCGCCGAACTCGCCCGCATCCCCGGCGTCCTCAACCGCAAGCTGCGCAGCTACGGAGCCGACGTTCTGGCCATATGCGCAGGTCAAGTACCCGGTGGAGACGACGGCGACAACTGATGCCAACTCGTCGAAAAAATAGTTTGCGCACGCCCCGCGAATCCCCATAGGTTCTAGGCACGGAAGCAGCGGCCTTCTCCGAGGCCCGGATTCCGTGATGTACTTGCACATCCGAACGGGACCGGTTCACTCCGGTCCCTTGAGACGCCGAGAGGAGGCGAGTCCAGTGATCAGCATCAACACCAGCACCACTGTCAGCACGGCCAAACTGACCGATCGCTCGACCGTCTCCACGTGCATGCTCGGCGCCTCGAACCAGGGCACCGGTCTGTCCGGCATCCGTGCCGTCCGCCCGGCGTCCTCCCCTGCCCTCGCGGGTCTTCCCGTCCGTGAGCGCAATGAGCGACCGACCAAGGCACTGGAAGCGGTAGCGGCACAGGCGCACGCCTATGCCTTTGCGGCGGCCGGTGCCGGATTCCGGAAGCAGACGACGCAGCACCACCTGATGTGGGCCTTCCGTGGGCCAGAACCCTGGAGTGATCCAGCCTGATCGCCGATCAGGCCGGCGCCTTCAGGGCCGCGGAACCCCATCCGGGATCCGCGGCCCTTCTGTTTTCCCCGAACGGGGACGACGGAGCGAAGGGGCCTCGGGACAGGAAGAGAACCCGGTACCCAGCCGACACCCGGTCAACCGGCCGGACCGACCAGACGAGGAAGACCACCCGTGCAACTCGAAGCGCACGCCCCGTCCGTACCGCCTTCGCAAACCATTCCCCCGCCCGGCCTCACGGAGGACTCCACCTTGACCCCCCTCACCGCGCTCACCGCGCTCGACGACGCCATCGAGAACCTCGGCGTACCCGTCCCCTGCCGCTCCTACGACCCGGAGGTCTTCTTCGCCGAGTCGCCGGCGGACGTGGAGTACGCCAAGTCCCTCTGCCGCACCTGCCCGCTGATGGAGGCCTGCCTCGCCGGCGCCAAGGAGCGGCGTGAGCCCTGGGGCGTCTGGGGTGGTGAGCTGTTCGTCCAGGGCGTCGTCGTTGCCCGGAAGCGGCCCCGTGGCCGCCCGCGGAAGAACCCGGTCACGGCATGAACACCGCAGGAACGATCGACCGCCCCCTCACGCACGACCCCAAGAAGCAGGCCCCGATGAAGCCGTCCACCAGCGAGCCCGCCGGCTCCGCGACCACAGACTTCACCACCACCGGCGCGACCGAAGCGCGCCAGAACAGGAACCGTGAGATGCAACTCATGCAAGAAGCCCTGGCTCGTGCCCATATGCACGAGCGACTGCATGACGCCGCGCAGGAACGCCGGGCCGTACGCCTGGCGGTCGCGCAGCGGATGCAGAGGCGAGCCGAGCGCGCCTCGCTGCGCGCCCGCCGCGCCCTCGCCATGGCCGTCATGCAGTAACGAACACACCTGAGCGGCGGTGGCCTCCCGGAGCAGGGAGGCGAAGCCTCTCCGCGGGGGCCGGTCCGGCCGAACGGACCGGCCCCCGCGGTGCGTTGCGCACGACGATCCGCCGGTCACGGGGTTATCGTCACCGGGTGACGAGTCTTCCCGGCGGAAGTGATCAGGGCGGCTCCACCGCGGAACGCCACCGTCCGGTGTGCGCCCGCTGCGGCACCCCCGCCGACGGCCCCCAGCCGGTCACCTGGACCTGCTCGGTGGAGAACGGCGCCCGCCAGTACTTCTGCGACGCCTGCTCCCGGGAGAACCTCCGGGCGATCGAGGGGCGGCTGGACTCGGCCTGGTGGTGAGATTCGTTCTCCGGGGGCCTCCCCCCCGCCCCCGCCCCCCACCCCCCCGAACTCAGGGCACGCCGATTACGCCCCCTCCGCCGACTCCGCGTCCTCGGTGCCGGTGCCGGTGCCCTCCGGTGCGTCGGCGGCGAAGCCCGGGAGCCATTCCTCCAGTTCTTCACGGAGGCGTACGTCGGCGCCCAGTTGGCACAGGACCCCGATCGTGCTGAGGGTCACCCGGTGTATCAGCAGATAGGCCGGCGGCAGGTTGAGCTGTTTGCCGAGCTGGTAGGCGGGGGAGCGGGGGTCGGCGATGCGGGCGGCCTGGCTGCGCATCCAGGAGCGGGTGAAGGTGAACGTCTCCACGCGGGCCGGCTCGATGATGGGCAGCAGGTAGTCGAGGACCGCCTCCGGGTCCAGCTCGACGGTCTCCTTCACGAAGCCCTCGGCGCACAGCAGCTCGTAGACCGTCTCCGCCTCGCCGTCCAGCGTCATCCGCAGCGAGACGCCGATCGGGGCCGGCAGGCCGCCGGGGAGCCGGTCGACGGTGCCGAAGTCCAGCACTCCCAGGCGCCAGTCGTCCGGACCGCCGGGGCCGCCGGGCAGCAGACGGAAGTTCCCCGGGTGGGGGTCGGCGTGCAGCAAGCCGGTGCGGGCCGGACCGGAGAAGAGGAAGCGGGCCAGGAGCTGGCCGGCCCGGTCGCGCTGTTCCCGGGTGCCGTCCGCGATGACCTCGGACAGCGGGATGCCGTCGATCCACTCGGTCACCAGCACCTGCTCGCACTGGTGCACCACCGCCGGGACGACCACGTCCGGGTCGTCCGCGAACTCCTCCGCGTGGGCGCTCTGCGCCTGGGCCTCCAGCCCGTAGTCCAGTTCCTCCGAGACGCGGTCCCTCAGCTCCGTGATCAGCGGCTTGATGTCCATGCCCGGGATGAGCGGACCCAGCAGACGGGCGAACCGGCTCAGTTGACCGAGGTCGGAGAGGAGCGCCTCACCCGCGCCCGGGTACTGCACCTTGACCGCCACCTCACGGCCGTCGTGCCACACCGCCCGGTGCACCTGGCCGATCGACGCCGCGGCGGCCGGCTTGTCCTCGAACTCCTCGAAGAGGTCGCGCCAGTCCGGCCCGAGCCGTTCCTCGAGCACCGCGTGCACGGTGCGGGTCGGCATCGGCGGGGCTGCCTCCTGGAGCTTGGTCAGGGCCGCGCGGTAGGGACCGGCGATCTCCTCCGGCAGCGCCGACTCGAAGACGGACAGGGCCTGCCCGAACTTCATCGCGCCGCCCTTCAGCTCGCCGAGCACCTTGAACAGTTGCTCCGCCGTGCGCTGCTGCAGCTCACGGCCGACGATCTCCGCGGACTCGCCCACGATCCGCTTGCCCAGCCCCCAGGTGGCCCGGCCTGCGAAGCCGAGCGGAAGCGCGGCGAGCTTGGCGGTACGGGTGACCGCCTTGCGGGGAAGATCAGACATGCGCCCTCCAGGTGCCAGTCGGCCGTGCCGCGCCTGCTTCGCGTCGCCGCTTCGTCGACGGCCGTCGCACCGCCATTGTCGCGCGCGTCCCGCCGTCGGTTGCGGAGTGCTGCCGTTTCTCTCTCCCGGCCGCCCCGCAGTCGCATTCCGGATGCGGCCGGACCGGCCGGGCGCGCCAGTCCAGACCGGGCAGGGACGCCTCCCAACGGGTGCCGGCGGCGGACGGTGAACAGCCGTCGAGGAAGGCCAGGGCGTGCGCCGCGGCGAGACCGGCCACCGCCGTGGCCAGTGTCAGGTCGCAGGCCCCGACCCGGCGGGCCCTTCCGGACCGCCACTGGGTGACCAGGCGGGGCCAGGCCGGGTCGCGGTCCGTGCGGTCCCGGTCCAGGCAGCCGGCGCAGCCCGACTCGCCGGGCAGGACGAGCGGGCCGACGACACCCGTGCCCTCCACGACCCCGGCGTAGAGGTGAGGGGTGCCGGTGGCCATGAGCGGTTCGGCGGTGAACGGGTCCGGGGCGTGCACGGCGACGTCGTCGCGGGGGGCGAAGATCACCATGGAGAGGCCGGGCTCGTCGGCGCCGGAGCCCGGGGAGTGGGCGTGGCGCGGTGGACGGTCCGGTGCGGCGCGGCGGACGGCGGCCCGGGCAGCCGCGTCCCGGCGGTCGCCCAGCGATTCGGTGGTCAGTCCGCCCGGTGCCAGGTCCCACGGCTCCACCCGGCCCACGTCGCACACGTCGACCTCGCCGACGCCGGCGCCGGAGAGCACCGACGCGAGCAGGGCGCCGACCCGGCCCGCGCCGCGCACCCGGACGCGCAGCGCGCGCCGGGCCGCGAGCCGCGCGAGCGCGCCGCCCGGCTCGGGTGTGAGGAGGGACAGTGAGGCGAGGTCGGGGCGCAGCCGTTCGAGGACGCCGGTCTTCGCCCGCAGCGCGTCGGCGGCCGGTCCGCCGCCGCGCGCGTCGTCGAGGAGGCCCGCGCGGGCCAGCCGCTCCACCAGCGCGTCGACGTGGTGGGGCGGCACGTCCGCCCGGCGGCCTTCTTCGCGCAGCAGGGGCAGTCCGCGGGTGCCGTCGAGCAGGTCCAGGAAGCTGCCGGTCGCCGTGGCGACCGGGCCCAGGGTCAGGGCGTGCGCCGGGGTCATCCCGAACTGCACGGTGTTGCGGTCGCGCCAGCCGCGCCGCAGCGCGGGCTTCACCACCGGATGCATGACTGGTCCCCCGTGTCCGTGAGTGCGTGTCTGCGCCAGCATGCCCGGGGTGCGGTCGGGGCGTCGGGAGTTATCCACAGGTTGGCGGTGTTCATCCTACGAATCGGGCGGGGCGAAGTGGTGCAAAAAGGATGGATGGATCGGTCGTACGAATCAAACACATGGTGGGGGATCCGGAGTGACCCGTCCCCGGGCCGGGACTTTGCCCCTGTCCAGCGGGTAACGTCGGGGCGTGTCCGCCGACCCACTGCACCGTGCCGGTGAACCACAGCGCAGCACGACGAGCCAGCCGCCCCGAGGCCCGGGGACGAGCGCGATCGAGGTCCGCAGGAGTGCCCGGCGCCGCCGGACGGTCTCCGCGTACCGCGAGGGCGACCGCACCGTCGTACTGATCCCCGCCCGGATGTCGAAGGCGGAGGAGCAGCGCTGGGTCACCCTCATGCTCGACAAGCTCGCCGCCCAGGAGAGCAAGCGGGTGCTGGGCGACGCCGAGCTGGCCGAGCGTGCCGAGCGGCTGTCCGCCCAGTACTTCGACGGCCGGGCCCGGCCCGCCTCCGTGCGCTGGGTCACCAACCAGAACACCCGGTGGGGTTCGTGCACCCCGGCCGAGGGCAGCATCAGGCTGTCGCACCGGTTGCAGGGGATGCCGGAGTACGTGGTGGACTACGTGCTGTGCCACGAGCTGGCGCATCTGCTCGTCCCCGGTCACGGTCCCGGCTTCTGGCGGCTGCTGGACGCCTACCCGCGTACGGAGCGGGCCCGCGGCTACCTGGAAGGGGTGGTCGCCGCCGCCCGGCTGCCGCACGTGCCGGTCGAGCGCGACGAGCAGGAGACCTGAGCGGACTGCGGGCGTCCGGCGTCCTGCCGGGGTGAGCGGGAGCCGCCCCGCGCGCCGGGCGCCGCCTGCGTGAGCGGCCGGGTGCGGTTGTGTACCGGGTCTGTACCGACCAGCACCCTCGGGGGTCACTGCCGGTCTTTGCCGTTAGCCTGGCGCGACGCACTCACATTCGGGATGGGGGACGGTCGTAACGCATGGCCAGGGAATTCCAACGCGGCCACAAGGCCAGGATCAGTGACCTCACGGCGGGCACGGATCTGTACGTAGGCGTGCAGATCTCCGGCCCGGGACTGACCTTCGACATCAGCTGCTTCGGTCTGGACGCCGACGAGCGTCTCTCGGACGACCGGTACTTCGTCTTCTTCAACCAGCCGAAGTCCCCGGAGGAGTCCTTCCAGCTGCTGGGCGCCCAGGCGGGTGACACGGAGTCGTTCCGGGTCACGCTCGACCGGATCCCCTCGCACATCCGCAAGCTGTCCTTCACGGCGACCATCGACGGCGCCGGACAGATGTCCCAGATCGCTCCCGGATACCTGCGCATCGTGGCGGGCGGCGAGGAGGTCGCGCGGTACTCCTTCAGCGGCGCGGAGTTCTCCACCGAGCGGGCCGTGATGCTCGGTGACTTCTACTTCAAGGACGGGTGGCGGTTCGCCGCCGTCGGACAGGGGTTCGACGGCGGTCTGGAGGCGCTGCTGAAGAACTTCGGCGGCGAGGTGCTGGAGGAGGAGGCGCCTGCCGCCCCGCAGCAGCCGCAGGCCGGCGCGGCACCCGGCTTCGCCCCGCCCGCCCAGAGCACGCCCCCGCCCGCGTTCGGCGCCCCGGCCCCGGCCCCCGCGCGCGCGCCGCAGGGGTTCGCCCCGCCGCCCGGTCACACCCCGGCCCCGGCCCCGGCCCCGGCGCCCGGCCCGGACGTGCACGCCGCGCCGACGGTCGTCGCGCCGCTGACCCCGCCCGGAGCCGGCACCGTCCCGCCGCCGGCCGCGCCACCGGCCCCCGCGCCCTACGGCCAGCCGCCGCAGCAGCCGTCGTACGGCGGCCGGCCCGGCGCGCCGCTGCCCCCCGGCTACGGCCAGCAGCCCGCCCCCTACGGCGGTCAGCCCGCCCAGCCCATGCCCCCGGGCTACGGGCAGGTCCCCGGCCAGCAGCCCGCCCAGTACGCAGTGCCGCAGGGCGCCCCCCAGGGCGGTGCCGGCGTGACGGCCGCGCTCCAGGCGTTCAAGGAGACGCCGACCGGGCAGCGCTGGACCCAGCAGAACAAGAAGCTGATCCGCGTCGACCTCGGCATCGGCGGCCAGCCCGTGCTGGCCAAGCAGGGCAGCATGGTGCTCTACCAGGGCAAGGTCGACTTCAGCTACAAGGGCGCCGGGTTCGCCGGGCGGATCGTCGGCAACGCCACCGGCCAGGAGATGCAGCTCATGCGCTGCACCGGCCAGGGCCAGGTGTTCCTCGCCGACGACTCCACCCATCTGCACCCGGTGGAGCTCCAGGGCGACGCGATCTGCGTGTCCGCCGAGAACGTCCTCGCCTTCGACGAGAGCCTCCAGCACGAGGTCCGCCGTATCGAGGGCCACGGCATCCCCGGCGGCGCGCTGTTCACCATGCAGTTCCAGGGCACCGGCACGATCGTCGTCAAGACGCACGGCACACCCGTGGTGCTGCCGGTCACGCCGACCACCTTCGCCGACTGCAACGCCGTCGTCGCCTGGTCGGCCGCCTCCCAGGTGATCGTCTCCAGCCAGGTCCGCATGCGCCGCAACGCCTACCCCGGCGACACCGGCGAGAGCGTCAACCTCCAGTTCCGGGGCGCGCCCGGCAACTTCATCGTCGTCCAGCCCTACGAGGTCTGAAGGAGCCCGTCATGAACCAGCCGCTCGCGGGCTTCGCCCCCGCACCCGTCACCGCCCGTATGGAGAACCACGGCAACCACATGCTGAAGGTCGCCCTCCAGACCGGGAACGACCTCCTCGCGCGCGTGGGGTCGATGGTCGCCTACGAAGGCTTCATCCAGTACGAGCCGAACCCGCCCGCCGTCCGTCAGATCGCCCGCGACTGGGTCACCGGCGAGGGCGCGCCGCTGATGAAGTGCTCCGGCGACGGCCTGCTCTACCTCGCCGACTACGGCGCCGACGTCGTCGTGATCAACCTCGACGGCGACGGCATCTCCGTCAACGCCACCAACCTCCTCGCCTTCGACGCGCACCTGACCTGGGGCGTGGAGCGGGTGAAGGGGCTCGCGAAGTTCGCCGGCCAGGGCCTGTGGAACACGAGGATCTCCGGACAGGGCTGGGTCGCGCTGACCTCCCGGGGCAAGCCGATCGTCGTGGACTGCGGTGGCGGCGAGGACGAGACGTACGTCGACCCGGACGCGCTCGTCGCCTGGTCGCCGAACCTGAAGGTCAAGGGCAAGCGCAGCTTCAAGGCCCAGTCGCTGATCGGCCGGGGCAGCGGCGAGGCCTACCAGATGGCCTTCTCCGGCCAGGGCATCGTCGTCGTCCAGCCCAGCGAGGACAGCACCGACCGCCTCCGGTTCCGGGGCTGAGGGGGAACCAGAACACCATGCAGAGCCCGCTTTTCGCACACAACGACGTCCAGACGCAGGAGCGCTGGAGCCTGCAGAACCCGCAGATGCTCCGGGTCACCCTGGAGGGCCAGGACGACCTGCTCGCCCGCAAGGGCACCATGGTCGCCTACCAGGGCCTGGTCGAGTTCGACGCCGAGTACCGCAGCAACGGCCAGGCACGCGCGCGTGCGTACACCGGCGAGGGCCTGGACCTGATGCGCTGTCACGGACAGGGCACCGTCTACCTCGCGAACCTCGCCCAGCACGTGCACATCATGGACGTCGAGCCGGACGGGCTGACCGTCGACAGCTCCTACGTCCTCGCCATGGACTCCTCGCTGCACCACGAGGTCGTCGCCGTCGACAGTCTCTACGGCATCTCCGGCTCCGGGAAGTACCAGCTCAACATCACCGGCCGCGGCCGGGTCGCCCTCATGACCTCCGGGGCGCCGCTGCTGATGCAGGTCACACCCGACCGGTACGTCAACTGCGACGCCGACGCGATCGTGGCCTGGTCCACCGGGCTGCGCGTGCAGATGCAGGCCCAGACGCACTCCTCCGGTGTGTGGCGCCGGCGCGGCAGCACCGGTGAGGGCTGGGAGCTGAGCTTCATGGGCACCGGGTTCGCGCTGGTCCAGCCCAGCGAGCTGCTGCCGCCGCAGAACGCGGTGATCGGGCAGGGCCTCGCCGCCCAGTTCGGCATGGGGCAGCAGGGCGCGCGCGGGCAGAACCAGGGCAACGTCTGGAGCTGAGCGGCGCGAGGCGGGGGGTGACCGCCCCGGCGGCCACCCCCCGCACGCTCAGAGCCGGGCGCGCGTGGCGTCCAGCAGGCGGACGACCGACGCGTCGGCCACGCCCGCCACCTCGTCGTAGGCGTACCAGCGCACGTCGAGCGACTCGTCGCTGATCCCGTGCACCGCGCCGGGCGGGGCCAGGACCGCGTACTGGACGTCGAAGTGCCAGTGGCACGGCGCCGGGATCGGATGCCGGTCCAGCCGCACCGGCCCGCCGGGGAGCACCGTCAGCCCGGTGATCCCGGACTCCTCGGTCGCCTCCCGCAGGGCCGCCGCCTCGAGCGTCGGGTCGCCCGGCTCGCAGTGGCCGCCCATCTGGAGCCACATCCGCAGCTTGCGGTGCAGTGTGAGCAGCACCCGGCCGCGCTCCGGGTCGACCACCAGGGCGCTCGCCGTGAGATGACCCGCGTGGCAGGCCTTCCACAGGCCGTCCGGGTGGGCCGCCAGATGGTCCAGGTAGGCCTGGCGCAGTTCCTCCTGGCCCTCGTACCCCTTCAGGACGAGGACCGCGTCGTCGTACAGGCTCACTCGGCGTCGTCGCCCTTGCCCCCGGCGCCGTCGGAGCCGCCCTTCCCGTCGCCGTCGCCGTCGGCCACGTCCTTCTCGTCGCCGTCCTTCTTGTTCAGGTCGGGCTTGCCCGCGGAGCCGCCCGCCGCCTCGCCGAGCATCTTGTCCAGCTCGGAGAAGTCCAGCTGCTCGCGGTGGACGAAGCCGTCCGGGTCGTCCAGGTCGGTCGCGGTCGGCAGCATGTCCGGGTGCGCCCACAGGCCGTCCCGGCCGTCGACCCCGCGCGCGTCCGTGAGCGAGGCCCACAGCCGGGAGGCGTCGCGCAGCCGGCGCGGACGCAGCTCCAGGCCGATCAGCGTGGCGAACGTCTGCTCCGCCGGGCCACCGGTCGCGCGGCGGCGGCGCAGCGTCTCGCGCAGGGCGTCGGCGGACGACAGGCGCGGCTTCGCGGCGGCGTGGACCACCGCGTCCACCCAGCCCTCCACGAGCGCCAGAGCGGTCTCCAGACGGGCCAGGGCGGCCTTCTGCTCGGGCGTGTCCTCCGGCTGGAACATGCCCTGCTGGAGTGCGTCCTGCAACTGCTCCGGGTTCTGCGGGTCGAACTGGCCGACCACGTCCTCCAGCTTGGCCGTGTCGACCTTGATGCCGCGCGCGTAGCCGTCGACCGCGCCGAACAGGTGCGAGCGCAGCCACGGCACGTGCGCGAACAGCCGCTGGTGCGCGGCCTCGCGCAGCGCCAGGTACAGCCGCACCTCCTCCTGCGGGACGCCCAGGTCCTTGCCGAACGCCGCCACGTTGGCCGGGAGCAGCCCGGCCTTGCCGGCCGGGCCCAGCGGCAGGCCGATGTCGGTCGAGCCGACGACCTCGCCCGCGAGCACGCCCACGGCCTGCCCGATCTGGGTGCCGAACATGGCGCCGCCCATCGAGCGCATCATGCCGATCAGCGGGCCCGCCATGGCCTGCATCTCCTCGGGCAGGACGTCGCCCATGGCCGCGCCGACCCGCTCGGCGACCGGGTCGACCAGCTCCTGCCAGGCGGGCAGGGTCGCCTCGACCCACTCCGCGCGCGACCAGGCCACCGCCGAGCCGGAGCCCGACGGCAGGGACGTCGCGTCGTCCAGCCACAGGTCGGCCAGGCGGACGGCCTCCTCCACCGCCCTGCGCTCGGACGGGCCGACGCTCGCGTCCTTCGTGCCGTCCGCCGTGCCCTGGGCGACTGTCTGGCGGGCGATCTGCTTGGCCATGTCCCAGTTCACCGGGCCGCCCTCGTACGAGAGCATCTGGCCGAGCTGCTGGAACGCGGCGCCCAGGTCGGTGGGGTTCAGGGAACCGAACATGGCTGCGAGCGGGTTGTCGGCGCCGGGGCCGCCCAAGCCGCCGGCTCCGGGCAGGCCGCCGAAACCGAACGGATTGGCCGGTCCCTGCCCACCACCGCTCTGCTGGTCCTTCTTCTTGCCCTCGTCGCCGTCTTCCGGCTCCTCCGGCGGAAGGCCGAAACCGAATGGGGTGTCACTCACGGGAATCCTCGGCTGGTAAGGCCACCGGTTTCGCTCCGGTGGCGCGGCTGCCCGACAACACCACCCAGCGTAGACACCCCGACCCGATCGGGCCTCGGTGCTTCGCCCACGGAACGCCTGCGGCAGGATGGATGCACCTGGTACGTGCGCGTCACTCGCGCCCGTACTGAAGACAACCGCTGGAGACGCCCGGTGAGTTCCCCAGATCCGCAGGTTCGCGCAGCGCGAAACCTCTCAACCTCTCCCGCCGTGCGCGGGCCCGTCGTCGCGGTGACCGGCGCCGCCACCGGGGTCGGCGCCCTGCTCACCGAGCGACTCGCCGCGTCCGAGGAGATCAGACAGGTCCTCGCCATCGACGAACGGCGCGGCGAGTGCGCCGACGCGCAGTGGCACGTCCTCGACGTCCGCGACCCCGCCATCGCGGACAAGCTGCGCGGCGCCGACGTCGTCGTCCACCTCGCGCTCGACCTCGACCTGGAGACCGATCCGGCCGCGCGCACCGCTTACAACGTCCGGGGGACGCAGACCGTCCTGACCGCCGCCGCCGCGGCCGGCGTGCACCGGGTGGTGCTGTGCACCTCCGCGATGGTCTACGGCGCGCTGCCCGACAACGAGCTGCCGCTGTCGGAGGACGCCGAGCTGCGCGCCACCGCCGAGGCGACCGGCGTCGGGGACCTGCTGGAGATCGAGCGCCTGGCGCGGCGCGCCCCGCGCGCGCACCCGGGCCTGAACGTCACCGTGGTGCGGCCGGCCGTTCTGGTCGGCGGCACGGACACCGCCCTGACCAGGTACTTCGAGTCGCCGCGGCTGCTGGTCGTGGCCGGGTCGCGGCCCGCGTGGCAGTTCTGCCACGTCGAGGACCTGTGCAGCGCCCTGGAGTACGCCGTGCTGGAGAAGGTCGACGGGGAACTGGCCGTCGGCTGCGACGGGTGGCTGGAGCAGGAGGAGGTCGAGGAGCTGAGCGGCATCCGGCGGATGGAGCTGCCCTCGACGGTCGCGCTCGGCGCGGCGGCCCGGCTGCACCGGATCGGGCTCACCCCGTCCCCGGCGGGGGACCTCGCCTACACGATGTACCCCTGGGTGGTCAGCGGCAGCCGGCTGCACGAGTCCGGGTGGCGGCCGAAGTGGACCAACGAGCAGGTGCTCGCCGAGCTGCTGGAGGAGGTGGCCGGCCGGCACACGGTGGCCGGGCGGCGGCTGGGCCGCAAGGACGCGACGGCCGCCGGTGCGGCGGGGGCGACGGTCGCCCTGCTGGGCGCGGCAGCCGTCGTACGGCGCGCCCGGAAGGCCCGGCGACGCGTCTGACGTGCGGGGAGCAGCCGATGCGGAAGCTCCGCTGTAGGAGCCTCCAAACGGCCCGCGCGCGTGCCTGCGGAAACTCGTGTTCCGTGTTGTCACACCGGTGGGGCACGATGGGGGCATGGCGCTTTCGAACGATCACCCCGGTGAGCAGGCGGCTCAGGACCCCATCAAGCTGATCGGCATCCGGGAGACCCCGCTCTCCGTCGACGAGGTGTTCCAGGCCGTCGGGGACGACGCGGCCGGGGGGATCGCGCTGTTCGTGGGGACCGTGCGGAACCACGACGGGGGTGCCGACGTGGACGCGCTCGGGTACTCCTGCCACCCGAGCGCCGAGGCCGAGATGCGGCGGGTCGCCGAGAAGGTCGTCGCGGACCACCCCGTGCGGGCGCTGGCCGCCGTGCACCGGGTGGGGGACCTGCGGATCGGGGACCTCGCCGTCGTCGTCGCCGTGGCCTGCCCGCACCGCGCGGAGGCCTTCGACGCCTGCCGCAAGCTGATCGACGACCTCAAGCACGAGGTGCCCATCTGGAAGCAGCAGAAGTTCTCGGACGGCACGGAGGAGTGGGTCGGCGCCTGCTGAGCCCTGGCCCGTCGCCGGCGCCTCCCGGCGCGGGCACCCGCTGGATGTCCGGAGCACTCCGCCGCCGGACGGCCGCCCGCCGATCCCGGGCTCGGCGGCAGCCGGTTGCCCGTCCGGCGCGCTGTGACGCCTCCCGGTCCGGGACCGGCGGGCTGGTCCCGGACCGGGAGGCCCGCTGGTCCGGCGGCCTGCGCTCGGTGTCCTGCGCGCGACGCCGGTGACCCCCCCCGGCGCCCGCAGCCCCCGCCGGGTGCCCCCCGAGCTGGCGCCCGCGGCCCCGCCCGGTGCCGGCCCGGCCCGCCCGAACCCCTGTTTCAGCCCCTGTCTCACACCCGTCCGCTGATCCGTCTGGGCTGTCGTGGGTCCCCCGAAGGCGTCACACGCGGCACACGCTTTGCTCCGGTTGCGTAACCGGGACCCTAGCGTGAGCGTTGTCCGTGCAGACCGTTAATCTGCTGATCAGTCATTTGCGGACGCTCATGGCGTATGGGAGGTCGGCATGGGGGTGCTTGTCTGGCTGCTGATCCCGCTTCTGGCCGCGATCGGCGGCGGGCTGTGGGGCACCTGGGCCAATCGGACTCGCAAGACGCGGGGCGACGGCCCTGAGCTGGACGGATACGCCCGGTTCCGCGAGGCCATGGAGAAGTCCCACACGGGTGCGCGCGGCGCCTGACGGGGGTGCCCTGACGGTGCGCTGACAGAGGCGTCCCGTACTGTCGTGGCATGCCACGCCGCACCGCGACGATGCTCGCCTCGACCTTGATGCTGATCGCGCTTCTGTGCGCGGGAGTCCTCATCCCCGTGCCGTACGCGGAGATGTCTCCCGGCCCGACCGTGAACACGCTCGGCGAGCACGACGGCGAGCCGGTGCTGCAGATCTCGGGGCACAAGACCTATCCGGCGGACGGCCACCTGAACATGACCACCGTCCGGGTCACCGGCGCCGACTACCGGATGAACATGGTCGAGGCCGTCTACGGCTGGCTCGCCCACGACAGCAAGATCATCCCGCACGACACGCTGTACCCGGACGGCAAGACGGAGGAGCAGTCCTCCCAGGAGAACGCCGAGGAGTTCAGCCAGTCCCAGGAGAGCGCCAAGGTCGCCGCCCTGAAGGAGCTGGGTGTCCCGGTGAAGTCCTGGGTGATCGTCTCCACGGTCGTCAAGGGCTCCCCGGCCGAGGGCAGGCTGCACGCCGGTGACGTGATCAAGGCCGTCGACGGGACGGCGGTCAAGCAGCCCTCCGACGTCGCCAAGCTGGTCACCGAGCACAAGCCGGGGCAGAAGGTCGTCTTCACCGTGGTGCCCGCCAAGGAGCAGGCCGCCGCCGAGAAGGCGCACCGGACGGCGACCAGGACGCAGGACGTCACCATCACGACGACCACCTCCCACGACACCGGGGCCGAGCGGGCCGTCGTCGGCATCTCCGCCGGAACCGACCACACCTTCCCGTTCACCATCGACATCAAGCTCGCCGACGTCGGCGGGCCCAGCGCCGGCCTGATGTTCGCCCTCGGCATCTACGACAAGCTCACCCCGGGCAACCTCACCGGCGGGAAGTTCGTCGCCGGCACCGGCACCATCGACGACAACGGCACGGTCGGCCCGATCGGCGGCGTCGAGATGAAGACCGTCGGCGCGCGCGACCGCGGCGCCCAGTACTTCCTGACCCCCGCCGACAACTGCGCGGCCGCCGCCAAGGACACCCCGGGCGGCCTCACCCTTGTCAAGGTCAAGACCATCGGCGACGCACTCGACGCGCTGAAGGACATCCGCAGCGGCGACACCGCCGCACTGCCGAAGTGCACCACCAAGGGCTGAACGGGCCGTGACACGGCGTAGGGGGCGCTCCCTGGCCACCAGAAGCGCCCTCACCGCCGTACGGCAGGGGACGGGTCAGTCCGCGAACGTCGCCGCCAGGGCGTCCGCCAGGCCCGGCACCAGGTCGGGGCCGGTCAGGACCTCCGTCGGGGAGTCCTTCTCCCGCAGCCGCAGCGCCGACTCCCGGCTGCCGTCGCGCAGCACGGCCACCGTCATCCGGACCTCCTGGCGCTCGGGGTGCTCGGCCACCCACCTCGCCAGCCCCGCCTCGTCCAGACCGGAGGGCACCTGCGCCTCGGCGGACGGCGGCAGCATCAGGCGTTCCACGGCGAGCGCGCAGCCGGCCACCGCGTCGGGCCAGGCGATGGTGCCGAGGAACTCGTCGAGGGGCTTGCCGGACGGGAGCTCGTCCTGCTCGATCGGGGTGAGACCCGCGGTCTCGGACTCGTCCTGAAGGCCCAGCTGGGCCGCGAGCGACGGTTCCTGAACCCGCAGCCGTGCGGTGTCTACGAGGGCGAAGAGGCGAGCGGGCTGGTCCCAGCCGAGGCCGGAGACGTACTCGTCGATCTCGAGTACGGCCCGGGTGAGCGGGCTCGCTGCCATGGGAGTGTTGGACATGGTCACAATCCTGCCTCGTTCCCGGCCGGAATCGGGAACCGAGTAAACCGTGAGTAAGTTGCATAGGTGTGGGCCCGCGATCAAAGGGGGGCCACGGCGGGCCCGCGAACCCGAGGGTCTGACGGATCGACAGCGAACTTCGAGGTGCGCACCTTGGCTTTCCAGATGCCGGACCGCGGCGGAGGCCCGACGGGGCCACGGATCAGAGCGGGCCGCCCGTCCCGGAGGGTCCGAGCCCTGCTCGTGACACTGGGCGTCCTTGCCGTCCTCGGCATGGCGTTCACGATGTTCGCGGGCTTCTGGACGGACTGGCTGTGGTACCGGTCGGTGCACTACTCGTCCGTGTTCACCACCACCCTGTCGACCAAGATCGGGCTCTTCTTCGTCTTCGGCCTGCTGATGGCGGCCGCGGTCGGCCTCAACATCTGGCTCGCGCACCGGCTGCGGCCCCCGCTCAGCGCCATGTCCATGGAGCAGCAGAGCCTCGACCGCTACCGCATGGCCATCGCGCCGTACAAGAAGTGGCTGCTGCTCGCCGTCACCGCCCTGGTCGGGCTGATCGCGGGCGCCTCCGCGTCGAGCCAGTGGCGGACGTGGCTGATGTGGGTGAACGGCGTGCCCTTCCACGAGAAGGACCCGCAGTTCCACCTGGACGTCTCCTTCTACGCCTTCAACCTGCCCTGGTACCGCTTCCTGCTGGGCTTCGGCTTCGCCGCCGCCATCCTGTGCCTGATCGCCGCGGCGCTCACGCACTACCTGTACGGCGGGCTGCGGGTCACCAGCCCGGGGGCGCGCGCCACCGCCGCCGCGACCGGACACCTGTCGGTGCTGCTCGGCATCTTCGTCGCCCTCAAGGCGGTCGCCTACTGGCTCGACCGGTACGGCCTCGCCGTCAAGTCCAGCGACTTCAAGGCGACCGGCAACTGGACCGGCCTGCGCTACGTCGACGCCAACGCCTACCTGCCGGCCAAGACGATCCTGTTCTGCATCGCCGTCATCTGCGCGCTGCTGTTCTTCGCCACCCTGTGGCGGCGCACGTGGCAACTGCCCGTCATCGGCTTCGGCCTGATGGTGCTGTCGGCGATCCTGATCGGCGGCCTCTACCCGGCCATCGTGCAGAAGTTCCAGGTCCAGCCGAACGAGCAGGCCAAGGAGGCGCCGTACGTCCAGAAGAACCTGAAGGCGACCCGCGAGGCGTACGGCATCGACCAGGCCAAGGTCACCGAGTACCCGGGCAAGTCCACGACCTCGGACAAGACGAAGCTGCGCGACCAGGTCGACGCCACGGCCAGCATCCGCATCATGGACCCGAACGTCGTCTCGCCGACGTTCCAGCAGCTCCAGCAGATCAAGGCGTACTACGGGTTCCCGACCAACCTCGACGTCGACCGGTACCCCAAGGACGGCAAGGAGCAGGACACCGTCATCGGTCTGCGCGAACTGAACCTGGACGGCATCCCGAAGAACAACTGGATCAACGACCACTTCCGCTACACGCACGGCTTCGGCGTGGTGGCCGCCAAGGGCACCGAGGCCGACTCCGAGGGCCGGCCCGTCTTCACCGAGAAGAACCTGCCGTCCCAGGGCGACCTCGGGACGTACGAACAGCGGATCTACTACGGCGAGAAGACCACCACGTACTCGATCGTCGGAGGCCCCCAGAAGGAGGTCGACTACTCCGACAACGAGCGTGAGATGACCACCAGCTACCAGGGCGCGAGCGGGGTCAACCTCGACAACCCGGTCAACCGGGCCGCGTACGCGGTGGCGTTCAACGAGCCGCAGATCCTCTACTCGGGCGCGATCGGCAAGGGCTCCCGGATCCTGTACAACCGCACGCCCAAGGAGCGCGTGGAGGCGGTCGCCCCCTGGCTGACCATCGACGGCGACGCGTACCCGGCGGTCGTGAACCACCGCATCCAGTGGATCGTCGACGCGTACACGACGTCGAACGGCTACCCGTACGCCTCCCGTACGACCCTCGGGGACACCACGGCCGACTCGCTGACCGCGACGAACAACTCGCGCGCGGTGGTGGCCCAGCAGAACCAGGTCAACTACATCCGCAACTCGGTGAAGGCGACCGTCGACGCGTACACCGGCGAGGTCAAGCTGTACCAGTGGGACACCCAGGACCCGGTGCTGAAGACCTGGATGAAGGCGTTCCCCGACACGGTGGAGCCGCGCAGCGCGATCTCCCCGGAGCTGATGGACCACCTGCGCTACCCGCAGGACCTGTTCAAGGTGCAGCGCGAGCTGCTCACCCGCTACCACGTGACGGACGCGCAGACCTTCCTCACCGGCAGCGAGGTGTGGCAGGTCCCGGACGACCCGACGAACAACTCGGGCAGCGCGGTGCCGCCGTACTACCTGAGCATGAAGATGCCGGGCCAGAGCGAGCAGGCGTTCTCGCTGACGACGACGTTCACGCCCAACGGGCGGGACAACCTCAGCGCCTTCATGGCCGTCGACTCCGATCCGCGCACCAGCGACTACGGCAGGATCAGAGTCCTGAAGCTGCCGACGAACACGACCGTCGACGGCCCCAAACAGGTCCAGAGCCAGTTCAACTCCGAATCGGACATCGCGGAGACCATCAGCCTCCTCAGCCGCGGGCACTCGAAGGTCGAGTACGGCAATCTGCTGACCGTGCCGTTGGACGGCGGCCTGCTGTACGCGGAGCCGGTCTACGTCCGCGGCGGCTCGCTCAAGTACCCGTTGCTGAGGAAGGTCCTGGTCACCTACGGGGGCAGGACCGCCTTCAAGGACACCCTGGACGAGGCCCTCAACGAGGTGTTCGGGGTGAAGAGTTCGACCAGACCCCCGCAGACCGGCACCACGACTCCGCCCGGCACCGGCAACCCGACGGTCAAGCAGGCGCTGGAAGACGCGCAGAAGGCGTTCGACGCCGGGCAGCAGGCGCTGAAGAACGGGCCGGACTGGGACGCGTACGCCAAGGCGCAGAAGGACCTCCGGGACGCGCTGAAGCGTGCCGAGGACGCCCAGTCCGCGACGGGCGGCAAGAACGGCGACAAGAGCAAAAGTTGATCAAGACCTCCTCGCGCCGTGGTACGGTTGACGCACAACGGCGCGGGGTGGAGCAGCTCGGTAGCTCGCTGGGCTCATAACCCAGAGGTCGCAGGTTCAAATCCTGTCCCCGCTACTGAAGTCGAAGGCCCGGATCCAGAAACGGATCCGGGCCTTCGTGGTGTGCGAACTCATGTACTGAGGGGAGGGACCGGCCGCGCCGCCGTGGGGAGTTGGGCGGTGTGTGTTTGACTTGTCTCTCTGTGGGCATGTCGACAAAACGCTCAAGTGACCTCACGGGCTGCGGTATACCGGGTGTACCCAGGTTGCAGGTGGTGCGACGATGGACGTTATGGGGGACAAGGCAACTCTGTACGAGTCAGGGCGATTTGTGCGGCCTTTCGACGCGGAGCCGGCCCGCGACGAGTTGGCGGACATGGGGGAAGCCGGCGAGGAGACGCGCCTCGCGCTCGCCGCGCAGAGCGGTGACGCCGAGGCGGCGAGCGTCCTCGGAGCCATGCTGCTGCGCCGCGGCGACCTCGACGGAGCCGAACCCCACCTGCGCGCGGCCACCGCGGCCGGCGACCGGGCCGCTGCCAACAACCTGGGCGTCCTGCTGCACCAGCGGGGCTACCCCGAGGAGGCGGCCGGCTGGTGGCGGATCGCCGCCGTCGCCGGTTCCGCCGCCGCCGCGCACGCGCTCGGCCGCCACCACCGCGAGCGCGGGGACGAACCGGCCGCCGAGTACTGGCTGCGCCAGTCCGCCGAGCAGGGCCACGTCCTCGGCGCCTACGCGCTCGCCGACCTGCTGGAGCACCGCGGCGACGTCGGCGCCGAGCACTGGATGCGCGCCGCCGCCGAGCGCGGGCACCGGGAGGCCGCCTACCGGCTGGCGCGCGCGCTCGACCGCGCCGCCGGACTCGGGGAGGAGACCGGGGGTGACACCGCCGTCGCGGAGGCCGAGCAGTGGTACCGGCAGGCCGCCGCGCGCGGGCACCGGCGGGCCGCGCTCCAGCTCGGGGCGATCCTGGAGAAGCGCGGCGAGCTGAAGGAGGCCGGCCGCTGGTACCTGACCTCCGCCAAGGACGGCGAGCCGCGTGCCGCCTGCGCCCTCGGCTTCCTGCTGCGTGACGCCGGCGACACCGAGAGTGCGGCCGTGTGGTGGCTGCGCGCCGCCCAGGACGGCGACGGCAACGCGGCCAACGCGCTGGGCGCCCTGCACGCCGAGCGCGGCGAGACCCAGACCGCCGAGCGGTGGTACCGGGCCGCGCTCGACGCCGGTGACGACAACGGCGCCTACAACCTCGGACTGCTCTGCGCCGAGCAGGGCCGCACCGCGCAGGCCGAGCAGTGGTACCGGCGCGCCGCGTACGCCGGGCACCGCGAGGCCGCGAACGCGCTGGCCATCCTGCTGCTCCAGAACGGCGACCCGACCGGAGCCGAGCCCTGGTTCTCCAAGGCCGCCGAGGCCGGGAGCGTGGACGCCGCGTTCAACCTCGGCATCCTCTACGCCGGGCGCGGCGAGGACGCGATGGCCCTGCGCTGGTACGAGCGGGCGGCGGCCGCCGGGCACACCGAGGCCGCGCTCCAGGTCGGGATCGCCCGGCTGCGCAAGGGCGACGAGCAGGAGGCCGAACGGCATCTGCGCTGCGCGGCGGGCGGCGGCAGCGCGGAGGGCGCATACCGGCTGGCCACCCTGCTCGACGCGCGCCGGCCGCCGGAGCCCGCGCACGAGCTGGGCGAGACCGTGCAGGAGAAGACCGAGTGCGAGGAGTGGTACGAGCGGGCCGCCTCGCAGGGGCACCGGCGGGCACAGGTGCGGGTCGGCATGCACGCGGCGGCGCGAGGTGACGTGGTGGAGGCGGCGCGCTGGTACCGGGCGGCGGCCGAGGCCGGGTCGCGCAACGGCGCCTTCAACCTGGGGCTGCTGCTCGCCCGTGAGGGGAGCGAGCCGGAGGCGGCGGTGTGGTGGGCCCGGGCCGCCGACGCCGGGCACGGGCGGGCGGCCCTGCGGCTGGCCCTCGTCTACGCGCGTCGCGGCGAGCTGGCGGAGGGGCAGCGGTGGGCCGACCGGGCGGTGGCGCTGGGGCCGGCGGAGGTGGCCGAGCGGGCGGGACGGCTGCGGGACGCGCTGCGGGAGGAGCTCTCGGCGTGACGCCGGACACCCCGGCCTCGATTGATTTGCTTCTCGGCGCTCCCCTCACGTAGTGTCGTGTTCACCGACGCGGGGTGGAGCAGCTCGGTAGCTCGCTGGGCTCATAACCCAGAGGTCGCAGGTTCAAATCCTGTCCCCGCTACTGAAGGCCGAGGGCCGGAATCCAGAGATGGGTTCCGGCCCTCGGTGTTTTCGTGCGTCCGGGTCGTGCGCGGTGACGGCCCTGCGCGAAGAGCCCCGGCGGATGCCGGGGCTCCCAGGGAAGCGGTGTAGGTGCGCTCGGCTTACGCGCCCGCGCAGTTCGGGCACAGTCCCCGGTACGTCACCTCGACGTCCGACACCGTGAAGCCGAAGCGCTCGGTGTCGGGGAGGTCGGCCAGGGGGTTGCCGTTCGGGTGCACGTCGCGGATGGCGCCGCAGCGGGCGCAGACCAGGTGGTGGTGCGGCCGGTGCGCGTTCGGGTCGTACCGCTTGGCGCGCTTGTCCGTCGTGACTTCCAGCACCTCGCCGAGCGAGACCAGCTCACCGAGCGTGTTGTAGACGGTCGCCCGGGAGATCTCGGGCAGCTTGGCGACAGCCCGTGCGTGGACCTCGTCGGCCGTCAGATGGACGTGCTCGCCGTTCAGGACCTCGGCCACCACGCGTCGCTGCGCGGTCATCCGCCATCCGCGTCCACGCAGCCGTTCCAGAAGGTCGCTCATGGCCACCAGCCTAACAGGAAGAGTCCCCAGGTCGGGAATAGGTGTGATTTTGGATCGCCGTTTGACTTAGACAATGTCCATTGTAGGATCGGAACCGGCTTTGGCCACAGGACAGGACTAGTCAGGGATGACGCAGGAGGCGTACGTGACGCAGGGACCGCTCACCACGGAGGCCGGTGCCCCGGTCGCCGACAACCAGAACAGCGAGACGGCGGGCGTCGGCGGGCCGGTCCTCGTCCAGGACCAGCTGCTGCTGGAGAAGCTGGCGCACTTCAACCGCGAGCGCATCCCGGAGCGCGTGGTGCACGCCCGGGGCGCCGGCGCGTACGGCACCTTCACCGTGAGCGCCGATGTCACGCCGTACACCCGCGCCGCCTTCCTCTCCGAGGCCGGCAAGCAGACCGAGGTCTTCCTGCGCTTCTCGACCGTGGCCGGCAACCTCGGCGCGGCGGACGCCGTCCGCGACCCGCGCGGCTTCGCGCTGAAGTTCTACACCGAGGAGGGCAACTACGACCTCGTCGGCAACAACACCCCGGTCTTCTTCATCCGGGACGCGATCAAGTTCCCGGACTTCATCCACACCCAGAAGCGCGACCCGTACACCGGCAGCACCGAGGCCGACAACGTGTGGGACTTCTGGTCGCTGTCGCCGGAGTCGACGCACCAGGTGACCTGGCTGTTCGGCGACCGCGGCATCCCGGCGTCGTACCGGCACATGGACGGCTTCGGCTCGCACACCTACCAGTGGAACAACGCGGCCGGCGAGGTCTTCTGGGTCAAGTACCACTTCAAGACCGACCAGGGCATCAAGAACCTCACCGCCGAGGAGGCGGACGTCCTCGCGGGCAAGGACCCCGACTCGCACCAGCGCGACCTGCGCGAGGCGATCGAGCGCGGGGAGTTCCCGAGCTGGACCGTGGGCGTGCAGATCATGCCGGCGGCGGACGCGGCGACGTACCGCTTCAACCCGTTCGACCTGACCAAGGTGTGGCCGCACGCGGACTACCCGGTCATCGAGATCGGCAAGCTGGAGCTGAACCGCAACCCGCAGAACATCTTCGCCGAGGTCGAGCAGTCGATCTTCTCGCCGGCGCACTTCGTGCCCGGTATCGGCCCCTCGCCCGACAAGATGCTCCAGGGCCGGCTCTTCGCCTACGGCGACGCCCACCGCTACCGCGTCGGCATCAACGCCGACCACCTGCCGGTGAACCGCCCGCACGCCACCGAGGCGCGCACCAACTCCCGTGACGGCTTCCTCTACGACGGCCGGCACGGCGGTGCGAAGAACTACGAGCCGAACAGCTTCGGCGGGCCGCAGCAGACCGGCCGTCCGCTCTGGCAGCCGTTCGACGGCTTCGCGGCCGGCACCGGCAGCCACCCGACGCCCGCGCACGCCGAGGACGACGACTTCGTGCAGGCGGGCAACCTCTACCGGCTGATGTCGGAGGCGGAGAAGGAGCGGCTGATCGCCAACCTCGCGGGCGCGATCTCGCAGGTCTCGCGCGAGGACATCGTCGAGCGCGCGATCGGCAACTTCGCGAACGCCGACGCCGACTTCGGCAAGCGGCTGGAGGCGGCGGTGCGGGAGCTGCGCGGCTGAGCCGGCCGCCCTCGCGGCTGGGCGGGCCGGACCCCACGGTGCTCGGGGTCCGGCCCGCTTCGCGTGTCACAGCGCGGGCGTGGGCTCGCGGGCCGGGAGCCAGCGGCGGACGATGTCGCGCACCGAGACGATGCCGGCCACATCACCCCGGTCGAGGACGATGAGGTGCCGGAAGCCGCCGTTCGCCATGGCGCGGGCCGCCTCCTCCAGGGTCCAGGTGGGGGCGGCGAAGACGACGTCGGTGGTGGTGTGGGCGTGGGTGCGCTCCGCGTCCGGGTTCTGCCCGAGGCCGACGGAGTTGAGGATGTCGCGTTCGGTCAGGATGCCGATGCCGCCGGCGTCCGGGTCGAGGACCACGGCGGCGCCGACGCGGCGGGCGGACATCAGGGCGGCTGCCTGGCGGAGGGTGTGGGCGGGGCCGAGGGTGAGAATCACCGTGCTCATGGCGTCACGGACGAGCATGGACGGAGCACCTCCTAGGAACCCCTGGAAAAGTTCAGGGATTCACAAGTTCACAAGTGGGGGTGGGCCCAGAGTGCCAGGTAAAGGGCGGGTCAACAAGGGGGCGCGCGACGCGAGTTGAGGGCGTGACGGGAGTACTCCGGTGCTGCCCCCGTTCCTCACGGGCGCGGGGCGAGGTACTCCAGCAGCTCGTCGTGGAGGAGGCCGTTGGACGCCGCGGCGTCGCCGCTGTGCGGACCCGGGCGGCCGTCGAGGCCGGTGAAGGTGCCGCCCGCCTCCGTCACGATGATCGCGTTGGCGGCCATGTCCCACAGTGACAGCTCCGGCTCGGCGCAGATGTCCACGGAGCCCTCGGCGACCATCATGTACGGCCAGAAGTCGCCGTACGCGCGCGTGCGCCACACCTGGCGGGACAGCTCCAGGAAGCCGTCCAGGCGGTCGCGCTCCTCCCAGCCGGTGAGCGAGGAGTACGCGAAGGAGGCGTCCGCGAGCCTGCCGACGCGCGAGACGTGGATCCGGGTCGCGGAGGTGAGGTTGCGGCCGGTGAAGGCGCCGTGGCCCTTCGCCGCCCACCAGCGGCGGCCGAGCGCGGGTGCGGAGACCACGCCGACGACGGGCTCGTAACCCCCCTCGCCCGCCTCCATCAGGGAGATCAGGGTGGCCCAGACCGGGACGCCCCGTACGTAGTTCTTCGTCCCGTCGATCGGGTCGATCACCCAGCGGCGCGGGCCCGTGCCCTCGACGCCGTACTCCTCGCCGAGGACGGAGTCCCGCGGGCGGGCGCGCTGGAGCTGGCCGCGGATGAGTTCCTCCGCGGCCTTGTCCGCCTCGCTCACCGGGGTCATGTCCGGCTTCGTCTCCACCTTGAGGTCGAGGGCCTTGAACCGGGCCGTGGTGGCGGCGTCGGCCGCGTCCGCCAGGACGTGGGCGAGGCGGAGGTCGTCGAGGTAGTCGGGCATGTGCAGAACGGTATCGGGCGGGGCCGGCGCGGGGCCACCGGGGGCGCGGGAACCTTGCGGCCGGGCGGGGGCGCGCCCGCCCGGCCGGCGGACGGGCGGGTGCGCCGTCCGCCCCGTCGCGAACCCTTGACAGTGCATACAAGCGCGTCAAATCTGGGCGCAGAGTCGGTGTGGTCCAGGGAGGCGAGGATGCCTGCTGCCCGGGAGTCGCTGTTGGACGCCGCCTGCACGGCGCTCGCGCGCCGGCCGTGGTCCGCCGTGCGGATGGTCGACGTGGCCGCGTCGGCCGGGGTGTCCCGGCAGACCCTGTACAACGAGTTCGGCAGCAAGGACGGCCTGGCCCGGGCGCTGGTGCGGCGGGAGGCCGACGGCTACCTCGCCGGCGTCGAGCGGGCCCTCGCCGGCTCCGCGGGGGCGCGGGACCGGCTCACCGCCACCGCCGAGTGGACGGCCACCGCCGCCCGGGACAACGTGCTGGTCCGGGCCATGCTCACCGGCTGCTGGACCGAGTGGCTGCCGAGTCCGCCGCTCACCGCCGTGCCTTCCGCCACCGCGGTACCGGCGCAGCGCCGCGCGGACGGGCCGCTGCCCGCGCCCCGCGACTTCGTGCGGATCGTCCGCGACCGCGCGGCGGCCGCGCTGGCCGGTCCCGGCGCCGACCCGGCCGGTACCGCGGAGCTGCTGCGCTGCTGCGAACTGGTGGTACGCCTCGCCCTGTCCTGTGTGGCGGCGCCGCCGGGGGAGGGCGGGGTGGCGGAGCTGGTGCGGGCGGTGCTGCCGCGGCATCTGGTGTGAACCCGCGCTTCCCGGGCTTGACAGGGCTTGCGGATCGTCCGGGCGCGCGCGGCGGCCGCGCTGGCCGGTCCCGGCGCCGACCCGGCCGGTACCGCGGAACTGCTGCGCTCCCGCGAGGGCGGGGCGGAGCTGGTGCGGGCGGTGCTGCCGCGGCATCTGGTGTGAACCCGCGCTTCCCGGGGCCCCTGGTGGACGGGTCGCGCCGGCCTAGTGGGCGGAGCCCGACAGCTGGAGTCCGATCACGCCGATGATGACCAGGCTGATCGACACGATCTTCAGGGTGGAGACCAGGTCGCCGAGGAAGACCATGCCGTAGATCGCGGTGCCCGCCGCGCCGATGCCGGTCCACACCGCGTAGGCGGGGCCGACGTCCAGCTTCCTCAGCGACAGGGTGAGCAGACCGAAGCTGCCCAGGGCGAACGACGCGAAGGCGATCGTGGGCCACATGCGCGTGAACCCGTGCGAGAGCTTCAGGCACACGGCGAAGCCGGTCTCCAGTATCCCGGCCACTATGACCAGCAGCCACGCCATGTGCGGTCCTCCCGTTGATCCGGATCTCCGGCTCGGTGCGATTATGCACTTACCGGCCGGGCACCCCGGCAAACAACGCGAGGCTCAGTCGCCTTCCTTGCGCTCCCTCGTGGCCAGCAGCCGGCGCAGCGAGTACAGCCGTGCCGGGTCCGCGTGCCCCTCCTCCACCCACGCGTCCAGCGCGCAGTCCGGCTCGTCGTGGCTGCACGCGCGCGGGCAGCCCGCCGTACCGGGTTCGAGGTCGGGGAAGGCGTGGATCACGCGCGACGGATCGATGTGCGCGAGTCCGAAGGAGCGGATCCCGGGGGTGTCGACGACCCAGCCGTCCGATCCGGTCAGCGGCAGGGCGAGGGCGGAGGTGGTGGTGTGCCGGCCGCGGCCCGTCACCGCGTTCACATGGCCCGTCAGGCGCCGGCGCTCCTGCGGCACCAGCGCGTTGACCAGGGTCGTCTTGCCGACGCCCGAGTGACCCACGAACGCGGTGATCTTGCCCGCGAGGTGTTCGCGTACCCGGTCCGCCGCGTCCCCGTTCTCCAGTTCCCCGCGGCTGGTGACGACGTACGGGATGTCGAGGGCGCCGTACAGCTCCAGCAGCTTGTCCGGCGGGGCCAGGTCCGACTTGGTCATCACCAGCAGCGGCTCCAGACCGCCGTCGAAGGCAGCGACCAGGCAGCGGTCGATCAGCCGCGGGCGGGGCTCGGGATCGGCCAGGGCCGTCACGATCGCCAGCTGGTCGGCGTTGGCGACGACCACCCGCTCGTACGGATCGTCGTCGTCGGCGGTGCGGCGCAGCACCGACGTGCGCTCCTCGATGCGGACGATCCGCGCGAGCGTGTCCTTGGCGCCGGACAGGTCACCGACCAGGGCCACCCGGTCGCCCACCACGGCCGCCTTGCGGCCCAGCTCGCGCGCCTTCATGGCCATCACGACCCGGTCCTCGACCAGGCAGGTCAGCCGTCCCCGGTCGACGGTGAGGACCATGCCCTCGGCCGCGTCCTCGTGCTTGGGCCGGATGTTCGTCCGCGGCCGGTTGCCCTTGCGGTTGGGACGGCTGCGGATGTCGTCCTCGTCGGTGTGCTTGCCGTAGCGGCGCATGATGTACGTCCCTACTGCCCGAGCATCCCGGTCCACAGCTCGGGGAAGTCCGGCAGGGTCTTCGCCGTCGTCGCCACGTTCTCGATCCGCACGCCCGGCACGGCCAGGCCGATGACCGCACCGGCGGTCGCCATGCGGTGGTCCTCGTAGGTGTGGAAGGTCCCGGCGTGCAGCGCGCGCGGGCGGATGTGCAGGCCGTCGGCCGTCTCCGTGACGTCACCGCCCAGCTCGTTGATCTCCTTGGTCAGCGCGGCCAGCCGGTCCGTCTCGTGCAGCCGCAGGTGGGCCACGCCCCGCAGGGTGGACGGCGAGTCGGCGAGCGCGGCCACCGCCGCGATGCCCGGGGTCAGCTCGCCCACGTCACCGAGGTCCACGTCGATGCCGTGGATCGCCCCCGAACCGGTGAACTCCAGGCCGTACTCGGTGAGTTCGCAGGAACCGCCCATCTCGGTGAAGATCTCCCGCAGCCGGTCACCCGGCTGGGTGGTCCGGGCGGGCCAGTCCGGGATCACCACCTTGCCGCCGGTGACCAGGGCCGCCGCCAGGAACGGCTGCGCGTTGGACAGGTCCGGCTCGATGGTCAGGTCCCGCCCGAGCAGCGCGCCCGGCGTCACCCGCCACACGTTCGGCTCACCGCCCGACTCCGGGGTGTCCACCTGGGCGCCGACCGCGCGCAGCATGTCCACCGTCATCCGGATGTGCGGCACCGAGGGCAGGCTGGCGCCGGTGTGGCGGACCTCCACGCCCTGGTTGAAACGGGGGCCGGACAGCAGCAGCGCCGAGACGAACTGCGAGGACGAGGAGGCGTCGATCGACACCGGGCCGCCGTCAAGGGCCCCGCCGCCGTGCACGGTCAGCGGCAGCGTGCCCCGGCCGTCGTCGTCGATCCGGGCACCGAGCACCCGCAGCGCGTCGATCACGCCGTTCAGGGGACGCTCGTACGACCGCGGGTCCCCGTCGAACCGGACCGGGCCGTCGGCCAGCGCGGCCACCGGCGGCAGGAACCGCATCACCGTGCCCGCGTTGCCGACGTCGACCGTGGCCGGGCCGGACAGGCCCGTGGGCAGCACCCGCCAGGCCTCGCCGGTGCCGTCGGGGCCCACCCCCTCCTCGATCTCCACACCCATGGCCCGCAGCGCGCCGGCCATCAGCAGGGTGTCGCGGGACCGCAGCGGGCGGCGCAGCCAGCCGGGCTCGGAGGCCAGGGCCGCGAGGACCAGAGCGCGGTTGGTGACCGACTTGGACCCCGGCACGTGGACCGTCGCGTCGACGGCTCCGCTCGCGTGCGGGGCGGGCCAGAGGGCGGTGGAGGAGGTGTTCGGGGCCATGGGGCCACTTTATAAGGAGGGCGCGCCGTCAACCTTCCAGCAGCCAGCGGCCGCCGCCGATCAGCGAGCACAGCGACACCGCGTGGAAGAGGAACAGCCACAGGCCCGCCGGCACGTGCGTCAGCCGCGACAACTGGTCCGCGTCCGAGTCCCCCGCCCCCGACCGGGACCGCTTGGCCTGGAGCTCGAACGGCGGCCGCACTCCGCCGGACAGCAGGAACCACACCACCGCGTACGCGAACGCGGCCTGCACCCGCGGCCCCGCCAGCCAGGACACCAGCAGGAAGGCCCCGCCCGCGAGGACCACGGTCAGCACGCCGTAGGCGTTGCGGATCATCACCAGCATCGCCACCAGCAGGGCGGTGGCCGCCCACAGCAGGAGGGTGATGCGCCCGGCGGCCAGCAGCGCGGCCCCGCCGAGGCCCAGCAGCGAGGGTGCCGTGTAGCCGGCCGCGGCCGTCAGGATCATGCCCAGCCCGTACGGCTTGCCCCGGCTCACGGTGAGTCCGCTGGTGTCGGAGTGCAGCCGGATGCCGGTGAGCTGCCGGCCGGTGAGCAGGGCGACCAGACCGTGACCGCCCTCGTGCGCGATGGTGATCGCGTTGCGGGATATCCGCCACACCGGGTGCGGGACGACCACGGCGAGGGCGGCGGCCAGCGTGGCCAGCACCACCCACAGGCCGGGATCGGGCTGGGTGCCGGTGAGCCGGTCCCAGAGGTCGGGCAGCGCGGTGGCGGCGAGGCTGTCCATCGGTCGGAGTGGCTCCCTGTACTGGTACGGAATCTGGCAGTGTGGCACGTATGTGCGGACGGTATGCATCGAGTCGTAGGCCCGAGGATCTCGCGGGAGTCTTCGAGGCCGAGGTGTGGGAGCCCGAGGAGACCCTGGCGCCCGACTACAACGTGGCGCCGACCAAGGAGGTCTACGCCGTCCTGGACCGCCCCCTGAAAGACGCGGACTCCCCGCGTCCGGTTCGCCAGCTGCGCCGGCTGAAGTGGGGCCTGGTCCCGTCCTGGGCGAAGACCCCGGAAGGCGGCGCCCGGATGATCAACGCCCGCGCGGAGACCGTCCACGAGAAGCCCGCCTACCGGCGCGCCTTCGCCGCCCGCCGCTGCATCCTGCCGGCCGACGGCTACTACGAGTGGGTCACCGGCGCCCAGGAGCGCGACCTGGAGGTGGAGGGCAGGAAGAAGCGGCCGCGCAAGCAGCCGTACTTCGTGCTGCCCGCCGACGGCTCGGTGTTCGCGATGGCCGGCCTGTACGAGTTCTGGCGCGACCGGACCCTGCCCGACGACCACCCGCGCGCCTGGTGGGTGACCTGCTCGGTGATCACCACCGAGGCGGAGAGGACCCCGCTGGCCGTGGCCCCCGCCGAGGGCCCGGGCTCCCTCGCCGAGATTCACCCCCGGATGCCCCTGATGCTCACCCCCGACCGCTGGGACGCCTGGCTCGACCCCTCCCGCACCGACCCCGATGACCTGCGCGGGCTGCTCGCCCCGCCGCCGGCCGGCCTGATGCGGGCCTACCCGGTCTCCACCGCCGTCAGCAACGTCCGCAACAACGGCCCGGAGCTGCTGAAGGAGCTGGAGGGTCCGGAAGAGGGCACACTCTTCTGACGTGACCAAGGCGACAGACGTGACAGACGTGACCGCACAGACCGTCGGGACGGAGGCCGGGGACGCCCGGATCACCTGGCACCCGGCGAAGAACGCCCGGCTGGTGCTGGCCGTCGGCCACGGCGCCGGCGGCGGCATCGAGGCACGCGACCTCCAGGCGCTCGCGGCGGCGCTGCCCGCCGACGGCGTGACCGTCGCCCTCGTCGAGCAGCCCTGGCGGGTCGCCGGCAAGAAGGTCGCGCCGGCGCCGAAGACCCTGGACACCGGCTGGCGGGGCGTGTGGCCCGCGCTCACCGGGCCGGGGCTGCCGGTGATCTCCGGGGGCCGCAGCGCCGGCGCCCGGGTCGCCTGCCGCACGGCGGCCGAACTCGGTGCGCACGCCGTGCTCGCGCTGAGCTTCCCGCTGCACCCGCCGGGCAGGCCGGAGAAGTCGCGGGCGGAGGAACTGCTGGGGGCCGGGGTGCCCACGCTGGTCGTCCAGGGCGGCAACGACCCCTTCGGGAAGCCGGCGGAGTTCCCCGAGGGTGACTTCCGGCTCATCGAGGTGCCGCACGGCGATCACGGGTTCGCCGTGCCCAAGCGCGCGGAGATCACCCAGGAGCGGGCGCTGGAGGTCGTCACCGGCGCGGTACGGGAGTGGACCGCGTCACTCGGGTGACCCGGGAATGTTGTGCGGTGGGGCCCTGTTGACACGATCGGAAGTGCCGACGCCTTCGGCACCGACGTCGCAGGAGAGGAAGTCCGCCGCATGGGTTCGACCATCTGCCCGGCCCGCAGCAGCCGCACTGACCTGGACTGGTCCGTGCTGCACGCGGCCAAGACCGCTCCTATTCGAGCGGCGGCAGGCACGGGTCGTGTTCTATCCTCCGAATCGAGTGGGATCGGTTTCGGTCCTACCCGTGATCTTGAGGAGGTGGGTCCGGTCACCGGTACCGACGCAGGGACCGACAACGGCCAGGCGGAGCTGCCCGAGGGCCAGGGCGTCAGCGCGGACGCGTCCGATGAGTCGACCGCGGAGCGCAGCGCGCGCTTCGAGCGGGACGCGCTCGAATTCCTCGACCAGATGTACTCGGCCGCGCTGCGCATGACGCGCAACCCGGCCGACGCCGAGGACCTGGTGCAGGAGACGTACGCCAAGGCGTACGCGTCCTTCCACCAGTTCCGCGAGGGCACCAACCTCAAGGCGTGGCTGTACCGCATCCTCACGAACACCTTCATCAACTCCTACCGCAAGAAGCAGCGCGAGCCCCAGCGCTCCGCCGCGGAGGAGATCGAGGACTGGCAGCTCGCCCGTGCCGAGTCGCACATGTCGACCGGTCTGCGCTCCGCCGAGTCGCAGGCGCTCGACCACCTGCCCGACTCGGACGTGAAGGCCGCGCTCCAGGCCATCCCCGAGGAGTTCCGCATCGCCGTCTACCTCGCGGACGTCGAGGGGTTTGCCTACAAGGAGATCGCGGACATCATGGGGACACCCATCGGTACGGTGATGTCCCGGCTGCACCGGGGCCGCCGTCAGCTGCGCGGCATGCTGGAGGACTACGCCCGTGAGCGCGGGCTGGTCCCGGCCGGCGCCGGAGAGTCGAACGAAGCGAAAGGCTCGGGCTCATGAGCTGCGGAGAGCCGCACGAGACGGACTGCAGTGAGGTCCTCGACCACCTGTACGAGTTCCTCGACAGCGAGATGCCGGACGTCGACCGCGACAAGTTCCAGCACCACTTCGAGGAATGCTCGCCGTGCCTGGAGAAGTACGGCCTGGAGCAGGCCGTGAAGAAGCTGGTCAAGCGGTGCTGCGGACATGACGACGTGCCCGCCGACCTGCGGGCCAAGGTCATGGGACGGATCGACCTGATCCGCTCCGGGCAGACCGTGCCGGAGCACGATGTCACCAAGGCCCCGGCGGCACAGCAGGAGTCCTGACACGCCGGGACATATCACCCGAACGTGCTAATCCTCAGGTCATAAGCCCCCCATCCCCCGATTCCGCCCTAGGCTCCGAGCCCTGGAGGAGGCACGGTAGGGGAGGGGCGTGATGGACGCGGTACCGGCAAGGGCGCGCGGCTACGTCGCCGCCGTCGCCCTGTCGGCCGTCCTGTGCCTGCTGCCCCTGCCGGCCACGCACACCCCCTGGGGGGCACCGGCCCTGCTCGCCGGGCTCTACGCGGCCTGCGAGCACGCCGGGCGCCGCCGCTTCGGCGGCACCTTCTATCCCGTGCTGCTCGCCGGTGCGTTCCTGCTGCCCCCGGCGGCCGCCGCGCTCGTCCCGGTGCCCGCCGCGCTGCTCTCCCCGGTCGAGCACCCGCCCGTCCTGCTCCGGCGCGTGTGGCGGGCCGCGCAGCCCGCGCTCGCCGTGTGGGCCGCCGCCCGGACGCACCGGGCACTCGGCGGCGAGGACGCCGTCCTCGGCTCGGACTTCCCCTCCGCGCTGCTGCCCGCGGGCGCGGCCCTCCTCGCGTTCTGCCTGGTGCTCACCGCGCTCGACGGCGGTCTGCGCGCGGCGGTCGGGCTGGTGCCGCTGCGGCGGGCCTGGCGCGGGCTGCCGGCGCGCTCGCCGGCCCCGGTCGCCGTGCACGGACTCGCCGGGCTGATGATGGCCGTGCTCTGGCGCAGCCCCTACGGCCCCGTCGCCGCGCTGCTCGTGCTGCTGCCGATGGGCGTCTCCTGGTGGGTCTTCGCCCTGTACCACCGCGAACGCGCCGCCCACCAGGCCACCATCCGCGCACTCGTCCAGGCCGTCGACATCAAGGACGGCTACACCCGCGGCCACAGCGAACGCGTCGGACACGCCTCCGTGCTGATCGCCCGCGAACTCGGCATGGACGACGACCGCGTCGAGGTGCTGCGCTTCGCCGGCATCCTGCACGACGTCGGCAAGCTGGGCGTGCCCACCCGGCTGCTGCGCAAGGACGGCCCGCTCACCCCGGAGGAGCGGCGGATCATCGAACTGCACCCCGAGTACGGCCACGAGATGGTCCGCGGCATCTCCTTCCTCGGCGAGGCCCGCGCGGCCATCCTCCACCACCACGAACGGCTCGACGGCAGCGGCTACCCGTACGGCCTGGCCGGCGACCGCATCCCCGAGTGCGCCCGGATCGTCGCCGTCGCGGACGCCTTCGACGCCATGACCTCCACCCGCTGCTACAGCAGGGCCCGCCCGGTCGAGGCCGCCGTCGCCGAGCTGGAGCGCTGCGCCGGGGCCCACTTCGACCCCCGGATGGTCGGCGCGCTGGTCCGCGCCCTGCGCCGCTCCGGCTGGCATCCGGCGGTCACCGCCGACGAACCCGCGTACGGCACCGCGCCCGCCGAGCGGACCTCCAGCACCGGGGCGCCCCGATGACCGCCCTGCGGCTGATCCACGGCGCCGCCGCCCTCGTCGCGGCCGGCTCCCTCGCCGTCACCCTCCGAACCGGCCTGCACGACCGGGGCGTCGCGCTCGCCTTCGGCGTGCTCATAGCCGCCGGCGAACTGACCCGCTGGAGCGACGAGCAGGGACAGCGGCAGGCCGCGCCCCTCGGTGCCGCCGGCGCCCTGTCGTACGCCCTGCTGGGCGCCGACGCCGGACGGCCCGGCCAGCACGGAGCCGCCCAGGTCGTCACCGTCGTCCTCCTCGCCACCGTGCTCGGCGCCGTCCCGCACATCTGGTCCGGCCGCAGCCCCACCGTCGACCACCTGGCCCGCCGGATCCTCACCGTCGGCTTCGCCGCCGTCTGCTTCCAACCCCTCTACAGCCAGGGCGTCTTCGCCCACTGGGGCGGCCCCGCCTACGCCCTGCTGCTGCTCACCCTGCTCGCCCTCACCTCCCTGTGCGGTGCGGTCCTGGCCGCCGCGCTCGCCCACTGCCGCACCCGCTGGCCGTTCGGCCCGCTGCTGCGCGAGGAACTGCGCGGACTGCTCGGCATCGGCTCCGCCATCTGCGCGACCGGTGCCGTGATGGCCCTCGCGGTCGCCGTCGTCGGCCTGTGGGCGCTGCCCGTGTTCTGCCTGCCCATGCTGCTCGTCCAGCTCTCCCTCAGCCGGTACGCGGCGGTCCGCGCCACCTACCGGCAGACCATCGCCTCCCTCGCCCGCGCCACCGAGATCGCCGGCTGCACCCCCGCCGGGCACGCCCACCGCGTCGCCGCGCTCAGCCTCGCCGTCGGCCGGGACCTCGGCCTGACCGGACCCGAGCTGACCGTCCTGGAGTACGCGGCCCTGATGCACGACATCGGCCAGCTCAGCCTGGTCGACCCGGTCCCGGCCGGCGCCACCGCCGGCCTGCCCGCCGCGGAGCAGCGGCGCATCGCCCTGCTCGGCGGTGCCGTCGTCCGGCAGACCGGCGTGGACGCGGCCGTCGCCGTCGTGGTGGAACGGCAGGCCGACCCCTACCGGGAACAGCCGCTCGCCGCCCGGATCGTCCGGGCCGTGAACGCCTACGAGGAGCGGACCCGTGACGCCGGTCCCGAAGGCCCGCTGCGCGCTCTGGAGGAGCTGCGGCTCGGCACCGCCGGCGACTACGCTCCCGAGGTCGTGGAGTCGCTCGCCCGGGTGCTGGCCAGGCCACCGGGCGTGCGGGAGCGGGTGCCGCCGCGGCGAACGGGACTGTCTGACCCGCGCCCGGCTGGGTAACCCATGGGTAATGAGCGCCTTTCCCGCGGCACGTGGTTGGATGCGAGGGAGAGGGTGTCCGGGGGCACAAGCCAGCCCACAGCGGGAAATGGAACTGGCAGGCGGGAATCGTGAGGATCTTCGGCAAGGGACGGCACCGGCCCTCCGCCTCCTGGCGGCAGGCCACCGACCGGGCGTTCACGCTCATCGGCGACGGCCGGTACGAGGACGCGGGCGAGCTGCTGACACGCGCCGCCGATCTGGAACCCTGGCTGTCGGAGTCCTGGTTCAACCTGGCCCTGCTGCACAAGTTCCGGCACGACTGGGAGCAGGCGCGCGCGGCCGGACTGCGCGCGGTCGCCCTGCTCGAACGGGAGACCGGGGCGCCCGACTGGTGGAACGTCGGCATCGCCGCGACCGCCCTTCAGGACTGGCCGCTGGCCCGCCGCGCCTGGCAGGCGTACGGGCTGAAGGTGCCCGGGGGAGCCGCGGCCTCCGCCGAGCCCGTCGGCATGGAGCTGGGCAGCGCGGCCGTGCGGCTCTCCCCGGAAGGCGAGGCCGAGGTGGTCTGGGGCCGCCGGCTGGACCCCGCGCGGATCGAGGTGCTGTCGATCCCGCTGCCCTCGTCCGGGCGGCGCTGGGGGGAGGTCGTGCTGCACGACGGCGTCCCGCACGGCGAGCGCACCACCTCGGACGGGCACTCCTACCCGGTCTTCGACGAGATCGAGCTGTGGGCGCCGTCGCCCGTCCCCACCTGGGTGGTCCTGCTGGAGGCGGCCACCGAGGCCGACCGGGACGCGCTGGAGCAACTCGCCGCGGACGCGGGCTTCGCGGCGGAGGACTGGTCGTCGTCGGTACGGCTGCTGTGCCGGATGTGCAGCGAGTCCCGCATGCCGTCCGACGAGGGCGACGGGGTGCACCTGGACCCGCACGACCACAGCGAGCCGGGTCACCCCGGGCCGCTCGGGCACCGGACGGACGGGCAGCTGTGGGTGCCGGAGCGGGAGTGCGGTGTCGCGGCCCCGGCATCCCTCGTGCGGGGGCTTCTCGACGGATGGGTCGCCGACAGCCCGGACTCGCGGGACTGGCGCGATCTGGAGGAGGTCTGCTGAGCGGGCGCCGTACCCTGTATCAGCAACATCTCTGCCCTGTTCTTTGAGGAAGGCGTACGTCGGTCATGGCGCAGCAGGACACCGGTCAGCAGCACGCGGGCGTGCTCCCCGTCGACGGCGAGGGCTATGTCGTCGACACGGAGGACTGCGAGGAGCGCGAGAGGGCCTGGCGCGAGCGCGGCACCTCCCGGCCGATCACGGTCGTCGGCAACCCGGTGCTGCACAAGGAGTGCAAGGACGTCACCGAGTTCGGCGAGGACCTCCAGCAGCTCGTCGCCGACATGTTCGCCAGCCAGCGCACCGCCGAGGGCGTGGGCCTGGCCGCCAACCAGATCGGTGTCGACCTGAAGGTCTTCGTCTACGACTGCCAGGACGACGCGGGCGTCCGGCACGTGGGCGTGGTCTGCAACCCCAAGCTCGTCGACCTGCCCGCCGAGAAGCGCCGGCTGGACGACAGCAACGAGGGCTGCCTGTCCGTGCCCACGGCGTACGCGTCGCTCGCCCGCCCCGACTACGCCGAGGTGACCGGCCAGGACGAGCAGGGCAACCCGGTCAAGGTCCGCGGCACCGGCTACTTCGCCCGCTGTCTGCAGCACGAGACCGACCACCTCTACGGCTACCTGTACATCGACCGGCTGTCGAAGCGGGACCGCAAGGACGCGCTGCGGCAGATGGCGGAGAACGAGCCACGCTACCCCGTGGTCGCCAACGACTGAGCGACGCCGCGCACTCGGGGCGCCCCGTCCGGATCCTTCCTGGGCGGGGCGCCTTCGCGTTGCGGTGACCGCTCGTTCGCGCGTCGTACAAACGGTCCCTTCTGCGCCCCTGGTGATCCTTAACCAGTCACACAAGGGGGGATTCGAGGCGCCTTGGGGTGGTGAATGAGGCAAATCCGTTCCCACGGTGGTCAGTTGTGGTGCTGAATGGAAGTGCGGGACACGCAACGGCGCACGCCCGGCACAACGGGAGGGGTGTGCGCTCCTGGCGGCTGAGAGGGGTTTGTTCGTGCAGGCTTTCCCACACAGCACCACAGCGACGCAGACGGCGGTCACAGTCCCACCCTCACTGGTACTCCCGGTGATCGAGTCCGCCTTTCCACGGCAACTGCATCCGTATTGGCCACGGCTCCAGGAGAAGACCCGGCTCTGGCTCCTGGAAAAGCGGCTCATGCCGCCGGCCAAGGTTCGGGAATATGCCGATGGCCTGTGCTACACCGACCTCATGGCGGGCTACTACACCGCTGCGCCCGACGAGGTCCTGCAGGCCATAGCCGACTACAGCGCCTGGTTCTTCGTCTGGGACGACCGCCACGACCGCGACATCGTGCACGGCCGGGCGGGGGACTGGCGGCGGCTGCGGCACCGGCTGCACGCGGCCCTGGACGCGCCCAGGCACCATCTGCACCACCCCGACCCGCTGGTGGCGGGCTTCGCGGACTGCGTGCTGCGGCTGTACGGCTTCCTGTCACCCACCTGGAACCAGCGGTTCGCCCGGCACTTCCACGCGGTCGTCGAGGCCTACGACCGTGAATTCCGCAACCGCACCGAGGGATGCGTACCCGGTGTCGAGGAATACCTCGCGCTGCGCCGGCTCACCTTCGCGCACTGGATATGGACGGACCTGCTCGAACCCAGTGCCGGATGCGAACTCCCGGACGCGGTGCGGAAGAACCCGGCCTACCGCCGGGCGGCCCTCCTCAGTCAGGAATTCGCCGCCTGGTACAACGACCTCTGCTCGCTTCCGAAGGAAATAGCGGGCGACGAGGTGCACAATCTCGGAATCAGCCTCATCACCCACAAGGGGCTGACCCTGGAAGAAGCGGTGGACGACGTCCGGCGGCGCGTCGAGGAATGCATCGCTGAATTCCTCCTGGCCGAACAGGACGCCCTGAGGTTCGCCCGCGAGATCGACGACGGAACGGTCCGCGGAAAGGAGCTGAGCGCCGCGGTCCAGTCCTGTGTCGGCGCCATGCGCAACTGGTTCAGCTCCGTCTACTGGTTCCACCACGAGTCCGGCCGGTACATGGTCGACAGCTGGGACGACCGCTCCACACCCCCGTACGTCACGAACGAAGCGGCAGGTGAGAAATGACCGTACAGTCGATACAGCCCGCGAACCCCGAGACGTCCGGCCTGCGTGAACCGCCCCTGGCCGGAGGTGCCGTACCGGTCCTCGGGCACGGGTGGAAACTGGTCCGCGACCCGCTCGCCTTCATGTCCCGGCTGCGTGACCACGGAGACGTCGTCCGGCTGAAGCTCGGCCCCAAGACGGTGTACGCCGTCACCACCCCGGCGCTCACCGGAGCACTGGCCCTGAACCCCGACTTCAAGATCGACGGCCCGCTGTGGGAATCGCTCGAAGGCCTGCTCGGCAAGGAGGGCGTGGCCACCGCGAACGGCCCCCGGCACCGCCGGCAGCGGCGCACCGTACAGCCCGCGTTCCGGCTGGACGCGATACCCGGTTACGGCCCGGTCATGGAGGAGGAGGCGCACGCCCTGACCGACCGCTGGAAACCCGGCGGCACCATCGACTGCACCTCCGAGTCCTTCCGGGTCGCCGTCCGCATCGCGGCCCGCTGCCTGCTGCGCGGCGACTACATGGACGAGCGCGCGGAACGGCTCAGCATCGATCTCGCCACCGTCTTCCGTGGTATGTACCGCCGGATGGTGATCCCGCTCGGCCCGCTCTACCGGCTGCCGTTCCCGGCCAACCGCGAATTCAACCGGGCGCTGGCCGATTTGCATCTGCTGGTGGACGAGATCGTCGCCGAGCGCAGGGCATCTGGTCAAAAGCCGGACGATTTGCTGACGGCATTGCTGGAGGCGAAGGACGACAATGGCGACCCCATCGGGGAACAGGAGATCCACGACCAGGTCGTCGCCATACTCACCCCCGGCAGCGAAACAGTCGCGTCCACGATCATGTGGCTGCTCCAGGTCCTCGCCGCACATCCGGAACACGCCGAGAAGGTACGGACCGAGGTCGAATCCGTGACCGGCGGTCGACCGGTCGGATTCGAGCACGTCCGCTCGCTCACACACACCAACAATGTCGTCGTCGAGGCCATGCGACTCCGGCCCGCCGTATGGATATTGACGCGGCGCGCCGTGAGCGACACCGCGCTCGGCGGCTATCGCATTCCGGCCGGGGCGGACATCGTCTACAGCCCGTACGCCATCCAGCGCGACGCCCGCTCCTACGCCCGCCACCTCGACTTCGACCCCGACCGCTGGCTGCCCGAGCGGGCCAGGCAGGTGCCGAAGTACGCGATGAGCCCGTTCAGCGTGGGCAACCGCAAATGCCCCAGCGACCACTTCTCCATGGCCCAGCTGAGCCTGATCACCGCGGCGATCTCCGCGAAGTACCGCTTCGAGCAGGCCGGCGGGTCCGACGACACCACCCGCGTGGGCATCACGCTGCGCCCGCAGAACCTGCTGCTGCGGGCGATGCCCTGGTAGGCCGCCCGCACCGGCGCGCGCTCAGGCGGCCTGCGGGCCCCGGAACGCGCGCCGGTAGGCGTTCGGGGTCGTCCCCAGCGCCCGGACGAACTGGTGGCGCAGCGCGGCGGCCGTACCGAACCCGGTGCGCCAGGCGATGGCATCCATCGTCTCGTCCGTGCCCTCCAGCAACTGCTGTGCCAGCAGCACGCGTTGCCGCAGGATCCACCGGTACGGCGTGGTCCCGGTCTCCTGCTGGAAGCGCCGGGCGAAGGTGCGCGGCGCCATGTGGGCGCGGGCGGCGAGCTGTTCGACGGTCACCTCCTGGTCGAGGTGGGCCTCCATCCAGGCGAGCACCTCACCGACCGTGTCGCAGGGCGCCTTCGGCAGGGGCCGCTCGATGAACTGCGCCTGCCCGCCGTCCCGGTGCGGCGGCACCACCATCCGACGGGCGATCTTGTTGGCCACCTCCGGCCCCTGCTCCTTGCGCACGAGGTGCAGACAGGCGTCGATCCCGGCGGCGGTGCCGGCCGAGGTGATCACGGGGTCCTCGTCCACGTACAGCACATCCGGCTCGACCGTGAGCCGCGGGTAGCGCCGGGTCAGCTGCTCGGCGTTGTGCCAGTGCGCCGCGCACCGCCGCCCGTCCAGCAGCCCCGCCGCCGCGAGGACGAACACCCCGGAGCAGACGCTGAGCACCCGGGCGCCCCGGTCCACGGCCCGCCGCAGCGCCGCCAGCAGCTCCTCCGGATACTCGCGCCGCGTATAGGTCTCCCCGGCCGGCACGGCGATCAGATCGGCCTCTTCCAGCCGCTCCAGGCCGTACGGCGTGGACACGGTGAACCCGCAGTGGGTGCTCAGGACGGGCCCCTCCGCCGACACCACGGCGAAGTCGTACCCGGGCAGCCCGTCGTCGCTGCGGTCGATGCCGAACACCTCGCATACGACACCCAGCTCGAAGGGATGCACTCCGTCCAGCAGCACGGCGGCCACGTTCTTCAGCATGCTGCCAGTGTGCCTCGGCGCTGGCAGGAATTCGAGGCTCTACGGCAGTCCTGCCACTGACGGTAAGGAGTGTCCGGAGCGACAGTGGTGTACATGAACGGAAACCAGATAGAAGGCCTGATCGGAATGCTCGCCACCTTCGGGATCCTGGTCCTGCTGGTCCTCCCGTCCGTGCTCGGCATCGTGCGCGACCGGCGCATCGACCGTCAGCTCCGGGCGGCCGAGCGGCCGGCGGCGCCCCGGACGACCGGGCCGGCGCGGGAGCCCGAGCCCCACGGGAGGCGCCACGGCGCGGCCCGCGCCGCCTGACGGAAGCCGCGTGTGAGAGCCCTGTCTCCCCGCTGTGTAACCTCTCCTCTCCACACCACAAGGGGAGGGAACATGCGAGGCAGAACGTCTCGAACGGCCTGGGCGCTGGCGGGCGGGGCCACGGCCCTGACGCTGCTGACCGCGACGGGCGCCCACGCGGAGGGCAGGGGAGACATCCGTGTCGTGAAGACCGTCGTCAACAAGGGCGGGAACGTGATCGTCGGCACGACGAAGAAGGTCACGTTCCCCATCGCCCTCACGATCAAGGACGACTCGGGCGTGAAGGGCGTGAGCGATGCCGACACCTTCAACTCGGCCTACGTCTGGGGCTTCTTCGAGCGGGCCGGGACCTCGTGCGTGAAGAAGTCGCACACCACGTCGGTGTGCACGGTCACGATGACGGCCGACCCGGTCTGGATCCGCCAGAGTGACGACATGGACAGCAACAAGCTGGCCGGCGTCTGGCAGGTCGACGCCACCGTCAAGGCGAACGACGGCGACTACTGGATCTCCGACCGGATCGCCGAGTACAAGGTGAAGCGTGCCTCGCGGCTGACCACGGACGCCTCGCCCGAGCCCGTCGCCAAGGGCGCCAAGCTGACCGTCACCGGCAAGCTGTCCCGGGCGAACTGGGAGGACCTGAAGTACCACGGGTTCACCGGGCAGGACGTGCGGCTGCAGTTCAAGGCGGCCGGCGCCGCCCACTACCGTACGGTGAAGACCGTGCGCACGGGCGACGCCGGAAAGCTCAGCACCAAGGTCACCGCCACCTCGGCGGGCAGCTGGCGCTGGTACTTCCCCGGCACGACGACGACCGCGCGGGTCGTGTCGGCCGGGGACGCGGTGAAGCTGAAGTAACGGCCGTCAGAAGTCCTCGTCCAGGTCGACCGTGCCCTCCACGGCGACCTGGTAGGCCGACGGGCGGCGCTCGAAGAAGTTGGTCAGTTCCTGGACGCCCTGGAGTTCCATGAAGGAGAAGGGGTTCTCGCTGCCGTAGACGGGGGCGAAGCCGAGGCGGGTGAGGCGTTGGTCGGCCACGCATTGCAGGTACTGGCGCATGGAGTCGGTGTTCATGCCGGGCAGGCCGTCGCCGCACAGGTCGCGGGCGAACTGGAGCTCGGCTTCGACGGCCTCGTGGAGCATGTCGGTGACCTGTTGCCGGAGCTGGTCGTCGAAGAGGTCGGGTTCTTCCTTGCGGACGGTGTCGACGACGTCGAAGGCGAAGCTCATGTGCATGGTCTCGTCGCGGAAGACCCAGTTGGTGCCGGTCGCCAGGCCGTGCAGGAGGCCGCGGCTGCGGAACCAGTAGACGTAGGCGAAGGCGCCGTAGAAGAAGAGTCCTTCGATGCAGGCGGCGAAGCAGATGAGGTTGAGCAGGAAGCGGCGGCGGTCCGCTGTGCTCTCCAGGCGGTCGATCTTCTCGACCTCGTTGATCCACTTGAAGCAGAACTCGGCTTTTTCGCGGATGGAGGGGATGTTCTCCACGGCGGCGAAGGCGGCGGCGCGGTCGTCGGGGTCGGGGAGGTAGGTGTCCAGCAGGGTCAGGTAGAACTGGACGTGGACGGCTTCCTCGAAGAGCTGGCGGCTCAGGTACAGCCGCGCCTCGGGGGAGTTGATGTGCTTGTACAGCGTCAGCACCAGGTTGTTCGCCACGATCGAGTCGCCGGTGGCGAAGAACGCGACCAGCCGGCCGATGAGGTGCTGCTCTTCCGGCGTCAGCTTGGCGAGGTCGGCCACGTCGGAGTGGAGGTCGACCTCTTCGACGGTCCAGGTGTTCTTGATGGCGTCCCGGTAGCGCTCGTAGAAGTCGGGGTAGCGCATGGGGCGGAGCGTCAGCTCGAAGCCCGGGTCGAGCAGGTTCTGGGGTCGGGTGGTCATTACTGGCAGGCCTCGCAGGACTCGGGGTTTTCCAGGGAGCAGGCGATCGCTTCCGGATCGGTGGTCTGTTGTGCGGGGACGGTGGCCTGGGCGGCGCGGGCGATGCGGGTCGCGGGGCGGGAGCGCAGGTAGTACGTCGTCTTGAGCCCGGACTTCCAGGCGTAGGCGTACATCGAGGAGAGCTTGCCGATCGTCGGCGTCTCCAGGAAGAGGTTCAGCGACTGGGCCTGGTCGAGGAACGGGGTGCGGGCGGCGGCCATGTCGATGAGGCCGCGCTGGGGGATCTCCCAGGCCGTGCGGTACAGGGCGCGGATGTCCTCGGGGATCCAGGGGAAGTCCTGGATGGAGCCGCCCGAGTCGCGCAGGGCTTCGCGGGTGCGGGCGTCCCAGACGCCGAGGTTCTTCAGCTCCTGTACGAGGTAGGAGTTGACCTGGAGGAACTCACCCGAGAGGGTCTCGCGCTTGAACAGGTTGGAGACCTGGGGCTCGATGCACTCGTACACCCCCGCGATCGACGCGATCGTGGCCGTCGGCGCGATCGCGAGGAGAAGCGAGTTGCGCATGCCCGTCTCCGCGATCCGCTTGCGCAGGGCGTCCCAGCGTCCGGGCCAGGTGAGGTCGACGTCGTAGTGGTCGGGGTGCAGGACGCCCCGGGCGGTGCGGGTGTGCTTCCAGGCGGGCAGGGGGCCGTTGCGTTCGGCGAGGTCGGCGGAGGTCTCGTAGGCGGCGAGCATGATCCGCTCGGCGATCCGCGTGGAGAGGGCCTTGGCTTCCGCCGAGTCGAAGGGCAGGCGGAGTCTGAAGAAGACGTCCTGCAGGCCCATCGCGCCCAGGCCGACCGGGCGCCACCTGGCGTTGGAACGCCCCGCCTGCTCGGTGGGGTAGAAGTTGATGTCGACCACGCGGTCCAGGAAGGTGACGGCCGTGCGGACCGTCTGGTCCAGCCGCTCCCAGTCGATGTCCCCGGTCGTGGTGTCCACGAAGGCGCCGAGGTTGACCGAGCCGAGGTTGCAGACGGCCGTCTCGCCGTCGTCGGTGACCTCCAGGATCTCGGTGCACAGGTTGGAGGAGTGGATGACGTTGCCGGGTTCGGCGGTCTGGTTGGCGGTGCGGTTGGCGGCGTCCTTGAACGTCATCCAGCCGTTGCCGGTCTGGGCGAGGGTGCGCATCATCCGCCCGTACAGGTCCCTGGCCGCGATGGTCTTCTTCGCCAGGCCCGCCGCCTCGGCCCTGCGGTAGGCGGTGTCGAAGTCCTCGCCCCACAGGTCGACCAGTTCGGGCACGTCGGCGGGGGAGAACAGCGACCACTGCCCGTCGGCGTTGACCCGGCGCATGAACTCGTCCGGGATCCAGTGCGCGAGGTTGAGGTTGTGGGTGCGGCGGGCGTCCTCGCCGGTGTTGTCCCGCAGCTCCAGGAACTCCTCGATGTCGGAGTGCCAGGTCTCCAGGTAGACCGCTGCCGCGCCCTTGCGCCGGCCGCCCTGGTTGACCGCCGCCACCGACGCGTCCAGGGTCTTCAGGAACGGCACGATCCCGTTGGAGTGCCCGTTCGTCCCCCGGATCAGCGAACCGCGCGAGCGGATGCGGGAGTAGGACAGGCCGATGCCGCCGGCGTGCTTCGACAGGCGGGCGACCTGGTGGTAGCGGTCGTAGATGGAGTCCAGCTCGTCCCGCGGGGAGTCCAGCAGGTAGCAGGACGACATCTGGGGGTGTCGCGTGCCGGAGTTGAACAGGGTGGGGGAGGACGGCAGGTAGTCCAGGCGGCTCATCAGGCCGTACAGGGACGCCACTTCGTCCACGGAGCGGGCCGTGTCGTCCTCCGCCAGGCCGCTCGCCACGCGCAGCAGGAAGTGCTGGGGTGTCTCCACGACCCTGCGGGTGACCGGGTGGCGCAGCAGGTAGCGGCTGTGCAGGGTGCGCAGGCCGAAGTAGCCGAAGCGGTCGTCGGCCGCGGGGTCGACCAGCGCGTCGAGGCGCTCGGCGTGCAGCCGCACGAACTCGGCGGTGCGGTCGGCGATCAGGCCCTCGCGGTGGCCGACCGCGACCGACTCGGTGAAGGACGTCACGCCCTGCGAGGCGGCCTCGTCCCGGATGGCGAGGGTCAGCAGCCGGGCGGCCAGCTTCGAGTACGCGGGATCCTCGGAGATCAGGCCGGCCGCGGCCTCCGTGGCCAGCTCCCGCAACTCCGCCTCGTCGGCGCGGGCGGACCGGCCCCGCAGCGCGGCGGCGGCCACCCGGCCCGGGTCGGCGTCGGGCAGGTCGGCGGTCAGCTCGGTCAGGGTCCGCAGCAGCGCGGCACCGGGACCGTCGGTCTCCGGCTCGCTGACTGAGACCGGGTCGGCTGGCGCGATGGTCACGTGGGGCTCTCCCTCGCTCGGCACGGGGCCTGGCGGGAGGCAGGGGCAGTCACGAGCGCGCACGGCGTCGCGTCCACCGGCCCATTCCACGAGGCCCGGACGTCAGAACCACCCGGGCCTGGACGGCCGGGTGCACCGCCGGCAGGTCTTCGGACTCGACACGCGTGCGGGGGCACACGGGTACACCGTTGCGGGACAGTTCCGGATTCGCACCGGATTCCCCTGCGACGACAGCGAGGACGAGCATACATCTAGTGCCGGGCTGCCATGTCACCCCCAGATGTAGTGTCGGCCCGGCCTCAGAGGGTCAACTCGTACGCGAGGAGCGTGAGGTCGTCCCGGCCCGGGAGGGGATTCCAGTCCCGCTCGGGGGCGCGGACGAAACCGAGGCGGGTGTAGACGCGGTGGGCGCTGTGCATGGTCCGCTGAGTGGAGAGGACCACGCGCACGCAGCCCTCGGTGGCCCGCCCGCGCTCGACGCAGGCCCGCACCAGCGCCTCCCCCACGCCCCGGCCCCGGGCCGCGGGGGCGACCGCGAGCATCCTGATCTCCGCCTCCCCCGGGCCGGCGATGTCGGTCATGGGGCCGCCGGAGCGGACGAAGGTGACCCCGCCGAGGAGCACGCCGTCGCGGACGGCCACGAGGACGTCCGCGGCGGCGGCCCGCTTCGCCACGTCCCTCAGCTCGCCGAGGTACCAGCCGCTCTCGTCGAAGGCGAGGAGGCCGTCACGGACATAGGCCCCGGCGGTGATCTCGCCCAGGTCGTCGTACTCGCCGGGAGCTGCCCGCCGGATCACGAAGTCCATGACACCGAGTCTGCCCGAGGGGCGCGGCGCGGATTCCCGGGGATCCGCGGCGGTCGCCTGCCGGGTTGCGGGGCGGAATGCCCATGTTTTCATGGAAACAGGTGCTGTGTGGGGTCCTCCGTGCCGAAAGCTGGTCTCGGAAGGAGAACGCACCATGACGAGAATCGTCCGTCACCCACCGGGCAAGGAGCGACCACGCAACGCGCCGATGGCGACGCTGTACGGGCGACGGGCGTGGTGCCGGGGCAGGCGGTTCCTCCTGGGCTACTGGCACCACCTGACCATCAGATCGGAAGCCCGGCTCGACACCACCCGCCCCCGCAAGTGGCGCAGATGGGCCTCGTACACCAACGCGAACCGGGTCGTGTGGGCCCTTGCCGCCCTCGCCGTCCTGGCGTGGGCCGGAGAGGGCGTGTACATCCTGATCTCGCACCACACGACGCGGTTCGAGACGTGGCGGAACGGCAACCAGGGCTTCGACGACGTTCTCCGCTTCGTCGGTCCGGTGCTCTCCGCTTCGATCGCCGCCGCCCTCTTCCTGTTCTTCTGGTACTGGTGGACCAAGCGGCGCTACCTCGCGAAGGCGCGCAGGCACCCCCGCGATCTGGTGCCCACCGCCGGCCCCGACATCGCCGAGATCGTGGGCCGCGAGGAGATCGCCCGGGTCATCGCCCAGCGGCTGCGGCAGCGTGAGACCCGCAGGCCCTATGTGCTCGTCGGCGGTGTGGGCACGGGCAAGACGGCCGTCCTGGTGCGGCTCACCGAACTGCTCGCCCGGCAGCACGCCGTGCCCGTGCCGATCCGGCTGCGGGACGCCACCGGCGCCGATCTGAACTTCGAGCGCATGGCCAGGGAACGGTTCGCCGAGGAAGCACCCCGCGGCATCCTCGCCCGCACCAAGAACGACCGGGTCTGGCAGCAACTGCTCGCCGACGACAAGGTGGTCGTCCTCGCCGACGGCCTGGAGGAGGCGGTCCTCGACGAGCGCCTCCAGGAGGACAGGGACAACATCATCCGCAGGGCCATCGAGTGCGCCCACGAGGACAAGCTGCCGCTCGTCATCGCGTCGCGGCCGCACAGCCCGCTGGAGAGCACCCCCGCCGCGATCGTGGAGCTGGAACCGCTCAGCGAGGAGGAGGCGCTGTACTTCGTCGAGGCCCGGATCCCGGAGACGGACGAGCGCCGCGTGGACTGGATCGTGGAGACCGCGGAGGTCACGGAGTCGCCCATCTACCTGCAGATCGCCCGCGAACTGCACCACCACGGCGGCCTGGAACGCGACCGTCCGCGCGAGGACAGGGACCGGCTGGACACCCGGAGCTGGGACCGCAGCACACTGCGGCTGTGGCTGCTGGAGACATGGGATCTCGCGGTGCGGGAGGGCCGGCTGCGCGGGGACGTCGAGCTGAACCCGCGGGAGCGCGGCGACACGCTGGAGGTGGTCTCGGCGCTCGCCTGCGTCGGACTGCTCCAGGACAAGCTGGAGGTCTGCTTCACCGAGCTGCTGGGCGACGCCGTACACCCCGGTCCGGCGCGGCGGACCCGGGCCAGGGCGGGGCACCTGTGGGCCGGGAGACCCGGTTTCCACCACTACGACGAGCGAGCCAACGTCTTCTCGGAGTGGCACCGGCAGCGGATCTGGGACACGCTCTGCGGCCATCTGAGCCAGGAACAGAGAGAGCGTCTGACCCAGGGCGACCTGTGCCAGTGCCAGAGCGCGCTCGCCCACCTGGCGGCCAACGCGAACAGGCTCCAGTTGGTGGAGAGCTTCGAGAAGAGGGTGCGCTTCCCCCACAGCATCATGCAGGCCTACTTCGGCTTCCGTCTGCTGCGGCACCTCGACGAGCGCGACGCCGGCGAGCTGATCGAGCAGGCGCTGCGGCCGCCGGGCCCCAGCCGTGAACTGCTCATCGCCGCGGTGCTGCACTCCCGCCACCGGGTGGCGAGGCTCTCGGCCGGGGGAGGCAGTCTCGGGGCCGAGTGGCAGAAGACCCGGACCGAACTGCTGCGCCGCGCCCCCCTGTACGGCCACCCCCTGGCCCGGCGGCTCTTCGTGGCCGCCAACCACCGTGCGAACGACCCCAAGGCCCTCGACCTGTACGCGGCGGCCCTGGAGGTCGACAGCGTGGAACGCCGGTCACGGCTGCTGTACGACATCGTCGAGCGGGTGCACAGCCGCTGGCCCGGCATCCAGGGCGACCGCCGCACCGTCGAGGACGCGAAGCTGGCCCTGCTCAAGCAGCTCGGCACGGCACTGCGCGCGGCCTCGGAGCAGACCGACACCATGCCGCTGTACGACCACCTCTTCCACCTCGGCAAGGTGGAGCCCTCGCACTCCGTACGCCTGGCGGTCGCCCAGGAGTTCGGCAGCGGCGGCAACGACGCGTTCGCCTTCATCCGGGAGAAGATCGGCCTGGACACCGACCCCGTCAGGGAGTACGACAAGGCGGTCGGCCGGCTGAGAGCCGACAAGAGGGACCGGTACCAGGACTGGACGGAGCGGATGCGGAAGGCGCTGGCCGACCGCGCTCCCTCGCGGAACGCGTCACCGGCGGAGGTCGACCGGCTCCAGGAGGAGCGCAAGGAGATCAAGCGGCAGTACCGCACGGCCCGTATCGAGCTGTGCAGGGAGTTCATGATGCGGGCCTGGATGCTCCCCATGCTCCTGGGCTCCGTCGACGACGCCCACCGCGACGAGGCCCGGGACCGCCTGACCAAGTGGCTGCGCCACCTCGATCCGAAGGACACCCACGGCAGCCCTGACCTGCCCCTCCTGCTGGAGGCCGCGCTGGCCCAGGGCTTCAAGTTCGCGGCCAACCGGCGCAAGCGTCACCCGTACTCCTACCCGGGCAGCCGGGCCGACCTGATCCGGCAGGCGGAGACCGTGCTGCAGCAGTCCCGCTGCTGGTACACGCAGGTGATGCTGCTTCAGGCGCTGTGCCTGTGGGAGCTCCCGGACAGCGTCGGCCGCCATGAGCAGGACGCGGACAGCGCGGTGTGGCGGGAGGACGACGCCGACGGTTCCGGCGAGCCGTCCCGGGCGATCGGCGGGTGCAACGCGGTGCAGACGGTGCAGCGCTGGCTGTCGATGGCGGGCACGGTGAACCCCGCGCCCGCAGGGCCCGGCGGCGACGGCGACGCGCCCCGGCGGGTGCTGCACCCGTTCGTCGCCGAGGCGGGCGACCTGGTGGCCATGGCACTGGAGACCGGGCAGCCCGAACGGTTCCTCTGGATGGACGAGAAGACCGTCACCGACAACATCGGCTCGCGCACCGGGAACAACCGCGGCTACCGCAAGCACAACCTGTGGATCCCGCCCTCCGCCGGCTGGAGCACCCTCGACGGGCGCGCCCAGCGCCTCGTCGCCGACGTGCTGATCATGCTGAACCTGATCGAGCGGGACGGGTATCCGAGCGAGGTCGAGGAGCGCATGGCCCGTGCCGAGCGCCCCGGCATGCCGCTCCCGCCGTGCATCGGCACGGACCGCGAGCCGCTGCGGCCCGGTCTGCGGCCCGGCACCTCCGCCCCGCCCCCGCCGGGCAGCGCCTGTCTGCCGGACTGCAAGTTCCAGCTGTGCCCGTACCCGCCCCGGGGCGGGGTGCCCCGGGGCGAGATCCGCGAGCCCTTCTGCCGCCAGCAGCAGGTCCTGCTGCCCGGCCCGATACGCCGGAAGCTGCCCCGGACCGTGCACAGGAAGACACCGCCCTGGGTGAGCATGCGCGTGCGCGAACTGGACGGCTTCTGGGACGCGATGGCCGGGCGCACACGCGACTGAGCGCCCGGCCGGGACGCTGACTAGTGAGCGCTGTCCGCGGTGGCCGGGGGAAGTTCCACCTGGACACCGGGGTCGCCTGCGTCCGCCGTGTAGTCCTCCGGCTTGGTCTCGTCGACGCCCTCGGGAGCCTTGACGGCCTTCAGGACGAAGGTGAGGACGACGGTGACCAGGACGTTCAGGACGAACGCGGTGAGGCCGATGTAGCCGATCTCCCCGATGCCGGGGATCTCCTTGGCGTTGCCGCCGAAGTGCTTCTGCGTCGGCGAGGCGATGCCGTAAGCCGCGGCCGTGCCGTAGATCATGCCGACCGCCCAGCCGGCGAGCAGTGCCCAGCGGTGGAACCAGCGGGTGAACAGGCCGCCCACCAGCGCCGGGAAGGTCTGCAGGATCCAGATGCCGCCGAGGAGCTGGAAGTTGATGGCGACCGTCTTGTCCATGGTGAGGACGAAGACCAGCGCGCCGACCTTCACCAGCAGCGAGACCAGCTTGGAGACCTTGGTCTCCTGCTCCGCCGTCGCGTCGGGCTTGATGAAGTCCTTGTAGATGTTGCGGGTGAAGAGGTTGGCCGCCGCGATGGACATGATCGCCGCCGGGACCAGCGCGCCGATGCCGATCGCCGCGAACGCCACGCCCGCGAACCAGTCCGGGAACATGTCCTCGAACAGCTGAGGGATCGCCAGCTGGCCGTTGGTGACCTTCACGCCGGCCGCGATCGCCATGAAGCCCAGCAGCGCCAGCAGCCCGAGCATGAGGGAGTACAGCGGCAGGATCGTGGTGTTGCGGCGGATCACCTCACGGCTCCTGGACGACAGGGTCGCGGTGATCGAGTGCGGGTACATGAACAGCGCCAGCGCGGAGCCGAGGGCCAGGGTGGCGTACGTCCACTGGCTCGCCTCGGCGGGAGCCAGTGCCCCGCGTGGCTTGTGGGTGGCCGGGTTCACCTGGCTGAACGCCTGGCCCGCCTTGGCGAAGATGTCGTCGAACCCGCCCAGCTTGATCGGGATGTAGATGATCGCCACCGCGATGACGAGGTAGATCAGGCCGTCCTTGACGAACGCGATCAGCGCGGGGGCGCGCAGACCGGACGAGTAGGTGTAGGCGGCCAGCACGCCGAAGGCGATGAGCAGCGGCAGGTCCTTCACGAACCAGTTGGTGTTCTCGCCGCCGCCGACGCCCATCACGTCCAGCACCGCCTGGATGCCGACGAGCTGGAGCGCGATGTACGGCATCGTCGCCAGGATGCCGGTCACCGCCACCGCCAGCGACAGGCCCTTCGAGCCGAACCGGCCGCGCACGAAGTCGGAGGTGGTGACGTACCCGTGGCGGTGCGAGACCGACCACAGACGGGGCAGGAACGTGAAGATCAGCGGGTACACCAGGATCGTGTACGGCACCGCGAAGAAGCCGGACGCGCCCGCCGCGTAGATCGCCGCCGGGACGGCGACGAAGGTGTACGCCGTGTACAGGTCGCCGCCCAGCAGGAACCAGGTGACCCAGGTGCCGAAGGACCGGCCGCCCAGACCCCACTCGTCCAGGGACTGCTCGTTCTCGGCCCTGCGCCAGCGCGCGGCCAGGAAGCCCATGACCGTGACGGCCAGGAAGAAGAAGATGAAGACGCCGAGCGCGACGCCGTTGACGCCGTCCTTCACTTCACCGCACCCCCGTTCGTGTCCTTGCGGGCACGCTGGTCACGCTGCCACAGCTTGTACGCCAGCATGGTGAGCGCGGTGGAGATCAGCACCCAGAGCATCTGGTACCAGTAGAAGAACGGGATTCCGATGAACGCGGGATCCGTCTTGGCGTACGAGCCGACCCACAGCATCGCCACGAAGGGCGCGACGAGACACAGGGCGATGACCACCCTGACCGGTGTCACCACCGGTGGCCTCACTTCAGGCGTTTCGGACATGCCACGGCTCCGTCCCCTCGCTGATCACCTGTGTAATGCGCAGGCAATCTAGGTGACGGTGTCCCGGGAGTGGAAGACCTCGTCCGCATATCGGTATATCGATTCAGCGAACATGCCGGGCGCCGGCCGGCCGGCGCCTAGTCCACCGGCCGCTTGAGCCGCGCCACGAACTTGTACCGGTCCCCCCGGTACACCGACCGCACCCATTCCACCGGCTTGCCCTCGCGGTCCAGCGAGTGCCGGGAGAGCATCAGCATCGGCAGGCCCACGTCGGTGCCGAGCAGCCCCGCCTCGCGCGGTGTGGCCAGGGAGGTCTCGATGGTCTCCTCGGCCTCGGCGAGGTGGACGTCGTAGACCTCGGCGAGCGCGGTGTACAGGGAGGTGTACTTCACCAGCGAGCGCCGGAGGGCCGGGAAGCGCTTGGCCGACAGGTGGGTGGTCTCGATCGCCATCGGCTCGCCGTTGGCCATGCGCAGCCGCTCGATGCGCAGCACGCGCCCGCCGGCCGTGATGTCGAGCAGCTCGGCGAGCCGGTCGTCGGCGGTGACGTACCCGATGTCCAGCAGCTGCGAGGTCGGCTCCAGGCCCTGGGCGCGCATGTCCTCCGTGTAGGAGGTGAGCTGCAGCGCCTGGGAGACCTTGGGCTTGGCCACGAAGGTGCCCTTGCCCTGGATGCGCTCGAGCCGCCCCTCCACGACCAGCTCCTGCAGCGCCTGGCGCACCGTGGTGCGGGAGGTGTCGAACTCGGCGGCCAGCGTGCGCTCGGGCGGGACCGGGGTGCCCGGCGCCTGCGTCTCCGTCATGTCGAGCAGGTGCTTCTTCAAGCGGTAGTACTTCGGCACGCGCGCGGTACGGGTGGTGCCGGCCTCGTTCTCCGCACTGCTGACGTCGGTGCTCATGCTCTGCCTTCCCGGCTCCGGATGCCGAAAGCGACCGACAACCCCATCGGCCACGGCTCACATCGTGGCACGGGTTGTCGTCTCAGCACTCCACCCGCACGCTCCGTGATCTCCTCTATATACCGTTGCGCCCGCTGTTGGTCTAGTCCAACGGGAGGGCAAGCTCGGCGGGCCCGCCGGGCCGGGGCCGCCCTCCCCTCGGGCGCTGCGGGTCAGATGCCCTGCCAGTCCGGCTTGTTTGCGTACGTGTGCCGGAAGTAGTCGGCCAGCTTCAGCTTGGAGGCGGCGGCCTCGTCGGCGACCACCGTCGCGTGCGGGTGGAGCTGGAGCGCGGAGGCCGGGCAGACGGCCGCGACGGGGCCCTCGACGGTCGCCGCGACCGCGTCCGCCTTGCCCTCGCCGGTCGCCAGCAGCACCAGGTGGCGGGCCTCCAGGATCGTCCCGATGCCCTGGGTGATGACGTGGTGCGGGACCTGCTCGATGTCGCCGTCGAAGAAGCGGGCGTTGTCGACACGGGTCTGCTCGGTCAGCGTCTTGATCCGGGTGCGCGAGGCGAGCGAGGAGCACGGCTCGTTGAAGCCGATGTGCCCGTCGGTCCCGATGCCGAGCAGTTGCAGGTCCACGCCGCCGGCCCCGGCGAGCGCGCGGTCGTACGCCTCGCACGCCGCCTGGACGTCCTCGGCCGTGCCGTCCGGTCCCATGAACGCGTCCATGTCTATGCCGAGCGGCTCCAGCACCTCGCGGCGCAGCACCGAGCGGTAGGACTCGGGGTGGTCGGCGGGCAGCCCCACGTACTCGTCGAGCTGGGCGATCCGCGCCCGCGAGACGTCCACGGCGCCGGAGCGCACCTTGGCGGCCAGTGCCTGGTAGACGGGCAGCGGGGTGGAGCCGGTGGCCACGCCGAGCAGGGCGCCGGGCTTGCGTCGCAGCAGCTGTGCCATGGCCTCGGCGATCAGTTCGCCGCCCGCCGCGGCGTCCGGAACGATGACAACTTCCACGCTGGGCCTGCCGTTCTGAAGAGGGCTCTGTGCGTCTCTAGGTGGTTTAGACCAATCTAACAGTATCGGTGTTCGAGAGCGCGGGAAAGACGGGAGGGCGGAGAGGCGGGGAGGGCGGGAAGGCCCCGGGGGGGGGGTGTCAGGTGAGGGAGCCTCCCGTCGCGTCCAGCCAGTGCCCGGTGACCCAGCGGCCGTCCTCAGAGACCAGGAAGGCGACCACGTCGGCGATGTCCGCCGGCGTGCCCACCCGGCCCAGCGCCGAGTACGCGGCCGCCCGCTGCCACGCCTCGTCGCTCGCGCGCAGCCACGGGGCGTTGACGTCGGTGTCCACGATGCCGGGCGCCACCGAGTTAACCGTGATCCCGCGGGGGCCGAGCACCTTGGACAGGTCCCGGGTGAAGACGTCCAGGGCCGCCTTCGTCATCGCGTACCCCATCAGGTCGGGCATCGCCGCGGTCCGGGAGAGGCCGGACGATATGGCCACCACCCGCCCGCCGTCCCGCAGCCGCTCCGCCCCGAGCCGGGTGAGGAAGAACGGGGCCTTCACGTTCACCGCGAAGAGCCGGTCGTACTCCTCCTCGTCGGTCTCCGCGAACGGGCGGGTGGTGCCGATGCCCGCGTTGTGCACCAGGATGTCCAGTCCGTCCGCGTGCCGGTCGAACTCCGTCCACAGCCGCTCGGCGTCCCCGGGCGTCCCCAGCTCCACCCCGAGCGGGAACGCCGATCCGCCGGCCGCCCCGATCGCCGCGACCGTCTCCTTCGCCGCGGTCTCGTCGCGCCCGTAGTGCACCGCCACCCGCGCCCCGTCGCGTCCCAGCCGCTCGGCGATCCCTCGTCCGATGCCCCGGCTCGCGCCCGTGACCAGCGCCGTCTTCCCCGTGAGCACGCCCATGTCCGCCCCTCCGGATTTGTCTAGCGGTCGTTACAGAAAAACCGTACACCACCTCGCCGACCATTTTCTAGGGGCCGTTATAAAATGGTCCCCATGACGACGGGTCAGGACACGCGGGCACAGGGCGGCACGGGCCGGACGCGGGGCCGGCCGCGCTCCTTCGACCGGGCCACCGCGCTGGAGAAGGCGCTGATGGCCTTCTGGGAGCGGGGGTACGAGGCCACCTCGGTCTCCGACCTCACCCGGCTCATGGGCATCGGCGCGCCCAGTCTGTACGCGGCCTTCGGCGACAAGCGGACCCTCTTCGACGAGGTCGTGCGGGTCTACGCCGGCTCGCACGGCGCCTTCACCGACCGCGCCCTCGCCGAGGAGCCCACGGCCCGGGCGGGTGTCGCCCGCATGCTCCGCGAGGCCGCCGCCGAGTACACCGACCCCGGCCACCCGCACGGCTGCCTGATCGTCCACGCGGCCACCAACTGCACCAGCCCCGAGGTGGAGGCGCTGCTGCGCGACATGCGCAACGCGAGCATCGCCGCGGTCGAAGCCCGGATCCGGGCGGACATCGCCGCCGGGCTGCTGCCGGCCGGCACCGACGCCGCCGCCCTCGCCCGGCACACCGGCGCGATGATCCAGGGCATGTCCCAGCAGGCCCGCGACGGCGCACGCCGGGAGGAACTGGAAGCACTCGCGGAAATTGCCCTGTCCATCTGGCCCCACGACTGACCGGCGCGGGCTAGGCTGCGTGGCATCGCGTGCCGGTGCCCCTCGCGGCGCGGACGCCTCCACACCATGGACACGCCGTCGTGGTCTAGTCCACAATCGAGAACAGCACGCTTCCGCCCTCCCCGCACAGGAAGGCGGATCGAGGAACCGGCGCTCTCTGCCCTGACTGCCCCGGCTCCTCGGCCTTCGGCCGACCGGGACCGCACACCCCACGGCCGATGATGCTCCGGGCTGCGGTGCCGGGAGGGTTGAGGGTCCCTTCCAGGCGCCGCGGCCCGCGGGTGTTTTTCGGCCACCCGCGAGGCCCCGGGTACGCTCGCAGACGTGCCCTCCATGAACGAACTCGTACGCCAGCACACCGCCCTCGACGACTCCGACCTCGAGTGGCTCCACCTGCTGGTCTCGGAGTGGCAGCTGCTCTCCGACCTCTCCTTCGCCGACCTGGTGCTGTGGGTCCCCACCCGGGACGGCACCCGGTACGTCTCGGTCGCCCAGATGCGCCCCAACACCGGCCCGACCTCCTACCAGGACGACATGGTCGGCCACCTGGTGCCGCGCGGCCGGCGGCCCATGCTGGACGCGGCCCTGGACGAGGGCCGGATCGTGCGCGAGGGCGACCCGGAGTGGCGCGAAGAGGTGCCCGTACGGGTCGAGTCCATCCCCGTACGGCGTGAGGGCCGCGTCCTCGGCGTGATCGCACGGAACACCAACCTGCTCACCGTGCGCACCCCCAGCCGCCTGGAGCTGACCTACCTCCAGAGCGCCTCCGACCTCGCGCAGATGATCGCGGCCGGCGCCTTCCCGTTCCCGAACCAGCAGGTCGACATGGACGCCTCCCCGCGCGTCGGCGACGGCCTGATCCGGCTCGACGCGGACGGCATCGTCCAGTACGCCTCCCCGAACGCCCTGTCCGCCTACCACCGGCTCGGCCTCGCCGCCGACCTCGTCGGCCACCACCTCGGCCAGACGACCGCCGAACTCGCCCCGACCCGGGGGCCGGTGGACGAGGCACTGGCCAAGGTGGCGAGCGGCTGGGCACCGCGCGAGTTCGAGATCGAGGCGCACGACGGGGTCATCCAGTTCCGGGCCATCCCGCTCAAACCCAAGGGCACGCGCATCGGTTCGCTCGTGCTGCTCCGGGACGTCACCGAACTGCGGCGCCGCGAGCGTGAGTTGATCACCAAGGACGCCACCATCCGGGAGATCCACCACCGGGTGAAGAACAACCTCCAGACGGTCGCCGCGCTGCTCCGGCTCCAGGCCCGGCGCATCGAGTCCGAACGCGGCCGGGAGGCGCTGGAGGAGGCGGTCCGCCGGGTCGGCTCCATCGCGATCGTGCATGAGACGCTGTCTCAGAACCTGGACGAACGCGTGGAGTTCGACGAGATCGCCGACCGGGTGCTGGCGATGGTCGCCGAGATCTCGCCGGGCAAGGTGACCGGCCGGCGCAGCGGACGGTTCGGCATACTCGACGCCGAGGTCGCCACCCCGCTGTCCATGGTCCTCACCGAGGTCCTGCAGAACGCCCTGGAGCACGGGTTCCGCGAGGGCGACACCGGCACGGTCGAGGTGTCCGCGGTGCGCGGCGGCACCACCAAGGAGGCTCGGCTGCTGGTCACCGTCCAGGACGACGGGGTCGGCCTGCCCGAGGGCTTCGACCCGCACCGCTCGGGCAACCTCGGCCTGCAGATCGTGCGGACGCTGGTGGAGGGCGAGTTGGGCGGCTCGTTCGACATGGTGCCGGCGCCGGAGCGCGGGACGCGGGTGATCCTCGACATCCCGGTGCGGGCCCAGAAGTGAACCGACGGACCCGGTGCGGCAAAAAGCCCCGGACCTTCTTCGGTCCGGGGCTGTCGCTCGTTGCTGCTTTGCTTCTCTTGCGATGGGGGTCCCCCCGGCTCGAGCGTAGCCGAGAGTTGGGGGAGCATCGGGGGAACTGCGCGCTGCGGCTCGGGGGCGGGAGATGCGTACGTGCTGTGCGCGCCGCCAAGCTCAGGCTGTCAGCAGGGGTGGGTATGTCAGGCGGAGGCCTGACGAGCCCGGTTGCGGGCGGCGCGGCGCTTCATGGCGCGGCGCTCGTCCTCGCTGAGACCACCCCAGACGCCGGAGTCCTGACCGGACTCGAGCGCCCACTGCAGACACTGCTCGATCACCGGGCAGCGACGGCAGACGGCCTTGGCTTCCTCGATCTGCAGCAGCGCAGGACCGGTGTTGCCGATGGGGAAGAAGAGCTCGGGGTCTTCCTCGCGGCAAACGGCGTTGTGACGCCAGTCCATGGCTGCTACCTCTCCTTGGTATTACGTGCAAGTTGCTTGTGAATGTGAACGCTTTCACGAATCCCTCAACAAGTGAAGGGCCGACCGCCGAGTCTTCACCCGGCGTGGTCCTGTGTTTGAAGAGGGGTTCTGGTGATCAGCGGAGGCCGGTGTTGCGGGCCGTCCCGATCGCCACGTAGAGACTCGCAAACCTCAGCGGCGGATACAACCCCTTCCGGAAGATTTTTTTTGATTCCTCGGTGTCGACTAGGTCACAGCCGTACTTCCATGGGGTGGACCCTGGCCTAAACGTTCGAGTGAAAGGACTTTCGCCCGTTCCGCTCACACAATCACACGCAGTGCACGGCGTACGCCTGTGAACGTCACGCTCGTACGCAGCCCGAGATGGTCACCGTCCATCTGGAGGGGCAGGGGCGCCTTCGAATGCAAGGTGAACTGGTCCAGGTCGTGCAGGGAGACGGCGTGCTTCCCCTGCGGTCCCCGCTCGGGGGACGAAGTGAGCAACTGGGTGCCATACCGGGCAACCGCGGCGGTGGACAGCCGGCTGAGACCGAGCACGTCGATGCCCGTATCGAACGAGGCCTTAGGCGACGTGTACATCGGGCGATTGCCGAGATACGTCCACGGGGACGTGTTCGAGACTATGGCGACGACCAGGTCCTCGATCGGGTCCGCGCCGGGCTGTTCGAGCGTGATCGTGCCGTGCCGGCGGTTCGGCTCACCGAGGAACTGCCGGACCACCTGACGGACGTACAGCGCGTGCGTCGACTTCTTCCCGCGCTCGCGCTGCTGCTCGACCCGGCCCACCACGCCCGCGTCGAAGCCGAGTCCGGCGTTGAAGGTGAACCAGCGGGCCGGCACCGCCTCGTCCTCGGTGCCCGGGGTGCCCGAGGTCAGGCCGAGGCCGACGACCCGCTCGGTGCCGTCGCGCAGCGCGTCCAGCAGGGCCCCGGTGGCCTCGACGGGGTCGTTGGGCAGGCCCAGCGCGCGGGCGAAGACGTTCGTGGAGCCGCCCGGGACCACGGCGAGACCGGGGAGGCGGTCCGGGGCGGGGCCGGCGTGCAGGAGGCCGTTGACGACCTCGTTGACCGTGCCGTCGCCGCCGAGCGCCACCACCAGGTCGATGTCGTCGCTCTCCGCCGCCTGCCGGCCGAGGTCGCGCGCGTGGCCGCGGTACTCGGTGGTGACCGCCTCCAGCTTCATCTCGCTGGCCAGCGCATGGATCAGTACGTCACGTCTGCGTGCGCTTGTGGTGGTTGCCGCCGGATTGACCACGAGAAGTGCACGCATGGATGGCAGCGTACCTACTGGGGGGTACTCGGCCCAGACCGAGTTAGGGATCCGGTAAGAGACCGGGGCGTGAGCCTGGACACTCGCGGGGCGCGGGGCGCGGCAGCGCGCCGGAGGGGGAGGGCTACCCTGCTGGGGTGAGCAGTCAGCAGAATCCCGCCCCGCACACCGCCGAAGCCGCCACGGCCGACCCGGCCGCCGGGCCGCGCCCGCGCCGGCTGACGTACGCGGCGGTGCTGGCCGCGCTGGAGGGCACGGCGCTGGTGGCCGGCGGCCTGTGGGTGCTGGTGCTCGGGCTCACCGGTGACCCGGACGACCGGCAGCAGGCCGTGACCCTGGGCATCACCCTGGTCGTCCTCGCGCTGCTGCCGCTGCTCGCCGCGCGCGGTCTGCTGCTGCGGCGCGGCTGGAGCCGGGGGCCCGCGCTGATCACCCAGCTCATGGCCCTGCCCGTGGCCTACAACCTGCTCCGGGCCGACAGCGTGGCCATTCCGGCCGGTATCGCGCTCGCGCTCGTCGCCGTGGCGGCACTGGTGCTGCTCGTCAACGGCGAGACGACCCGGGCCCTCGGGATCAAGGGACCGGGCCGGGGCGAGTAGGGCTCACCGGGCGGGACCGGCCGCGCACAAGGGGCCGCGCCGAGCGGGGTCCCACCGCTTGCTCATTCCTCCACGAGGAGCTTCTCGCGGAGCTGGGCCAGCGTGCGGGCCAGCAGGCGCGAGACGTGCATCTGGGAGATGCCGACCTCCTGCGCGATCTGCGACTGGGTCATGTTGCCGAAGAAGCGCAGCAGCAGGATCCGCTTCTCGCGCGGCGGGAGGTCCTCCAGCAGCGGCTTGAGGGACTCGCGGTACTCCACGCCCTCCAGCGCCTCGTCCTCGGCGCCCAGGGTGTCGGCGACCGCCGGTGACTCGTCGTCGGTGTCGGGGACGTCCAGGGACAGCGTGGAGTACGCGTTCGCGGACTCCAGGCCCTCCAGAACCTCCTCCTCGGAGATGGCGAGCTTCTCGGCCAGCTCGTGGACCGTCGGGGAACGGCCGTGCAGCTGGGACAGCTCGGCCGTCGCGGTGGTCAGCGCGAGCCGCAGCTCCTGGAGCCGGCGCGGCACGCGGACCGCCCAGCCCTTGTCGCGGAAGTGCCGCTTGATCTCGCCGACGACGGTCGGTGTGGCGTAGGTGGAGAACTCCACGCCACGCTCGGGGTCGAACCGGTCGACGGACTTGATGAGACCGATGGTGGCGACCTGGGTGAGGTCGTCCAGCGGCTCGCCGCGGTTGCGGAACCGGCGTGCCAGGTGCTCCACGAGCGGCAGGTGCATACGGACCAGCTGGTTGCGCAGCTCCGCGTACTCCGTGCTGCCCGCCGGCAGCGCGCGCAGCTCGACGAACTTCGCCCGCGCCCCGCTGCGGTCCGGGGCGTCGTGCTGCACGGCCTGTACGGCCTCCGTGCCCAGCGCGTCGTCCTCGGCGTATCGCTCGTGCTCGCTCATCGTCCCGCCCGTAGCCCTTCCCCGAGCCCTGGCCCCCGCGCGGACGGCGGGTCCGGCGCCGCCGCGCGCCTTCGGCGGCGTGCCCGTGGCACCGTCACCGCCGGCCGGCGCGGAGTCGTCCTCCGGGTGCGGTCTGGCCTGCTCGGGGATGCCGTCGATGCCGTCCGCCATGCGCCGGGAACCGTCCCGGGGGCCTGCCCCGGCGGTCTCGGCGTCGCCCGACCAGGAGGCACCCCCGTCCCCGGTCGGCAGCTCCCGTGTGCCGCGCTCTTCGTCCCGCACCGGCCCGTCCCCGTTCCTCACGCCGGCCCGGGGCCGGCGCCACGCTGTTTGTAGAGACTGATCGACACCGTCTTGTCCTCGTCCACGGCGGACGAGACCTTGCCCGCGAGGGCCGACAGCACGGTCCAGGCGAAGGTGTCCCGCGAGGGGGCGTGGCCGTCCGTGGTCGGCGCCGACACCGTGACTTCCAGTGAGTCGTCGACGAGCCGGAAGACACAGCTGAGCACCGAGCCGGGCACGGCTTGCTGGAGCAGGATCGCGCAGGCCTCGTCCACGGCGATGCGCAGGTCCTCGATCTCGTCCAGGGTGAAGTCCAAGCGGGCCGCGAGACCGGCCGTGGCCGTCCGCAGCACCGACAGGTAGGCACCCGCAGCCGGCAGCCGGACTTCCACGAAGTCCTGGTTCGACGCGGGCTCGCCTGCGATCTGGGACACCCTCACCTCCATGGTGGTACAAGCTTTACGGGGCCGAGGGTCGCCCCCCGGGGTAACGCGTGAGTGGTTCAAGCGGTGACGCTATCGCGCTCCGAACGTTTCTGTCCCCGGGACCCCAACCCCCTGGCGTCACTCACAGTAAAGCTGTGGATACGCTCCGTGTCTAGGGGGTTCGCGGGCCCAAATGGGAAGAGCGCGCGCCGGGTTGACGTACCCAGACGTCAGACGCTCGAACCGTCGTGCGGCAGCCGCCGCATGCAGTGTCACACGAGAACGCGGTCGGACGGGACGCTCCGGGGGAGAACGCTCAGACGAGTACGTGGTCCACGAAGCACCACCGCCAGTCCTCGCCGGGCTCGAACGTCCGCATCACCGGGTGACCGGACTGCGCGTGGTGCTCCGTCGCGTGCCGTGCCGGCGAGGAATCGCAGCAGCCGACGTGGCCGCAGGTGAGGCACAGTCGCAGCTGGACCGGGTTCGTGCCGTCCCGCAGGCACTCCGGACAGGTCTCGTCGAGCGGCTCCGGTTCGGGGTGCGGCAGCGCGTCGGCGTGCGTGCACTGTTTCATGATTGCCAGATTACGACGGTTGTGCGGGTTGCCGCGCGAAAGACGAGGGTGGGCGAGGACCATGGACGTGATGCCGCTGCTGTTGCTGGTGGCGGGCAGTGCCGTGGTGGCCGCGGCGGCGCGGCGCACCCCGGTGCCGGCGCCCCTGCTGCTGGTCGCGGTCGGTCTGGCGGTGTCCTACATCCCGGGTGTGCCGTCCTACACCCTCGATCCGCACATCGTCCTGCCGCTGCTGCTGCCCCCGCTGCTGTACACGTCGGCGAGCGACAGCTCCTACCTCGGCCTGCGGGCGCAGATGCGGCCGGTGGCGCTGCTCTCGGTGGGATACGTGCTCTTCGCGACCGTCGTGGTCGGCTGGGCCGCGTACATGATCATCCCCGGTCTTTCGCTGACCGCCGCGCTGGTGCTGGGCGCGGTGGTGGCGCCGCCGGACGCGGTCGCCGCCACGGCGGTCGCGCGCCGGGTGGGCCTGCCGTCCCGGATCACCACCGTCCTCCAGGGCGAGTCCCTGCTGAACGACGCCACGGCGATCACCGCCTACAAGGTGGCGCTCGGCGCCGCCGTCGGGGAGGGGGCCACCTGGGCGGGCGGCATCCGCGAGTTCGCGCTCGCCGCGGTCGGCGGTGTCGGGATCGGCCTGCTCCTCATGGCGCCCCTGCACTGGCTGCGCACCCACCTGACCGAGCCCCTCCTGCAGAACACGCTCTCCCTGCTCATCCCGTTCGTCGCCTACGGGGTCGCCGAACAGGCGCACGCCTCCGGGGTGCTCGCGGTGGTGGTCGTCGCCCTCTACCTCGGCCACCGCGCGTGGGAGGTCGACTTCGCCACCCGCCTCCAGGAGGGCGCGGTGTGGAAGATGGTCGCCTTCGTGCTGGAGTCCGCGGTGTTCGCCCTGATCGGCCTGCAACTGCCGATCGTCCTGAAACGGCTCGGGGAGTACGAGGGCGTCTCCGCCGCCTGGTACGCGGTCGCCGTCTTCCTGGTCGTGGTCGTGGCCCGGTTCGTCTGGGTCTACCCGGCCACCTTCCTGCCCCGCGTCCTGTCGAAGCGTGTCGCGCAGCGCGAACAGAACCCCACCTGGCGGGGCGCGATGGTCACCTCGTGGGCCGGCATGCGCGGTGTCGTCTCCCTGGCCATCGCCTTCGCCGTCCCGCCGACCATGCCCGCCGGCCCGCGCAACCTGATCCTCTTCCTGACCTTCACCACCGTCATCGGCACCCTCGTCGTGCAGGGCGTGACGCTGCCGCCGCTGATCCGGCTGCTGAAGTTCCCCGGCCGCGACCGGCAGGCCGAGACGCTCGCCGAGGCCAACGCCCAGGCCCAGGCCTCCCGGGCCGCCGAGGCCCGGCTCGACGAACTCCTCGCCGACGAGCGCAACACCCTGCCCGAGCCCCTCGCCGACCGGCTCCGCATGGTCCTGGAGCGCCGCCGCAACGCCGTCTGGGAACGCCTCGGGCAGGTCAACCCGATCACCGGCGAGTCCGTCGACGACACCTACCGGCGGCTGTCCCGCGAGATGATCGGCGCCGAGCGGGAGGTCTTCGTCAGGCTCCGCGACCTGCGCTACATCGACGACGAGATGCTGCGCGCCCTGCTCAGACGCCTGGACCTGGAGGAGGCGGCGGCCTACCGGGAGGCCGGTTAGCGCTCCGGGGCGGCCGGCGCGGGTTCCGGGAACGGCCGTCCGGTGACGACGGCGGCGATCGTCGTCCCGCGCGCGAGGGCGTTCTCCTCCGCCAGGGCGGCCAGTCCGAACAGCAACTTGGCCACATAGAGACGCTCCACGGCCAGCCCGTGCCGCTGCTCGAAGTCCTGTGCGAACGCCTCCAGTTCCGGTGTCGTCCGGGCGTAACCGCCGCAGTGGAAGCGGTCGTCCAGGGACCAGGCGCCGCTGCGGGCGCCGAAGGCACGTTCCTGCAGCGCCTGTACGTCAGCCTCGAGGAAGCCGCCCTTGAGGACCGGTACGCCGAGCGCGCGCTGGCCGGCCGCGAGTCCGGCGGCGAGGCCGGCGAGGGTGCCGCCGGTGCCGCAGGCGACCGCGACGACGTCGGCCCGGCCGCGCAGTTCCGTGCCGAGGGCACGGCAGCCGCGTACCGCCTCGGCGTTGCTGCCGCCCTCGGGCACGACGTACGCGTCCTCGGCGCCGGCCGCGCGCAGGATCCTGGCCAGGGTCTCCGGTTCGGTCTTGCGGCGATATGTCGATCTGTCGATGAAGTGCAGCCGCATGCCGTCGGCCGCGCACCGGGCCAGGGACGGGTTGAGGGGGCGGCCGGCCAGCTCGTGGCCGCGGACCACGCCCGTGGTCGGCAGGCCCAGCAGGCGGCCCGCGGCGGCGGTGGCCCGCAGGTGGTTGGAGTAGGCCCCGCCGAAGGTGACCAGGGGGCGACCCCGGGCCGCCGCGATGTTGGGCACCAGCTTGCGCCACTTGTTGCCGATCAACTGCGGGTGGATGAGGTCGTCCCGCTTGAGCAGCAGCCGGAGCCCGCGACGCTCGAACCGGGCGTCCCGCACCTCGTGCAGGGGCGAGGGGAGGCGGGGGCTGAGCGGGCCGGGGCTGGTCACGGCTTCATTGTCGCCGGTACGGCGGCCGGGCGGGGGCGGGGCCGCCCACCGGCCCCACACCGGCATCGGCGGCCAACCACCGGCCAGCCGCGTCACCAGCCTGTCCGGACGGCACACCTAGTCCTTCAGCCGTTCCCGCACCCGCTCCCGCAGCCAGGACATCTCGAAGCCCCGGGGATCCACCTTCCCCGGCTGCCACTCCCGGTGGCCGATGACCGACCGTTCCGTCCACCCGTGGTGCCGGCACACCGCGGCGGCGACCCGTTCGACCGCCTCCAGCTGTGCGTCCGGCCAGGGATCCTCCCCGTCGCCGAGGTTCTCGCACTCGAAGCCGTAGAAGTGCCGGTTGCCGTCGGTGTTCGCCTCGTCGTCCGGCGGCAGCCCCTTCTCGGCGATCACCGCGCGCAGCACCTCGTCGTCCCCGAGGCCGGCGTGGTTGGCGCGGCCGTAGCCGACCAGGTGGACCGTGCCGTCCTTGGTGATCACGCCGTGGCACAGCGGCCCCGGCAGGTCCGGGTGACCGTCCCGGCACAGCTCCACCGTGCGCGCGCCGCCCCTGGTCACCGTGTGGTGGATCATCACGCCGTGGACCGGCCCCCAGGGGCCCTTGTGATTGCGGTTGTGGTTCCGCCAGTCGCCGACCTCGACGACCGTGACGCCTTCCGCCCTGAGCGCGTCCAGGAAACCGCTCGCCGACATGGGTGGGGCCATGCCCGACTCCTTCGTGCCGTGCCCGTGCGGCCGCCGGTCGCGGCCGCCGGATGTCCTGCCCGCTTCTACCGAAACCGGACGTCCCGTGACACATCGTTCGTATGGTGTGCGAGCCGATCCGGACAGACGGGGCATGCCCCGCGGGCCGCGGCGAGATCCCCCACCGTGCCCACTAATCCGATGATCCATTCCCGCTCTTTCGGGTAATGGCGCGCACACGCACCGTGCTGGGACGCTCGATGCGAGACCGATGCCCGGCGCACTTCGGTACCGGGCATACATGGGAGGGCATTTCTCTATGTCGGTAGGCGAAGAGGTCCGCACGGATCAGGGCAGGCCGCAGCAGTCCCTCGGGACGGCGGCCGCGCGGAACCTGGCCACCACCACCAAGTCTGTTCCGCAGATGCAGGAGATCAGCTCCCGCTGGCTGCTGCGCACGCTTCCCTGGGTGGACGTCCAGGGCGGCACGTACCGGGTGAACCGGCGTCTGACGTACGCCGTCGGCGACGGCCGGATCACCTTCGTGAAGACCGGCAACCAGGTGGAGGTCATCCCGAACGAGCTGGGCGAGCTGCCGGCCCTGCGGTCGTACGAGGACGAGGAGGTGCTGTCCGAACTGGCCCGCCGCTGCCGCCAGCGCGACTTCGCGCCCGGCGAGGTGATCGCCGACTTCGGCAACCAGGCGGACGAGGTCTACCTGCTCGCCCACGGCCGGGTGGAGAAGGTCAGCACGGGTCCCTACGGCGACGACGCCGTCCTCGGTGTCCTCGCCGACGGCGCCTACTTCGGCGACCAGGCGCTGGTCGACCCGGAGGCGATCTGGGAGTACACCGTCCGCGCGGACACCTCGACCACGGTGCTGATCCTCAGCCGCCAGGACTTCCAGCAGGTCGCGGAGCGCTCCGACTCGCTGCGCGCGCACCTGGAACGGCTGCGCTCGATCCCCGCGCAGCGGACCAACAAGTACGGGGAGAAGGAGGTCGAGCTGGCGGCCGGCCACTCCGGCGAGCCCGACATCCCGCACACCTTCGTGGACTACGAGCCGCGGCCGCGCGAGTACGAACTGAGCATCGCCCAGACCGTGCTGCGCATCCACTCGCGCGTGGCCGACCTCTACAACCAGCCGATGAACCAGACCGAGCAGCAGCTGCGGCTCACGGTCGAGGCGCTGAAGGAGCGCCAGGAGCACGAGCTGGTGAACAACCCGGAGTTCGGTCTGCTCAGCAACTGCGAGTACGACCAGCGGATCCAGCCGCACGACGGCGTGCCGAGCCCGGACGACCTGGACGAGCTGCTCAGCCGCCGCCGCGGCACCAAGCTCCTGCTCGCCCACCCGCGCGCCATCGCCGCGATCGGGCGCGAGCTGAACAAGCGGGGACTGGTCCCGGAGACCATCGACATCGCCGGCAACCGCATCCCCACCTGGCGCGGGGTGCCGATCTACCCGTGCAACAAGATCCCGATCAGCGAGGCCCGTACGACCTCGATCATCGCCATGCGTACCGGCGAGGCCGACCAGGGCGTCATCGGCCTCAGGCAGTCCAGCATCCCGGACGAGATCGAGCCGAGCCTGTCCGTCCGGTTCATGGGCATCAACGAGCAGGCCATCATCAAGTACCTGGTGACGGCGTACTACTCGGCCGCGGTCCTGGTGCCCGACGCCCTCGGCGTGCTGGAGAACGTCGAGATCGGCCGATGGAGGTGACGTTTCCGCACGTCGAGGCCGTGTCCCCGCCCCCCGGGGCGGGTAGGCCCTCGGGGTACGCGTCCGGCCGGGCCGGTGACGACGTACTCCGCGGTCCTGGTGAGGGGGAGGCATGGCCGAGTTCATGACGGAGACCGAACAGCGTTCCTCCGGGGTGCCGCGTCCCGGCACCCCGGGGGAGCCACCGCAGGAGGCCGGGGGCGGCGGCGCCGGTCCGCTCGAAGGGCACGAGGCGGCGGCCCAGCTGGAGCGCGCCCGGAAGCTGGTCGACCCGGAGCTGCGCGCGGCCGTGGGATCGCTGCCCGCCTCCATGTGCCGGATCGCGAGCTACCACTTCGGCTGGCAGCACGCCGACGGCACCCCGGCGGCGGGCAACGCGGGCAAGGCGATCAGACCCGCCCTCGTGCTGGCGGCCGCCGCCGCGCTCGGCGGTCCGGCGGCCCGGGGGGCGGCCGTCCGGGCGGCGGCGGCGGTCGAACTGGTCCACAACTTCACGCTGTTGCACGACGACGTGATGGACCGGGACACCACCCGCCGCCACCGGCCGACGGCCTGGACCGTGTTCGGCGACGCCGACGCGATCCTCGCCGGGGACGCCCTCCAGGCGCTGGCCCTGCGGCTGCTCGCCGAGGACCCGCACCCGGCCTCCGTGCCGGCCGCGGCCCGGCTCGCGGCCTGTGTCGTGGAGCTGTGCGAGGGCCAGCACGCCGACACCGACCTGGAGCGGTGCGCGCCGGACGCGGTCACCCTGGACGAGGTGCTCGCGATGGCCGAGGCCAAGACCGGCGCCCTGCTGGGCTGTGCCTGCGCGCTCGGCGCGCTGTACGCGGGCGCGGGTGAGGAGGAGGTGGCCGCGCTGGACGGCTTCGGCCGGCAGGCCGGGCTCGCCTTCCAGCTCATCGACGACGTCATCGGCATATGGGGAGACCCGCGGCACACCGGCAAACCGGCCGGCGCGGATCTCGCCGCCCGCAAGAAGTCCCTGCCGGTGGTGGCGGCGCTCACCTCCGGCACCCCGGCGGCGGCCGAACTCGCCGCGCTGTACGGGACGCCGTACCGCGAGGAGGAGGCGGAGGCCGGGGAGATCGCGCGTACGGCGCTGGCGGTGGAGCGGGCCGGCGGCCGGGACTGGGCGCAGGCCGAGGCAGCGGACCGGATGGCCCGGGCCATGCAGGAGCTGGCCCGCGCGGTCCCCGATCCGGAGGCGGCGGGCGGTCTGCTGGCGCTCGCCGAGTTCGTGACCCGGCGCACCAACTGAGGGCCGCCCGTCCCGGCGGCCGAGCAGAACCCGGAGCCCCCGGGCCCGTGCGGCTCCTGACCCCGTGCGGTCATCGGGAGGTTCCGGCCAGGCGGCCCCCGCACACCCCGACGGTGTGCGGGGGCCGCCGATCCTTCCCCACGGACGTCGGGGCCGTCGCGGGAAGGCGCGCCGAGGGCGCCACCGCTCTACGCTGAGGGCATGGACAGCGAGGACCACGCCTGTCCCGTCTGCGGACAGCCCGTGGAAACGGTCGTCAAGCGGCACAAGACCCTGGGCGCCTGGGTACCGGTCTGGGGCCCCGGGCCCTGCCGCAACCCCGGCTGCGCGACGTACGACGAGACCGGCACCCGGGCCGCCGGGCAGGAGCGTTCCGCCGGTGCGCAGGCCCGGCCGGGCGGCCGCAGCGGTCCGCGGGGCCCGTCGGCGTCGGGCACCGGGAACAGCGACGTCTGAGCGCCCGGGGGCGGGGGCGCCGTAGCGTGGGCGCATGCCGAAACTGCCGTACATCCTGCACATCACCGAGCGCTCCCTGTGGGAGGCGGCGCGTGAGCGCGGCGCCTACGAGATGTCCACCAGGGGCCGCACCCTCCAGGAGGAGGGCTTCCTCCACTTCTCCACCCGCGAGCAGCTCCCGCGCATCGCCGACTTCCTCTACGGCGGCTACGACGGCCCGGACGAGCTGGTCGTGCTGGTCGTGGACCCGGCGCGGGTCGGCGTTCCGGTGAGGTACGAGTCCGCCGAGCCGGGCGGGGAGGAGTTCCCGCACGTGTACGGGCCCGTACCGTGCGAGGCGGTGGTGGACGTGGAGCCGTGGAAGCGGCACGGCGGGCCGGAGCGGGGGGCGGGGAAGGCGGACCGCTGACACACCGACGGACGCGGCGCCCGTACCGCCTCAGCGGGCGGCGTCGGCGCGGAGCCGGCGGGTGGGGTTCAGCGCGTGGGACGTTCGATGAAGCGCAGCTGGTTGCCGGCCGGGTCGCGGAAGGCGCAGTCGCGCACCCCGTACGGCTGGTCCATCGGCTCCTGGAGGACGTCGGCGCCGGACTCGCGGACCCGCGCGTACAGCGCGTCGCAGTCGGGCGTGGTGAAGATGACGCCGCGCAGCAGGCCCTTGGCGAGGAGTTCGTTGAGCGCCTGCTTGTCGGCGGGGGAGGCGTCCGGGCTCGCGTCCGGCGGCTCCAGGACGATCTCCACGTCCGGCTGGAGCGGGGAGCCCAGGGTCACCCAGCGCATCCCCTCGAAGCCCACGTCGTTGCGGATCTCCAGGCCGAGCACATCGCGGTAGAAGGCGATGGCCTTGTCGTGGTCGTCCACGGCGAGGAAACACTGCGCGAGTTTCACGTCCATGGACCCACCCTAGGACCGGGGGGCGGGATCGCGCCTCAGTACGGGCGGCGGCGCGGCCGGGTCAGCCTGCGGGCCACACAGGGCGGGATCGCCGCGGTCTCCTCGTGGTCGCGGGCGCGGTAGGCGCTCGGCGTCTCGCCGACCAGCTCGGTGAACCGGGAGCTGAAGGAGCCGAGCGAGGTGCAGCCGACGGCGAGGCACACCTCGGTCACGCTGAGGTCGCCCCGGCGCAGCAGGGCCTTGGCCCGCTCGATCCGCCGGGTCATCAGGTAGCCGTACGGCGTCTCCCCGAACGCCTTGCGGAAGCTGCGCTGGAAGTGGCCCGGGGACATGAGGGCGTCACGGGCCAGCTCGGTCATGTCGAGCGGCTCGGCGTACTCGCGGTCCATGCGGTCGCGCACGCGCCGCAGCCGTCTCAGGTCCTCCAGGGCGGTCACCCGCCCAGCTTCGCACGGACCCGCGTCACGGAGGGCGGGGAAAAGACCGCACCCGGTCCGCGAGGACGCCGTGGACGGCGGACTGCGGGCCGGGTGCGGGCCGGGGAACTGCCGCGGTCCGGGGAACCGCGGGTCGGAAGGCGCGAAACGAACTCAGGCCTTCTTGGTCTCCCAGAAGATCTTGTCGATCTGGGCGATGTAGTCCAGCGCCTTCTGGCCCGTGGCCGGGTCGGTGGACGCCTTGGCGGCCGAGAGGGCCTTCAGGGTGTCGTTGACGAGCTGGTGCAGCTCCGGGTACTTCTCGAAGTGCGGGGCCTTGAAGTAGTCGCTCCAGAGCACGGAGACGTGGTGCTTGGCCAGCTCCGCGCGCTGCTCCTTGATGATGGTGGCGCGCGTCTGGAAGTGGGGGTCGTCGTTACCGGCCATCTTCTCCTGGACGGCCTTCACCGACTCCGCCTCGATGCGGGCCTGGGCCGGGTCGTACACGCCGCAGGGCAGGTCGCAGTGGGCGCTGACCTTGACCTTGGGGGCAAACAGGCGGGAAAGCATGGAGCATTCCTTCCTCGTGATCGTCTTCTCAGGTGCGACATTACTCCCTGTGGAAGGCGATTTCTCGGGTGCCCCCTAGGGCTTAGGACAAAAGTCCAGGGTGAGACTGAGACTGTGGAGGAACGGACCGGGGAGGTGCCGGGGATGCCGGAGCTGTCGCAGGAGACCGAACGGGGGAGGGCCGGGGCGCCCTTCGGACTGGCCGAGGTGACCGGCCCGTCCATGGTGCCCACGCTGCACCACGGGGACCAGTTGCTGGTGCGGTACGGAGGGGTGGTCAGGCCCGGGGACGTCGTGGTCCTGCGCCATCCGTTCCAGCAGGACCTGCTCGTCGTCAAGCGGGCCGCGGAGCGGCGCGAGGGCGGCTGGTGGGTGCTCGGCGACAACCCGTACGCGGGCGGGGACAGCACGGACTACGGGGTCGTGCCGGAGGAGCTGATCCTCGGGACGGCCAGATTCCGCTTCCGTCCGCCGCCGGCCGGTCAGCGCTCGCCGCTCGCGCTGCTGCGCTGGGCGCTCTCGGCGGCGAGGCCGTTGCTGCCCGACCGGTCGGCCTCCAGGCGCTTGCGGGCGCGGTAGGCGGCGACGTTGGCGCGGGTGGCGCAGCGGTCCGAGCAGTAGCGGCGGGAGCGGTTGGTCGAGGTGTCCAGGTAGGCGTTGCGGCACGGGGCGGCCTCGCACAGGCCGAGCCGGTCGACGCCGTACTCGGTGAGGTGGAAGGCCAGGCCCATCGCCGCGATCGCCGCGTAGCCGGCGGTGGCGTTGGACGGGTGGTCGGCCAGGTGCATGTGCCACAGCGGGCGGCCGTCCTCGTCGCGGTGGTCGTGCCCGGAGATCTGCGGGCTGACCGGGAACTCCAGCAGCAGGGAGTTCAGCAGGTCCACGGCCAGGGTCTCGTCGCCCTGGTCGGCGGCCTCGAAGACCCCGCGCAGCCGCGCCCGGACCGAGCGGAAACGCGTGACGTCGGCGTCGGTGGCGCGGCGGGCCGCCGACGCGTTGTCGCCGAAGAGATCGCGGACGGCCTCGACCGTGGTCAGGGTGTCCCTGCCCCGGGCCGGTTCCTCGCTGTTGACGAGACGTACGGCGTAATCCGAGTAATAGGCCAGTTCCACTTGTAGTCCTTACGGAGGCGCTTTATCGTCGGGTCTGCGGTCGGGTAACAGCCGGTCGTGCTTCCAGGGTATTACGCGAACCGAGGGGAGTCGGGGTTCCATGACGACGAGTACCGGGACCGACTGGGCGGCTTGGCAGGAGAGCTGGGACCGGCAGCAGGAGTGGTACATGCCGGACCGTGAGGAACGGTTCCGGATCATGCTCGACATGGTCGAGGCCCTCGTGGGCACGGCCCCCCGCGTGCTGGACCTCGCGTGCGGCACCGGCAGCATCACCGCCCGGCTGCTGCGCCGCTTCCCCGACGCCACCAGCACCGGCGTCGACCTCGACCCCGCGCTGCTCGCCATAGCCCACGGCACCTTCGCCGGCGACGACCGGGTCACGCTCGTGACCGCCGACCTGAAGGACCCCGACTGGCCGGCCGGGCTGCCGTACGACTCCTACGACGCCGTACTGACCGCCACGGCCCTCCACTGGCTGCACAGCGAACCCCTCGCGGCCCTCTACGGTCGGGTCGCGGGGCTGGTCCGCGACGGCGGTGTCTTCATGAACGCGGACCACATGATCGACGACGCCACGCCCCGGATCAACGCGGCCGAGCGCGCCCAGCGCCACGCCCGCATGGATCAGGCCAAGCGGGACGGCGCCCTGGACTGGGCCGACTGGTGGCGGCTGGCCGCCCAGGACCCGGTCCTCGCCGAACCGACCGCCCGCCGCTTCGAGATCTACGGCGAACACGCGGACGGCGACACGCCGTCGGCGGCGTGGCACGCGCGCACCCTGCTCGCCCAGGGCTTCACCGAGGCCCGGCCGGTGTGGTGCTCGCCCTCGGACACGCTGCTCCTCGCCGTCAAGTAGCCGGCGCGCGGCAGGCGCGCGGGGCGGTACGCGAGAGGGGCGGTACGAGAACGCGTACCGCCCCTTCCTCTCGCACGCCTTCGCCGGGGCGGGCGCCGCGAGGACCGGACCCGCACCCGCCGCGGCGCACCCGCCTGCGAGCGGCAGCCTCAGAGCACCTTGGACAGGAACGACTGCGTCCGTTCGTGCTGCGGGTTCGTCAGGACGTCCCGCGGGTGGCCGGATTCCACCACCACGCCGTCGTCCATGAACACCAGGCTGTCGCCCACCTCGCGGGCGAAGCCCATCTCGTGGGTGACGACGACCATGGTCATGCCGGACTCGGCGAGGTCCCGCATGACGTCCAGGACGTCACCGACCAGCTCCGGGTCCAGGGCCGAGGTCGGCTCGTCGAACAGCATCAGCTTCGGGTCCATCGCCAGCGCCCGGGCGATCGCCACGCGCTGCTGCTGGCCGCCGGAGAGCTGCGAGGGGTAGTGCCCGGCCCGGTCGGCCAGGCCCACGCGCTCCAGCAGCTGCATGGCGCGCTCCCTGGCCTGCGCCCGGTTCGCGCCCTTGACCTGCACCGGCGCCTCCATGACGTTCTCCACGGCCGTCATGTGCGGGAACAGGTTGAAGCGCTGGAAGACCATGCCGATGTCCCGGCGCTTCATCGCGACCTCGCGGTCGCGCAGCTCGTACAGCTTGTCGCCCTGCTGGCGGTAGCCGACCAGCTCGCCGTCGACGTACAGCCGCCCGGCGTTGATCTTCTCCAGGTGGTTGATGCACCGCAGGAAGGTCGACTTGCCGGAACCGGAGGGGCCGATGAGGCAGAACACCTCGCCCGGCCTGACCTCCAGGTCGATGCCCTTGAGCACCTCGACGTGGCCGAAGGACTTGTGGACGTCCTGCGCCTTGACCATCGGGACCGTGCCCTCGGCCGGGGCGCCTTGATCCTTGCTCAGCTTGTCGCTCATGCCATGCCCCCCTTGGGCCGGCCCAGGGAGAGCATGTTGGTCCTCACCTTCTGCCACGGCGTCGGCGGCAGCTGGCGGCTGGAGCCGCGGGCGTAGTACCGCTCGATGTAGTACTGGCCGACGCTCAGCACCGAAGTCATGATCAGGTACCAGGCCGCGGCGAGGAAGTACATCTCCACCGGGGCACCGGAGTTCTGGCCGATGTCCTGGGCGTAGCGGAACAGCTCGGGATACTGGACGGCCGCCACGAGCGAGGTCGTCTTCAGCATGTTGATCACTTCGTTGCCCGTCGGCGGCACGATCACGCGCATCGCCTGCGGGATGACCACCCGGCGCAGCGTCTTGCCGTGGCTCATGCCCAGCGCGTGGGCCGCCTCGGTCTGGCCCTCGTCCACCGCGAGCAGGCCCGCCCGGCAGATCTCGGCCATGTACGCCGCCTCGTTCAGACCCAGGCCGAGCAGCGCCGTCAGCAGCGGCGTCATGAAGTTCGACCAGTAGTCCTTGTAGAACGGCATCAGGTTGATGTACTCGAAGACCAGGCCCAGGTTGAACCAGAGGAAGAGCTGGACCAGGACCGGGGTGCCGCGGAAGAACCAGATGTAGAACCAGGCGATGGACGAGGTCACCGGGTTCTTGGACAGCCGCATCACCGCGAGGACGATGCCGCCGACGATGCCGATCAGCATCGACAGCACCGTCAGCAGGAGGGTCTTGCCGACACCGGTGAGGATGCGGTCGTCGAAGAAGTAGTCCGGCACCGCGTGCCAGTTGATCCGGCCCTGGCCGAACGCGTAGATGATCGCGACGAGGAGCGCGATCGCGATGACGGCGGAGACGTAACGTCCGTAGTGCCGGACCGGGATGGCTTTGATGGCCTCCGCGCCGGCCGGGGGCGTGTCCACCGGCCCCGCCTTCTTGTCGATGTCAGTCACGGGAATTGCCTCTCAGTGGCCGCTTGCCGCCGCGGGTCACTTGCCGCCGTTGATCACGGACTCCTTGACGGCGCCGTCTTGCGCGCCCCACTTCGAGAGGATCTGCTGGTACTCGCCGTTCTTGATGATCGCGTCCATCGCCGCCTTGAGCGCGTCGCGCAGCTGGGTCTCCTTCTTGGAGACCGCGATGCCGTACGGCGCCGCCTCGACCTGGTCGCCGACGATCTCGAAGTCCTTGCCGCCGCCGGAGGTCTTCACCGCGTACGCCGCCACCGGGAAGTCCGCGGACACGGCGTCCGCGCCGCCGGAGCGCAGCCGGGTCTGGGCCTGCTGGTTGTCGTCGAAGGCCTCGATGGCCAGCTTCTTGCCGCCCGGACACTTCTTGGCCTGCTCCTTGGCCAGGTCCTCCGAGGTGGTGCCGCGCTGGACGGCGAGCTTCTTGCCGCACAGGTCGTCCCAGGACGTGATGCCCTTGGTGTCGCCCTTGCGGGTGTATATGGAGACACCGGCGGTCAGGTAGTCGACGAAGTCGACGCCCTCGCCGACCTTCTTGCCGGTGTCCGGGTCGACGCCCTCCTGACGGTTCTTGTTGTCCGTCATGGCCGACATGGCGATGTCGTAGCGGTCCGAGCGCAGACCGGTGAGCAGGGCGTCGAAGGTGCCGTTCTGGAAGTCGAAGGTCACCCCGAGCTGCTTGCCGAGGGCCGCCGCCAGGTCGGGGTCCAGTCCGACGACCTTGCCGGCGGAGTCCTTGTACTCCACCGGCGCGTACGCGATGTCCGAACCGACCCTGATCGTGCCCTTGGTCCGGATGTCCTTGGGGAGCTTGTCGGCGAGCGGGGCGCTGCCGGCGGAAGCGCTGCCGGAGTTCTCGTTCTTGTCCTTGGTCTGGTCACCGCAGCCGGTGATCAGCAGGGCCCCTGCGACCGCGATCGCACCGGCCGCGGCCAGACGGGAGCGCGCTGCGGTCGTACGACGGGTGGAGCTTGCGGTCATCGTGGTTCCTCCGGCGGATGGGAAGAGGTGCCGATGGGTCGACGGAAACACACACCTTCGGGTGTCGCGACCTCGTGGGTTTACGGCATCTTGCCATTCGGTCTGCGCCATTCGAGGGCGTCGCTATGTCAAAATCGGATAACGGGTGACCCCCGAACCGCATCAGGTCGGTACATCCTTGGTCCATCACCACCGAACCATCTGCGGGAATCCGGCGCTCCGGCCGCAAAATCTTCAGCGTGTCTCAGGATGCGGTCACTCCCGCCGCCCCATCGGTCGGCCTTGGGTGTTTTCGGGCCATTCCGGTCCGCCGGTCGCGCGTCATCCGCGTGTCGTCTTCCGGTTCCGCGATGTGACCTTGCACCTAATGGACTCGTCGCGGGCGCCGTCCGTCCGGTAAGAAGGTTCTTTACACCCCTCATCCGGGGCTCAGGGCGCGTGTGCGGCGCGCCCGTCGCGTAGGAGCTCGTACGTATCCGCAATCGAGCCGTACGCGGTGCCCGCCCACCCCTCACCAGGAGTGGTCGACCCTCAAACCATGCATACCTAAGGGGTAAAACAAAGTGGCAGCGGAGATCGTCAATCCTCGCAGCGACGGCACAACGGACCAGGACGGCGGGGCCGAGCCCCTCGATTCCTTCGATCCGGCGTTCGCGCTGCACCGCGGCGGCAAGATGGCCGTGCAGGCCACCGTGCCGGTCCGCGACAAGGACGACCTTTCCCTCGCGTACACGCCCGGCGTCGCTCGCGTGTGCACCGCGATCGCGGAAACGCCGGAGCTGGTCAACGACTACACGTGGAAGTCCAACGTGGTCGCCGTCGTCACCGACGGCACGGCCGTGCTCGGACTCGGGGACATCGGTCCCCAGGCCTCCCTCCCCGTGATGGAGGGCAAGGCGATCCTGTTCAAGCAGTTCGGCGGTGTCGACGCGGTGCCGATCGCGCTCGACTGCACCGACGTGGACGACATCGTCGAGACCGTCGTCCGGCTCGCTCCCTCCTTCGGCGGAGTGAACCTGGAGGACATCTCGGCGCCGCGGTGCTTCGAGATCGAGCGCCGGCTCCAGGAACGCCTGGACATCCCGGTCTTCCACGACGACCAGCACGGCACGGCCGTCGTGACGCTCGCGGCGCTGCGCAACGCGGCGCGGCTCAGCGGGCGCGAGATCGGTCAGCTGCGGGCCGTCATCTCCGGCGCCGGCGCGGCCGGTGTCGCCATCGCCAGGATGCTGGTCGAGGCCGGCATCGGCGACGTGGCGGTGGCCGACCGCAAGGGTGTCGTGTCGGCCGGCCGGGAGGACCTGACCCCGGTCAAGCGCGAACTGGCCGGCTTCACGAACAAGGCCGGCGTCGCCGGCTCGCTGGAGGACGCCCTCGCGGGCGCCGACGTCTTCATCGGCGTCTCCGGCGGTACGGTGCCCGAGGAGGCCGTCGCCTCCATGGCCGAGGGCGCCTTTGTGTTCGCGATGGCCAACCCGGACCCGGAGGTGCACCCGGACGTGGCGCACAAGTACGCCGCGGTCGTCGCCACCGGGCGTTCGGACTTCCCGAACCAGATCAACAACGTGCTGGCCTTCCCCGGGATCTTCGCGGGCGCGCTCCAGGTGCGGGCCACGCGGATCACCGAGGGGATGAAGATCGCCGCCGCCGAGGCGCTGGCCTCGGTGGTCGGTGACGATCTCGCCGCCGACTACGTGATCCCGTCCCCGTTCGACGAGCGGGTCGCTCCCGCCGTCACGGCGGCGGTCGCCGCCGCCGCGCGGGCCGAGGGTGTGGCTCGCCGGTGACGTCGCGCTGAGCGGCGCGGTGTACTGCTGAGCGGGGCGCGAGGTGCCGACCGGCGCTTCGCGGTGCTGGGCAGTGCTTCGCGGCTCCGGGTGGTGCTGAACGGTCCCGTCCGGGTGGACGGGGCCGTTCCTCCGGTGCGGCGCCCGTGCCTTTCGAGGGGGCCGGACGGTGCCGTCCGGGGTGCCGGCGGTCATGCGCCGCACGGGTGCCGTCGCGCAAGAGGGCATGTGTCACAGGGGGTCCTGGTTCCGCCGGCCGCACCGCGCACCTATCGTCGGCAGCATGTTCGCTGTCTACGCCGCCCGAATCGACCGCGACCAGCCGCTCACCGGCCTCGAGTTGGGGGAGCGCCCGGCTCCCGAGGCCCGTCCCGGCTGGAGCACCGTCACGGTGCGGGCCGCTTCCCTCAATCACCACGACCTCTGGTCCCTGCGGGGCGTCGGCCTCCCGGAGGACCGGCTGCCCATGATCCTCGGCTGCGACGCCGCCGGGGTCGACGCGGACGGCAACGAGGTCGTCCTGCACTCCGTCATCGGCCAGACCGGCCACGGGGTCGGCCCCGACGAGCCGCGCTCCATCCTCACCGAGCGGTACCAGGGCACCTTCGCCGAACAGGTCGCCGTGCCGACCTGGAACATCCTGCCCAAGCCGAAGGAACTGTCGTTCGCCGAGGCGGCCTGTCTGCCGACCGCCTGGCTGACGGCGTACCGGATGCTGTTCACCAACGCCGGGGTACGGCCCGGTGACTCGGTCCTCGTGCAGGGCGCGGGCGGCGGTGTCGCCACGGCCGCGATCGTCCTCGGCAAGGCCGCCGGGCTGCGGGTCTTCGCCACCAGCCGGGACGCGGCCAAGCGGAAGCGGGCTCTCGAGCTGGGCGCGGTGGAGGCCGTGGAGCCCGGGGCCCGGCTGCCGCAGCGGGTGGACGCCGTCATCGAGACCGTGGGCGCCGCCACCTGGTCCCACTCCGTGAAGTCCCTGCGGCCCGGCGGGACGCTCGTCATCTCCGGTGCCACCAGCGGGGACCGGCCCTCGCACGCCGAGCTGACCCGGATCTTCTTCCTCGAACTGAAGGTCGTCGGCTCCACCATGGGCACCAAGGACGAACTGGAGGACCTGCTCGCCTTCTGCGCCGCGACGGGGGTGCGGCCCGTCATCGACGAGGAGCTGCCGCTGGACCGGGCCCGGGAGGGCTTCGAACGGATGGCTTCCGGGGAGCAGTTCGGGAAGATCGTGCTGACCAACTCCTGAGGGCCGGCGGGCCGTTGGGCTGTCGCGCCGAGGAGTCGAGAGGCGGGTCCGGGATGTCGGGCCCGCCTTTTCCGCGACGTGAATGTCAACTGGGGTTGACGCCTGCGAGGTGTCAACCTAAATTGACAGTATGAGTGAGGCAACCGATCTCGCCGAGCGCGCCGGTGACCGTGATCCACGGGTCGGACTGCGGGCCGTGGCCGCGCTGCGCCGGCTGCTGGAGCAGCTGGAGGCGGTACAGGTGCGCAGTGCGCGCAATCAGGGCTGGTCGTGGCAGGAGATCGCCGCGGAGCTGGGTGTCAGCAGGCAGGCCGTGCACAAGAAGTACGGGAGGCATTGATGTTCGAGCGGTTCACCAAGGACGCCCGGGCGGTGGTCGAAGGGGCGTACGTGTACGCGGAGAACGACGGGGCCCGGTCCGTGGACGCCGAGCACCTGCTGCTCGCGCTTCTCGACCGGGAGGGCAGCCGGGCGTCCTTCGCGCTGTCCGCCCTCGGGCTCGCGGAGCCGGGGGCGCGGGAGCGGGTGCGGCGCGATGTGGGTGAGGCGCGGCGGCGGGCCGGGCTGACCCGCGCCGACGCGGACGCGCTGGCCGGGCTGGGGATCGATGTGTCGGAGATCGTGGCGCGGGTGGAGGAGGTGCACGGCGTCGGAGCGATGTCCGGTGACCGGGGGCGGGGTGCGGGCCGGGCGGGGTGGCCGTCGGGCGGGCGGCGGCCCGGCTTCGGCCGCGGGGCCAAGGCGGTGCTGGAGCGGGCGTTGCGGGTTGCCCTGGCCCGGCGGGACCGGGGGATCGGGGATGAGCACCTGCTGCTGGCGCTCACCGTGCTGCCGGGGGTGGCGGGGGAGGTGCTGGCCGATCACGGGGTGACGTTCGAGGGGGTGTCCAGGGTGTGCCCGGCGGCGGGCTGACTGCGTCGGCTCCGGCCCGGGGTGTCGTCCCAGCCGCCCGCCCGGCTCGGTCGGCTGGGAGGTCCCCCCCGAGGCCCCCCGGGCCCCGGGGTCAGGGCTTGGGGGCGTGGAGCAGGGCTGCGATGCGGGCCGCCGCCGAGGAGAGGTGGTGGCGGGCCTCGCGGAGCTGGGTGGGAGTGACGCCGTGGTCGCGGGCCGCGTCGCGGATGTCGTCGCGGAAGCGGTCCAGGAGGCGGTCCAGGTCGCGGGCCGGGTCGCCGGTGGTGTCCTCGTGGGCCCAGGCGGGCTCGTAGTCGGCGGGAAAGTCCTCCTGGGGGGAGGTGTGGTGCGGCTCTTCGCCGGGGCGTCCGAAGGTCCAGTCCCTGCCGAAGCCCTTGCCGAAGTCCTTCCCGAAGTCCCCGAGCTCCTTGGCCAGTTCCGTCAGGCCGTCGCGGACGCCGGTCGGCCAGTCGCCGCGCGCGAAGTGGTCCTGGACCCGGCGGGCGATGCGCTGCATCTCCTCCTGCGCCTGGGCCCGCGCCCGTGCCTGCGCCTCCTGGGCCTGACGGCGGGCCCGCTCGGCCTCCTCGCGGGCCCGGCGGCTCTCGTCCTTGGCGCGCCGCGCCTGCTCCTTCCACTCCTGCTTGACCCGGCGCATCTCCTCCTTGGCGGTCTTCCAGGCCTCCTTCTCGCCCGTCTCCCCGTGCTCCCCGAAGGAGGGCCCGGCCCCGGACGCCTTGCTGCCGCGGCGGGCCTCGGAGGCGGCGGCGCGCACCTCGCGGCGCAGGTCACCGGCGGCGCCGCGCACGTCTGCCCTTATCTCGGCGGCGAGCTCCGCGACCGACTCGCGGATCTCCAGCTCCAGGTCGGCCAGCTCACCGCTGCGGTCGGCGAGTTCGGCGCGGCCCGCGTCCGTGATGGCGTACACCTTGCGCCCGCCCTCGGTGGTGTGCCGGACCAGGCCCTCCGCCTCCAGCTTGGCCAGGCGGGGGTAGACCGTGCCCGCCGAGGGGGCGTAGAGGCCCTGGAAGCGCTCCTCGAGCAGCCTGATCACCTCGTAGCCGTGACGCGGGGCCTCGTCGAGCAGCTTGAGCAGGTACAGGCGGAGGCGGCCGTGGGCGAAGACGGGAGGCATGTCAGAGCACCTTCTTGTCGGTCGTGCCGTCGGCCGGGTCGTCGGTGGAAGGGCCGGCACCAAAGGTGCCGTCGGTGTCCCCGGTGGCGTCCTGGCCGGAGACGGAATTGTCTCCCGGGGCGCCGGGGGAGTGGTCGGCCGGGTGGGGCTCGGTGTTCCAGAAGGCGCCCTCGTCGTCGTCCCGGGGCGGGCGGCGCAGCAGGGCGATCGAGCCGGAGACGGTGGTGGCGCGCAGTTTGCCGGTGCCGGCGCCGAGGCGGCCGGTGATCTTGTGCGCGCCCCACTGGCCGCGCACCCGCAGGCCGTCGAACGCGTTGGAGATCGTGCCGCTCGCGGTGTTCGCCTCCACCTCGGCGTCGGCCGGGTGCGGCAGGCGGATGGCGATCTCGCCCGAGACGCTGGTGAGGCCGATGTCCGTGGGGCCGTCCGGGTCCAGGTCGACGATCATGGAGCCGCTGACGGTGTCGGCGCGCACGGAGGAGCCGGAGCCCTCGACCACGGTCAGGTCGCCGGAGACCGAGTTGTACCGCAGGTCGCCGGTGACCGCCTGGGCCTCCAGGTTCCCCGAGACGGTGTCCGCGCGGACCGGCCCCGAGACGCCGACCAGGGTGGTGTCGCCGGTCACTCCCCTGATCACCGCGGGGCCGCGGACGCCGGAGACGACCGCCGCGGCGCCGACCACGCCCACCTCCACGCGCGTGTCGGCGGGCACCGCGAGGGAGACGACGGCGCTGCGGCGCCAGCCCTTGCGGTCGAGCCACTTGAGGAAACCCTTCCAGGGCAGGTCCTCGTAGGCCACGGTGAGGGTGGTGCCGTTCCGGGTGACGATCAGGGGCGGGCCTTCCAGTTCCGAGACCTCCAGGCGGGCCGAGCCCTCGTCCGTGCCCACCACGTTCACCGTGCCGTTGACGATGCGGACCTGGAGGTCGTGCACGGGGGCGTCGAAGGTCAGCTTCTGGGGTTCGGTGACGGACCACTCGGGCATGGGGGCCTCCTCGGCCGGGCGGGGCACGTGTCACGACACGCCATATCGCGTTCGCCACTACTCACGATATATCGTGGTCACGGGAAGTCAAGGCGCTCTTCCGGGGGACCCCCCGGCGGCGGCATAGGCTGGTGGGAGTTGTTGTCAGGGCGATGAATCTGCTGGAGATGGGCACCGATGTACTTCACCGACCGCGGTATCGAGGAGTTGGAGAAGCGGCGTGGCGAGGAAGAGGTCACCTTCGAGTGGCTGGCGGAGCAGTTGCGCACGTTCGTGGACCTGAACCCGGACTTCGAGGTGCCCGTGGAGCGTCTGGCCACCTGGCTCGCCCGGCTCGACGACGAGGAGGACGAGTAGGGCGGAGGGGGACGAGCGGGTCGCGCAGGGGGCGTTCACCGGCCGTATCCCCCGCCCGCTCCCCCCTTCCCCTCCCCCTCTCCCTCCCCGGGAGTTAGCCTTCTCCTCCCATCGGCGAACGGGGGCGTCATGGCTGGAGGAATCGAACGCGTGCGCCTGGACGACGGAACCGTCGTCTGGGTCAGGATCGGCGCCGCCGCCGAGGAGGCGCTGGACGAGGGCGGTTACCGGGACACCGGGCTCGGCGACCGGGTCATCGACATGGCGGGGGGACTGGCCGGCACGGTCGGTGGCGTCGTGCGCTCCCTGCGCGCCGGTCTGGACACGCCGGCCCCCGTCGAGGTATCCGTCAGCTTCGGTATCGAACTGACGGCGCAGTCCGGCAAGATCGTGAGCGCCATCGCCGAGGGCGGCGGCACCTCCTCCCTCACCGTGTCCCTGACCTGGACCGAACCGGCCGCGACGGCGGACGGCGCGGACCCCGCGACGGCGGGCGGCACGGTCGTACCGCCGCAGTCCCCGGCCCCCGGGGCCGTATGAGCGCCTTCGACGAGATGGTGCGCCCCTCCCTCGCGCGCATCGGCGCACCGGGTGACGGGTATGCAACGGACCGTGACTCGTACTGGGGGTCGGGGTTCTTCATAGCCCCGGGCTGGCTGTTGACCTGCGCCCACGTCGTGGGAAAGGGGGGAGCCGCGGTGTGCCGAGGGGAGAGCGCCCTGAGCGTGACCTGGCAGGAGCGCACCGCCGACGGCGCCTGGGAGCCGCGCGGCGGCACCGGGACGGCCGTCGTCGTCGCGCCCCGCCCCGAGCCCGGCGGCCCGGCCCGTGACCCCTGGCCGTTCCCCGACCTCGCGCTCGTCCGGGTGAGCGGCGCCGACGGGGTCCGCTGCCTGTGGCTCGGCGACCGGGAGGCCGGCCCGCTCACCCCGCTCGGGCTCTACGGCTGGTCGGTGCAGACCGGCGAGCTGGGCATCCGGCAGGGCAGCGGCGAACTCGCCGGGTCCGACGCCCGCGCGCTGCTGCTCACCGGCATCCTCCCCATCGGCGGGCTCTCCGGCGGGCCGGTGCTCGACCTGCGGCACGGCTCCGTCATCGGCGTCATCAAGGGGCGCCGGCGGGAGGAGGGCGTCGCCGTACCGGTCACCGCGCTGTACGAACTGCTGGACTCGCGGGAGGCCGGGCGCGCGGTGCGCGAGGTGCTGCGCGCCCACGACGTCCATCACGCGAGCCTCCTGGGCGCCCCCTCGTCATACCCGCACTGGACCGCCGTCCAGGCCGCCCTGCCCGGTCACGCGGCCTCCGTCTCCGGCGTCGGCACCGAGCTGCGCACACGGCTCTACGGCCACCTCGCGCACCTGCCGCCGCCCGCCGGAGCGGGTGAGGTCGTCCACCTCGTGGAGGACGTGAAGGAGCAGGTGCGCGGCGAACGGCTGCCGTCGCTGATGCTGCGGAACGTCCGCACCTGGCGCGAGGGCGCCGCGCTGCTGTACGGCCTGCGCGTGCTGGACCCCGGCGGCGGTGGAACGCTGGTCGACCTGGACGCCGTACTGCTGTACGCCGCCCACGTGGCCCGCCGGACCGCGCGCGAGCACACCGGAGAGGTGGACGCGGGACGGCTGCGGGCGTTCACCGAGTGGATAGCCGGGCAGGCCGCCGGCCACCGGCACTGGGCGGTCGGCAAGGCCATCGGCGCGCTGCTGGAGGGCGCCGCGTCCCGTGGGCCGTCCGGTGGCCCGTCGGGTGGCATGTCCGGTGGTCCCTCCGACGCGGTGCCCGTGTCGAACGGGGCGGTCGTGACTCCGGCGCAGGCCGTTCCGGCGCAGAACACAGCGGTCGACGTGCCGACGCCGGTCCGAGCCGTCGACGCACCGCCCACCCTCGACGCGCCGTCAGCCCTCGGCACTCCGCCCGCCCGCGACGCGCCGCCCACCGTCGGGTGCCCCGGCATCCCGTCACTCACCGGACCGGCGACCCGGCCGCACGTCACCGACCCCTCCCTCCGCGCCCCTTCCGCCGACACCCGTACCGACGTCCTCGTCAAGATCGGCCCGGCCACCTACGGCCGGCACCCCTGGAGCGTGCAGCTGATCTACGGCGGGCAGGACGTCACGCCGGTCGACGGGGACGACCGGGGCGTGCGGGCCGAGGAGCTGGCGCGGGTGCTGCGCGAGCCGTTGGCCAAGGCGCTGAACCAGGGGGACCACGGAGAGCATCTCGCCGCGATCGAGGTCTTCCTGCCCCGCAGGCTGTTCGACCTCCCGGTGGACGACTGGCAGTTGCTCCCCGACCCGCCCGCCGCCACGGCCGACCAGGCGGGGGAGGACGCCGGGGGCGTCGGGGGCGACGCGGAGGACGAGGCCGACGAGGACGACGACCTCGTGGACGAGCGGGCCCTGCCGCTCGGGATGCGGCGGACCGTCGTCGTCCGGGACATCCGGCGCAACGGCCTGCCGCCCTCCCCGGAGTGGCGCCGCCGCTGGAAGGGCGTCGCGCGCGGCCCCCTGGCGCACGGGACGCTGCACGGGCGGCCGGCCGACGAGGGGCATCCGCCGGGCGCCCGGGTGGGGGGCAGGTTCCCGTACTACGGCGCCCTGTCGGCGATGAGCGACGCGTCCGTGCCCGTCTACTGCGGTCCCGTCGGCAGCGGCGAGGGCTACGCGGCGATGCGGGACGCGCTGCGGTCCGGGCACGCGGTGGTGCTGTGGCGCCGCGACCTGCACGACCACGACGAGTGCGGGGACTTCCACCGGCAGGCCGCCGGCCTGCTGGGGCTCGCCGGTGACGCGGACGGGCTGCACGGTCCGCTCCGCGACCTGCGCATCCGCCTGGCCGACCCGGAGACCGCCCGGGCGCACGGCCTGCGCGGCAAGATGGCCGTACTGCTCGACCCGCCGCCGGACCGGACGCCGTACGGGACGGAGAGCATGCGGCCGCCGCCGCTGGCCGCGCCCGGCGGCTGACCCGCCGGCGGCCCGCCGCTCCCGGTGGACGTCCCGTCAACTCTCCCGAGTCGTACGGCTGTTCGCGGGAAGGGGGAGGGGGCGCCGTACGCCGCGAACCTCGGCGGGCGCGGCCGACGGGCGGTAGCCTCGTACGTCGGACGGCCGGGCCCGCTGCATGATCACCAGAGCCGGGAGGAGCCCAAGGTGAACGACTGGCGGATCTACCGCGGAGTGGGTCAGCCGCACGACGGCATGCGACGGTTGCCGGCGCCGCCGCCCTGGCGTGACTTCGCCGCCTCCCGGGACGGCGCCGACAGCGGCCCGGAGGATCCCAGCAGCGCCCGTCGGCTCGGCGTGCGCCGCCGGCTGGTCGAGAACTACGCGCCCCGGCCGGCCGAGGTCGACGCGGTCAACGCGGCCCTCTACCTGCGCCGGCCGCTGCTGGTCACCGGCAACCCGGGGACCGGCAAGTCGACCCTGGCCTACGCGATCGCCCACGAACTCGGCCTGGGCAAGGTGCTGCGCTGGCCCGTCGTCAGCCGGACCACCCTCCAGGACGGCCTGTACCGGTACGACGCCATAGCCCGCCTCCAGGACGTCCAGCTGGAGCGCGCCGGCGGCGACGACCGCGGTGCCGCGGCCTCCGGGATCGGCTCCTACATCCGCCTCGGGCCGCTCGGCACCGCGCTCCTGCCCGCCCCGCGGCCCCGCGTCCTGCTCATCGACGAGCTGGACAAGAGCGACCTCGACCTGCCCAACGACCTGCTGAACACGCTGGAGGAAGGCGAGTTCTCGGTCCCCGAGCTGGAACGGCTGGCCGACCGGGAACCGGTCGTCGAGGTGCTCACGCACGACGGCGACCGGGTGGCCGTGCGCGGCGGGCGCGTCGCGTGCACCGCGTTCCCGGTGATCGTGATGACCTCCAACGGCGAACGCGACTTCCCCGCCCCGCTGCTGCGCCGCTGCGTCCAGCTCGAACTGGACCCGCCCGGCGAGGAGCAGCTCACCGCCATGGTCGAGGCACACCTCGGCACGGACGGCGTCGCCGCCGGCAGCGACCTCATCCGCCGCTTCCTGGAGCGGGAACCCGGTGAGGTGCTCGCCGCCGACCAGCTCCTCAACGCCCTGTTCCTCACCCAGCACGATCCGCACGCCCAGGGCCTCACCCGGGAGCGGATCGCCGAGATGCTGATGCAACCGCTCGACCGTACGAGGTGAGAGGCGGATGCCGGGGATGCGCCTGGACGAGCTGATCGGCAAGCTGCGCCAGGGCGGGCTCCAGCCGACCGCCGAGGACGTGGCCGACGCGCTCTGGCTGGCCCGGCGGCTCGGCACGTCCGCGCCCGGCGACCCCGACGACGGGCCGGGCACCGGCGCCGGGGGACCGTCCGGTCCTTCCGGTCCCGCCGGTTCCCCGGGCACCCGCGGCGCGTCCGGTCCGCAGGCGCAGGACGGGCCGCCGGACGGGCCCGGACCGGACGGCCCCGGCGACCCGCAGGCGCTCCGCGCGGACGCGCCCGCCCCCGCCGTCCCCCTGCACACCCCGGGCCCCGCCCCCTACACCCGCACCGACGGCGACCCCGCGGCCTTCCCGGTCCGCGCCCCCGCCGCCGGCGCCCTGCCCGGACTGCTCGGCCTGCAGAAGGCACTGCGTGCCCTCGGCCGCTACCGCACCGCCTCCGCCCGCGGCCGGGACGAGCGCATCGACGAGGCGGCCACCGCCGACCGGGCCGCCGCCAGCGGCATCCTGCTCCCCGTCACCCGGCCCGGCCGCCACCGGCGCTGCGACGTCCAGCTGCTCATGGACACCGGGCCCGCCATGGCCGTCTGGGGCGAGATGGTCGAGGAACTGCGCCAGGCCTGCCAGCAGTCCGGCGCGTTCGCCTCCGTCCGCGTCCACCAGCTGTACGCCGACGACGCCGGCACCCCCCTCGTCGGTACGACCGCCGGTCCCGGCCGGCGCACCCGGCTGCGGCCCGCCGACGAGCTGCACGACCCCAGCGGGCACCGGCTCACCTTCGTCATCAGCGACTGCGTCGGCCCCCTGTGGCAGAACGGCACCGCGCAGCGCCTGCTGCACGACTGGCCGCGCACCGCCCCGCTGGCCGTGGTCCAGCCGCTGCCGCCCCGGCTGTGGGGCCGTACCGCGCTGCCCGCCGAGCCGGGGCTGCTGGTGCGCACCGGCGAGTCCGGCGGGCGCCTGGACTTCCTGCCCGAGGACGAGCCGTGGGAGGAAGCGGAGGAACCGCCGCCGGGCGCGCGCCCCGTGCCGGTGCTCCAGCCCACCCCGGAGGCGTTCGCGGCCTTCGCCCGGCTGCTCGCCGGCACCGGTCCGACCCGCGAGCACGCCTGGGCCGGCTTCGCCCACCCCGCCGCCGCGCCGGGGGCCGTCGCCGCCGAGGCTCCGGCGCGCACCGACGAGGAGCTGCTGCGGGCCTTCCGCGCCGGCGCCTCACCCGGCGCCCTCCGGCTCGCCGTCTACCTCGCCGCCGCGCCCCTCACCCTGCCCGTGATGCGGCTGGTCCAGCGGGCCATACTGCCCGACACCGGTCCCATGGAACTGGCCGAGGTGCTGCTCGGCGGACTGCTGCGGCAACTGCCCGGCACCGAGGACCAGCCGTGCTTCGCGTACTCGCCGCGCATGCAGGACCTGCTGCTGTCCTCCCTCGACCAGGACACCGCCGGACTCGTCCTCAAGCACTGCTCGGCGTACGTGGAACGGCACTTCGGCAAGGGCACCCGCAACTTCGCCGCCCTGGCCGCGGCCCGGCTCGCCGACCACGACCCGGACGCCGGCACCGTGCGCCGCTCGGGGGACGGCGGTGCGCGGGACACCGGCGGCAGCGTGGAGGCCGAGCTGTTCGCCCGCATCCCCGCGCGCGTGCTGCGCTTCTACCTGCCGGACCTGGTCACCCCCGATCCGCTGACCGAGGCCGAGCGGCTGCTCGACCGGTGGCGGCAGCTGGCCGACCCGGAGATGCTGCGCCGGGCCCGGGAACAGGCCCGCGTCGCCACGGCCGGCACCGGCGCCGACGGTCCCGGTCCCGTGGCCCGGGCGCGCCTGGTCCTCGGCCGCGTGCTGCGCGCCGAGGCCGGTACGGCGGGTGCGCGGGCGGAGGGGCGGCGCGCCGGGCTGCTGCGGGAGGCGGCGGCCGAACTCGCCGGCGCGTACGGGGCGGCCCCCGCCGACAGCCGGGAACGGGCGGAAGCGGCCCTGGAACTGGCGTCGTGCCACCGCGAGCTGTGGGAGCTGACGGCGGAGGGGGACCACCTGACGGAAGCGCTCGGCGCCCTGGACGGCGAGGTCCCGCCCTGGCCGCGGATCACCGCCGTCGCCCGCGACTGGCGCCCCGGCCCCGCGGGTACCGAGGGCACGGGTCCGGGCGACGGCGGGTCCGGTCACGCCGGCGGCGGGGCCGGTCAGGGTGGTCCCGGTGACGCCGGAGGCATGCACGGCGGCAGCGGTGACGGCGGCACGGACACCGCCGTACCCGCCGCTGATCCGGAGCCGTCCCCCGGGAGCCCGGGCGGCGTGCCCTGGGAGGTGACCGCACACCGGGCGCGGCTGTTGCTGGCCGGGCGGGTCCTGCTCGACCTGCGGCGGCCCGGCGCCGCAGAGCCCGTACTGCGGGAGGCCTGCGCCGTGCTGACGCGGGAACGGGTGCCCGACGCCGTGCGGGGGCCCGCGCTGCTCGACCTCGCGCGGGCACTGCACCGGGACGACGTCGAGGACGCCGAGCTGCGACGGGCGCTCGGCGAGGCGCTGGAGGCCGCCGGGGACGATCCGGACCTGCTGCTGCCGTGCCTGGCCGCGCTGGCCGCGTTCCACGACGCGGCCGGGGAGAGCGGGCAGGCCGACGCGGCGTACGAGCGGGCCGCGCTGCTCGCCCCCGCCGACGGCCCGCTGCGCGTCCGGCTCCTCACCGCCTGGGGCGAGTCGCTGCTGCGGCGGGCCTCCGCCGGTGACGGGGCCGGTGTGGTGGACCGCGCCGAGTACGTGCTGCGCGAGGCGCTGAAGTCGCTGCCCGCCCGGTCCGCGCACCGCGGCCGGCTCCAGGGCCTGGTCGGCAGCGCCCTCGCCCAGCGCTTCCGCCACGTCGGCTTCCTGCCCGACCTGTTCGAGAGCCGGCACCTGCTCGGCCAGGCGGTGCGCGCGGCGACCGACGCGGCCGTACGGGCCGAGGTCTGGCTCCAGCTGGGCCGGGTGCGGCTGGAGGGCTGGTACCACGCGGGCGCGCCGGTGCTGATGGAGGCGTTGCAGGCGTACGAGAACGCCGAGCGGGAGGCGGAGGCCGCCCACGGCGGCGACCCCGGCTCGGTGACGGCCGCACGCGCCCGGCACGGCTGCGGGGCGGTACTGGCGCTGATGGGACGGCCCGGCGCGGCCCGTGACGCCTTCCGGGCCGCCCTGGACCAGTGGCAGCGGCTCGTCGGGGCGCTGCGCGAGGTCGACTGGGCCGACGTCGAGCTGACCCGGCGGGCGGAGCGGCGGCCGCCGCCCGCGGACGCCCGGTCGCTGGCCGGGCCGGACTGGCGGGAAACGGCCCCGCCGTGGTGGCCGTGGTCCCAGGACTGGGCCGACGCGCGCGAACTTGACCGGAGTTGAGCCGTCCAGGGTTTCTGGTTCCGGCCTGTCGGGAAGAAGTGGGCAGCCACTGCGGCTGTGCGGGGAGGCCGTGGGGCAGGGAGGAGCCGAGGGTGGGGGAGCTTAGGACACGGGGGGCCGGCCTCGGCGAGGACGCCGAAGAGGCCGTGTGCCCGCCCGACCTCACCGACGTCGACCTGCGGACACTGCGTGCCATGGACGGTCCGGCGGTGCTCGCGGCCGTCGCCGGGGTGCTCGCCGACCCGGACGGGCTGCGCCGGGTCTGGTACACCACCGGCGGGGACGACGAGATCACGCCGGGCCGGCCCGGGCGCGCGTTTTCGGCCGGTCCCGCGCGGCAGCCCTTACGCGGCGAGGACACCGTGGCATGACGCCGGGAGCCGTGGGACCCGAGGGGGACATAGGCCCGGCGGGCCCCGCTCCGGGACCGGTCCCGCCCGGGACCCTCGCCGCCCTGGCCCGCACCCGGCCGCTGCCCGCCGTCACCGCGGCCCTGCGCGCCGCCCTGCACGCCCGGCGGATGCTGCTGCTGAAGTCCCTGCTGGTCCGCTTCGACCGCGTGCGCGACACCCTGCCCGCGGCGGTACGGCGGCGCTTCGAGGACGACTGGGCGCTGCTGGAGCGGGCCGAACGGGCCGACGCACCGGCCGTCCGCGCCGTCCTCGACTATCCGACGACCGGTGCCTGGCTGGCCACCGCGCTCGCCGCGCCCGACGGCCCGGCGTTCGCCGAGGGACTCGCCGGGCTGGGCGCGGTGGCCGTCGCCGCCGCCCTGCGCGCCGGCTGCCGCTTCACCACCACCCGCGTGCTGCCCGCCGGCACCCTGCCGCTGCCCGGTGCCGGGCTGCTGCGCTGCGCCCGCGGCCGGGCCCGGCTCAGCGGCCGGCTGGGAACCCTCCGCGTCACCGACGGCACGGGCCGGACGCTGCTGCTGCCCGGGCCCGCCCCGGCCCAACCCGGCACCCGGTGGACCGCCGACGGCGCCCTGGCCTGGTCGGCGCTGCACACCCTGCCCGGCGGCACCGCCGTACTCGACGACGTGGACCCCCACCGGGTGCCCCCGGGCGGCATCGGGCCGGCGGCACTGCCCGCGGCCGAGCGGCCCTACTCCGACCCGGCCGCGTGGGCCGCCCGCTGGCGCGACGCGCACGCCCTGCTGGCCGCGACGCACCCCGCGCGGGCCGCCGAGACCCTGGCACTGGTGCGGGCCGTCGTCCCGCTGGCGCCGTCGGCGGGCGGCGGACCGCCGCTGAGCGCCACCGTGCGGACCGCGCCCGGCGCCGTCCTGGCCCAGCTGCCGGCCGACCGGCGCGAGCTGGCCGAGCTGCTGGTGCACGAGACGCACCACACCAAACTGGCGGTGCTGGACGAACTGGTCCCGCTGTGGCGGCCCGGCGGCAGCCTGCACCGGGTGGGCTGGCGGCGCGACCCGCGCCCGGTGCCGGGCGTCCTCCAGGGGGCGTACGCGCACCTCGCGCTGCTGGACCTGTGGGGCAAGGCGCGCACCGGAGCGGCCTGGGCGTGGCGGCGGCGCGCCGACGAGCGGTTCGAGGCGTGCCGGGAGCAGGTCGCCGAGGCCTTGTCCGTGCTGGCGGAGTCCGATGAACTGACCCCCTGCGGAAGGGAGTTCGTCCGGCACATGGGCAGCCACCACGCGCGCCTCGCGGGGAGCGCCCACGCGCCGGGCTGACGCTCCGTGGACGACCTCTTGCGTTACGTTATGCGTGCGGCCGCCCAGGAGACCGGCGGCGGCGGTGGAAGCAGGGAGCGGCGATGGCGGAACAGCGGCGGCCGGGCGCGAACGGCGCGGCGGCACCCGAGCACGTGCTCGTGGTCTTCCCGGGGTACTACCGCTCGTGGGCGGCGTGGATCGCGCAGTGCCTGGAGCGGCACGGACACCGGGCCACCCTGCAGCGCTGGGACCCGCCGCGCGAGGTCGCGCTGGAGGACTCGCTCGGCGATCTGCTGCTGGCCAGCGGAAAGGTGCTGCTGGTCCTCAACGACTGGTTCTTCGAACTGGGCCCCCGCCCGCCGGGCGAGTGGAACGACGCGCTGCGCGGCTTCGTCGCCGCCCACGCCGACCGGTTCGCGGCCGTCAACCTCACCAACCGGCCGCTGCTGCCCGCCACCGCCGTCCTGGAACCGGCCAGCCTGTGGGCGCTGAGCGAGGAGGCCGCCGAGGACCGCCTGCTGCGCCGCCTTGGGCTGGAACCGCTCACTCGCCCCCGTGTGCTCGCCGGCCGGATCCGCTACCCGGACGAGCGCTGCGAGATCTGGGGCGAGGTGCCGCGCCGCAACCCGCGCTTCACCGGCCGCGACGACCTGCTGGGCGAACTCCACCAGCGGCTCGCCGACGCCGAGCGCGGCGCCGCCGCCTGCACACTCGTCGGCATGTCCGGCATCGGCAAGACCCAGTTGGCCGCCGAGTACGCCCACCGCTTCAGCACCGACTACGACCTGGTGTGGTGGGTCAACAGCGACGACCGCACCATCCAGCGCGACCGCCTCGGCGAACTCGCCGTCGAACTCGGCCTGCGCATCGGCAGCGAGCCCGGCGAACGCATCCGCGCGGTCCGCAACGCCCTCAGGCGCGGGGAGCCGTACGGGAACTGGCTGGTGGTCTTCGACGGCTGGGACGACATCGACGCGGTGGCCTCGCTGCTCCCGCAGGGCACCGGGCACGTGCTGATCACCTCCCGCAACCGGGGCTGGAACGAGCACACCGACGTCCTGGAGATCCCCGCGTTCCTGCGCCCCGAGTCCACCGCCTATCTGATGCGCCGCGCCCCGCACATCACCGCCCGCGAGGCCGACGAGGTGGCCGCCGAGTTCGGGGACGTGCCGCTGCCGCTGGTGCAGGCCGCGTCCTGGCTCGGCGAGTCCGGCATGGAGGCCGCCGAGTACCTGCGGATGGTGCGCGAACGGCGGCTGTCCACCGTCGACGAGCCCGTCACCGGCGAGGGCTTCCCGCAGTCCTCCCTCACCTCCTGGGCGATACTGCTCAACCGGCTGCGCCGCTCCCAGCCGCAGGCCATCGAGGTGCTCGGCCTGTGCACCTCCTTCGCCCCCGGACGCATCCCGCTCGGCCTCATCCGCGCCTACCCGCGCGCCGAGCTGCCCGAGGAACTGCGCTGGATGTCCACCGACCTGCCCGCCTGGACCCGGGCCCTGGACACCCTCGTCAACTACTCGGTGCTCACCCGCGAGACCCGCGGCCCGCTGGCCGCCGAGATGGGCCCGCACCAGGAGTCGGTGCACATGCACCGGCTCGTCCACGACATCGTCTCCAAGCTGACCAGCGACGGCAGCCGGGAACTGCACCGGCGGGCGGTGCGCACCCTGCTCGCCGAGGCCGACCCCGGCAACCCGGCCGACAGCCGCAACTGGCCGCGCTACGCCGAACTGCTGCCCCACCTCGAACCCTCCGGCGCCCTGGAGAGCGGACAGCCGCGCGTGCAGGAACTGGTCCTGAACTGCCTGCGGTACTGCACCCGCAGCGGCGAGTACAGCGGCGGCCTGGAACTGGCGCAGCAGGTGCGCGCGCACTGGTCGCGGTTCATGGACCCGATCGACCAGCCGATGCTCGACCTGGCCACCCAGGAGGGCAACATGCTCCGCAACAGCGGCCGGTTCCGCGAGCTGTACGAGCTGCACCGGGGCGTGCTGAGACAGCTCCGGGCCGCGCCCCGGCGCAACGAGATCGGCGAACTCGTCAGCAGGAGCGCCATCGCCTCCGGCCTGCGCTCCCTGGGCCGCTACCAGGAGGCGTACGACCTCCAGCGCGAGGTCCTCGAGGGCAACGAACGGCTCCTCGGCCCGGACGAGCCGCCCACCCTGGTCGCCCGGCACAACCTCGGCGTCACCCTGCGCATGCTGGGCCGGTACGCCGAGGCGCTGGACCTCGACCTGGAGACCCTGGCCCGGCGCGAGAGCGTCCTGCGCGCCCGCCACATCAACACCCTGCACTCCGGCAACGCCGTCACCCACAGCCTCCGCCTGCTCGGCCGCTACCGCGAGGCGCTGGCCCGTCAGGAACCCGTCGTACGGCTCCATGTGCAGGTGCTCGGCCCGCAGCATCCGCAGACCCTCGAAGCCCGCTCCCAGCTGGCCATGTGCCGCCGCCGGGAGGGCGGGCACGCGCCGGACGTCGGCCCCGGGATGGCCAGCCTGCTGGACCAGCTCATCCAGCTGCACGGCCGCGGGCACTACCGCACGCTGGCGTTCCTCACCAACTACGGCAACTTCCTGCGCGAGCACGGCGACCTCAGCCAGGCCCGCGACCTCATCGACGAGGCGGAGGCCGGCTACCGGTCGCTGCTCGGCCCCGCGCACCCCGTGGCCACCGGCATGCTGTCCAACACCGGGCTGGTGATGCAGGCGGCGGGCGAGCGGGGCGAGGCCCTGTCCATGTTCGAGTCCGCCCTCGCCGGCCTCGGCGCCACGCTCGGCGCCGACCACCCCTGGGTGCTGGGCTGCGCCCTGAACGCGGCCGGCGCGCGCAACCTCAACGGCCGCATCGAGGACGCCGTCGAACTGAGCCGCGACACCCTGCGCCGGTCCCGGCACACACTGGGTCACGAGCACCCGCTGACCCTGTCGTGCCAGGTCGCTCTCGCCGCGGATTTGAGGGCGGCACACGAGCAGGAGGAGGCGGGGAAGCTGGAGGAGGACGCCCTGTTCGCCCTCACCCGCACGCTGGGAGCCCAACACCCCCACACGATCTCGGCCCGCCAACGGACCAGACCCTACTGGGACTTCGAGGCGTACCTGGGCTGAGATCAGGCCCCCGAAGGGGCGCGGGGAACTGCGCGGGTGACCACAGCCGGCCCGCAGCCGCGCACGAGGTCAGCCACCCCACCGAACAGGCGAAGGGCCCGGCGCCGAGCGGAAACTCGGCACCGGGCCCTCGTACCTGGCAGACCGCCGGAGGCCTACGCCTCGAAGACCTCCCGCACCAGCTGCTCCTGCTCCGCCTGGTGCCGCTTCGCGGAGCCGACCGCCGGGGACGAGGAGTGCGGGCGCGAGATGCGCCGCAGGCGCTCACCGTGCGGCACGTCCGCGCCGACCGCCAGGTCCAGGTGGTCGATCAGGTTGAGCGCGATGAACGGCCACGCACCCTGGTTCGCCGGCTCCTCCTGCGCCCACAGGTACTTCTCGGCGTTCGGGTACTTGTTGACCTCCGCCTGGATCTCCGCACCCGGCAGCGGGTACAGCCGCTCGATGCGGATGATCGCGGTGTCCGTCACGCCCCGCTTCTGCCGCTCGGCCTCGAGGTCGTAGTACAGCTTGCCGGCCACGAACACGACCTTGCGGACCGCGGCCGGGTCCGCCGCCGTGTCCCCGATGACCGGACGGAACTGGCCCGACGTGAACTCCTCCGTCTTCGACGCGGCGGCCTTCAGGCGCAGCATCGACTTCGGGGTGAAGACCACCAGCGGCTTGTGGTGCGGGTTGTGCACCTGCCACCGCAGGAGGTGGAAGTAGTTCGACGGCAGGGTCGGCATGGCGACCGTCATGTTGTTCTGCGCGCAGAGCTGGAGGAACCGCTCGACCCGGGCCGAGGAGTGGTCCGGGCCCTGGCCCTCGTAGCCGTGCGGCAGGAGCAGGGTGACGCCGGACGTCTGGCCCCACTTCTGCTCCGCCGCCGAGATGTACTCGTCGACCACCGTCTGGGCGCCGTTGACGAAGTCGCCGAACTGCGCCTCCCACATCACGAGCGCGTCGGGGCGGGCCAGCGAGTAGCCGTACTCGAAGCCCATGACCGCGTACTCGGACAGCAGGGAGTTGTAGACGTTGTAGCGCGCCTGGTCCTCGGCGAGGTACTGGAGCGGGGTGTACTCCTCGCCCGTCTCGCGGTCGATGAGGACCGCGTGGCGCTGGCCGAAGGTGCCGCGCTGGGAGTCCTGGCCGGACAGCCGCACCGGGGTGCCCTCCAGCAGCAGGGAGCCGACCGCGAGGGTCTCGCCCATGCCCCAGTCGATGGTGCCGTCCTCGACCATCGCCGCCCGGCGCTGGAGCTGGGGCAGCAGACGCGGGTGGACGTGGAAGGAGTCCGGGATGTTGACCTGGGACTCGGCGATGCGCTTGACGACCTCCGAGGAGATCGCGGTGTTCACCGCCACCGGGAAGTCCTCCTGCGGGTCCGCGGCGGGGCCGGCGGCCTGCTGGGTGGTGACGGCCTCGCGGACCTCCGTGAAGACCTTCTCCAGCTGGCCCTGGTAGTCCTGGAGGGCCTGCTCGGCCTCTTCCAGGGTGATGTCGCCGCGACCGATCAGGGACTCGGTGTACAGCTTGCGCACCGAGCGCTTCTTGTCGATCAGGTCGTACATCAGCGGCTGGGTGAAGGCCGGGTTGTCCGACTCGTTGTGACCGCGGCGGCGGTAGCAGATGAGGTCGATCACCACGTCCTTGTTGAACGCCTGGCGGAACTCGAAGGCCAGACGCGCGACGCGGACCACGGCCTCCGGGTCGTCGCCGTTCACGTGGAAGATCGGGGCCTCGATCATGCGGGCCACGTCCGTCGCGTACATGGAGGAACGCGAGGACTCGGGGGCCGCGGTGAAGCCGACCTGGTTGTTGATGACGATGTGGACCGTGCCGCCGGTGCGGTAACCGCGCAGCTGCGACATGTTGAGGGTCTCGGCCACCACGCCCTGGCCCGCGAAGGCCGCGTCGCCGTGCAGGGCGACGGGCAGCACGGTGAAGTCCGTCCCGCCCTTGTTGATGATGTCCTGCTTGGCGCGGGCGATGCCCTCGATGACCGGGTCGACCGTCTCCAGGTGGGACGGGTTGGCGGCCAGCGAGACCTTGATCTGCTCGCCGTCCAGGCCGGTGAAGGTGCCCTCGGCGCCCAGGTGGTACTTGACGTCGCCGGAGCCGTGCATCGACTTGGGGTCGAGGTTGCCCTCGAACTCGCGGAAGATCTGCGCGTAGGACTTGCCGACGATGTTGGCGAGGACGTTCAGGCGGCCGCGGTGAGCCATGCCGATGACGACCTCGTCCAGGCGGGACTCGGCGGCGGAGTCGATCACCGCGTCGAGCAGCGGGATGACGGACTCGCCGCCCTCCAGCGAGAAGCGCTTCTGGCCGACGTACTTCGTCTGCAGGAACGTCTCGAAGGCCTCGGCGGCGTTCAGCCGGCGCAGGATCCGCAGCTGCTCCTCACGCTCCATCTTGGCGTGCGGGCGCTCGACGCGGTCCTGGATCCACTTGCGCTGCTTGGGGTCCTGGATGTGCATGAACTCGATGCCGGTGGTGCGGCAGTACGAGTCGCGCAGCACGCCGAGGATGTCGCGCAGCTTCATCATCGACTTGCCGGCGAAGCCGCCGACCGCGAAGTCGCGCTCCAGGTCCCACAGGGTGAGCCCGTGCTCGGTGATGTCCAGGTCGGGGTGCTTGCGCTGCTTGTACTCCAGCGGGTCGGTGTCGGCCATGACGTGGCCGCGGACCCGGTAGGAGTGGATCAGCTCGAAGACGCGGGCGGCCTTGGTGACGTCGTCGTCGTGGCTGGCGTCGATGTCCTTGAGCCAGCGGACCGGCTCGTAGGGGATGCGCAGCGCCTCGAAGATGTCGTCGTAGAAGCCGTTCTCGCCGAGCAGCAGGTTGGCGACCTGGCGGAGGAACTCGCCGGAGGCGGCGCCCTGGATGACCCGGTGGTCGTAGGTCGACGTGAGCGTCATGACCTTCGAGATGCCGAGCTTGTTCAGGGTGTCCTGGCTGGTGCCCTGGAACTCCGCCGGGTAGTCCATGGAGCCGACGCCCATGATCACGGACTGGCCGGGCATGAGGCGCGGCACGGAGTGGACGGTGCCGAGGCCGCCGGGGTTGGTCAGGGAGACCGTGACGCCGGTGAAGTCGTCCATCGTCAGCTTGCCCTCGCGGGCGCGGCGGACGATGTCCTCGTAGGCCTGCCAGAACTCGAAGAAGTTCAGCGTCTCGGCCTTCTTGATGGCGGCCACGACGAGCTGGCGGTCACCGTTCGGCTTGACCAGGTCGATGGCCAGGCCGAGGTTGACGTGCGGCGGCTTGACGAGGGTCGGCTTGCCGTCCTTCTCGCCGAACGACCAGTTCATCGACGGCATGGCCTTGATGGCCTGCACCATCGCGAAGCCGATCAGGTGCGTGAAGGAGATCTTCCCGCCCCGGGCGCGCTTGAGGTGGTTGTTGATGACGATGCGGTTGTCGAACAGCAGCTTCACCGGGACGGCGCGGACCGAGGTGGCGGTCGGCAGCTCCAGGGAGGCGTTCATGTTCTTGGCGACGGCGGCGGCCGGGCCGCGCAGCGTGATCAGCTCCGGGCCCTCGGGGGCCTCGGCGGGCTTCGCCTTCGGCTGGGCGGGCGCCTGTGCGGGCTGCGCCGGCCTGGCCGGGGCGGGGGCCTTCGCCGCGGGGGCCGGGGCCGCAGCCGGGGCCTGAGCGGGAGCGGCGGCGGGCTTCGGAGCCGCGGGGGCGGCCGGGGCGGCGGCCTGGGGGGCCGGGGCCGCGGGCCGGGCCTGCGGGGCCGTGGTGGGGGTCTCTGCGGCCCCCGTGGCCGCAGTACCCGCCGGAGCCGGGGTGGCAGGAGCACCCGGCTTGTAATCGGCGAAGAAGTCCCACCAGGCACGGTCTACCGAATTCGGGTCCTGGAGGTACTGCTGATAGATCTCGTCGACGAGCCACTCGTTCGCACCGAACGCTGCTGCGGGGTTCTTCCCGGCTTGGTCGTCGGTGGAGATGCTCGAGTTACTGGGGGACTGTGGCGACACGGCGGCAACCGCCCTCTTCCGCTTCACAAGGTGATGGACAGCGGGAATAAAGGCTACGCCTCCCTGGCCGGGAAGGTCAGGTCGAGCAAGGTCATCGTCGCGTAAGTCACATCAAGAATCTTGTTTCAGGGCTTGAAATGGCGGGAAACAAGCGTGGTTGCGCAGGGGAGAGCGTGCGCGGGCACGGACCCTGCGCGTCTTCGTTCGACGGGTGCCCGGGCCTGCCCCGATCACACGTGTCCGGCCGCGCGGACCGGCGGCGGCCGGGGTGGATCTTGAGGTTCCGCTCGGACTTTACGTCAACTTGGAACGGAAGTCAGTCCCGGAAGAGTGACGATGATCCGGCAGCCCCGCTCGGATTCGGCCACACCGATCCGGCCGCCGTGCAGATCCACCGCCCACCGGGCGATCGCCAGGCCCAGCCCCGTACCGCCGTCGCTGCCCGGGCCGTGCGGCCGGGTCACCGCGCCGCGGTTGAACCGCTCGAACACCCGGTGCCACTCCGACCGGGGGATGCCGGGACCCTCGTCCAGGACCTCCAGCTCCAGCGACTCCGGCTGCGCCCCGCGCCGCGCCCGTACCGTCACCCGGCCGTGCGGCGGGCTGTGCTTGACCGCGTTGTCGATCAGGTTCGCGACGACCTGGTGGATGCGCTCGGGGTCCGCGTGCGCGGTCAGCTCCGGCGGGGAGACGTCGAGGTGCAGGTGGACGTCCGTGCGCGTGTGGCTGCCGGAGCCGGTGGCCATGCCCGCGCGCGCGGAGGCGACCATGTTGGCCTCCTTCAGCACCCCGGACAGGTACGGCCACACCTCGAACCGCCGCAGCTTCAGCGGTACGACGCCGTTGTCGAGCCGGGACAGGTCCAGCAGGGTCTCCACCAGCCGGCCGAGCCGCTCGGTCTGCTTCAGGGCCGTCCGCATGGTCTCCGGGTCGGCCTGCGTGACCCCGTCGACGATGTTCTCCAGCACCGCGCGCAGCCCGGCGATCGGGGTGCGCAGCTCGTGCGAGACGTTCGCGACGAGCTCCTTGCGCTGGTTGTCCTGGGCCTCCAGCTCGTCGGCCATGACGTTGATCGTCTGGGCCAGGTCGCCCAGCTCGTCCCGGCGGTTCTCGCGCACCCGGCGGGTGTAGTCGCCCTGGGAGATGGAGCGGGCCACCGCGTTCATCTCGTCCAGCGGCATGGTGAGCGAGTGCGCCACGAACTGCGTGATCAGCAGGGTGGCGATCATCGAGAAGACCGTGATGAAGCGCAGCTCCGTCTTGGTGTGCACCGCGACGATCGACAGACCCGTGGTGATCAGCACCGAGATGACGACCAGCACGCCCAGTTTGGTCTTGATCGAGAACGGGCGCACGCCGCCCCAGGGATCCTCGCCGAGGGTCCCGGGGCTCCTCCGCGCGGTCCGGCGCCCGCTGTCGCTCATGGGGTCGGCGTCTCCAGCGCGTAGCCCACGCCGTGCACCGTGCGGATGCGCTCCGCGCCGATCTTCCGCCGCAGCGCCTTGATGTGGCTGTCGACCGTACGGGTGCCGGAGGCGTCCGCCCAGTCCCACACCTCGGCCAGCAGCTGCTCCCGGGAGAGCACCGCGCGCGGGGTGTTCGCCAGGCACACCAGCAGGTCGAACTCGGTGGGCGTCAGGTGGACGTCCTCGGACTTCACCCGCACCCGGCGCTGCGCGTGGTCGATCTCCAGCTCGCCGAGCCGCAGGATGCCGGAGCGCGGGGTGGTGGCGGCCAGCGCGGCCCGCTCCACCCGGCGCAGCAGCACGTGCACGCGTGCGGCCAGCTCCCGCATCGAGAACGGCTTGGTCATGTAGTCGTCGGCGCCCACGCCGAGCCCGACCAGCATGTCCGTCTCGTCGTCCCGCGCGGTCAGCATCAGCACCGGCACCGGCCGCTGCGCCTGCACCCGCCGGCACACTTCCAGGCCGTCGAAGCCCGGCAGCATGATGTCGAGGATCAGCAGATCGGGCTGCCATGCCTCGGCGGTGTCGACCGCGGCCGGACCGTCGGCCGCGGTTTGCACGAGAAATCCCTCGGCGCGCAGCCGGGCCGCGATGGCGTCGACGATCGTGGGGTCGTCCTCGACGACCAGCACCCGGCGCTGTGCGCCCGGAGTGGTCGTCGCCGCGCCGCTCTGGGAGGTGTGTGTCTGCTCCATCGCCCGCCCCTGTTGTTGCTTTCCGGAATCAGTGGGGTGATCCCATGTCTGCGTTTGACGCTTGAATGATCGGCGTCAGGGCAGCACATTACGGTGACCGGCCGTGCTGTCGCTATCCAGGTCGGACGGCGAGGTGGACGGCGTCCGGAACGCCCCGGGCAACCGGCACCTCTTCGGTACGCACCTGCTGGAACCCGGCATTCCGCAAGCTTCCTTCAAATTCCGGGGAGGGTTCGGCCGACCACACCGCGAGCACCCCGCCGGGCCTCAACACCCGTGCGCAGGCGGCGAGTCCGGCCGGTGAGTAGAGGCTGTCGTTGTCCTCGGTGACGGTCCATCCGGGCCCGTTGTCGATGTCGAGGCACAGCGCGTCGAACGTGTCCGACGTCTCATTGACGTACCGCACGAGATCCGCTTCCACGATCGCGGTGCGCGGATCGGCGAGCGCGCCGGCGGACACCTCGGCCAGCGGTCCGTCCCGGTGCCAGCCGATGACGGCCGGTTCCCGCTCCACCACGGTGATCCGCCCCCACCGCGGGTCGGCGGCGGCGTGGGCGAGCGAGAACCCCACGCCCAGCCCGCCGATCAGCACCTCGGGCGCCGGCCGCCCGTCCAGCGCGGCACGGGCCGCGTCGACCAGCAGCCGCTCCGAGCGGCCGTCCGAGGTGTCCATCAGGAAGCAGCCGTTGGCGATGATCTGCAGCAGCGCACCGTGTCTGCGCAGCACCACCTCGCCGTACGGGCCGTCGCGCCGGTCCAGGACCACGGGAGTGTCGTACACGGCAGTCATGCCCCCATCCTGCTGGAACGGGGCGCGGTGTTCACGGGAATTGCGCAGGACACCCACGGACGGGTGGTGGTCCGGGCCGGGGGCGCAACCGCCTGGCGGGTGAGAGGTCGCCGTGAATCCGCCGCGGTGTGGCGTCGGTCATGGACAGCGCCGGGCCGAGCACGAAGGGTGGGGCGCGACGGAAGGAGCGACTCACCGTGGAACGGAGCACGACGGGTCCCACGCCGGACGCGTACCCGCCCGCGCCGGGCACGACCCTTCCGGACGGCACGGCCGCCGTCCCGGCCCCGGTCCTCGCGGGCCTGCTGGACGGCATGCCCCGCCAGCGCGCCGCCACCGCGGCCTCCGCCCCCGCGCCGCCCGCCCCGCGGTCCCACCGGCCGCCCCGCCCCTGGCACCTGCTGCCGACCCCCGCCGGCACCCCGTTCACCCTCGGCTACGCGGTCCTCCTTGCCGTCACCTCGCTGATCGCGGCCCACGCCGACCCCGGCCTCGTGGACTCGCTCCACCAGGGCTCCAGCACCGACGTGGCCCACCTGGTGCGCACCCCCGTGCTCGTGCTGGTCGCCAGCGCGCTGTGGGTCGCGGGCGGCGTCCTCACGCCGTACACGGTCGCGTTCGTGCTGGTGCTCACGGCGCTGGAGCGGCGGATAGGGGGAGCGCGGGCCGCCTGCGTCTTCCTGGCCGGCCATGTCCTGGCCACCCTCGCCACCGAGGTCCCGGTGGGCCTCGCCGTCCTGCTGGGCCACCTGCCCGACACCTCGCTGCACCGCCTCGACTACGGCATCAGCTTCGGCGTGGCCACGAGCACCGGCGCCCTGACGGGCCTGCTGCGGCCCTGGCTGCGCTGGCCGTTGCTGAGCCTGGCGGCCGGCGGGCTGCTGAGCGACCTGCTGGCGTACGCGGACCCGCTGACGAACTGGGGCCATGTCATCGCCCTGACGATCGGCGTGGCGACCTGGCCGCTGGTCCGACGGTGGCACCGCCCGGCCTGACCGGGCCGCGCTCACCCCAACGGCCCGCGGCCGCACGCGTTTCCGCAGCTCAGCACCGTCGGCCGGGGTGATCGCTCAGAGCGAACAGAACCCCGGGAACAATAGGCCCCGCCAGAACATTGAGTCGGCATAGCTCAAGTTGACTGCCGAAGGGGAGATCATGGCTGCTGAGTCACCGGCGTTCACGCTGAACCTGCCCGTGCTGCCGCTCGACGACGAGGTCGTGCTGCCCGGCATGGTGGTTCCGCTGGACCTGAGCGACGCCGAGGTGCGGGCCGCGGTGGAGGCCGCCCAGGCCGCCGCCCGCTCCGAACCCGGAAAGCCCAAGGTGCTGCTGGTGCCGCGCATCGACGGCACGTACGCCAAGACCGGCGTCCTCGGCACGGTGGAACAGGTCGGCCGGCTCGCCGACGGTGACCCCGGGGCCCTGATCCGCGGCCGCAGCCGCGTCCGCATCGGCGCCGGCACCACCGGCCCGGGCGCCGCGCTCTGGGTCGAGGGCGCCCGTGTCGAGGAGACCGTTCCCGAGCCGCTGCCGGGCCAGGTCGCGGAACTGGTCAAGGAGTACAAGGCGCTCGCCACCACCTGGCTGAAGAAGCGCGGCGCCTGGCAGGTCGTGGACCGCGTCCAGGCCATCGACGACGTGCCGGCGCTGGCCGACAACTCCGGCTACTCGCCGTTCCTGACGACCGAGCAGAAGGTCGAACTGCTGGAGACCGCCGACCCGGTAGCCCGGCTCAAGCTCGCCACGCAGCAGCTGCGCGACCACCTCGCGGAGCAGGACGTGGCCGAGACCATCGCCAAGGACGTCCAGGAGGGCGTCGACAAGCAGCAGCGCGAGTTCCTGCTGCGCCGTCAGCTGGAGGCCGTCCGCAAGGAACTGCGCGAGCTCAACGGCGAGAAGGACGGCGAGGAGTCCGACGACTACCGCGCCCGCGTCGAGGCCGCCGACCTGCCGGAGAAGGTCCGCGAGGCGGCCCTCAAGGAGGTCGACAAGCTGGAGCGCGCCTCCGACCAGTCGCCCGAGGGCTCCTGGATCCGCACCTGGCTGGACACCGTCCTGGAGATGCCGTGGAACGAGCGAACCGATGACAGCGCTTCCGCGTACGACATCCAGGGCGCCAAGGCCGTGCTGGACGCCGAGCACGCGGGCCTGGAGGACGTGAAGGAACGCATCACCGAGTACCTGGCCGTGCGCAAGCGGCGCGGCGAACGGGGCCTGGGCGTCATCGGCGGCCGGCGCGGCGGTGCCGTGCTCGCGCTCGTCGGCCCGCCTGGTGTCGGCAAGACCTCGCTGGGCGAGTCCGTCGCGCACGCCATGGGCCGCAAGTTCGTCCGCGTCGCCCTCGGCGGCGTCCGGGACGAGGCCGAGATCCGCGGTCACCGCCGCACGTACGTCGGCGCGCTGCCCGGCCGGATCGTACGCGCGATCAAGGAAGCCGGGTCCATGAACCCGGTGGTCCTGCTGGACGAGATCGACAAGGTGGGCTCCGACTTCCGGGGCGACCCGGCCGCCGCCCTCCTCGAAGTGCTCGACCCGGCGCAGAACCACACCTTCCGGGACCACTACCTGGAGGTGGAGCTGGACCTGTCCGACGTGGTCTTCCTCGCCACCGCCAACGTCCTGGAGGCCATCCCGGAGGCGCTCGCCGACCGGATGGAGATCGTCCGCCTGGACGGCTACACCGAGGACGAGAAGGTCGTCATCGCCCGGGACCACCTGCTCCCGCGCCAGCTGGAGCGGGCCGGCCTGGACAAGGCCGAGGTCACGCTGGACGAGAGCGCGCTGCGCAAGCTCGCCGGCGAGTACACGCGCGAGGCGGGCGTGCGGACCCTGGAGCGCTCCATCGCACGGCTGCTGCGGAAGATCGCGGCCCAGCACGAACTGGGCGAGCGCGAGCTGCCGTTCACCGTCACCGACGGCGATCTGCGCGGGCTGATCGGCCGGCCGCACCACGTTCCCGAGTCCGCCCAGGACCCGGCCGAGCGCCGTACGGCCGTCCCCGGTGTGGCGACCGGCCTCGCGGTCACCGGCGCCGGCGGCGACGTGCTCTTCGTGGAGGCGTCCCTGGCCGACCCGGAGACGGGCGGGGCGGGGCTGACCCTGACCGGCCAGCTGGGCGACGTGATGAAGGAGTCGGCGCAGATCGCGCTGAGCTTCCTGCGCAGCCACGGCGCCGAACTGGAGCTGCCGGTGGCCGACCTGAGGGACCGGGGCGTGCACATCCACTTCCCGGCGGGCGCGGTGCCGAAGGACGGCCCGAGCGCGGGCATCACGATGACGACGGCCCTCGCCTCGCTGCTCTCCGGCCGCCTGGTCCGCACGGACGTCGCCATGACCGGCGAGGTCTCGCTGACCGGCCGGGTGCTGCCCATCGGCGGCGTGAAGCAGAAGCTGCTCGCCGCCCAGCGCGCCGGGGTGACCACCGTCATCATCCCCAAGCGCAACGAGCCCGACCTGGACGACGTCCCGGCCGAGGTGCTGGACAAGCTCGACGTCCACACCGTGACCGACGTCCGCCAGGTGCTGGAACTGGCGCTCGCGCCCGCCACGAGCGACGCGGCGCCGGAGGTTCCGGTGGCGGCGTGACGGACGCCGCCGGATGAGGGAAGGCCCGGGTCCCGTGAGGGAGGCCCGGGCCTTCGCCCTGTGCGCGCCCGGGTCAGGGCGCGCTCAGCGACTGCTCCGCCCAGACCGTCTTGCCGATCCGGTCGTGCCGGGTGCCCCAGCGCTCGGCGAGCTGGGCGACCATCAGCAGGCCCCGGCCGCCCTCGTCGAAGATCCGGGCCCGGCGCATGTGCGGGGTGGTGTCGCTGGCGTCGTAGACCTCGCTGATCAGGGTCCTGCCCTGACGGATCAGCCGGAGCCGGATCGGCGGGCAGCCGTAGCGGATGGCGTTGGTGACCAGCTCGCTGACCATCAGCTCCGTGGTGAACGCGGCCTCGTCCAGGCCCCACGCGGACAGCTGGTCGGTGGCGTACCGGCGGGCCAGGGAGACGACGGCGGGCTCGGCGGACAGCTCCCAGGAGGCGACCAGGTCCTCGTGCAGCGCCCGGGTACGGGCCACCAGCAGGGCGATGTCGTCGTCGGGGCGGTGGCCGAGCAGGTCGGTGAGGACCCGGTCGCACACCGACTCCGGCGACGGCGCGGGACGGCCCAGCGCGACGGACATCCTGTCCAGGGCCTCGTCGATGTCGTGGTCGCGGGCCTGAAGCAGTCCGTCGGTGTACAGCGCGAGCAGGCTGCCCTCGGGCAGTTCCGTCTCCAGCGCCTCGAAGGGCAGCCCACCGAGCCCGAGCGGCGGCCCCGCGGGCACGTCGAGGAAGCGGACGGCGCCGTCCGGGGTCACCACGGCGGGCGGCGGGTGCCCGGCGCGGGCCACGGAGCAGCGGCGCGAGACGGGGTCGTAGACGGCGTACAGACACGTGGTGCCGATGCCGCCGGCGGTGTCGGCGCCCGGGTCCGCGCTGCCCTCCTCGGCGGCCAGCCGCAGCACCAGGTCGTCCAGGTGGGTGAGCAGTTCGTCGGCGGGCAGATCGACGTCGGCCAGGGTGCGTACCGCCGTGCGCAGCCGGCCCATGGTGGCGGAGGCCCGGATGCCGTGGCCCACCACGTCACCCATGACGAGCGCCACCCGCGCCCCGGACAGCGGGATCACGTCGAACCAGTCGCCGCCCACGCCGGCCCGGGTCGCGGCCGGCAGATAGCGGGTGGCGATCTCCAGGGCCGCCTGCTCGGGCACCGTGTGCGGGAACAGCCCGGGGCACGGGGCCTCGGCGGTGGCGCCGGGCCGGGAGCCGCCGCGGGCCTGCTCCATGCCGGCGGCCGCCTTGGCGGTGAACTCCTCCGCGAGCCGCAGGTCCTCCGGTCCGAAGGGGCCCCGCCCGCCGTGCCGGCCGAACAGGGCCACGCCGAGCGTGCCGCCCTGGGCGAGCAGCGGGACCGCCAGCAGGGAGCGCGTCCCGGACGTGCGCAGCCACGAGGCGCCCGGGTCCAGCGCCGCCCACTCGGCCACGGCCGGGTCCGCCATGTCGTACAGCATCGGGCGGGCCGCCGTCAGACACCGGGCGGGCGGCGAGTCCGCCGGACAGACGACCACCTCACCGGCACCGGCGCCGGTCCGGACGCCGCTGCCGGGCCCGCCGCCGTCCGGGACCGCGCGCAGGGCGGCGCGGCGCAGGACCACCCGCTCCGGCGGCCGGCCGGCGGCCTCGGCGGTGCTCCACGGGGAGTCCAGCAGGTCCACCGCCATGACGTCGGCCAGCCGGGGGACCGTGACCTCGCCGAGCTCCCCCGCCGCGCGGGCCCGGTCCGCCGCCGTGCCGACGGGCGCGCCGGACCCGCCCGCGCTTTCCCGGGCCGGCTCCGGCACGGACAGGCAGACCGCCCGTACCCGGCCGCCGGCGTCCTTCAGCGGGGTGAGGACCATGGCCCGGCCGAGCTCCGGGCCGAGCCGGCCGCGCGTCTCCTGCGCCCTGCCGCCCTCCAGCACCCGCCGCATCGACCGGTCGGCCTCCTCGCTCACCGGCCCCGGCACGATGTGGGTGAGGCGCAGCCCGCGCATCGCCGCCTCGGGCAGCGCGAGGGCGTGCTCCATCCGGCGGTTGGCGCGCACCAGGCGCAGGCCGGCGTCGAAGACGGCCAGCGGAAAGGGGGACTGGAGGAACGTCCACTCCTCCAGCGGTTCTCCGCGCGGCGGCTGCGTCCGGGCCGTCACCGCGCTCACCACGAGCCAGTCGGCGGCGCCGGTGCGCGAGGTCCGGCGGTGGGCGAGCACGCCCAGTTCCAGGAGCCCGCCGTCCCGGTGGCGCAGGGGGACGGTGCCGTTCCAGCGGGTCCGGCCGGCCAGTGCCCGCCGGACCGCCGTGCCGTCGGCGGCGAGCAGCGCGGTGGCGGGCCGGCCGAGCACGGCGGGGGAGTCGTAGCCGAGCAGCCGTCGCGCGCCCTCGCTCCAGCCGGTGACGATGCCCCGCTCATCGATGGTGGCCGTGGCCGTGTACGTCGACTGTCGCTCCATCGCCGCTCATCTCGCCCTAGCTCGGCAGGCTCTCCTGTCCAGCTTGATCCCGGGCGGCGCGGAGCACCAACGCGGACGCGGCGCACACGGCGGCCCCCGCCGTCCGGCAGGGGCCACCGCGGAGCCGTCGGCCGCCGGCCGTCAGCCGAGGGCCAGGGCCTGCACCCGGTCCAGGGCGCCGTTGAACTTGTCGTGGTCGCCGACCGTCGGGCCGGAGGAGGTGTACTGCCACATCGTGTAGTACGACCACCCGGCCGGCAGCGTCCCCGGGTCGGAGGCGTAGCGGGCGATCCACAGCGGGTTGTTCACGGCGAAGCCGCCGTAGTTGCCGGTGCACTGGGTCCACCAGCTGGTGGCGGTGTAGATGACCGGGTAGCGGCTGGTGCGCGCCTTGTACGTGTTGATGAAGTCGGCGATCCAGCTCACCATCTGGCTCGCGGTCTTGCCGTAGCAGGCCGCGCCGTACGGGTTCCACTCGATGTCGAGCGCGCCGGGCAGCGTCTTGCCGTCCCGGGACCAGCCGCCGCCGTGGTCCACGAAGTAGTTGGCCTGGGTGGCGCCGCTGGTGGTGTCCGGGGTGGCGAAGTGGTACGAGCCGCGGATCATGCCGACGTCGTAGGAGCCGTTGTACTGCTGGGCGAAGTACGGGTTCGTGTAGTACGTGCCTTCCGTCGCCTTCGTGTACGCCCACCGGACCCCGCTGTTCCACAGGGTCGGCCAGGCGACGTTGCCCTGGTAGCCGGAGACGTCGACGCCCTCGGTCTGGGTGGCGTCACCGGTGCTGGGCGTGCCGTCCTGGCCGTCGTGGGCGAGGACGCCCATGCCCATGTGGGCGGAGCCACGGCTGGGCGTGCTCGCGGCCTGGGCGGAGGTGAGCGGAAGCGTGAGGGAGAGCGCCGCGAGCAGGGCCGTGAGGAGGACGGCGAGGGGGGAGACGGAGCGGGCGGGGACGGAGCGGGTGGAGCCGGGTCTGAGCACGGGCATGACGTGCCTCCGGGGAGTGGAGTGGGGGAGTGACGCGGGGGGTGGCGCGGGGGAGTGACGTGGGGACTGCGACACCGATCGTCGGCCCACTGGCGTGAGCATGCCATTAACGACGTGCTAAGAAGCTACGCACGTAGATGAGGGTGTGGGAAGAGGGTCCGGACGACGCCGTTGGTCTACGCCTGCGAAATACTGGGAGAGCTGCGGCAATGACGACTTTTGACGGAAACTTTCAGGACCGCGAAACCGAGCAGGGGTGCTGACGTGCACGAGGACGAAAGCGGCGGCGCGCACGGCGCCGTCGGGCAGATGACGCCCAGTGGTGCAGACCAGGAATTCCTGGCGCTGGAGCGCGAGTTGACCGTGCTGCTCCGGCGCGCCCGGGCCAACCAGGGCGAGATGGCCCGGGAGGTCCACCCCGACCTGGAGTCCTCCGCGTACGGCCTGCTCATCCGGCTGGACGAGCTGGGCGGCCAGCGGGCCACGGAACTCGCCGGCTACATCGGGGTCGGCAAGGCCACCATGTCCCGCCAGCTGCGCGCCCTGGAGGACCTCGGCCTGATCGCGCGCGAGCCCGACCCGGCCGACGGCCGCGCCTGGCTCGTCACCCTCACCGACGAGGGCCGCCGCCGCGTCGGCACGGTCCGCGAGGCCCGCCGCGCCCGCTACGTCCGCCAACTCGCCCACTGGGACCGCCACGAGGTCGCCGAACTGGCCCGACTGCTGCACGAGCTGAACGGCGTGATGGCGAAGTAACGACACCAACCGGCTCCGCCGAGGGAACGGGCTCGGGCATGCGGGGTGGGGTCCGGGCGGGGTGGGGTGGGGTGGGGTGGTGAAGGGGCCGGCTGGGGCGTGTGGCCGGTGTGGCGAGGTGGCTTGGCTGGGGCGTGTGGCCGGCATGGTCCCGCCCCGGCCCCCGCACCCCGCCGGGCCCCCGCACCCCGCCGGGCCCCCGCATCCCGCCCCGGCCTCCGCATCCCGCCGGGTCCCCGCACCCCGCCCCGGCCTCCGCATCCCGCCGGGTCCCCGCACCCCGCCCCGGCCTCCGCACCCCGCCCCGCCTCGGCGTCTCACCCGCGCCCCCGACGCCTGCCCGCAGCCCGGGCTCCTGCCCGCAGCCCCGGCGCCCGCCCGCGCCCCGCGGCACCCGCCCGCAGCCCCGGCGCCCGCCCCGCGTTCCTCCGTCACAGTTCCACGTACACCGCCGTCGCGTCGTCGTGTGTCTTGGCGCGGCCCAGGTACGCCCGGTCCTCGCGGTCCGCCGTTTCCAGTTCCCGTACCCGTTCCACCAGCGACCGGGCGCCCTCCTTGGCGAGCAGGTCGAACAGGGCCGTCCAGTCGCCCTCGCGGAACGTCTCCGTCCAGCGGGTCGCGCCGTCCGTCAGCGCCGCCAGTGCGCGGACGTCCCGCCGGGGCAGGGTGCCGGTGACCGCCCGGGCGGCCACCGCGGGGTCGGCGGCGGCGGTGAAGAAGCCGCCCTCCTTGTTGCGCAGGCCGGCGTCGACCAGCGCGTCCGTGGCGAGCGCGGAGCGGGGCAGCCGGGCGAGACGGTCGTCCAGCAGCGGGGTGACCGTGCCGTCGGGTCCCCGCACCAGCAGCGCGGAATCGGACAGCACCAGGTACTCGACCGCCGTGGCGGACCAGCGGGCCAGGGCGACGGTTGCCTGGGGGGTTCGCGGGTGAGAAAGCTCACAGGTGTCCGCATGGGCGTCCGCGACGCGACGGATCGCCCGCGCGAGAATCTCCGACAACGTCAGATCTCGGCAGGAAACGGTCAGTTCGATCAGCGCACCGCCCAGCAGCGCCGTGAACCAGGGGACGGAATGCAGACAGCCCGTCCCGCCGCTGGGCGGAGTCACTCCGTCCAGGACGACCACGCAACCTCCCTGTCCGGAGGCGGGTAGTCCGACACCGGCGAAGTCCTCGTTGGGGCGGGACGCGTCGCCGGGTTCCGAGACCAGATCAGTACGCATCCAGCCAGTCTGCACGAGCCCTTCACACAGTGCGCCAAAGGCTGGCACAGGACGGTGAATTCCCACGACCCCGCAGGTCAGACGCCTGGTTTGGGTAAGAATGATCCACTCCGGGAAGGCGTGGCGGCGAATACTGCCAAAGCCTGCCGCGCGCGTCCAACCGGCCCACCGCGCAAGAGCGTGGCACGCGCCACGGGAACTTGCCCGCCAACTCCCCTCCGATGTTCACTCCTTCGGGTGGCGGGTCAGGTGATGCGCGACCACTGCCCACCGGCGCTGGGAGGGTCGGGAACCGTACGAACCGGGTGTACGCACCACTTGGCACCGAGCTGACGGGGCGCCATCCGGGCCCCTGGGTAGACGAGTTCAGGAATGCGAGCACCGGTGCAGAAGAAGCGGCCTCGGCGCACAGGCAGGCAGACGGCCCCCGAGGGGACCGTCCCCCAGACCCCCGTGGGCTCCGGTCGCCCCACCCATGTGCGCACCCGGCTGATCGTCGCCGTCGCCGTGGTGGCGGCGGCCGTCGCGGGAGCCGGCGCGCCCGCGCTGCTCACGGCCTCCCAGGACGTCAGCGACTCCCAGGACCTGGTGACGCTGGCCGCCCGCACCCAGGACGCGCTCACCCTCGCCCACTCCCTCGCCGACGAACGCGACGAGGTCACCTCCTACGTCGCGGCCGGCCGCCCCAAGGACAAGGCGCCCTCCGAGGACCGCAGTGCCCGCGTGGACCGGCAGGTCGAGGAGCTGCGCGCCGACACCGGCACCCCGGCGAGCCTGCGCACCGCCCTCGACGGCATCGACGCGCTCCGCCGCGGCGCCCTCACCGGCAAGACCGGCGCCCTCCAGACCCACCAGGCGTACTCGGCGACGATCACCGCGCTGCACCGGCTCGCCGAGCAGCTGGCCGAGCAGACGCCCCCGCGGGCCGGCTCCGGCGCCCACGCCCTCGCCGAACTGGACTCCGCCGTCCAGCAGTCCGCCGCCGCCCGCGGCCTGCTGCTGGCCGCGCTGAACATCCCGTCCAGCACCCAGACGGTGATCGACCCCGCCACCGGCCTGCCCACCACCACCGCGACCAGCACCGAAGCGGACCGCAAACAGCGCGACGCGCTCACCGCCGCCGCCCAGCAGGCCCGGCTGCGCGCCGACGCGGCCCTCGCAGGCTTCCGCGAGACCGCGCCGAAGGCGGCCGTGGACTCCTACGACTCCACGGTCACCGGCCCCGAGGTCAACTCCGCCGACAAGTACCTCGCCTCGCTCACCGGCCAGCCCACCCTCGCCGACAGCGAGCTGACGACCAGCACCAAGAAGCTGGACGCGGCCCTGTCCGCCCGTGTCGACCTGATGCGCGGCGCCGAGTCCGCGCTCTACGACCACCGCACCAAGGACCTGGCCAAGCTCCGCGACGACGACGTCACCGCCCTGGAGATCCGCGTCGCGGTCCTCGGCGCGCTGATGCTGGTCGCGGTCGGCATCGCCACCGCCATGGCCCGCACCCTGACCCGCCCGCTGTCGGTCCTGCGCCGCGGCTCCGCCCGCCTCGCCGCGGCCGAGGACCCGGCGGCCCAGGAGCCGATCGCCTTCACCGGCCGCAACGACGAGTTCGCCCAGGTGGTGCGCTCGGTCAACGCCCTGCACGCGCACGCCGTGACGCTGCACGAGCGGGTCGCCACCCTGGAGACCGACCGCAAGCACCTGGTCGGCCAGCGCCAGAAGATGGCCGACGCCCGCGAGGAACTGCGCGCCGAGCTGGCCGAGTCCACCGCCCAGCTGGAGCGGCTGCGCACCAGCATCGGCTCCACCTTCGTCAACCTGGCCCTGCGTACCCTGGGCCTGGTCGAGCGCCAGCTGGCCGTCATCGAGGGCCTGGAGGACCGCGAGCAGGACCCCGACCGCCTCGCCACCCTGTTCAAGCTGGACCACTTCGCCACGGTCATGCGCCGGCACAGCGAGAACCTCCTGGTCCTCGCCGGCACCGAGCACGTCCAGCAGCATCCGGGCCCGGTGCCGCTGGTCGACGTGGTCCGGGCGGCGGTCAGCGAGATCGAGCGCTATGAGCGCGTCCGCATCGCGGCCCTCCCGCCGCACGCCCACGTCGCGGGCTTCGCCGCCGACGACCTCTCCCACCTGCTGGCCGAACTCATGGAGAACGCCACCTCGTTCTCCCCGCCGGACCTGCCCGTCGAGGTCTCCGGCTGGCTGCTGGAGTCGGGCGAGGTCATGCTGTCGGTCCAGGACGAGGGCATCGGCATGACCGCCGACCGCCTGGACACCCTCAACGGCCGCCTCGGCGACTTCGACCCCGAGTCCCTCTACGACCAGGAGGGCGAGGAGGGCCTCGGCCTCGGCCTGTACGTCGTCGCGCGCCTCGCCCACCGGCACGGCGTCCGCGTCCAGCTGCGCGAGCAGAAGCAGGGCGGCATCGCGGCGGTGGTGGTCCTCCCGGCCTCCCTGCTGGTCGAGGCCGCGCCCACGGCGCTCCCGCCGCAGAGCGCCGCCCCCGGCGGCACGGGCGCCTTCTCCCTCCCCGGCGCCGACGCCGAGGCCAACTCCAACGTCCTGCCCGCCCGCGCCAAGCACCAGGACCCCCTGGTCACCCTGGCGGAGCAGGCCGTACGGGACGCCGCCGCCGAGGCACCGGTCACGACGCCGCGGGAGGCACCCGAGGAGGCGCCGGCCGAGGCGCACGAGCAGGCGGCCCAGCCCGCCCAGGACACGGAGACCCGCCCGAAGGCCCCGGCGGAGACGTACGCCGAGACGACGATGGAGCTGCTGCTCCCCAGCGCGCCGGCGGCCGCCGACGGCGAGCACACCCCACAGGAGCCCCCCGCACCCGGCGACGAGACCCGCACGGACGGTGCGGACGGGCACGCGGACTCCGAAGCCGAGGAGGAGGAGCGGCTCACCAGCAAGGGGCTCCCCAAGCGCACACCGAAGATCACCGCCCCCACCACCCCGCCCCGCCAGCGCAGCTCCAGCGTCGACGCCGAAGCCCTGCGCCGCAGGCTCGGCGGTTTCCGCACCGGCGCCCAGGCCGGCTACCGCGACGTAGAGGCGGAGATCGCCGAGCAGACGGCCAACAACCGGCGGCCGGCCAGCCACGCACACGCCGAAGAAGCCACGGGGGGCACAGCCGAGGAGGCAAGCAGTTGACCGCGCCCACTACCTACGGACTGAGCAGTGAAGCCCGCAACCTGCACTGGCTGCTGACCAACCTGGTCGAGGAAGTACCCGGCATCCAGTCCGTCGCCGTGGTCTCCTCCGACGGGCTGCTCCTGCTGTCGTCCGACCCGGGTCACACGGAGGACGCCCGCCAGTCCCGCGACACCAAGCGGACCGGCCCCCGGGGCTCCGCCGCCGACCTCGCCACCATCGTCTCCGGCATCGGCAGCCTCACCGTCGGCGCCGCCAAGCTGATGGAGTTCGGCGGGGTCAAGCACACGATGGTCGCGATGGAGGAGGGCAGCCTGTTCGTGATGTCGATCAGCGACGGCTCGCTGCTCGGCGTGCACGGCTCCGCCGAGTGCGACATGAGCGTCGTGGCGTACCACATGGCGCTCTTCGTCGGCCGCGCCGGCCACGTCCTGACTCCGGAGCTGCGCAGCGAACTGCGCAAGAACCTGGAAGCCGAGTCGACCGGGGGCGACCGATGACCGGCACCCCGAAGAAACCGGGCAGGACGCAGCTTCCGGTGCGCGGCGGCGACCGCAAACCCGCCCGCGTCCGCCCCTACTCGCTCACCGGCGGCCGTACCCGCTTCGGCCACGTCCTCCTCGTGGAGACGTTCGTGGCGGCGCTGGAGGCCCCGGAGGAGCGCAAGGAACTGACGAACGGCTCGCTCACCACCCGGGTCATGCCGGAGATGCGGGCCATCGTCGAACTGTGCCGCCGTATGCGCACGGTGGCCGAGATCGCCGCGCTGCTGAAGATGCCGCTCGGCGTGGTCCGCGTGCTCCTGAGCGATCTCGCGGACCAGGGAAAGATCCGTGTGTACGGCACCGGAACGGGTCACGGCACCGGCCGCCCGGACCGCGCTCTGCTGGAAAGGGTGCTGAGTGGACTCCGCCGTCTCTGACGCCACCGCCTCCTTCGGGGGCACCCCCCTCGTCGCCGGGTTCACCGAACCGGACGAGGACCTGAAGTCCTGGCAGACGGACCGGACGCGCGCCCCCATCGCGACGAAGATCGTGGTGGCGGGCGGCTTCGGCGTCGGCAAGACCACGCTCGTCACCTCCGTCTCGGAGATCACGCCCCTGCAGACCGAGGCGCTGATGACCGAGGCCAGCGAGGGCACCGACGACCTGTCCGCCACGCCGGGCAAGCTCACCACCACCGTGGCCATGGACTTCGGCCGCATCACGCTCGACGACGACCTGGTGCTCTACCTGTTCGGCACGCCGGGCCAGCAGCGGTTCTGGTTCATGTGGGACGACCTGGTGCGCGGCGCGATCGGCGCCGTCGTCATGGCCGACACCCGCCGGCTCAAGGACTGCTTCCCGGCCCTGGACTACTTCGAGAGCTGCGGACTGCCGTACGTCGTCGCGGTCAACCACTTCGACGGCAGCGAGCGGTTCGAACCGGAGGACGTGCGGGAGGCGCTGACGATACCGGCGCACATTCCTGTCATGATCATGGATGCGCGGCGGCGGATCTCGGCGATCGAGGTCCTCCTGGCCCTGGTGGGCCACGCGCTGGACGAAACCCCGGAGTAGTCCTCACCCCTCGTCCTCATCCCGTAGGAGGCACCACCCGCATGCGGAAGATACTCGTCGTCGGGGCCGGCCAGTCCGGCCTTCAGCTCGCCCTCGGCCTGCAGTCGCACGGCTACGAGGTCACCCTGATGTCGAACCGGACAGCGGACGAGATCCGCTCCGGCCGGGTCATGTCGACGCAGTGCATGTTCGACACGGCCCTCCAGTACGAGCGCGACCTCCAGCTGAACTTCTGGGAGTCCCAGGCCCCGAAGATCGAAGGACTCGGCGTCTCGGTCGCCGCGCCCGGCTCCCACGACCCGGGCCCGACCCAGCGGGCGATCGACTGGGTGGGCAGGCTCGACGGGTACGCGCAGTCGGTGGACCAGCGGGTGAAGATGGCCGGCTGGATGGAGACGTTCGCCCAGCGCGGCGGCCAGCTGGTCATCCACGGCGCGGCGGTCGGCGACCTGGACTACTTCTCCCGCACCTACGACCTCGTCCTGGTCGCGGCCGGCAAGGGCGAGCTGGTCTCGATGTTCGCCCGCGACCCGGAGCGCTCCCCGTACAGCGAGCCGCAGCGGGCGCTGGCGGTGGCGTACGTGCACGGGCTCGGCCCGCGCCCGGAGCACCCGGACTTCGACGCGGTCCGCTGCAACCTGGTCCCCGGCGTCGGCGAGCTGTTCGTCATGCCGACGTTCACCACGTCCGGCCGCGCCGACATCCTGTTCTGGGAGGGCATACCCGGCGGCCCGCTCGACGTCTTCCGGGGCGTCAAGGACCCGGCGGAGCACCTCTCCCTGACCCTGGAACTCATGGAGAAGTTCACGCCCTGGGAGTACGCGCGGGCCACGAAGGTCGAACTCACGGACGCGGGCGGCACCTTGTCCGGCCGCTACGCCCCGACCGTGCGCAACCCCGTCGGCCGGCTGCCCTCGGGCGGTCTGGTGCTGGGCGTGGCCGACGTGGTCGTCGCCAACGACCCGATCACCGGCCAGGGCTCCAACTCGGCGTCCAAGTGCGCCGCCGCCTACCTCGCGTCGATCCTGGAGCACGGTGACAAGCCGTTCGACGAGGAGTGGATGCGGCAGACGTTCGACCGGTACTGGGCCACCGCCCAGCACGTCACCAAGTGGACGAACGCGATGCTGGCGCCGCCGCCGGAGCACGTCCTGAACCTGATCGGCGCGGCCGGGCAGCTGCAGCCCGTGGCGGATCGATTCGCCAACGGGTTCAACGACCCGGCCGACTTCGAGAACTTCTTCTACGACCCGGAGAAGACGTCCGCGTACCTGGCCTCGGTCACTGGGGCCTGAGAGGTCTCTGACCTGGGATCTGACCGTCCTTGTCTGTCGTTGTCGGTTGACATCGGTTGGCCTCAGACGGCCCAGAGACGGCCCCGGCAGCACCGGGGCCGTCTCTGCTTGGGACTTACAGGGTCGTACCGTCACACTCGGCGAAACGATGCGGAAGCCCTCCCGCCCGTAAAGTCGCACGTGAAGGCGCTATGACTGGCCGGCGGACCGAACGACACACACGCCACAGTTTGTGACGGAGGCCACTTCAGTTTACTTGCCAGTATGCAGGCGATACGAGTCTCTCCCGTGATCGCCGCCTGTAAGGTGTAGCCCAACTCGCCTACTTCCCGGCCCTGTTCGTCTCGGTTGGGGACCGAGGCGTCAGTGGCGCCGTTTGGCTCACTGACAACACCCCGGTAGGGAGGCTGAGTTGCGATGACCGGTAGTCGCACGGACCGCAAGAAGAAGGATCGAGACCCCCGTTGGTGGGTTCCGATCGCTGTGGCGGCCCTTACGGCGATCTCGTCGATCGCGGGGTGCGTTAGTCAGGTGGCTGCCCGTTAGTTCTGGCAACGACCGGCCGTGGTGGTTGTGCTCGTCAAGCGAGTGCGGCCGACGCGTACACGGCCGACTCGCCTGACGGTGAACGCTCCGAGTGAAGCCCGTCGCGGATGGCAGTCTGCGGCGGGCTTTCGCTTTGAGCGCGAGCACTACAGTCACGCGCAACATTCATTACGTCGCAGCGTGCCTAAGCTCGGATACTAGGTTTGAATAAATCCCATTGCAAGTCTTAAGAGACCTGCGGACGCTCCTGCTCCGCATGTGAAGCTGCAGGTCAGAGAGGGGCGGCCTAGATGTTGATCTTGGGTCGTCAAAACTAATTTGACTTGCACTGAAAGTGTCAAAAAGCTCGATTGAGCGAAGCCAGCTGGCTGAGCTAGTCGGCGACCGCATCTTCCCTAGCCGCAACGCAGCCTAAGCTCCCATCCCGTACGCCGTCGACCCACACACCGTGGAGCGGGCGTGGTCCATGGCGTCCAGGTGGAGCGCGCCACTGTACGAACGACCTGGACGCCATGGACCGCGTCTGCTCGGCTTTGCCTGGGTCGATGGTGTGCGGGATGGGAGCCCCCGACATTAGCCACGACGGGCCCGCAGTCAGCGACGGTGCCCCCTCCATCCCGGTGCCGGCCGATCCCCCGCCGGAGGCACTGTTCTGACCATCGCGTATGCGGTGATCCCCTCATGGCCGCGGCCCTATCCACCTGTGGGCGCGCGTCGGCGCAGCGCGGGCGGAGCGGGCCGAAGGCAGGAGCGTCGCCCGCAGCGGAGCCGGGAAGCGCGCCCGGCGGAGCGGAGCGCAGCCGGGGCTTGATGAGGTAGAGAAACCTGTAACAGCTCGCGTGGACTACGCGTCGAAGTCGTACTCCAGGACGTAGGAGGCGGCATCGAGCGTCATCTCGTTGATCTCGACGGGGCGCCCCTCATCCGCGAACGCGGTCCGGCAGATGAGGATGACCGGCGTGCCGGCGGAGATGCGCAGTTGATCCGCTTCGCCCTTCGTGGGCATGCGCGAGCGGATCTCTTCGCGGAAGTGGACGGGCTTGTAACCAAGTTCGGCGAGTCGGGCGTACGTCCCACCGGGTCCAGTGTCCTCCTGCGTGATCGCAGAGCCCGCGACCACCGAAGTGGGCAGATAGCTGGTCGCCAGAAGGACGGGCTTCCCGTCCAGGACGAACCGCCGCCGCCGCACGCACACGGTGTCCCCGTCCACCAGCTCCAGGACGGCCCCGATCCCCTGAGGTGCCTCTTCCTCCGACACCGTGACCTGGTCGACCATGAGTGTGCGGTTCTCGATATCGGCGGACCAGATCGAGCGTCCGCTACCCCACTGCTCCTGGGCAAGCCGCTGGATGCCCCGGCGCCGCAACGGTCGGAAGGCTCGGACGAAGACGCCGGCGCCCTTTCGGGACTCGGCCACCCCTTCGTCCTTCAGTACGCTGAGTGCCTGGCGAGCTGTCATGCGTGCCACGCCATGCGTGGCCATCAACTCGTTCTCCCCTGGAAGCCGATCACCGGGACCGTACTCGCCGGACTGGATCGCCTCCCGTAGGGAGTCCGCGATCCGCTGGTACTTCGGCCGACGGTCGTCGTCGGTGCTGGCCATTCGGGAGCCCTCCTCTCTTCTCTAGACAGCCTAGGTCATAGGTGCGACGCCTGCTCGGTGCGTGTAGCCGGAATCCTCTGCCCTCAACATCTCTAGACAGATTGCTTGACGTCTCTAGAGACGTGCGCTCCAATGGAGATGTCTAGAGAGGTCGCAAGAGGCGGCCTCCCCGGTGCGAGGGATGTACGCATGCCGTCGTTCAAGATCGACGTTTCGACCGCCGTGGTGTTCGTGGCGACCGCGCCGGCGCCGAAGCTGGCCAACGCCAAGACGGGTGAGCGCGCGATGGACCGGGAGACCGGTGCTCCGCTGTCGACCGTGGGCCTGCTGGTCTCCGACGAGGGCGAGGGGAACCTGTATCAGGTGACCATCCCGGAGACGGGTTACCAGGGGGACCTGGTGCCGGGTATGCCGGTGAAGGTGATCGGGCTGAAGGCCCGGGACTGGGAGAACGAGTTCAACGGTCAGAAGCGGCACGGGATCTCGTTCCGCGCGGTCGCGATCACCCCGGTGGCCTGACCATGACCGACGTGACGATGTGGCTGGAGGCCACGGCCGGCTTAACCGCCGCCGGTGGTGTCGGCTTCGCGAAGGTGCGGGTGCCGCGCGCGTACTGGGCGCTGGTGGGACTGCCGGCGACGCTGACCCGGTTCGGGTTCACGTACCGGTCCACGATGGACGTGTGCGGGCTGACGGTGCAGCCGTCGGGTCTGCGGGCGTTCATGACCCGCAACCTGGCTCGCCGTGAGGTGCAGCCGGTGCCGCCGAAGATTCGCCGGGTGTGGGGCACGTCGACCGGGCTGCGGGTGACCCTGCGGCTCCCGGCCGGCCTGGAGCCCGCCGACGTGGCCGCCGCCTCGGAACGGCTGCGGCACGCCTGGGGCGTGCACTCGGTGACCGTGGTGGAGACGAAGCCGGGCTTCGTTGAGCTGCGGATGACCGGGTATGACGTGCTGCGCCGGGTCCGGATGCCGCGTAAGGCCGTGCCGCACGACATGATCGTGCCGGTGGCTCTGCGGGAGGACGGGACCGCCTTCGAGCGCGACTACCGCAAGGCCCCGATGGCGCTCACCCTGGGCGCGAACCATTCAGGGAAGTCCATGTTCCAGCGCAACCTGATCAAGGGCCTGGCTCAGCTCCCGGTCGCGCTGGTCGGGGTGGACTGCAAACGCGGGGTCGAGCAGTCCCGCTACGCCCCGCGTCTGTCGGCCCTGGTGACCACCCCGGATGACGCCGCGTCCCTGTTCGGCATCCTGGTGGCGGAGATGGAAGACCGCTTCGACCTGCTGAGCAAGCATGGCGTCTCGGAGATCTGGGAGCTTCCGGAGGCGCTGCGGCCGGTGCCGGTGGTGGTCTTGGTGGATGAGGTCGCGGAGCTGTTTCTGATCTCCTCACGCAAGGATGAGGAGTGGCGGGAGCGGATCGTGACCGCGTTGATCCGGCTGGCGCAGATGGCTCGGGCGGTCGGGATCTACCTGGAGATCTGCGGGCAGCGGTTCGGCTCCGACCTGGGCAAGGGCGCGACCATGCTGCGCGCCCAGCTCACGGGCCGTGTCGTGCACCGAGTCAACGACAAGCAGACCGCCGAAATGGGCCTGGCCGATGTCGCCCCGGACGCGGTGTCGGCGGCGAGTCTGATTCAGATGGACCGGCCCGGTACCGCCGTCGCGGCGGACACCTCCGGTGGCTGGTCGAAGATCCGCACCCCCGCCGTCACGCAAGAGGAAGTGGTCGCGGTCTGCCGGGCCTTCGCCCACCTCGTCCCGGACCTGCCGTTCCTCGACCCGTTCCGCCCCTACGTGCCCGCCACGCCGCCGGAGGAGAGCCCGTCGCTGGTCAAGCCGCGACCGGTCACCGAGTAACACCCCCTGTTCCACGGTCGGCGCGACCGCTCGCGCGCCAGGTCCCTACCCGGTCCATGCCGAAAACCGGAAGGCGGTTCCACCGTGGCACCACCCAAGACCACCCGCCCCGCCGAGGACACGCAGTGCCCGGTGTGCAAGGGCACCGGAGAGGTCTCCCGCACCGTCCGCGTCGGCCGCAAGCGCCGCACCGTCGGCAAGCAGGTCGGCCTCTGCCTCAACTGCCTCGGCTCCGGCCACAACCCCCACTGACCCCGCCCACCTGGGCCCGACTCCCGTGAAGGGAGGTGTTCTCCATGCCTCGCTCGTCCCTCCGCCCGGACGCCGTGCTCATCCAAGCGGTCATCGCTGGTGCGCTGTCCTTCGCTCACCTGCATGACCTGGCCGAAGCAGCCGGTCAGTCCGGGTGGAAGGCGTGGGCCTACCCGGTCTCCGTCGACCTGCTGTTGGTCGCCGCGTGGCGCCGGTTGCGCAACGCCCGGCGTGACCGCTCGGCCTGGACCTGGTTCGTCATCGCCCTGGGGGCCTCGCTCGGCGCGAACATCGCCACCGCCGGACTCCTCGACCTTGGCGACGTCCCGGCCTGGCTGCGCATCCTCGTGGCCGGCTGGCCCGCCCTGGCCTTCCTCGGCGGAACCCTGCTCGTCCACTCACCCACCACCCCGGCACCGGCCCCTGCTGAGCCCGTAACCGAGGAACCGGCCATGCCGGAAGTCGCCGTTCACCGCACCGACGAACCCGTACCCGCGCCGGCGCCCGAACTGGCTCCCGCGCCGGAACCGGAACCGGTGGAACCTGCGGCTCCCGCCCCAGTCATCCCGGCGGCCCTGCTGGACCACGCCCGCAAGCTCGCCGAGTCCCACCGGGCCTCCACCGGGTCCCCGATGCCCGCCGATGTGCTCGCCGCCCGCCTCGGCCTGCCCGAGGACATGACCCGCACCATCACCGATCAACTCCAACTCGCCTGACCCCAAGGGGGGAATCACCCGTGACTGTCCATCGCCGCTTCCGTGACGTGGTCCGCATCGGCCCCGTCCAGGTCGCCACCTCCTACGACGGACGTGGCCGCGACAAGCACACCGCCGCCTGCACCGCCCCGCGCTGCGGCTTCTCCGCCGACTACGACAGCCGCGCCGCCGCCGAACTCGCCGCCCGCACCCACCGCTGCAAGTCCTGAAAGGGGAGATCCCGTCATGGACGTTCCGCTCTGGCTCGCCGTCGCCGCGATCGGCTACCTCGGCGTCAAGCACGTCCGCCGGCCGTGGTGGCTCGTGGCCCTGCTCCTCCTCGGCGGCTACCTCGTCGCCCACAGCGTCCTCGGCCCCGTCGTCGGCTCCCTCGTCAACTGACCCAACCGGAAGGGACACCATCGTGTTTACCCCGAAGTACCCGCCTCGGGACACCGCCCCGCCGGCCACCATCCAGCCGCAGCCCACCACCCCGGCTCCCGCCGCACAGCCCCTGGCCCCGGTCTCGACTCGGCCGACCGTCCAGCTCACCCCCGGCAGCGTGCTCGCCCTCGTCGGCGGTGGCACGGCCGTCGTCCTGGTCGTTGGCGCGGTCCTGGTCTCCATGCTCCTCGCGGTCGCCATCACCGCCACCTCCGTGGCCGTGTGCGCCGTCGTCCTCCGCTCGATCCTCAACGCCGAAAGGAAGCGCTGACATGGGCATCTTCAGCCGCAAGAACAACACCCCGGAACCCGCCCGCAACGAGGAGATGGTGGAGCTCGGCCGCGAGTACGCCATCGCCCGCCGCCACCGCGACACCAGGACCATGAACCGGATCAAGCGGCAGATCGGCACCACGGACGTGACCGACCTGAGCGACTTCCGCGCCGGCCAGGAGTCCTACGACTCCATCCCGCCCATCCCGCGCGGTCGCAACCGCCGCCGCTGAACGGCCCCCGGGGCGGCTCTCTCGCCAAAGAACCGCCGCCCCGGGCGCCTGCACCACTTCCAGATCCAACGGACCCGAAAGGGAACCCTCATCATGCCCCAGCGCGCCCAGAACACGCCCATCTGCCGCGACTGTGACGGCTTCGCCACCGCCGCCATCACCACCGGCACCCGCCACCCGGACGGCACCCGCGCCACCCTCACCGTCACCTGCCCGACCTGCAAGGGCACCGGCCACACCACCCCTGCCCCCGCGCTCACCCGGACGAGGTGACCGCCGTGGCCTTCCTCGACTGGCGCTCGCCCGAGCACTTCGACCACAGCGGCGACAAGCCTTGCGTGATCTGCACCAAGCCCACCCCGCTCCGCTCCGACCAGGGCAAGCCCGTCCACAAGGTGTGCGCGGAAGCGTGGCTGGACGAGCACACCCCCAAGGAGGGCGCGAAGTGACCACCCCGTACCAGTCTCGCGTCCTCGACCTCTTCGCCGGCCCCGGCGGCTGGTCGGAGGGCCTGCTCACCCTCGGTCTGCGGGACGTCGGTATCGAGATCGACCCGGCGGTATGCGCCACCCGCGCCGCCGCCGGGCACACCACGATCCGGGCCGACGTCGCCGCCCACCCCACCGCACCGCTCCGCGGGAACGTGTCCGGGTTGATCGGCTCCCCGCCCTGCCAGACCTTCAGCGCCGCCGGCCTGCGCGCCGGGAACGACGACCTTCCCCTGTGCCATCAGGCCCTGGACGACATCGCCCGCGGGCACGACACCCGCGAACGCCTGCGCACCGCGTGCACCGACCCCCGCTCCCTGCTCGTGGTCGAACCCCTGCGCTACGCCCTGGACCTGCGCCCGGACTGGATCGCCCTGGAAGAAGTCCCCGCCGTTTACCCGCTGTTCGAGCACACCGCCCACCTCCTGGGCGCGGCCGGCTACTCGACGTGGACCGGCGTCCTCAACGCAGCCGACTTCGGACTGGCCCAGACCCGCCGCCGCGCCTTCCTGATCGCCTCCCGCACCCGCCCGGCCCTACCCCCGCAGCCCACCCACACCGACGGCGGCAGCCCCGCCGACCTGTTCGGCGACGGCCTCCCGCCCTGGCGCACCATGCTCGACGTCCTGGGCTGCCCGCCCGGCGTCGTCATCACCCGCGGGAACCACACCAGCGGTGGCAGCCGCTTCCCGACCACTGGCCCGTCCTGGGCGGTCACCGGCCGTGCCCGGTCCTGGCTACTCAAGGTCGGCGACCGCCCGGCCGCCACCCGCCGCCGCATCGACCAACCCGCACCCACCCTGCTGTTCGGCAAAGCCCTCAACGACGTCTCCTGGATCGACACCGACGGCAACCCCATCCGCCGCCTCGCCATCGAGGAAGCCGCCGTCCTCCAGGGCTTCCGCGCCGACTACCCCTGGGCCGGCTCCCGCACCAAGCAGTTCGAGCAGATCGGCAACGCAGTCCCGGTCCCCCTGGCCACCGCCATCCTGCGCACCCTGGTCCCCGCCGCCCTGGAGGTGGCCGCGTGACCGATACCGCCACCATGGCGGGCCTGGACTCGACCACCCTCAACGACCTGCTGAGGCTGGCCGGGTCCACCGGCTTCGACCGCATCCAAGACCAGATCCGCCGCACCGGCGGCTGCACCGACCCCATCCGGCTCACGGGCGCCACCGTCACCCGCGACGCGTCCACGGGGCAGGTGCTGCACGCGTACTCCACCGACACCGAACCGGGCGGCGTCCTGCGCGTGGCCTGCGGCAACCGCCGTGCCTCCCGCTGCCCCCCCTGCGCCTGGACCTACGCCGGCGACACCTACCACCTCATCCGCGCCGGCCTCGTCGGGGACCCCGCCAAAGGCACCCCCGAGACCATCCGCGACCACCCCCGCGTCTTCGCCACCCTCACCGCCCCCTCGTTCGGCCCCGTCCACAACCGGCCCGGCGACCGGCCCTGCCGCTGCGGCACCCGCCACGCCGAGGACGCAAGCGAACTCGGTACCCCGCTAGACCCGGAGACGTACGACTACGCGGGCGCGGTGCTGTGGAACAACCACGCCTCGGAGCTGTGGCGGTATTTCACGATCTACCTGCGCCGTGAGATCGCGAAGCGTGCCGGGCTCACCCAGAAGGCCGCGCGGGAGCAGTCGCGGGTCTCCTTCGGCAAGGTCGCCGAGTACCAAAAGCGCGGAGCCGTCCACTTCCACGCCGTGATCCGCTTCGACGGCCCCGAAGGACCCGACAGCCCGCCCCCGGCCTGGGCCACCCTCGACCTGCTCACCGACGCCATCCGCGCCGCAGCCGCCCGCGTAGCCGTCGACGTCGACCCGGCCGGCGACCACCCCGCCCGCACACTCACCTGGGGCACACAGCTCGACGTACGGCCGATCCGCGCCTTCGGCGAGGGCGAGGAGATCAGCGAACAGGCCGTGGCCTCCTACGTCGCCAAGTACGCCACCAAGGCCGCCGAGACCACCGGCACTGTCGACCGCCGCATCGGCAACAAGGAGGCCCTGACCCTCCTCGGCGTCCCCGACCACCCCCGCCGGCTCATCGAAGCCTGCCTTGACCTGCACCCCGTCTACCCGGACCGCAAGCTGCGCGACTGGGCCCACATGCTCGGCTTCCGCGGCCACTTCTCCACCAAGTCCCGCCGCTACTCCACCACCCTCGGCGCGCTGCGCCAGACCCGCGCCGACTACCGCGCCGCACAGCAACGCGCCGCCCTCGGCCTACCCGACCCCGACGACGAGGAAGCCACCACGCTCACCCTCGCCCACTGGACCTACGCCGGCCACGGCCACACCCCCGGCGAATCCTGGCTCGCCGCCAACATCCGCCGCGACATCCAGCACAACCGCGAGATCGCCCGCGAAGAACTACCGACCCTGCTCACCGACGAAGGGAACTGCTGACCATGGCTTCAGAGCTGCCGAACCGGTTCTTGACCCCTGAAGACCTGGTTGAGATGTTCGAGCTTCCCAGCGTGGAGACGGTCTACCAGTGGCGCCGGAAGCACACCGGTCCCCGCGGCTTCCGCGTCGGCCGACACCTGCGCTTCGACCCGCGCGACGTCCGGGCCTGGGTGGACTCCCAGCTCGGAGAGGCTGCCTGATGGCCGGCCACGTCCAGGACCGCTGGTACAAGACCGAGCCCGGACCGGACGGCAAGCCCGTCAGGATCAAGACCGAGCGCTACGGCACCGGCATGCGCTACCGCGCCCGATACATCGGGCCTGACGGCACCGAGAAGTCCAAGAGCTTCCCCGACCGCAAGAAGCGGGAGGCTGAGCGGTGGCTGGACCGCATCGAAGCGGACATGGCGACCGGTCACTACGTCGACCCAGGGGCGGCCAAGGTCACCTTTCAGGAGTACACCGAGAAGTGGCTCACCACCCTCGGGGCCGACCCGAACACGATCGAGTCCATGAACTCCCAACTGCGACTTCACGCCTTCCCGTATATCGGTACGCGTCCGCTGGGATCGTTCAAGCCGGAGCACATCCGGGAGTGGGTGGCAGCACTGGAAGGCAGCGTGCCCGGCTCATACGGCCGGATCATCTATGCCAACGTGCGAGCCGCGCTGAGTGCTGCTGTTGACGACGGATACCTGAGCCGTAACCCGGTCTCCGCCCGATCCGTGAAGCCGCCGACGCTTGAGCCCAAGCGGGTGGTGCCCTGGTCGGTCGAGCGGGTGTTCGCCGTACAGGCAGCGATGCCGGAGCGGTACCAAGCCATGGTCGACCTGGGGGCGGGCTGCGGTATGCGCCAAGGGGAGATCCTGGGTGTCGCTGTGGACGCGATCGACTTCGACTCCGACACGCTGCACGTGGTGCAGCAGCTCAAGCTCAGCAGGAGCAAGCCGGTGTTCGCACTGCCCAAGGGCGGCAAGACCAGGGACGTGCCGCTTCCAGGTCCCGTGGCTGACGCCCTCAGGGCCCACATGAAGCAATTCCCGCCGGTCGAGATCACGTTGCCTTGGAAGACGCCGGACGGACCGAAGGTGACCCGACGGCTCATCTTCATGGCGCCCGGGGGCAACCACGTGTGGCGTACATCCCTGAACGAAGAGGCGTGGAAGCCTGCGCTCGTTGCGGCCGGCGTGATCCCGGAGCCGGAGACCAAGACGGCTGGTTATGCGGCGGCCCGCGAGCACGGCATGCATGCGCTCAGGCACTTCTACGCGTCCGCGCTCCTGGACGGCGGCGAGAGCATCAAGGCGGTCAGCGAGTACCTCGGGCACAGCAATGCAGCCCTGACGCTACGGATCTACGCGCACCTCATGCCGAGCAGCCAGGAGCGGACCCGGACGGCAATCGCGACGGTCTACGCCAAGTCCCAACGTCCTGCCTGACGGCCCGCAGACGGCCCACGGCCCCGTGAAGGTTGACCAGTTCGGTGGAAACCGCTGGTAGAAGCCTTGCGGGGCCGTTAGCTTGCTTCTCCGACCCGGAGAAGACGTCCGCGTACCTGGGCTCGCTCACCGGGGCCTGACGGGTCCGTCCCCGCGAGTACCGGCCATGGGCGCCGTACCGGGACGTACGGCGCCCAGGACCGGATAGCTGGCCATCGGTGACACCGTGACCTTCTCACCCGGTCGGGGCGCCTGCACGACCTTCCCGCCGCCCACGTACATCGCCACGTGCGTCGCCTCCGGGAAGTACACCACCAGGTCGCCCGGCCGCAGCCGGTTCAGCGGGACCCTGCGCAGCCGGTTCCACTGCTCCTGGCTGGTGCGCGGGATGGGGGTGCCCGCCTGGGACCAGGCCCGTGAGGTCAGGCCCGAGCAGTCGTACGCGTCGGGGCCCTGCGCGCCCCACTGGTACGGCTTGCCGATCTGGTCCAGGGCGTAGCGGACGGCGCGGTCGCCGGCCGGGGTGGCCGCGCGGTCGGCGGGCAGGGCGCCCGCGGTGGTCAGGCGCTGCTGGGCCGCGGCGACCCCCTGCTGCTCCAGCCGGGCCACGGCCGCGAGCTGGGCCGGGGTGAGACCGGCCAGCAGGCGCTCCACGTCGGCGAGCTTCCCCCGGACGTCGTCGCGCTGCCGCTGCTGCCGGGCGGCCAGGCCGAGCTGGGTGTCCAGGGCCTTGCGGGCCGCGCGGGCGAGCGCGTCCTTGCGCTGCTCCGCCGCGGTCAGCCGGGCGACCGTACGGGCCCGCTCGCGTGCCAGTTCGCCGAGGACGTGGCCCTCGTCCAGCGCGTGCTGCGGGTCGGGCGCGAGGAGCACGCGCACGTACGGGCCGAGGCCGCCGCTGCTCTGGTACTGCTGCCGGGCCAGGCGCCCGGCCTCGGCCCGGCTGTCCCGCAGGAGGAGCCGGGCACCGGCGAGTTCGCCGTCGAGCCGGGCCACCTCGGCGCGCTGCCGCTCCAGCCGCTCGGTCGTGGCGTTGTAGGTCTCGGCGGCCTGCTCGGTCCTGCGGTACAGCCGCTGAAGGTCCGTCAGCAGTCCGGCGACGGACCGCTGGGGGTCCGGCGTGGCCGCGGCGGGCACGGGCGCGAGGACGGCCTGGGCCGCCACCGCCGTCGTACAGGCCAGACGCAGAAGCCTTCCTGACACGTCATCACCTCCGCTGCGCGGGAAACGGAATCTCCGCCTCCCGGCGCAACCCGATAATCAGACGTGTCGGTGCCGGCTGGATACGAAGCCTGCGCGGTTCGGCGCAGCGGTTTCACCCGTTCGCGTCGTCCGGCTTGACGGACGGCGTGGCGTCCGGCCGGGACCAGGGCCAGCGGAGCTTCCCGCCCGAGCTGTCGTCCGGGTCGTACCGGTACTTCCACCCCTGGATCAGCCCCAGCCTCCTGCTGTGCCCCCTCGGCACGCGGCGGTAGACCAGCACCGTGGGCGGGCCGCCCGCGGGGTCCGGGACGGGGATGCGGTACGTCTTCGGGGGGTGCCCGGTGGGGCCGACCAGGACGGGCAGCACGCGCCCGTCCATGGGGCCGCCCTCGAACGGGGTGTCCTGGCTCTTCACGGGTCCAGTCTCAGCCATCCGCCGACAGCGCGGTGACCAGCGCGGCCGTCTGCGGGTCCCGGCCCGCGGTGACCGTGAGGACGGCAAGGAACTGCTCCACCAGCCAGTCGCGCAGCTCCTCCACCGGGGGCTGCTTGCCCTCGTCCAGCCAGATCAGGGAGGCCGCCTCCACGGCCGTGATCCACATCCGGACGGTCATGCGCAGCCGGGGACCCGGGTCCACGACGCCGAGGTGCTGGTGGATGTGCTCGGCGGCGGACCGGCGCACCCCGTCCACGATGGCGGTGGTGCGGGAGGTCTCCACCACGCTGCCGCCTTGCAGCAGCGCGCTGAAGCCGGTGTCGTGCCCGTCCACGAAGGCCAGGTAGCGGTCCAGGGCGCGGGACAGCCGGGGCAGCAGGCGGCCCTCGCGGGGCTCGTCGAAGCACTGCCGCAGCTCCTCGGCGGCGGAGCGCAGCGCGGCCTCGTAGAGCTGCTGCTTGCCGCCGGGGAAGTACCGGTACACCAGCGGCCGCGACACCCCGGCCGCCTCCGCCACGTCGTCCAGGGAGACGTCCTCGGGCGCGCGGTGCGCGAAGAGGCCCAGAGCCGCGTCGAGGAGCTGGCTTCGCCGCTCCTCGACGCTGAGCCGGCGGTATGCGGGGGTGGCCGACGGGGTCATGCCCCGCAGCCTAATCGCCGCGCGGCCCCGGCCGGCTTCCCCGCGGCTCCGGCCGTCTTCCGGCCGCCGGCCCGCGGTGACCGCTCGGGCGGTTCCCTAGGCCAGCAGGCCGGAGGACCTCCACAGGCGCCGCCCCGCACCGCGCAGCACCCCGATGTCGTCCAGGAAGTCCGTCAGCCGCTTCGCACCGGTCTGCATGACCTCCCGCCGGTGCGCACTGGCCTTCACCTGCGCCATCGCCTCCCGCTTGTCCAGGCCGACGTTGGTGTAGACCTCCGGGTTGACGAAGGCGACCGAGAAGACGCGGGCGAACTCGCCCGAGGTGACCCGGGTGAACTCCTGGGACCACTTCGGCGCGGTCACCATCTGGCGCCGCAGCTCCTCACGGGCGTACCGGACGTGCCGGGCCTCCTCGACCACGTGGATGCGGGTGACGCCCCGGATCAGCGGCTGCACCCGCTCGTCGGGGAACGTCAGCCGCTGCATCCAGTCCAGCACCTCCTCGCCGAGCAGCGTGGCGGTGAAGGAACCGGGGGTCGTGGAGATCGTCTTGAACAGCCGGCCCAGGTTCTGGTGGGCGCGGCTCACCGGGTACCAGGGCGTGCCGCCGCGCGAGATGAGCCGCGCGAACATCTTCGAGTGCCGGCACTCGTCCTCGATCTCGGTGAGCGCGTACCGCACGTGGGCGCTCGTCGCCGCCTTGTCGTAGATGTGCCGGACGAGCAGCTGCATGAGGATGATCTCGAACCAGATGCCGAGCGAGGCCAGCGCGGCGGCCTCGTGCTGGGAGAGCAGGATGCGCTGCTCCTCGCTCATCCGCTTCCACATCGGCGTGCCGTACAGCGACACCAGCTCCGGCGGCCAGTACCACTTGCCCTCCTCGAAGGGCGCGTCCCAGTCCAGCTCCTTGTCCGGGTCGAAGGAGTGCTTGGCGGAAGAGACGAGCAGCCGTTCGGCCACCTGTTCCCGGTCCTTGAGCAGGCCGAGCGCGTCGCGCAGCCCCTCCAGCGCGTCCGCTTCCGTCAGGGTCGTCATGGCTCCCTCACCTCGTTACCCGGGGGTAGTCGTCCTGCCTCTTATGAGACTGCCTGTCAGCAAGGCCGTCAATCCCTTGGGCATGACTTGTTGACCCGGCGTCCGCGTGTGAGCCTGCGGGGTATGCCGACCCACGAGCTCTACGCCGACGAGCCGGGAGACTCCCCCTGGCAGGTGCCCGCCGCCGGCGCGGCCCGGTTCAGCTGGGAGTACGACGACGGCCGCGACCGCCTCCTCGCCCTGTACCAGAAGGGCAAGGACAAGCAGTGGGACGGGCGGACGCGGATCGACTGGGACCTGGAGGTCGACCCCTGCGACGCCCTGGGCACACCCGACGAGGCGATGTCCCTGTACGGCACCCCGTACTGGGACAAGCTCTCCGGGCGGGACAAGGGCGAGCTGCGCCGGCACTACGCCTCCTGGCAGTTCAGCCAGTTCCTGCACGGCGAGCAGGGCGCGATGATCTGCGCGGCGCGGATCGTGGAGTCGGTGCCCGACCTGGACGCCAAGTTCTACTCCGCGACCCAGACCATGGACGAGGCCCGGCACGCCGAGATCTACGGCCGGTTCCTGCACGAGAAGATGGGCCTCGTCTACCCGATCAACGACAACCTCAGGTCGCTGCTCGGCGACACCCTGCGCGACAGCCGCTGGGACATGCCCTACCTCGGCATGCAGGTACTGATCGAGGGCCTGGCGCTGGCCGCCTTCGGCATGATCCGGGACACCACGGACAAGCCGCTGCCGAAGCAGATCCTCACGTACGTCATGCAGGACGAGGCCCGGCACGTGGCCTTCGGCCGGATGGCGCTGCGCGACTACTACAAGCAGCTCACCGACGCCGAACTGCGCGAGCGTGAGGAGTTCGTCATCGAGGGCTGCTACCTGATGCGCGACCGGCTGCGCGGGGTCGAGGTCCTGGAGAACTTCGGCATCCCCAAGGCCGACGCGGAGGCGCTGAGCGAGCGCTCCGAGTTCCTCCAGCTCTTCCGCAAGCTGCTGTTCAGCCGCATCGTCCCGTGCGTCAAGGACATCGGGCTGTGGGGCAGGCGGCTCCAGCAGGCCTACGTGGACATGGGCGTGCTGGAGCTGGGCGACTCCGACCTGGACCTGCTGATGGCCCAGGACGAGGAGCTGGCCGAGCGGCTGGACGCCGAGCGCTTCGCCGCCGAGGAGCGGGAACGGGTGGCCGAGGTGGAGACGGCGATCGCGTCGGGGGCGGCGGAGGACTGACCGGCGCGGCACGCGGTGCCGGTCCGTCACCCGGGTGCAGTAGCGTGCTGGCGTGTCCATGCCTCCGCCGCCGCAGAATCCCGGCCCCTACGGCCAGCAGCCCCCGCACCAGCCGGGGCCGTACGGCTCCCCGTATCCCCAGCAGCCCTACCCGCAGCAGCAGCCGTACCCGGCCCAGCAGCCCTACCCCGCCCAGCAGCCGTACCCGCAGCAGCCCTATCCCGGCTGGGGCGTGCCGCCGATGGCCCCGCCCCCCAAGAAGCGGCGGATCGGTCTGGTGCTCGGCATCGTGGGCGGGGTCGTCGCGGCCGTCGTGGTGCTGCTCATCGCGCTCGGCATGGTCGCCGAGAGCGGCTTCCCCGCGGCGGAGCACAAGCTGACCCTGCCCCGCACGCTGCTCGAAGGGAAGTACCGGCTCGTCGACGACCTCTCCGGGTCCGAGGGCAGGAAGATCAGCGAGGAGGCCGACGGGGCCTGGGACGCCAAGGACATCCACGGCGTCGTCGGCACCTACAGCCCCGGCGGTGACGAGACCAAGGGCACCCTGGTGGTGTCCGGCATGTACGGCCGGTTCAAGAACACCGACGAGGCCCGCACGAACATGATGAAGGGCGCCGGCGAGGGCGCCGGCGCCACCGTCGCCGTACCGGCGAAGGAGTTCGAGCTGGACGGCGTCACCATCAGCTGCGAGGTGATGACCGAGGAGCACCTCGGCACGAAGGTCACCGTGCCGGTCTGCGCCTGGGCCGACGGCAACACCGGGGCCACGGTCGCCGAGGTGGCCACGGCGGCCATGGACCAGGCCCCCTCGGACGTCGACCTGGAGGCGTTCGCGCACAAGACCCTCACGATCCGCTCGGAGATGCGGGGCCCGATCGGCTGACCCACCCTCACGGTCCGCCCCGGGGGCGGGGGCCGAGGAGCTGGGCTTCACGATGCGTTTGGGGCGCGGGGCCGATGAGCTGAGCCTTCACGGTCCGCCCGCGGGTGCGGGGCCGACGGGCTGAGCCTTGCGATCCGCCCGGGGCGCGGGGCCGATGGGCTGAGCTTCGCGATGCGCCCGGGGCGCGGGGTCGATGGGCTCAGCCGTACGATCCGCCCCGGGGCGCGGGACCGATCGGCCGACCCTCGCCATGCGCCCGCGGCGCGGGACCGATGGACCGACCCTCGTCAACCGCCCCGGGGCGCGGGACCGATCGGCCGACCCTTGCCATGCGCCCGGGGCGCGGGTCCGATGGGCCGGCCCTCGTCAACCGCCCCAGGGCGTGGGACCGATGGGCCGGCCCTCACGATCCGACCCGCGGCGCGGTACCGATCGGCCGCGATCCGCTCGGTGGCGCCGGAGCCGGCCGCTGGGTCTCACCGTCCCAGCACCGCCCGCATCACCTCCCGCGCGATCGGCGCCGCGTCCCCGCCGCCGCTGATCTCGCCCCGGTCCGCCGAGGCGTCCTCCACCACCACCGCGACCGCCACCTGCGGCTCCGGGGCGTCCTCGGCCTGCGCCCAGGAGACGAACCAGGCATAGGGCACCCCCGCGTTGCCGAGCCCGTGCTGGGCGGTGCCGGTCTTGCCGCCGACCAGCGCGCCGGGGATGGCCGCGTTGGTACCGGTGCCGTCCTCCACCACGCCGGCCATCAGCTCCTTCATGAGGGCCGCAGTGGACGGACGCATCACCTGCCGCCCCGGCCGGGCCGCGCTGCCCGAGACCGTCTCGCCGCCGTGCCGGGTGGTCCGCTCCACCAGGTACGGCGGACGCAGCCGCCCGCCGTCCGCGACCGCCGCCGCGACCATCGCCATCTGCAACGGCGTGGCCCGGGTGTTGTACTGGCCGATCGAGGACAGCGCCAGCTGCGCCCTGTCCACCCGCGTGTCGAACGTGCTGGGCGCCACGGAGAACGGGATGCGCACCCCGGTGTCGTTGAACCCGAACGCCTGGGCCGTGGTCGTCATGGCCCGCACCCCCACGTCCACGCCCAGCTTGGCGAAGACCGTGTTGCAGGACCACTCGAAGGCGTCCCGCACCGACGCGTCCCGGCAGCCGTCGCCCTCGTTGGTCAGCCGGGTGGTGGTCCCGGGCAGCCGGTAGGGGTCGGGGGAGTCGGTGCGCGCGTCCAGGTCCCTGACCACCCCCGCGTCCAGCGCCGCCGCCGCGGTGACCACCTTGAACGTCGAACCCGGCGGATACGTCTGCCGCACCGCCCGGTTGAGCATTGGCTTCTCCGGGTCCTGGTTGAGCCGCGCCCACGCCGACGTCACCGCCTCGCTGTTGCCGGACAGCTCCGAGGGGTCGTACGACGGGCTGCTCACCAGCGCCAGGACCCGGCCCGTGGCCGGCTCGATGGCGGCCACCGCGCCCTTCCGCCCGGCGAGCCCCCGGTACGCGGCCTCCTGCGCCTGCCGGTTCAGGGTCGTGACGACGTCGCCGCCGCGGTTCGGCGCCCGCGTCACGTCGGTCCACAGCGGCAGCGGCGCGAGCGCAGGATCGGTGCCGGAGAGCACCCCGTCCGCCGCGTGCTCCAGGTACGTGGTGCCGTACTTCTGCGAGGAGAAGCCGGTGACCGGCGCGTACAACGGGCCGTTGCCGTAGGTGCGTTCGTAGCGCAGCTGCTCGCCGGTGTCCACGGACCCGGTGACCGGCACGCCGTCCACCAGGATGTTCCCGCGCGGCACCTGGTACCGGGCGATCGCGGCCCGGCGGTTCGCCGGGCTGGTGTTGTACTCCTCCGACCGCACCACCTGCACCCGGGTCGCGTTGGCCAGCAGGGCCGCCAGCAGCAGGGCGCAGAACACGCACGCGTGCCGGATGTACTTCCCCATCGGGCGCCCGCCGTCGGGAAGGCCGTACTCGGTCACGGTGCCTCCCGGCCGTCGTACTGGCTGCGCGCCGAATCGCTCACCCGGACCAGCAGCGCCACGATCGCCCAGTTGGTGACCACCGAGGAGCCGCCCTGGGCGAGGAACGGCATCGCCATCCCGGTCAGCGGGATCAGCCCGGTGACCCCGCCCGCGATCACGAACACCTGGAGCGCCACGATCGAGGCGAGCCCGACCGCGAGCAGCCGGCCGAACGGCTCGCGCAGCGCCAGGCCCGCCCGGTAACCCCGCTCCACCAGCAGGGCGTACAGCAGCACGATCCCCGCCAGCCCCGCCAGGCCCAGCTCCTCACCGGCGGTGGCCAGGATGAAGTCCGACTTGGCGGCGAAGCCGATCAGGATGGAGTGGCCGAGTCCGAGCCCGGTGCCGAGGAACCCGCCGGCGGCGAAGGCGAACAGCGACTGGGAGAGCTGGTTGGGGCCCTGCCCGGCCTCGATGGTGGCGAACGGGTGCAGCCAGTCCTCGATCCGCGCGCCCACATGCGGTTCCAGCCGCCCCACGGCGAACGCGCCGAGCACGGCCAGCAGCAGCCCGACCGCGATCCAGCCGGTGCGCCCGGTCGCCACGTACAGCAGCACCACGAACAGCCCGAAGAACAGCAGCGAGGTCCCGAGGTCCCGCTCCAGCACCAGCACGCCCACGCTCACCAGCCAGATCGTCAGGATCGGCCCGAGCACCCGCCCGGTCGGGAACTGCAACCGCCACAGCCGGCGCCCGGTGTACGCGAGCGCGCTGCGGTTGGCGGCCAGGTAGGCGGCGAAGAACACCGCGAGCAGCACCTTCGCGAACTCGCCCGGCTGGATGGAGAACCCGGCGATCCGGATCCAGATCCGGGCCCCGTTGACCGGCGGGAACAGGATCGGCAGCGCCAGCAGCACCAGGGCCGCCACCACACAGACGTACGCGTACCGCTGGAGCACCCGGTGGTCGCGCAGCACCAGCACGACGGCGATGAACAGACCCACTCCCAGCGTGGACCACACCAGCTGCGCGGGGGCCGCCCGGTCACCCGGTGTCTCCAGGTCCAGCCGGTAGATCAGGACCAGCCCGAGCCCGTTGAGCAGCACGCCGATGGGCAGCGGCAGCGGATCGGCGTACGGCGCCCGGATGCGGACCGCGACATGCGCGGACAGGGCGAGCACGCCGAGCCCGGCGCCGTACCCGACGGCGCCGGGCGGCACGGTACCGGCCCGCGCCAGCCCCACCGCGCAGTAGCCGTACACGGACAGCAGGACGGCCAGCACGAGCAGGGACAGCTCGACGCCCCGGCGCCGCGGCAGGCGCACGGCACGCGCGGGAGCGGGAGCCGCCGCCAGGGTGGTTCCGGCCTTCGTCATGTCCGGAACCTACCTAAACGGGGCGTCTTGTGCGGGGAGGGCGGGGCCGCGCCCCCGAAGGGGCGGGACCGTGTCGGCGCCGGCATGCGGCTCCGCCGCCTGGGCGCGAGCGACCGCGCACGGCGGGAAGCCCGACCACCGCCGGCGGCTCCCGGGCTCTACTCGGCCACCGGCAGCGTCAACGTCGCCACCGCGCCCCCGTCCACCGCGTTGGCGAAGGTCAGCGCGGCGCCCAGGACCTCCGCCTGGCCCACCGCGATGGTCAGCCCCAGCCCGTGCCCCGTGGCCCCGCCCTCCGTACGGAACCGCTGCGGGCCGTGCGCGAGGAGGTACTCCGGATACCCGCCCCCGTGGTCCCGCACGGTCACCACGGGACCGTCCACGGTCAGCACCACCGGAGGCGCCCCGTGCCGGTGCGCGTTGGCCACCAGGTTCCCCAGCACCCGCTCCAGCCGCCGCCGGTCCGTGTCCACCCGCGCGTCCCGCAGCACGCGCACCTCCGTCCGCGTACCGGACGCCCGCACCACCCGCCCGGCCAGCGCGCCCAGCTCCTCCGTGTCGGCCTCCAGCCGCTCCCGCCCGGTGTCCAGCCGCGAGATCTCCAGCAGGTCCTCGGTCAGCGTGCGCAGCGCCGCCACCCGGTCCCGCACCAGCTCCGTCGGCCGCCCCGGAGGCAGCAGCTCCGCCGCCGCGTGCAGCCCGGTCAGCGGAGTGCGCAGCTCGTGCGCGACGTCCGCGGTGAACCGCTGCTCGCTCAGCAGCTTGCCCTGGAGGCTCGCCGCCATCGTGTCCAGGGCGGCGGCCACCGCCGCGACCTCGTCCTGCGGACGCGTCGCGTCCCGCGTCCGGGGATCGTGCACCCGGGCGTCCAGGTCGCCCGCGCTGATCCGCCGGGCCACCCGGGCGGTGCCGTGCAGCCGCCGGGTGACCCGGGTCACCGCGAACACGCCGACCAGCACGGTCGCGCCGATCGCCAGCCCCGACGACCACAGGATCGACTGGTCGAGACCGGCGATGGTGCGGGACTGCTGCGAGTAGTCGACCTCCACGGCCAGTGCCCGGCGCCCGGCCGCCGGCCCCGCCGCCCACATGGTCGGGCGCCCCCGGTACGAGGCCACCATCGTGCCCCGCTGCCCGGCCAGCGCGAGCGTCCGCAGCGACGCCGGCAGCCCCCGCGGGTCCACGCCGGCGCCCGGCAGCAGCGTGTCCCCGGCCTCGTACGCCTCGGTGGCATCCGCGAGCCGCGACAGCGCCAGGTCACGGGCCTGGCCGACGGTCTGGTTCCGCACCGACACGTGCACCAGCACGCCGAGCAGCGCGGCCAGCGCGCAGCACATCACCGTGATGAACGCCGCGGCCTTGACGGCGAGGGTCCCGGCCCACCGGGGAAGCGCGAGCCGCATCACGGGCTCTGCGCGGGGGAGGGCGACGGGGACGGCGTCTTGCCGTGCCGGCCGTCACCGACGTGCAGGTACTCGTCGCGGGAGAACACCATCGCGCGCTGCCCCGGGTCCCACAGCCAGGTGGTGCGGTACTCGTAGCCGGAGATGTCGGCCGGCGAGCGTTCGATCAGCGCCCGGCCGGCCAGCTCCACCCCGGTGATCGCGTCGTTGTCCGCGAGCACCTGCACCAGCCCGTGCCGCTCGACGGTGTAGACCCGTACGGCCGTCTGGTTCGTCGGGTACAGCCGGAAGCCGAGCGTCAGATCGGCCCGGCCGTCCCCGGTGAGGTCCCGGTAGTACGGCTTCAGCAGCGGGCACCGGGACCGCTCCCCGCCCGGGCGGCACTCCTTCATCCGGTCCACGGTCCCGTGGAAGGCGCCCTTCGACCCGTAGTCGTCGGGGTGCGCCTTCAGCTCCGCCTCCACCACGTCCACCGGGTCCACCCGGCGGATGTCGTCACCGGGGACCGTGACGCCCCGCACCGTCGCCCGCGTCGCCACGTCGTACGGGTAGGCCGGGCTGGACGCCGGACGCAGATCGGGCCAGAGCCGGGCGGGGCTGACGGCGGTGCGGGCCGGCCCGGCGCCGCGCAGCTCGCCGGTGTCCCCGCAGGCCGTCGCGGTCGCCGCGACCAGGGCGACGGCGGCCACGGCGAGGGCGGTGCGCGCGGGACGGGGGACTGGCATGGTCACATTCTGACGGAAGTGAGCTTTGTGCTGCTTCGGGGGTCCGGGGCGGGGCAGGGGGACAGACTGATCGTGCCCGGCGTCCGGCGGGGCTACTCGGCCAGCTCCTCCAGCAGCCGCACGGTCGACAGACCGGCCCGCAGGTACTCCACGAACAGCTCGTTGTGCAGCGCCCAGGCCGAGCGCCGGGCCCGGATCAGCTGAATCGCCTGGTCGGCCGAGTCACCCCGCTGCACCAGGGCGTGCGCGATCACCAGCCCCGAGCGGTTGTACCCGTGGTAACAGCGCACGAGCACCCGGCGGCCGGCGTCCAGCGCCTCGTTCGCCGCGCGCGCCAGCCGGATCACCCCGGCGAGCTGCGTCCCGTCCAGCGGACCGTCCGGGATCGGCCACACATGGTGCTCCACGCCCGGATCAGGGCCGTACCCGGGCAGCCGCAGCAAGGACTGCACCACATCGAACTCGTCCTGGACGACGGCGAACTCCAGGCGTCCGGACCCGCTCCGGAACTCGTGCCCGCCCATCCACAGGCCGGGAACGATCTCGCTCCACGGGCTGTCCGGAGCCGGTACGCCGGGCTGCTTTCCGCGGGTCCGCAACGGCGCCTCCCCAACTCCCCCTCACCGGGACGCCCTCCACGGTAACCGGTCTTGCCCCCGGAGCACCCCGCCTGTTCCCATGGTCGAGGGGTGATGGCGCATGAGCGGACTGCGCGTGGTGCCGGCCTTCCGGCACGGCCGGGAACGGCTGTACGTCTGCCGCGAGGACGGCGGCAATATCGCCTGGTACGACCGGGAGACGGGCCGGGTCAACCTGCTCGGCGAGGACAGCAGGGACGAGGTGCTCCACGCCCTGAAGCCCTTCCTGACCGGCCCGGTGACCGTGGGCCCGCCCCCGGTCCCGACCCCCGCCGAACTCGCCCGGCTGACCCTGCACCCGGACGACGACCTGGCCCCCAACCGCCCCGGCGAGGCCCTGCTGGTCGCCCTCGACCGCGACCCCGGCCCCGCCCACCGGCTGCGCCCCGACCCGCGCCGCCGCGCCCTGACCGCCGAGCAGAGCGTCGGCGAGGCCCTGGACGGCCTGGAGGGGGCCGGCTGGCACACCCTGCACTCCCTCCCCCTGCCCGGCGGCGACCGCATCCACCACCTGGTGATCGGCCCCGGCGGTCTGTACGCCGTCCACGCCCTGTACGCCCGCAAGAGCCGGGTCCTGGTCGCCGACCCGATGGTCACCCTGAGCCGCCACGAGCCCGAGCCGCTGCTGCGCCGGCTGCGCGCGGACGCGGACCGCGCCTCCTACGCCCTGACCGCGGAGGTCCACCCGCTGCTGGCCCTCGTCGGCCCGTCCGAGGTGACGGTGACGGCGCAGCCGCGCGGCCTGCGGATCATGACGGACATGGAACTGGCGAACCTGTCCAGGCTCGGCGGAGTGCTCAAGCCGACGGACGTGGAGGCCCTGCACGGGATGGCCCGGGACCGGAACACGTGGGGGAGGGTGTAGCGGGGGGCTTGTGCGGAGCGGTGACCCCGACGGGTACGGCCCCGACGGGGCTGCTCCGGCTGGGCGGGGTGTTCGGGGCGGCGGACGTGGGGGCGCTGCACGGGATGGCCCCGGGGTCGTGGCGGAGGCGGTCCGCGCAGGGTGGGGATCGTGATGGATGCGGAGCCTGCGGGCCTGCCCGGGTGGGCGGGGTGTTCGGGGCGGCGGACGTGGGGGCGCTGCACGGGATGGCCTGGGACCGCTCGCGGAACCCGGCCGCGCGGGCGGCTGACGTGCGCCGTCACGGCAGCGGGACCGCCGACCGCCGGTCCAGCAACGGCTCCATCAGGTCCCCGTGCTCCCGCAACCGTGCAGCCATGTCCTCCGCGTGGATCTCCAGCTGCCCGGGACTGCGGCAGCCGGCCACCTCCTCCCAGGTCACCGGCGCGGACACCAGGGGGAGGCGGCGGGCGCGCACGGTGTAGGGGGCGGCCGTGGTCTTGCGCGCGGCGTTCTGGCTCCAGTCGACGAACACCTTCCCCGGCCGCAGGCTCTTCGTCATCCGGTGCACCACCAGCCGGGGCATCGCCCGCTCGGCCTCCACCGCCAGCGCCTTCGCGTAATCGGACGTCCGCTCGGAAGAGCTCCCGCGCACCGCCGCCAGCAGATGCAGCCCCTTGGACCCCGCGGTCTTCGGAAACGCCTCGATCCCGTCCGCCGCGAGCCGCTCCCGCAGCCACAGGGCGACCTCGCAGCAGTGCACGATCGTCGCGGGCGCGCCCGGGTCGAGGTCGAAGACCAGCCGGTCCGCCTCCAGCGGGGACCGGACCAGCCACTGATGGGTGTGGAACTCGGTGACGAGGTTCGCCGCCCAGACCAGGCTCGGCAGGTCCTGCACGACGACCATCCGGGCCGGGCTGTCCGCCGACGACCGCGGGACCTCGGCCGTGGTGACCCAGTCGGGCGTACCCGGCGGCACGTTCTTCGTGAAGAACAGCTGCCCCTCGGGGCCGTCCGGATAGCGCAGGAAGGACACCGCCCGGTCGCGCAGGTGCGGCAGCAGGGCCGCGGCGGTGGTCGCGTAGTAGTGCAGCAGCTCCCCTTTGGTGAAGCCGCTCTCCGGATACAGCACCTTCTCCAGGTTGCTGAGCGCGATGCGGCGCCCCTCCACCTCTGTGATAGGCGTCATAGGATGACAATCCCAGACGAACCGGACGAATCGGCAAAGGGAAGGGTGCGGCACGTGCGATCGATATGGAACGGCGCCATCTCCTTCGGGCTCGTCAGCATCCCGATCAAGCTGGTGAACGCCACGGAGAGCCACGCCATCTCCTTCCGGCAGATCCACACCGAGGACAACGGCCGCATCCGCTACCGCAAGGTGTGCGAACTGGAGGACCGCGAGGTCAGCCAGGGCGAGATCGGCAAGGCGTACGAGGACGCCGACGGCTCGATCATCCCGATCACCGACGAGGACCTCTCCCGCCTCCCGATCCCGACCGCCCGCACGATCGAGATCGTCGCCTTCGTACCGGCCGAACGGATCGACCCGCTCCAGATGGGCGCGGCCTACTACCTGGCCGCCGGCGGAGCCCCCGCCGCCAAGCCGTACACGCTCCTGCGCGAGGCCCTCAAACGCAGCAACAAGGTCGCCATCGCCAAATACGCCCTGCGCGGCCGGGAACGCCTCGGCATGCTCCGCGTGGTCGGCGACGCCATCGCCATGCACGGCCTGCTCTGGCCGGACGAGGTCCGCTCCCCGGAGGGCGTCGCCCCCGACACCGACGTCACCATCCGCGACAAGGAACTCGACCTCGCCGACGCCCTGATGGACACCCTCGGCGAGGTCGACCTGGAGGACCTGCACGACGAGTACCGGGAGGCGCTGGAGGAGGTCATCGCCGCGAAGGCCTCCGGCGAGGCCCCGCCCGAAACGCCGGAGCCCGCGGCCGGCGGCAAGGTGCTGGACCTGATGGCAGCCCTGGAGAACAGCGTCCGCGCGGCCCGCGAGTCCCGCGGCGCCCCGCCCCCCGGTGAGGAGGCCGAAGTCAGACCCCTGCGCCGGGGCCGACCCGAGCCGAAGGAGACGGAGGGCAAGAAGTCGGCGTCCACGAGGAAGCCGGCCACGACGAAGAAGACGGCGCCGGCCCGCAAGTCGACGGCCAGGACGGGGGAGGGGACGAAGAAGACGACGACCGCGAAGAGCACGGCGACGGCGAGGAACGCGGGGGCCTCGAAGAGTACGGGGGCGTCGAAGAGTACGGCGAAGAAGGCGACGACGAAGAAGACGGCGTCACGCAGAAGCACGGCGTGAGGATCTGTCCGATTCACGCTCTTTACGCAGAGCCCTCCTGCTGCCGAACCTGCCCACAGGGTCTTGGTCGCGCGAAGGGGGGAGGCGCCTGCCCGGGCGCCGGCGACGATGGATGCTGCCTCGATGGCCACTCTGCTGGCCGCGCTCACCACCGCGCTGGTGGCGCTCATGGGCTACTGGATCAACCAGCACGCCAAACGCCGTGAGCAGAAGAGCCGCATGTACGCGGAGGCGCTCCAGGTCATCCACTCCTACGAAGACCTCCCCTACCTGATCAGATGCCGCCCCGCGTCAGACCCCCCGACCAGGGCGGCGCTGGCCCAGCAGATCAGCGATGTCTTCACGAAGATCAACCTGCACCAGAACCTCCTGCTCATGGATTCCTACGTAGTCGGCGAGGCGTACGCCGACCTGTTCCAGCAGACCCGCCGCCACGCCGGCCCCCACCGCCTGGAGGCCTGGAACACACCCCCCGTCGCGACCGACTCGGACATGTCCGGGAGGGCGTACTTCCCCTACGACAACCAACCGGAGCAGGAGCTGTGCCTGTTGGCGATGCGAAGAGAGCTGACCCCCTGGGGCTGGCTGCTCCGCCCTCACACCCACCGGCAGATACGCCACCTCCGCCACCGACGCACCCCCTGGTCAGAACCCGACTTCATGAGAGAGACCCGCGCCAGACTCCTGTCACCCCGAGGCGGAGGGAGCTCGGACAGGTGATCAGCGGGTGGGGAAGACGAGCCGCAGTACGACCTCTCCGTCATCGATCTCCCCGGTGGGCCGGAAGCCGAACTTCTGGTAGAAGGGCCACGGTTCACCCTCGCCGGGATCGTAGCTGGTCAGCAGCTCGGTGGCGCCGTCCGCACGCACCAGGGCGGCGATCTGCGTCAGAGTCTCCCGGCCGATCCCTCGCCTCTGGTGCCGCTTGTCGACGAGGAGGCGCCAGATGAAGTGCCGCCCTTTGTAAGGACCAGCCGGCGGCTTCCATGACAGCATCACGAACCCGACCGGCTCGTCACCGACGTACATGGCGCGGTACCAGGGATTGGCCTCCGGGTGCTGTGCCGCCTGCTTGAGCGATTTGGACACGGAGGCGACGAACTGCTTCTGATCACGCCGGACGCGGAGGGAACGAACGGCATCCCGGTTGTCGTCGGTGACTTCTCGCAGGTGCACGCCGGGAGGCTTCATGCCACACCCTTTCCCAGATGTGCGCAGCCACTGTCAAGGACGCCGAATCGGACGTCCTGGCAGCGTATGCGGCACCGTGGACGCGAAAGGGGACCGGCACGCCGGACGCTGACTGTCCCGAGGCGGCTGCGCATGGGGTTGTCCTAGTCGCCGAGAAGGGGGCTGTGGCGCTCGGTGAGTGGGCCGACGCCGAGATCCTCACGCATGAGCCTGCGCATCTCGGCGGCTGCCTTGCCGCGGGCTTGCCAGCGGGCGCGGTCCTCCGGACTGCTGACAGCGGTGCCGTCGGCGTAGCCGTCGCAGATGCTGCGAAGGCAGTGGAACACGCGGTTGCAGGCATTGACGACAGGCTGGGGCGCGATGAGCCACATCCGTTCAGAGGCGATGGCTATGCCGGACCCCCGAAAGGCTTCGCGCAACGCAAGCGCCCGCTCGTCATCGGACGCGTGCCCTCGCTCGGCCAGGGCCCGCAGGTTCTCCCCGAGGACCTTCACGGTGGTCGTGTACTGCGTGTAGACGTCGAGCCGCAGCCGAAGGGCGTCCTTGGCATCCTCACGCTTCCACCGATTCCGATCGGCGACGAGAGGAGCGACGATCCCGATCGCGGCCCCGACCAGGGTGGAGAGCAATGGCAACCAGTCCATGCGGGCCAGCTTGAGCCATCCGGCAACGGCGGCACCAGATGGGCGAGTCAAGGCCGAACCGACGCCGCCGATGCCGCGCCCACCCGCAGGGGAAGCTCCGTGGCTTGCCGCGAGGCCGCCAAGACAAACACGCTGGCCCTCGGGGGCACCGCCTGCACACACACGAAGACCCCGCACTCAGCGAACTCGCTGACGGCGGGGTCTTCAGGCACTCCATGCGACGTGCCCCCGGCCCCGCCCACACGGCTCCGGAGGGCCCTGGCGTTGCTGTTGTCGCTCCAGGTCGAAGGCTCGACGCCCGGTCGCGGACAGCACCTTGTCCACGGATAGTCCACGAGCCTCCCTGGCCAAAGGAAGCGGCGTCTGCGGCCATGCCCTTCGGTGCTATCTCTGGATGGTGCCGCGGGCGAAGTTCTCAAGAATGCGACTGCTCGGCACCTCCGAGAGCGAAACAAGCCGGTTTGCTAGCGCGACGGGGATCAAAGCATTGTCGTACATCGAGCAGCGGAGCTCCGATACGCCGGCCATTACATCTAGGAGGTTGACGTAATCCCCCAGTTCAGGCGCTGATTTGTGTCCGCCGAGGGTCGGTACGGTCGCCACATACGTACTCCCGTCCTTCGCTTTGAAGATCATCTTTCCGCCCCAGTACGTGTTCTGTCCGTACGTGATTGTCCCGCCAGGGTTCCCTGGTACAACGTATTTGTAGATGTACTCGCTGGAAAGTGGAAGTACTACTCCGGAGACCGCCACATCAGCCTGGGCTTCCGAAAGCGCCTTGTCGAGACTTTTCTCGATCTGTGCCGCGTGTTCCACGAAAGCGCCGCTCTTCTCAAGGCCCACGATGTTGAGCAGTGGGAGGACTTTACTCCTATCCGCTGGGTCTGGGTACGAGGCCAGGAAATTCGCCAGGTCCCGCAGGGGGTCGGTCAGAGTGAAGACTTGGCCGAAGAGGGCAAGCGGGCCATCCTTGATGAAGAGAAACTCGCGCAAAAGGGTGGGCTTGAGGTCCCACAACGCGTGGATCACGTTGACCAAGGCGAGAGTTTCCAGCGCGGAGAGGAGATAGTACGTAACGCTGCTGGCCCCCTGCTCGTCGTCGACGAGTTCGTGTAGCCGCAGCACGTCGGCCAGGTAGATCGGACCCCCGCAGCTAGTGCACTCCGATTGATATGGAGTATCTGGGGTCAACACGATTTCTTCACGAGTGCACTGATTAACGTCCTTGTTCGGACAGTGTCGAAGGACCCGACGCGCATCCGGAGTGCTCAGCCAACGCCGGAAGACCAGCCAGCGTAGTGTGTCGTAGAGGGACAACTCGCCATCTATATGGCGTGCAAGGAACTCGTGAAGCGTCAAGCGGATCGAGTCTTGAAGTCCCAGCCCTCTCCGAGAGATGTTGCGCGTAGGAAGAGCGAACTGGTAACGCTGGATTTTTTTGAGCTTAGCCAGGTCCTCAGGCGCAATGAACGTCTGCTGATCGAGCTGCCGGAGGTCATCGAGTTTGAAGATCAGCGAGCCGAATGCGAAGAACGTTACCGTGGCTGAGGGAAACTCATCACGCACCAAAGCCTCGCTGAAGCTGCCATCTACAGCAATGACGTGCTTGATGGTCTGTTTCTCGGGCAGTGGTACCTGTGCCAGAAGCTGCTGGACGGTCTGCGTGTCAGCCGGCCGCGGAATGCTGCACTCGGCCAGGAGGTCCTGTACCTCCTGCGAGGCAACGATATTGGTGTGCGAAATCTTGCTGGCACGTTCCATAGGCTTGCGCCCGTGAAGGCTGGAGTAAGCCATGTTCAGACTCCCGCCACCTTGAAGGGGTCAACCTGAATGGGCACGATGAACGTATTCGAGTCGGTCTTAAGTCGAATGAATCCCTTGTCGGTCGTCCTTCGCAGGCTCTCCGTGAAGTCCTCGAAGTCGTAGAACTTGTCCAGCTCCCGAAGCTCGTCGCGGTTATTTAGGTGTGACACGAACCAGTTCTGAGTATTCTTTAGAATGCTCCCAGAGATCGAGCTGACTTCTTGTGTTGCATAGCACAAACCCAGCTGGAGCTTTTGACCCTCCTTGGCGATGCGATTATAGATTTGGGTGAGATCCTTGTCCTCCCGGCGAGGGAAGAGATTGTGGGCCTCTTCGAAGTACATCTGAATGAAGTTGGTAAGATCGTTGTCGATGAACCGGCCCATCGCTTCGTTGAAGATTGTGCGAGAGACGCGGTCGGAATAGGTGCGCTGAATGTCGGGATTACCCTGAGACAAGTCCAAGATCACGATCTTCCCTGCGCGCAGGAGGTCGACGATCTCAACCTCGAAGGAACCCGTTGCCTTGTCAGTGTGCAGTGATCGATGCGCGATCAACTTGCGGTAGCCAGCTTCGTTGGGAGCAGCCCCTGGCTTTGGGCAGCGGGTGAGGAAGCGCATCAGCGTCTTGGTGTCCTCATCCGCCCAGTCTCGGCCCTTTTTTGCCTTGTAAGCCTGGAAGGGGCCTTTGAGGTCGTCGTAATGCGCCCAGGCGGCCTGGAACCAGGCGATGGCCTCATCGAGGGAGATGCCCTGGCTCGGGTCGATTCCGTCCAGGCCTGCAATGCCGCTACTCTTGATCTCTTGGTTCGCCGCGAAGCGAACCTTCTTGCCCCCGTTGTCGAAACCGGCTGCCTTGAGACACGCTTGGTAAGCCGCCTTCTTAACGGCGTAGCGAGTCACGGCGGCGTAGTCGCCCGAGTCGGGCTCGGTCCAGTCGATCGAGCAGAACGCCTGAGTGTACGTACTCTTGTCATCGGCCAGGAGGCTGGCGAGTAGTCCGTACCCTTCAACGAGCGAGTGGTGGAAGTTCAGCTTCATGACCTTGAAGCCGGGCTTCTCAAGGACACTGTAGCGCGTGACATCGTTCGGGTACTGCTCGAAAATCGCAGTGCCATCGTCTTGCTGGTTGGCGTTGGCGTACTCGCCGTTGATGTCAAAGATAATTTGACCGACGGGAAGGATGGGTTCATCCTTGATCTTGATCCCGGATTCCGAGATTCCGACGGTAGCTTGGATGATCTTCTTGACGGAGTTTGATTTCCCAGTGCGGGTCATACCAAAGAGTGCAGTCCGTTTGCCAAGGAAGTCCAAGGCCGAGACGTACACCGGGACCTCGTCACCGGCATGGTGTCGCATACTCGAGCTGTATCGAACGCGCCCGATGCGCTCGTCACCCTTGCCGCCGGGAATGCCCTGCTCGCGGAAGTTGACGATATACTCTAGAATATTTCCGCTGGGCTTGACGACCCGGTAGTTGTGTGGAGCGTAGAAGTTATCCAAATCCCCGGCGAATCGCGTTACATGCGTGTCGTCGCGGTAGAATGTGCCGATTACGCGGCATTCGAGACCAGAAAACTGGAACTCAGATCGCGTATAGGAGTCCAAGGGAGTGCCGCTACCGTCCCGAGGAGTCTCCTTATAATGGTCCACCATGGCCATGACCATGTCGTCATCCGTGGGAAGCTTGGTGGGCCGCAACACCCGCAGTAGAATGGCTTCATCTACATCGACTTCGCCGTTGTAAAGCGCAAGCAGGAAAGCCCCGGCCGGCACACCGCCGACCCCCTGCTTCCACTTGTCGTTGCTCATCAACCGGAGACGGTCGAAGTCGAGGTAGAAGGGACGCCCTACGAAAGCGTCCTCTTTACGGCTTTCTGCAAACAGGTCAATGCTGGCAAGCTGCCGGAGCTCCTCAAACATAGTCATTGTATTGGCCCCCCTCTTGTGAATTTCTACTAAGCTGTGTACGTCTGCGAGCGACAGGTGCTAGGCCAGTACGGCGGTCATCCGCTTACTGTGGTGTCGGATTGAGCGCCGTTGTTACGAATGTTCATGGACTCACAAGCTCGCTGAAACGCCCCTGCCCCTAAACGCGTAGCCTGCTGCATCTGCAGACCAGCATGCTGCGCGAAGTGAGACAACGTTACATCCTGTCAGCCAGTCTGTGTACATGGAATGCCTGTATTCGTCTGAGGCTGAGGGCAGGTCCGGACAGGCACCTGTCTGAGCCCCACTCGTAATGGGGCAGTGCCTGCCGTGGGGGTAGATGGTGGGAGCCGGAACCTGTGAAGCCCCCTTAATAGGGCTGATTGGTGACGCCCGTTTTCTCCACAATCATCAAGGTAGCGTTGGTATCAACATGTAGGTCCTGGTTGATCCCGAGGCGGCGCCGTCGCAAGCTGCCTGCTTTCGCGGCAGCTTGAGGGTGTCAGGCCAACCTGATAGTGCTGTGTGATCGAACAGGCTCGCGGGTTGGCGCTCTTGGCGGCGGCGTCCGGTCCGACTGCCGAGGTGCGGTGGTTAAGCCTGTGCGTGGGAGCAGACTGCCCGACCAGCGGGGCAGGCGTTGCAGCATCTTTGTGAGCCGAGGTGCCAGGAACTCGGTGCACACCGGCAGGCCAGCGTGCGACGGGGTTGCGGCCCAGGCCGGCGGAGTATGGCGCCGCTGACTGCCCCGCTTATGCAGGCCGACGTTGACACTCTCCTCGACGCCATCCACGCGTTTCACGAGATGGGCTTGGCCTGTCGCACCTTCACAGGTTGGGAAGCCGTCCCCACCTGCTGCTCAACGTAAACGAGGAGGGCTCTGTCATCCCAGACGGGCACCACCCGCCCCGCCAATCCCGGCTCACACGCTGGTAGTTGCACAGTGGGTCGCCTATCCACGCAATCTGCACAGCCGCGTTATCCGCACCAGCAGTCAGGGATCACGCTGCCTGCTTGCCCTCCGCGGTGGCACCTTCCAGCGCACTGGGAATCCGGCCTAGCGCGGGCTCGGCTTATGCGAGCCCCGGCTCTGACTCAGCCTTCAACCATCGACTTTAGGCATCGCTTCCACGCATGGATACGCCAACCAGCAGGTCAGGGCATGAAGTTCGGCTGGAGTACGACACCAGTCTCCCCCGAAGGGGCATGGTGCTGCTGGTTCTGCAGAAGCCCGAAGCTACGTCGCAGAGCATCACGAAACTCGAGCTGTGGGTATTGTCGGGCCGTCCACCGCTGCCAGCGAGACGGATGCCTAGGCATCCCTCCAACCTTGTATCGGGGCGCTGAGGCTCCAGAGAGCGCGCTGTCAAGCCACTCCAGTTGCCCCTTGTAGTGATGACGCGCAGGACCCGTCGGAGCCGCTACGCCGTAAGCGAGCAGCACACCTGCGCAGGCCTCCAGTTGCGCCTGGAGCCCTACACGAGCCTTCATCCAGCCAGCAGGGCCGGCCCCAAGGGTGGCGATGTCCGTGACGCTAGGCGATGGGATGGCGAAGAGGTTGCCGATGGTGACGACGTCGTAGCCGAGAATTTCACCTGCGAGTGCGACTCGAGCGCGAGTGCGGGCACCTTCACCCACAGGTGGGTTCGCCAGGACGCAGAGCAGTGTTCGAGTCACTGTGTTACTGGCGAAGCGTCGGAAGCTCCCATGTTCAGGATCCGAGCGAAATCAACGTCTTCCTTGATGCCCATCAAATACCTTCGAGTAGTTGTGCGGCATCTACCTTGAGCGCACGCGCGAGGGCAATGATGTTGTCAAGGCTTACGTTGCGCTGACCTCGTTCCAGTGAAGAGACGTAGGTGCGGTGGATCCCCGCAGCCTCCGCGAGCTCTTCTTGCGAGAGGCCTGCCGAGAGACGATATTTGCGCACACGGTGTCCGAACACCTCGCGCTGCCGCTGGATGCGGAGCTTGTCGGCGGCTTGCGTCATGATGTCTAGGGACGCTAGGACGGTGCAGACGATGGGTCTACAGACTATGAGTAACAGTGGCGGTATGGCTGAGGAGATCGTGGTGGGTCGTGGTGACCCTGCCTATCTCGCGCACGCCTACCTGACGAAGGTCCCTGTGCCCGCCATCACGCCGTTCATCGAGGCCTACTGCCCACCCAACGGCGTCGTGGTTGATCCGTTCGCGGGGTCTGGCATGACGGGGGTCGCGGCGCGGATCACCGGGCGCAAGGCACGCCTGTCGGACATCTCTGTACTAGGGCGACACATTGGCTCCAATTACCTAAACATGGTGGAAGGGCACGAGTTCACCAGAGCGGCGCAAGCCGTCATCAAGCGGGCCCAGGACGCTGTCGGCAAGATCTACGAGGTCCCCTGCGGTGGGTGCAGGGGAAGCGGCCAGCTTGCGAAGACCGTCTGGAGCGTTCTGGTGAGGTGCGCGGACTGCGAGAAGCCCGTGAACTACTACCACTCGCTCAAGGCCGCGGAGTGGTCGAAGCCGAACATGGTCTGTCCCAATTGTTCGGCGCACATCTCGAGCAAGCTCGAGCGGGTGGGTGAGGAGCCCGTGGTCGACTACGTCAACTGCGCGTGCTCCTCGAAGCAGCGTGAGCAGCCGGCGGTCTCCGCGCCGTGCATCGACGTCGGTGGTCTGGACTTCCCAAACGTTGAGATTACGCCTGACCGGGAGATGTACCGGGCGTCTGCGTTGGGCAAGAACGGCTATACGACTGTGGCTTCATTCTATTCGCCGCGTAACCTGCGCGCTCTTGTGGCCCTGCGCGATGAGATTCGTGGGATTGAGGACCGCGCCCTGAGTCAAAAGCTCCTGTTCGCGTTCACCGCGACGTTGACTCGGGCAAGCAAGCGGTACCAGTGGTCGCACAAACGCCCGCTGAACGCCGCAAACCAGAACTACTACATCGCTCCGGTCTTCTACGAGTGGAACGTCTTCGAGCTCTTCGAGCGCAAGACGACCGCCGTGCTGAAGGCTGATGAATGGATCCGGACGCAGGCGTTTACGTACAACGTGGACGCGGACACGGTGCCCGCGGAGTACGTCACGGAGAGTGCTGCGGAGCTGTCCCTGCCGGACGCGAGCGTGGATTACGTATTCACGGACCCGCCGTTCGGTTCGAACCTCTTCTACGCGGATATGGCCCTGTTCCAGGAGGGCTGGTTGGATGGCTTCACGGACGTCGGCAAGGAAGCGGTGATCGATCGCTCCACCGGCACGAAGCGCACGGCGGACCGCTACGAGGCGCTGCTGACGGAGTCGCTTAGGCAATGCCGCCGCGTCCTAAAGCCCGGCGGGCGCATCTCGATGGTCTTCGGTAACTCCTCGGGTAAAATCTGGGCAGTAGTCCAGCGAGCAGTCGCAGCAGCCGGCCTGCGCATCGAGCCGGAGAAGATCGCCATCCTCAACAAGGGGCAGCGCTCTGTGAAGGGGCTGGCCTCGGGCTTTGAGCACGTCGCCACGCTCGACCTTGTCCTGACGATGGTTCCGCAGGACGATGCCGAGGCTTCGTTCCTGAAGCCGACGGCTGCGGCTGTTGCTGCGGCGACGCGTGAGCTGGTTGGTGCTGCCGGCCCTGCTTCTCCGAGCCACCTGTACCTGGAGCTGCTCCGCCACGCGCTTCGGGAGGGATGGAGCGTCGCGGACATCAACCTGCACACGGCGACGACAACGCTGCTGGATGACGGGTGGAGCATCGACCCAAAGACGGGTCTGCTGGTCGAGCCCGAGTAGGCGCTTCGAGGAGCCAGAAGGGCGGCCGCCGTCTCCAAATGGGTGGCCGCCTTACTCGAAGATCAACCGGTGGCTGCTTTTGCATCTGGGAACTCACTCAGGCGCCAGGCCAGCGTACGGATCAGGTGGAAGCTCGAACGCCACTTCGAGGGACGCAACCGTACGCGCTCGAACGTCGGAATCTCGCGTTCCGTATTCATCATGTTACTTATAGTCTGTGGACGTTGATCTAGGTGCGAGCGACTGTTCCTATGTGACTGATCATCGTTCCGTCCCGAGGCAGAGAGACCCGGAAGGTCAGGGGGCTCTACTCCGCCCGCAAGGTGACATCCGTAAGATCGTCGAACTTGGTCTACAGCTTCAGAGGAGCGCCTCGGAGCGGCATATTCATAATGTGTTCGACGACGGAGGCTATAAGGAACTCTTGCTACTTCAATTGTTTAACCTCACCAAGGGAGGGGGGCGAGTCGGGAATGATGCAACCGATGCACTGGGGCGGGAGTATGAAATCAAAACTGTTGCGCGGTTGAATTTTAGAGGTGAGCGCAAGAAGAAGCTTGATATCACTACGGAACACACGCTCACTCTCGACAATATTGATCGCTACAGGTCGGCGCATCTCTGGATCGTTGCGGTTTTCGACCAATCGACGCCGGAAGCGATTTATGAGATCCACCCGAGAAATCTAGAGCCGTATTTCTCCAAGTGGGAATCGGCGCTCAAGAAACAGATCGAGATCGATGCTCTTCGGGGCGGAGGTGCACGTCCTCACCTCAATAACCCCAAGATCCCCCTGAACTTCGTTGCTCGGCACGGTGTAAGAGTTTGGCCTCCTGATGGTCCCGCTCAGACCATGCTTCCGGACTACGTTCAGGAAGGACTCGAGGAAGCCAAAGATTTCACCGAGTGAGTCCTCGGCTGGGATCAGCTATCGGCTGATGCTCCCCGCGGGCCGCCATGCCTCGGCGGGTGCTCGGCTGCTCATGTCGCGTCGGGTGGGCGCCGGGTTCCACGGCCCGGCGGGGTGTCGTCGAGACGGCGGGAGTTTGCTCATCAGTCGGGGCTGGCCAGGAGCGGGATCTGTTCGAGGGCGGTGGTGATCCCGCCGGTCCAGGGTCAGTGCTGAGTGGCCGCGGAGAACAGGTGGAATCGCAGGCGGCGGGGTTCTCAGAGTCGGGCCTTGCCGGCGAGGGCAAGTATGGACATACAGGCCAGCAGGTCGGGGGCGATCTCCAGCCAGACCTTGTTCTGGGCGGTTGTATGCAGGGGCAGGTTGCGCTGGCTGATGGCCCGGGCGGCCCGGATTCGGTCCTCGGCCCGGGCCCGCAGCCGGTGGCGGAGCTCGAGCTTGGCGATCGGCCGGTCAGGGGTGGTTCTATGACTATCGGTAGTGGTCGTTTCCCTCTTGGGTGGCCTCGGACGGCCCAGGAGTGGACTCCTGCCGCGTAATGCGACACGTCTGATTCGGCCGCCTGGCATCCTCTGCCGCCCTTGCACGACGTTGCTGCCCGCTCACCTCGGCCCTCGCAGGCTCTACGGAGCTACTCAAAAGCCTGTCCGCAGGGACGCATTAGCGTTAAGATTGGCCCAGCACTACGAATCATGGGGGGTCGGGGGTTGTCCTACATACCGCGCCCAAAGCCCTGCTTCCTGGATGATCAGGAGTACCTAGGCGCCTTCAACGGAGAAATGCGGTGGCGGTCAAAGGACAAGCAACGCTAGACGGCATGGCGAGATCGAAGTCTTCAACAGTCGTGGGTACCATCTCGGCGCTCTAGATGCGCAGTCCGGTGTTCGCATCAAGGATCCCAGGAAGGATAGACGCATCGATGTCTAGCATGCAGCCGACCTATGCGGATCAGGTGATGTCCGGCGGTGCCCTCTTGTCGGACATTGACGACTACGTCGAGATGTGGCGCGAATCAACCGAAGATCTTGGGCCGCTCCCTGCCTTCCTGGGATTGACCGACGAAGAGTACTCACTCTGGGTAGAGCAGCCGAGCTCTCTACGCTTCATCTTCGCCGGCCGCCGTGCTGGCGTCACCCCAAAGAGGGCGGGCGACCTGTCGAGTGTCGCTCTCGCTGCCAGAGCAAAGGATGACGCAGAGGCCTCCAGTGTCCTGCAATGGCTGATTAAGACCGGACGCATTGAAAGCTGACTCGCCTGAGAAGCGGCTAGCCGCAACCCTCATCGAACGCCTTAACCTGACTCCACCAGTCGACATTTCTAGCGTCGCGAATATGTACGCATCTGTCGAAGAATGCGACTGGCCCTCCAACTGTGATGGCGTCGCACTTCATTTGGACTCAGCCCGCCCAAAGATCTTCCTAAAGAAGATCCAGAATCGGCGCCGTATGCGTTTCACGCTAGCTCACGAACTAGCTCACGTCTTGCTTCCGTGGCATGTCGAAACAATCCACTGCGACACCACACAGAAGATGAGTGATTCTGAGGCGGATGTGCCAGAGAAAGCGAACGCGATCGGCATTTCACAAGAGTGCCAAGCCAACATGTTCGCCTCTCACCTACTCGTCCCACGCTCATTCCTGTCGGCTATCGCTCCTGGCTACGTGCACTTGCCGGAGGTGCTAGAGGAGCTAGAGCGCGCTGATGTCTCAGCCGCTGCCGGCGCCATGGCGCTGGCGAGCCACCTTCCAGCCGGTTACGTTTTCCTCGTCCGCGGCATGAACCGGATGGTCAGGAGCCCAGGAACAGAGGTCTCCTTTTCGTTGAACGGATCTCTGAACGACCTGCGAGAGTCACTCATGGAGGGTTGCGCACGCTCGGGGTCCGTCATACACCAGGAGCAGCAGGTCGAGTGGTGCGAGTTCTTCGAGACTGGCCAACTTAATTCCACGATCACGGACGGCCGCCGAAGTTCCGAGATCCTCATGACTGCGCTGAGGGTCTTCTCCCCAGCGGATGCAATTCCCTCTTTGGCGCAATCGATCACCGCTAAAGTTGGCGGTGTTTTGTCCCAGAGAAAAGACCTCAGCGAGGCCAATGATATTCGCATGCTGCTTATTTATAAGTTCCAAGTGGACGCAAGATATGCCAATCTACTGCACGAGGAAGAGTTTCAACTCTACCTCACGAAAAGGTCCATAGAAATCTCGGAGGCGCGATCGGGGGCTAAGAAAACCCGTCGCCGGTAAAAAGCCCGCACCACATCTCGCCCAAGCTCCCATCCCGTCCGCCGTCGACCCACACACCTTGGAGTGGGCGTGGTTCAGGGCGTCAAGGTGGAGCGCGCCACTGTACGAACGACCTTGACGCCCTGGGCCGCGTCTGCTCGGCGTCCTCACCTCGGACGTGTGGGGCCTGCCCGAGAAGGTGCGGCCGGTGCCGGTTGTGGTCGTCGTCGACGAGGTCGCGGAACTCTTCCTCGCCGCGAACCGGGACGACGAGAAGCGGCGTGACGCCATGGTCACCAAGCTCATCCGCATCGCCCAGCTCGGCCGCGCGGCCGGCATCTACCTGGAGGTGTGCGGGCAGCGCTTCGGCTCCGAACTCGGCAAGGGCGCCACCATGCTCCGGGCCCAGCTCACCGGCCGTGTCTGCCACCGCGTCAACGACGAGTCGTCGGCGAACATGGCGCTCGCCGACGTCTCCCCGGAAGCGGCCCTCGCCGCCACCGCGGTCCCTGCCGAGCGTCCCGGCGTCGCCATCGTCGGTGACTCCTCCGGAGGTTGGTCGCGCATCCAGTCCCCGCACCTCAGCCTCGAGGAAGCTGCGGCCGTCTGCCGCGCCACCTCCGCCCTCGTTCCCAAGCTGCCCCGCCTCGACGCCTTCCGGCCCGCCGTCGCCGTCGAGCCCGCCGGAACGACGGCCCCCGTCACCCCCGTGCCCACCGCGCGCCCGGTGACCGAGTAACCCTCCCTCGCTTCCCACGGTCGGCGTGTCCGCCTCGCGCCAGGTCCCTACCCCTCCCATGCCTCGAACCGGAAGGAAGACGAGCCGATGCGTGCCCACCTCGCCCGCGTGGACGCCGTGATCGTGCAAGCCGTCATCGCGGGCGCCCTGTCCTTCGCCCACCTGCACGACCTCGCCGAAGCGGCAGGACAGGGCGGCTGGAAGGCGTGGGCCTACCCGATCAGTGTCGACCTGCTGCTGGTCGCCGCCTGGCGCCGCATGCGAGCCCACCAGCGTGCCGGGCAACCGGCCGGGGGAGCGCGGCTGTGGTTCCTGGTCGCCCTGGCAGCGTCCCTCGGCGCCAACGTCGCCACGGCCGGTCTCCTCGACCTGGACCACGTTCCCGCCCCGCTGCGGGTCGTGGTGGCCGGGTGGCCGGCCGTCGCCTTCTTCGGCGGAACCCTCCTGGCGCACGAACCACGAGCGTCCGAGGCAACTCCGGTTGCTGTCTCTCCGGAGCGGGACGCCGAGACGCCTTCGGCTCCACCGGTCGACGAGTCCCCCCGCGACGCCCTCCCGGCCCCGTCGCCGGATGACACCCCGGACCCGATCCCTGCCCCGGCTCCCGCTCCTCGGGCTGTCGCCTTGCCGCCCGCGCTCGTCGACCGCGTTCAGGCCCTCGCCGAGGAACACCGCGCCACCACCGGCCAACCGGCCGACCCCGACGCCGTACGCGCCCGGCTCGGCCTGCCCGCGTCCATGACGGCCTCCGTCGCCGCTCACCTTTGAGAAAGGACCGCCCCTGTGAACCCGCGTTTCCGCAACGTCCGCCGCTTCGGTCCCGTGCAGGTCGCCTCGTTCCTCGCCCGAGGCCGCAACCGCCATCTCGCCGCCTGCACCGCGCCCCGCTGCGATTTCTCCGCCGAGTACGACAGCCGCGCCGCCGCCGAACTCGCCGCCCGCACCCACCGCTGCAAGGCCTGAGAAGGAGACCACCGCCATGAGCGTCCCGCTCTGGTTCGCCGTGCTCGTCGTCGCCGTCCTCGGCATCCAGCTCGCCCGCCCGCCGTGGTGGCTGGTCGCCCTGCTGCTCCTCGGCGGCTACCTCGTCGCCAACAGCGTCCTCGCACCTGCCGTCGCCACGCTCCTCGACTGACCGCCGCAGAAGGGACCACCGACGTGTTCACCCCGAAGTACCCGCCCCAGGACACCGCCCCCGCCCCCACGCCGACGGTGCAGACCGTCTACCGGCCGGTGCCCTACGCCCCCGCCCACATCCCGGCTCCGTCCGCCCCGCCGGCCCACCGGCCCTCCGTCCAGCTGACCGCGGGAAGCACCCTTGCCCTGGTCGCCGGTGGCGGCGCCGCGGTCCTGGTCGTGGGCGCCGTCCTGGTCTCCATGCTCCTCGCGGTCGCCGTCACCGCCGCCTCGGTCGCGGTCTGCGCCGTCGTCGTCCGCTCGATCCTCAAGGGGAACAAGAGGTGACTCACTCCGCCACCATGGCGGGCCTGGAGCCGGCCACCCTCGCCGACGTGCTGAGACTGGCCGGGTCCCCCGGCTTCGACAGCGTACAGGACCAGATCCGCCGCACCGGCGGATGCTCCAACCCGATCCACCTGCAAGGCTCGACCGTCACCCGCGACCGGGCCTCCGGTCGCGTCCTTCACCGCTACAGCACCGACAGCGAACCCGGCGGCCGTCTGCGCATCGCGTGCGGCAACCGCCGCGCCTCCCGCTGCCCCGCCTGCTCCTGGACCTACGCGGGCGCTACCACCTCATCCGCGCCGGCCTAGTCGGAGACCCCGCCAAGGGCACCCCGGACACCGTCCGCGACCACCCGCGCGTCTTCGCGACCCTGACCGCGCCTTCGTTCGGCCCGGTCCACAACCGCCCCGGCAACCGGCCGTGCCGCTGCGGCGCCCATCACGCCGAGGACGCGCCGGAACTGGGCACGCCGCTCGACCCGGGCACCTATGACTACGCGGGCGCCGTGCTGTGGAACAACCACGCCTCGGAGCTCTGGCGGTACTTCACGATCTACCTGCGCCGCGAGGTCGCCAAGCGGGCCGGTCTCACGCAGAAGGCGGCCCGGGAGCAGTCCCGCGTCTCCTTCGGCAAGGTCGCGGAGTACCAGAAGCGCGGGGCCGTGCACTTCCATGCGGTGGTCCGCTTCGACGGCCCGGAGGGACCCGACTCGCCGCCCCCGGCCTGGGCCACCCTCGACCTCCTCACCAGCGCGATCAAGGCTGCCGCTGCCCGCGTCGCGGTCGACGTGCCCCCGGCCGGTGACCAATCCGCCCGCATCCTGCGCTGGGGCACGCAGCTCGACGTCCAGCCCATCGGCGCCTTCGGAAACGGCGAGGAGATCACCGAACAGGCCGTGGCCTCCTACGTCGCCAAGTACGCCACCAAGGCAGCCGAGAACACCGGCACCGTGGAACGCCGCATCGGCAATAAAGAGGCCCTGGTCCTCCTCGACGTCCCCGAGCACCCCGCCCGGCTCATCGCAGCCTGCCTCGACCTGCACCCGCTCTACCCAGACCGCAAGCTACGCGACTGGGCCCACATGCTCGGCTTCCGCGGCCACTTCTCCACCAAGTCCCGCCGCTACTCCACCACCCTCGGCGCCCTACGCCAGACCCGCGCCGACTACCGCGCAGCCCAACAACGCGAAGCCCTCGGCCTACCCAACCCGGACGACACGGAGGCAACCACCCTGACCCTCGCCCACTGGACCTATGCCGGCCACGGCCACACCCCCGGCGAATCCTGGATCGCCGCCACCATCCGCCGGGACATCCAGCTCAACCGCGAAACCGCCCGCGAAGAAATTGCCGCCTTGGAAGGAGCCTGACGTGAGAGATGAGCTGATGACCGTCCCGCAGATCCTCGATGAGTTGGGCGGGGTTTCGCGCCGTACGTTCTACCGCTGGCGCGAGCTTGGGATGGGGCCCACGGCCTTCAAGCTGCCGAATGGAGAATTGCGCGTTTGGCGGAGTGATTTCACCACGTGGTTGCGGCAGTTGGAGGCGGCGGCATGAAGTCACTCGACGTCAAGGTGTGGGGCGTCCGCAAGAGGAACACTAAGAAGTCTTCCTATGACGTCCGCTGGACTGTCGCCGGCAACGTCTTCTCCGAACAGTTCCGCACCAAGGGCCTTGCGGATCACTACCGGTCGAAACTTCTCCAGGCCGCACACGCTGGCGAAGAGTTCGACACGGGGACGGGGCTGCCAGAGTCGATGGTCGAAAAGGCGGCCTCGATGACCTGGTACGCCTTCGCCCTCAAGTACTTGGCCATGAAGTGGCCGCATGCGGCACCGAACACGCGTAACGGGATCAATGAGTCCCTGACCGCCGTTACGATGGCCCTTCTCGAAGAGCGTCCGGGACAGCCGCCCGAGGACCTGATCAGGAGGGCGCTGCGCAACTGGGCTTTTGTGCTTCCCGGACCGGACAAGCGCGACTTGCCGCCCGACGTCGCCAACGCCTTGCACTGGGTGGCCAAGGCATCGCGTCCGCTGTCAGACCTCGGGGACGCTGCGATCGGCAGGGCGGTCCTGGATTCCCTCAGGCTGAAGCTTGATGGGACGGCGGCCGCTGCGGAAACCGTCCGGCGCAAGCGGCGGACGCTCGTCAACGCGCTGCACTATGCGGTCGACCTTGGGGAGTTCAAAGAGAACCCGATCGCGAGCATCCGTTGGAAGAAGCCGAAGGTGGTCGGGGAGGTTGACCCTCGGGTGGTCGCCAATCCGGCGCAGGCCCGTTCTTTGCTGACTGCGGTCTCCTACGTCGGTGGGTACGGCCGGGCACGTGGCCGCCGGCTCGTCGGGCTGTTCGTCTGCATGTATTACGGCGTCTTGCGTCCGGCTGAGGCAGTCGGCCTCACGAATGCGGACCTGAAGATGCCCGAGACTGGCTGGGGAACACTGCTGCTGAACCGAACGCGCCCCAGCGTCGGGAAGCAGTGGACCGATTCCGGCGAGACCCACGACGACCGAGGCCTCAAGAACCGCCCGGCGGAAGAGGTTCGGCTCGTCCCGGCTCCGCCCCAGCTCGTCACCCTCCTACGGGAGCACCTCGACACGTTCGGCACTGCGGAGGACGGACGGCTGTTCACCAACGAGCGCGGGGGAGTGGTCGGTTCCTCGACGTACTACCGAGTGTGGCAGGAGGCCCGTGCGCTGGCGCTTCCGCCGGCCGCGGTCCCCTCACCGCTCGCCGCCAGACCGTACGACCTTCGGCACTCGGCGCTGTCGACCTGGCTCAACTCCGGGGTAGATCCGACAGAGGTGGCCGAACGCGCGGGCAACAGCGTGGAGGTCCTGCTGAGCCGCTACGCCAAGTGCCTTGATGGACGGCAGGAGGTCGCTAACCGCAAGATCGAAGAGCTGTTGCGCGAATACGAGTAGGCACGGGCGTTGCTCGATTCGAAGGTCCCCGGATGAGTCCGGGGGCCTTCGTTTTGCTCGGGAATCCCCAGGAAGGCTCAGATGCTTCCGGCATCATATGAGCGGGCGCCGACCGGATGTCGATGGGAGAGTGGACTAAGCATGTTCGGGCTGTTCGTGCGATTCACGTGCAAGGACGAAGCGGCCGCCACCGCGTTTGATGAGTTGGTGGCGCGGACCGGTGAGCAGATCCGGGCCCACGAGCCTGGGACGGTGATTTACGCGGTGCACCGTGTTGATGGCCAGCCGCTGCAGCGTGCCTTCTACGAGCTCTATCAGGACGAGGCGGCTTTCGACGAGCACGAGTCGAAGGACTACGTGCGTGCCTTCCTCTCTGAGCGGGACAAGTACCTCTCGGCCACGGAGGTTGATCGCCTGAACTTCGTCTCTGGCAAGGGTGTGGAAGGCTGAGTGCCGCCGACTAGGTAGGGCCTGGGCCGTGATGGGTCGACGTCGCCAGGCCTCCGCTTTGCCGGGCTGACCTGCACAGACGCCCCAAGACTCTGTCCACGAATAGTCCACAGACCCCGGCATACGGCCGCTCCGACCCGCATACGTCTGCACATACGCGAAGACCCCGGCCTCAGCGTTTCCGCTGGTGACGGGGTCTTTGGGCACCTCATGCTGGGTGCCCCCGGCAGGATTCGAACCTGCGCACACGGCTCCGGAGGCCGTTGCTCTATCCCCTGAGCTACGGGGGCGTGTCGGGCGCTGAGCTCTCGCTTGCGGCGACGGGTAGAACATTAGCAGGTCCGGTGGGGTGATCAGGAACCCGTTTCCCCGGGTCGGGGTCGGCGGGTCCCCTGTACGGGGTGGAAGTGGGGAAAACCCGGACGCGGTGGCGGGTCCCGACCTACTCTCGACGTGTGCCAGGCGCTTCGGGTCGGGTGCTTGTTGTGGACGACAACAAGGTCATCCGGCAGCTGATCAGGGTCAACCTCGAACTGGAAGGGCTAGAGGTCGTGACCGCGGCCGATGGTGCCGAGTGTCTGGACGTGGTGCACGAGGTGCGGCCCGACGTCGTGACGCTCGACGTCGTCATGCCCCGGCTTGACGGGCTCCGCACCGCCGCCCGCCTCCGGGCCGATCCCCGCACGTACCACCTGCCCCTCGCCATCATCAGCGCGTGTTCGCAGTACGAGGTCGAGACCGGCCTCGATGTCGGCGTGGACGCCTTCCTCGCCAAGCCCTTCGAGCCGGCCGAGCTGGTGCGGCTCGTGAAGCAGCTCATGGAGCGGCGGATCGGGCCTGGGAGGCATGAAGGTCACGAGGGGCGCGAGGGCCATCAGGGGCTTGGGGGGCCCGGGATGTCTGGGTTCCCTGGGATGCCTGGGGTGCCTGGGGGCTGCGGGGGCTCAGGGGGAGATCGCGGGGGTGTAGGTCCCAGTAGGGGAGGCGCCGGTGGCGGATATCCCGGGGGCGGAGAGCAGGGAGAGGGAGGGGGTGGTGAAGGAGAGGTCGATCGTGATGGGGGCTCTCCTGCTCATGAGGCCGCTTCCGTTCCCGACGTCCCCTCCACTCAGGGAGCTGCCTCCGCTTCCGTTCCCGACCGCCCCCCTGCTCAGGGAACTCCCTCCGTTCCCGACCGCCCCCCTGCTCAGGGAACTCCCTCCGCTTCCGGCGACCCCTTCGCTCAGGGAGCCCCCGCCGTTCCCGACGCCCCCTCCCCCCAGCCACCCACACCCCCCTCCCCTCCCCACGCCCCCTCCGCTCGCGGAGCCTCCTACCTTCACCGAGGCATCCCCGCTCACCCCGTCACCCCTCCCTCCGGATCGTCCGAGGGTTCCGGGGTGCTCGACGGGCGTGGTTCGCTGGGCGGTGGTCTCTCCTAGGTCGGCGGGGGCGCGTAGTGATAACCGCCTCGCCTACCCACCCCCCTCCTCCCCTACGCTTGTCCCGTGACCCCCGTCGAGCTCTCCCGCACCGTGCTGCACGCGGTGCGTCGTGCTGTCGATGACGGGGAGCTGAGCGTGACCGTGCCCGAGCGGGCCGTGGTGACCGAGCCGGGGCCCGGGGGGTGCGGGGACTTCGCCACCACCATCGCGCTCCAGCTCGCCCGGCCGGCCGGGCAGCCGGCGCTGCGGGTCGCCGAGATCCTGCGTACCCGGCTCGCCGAGGCCGAGGGCGTCCAGGACGTCGTCGTCACCGGGCCCGGGTTCCTCAACATCAGCCTCGCCGAGCAGGTCGATCCCGTCGCCGGGCTGGTCCGGGAGATCCGGGAGAAGGGCACCCGTTACGGCTACGGGGACGCCCTCGCCGGACAGGTCGTCGCGCTCCGCGTGCCGTACGAGGTGCGGGCCGAGGTCGTCGCCGACGCCGTCGTACGGCTCGTCGCCACGCAGGGCGGGCGCGCCACCGTCGAGCACGGCGAGCCCGTCAACCTGCGGCCCGTTCCCGCGCCGGAGGACCCCGCCCCGCTCGGGCCCGACGCCGCCCGGTGGGCCCTCCTCCACCCCGCCCCGCACGACCGGCCCCGGATCACCGCCGATCACCTGATCCAGCGGGAGAGCAATCCGCTGTTCCGCGTGCGATACGCCCACGCCCGCATCCGCGCCCTCAGCCGCAACGCCGCCCGCCTCGGCTTCTCCGCCGAGCCCGGCCCGCTCGGACTCGGCGACCGTTCCGGCACCGGGCCGTCCGGCATCCGTGCACTGGGTGCCATGCGCCCTCCGGGGGCTTCCGCCCAGGCTGCCGTCGACCCCTTCGGCACCTCCGCCGGCTCCGGTGGCCGCAGCCTCCGCGGGACCCCCCTCGCGCAGGCCAGCCACGCGGACACCGGCGCCGGCCCCCTCGCCCCTCCGGCGTCCGACACCCTTCCCCTCGACGCCGGCACCCCCGCCGCCGTAATCGCCGAAGGCACCCCCCTCCTCACCCCCCTGGCCGCCCACCCCCGCATCCTCGCCGTGGCCGCCACCCGTCGTGCCCCGGACCGGCTTGCCCGGCATCTCGTCACCGTCGCCGATGCCGTGCTGCCCCTGTTGCCCTGCGTGCTTCCCGTCGGCGAGGAGAAACCCTCGGCCGCCCACCGCGCCCGGCTGGCCCTCGCCGAAGCTGCCGGGACGGTGCTGGCCGGTGGCCTGTCCCTGCTCGGCATCGACGCACCCGAACACCTCTGAGGCGCGCGACTGGATGCGTCCTCAAGAGAGACAGAGAGTCTGAGAGTCACGTCATGAGCCGTTCCGCCCATCCCGCCGGGCCCCGCCACGCCGACGTCCTGCCCGAAGGGCACTACTCCGCGCCGCCCGCCGACCTCAACGGCCTGGACCAGAAGGTGTGGGCCCAGACCGTCACGCGCGGCGACGACGGCGTGGTCAGCGTCGGCGGGATTCCGGTCAGCCGGCTCGCCGAGGAGTTCGGCACCCCCGCCTACGTCCTCGACGAGGCCGACTTCCGGTCCCGCGCGCGGGCCTGGCGCACCGCGTTCGGGCCGGACGCCGACGTCTTCTACGCCGGCAAGGCCTTCCTCTCCCGGGCCGTCGTGCGGTGGCTGAACGAGGAGGGCCTCAACCTGGACGTCTGCTCCGGCGGAGAGCTGGCCACCGCGCTGTCCGCCGGGATGCCCGCCGAGCGCATCGCCTTCCACGGCAACAACAAGTCCACCGCGGAGATCACCCGGGCCGTCGAGGCCGGTGTGGGGCGGATCGTGCTCGACTCCTTCCAGGAGATCGTGCGGGTCGCCCACATCGCCCAGGAGCTGGGCACCCGCCAGCGCGTCCAGATCCGGATCACCGTGGGCGTGGAGGCGCACACCCACGAGTTCATCGCCACCGCCCACGAGGACCAGAAGTTCGGGATCCCGCTGGCCGGGGGGCAGGCCGCCGAGGCCGTGCGGCGGGCCCTTCAGCTCGACGGGCTGGAGCTGATCGGGATCCACTCGCACATCGGGTCGCAGATCTTCGACATGTCGGGCTTCGAGGTCGCCGCCCACCGGGTCGTCGGGCTGCTGAAGGACATCCGGGACGAGCACGGGGTCGAGCTGCCGGAGATCGACCTGGGGGGCGGGCTCGGGATCGCCTACACCAGTGACGACGACCCTCGCGAGCCGCACGAGATCGCCAAGGCGCTCACCGAGATCGTCACCCGGGAGTGCGAGGCCGCCCGGCTGCGTACGCCCCGGATCTCCGTCGAGCCCGGGCGAGCCATCGTCGGCCCCACGGCCTTCACGCTGTACGAGGTCGGCACGGTCAAGCCGCTCGACGGGCTGCGTACGTACGTCTCCGTCGACGGCGGGATGTCGGACAACATCCGCACCGCGCTGTACGACGCCGAGTACAGCGTCGCCCTCGTGTCCCGCGCGTCCGACGCCGAGCCGATGCTCGCCCGGGTCGTCGGCAAGCACTGCGAGAGCGGGGACATCGTGGTCAAGGACGCGTTCCTGCCCTCGGACCTGGCGCCGGGCGACCTGATCGCCGTACCGGCCACGGGCGCGTACTGCCGGTCCATGGCCAGCAACTACAACCACGTGCTGCGGCCGCCCGTGGTCGCCGTGCGCGACGGCGAGGCGCGGGTGATCGTCCGCCGGGAGACGGAGGAGGACCTCCTGCGTCTCGACGTCGGGTGACGGGGCCGGCCGCTCCGGGGGAGGGGCCGGAAGATCTGCGGTCCGCCGGTCCCGTACAGATGAAATAGATGTCTCACGATCCGGACGAAGGGTAGAAACTCCCGTCCGGTGAGTGAGACTGGTCCAACCGTAGACGGTAAGAGGGAAACGAGGTCGGATGATGCGTACGCGTCCGCTGAAGGTGGCGCTGCTGGGCTGTGGAGTGGTCGGCTCAGAGGTGGCGCGCATCATGACGACGCACGCCGACGACCTCGCCGCGCGGATCGGGGCGCCCGTGGAGCTCGCGGGCGTGGCCGTCCGGCGGCCCGCCAAGGTGCGCGAGGGCATCGACCCCTCCCTGGTCACCACCGACGCCACCGCCCTCGTCAAACGCGGCGACATCGACGTCGTGGTCGAGGTCATCGGCGGGATCGAGCCCGCCCGGTCCCTCATCACCGCCGCCTTCGAGCACGGCGCCTCCGTCGTCTCCGCCAACAAGGCCCTGCTCGCCCAGGACGGGGCCGCCCTGCACGCCGCCGCCGAGGAGCACGGTCGCGACCTCTACTACGAGGCCGCCGTCGCCGGCGCCATCCCGCTGATCCGGCCGCTGCGCGAATCGCTCGCCGGCGACAAGGTCAACCGCGTGCTCGGCATCGTCAACGGCACCACCAACTTCATCCTCGACAAGATGGACTCGACCGGCGCGGGTTACCAGGAGGCCCTCGACGAGGCCACCGCGCTGGGATACGCCGAGGCCGACCCGACCGCGGACGTCGAGGGCTTCGACGCCGCCGCCAAGGCCGCCATCCTCGCCGGGATCGCCTTCCACACGCGCGTACGCCTCGACGACGTCCACCGCGAGGGCATGACCGAGGTCACGGCCGCCGACTTCCGCTCCGCCAGGGAGATGGGCTGCACCATCAAGCTGCTCGCCATCTGCGAGCGGTCCGCGGACGGTACGGCCGTCACCGCGCGCGTGCACCCCGCGATGATCCCGCTCAGCCACCCGCTCGCCTCGGTGCGCGGCGCGTACAACGCCGTCTTCGTGGAAAGCGACGCCGCTGGGCAGCTGATGTTCTACGGCCCGGGCGCCGGCGGTTCGCCCACCGCCTCGGCCGTGCTCGGTGACCTGGTCGCCGTCTGCCGCAACCGGCTGAACGGCGCCACCGGGCCGGGCGAGTCGGCCTACGCCGACCTGACCGTCTCCCCGATGGGCGAGGTCGCCACCCGGTACCACATCAGTCTCGACGTGGCCGACAAACCGGGCGTGCTCGCCCAGGTCGCCACCGTCTTCGCCGAGCACGGCGTGTCGATCGACACCGTCCGGCAGCAGGGCAGGAATCCAAGCAGCGGCGACGCAGTCGCCATCGAACAGGGTGGCGGCGGGCGACGGGAGGGCGGCGAGGCCTCCCTCGTCGTCGTCACCCACCGGGCCTTCGACGCCTCCCTCTCCGGGACCGTCGAGGCACTGCGCAAGCTCGACACCGTGCGGGGTGTCGCCAGCATCATGCGGGTTGAAGGAGAGTAACCAGCAATGACCCACCAGTGGCGCGGAATCATCGAGGAGTACCGGGACAGGCTGCCGGTATCCGACACCACGCCGGTCGTGACGCTCCGTGAGGGCGGCACGCCCCTCGTGCCCGCGCAGGTGCTCTCCGAGCGCACGGGCTGCGAGGTCCACCTGAAGGTGGAGGGGGCCAACCCCACCGGGTCCTTCAAGGACCGCGGTATGACCATGGCCATCAGCAAGGCCAAGGAGGAGGGGGCGAAGGCCGTCATCTGCGCCTCCACGGGCAACACGTCCGCCTCCGCCGCCGCGTACGCCGTGCGGGCCGGGATGGTCTCCGCCGTGCTCGTGCCGCAGGGCAAGATCGCCCTCGGCAAGATGGGCCAGGCCCTCGTGCACGGCGCGAAGATCCTCCAGGTCGACGGCAACTTCGACGACTGCCTCACCCTGGCGCGGGCGCTGAGCGACAACTACCCCGTGGCGCTGGTGAATTCGGTCAACCCGGTGCGCATCGAGGGCCAGAAGACGGCGGCCTTCGAGATCGTGGACATGCTCGGCGACGCGCCCGACATCCACGTCCTGCCGGTCGGCAACGCGGGCAACATCACGGCCTACTGGAAGGGTTACAAGGAGTACGCCGCCGACGGCGTCTCCGGCGGGACCCCTCGTATGTGGGGCTTCCAGGCGTCCGGCAGCGCACCGATCGTGCGGGGCGAGGTCGTCAAGGACCCGTCGACCATCGCCACCGCCATCCGCATCGGCAACCCGGCGTCCTGGAGTTACGCGCTGGCCGCCCGCGACGAGTCCGGCGGTGCCATCGACGAGGTGACGGACCGTGAGATCCTGCGCGCCTACCGCCTGTTGGCCGCGCAGGAGGGTGTCTTCGTGGAGCCCGCCTCCGCCGCCTCCGTGGCCGGTCTGCTGAAGGCCGCCGAGCAGGGCAAGGTGGACCCGGGCCAGCGCATCGTGTGCACCGTCACCGGCAACGGCCTGAAGGACCCCGACTGGGCCGTCGCCGGCGCCCCGCAGCCGGTCACCGTCCCGGTCGACGCGGCCACCGCGGCCGAGCGCCTCGGCCTGGCCTGAACGCGGGGAGCGGGGGCGGGGCCGACGGGGGAGGACGGGGGCGAACGGCGGCTGGGACCGAAAGGGCGCCGGGGCCGAACGGGAGCCGGGGCCGGTAGGGGCCGGAGCTGAACGCAGCCGGGGTCTGAATCGGGGCCGGAGCCCGGCGGGAGCCGGCATCCGAACGGGAGCCTGAGCCCGAACGGGAGCCTGAGCTTGAGGGCCCGGGCGCCCGAGCCCGGAGGCCGGGGCGTCTGACTCCGGCCGCACCGGCGTCCGAGCCCAACCGCACCGGCCTCCGGCGCCCGAGCCCACCCGCCCGTGCGGCAGACTCAGGTGCCGGCCCCCGAGCCCCACCGCACCGGCGCCCAAGCCCCACCGCACCGGCGCCCGAGCCCGCCCGCCCGCCCGTGCGGCAGCCCAGGTGCCGGTGCCCGTGCGTTCCAGGCCCGGGACTTCCCCCTGACGGGGTGCACAAGGGGCTTACGACACGCATCGTGCGCCTCCTGTGCGCCCTATGTCGCCACAGAACCTTCCTTCGATAGGCTGTACTGAACCCCGCCCGTGGCACATGCCCCCCGCACACGGGCGACGCCGCGCCTGCCGCGCGGCCCCGGGGGTCTCCCGTACGTATCGAATGTCTTCGACAGTCACGCAGCTCAAGGAGAGTCAACGAGCGATGGCCGGTCCAGCGTTCCGCGCCGCCGCCGTCCGGGTGCGCGTTCCCGCCACCAGCGCCAACCTCGGTCCGGGCTTCGACGCCCTGGGCCTCGCGCTGGGGCTGTACGACGACGTGGTCGTCCGGGTGGCCGACTCCGGGCTGCACATCGACATCGCGGGCGAGGGCAGCGAGACCCTGCCGCGGGACGAGAGCCACCTCCTCGTCCGCTCCCTGCGCACCGCCTTCGACCTGCTGGGCGGACAGCCCCGGGGCCTGGAGATCGTCTGCGCCAACCGCATCCCGCACGGCCGGGGCCTCGGCTCCTCCTCGGCCGCCATCTGCGCCGGCATCGTCGCCGCCCGCGCGGTGACCATAGGCGGCGAGGCCCGCCTGGACGACCACGCGCTGCTGGAGCTGGCCACCGAGATCGAGGGCCACCCGGACAACGTGGCCGCCTGCCTGCTCGGCGGCTTCACCCTGTCCTGGATGGAGGCCGGCGCCGCCCGGGCCATCAGGATGGAGCCGCACGATTCCATCGTTCCGGTGGTTTTCGTACCCGGGAAGCCGGTCCTGACCGAGACCGCGCGCGGTCTGCTCCCGCGCTCCGTGCCGCACGTCGACGCCGCCGCCAACGCGGGTCGCGCCGCCCTGCTCGTCGAGGCCCTGACCAGGCGCCCCGAGCTGCTGCTGCCCGCCACCGAGGACCGTCTGCACCAGGAGTACCGCGCCCCGGCCATGCCGGAGAGCGCCGCACTGGTGGAGCGGCTGCGCGCCGACGGCATCCCGGCCGTGATCTCGGGCGCCGGGCCCACCGTCATGGCGCTCGCCGACGCCGACAGCGCGGACAAGGTGTCCCACCTCGCGGGTGAGGGATGGGCCGCCAACCGGCTGGACCTGGACGTCCAGGGAGCGAGCGTGCTGCCGCTTGCGACCTGACACACGGTTGCCGGATTTGGAGAGGGGGAATGTTTGTTGGATCCGGTAGTGTTAATCTCAAGTCTGCACCCGACCCCACCATGGCGAGGTGCCTCGTGTCCCCGTCCGGGACAGACATTCTTCCGGGAGCCTCCCGCGCCACTCCGTGTTCCTCGCGTCGTACCTGGGCAGTACGTCGTATGCGAGCACTGAGCGGGCCGCCGGTGGGGGTATCCCCTCTGGGGGAGCTCCGGAATCGGTGCTACCACGCCACGTGACACTGGGTGCCACGGCTCGCGGAAGCGCCATCACCGCACATTTCTTCCGCCGCTTTGGCGGACCACCGCCCCGGCACGGTTCACAAGACAGGACCGTAGCCGGACAGCACAACCGGTCGCCGAGCCAGACAGGCCGACGTCCGCTCCAGGGAAGGACCCTTCGTGAGCGACACCACCGATCTGATGGGCGCACGTGTCGAGGAGACCGCTGCCGCGCCCGCCACGGACGCCTCCGCGCCTGCCACCGGTGCCGGCTCCCGGCGGCGCCGCGGTACCGGCCTCGAGGGCATGGTGCTGGCCGAGCTGCAGCAGGTCGCCTCGGGCCTCGGGATCAGGGGCACCGCGCGGATGCGCAAGAGCCAGCTGATCGAGGTCATCAAGGAGGCGCAGGCCGCCGGGGGCGCCCCCGCCGCCAAGGCCGACACCGCCGCCGAGACCAAGCCGAAGCGCCGGGCCACCTCCAAGGCCCGCACCGGCGAGGAGGCCGACAAGAAGGCGGAGGCCAAGACCGAGGCCCCCGCCGAGAAGGCCGTGGCCCAGCAGCAGATCGAGATTCCCGGCCAGCCGGCGTCCGACGACGCCCCGGCCGAGCGCCGTCGCCGCCGCGCCACCGCCGAGGCGGGCAGCCCGGCCGCGGGCGGCGCCGAGACCGTCGCCGCCGAGGCCAAGGGCGAGTCCAGGGCCGAGGCGCCCGCGCAGCAGCAGTCGCAGCCGCAGGGCGAGGCCAGGGGCGACGCCGACGGCGAGGGCCGTGGCCGCCGGGACCGCCGCGAGCGCGGCCGGGACCGCGACCGCCGCAACAAGGGCGACGACCAGCAGGGCCAGGGCGGCGGACGTCAGGACCGGCAGGACCGTCAGGACCGGCAGGACCGGCAGCAGCAGGGCCAGCAGCAGGGCGGCGGCCGTCAGGACCGCAACACGGGTCCGCAGGACGACGACGACTTCGAGGGCGGCCGCCGTGGCCGTCGCGGCCGCTACCGCGACCGCCGGGGCCGCCGTGGCCGCGACGAGATCGCCGAGCCGCAGCTCGCCGAGGACGACGTCCTGATCCCGGTCGCGGGCATCCTGGACATCCTCGACAACTACGCCTTCATCCGGACCTCCGGCTACCTGCCCGGCCCGAACGACGTGTACGTCTCCCTCGCCCAGGTCCGCAAGAACGGCCTGCGCAAGGGTGACCACGTCACCGGTGCCGTCCGCCAGCCGAAGGAGGGCGAGCGCCGCGAGAAGTTCAACGCGCTGGTCCGCCTTGACTCCGTCAACGGCATGGCGCCCGAACACGGCCGCGGCCGCCCGGAGTTCAACAAGCTGACCCCGCTCTACCCGCAGGACCGGCTCCGTCTGGAGACCGACCCGGGCGTGCTCACCACCCGCATCATCGATCTGGTCTCGCCGATCGGCAAGGGCCAGCGCGGTCTGATCGTGGCCCCGCCGAAGACCGGTAAGACCATGATCATGCAGGCGATCGCCAACGCGATCACGCACAACAACCCCGAGTGCCACCTGATGGTCGTCCTCGTCGACGAGCGTCCGGAAGAGGTCACCGACATGCAGCGGTCGGTCAAGGGCGAGGTCATCTCCTCGACCTTCGACCGTCCGGCCGAGGACCACACGACCGTCGCCGAGCTGGCCATCGAGCGCGCCAAGCGCCTGGTCGAGCTGGGTCACGACGTGGTCGTGCTGCTCGACTCGATCACGCGTCTGGGCCGCGCCTACAACCTGGCCGCGCCCGCCTCCGGCCGCATCCTGTCCGGTGGTGTCGACTCCACCGCGCTGTACCCGCCGAAGCGGTTCTTCGGCGCGGCGCGCAACATCGAGGACGGCGGTTCGCTGACCATCCTGGCCACGGCTCTCGTGGACACCGGGTCCCGCATGGACGAGGTGATCTTCGAGGAGTTCAAGGGCACCGGCAACATGGAGCTCAAGCTCGACCGGAAGCTCGCCGACAAGCGCATCTTCCCGGCGGTGGACGTGGACGCGTCCGGCACCCGCAAGGAGGAGATCCTGCTCGGCAACGAGGAGCTGGCCGTCGTCTGGAAGCTCCGCCGCGTCCTGCACGCGCTGGACCAGCAGCAGGCGATCGAGCTGCTCCTCGACAAGATGAAGCAGACGAAGTCGAACGTCGAGTTCCTGATGCAGATCCAGAAGACGACGCCGACGCCCGGCAACGGCGACTGACGGCTCCGCCCGACGGCTCGTTTCCGAAGCCCGCTCCCGTCCGCAGCGACGGGGGCGGGCTTTCGGCATAAAGGCCGCAAGCGAGATCTTTGCCACAGCCGGCACGGTGGGCGCAGGCTCCGGGGTGTGCCGGCACGGGCGCCGAATCCGCAGGTGAGGGCCGTGCTCCCGCAACGGGTGACTACGCAGCGTGCCCGTCGCCGTACGGGGGTGGGCGCTGTGCGTCGTGCAACCCTTTCCCGGGTTTCCCCGTCTGACCTGGCGGAGCGAGGATGGAGCGGTGACGACGGCGCCTGACCCTGACCGCAGGGGGTAACCGAACGACGAGACCTAGGAGCGACGTGGCCGCCGAGAGTACGCCTCAGCCCGCCATACCCGAGCCGGGATCGGGCTCGCGCCGCGGGGGCAAGGGCCGCCGCCGCAAGGCGCCCAGCACGGGGCGCAAGGCCGTGCGCGCGGCCGCCTGGACGGCGGCCGGCGTGGTGGTGCTGGGCGGGTCCGGCGCCGGGTACCTGTACTTCAAGCTCAACGGCAACCTGCACAGCGTCGACATCAACCAGGCCCTCGGCGCCGACCGGCCCTCGAAGGCCGGCAACGGCTCCGAGAACATCCTGGTCCTCGGCTCGGACACGCGCTCCGGCACGAACAAGAGGCTCGGCGGCGGCAGCGACGACGGCAGCGCCCGCTCCGACACGGCGATGATCGTCCACGTGTACCGGGGCCACCAGCGCGCCAGCGTCGTCTCCATCCCCCGGGACACCCTGGTGGACCGCCCGCAGTGCACCGACACCAAGGGCGCCGCCCATCCCGCCGCGTCCGGCGTGATGTTCAACGAGGCCTACTCCACCGGCGGCGCGGCCTGCGCGGTCAAGACCGTCGAGTCCCTCACCGGCCTCCGCATGGACCACTACCTGGAGGTCGACTTCCAGGGCTTCCAGAAGCTCATCGACGACCTCGGCGGGGTCCGGGTCACCACCACCAAGGACATCGACGACCCGCAGAGCCACCTGAGGCTCCAGGCCGGCACCCACACCCTGAACGGCGAGCAGGCCCTCGGCCTGGTCCGCACCCGGCACGGCGTGGGCGACGGCTCCGACCTGGGCCGCATCCAGCTCCAGCAGGCGTTCATCAAGGCCCTGACCGACCAGGTCAAGCACGTCGGCGTCCTCACGAACCCGAAGAAGCTCTACGACCTCGCCGACACCGCCACCAAGGCCGTCACCACCGACTCCGACCTCGGCTCGGTCAACTCCCTGATCGACTTCGCCGGCGGACTGAAGGGCATCGGCTCGTCCCACATGACGATGGTGACGATGCCGGTCCAGTACGACCCGGCCAACCCCAACCGCGTCCTCGTCGCCAAGTCCAAGGCCCAACTGGTGTGGAACGCGCTGAAGGGCGACAGGCCGATCCCGAAGTCGGCCACTCGGGGCACGGCCACGGGCGAGGCCAAGGGCGTCGTCAGCGCCGGTTAGGACGCGGGGAACCGCGAGCCGGAATAGAACAGCCGCACCCCCGGTTTTGGGGGATGGCCCCAGTCCTGGCAGACTGGTACGTCGGCTCCGGTTCACGCCTCCGCATCCCGCGGCAGCGACCCGGCGCCCTCCCGGAACCTAGGAGACACCTTGAAGCGCGACATCCACCCCGAGTACGTCGAGACGCAGGTCAGCTGCACCTGCGGTGCGTCGTTCACCACCCGCAGCACCATCGAGTCCGGCACCATCCGGGCCGAGGTCTGCTCCGAGTGCCACCCGTTCTACACGGGCAAGCAGAAGATCCTCGACACCGGTGGCCGTGTGGCCCGCTTCGAGGCCCGCTTCGGCAAGGCTGCGGCCGGCTCCAAGAAGTAGCGAGCCCCATTTCGCCGGTCCACGGTCACGCCCCTCACGGGGGTGTGCCCGGGACCGGCGTTTTTGGTCGCCCGCCCTTCCCTTCACCGCAGTACAGGAGCCCAAGATGTTCGAGGCCGTCGAGGAACTCGTCGCCGAGCACGCCGACCTGGAGAAGAAGCTCGCCGACCCGTCGGTCCACGCCGACCAGGCGAACGCGCGCAAGCTGAACAAGCGCTACGCCGAGCTGACCCCGATCGTCGCCACGTACCGCTCCTGGAAGCAGAACGGCGACGACATCGAGACCGCGCGCGAGCTGGCCGCCGACGACCCCGACTTCGCCGCCGAGGTCAAGGACCTGGACAAGCAGCGCGAGGAGCTGACCGAGAAGCTGCGCCTGCTGCTCGTCCCGCGCGACCCCAGTGACGACAAGGACGTCATCCTGGAGATCAAGGCGGGCGCCGGCGGCGACGAGTCGGCGCTGTTCGCGGGCGACCTGCTGCGCATGTACCTGCGCTACGCCGAGCGCGTCGGCTGGAAGACCGAGATCATCGACGCCACCGAGTCCGAGCTGGGCGGCTACAAGGACGTCCAGGTCGCGGTGAAGGCCCGCGGGCAGATCGAGCCCGGCCAGGGCGTGTGGGCCCGGCTGAAGTACGAGGGCGGGGTGCACCGCGTGCAGCGGGTCCCGGCCACCGAGTCCCAGGGCCGTATCCACACCTCCGCCGCCGGTGTCCTCGTGACCCCCGAGGCCGAGGAGGTGGACGTGGAGATCAACCCCAACGACCTCCGCATCGACGTCTACCGCTCCTCCGGCCCGGGCGGCCAGTCCGTCAACACCACCGACTCCGCCGTGCGCATCACGCACATCCCGACCGGAGTCGTCGCCTCCTGCCAGAACGAGAAGAGCCAGTTGCAGAACAAGGAGCAGGCGATGCGTATCCTGCGCTCCAGGCTGCTCGCCATGGCGCAGGAGGAGGCGGAGAGGGAGGCCGCCGACGCCCGCCGCAGCCAGGTCCGCACCGTCGACCGCTCCGAGAAGATCCGCACCTACAACTTCCCGGAGAACCGCCTCTCGGACCACCGCGTCGGCTTCAAGGCGTACAACCTGGACCAGGTCCTGGACGGCGACCTCGACGCCGTCATCCAGGCCTGTGTCGACGCGGACTCGGCGGCGAAGCTCGCCGCCGCCTGAGAGCCGTACGCACGCACGAGCACGAGTACGACACGGAGGACTCGCGTGAACCTGCTGCTCGCGGAGGTGGCCCAGGCCACCCAGCGGCTGGCCGACGCCGGCGTGCCCTCGCCGCGCACCGACGCGGAGGAGCTGGCCGCGTTCGTGCACGGCGTGAAGCGCGGCGAACTGCACTCCGTGAAGGACGCCGACTTCGACGCCCGGTACTGGGAGGTCATCGCCCGGCGCGAGCAGCGCGAGCCGCTCCAGCACATCACCGGGCGGGCCTACTTCCGGTACCTGGAGCTCCAGGTCGGGCCGGGGGTGTTCGTGCCCCGCCCGGAGACCGAGTCCGTGGTCGGCTGGGCCATAGACGCCGTGCGCGCCATGGACGTGGTCGAGCCCTGCATCGTCGACCTGTGCACCGGCTCCGGCGCCATCGCGCTCGCCCTCGCCCAGGAAGTCCCGCGTTCGCGCGTGCACGCCGTGGAGCTGTCCGAGGACGCCCTGGTGTGGACCCGCAAGAACATGGCCGGCTCCCGCGTCGACCTGCGCCAGGGCGACGCGCTGACCGCCTTCCCGGATCTCGACGGCCAGGTCGACCTGGTCATCTCCAACCCGCCGTACATCCCGCTCACCGAGTGGGAGTACGTCGCCCCGGAGGCCCGCGACTACGACCCGGAGCTGGCGCTGTTCTCCGGCGAGGACGGCCTGGACCTCATCCGGGGCATCGAACGCACCGCGCACCGGCTGCTGCGCCCGGGCGGCGTCGTCGTGATCGAGCACGCCGACACCCAGGGCGGCCAGGTGCCGTGGATCTTCACCGAGGAGCGGGGCTGGGCCGACGCGGCCGATCACCCCGACCTCAACAACCGCCCGCGGTTCGCCACCGCCCGCAAGGCGCTGCCGTGAGCACCCCCCGGATCTCAACCCCGCAGTACGTGTACGAGGAGGCCAGCTAGACATGGCACGGCGATACGACACCAACGACGCGACCGACCGTGTGACGGGTCTGCGCGAGGCCGCGTCCGCCGTCCGCCGGGGCGAGCTGGTGGTCCTGCCGACCGACACGGTGTACGGCATCGGCGCCGACGCGTTCTCCTCGGAGGCCGTCGCCGACCTGCTCGCCGCCAAGGGCCGGGGCCGCAACATGCCCACCCCCGTCCTCATCGGCTCCCCGAACACCCTGCACGGCCTCGTCACGGACTTCTCCGAGCTGGCCTGGGAGCTGGTCGACGCGTTCTGGCCGGGCGCGCTGACGCTCGTCGCCAAGCACCAGCCGTCCCTCCAGTGGGACCTCGGCGACACCCGCGGCACGGTCGCCGTGCGCATGCCGCTGCACCCGGTCGCCATCGAACTGCTCACCGAGGTCGGCCCGATGGCCGTCTCCTCGGCGAACCTCACCGGCCACCCGGCGCCGGAGGACTGCGACGCCGCGCAGCAGATGCTCGGCGACTCCGTCTCCGTCTACCTCGACGGCGGCCCCACCCCGGGCAACGTGCCGTCGTCCATCGTGGACGTCTCGCGCGAGGTGCCGGTGCTGCTGCGGGCGGGCGCGCTCTCCGCGGAGGAGCTGCGCAAGGTCGTACCCGACCTCGAGGTGGCGAATTGACGGCCCCTGAAGCGGGGCGTGGCATAGGCGGCGGGGGCTACAGCGCGGAGGAGACGACCACGTTCGGGTTCCCCCGCGACACCTTCCGCATCCTCCACGTCAGCACCGGCAACGTGTGCCGCTCGCCCATCACCGAGCGGCTGACCCGCCACTTCGTCGCGGAGCGGCTCGGCGTGCTCGGCGGCGGGCTGATCGTGGAGAGCGCCGGCACCTGGGGCCACGAGGGCGCGCCCATGGAGTCCCACGCCGAGACCGTGCTGGCCGAGTTCGGGGCGGACGCCTCCGGCTTCGTCGGCCGGGAGCTGCTGGACGAGCACGTGATCAGGGCGGACCTGGTGCTGACCGCGACCCGCGACCACCGCGCCCAGGTCATCTCCATGGGCCATTCGGCGGGCCTGCGCACCTTCACCCTGAAGGAGTTCACCCGTCTGGTCCGGGCGATAGATCCGGCCACCCTGCCGCCCCTGGAGGACGGCGTGGTCATGCGGGCCCGGGCGCTGGTGCGCGCGGCGGCGGCACTGCGCGGCTGGCTGCTCGCCCCGACCGCCGAGGCCGACGAGGTGTACGACCCGTACGGCGCCCCGCTCACCTTCTTCCGCTCGATCGGCGACGAGATACGGGACGCCCTGGACCCGGTGGTGACGGCGCTGACCGGGGTTCCGGCACGGACGTAGGGCGCCTGGCCGCAATACCGGGCGTCCCGCACCTCCCCGGCCTACATTGGGGATACTCACCGCCGACCGCTCCGGGAGCCCGCCATGTCGGTCACCCATCCCCTCGAGACCGACGTCCTGCGCCGGCAGGACCCGGCCATGGCCGAGATCCTCCTGGCCGAGCTGGACAGGCAGTCGACCACGCTCCAGCTGATCGCGGCCGAGAACTTCTGCTCCCCGGCCGTGCTCGCCGCCCTCGGCTCCGCGCTCGCCAACAAGTACGCCGAGGGCTATCCCGGCGCCCGGCACCACGGCGGCTGCGAGCTCGTCGACGTCGCCGAACGCGCGGCCATCGACCGGGCCAAGGCCCTGTTCGGCGCCGAGCACGCCAACGTCCAGTCCCACTCCGGCTCCTCGGCCGTCCTGGCCGCCTACGCGGCCCTGCTGCGCCCCGGCGACACCGTCCTCGCCCTCGGACTGCCCTACGGCGGCCACCTCACCCACGGCTCGCCCGCGAACTTCTCGGGCCGCTGGTTCGACTTCGTCGGCTACGGCGTCGACGCCGAGACCGGGCTGATCGACCACGACCAGGTGCGCCATCTCGCCCGCAACCACCGGCCCAAGGCGATCGTGTGCGGCTCCATCGCCTACCCTCGGCACCTGGACTACGCCTTCTTCCGCGAGGTCGCCGACGAGGTCGGGGCGTATCTGATCGCCGACGCGGCGCATCCGATCGGCCTGGTCGCCGGGGGAGCGGCGCCGAACCCGGTGCCGTACGCGGACATCGTGTGCGCGACCACCCACAAGGTGCTGCGCGGCCCGCGCGGCGGGATGATCCTGTGCGGCGCCGAGCTGGCCGAGCGCGTGGACCGGGCCGTCTTCCCCTTCACCCAGAGCGGCGCCCAGATGCACACCATCGCCGCCAAGGCCGTCGCGTTCGGCGAGGCGGCGACCCCGGCGTTCGCCGTGTACGCCCACCAGGTGGTCGCCAACGCGCGCGTGCTGGCCGGTCATCTGGCCGCGGAGGGCCTGGCCGTCACCACCGGCGGCACGGACACCCACCTGATCACCGCCGACACCGCCCCGCTCGGGGTGGACGGCCGTACCGCGCGCGGCCGGCTGCTGGCGGCCGGCCTGGTGCTGGACTGCTGCGCGCTGCCGCACGGCGACGGCCGCGGGCTGCGCATGGGCACGGCCGCGGTGACCACCCAGGGCATGGGCGAGCCGGAGATGGTGCGGATCGCGGCGCTGCTCGCGGCCGTGCTGCGCGGTGAGACGGAGCCGGTCGCGGCGCGGGAGGAGGTCCGCGCGCTCACCGGCCGGTTTCCGCCGTATCCCGGCTGAACCGGGGCAGCCGTCGGGGGTGCACAGCCACTCGTGCAACCATCGTCGCTACCCGGAAGTCCTCATCCATATGCGTCCGTCGCTAGGGTGTGGGGCTGTGATGGCCAGCGAGACCTGTGGGGAAGCCCGTGCGTGAATACCTCCTGACGCTCTGCATCACGGCTGCGGTGACGTACCTCCTGACCGGACCGGTACGGAAGTTCGCGATCGTGGCCGGGGCGATGCCGGAGATCCGTGCCCGGGACGTGCACCGGGAACCCACCCCGCGCCTCGGCGGTATCGCGATGTTCTTCGGGCTGTGCGCGGGGCTGCTGGTCGCCGACCACCTGACCAACCTCAACGAGGTCTTCGCGAAGTCCAACGAGCCGCGGGCGCTGCTCTCCGGCGCGGCCCTGATCTGGCTGATCGGTGTCCTGGACGACAAGTTCGAGATCGACGCGCTGATCAAGCTGGGCGGTCAGATGATCGCCGCGGGCGTGATGGTCATGCAGGGCCTGACGATCCTGTGGCTGCCCATCCCGGGCGTCGGCAACGTGGCGCTGACCCAGTGGCAGGGCACGCTGCTGACGGTCGCGCTGGTGGTCATCACGATCAACGCGGTGAACTTCGTGGACGGCCTGGACGGCCTCGCGGCCGGCATGGTCTGCATCGCTGCGGCCGCGTTCTTCCTGTACGCCTACCGGATCTGGTACTCGTACGGCATCGAGGCCGCCGCCCCCGGCACGCTGTTCGCGGCGATCCTGATGGGCATGTGCCTGGGCTTCCTGCCGCACAACATGCACCCCGCGCGGATCTTCATGGGCGACTCGGGGTCGATGCTCATCGGCCTGGTGCTGTCGGCCGGCGCGATCTCGATCACCGGCCAGGTGGACCCGGACGCGCTGAACCTGTACGCGGGTTCGGAGAAGGCGGCGGTCCACCAGACGGTCCCGGTGTACATCCCGCTGCTGCTGCCGCTGACGATCATCGCCGTGCCGGCCGCCGACCTGGTGCTGGCGATCGTGCGCCGCACCTGGCGCGGCCAGTCGCCGTTCGCCGCCGACCGCGGCCATCTGCACCACCGTCTGCTGGAGATCGGCCACTCGCACAGCCGGGCCGTGCTGATCATGTACTTCTGGTCGGCGCTGATCGGCTTCGGGGCACTGGCGTACTCGGTCAACTCGGCGTCGATGTGGATCGTGCTGGGCGTGGTGTTCCTCAGCGCGGTCGGCCTGGTCCTGCTGCTGCTCCCGCGCTTCACCCCGCGCGTGCCGGTGTGGGCCCAGCGGTTCGTGCCGCCGCGGTACCGCAGGCGGCGCCGGGCTCCGGAGGCCGCCGCGGCTCCGGAGGCCGCCGGGGCCGCGGAAGCGGAGGCTCCGGACGGCGAGGAGCGGACCCCGGTCACGGCCGGCGTCTCGGGTGTCAACGGGGCGACCGCGCTCGGTGCCAGGTCGCGATTCCTCGATCGCCGTTGACGCGCAAGGTAAGAATCTGACTAGAGCATTGCCATCTCGTGGGGGAGCAAAGACCCCTAATACCAGACAAGTGGGCGCGGTTTTTGCACAGACGGGCACTGTCACTCTCATGTGTGACAGCCAGCACACCCATCAGGTAAAGACCTCATCAAATAGTTTGTGATACGGTTCACGAGAACCCCGGATAGAACCGAAGGACCCGAGTGCGACGGTCCATTGGTGTGAGGTCTCGATCACTCAGCCCGGGACTACGCTCGTCCATGACGACACCCTGCCCCCTGTGAAAAGCGGAGTTGCCGCCATGCCGTCCAATGACGTCCGGAACCTTGCGCAGATCGCTGTGCCCACAGCGGCCGCCGGCGTGATCGCCGTCGCCGTGAGCGCCGCGGTCGCGGGGGGCAAGGGCGCGCTCGGCGCGGTCGTCGGCACGGTGCTGGCCATCCTGTTCATGGGACTCGGCCTCTACGTGCTGCAGTGGACGGCGAAAACGCTCCCGCAGCTCTTCCAGGCGATGGGGCTGCTGCTCTACGTCGCCCAGCTGCTCCTCCTGCTGATCTTCGTCGCCGTCTTCAAGGACACCTCCCTCTTCAACGCGAAGACGTTCGCCGCGTCGCTCGTCGTCGCGACCGTCGTGTGGATGGCCGCCCAGGCGCGCGCGCACATGAAGGCCAAGATCTTCTACGTCGATCCGGACTCCGCGAAGAGTGAGAAGCCGGAGAAGACAGGGCCGAAGCCGTGAGGGGTAGGGGCGGGATAAAGGCTTGTGAGATCTCCTGCTATCGTCCGGTGCCAACTGCGGCATCGCGGGCGCGGGCATCCGAGCTGACGCCTGCTCGATCGCGAGGCTCGATGCCCCCCAGCCGCCCCCACATCCGTAACACCAGTCCGGTGCCGAACCGCGGCCGTGCGCCGCGCCGACACAACGAGGTTGCCGAACCCATGCGTCACGCCGAAGGAGCCCGCGGTGAGTGCTGACCAGACCCAGCTCGCCTTCGACTGGAGTTGTCGGATCATGTCCGACAACGGGTGTGGCTTCCCGGCTCCGGGCCTGCACTCCTTCCTCTTCAAGCCGCTCGCCACGGTGGGGGGCTTCGAGTTCAACAAGGTGATGCTGCTCGCGCTCGTCACCACGCTGCTGGTCGTCGTGTTCTTCTCGGCTGCCTTCGGCAAGGCCAAGGTCGTCCCGGGCAAGCTCCAGATGATCGGCGAGGCCGGCTACGACTTCGTCCGCCGCGGCATCGTGTACGAGACCCTCGGCAAGCGCGAGGGCGAGAAGTGGGTGCCGTTCATGGTCTCCCTCTTCTTCTTCATCTGGCTCATGAACATCTGGTCCGTGATCCCGCTGGCCCAGTTCCCGGTGTCGTCGGTCTTCGCCTTCCCGGTCGTCCTGGCCGCCATCGTGTGGCTCCTCTGGGTCGGCCTGACCTTCAAGCGCCACGGCTTCGTCGGCTTCTTCAAGAACGTCACGGGCTATGACAAGTCGCTGGGCGCGGTCCTTCCGCTGGTCATGGTCATCGAGTTCCTCTCGAACCTGATCGTCCGCCCGTTCACGCACGCGGTGCGACTCTTCGCCAACATGTTCGCCGGCCACCTGATGCTGGTGATGTTCACCGTCGCCTCCTGGTACCTGCTGAACAGCTGGCTGGTCGTCGGCGCCGGCGTCTCCTTCGTGATGACGATGGCCATGATCTGCTTCGAGCTCTTCGTGCAGGCCGTCCAGGCGTACGTCTTCGTACTGCTGGCCTGCTCCTACATTCAGGGTGCTCTCGCCGAGCACCACTGAGCCGATCCACCCGCCCCTATCCCCAGTCGTCCGGTGGCCAACCCCCACCGGTCCGTAAAAGAGAAGGAAGAAACGGCATGTCCGCTGCCATCGACCTCGCCGCCGGCGTCTCCGGTTCCCTCGGCTCCATCGGCTACGGCCTCGCGGCCATCGGCCCGGGCATCGGCGTCGGCATCATCTTCGGTAACGGCACCCAGGCCCTGGCCCGCCAGCCTGAGGCCGCGGGTCTGATCCGCGCCAACCAGATCCTGGGCTTCGCCTTCTGTGAGGCGCTCGCCCTCATCGGCATCGTTATGCCGTTCGTGTTCGGTAAGTAATCACCCCTTACCTGACACGAATCGACGAAAGGCACTGATGTGATCGCCAACCTGGCACAGCTGGCGGCCGAGGAGACGGAGCAGAACCCGCTCGTCCCGGCTGGTCCTGAGCTGCTCGTCGGCACCATCGCCTTCGCCATCGTGTTCTTCTTCTTCTGGAAGAAGCTGCTTCCGAACATCAACAGGGTTCTGGAGGAGCGTCGCGCGGCGATCGAAGGCGGCATCGAAGAGGCCGACGCCATGAAGGTCGAGGCCCAGAGCGTCCTTGAGCAGTACAAGGCCCAGCTCGCCGAGGCCCGGCACGAGGCCGCGCGCCTGCGCCAGGAGGCGCAGGAGCAGGGTGCCGCGCTCATCGCCGAGATGCGGGCCGAGGGCCAGCGGCAGCGCGAGGAGATCGTCGCCGCCGGCCACGCCCAGATCGACGCCGACCGCAAGGCCGCCGCGTCCGCGCTGCGTCAGGACGTCGGCAAGCTCGCCACCGAACTGGCCGGCAAGCTCGTCGGCGAGTCCCTCGAGGACCACGCCCGCCAGAGCCGTGTGATCGACCGCTTCCTCGACGAGCTCGAGGAGAAGGCCGAGGCCACGCGATGAACGGAGCGAGCCGCGAGGCCCTGGCGGCCGCACGTGAGCGTCTCGACGTGCTGACGGACTCCACGTCCGTCGACGCCGCGAAGCTCGCGGACGAGCTGGCGGCCGTCACCGCGCTGCTCGACCGCGAGGGCGGCCTGCGCCGGGTCCTCACCGACCCGGCGCAGTCCGGGGAGGCGAAGGCGCAGCTGGTCCAGCGCCTGATCGGCGGCCAGGTCAGCGGCACCGCCGCCGACCTGGTGTCCGGAATGGCCCGGTCCCGCTGGTCGCAGCCCCGCGACCTGGTGGACGCGCTTGAGGAGCTGGCGAGCATCGCCGACCTCACGGCCGCGGAGAAGACGGGCACCCTCGACGACGTCGAGGACGAGCTGTTCCGGTTCGGCCGGATCGTCTCCTCCAGCACCGGGCTGCGCGCCGCGCTCACCGACCGTGCCGCCGGCGCCTCGGCCAAGACCGAGCTGCTGCACCGGCTGCTGGGCGGGCGGGCCAAGCCGGCCACCGAGCGGCTGGTGACGCGCCTCGCGACCGCGCCGCGTGGACGTAGCCTGGAGACGGGACTGGAGTCCCTGTCCAAGCTCGCCGCCGAACGCCGGGACCGCATGGTCGCCGTCGTCACCTCCGCGGTGCCGCTGAGCGACGGGCAGCGCGAGCGCCTCGGCGCCGCACTGACCAAGCTCTACGGGCGCCGGATGCACCTCAACCTCGACGTCGACCCCGAGGTCGTCGGCGGGATCCGGGTGCAGGTCGGTGACGAGGTCATCAACGGCTCCGTCGCGGACCGGCTGGACGAGGCCGCCCGCCGCATGGCGAGCTAGCAGCAACTCGATATTCCGAGAAGAGCAGTACGTACTTACGGCCCTGGTTGGGCCGTGCAGAGGATTCCTGGGGGTCGCCCCCAGACCCCCAAAGTGAAACTTCGGGCCCAACAAGGAGAGCAGGGAACCCAGATGGCGGAGCTCACGATCCGGCCGGAGGAGATCCGGGACGCGCTGGAGAACTTCGTCCAGTCGTACAAGCCGGACGCGGCCTCGCGCGAGGAGGTCGGTACGGTCACCCTTGCCGGCGACGGCATCGCGAAGGTCGAGGGCCTGCCCTCGGCCATGGCCAACGAACTGCTGAAGTTCGAGGACGGCACCCTCGGCCTCGCGCTGAACCTGGAAGAGCGCGAGATCGGTGCCATCGTCCTCGGTGAGTTCAGCGGCATCGAGGAGGGTCAGCCGGTCACGCGCACCGGCGAGGTCCTCTCCGTGGCGGTCGGCGAGGGCTACCTCGGCCGTGTCGTCGACCCGCTCGGCAACCCGATCGACGGCCTCGGCGAGATCGACACCGACGGCCGCCGCGCCCTCGAGCTGCAGGCCCCCACGGTCATGCAGCGCAAGTCGGTGCACGAGCCGATGGAGACGGGCTACAAGGCCGTCGACGCGATGACCCCGATCGGCCGTGGTCAGCGTCAGCTGATCATCGGCGACCGCCAGACCGGCAAGACCGCCCTGGCCGTCGACACGATCATCAACCAGCGCGACAACTGGCGCTCGGGCGACCCGAAGAAGCAGGTCCGCTGCATCTACGTCGCCATCGGCCAGAAGGGCTCCACCATCGCCGGCGTGCGCCGCGCGCTGGAGGAGAACGGCGCGCTGGAGTACACGACCATCGTCGCCGCCCCGGCGTCCGACCCGGCCGGCTTCAAGTACCTCGCGCCGTACACCGGTTCGGCCATCGGCCAGCACTGGATGTACCAGGGCAAGCACGTCCTGATCATCTTCGACGACCTGTCGAAGCAGGCCGACGCCTACCGCGCCGTGTCGCTGCTGCTGCGCCGCCCGCCGGGCCGTGAGGCCTACCCGGGTGACGTCTTCTACCTGCACTCCCGTCTGCTGGAGCGCTGCGCCAAGCTCTCCGACGACATGGGTGCCGGTTCGATGACCGGTCTGCCGATCGTCGAGACCAAGGCCAACGACGTCTCGGCGTTCATCCCGACCAACGTCATCTCCATCACCGACGGCCAGTGCTTCCTGGAGTCGGACCTGTTCAACGCCGGTCAGCGTCCCGCGCTGAACGTCGGTATCTCCGTCTCCCGAGTCGGTGGTTCCGCGCAGCACAAGGCTATGCGCCAGGTCTCCGGCCGCCTCCGTGTGGACCTCGCCCAGTTCCGTGAGCTGGAGGCGTTCGCCGCCTTCGGTTCCGACCTGGACGCGGCCTCGAAGGCCCAGCTGGAGCGCGGTCAGCGCATGGTCGAGCTGCTGAAGCAGGACCAGTACCAGCCGATGGCCACCGAGGACCAGGTCGTCTCCGTCTGGGCCGGCACCAACGGCCGCATGGACGACGTGCCGGTCGCCGACATCCGCCGCTTCGAGAAGGAGCTGCTGGACTTCCTGCACCGGAAGCACCAGGGCCTGCTCACCTCCATCCGCGAGGGCGCCAAGATGTCGGACGACACGATCCAGGCGATCGACGACGCCGTGGCGGAGTTCAAGAAGCAGTTCGAGACGAGCGACGGCAAGCTGCTCGGCGAGGACGTTCCTGCCGCTGCCGCCAAGTGACGTAAGGAAGGGACCTGACTCATGGGAGCCCAGCTCCGGGTCTACAAGCGTCGCATCCGATCCGTCAGCGCGACCAAGAAGATCACCAAGGCGATGGAGATGATCGCCGCCTCGCGCGTCGTCAAGGCGCAGCGCAAGGTGGCGGCCTCCACGCCGTACGCGCAGGAGCTCACGCGCGCGGTCACGGCGGTCGGTACGGGTTCGAACACCAGGCACCCGCTCACCACGGAGGCGGAGAACCCGACCCGTGCCGCGGTCCTGCTCCTCACGAGCGACCGCGGTCTGGCCGGCGCCTTCAACTCCAACGCCATCAAGGCGGCGGAGCAGCTCACCGAGCGCCTGGAGCGCGAGGGCAAGCAGGTCGACACGTACATCGTCGGCCGGCGCGGCGTGGCGCACTACAACTTCCGTGAGCGCAAGATCGCGGAGTCGTGGAGCGGCTTCACCGACGAGCCGACGTACGCGGACGCCAAGAAGGTGGCGGCGCCGCTGATCGAGGCCATCGAGAAGGAGACGGCCGAGGGTGGCGTGGACGAACTCCACATCGTCTTCACCGAGTTCGTCTCGATGATGACGCAGACGGCGCTCGACGCCCGGCTGCTGCCGCTGCGCCTCGAAGAGGTCGCGGAGGAGGCTCACCCCAAGGGCGAGATCCTCCCGCTGTACGACTTCGAGCCGTCGGCGGAGGACGTCCTCGACGCCTTGCTGCCGCGCTACGTGGAGAGCCGCATCTACAACGCGCTGCTTCAGTCGGCCGCTTCGAAGCACGCCGCCACGCGGCGCGCGATGAAGTCGGCCACCGACAACGCGGGCGAGCTGATCAACACGCTCTCCCGTCTTGCCAACGCGGCCCGCCAGGCCGAAATCACCCAGGAAATCAGCGAGATCGTCGGTGGCGCGAGCGCCCTGGCCGACGCGACCGCGGGGAGTGACCGATAAATGACCACCACTGTTGAGACCGCGACGGCTACGGGCCGCGTCGCCCGGGTCATCGGCCCGGTCGTCGACGTGGAGTTCCCCGTCGACGCGATGCCGGACATCTACAACGCCCTCCACGTCGAGGTCGCCGACCCGGCCAACGCGGGCGAGAAGAAGACGCTGACCCTGGAGGTCGCCCAGCACCTGGGTGACGGCCTGGTCCGCACCATCTCCATGCAGCCGACCGACGGCCTGGTCCGCCAGGCCCCGGTCGTCGACACCGGCGACGGCATCACCGTCCCGGTCGGCGACTTCACCAAGGGCAAGGTGTTCAACACCCTCGGTGAGGTGCTGAACGTCGACGAGCAGTACGAGGGCGAGCGCTGGTCCATCCACCGCAAGGCCCCGAACTTCGACGAGCTCGAGTCGAAGACCGAGATGTTCGAGACCGGCGTCAAGGTCATCGACCTGCTGACCCCGTACGTCAAGGGCGGCAAGATCGGTCTGTTCGGCGGTGCCGGCGTCGGCAAGACGGTGCTCATCCAGGAGATGATCTACCGTGTCGCCAACAACCACGACGGTGTCTCCGTGTTCGCGGGTGTCGGTGAGCGCACCCGTGAGGGCAACGACCTGATCGAGGAGATGTCCGACTCGGGCGTCATCGACAAGACCGCGCTGGTCTTCGGTCAGATGGACGAGCCCCCGGGCACCCGTCTGCGCGTCGCGCTGGCCGGCCTCACCATGGCCGAGTACTTCCGTGACGTCCAGAAGCAGGACGTGCTGTTCTTCATCGACAACATCTTCCGCTTCACGCAGGCCGGTTCCGAGGTCTCCACGCTGCTCGGCCGCATGCCGTCCGCGGTGGGTTACCAGCCGAACCTGGCCGACGAGATGGGTCTCCTCCAGGAGCGCATCACCTCGACCCGCGGTCACTCGATCACCTCGATGCAGGCGATCTACGTCCCCGCCGACGACCTGACCGACCCGGCCCCGGCCACCACCTTCGCCCACCTCGACGCGACGACGGTTCTGTCCCGTCCGATCTCCGAGAAGGGCATCTACCCGGCCGTGGACCCGCTGGACTCCACGTCCCGGATCCTGGACCCGCGCTACATCACGCAGGACCACTACAACGCGGCCATGCGCGTGAAGACGATCCTGCAGAAGTACAAGGACCTCCAGGACATCATCGCGATCCTCGGTATCGACGAGCTCGGCGAGGAGGACAAGCTCGTCGTCCACCGTGCCCGTCGTGTGGAGCGCTTCCTGTCCCAGAACACCCACGTCGCCAAGCAGTTCACCGGCGTGGACGGCTCGGACGTGCCGCTCGACGAGTCGATCGCCGCGTTCAACGCGATCTGCGACGGCGAGTACGACCACTTCCCCGAGCAGGCGTTCTTCATGTGCGGTGGTCTTGAGGACCTCAAGAAGAACGCGAAGGAGCTGGGCGTCTCCTGACTTCGGGCACACGCCTGAGTCGTGAGGGGGCGGGGTGCGTCCCGCCCCCTCACTCACGCCCACTAGAATTGACCCCAACACCCGGCGCCCCTGCCGGGTGGTGACCCGAGGAGCCACCCTTGGCTGCTGAGCTGCACGTCGAGCTGGTCGCCGCCGACCGCCAGGTCTGGTCCGGCGAGGCCACCCTGGTCGTCGCGCGCACCACGTCCGGCGACATCGGCGTCATGCCCGGTCACCAGCCGCTGCTCGGTGTGCTGGAGTCGGGCCCGGTGACCATCCGTACGAGTGAGGGCGGAACGGTCGTCGCCGCGGTGCACGGCGGTTTCATCTCGTTCGCGGACAACAAGCTGTCCCTGCTGGCCGAGATCGCCGAGCTGTCGGACGAGATCGATGTCCAGCGCACGGAGCGGGAACTGGAGCGTGCGAAGGCGGAGGGCGACGCCGTCGCCGAGCGCCGCGCGGACGTCCGACTGCGCGCTGCGACGGCGCGCTGAACCAGCCGCGCCGTACGTTGACGTCACTCAGCCGCGGCCGGCCCGGAGCAATCCGGTGCCGGTCGCGGCTGAGGCAGATGTGGGTGTTTTTTCCGTTTCATTACTCAGTCGTAGAAGCAGTTCTACCTAGGAGACGAGGAGGTCGGTGCCGATGGTCCTCGCTCTGACTGTGTGCGGGATCGTGGTCGCACTCGTGGTGGTGGGACTGTTCCTGTTCGGGCTGCGCCGCCGGCTCATCCAGCGTTCCGGCGGCACTTTCGACTGTTCGCTGCGGTGGGACCTGCCCGAGAAACCGGACACGGGCGGCAAGGGCTGGTCCTACGGCGTCGCCCGCTACAACGGCGACCGGATCGAGTGGTACCGGGTCTTCTCCTACGCCCCCCGCCCCCGCCGCGTCCTGGAGCGCGGGCAGATCGAGGTGGCCGGTCGCCGGCTGCCCGAGGGCGAGGAGGAACTGGCGCTGCTGTCCGACGCGGTGGTCCTGGCCTGCGCGCACCGGGGCACGCGCCTGGAACTCGCCATGAGCGACGACGCGCTGACCGGTTTCCTCGCGTGGCTGGAGGCGGCCCCACCCGGTCAGAGGGTGAACGTGGCGTAACCACGTTCACCCTCTGGGTACGGACGGTGCTCAGGCGCTCTTCTACAGGTTGCTGCTGATCGCGTTCACCAGTTCGCCGTTCGCGGTGTCACCGCTGAACTCCCAGAAGAACGCGCCGCCGAGGCCCTGGTTCTTGGCCCACGCCATCTTGGCGGCGATGGTGGCGGGGGTGTCGTACGACCACCAGTTGCTGCCGCAGTGCGCGTAGGCGGTGCCCGCGACGGTGCCGGTGGCCGGGCAGGACGTCTTGAGGACCTTGTAGTCCTCGATGCCCTGCTCGTAGGTGCCGGTCGCCGGGCCGGTGGCCGTGCCGCCCGGGGCGTCCTGGGTGACGCCGGTCCAGCCGCGGCCGTAGAAGCCGATGCCGATGAGCAGCTTCTTCGCGGGCACGCCGATCGCCTTGAACTTGGCCAGCGCGTCGGCGGTGGTGAAGCCCGCCTTCGGGATGCCGTCGTACGAGGTGAGCGGGGAGTGCGGGGCGGTCGGGCCCTTGGCGTCCCACGCGCCGAAGAAGTCGTACGTCATCACGTTGTACCAGTCGACGTACTGGGCGGCGCCCGCGTAGTCCGCGGCCTCGATCTTGCCGCCGGCCGAGCCGTCGGCGGTGGTGGCAGCGGTGACCAGGTTGTTCGAGCCGAACTTGGCGCGCAGCGCGGACATCACGTTCTTGAAGGCCGCCGCCCCGCTGGTGTCGCAGGTCAGACCGCAGGCGTTCGGGTACTCCCAGTCGATGTCGATGCCGTCGAAGACATCGGCCCAGCGCGGGTCCTCGACCAGGTCGTAGCAGGACTGGGCGAAGGCGGCCGGGTTCTTGGCCGCGTCAGCGAACCCGCCGGACCAGGTCCAGCCGCCGAAGGACCACAGCACCTTGATGTTCGGGTACTTGGCCTTCAGCTGGCGCAGCTGGTTGAAGTTGCCGCGCAGCGGCTGGTCCCAGGTGTCGGCGACGCCGCTGACCGACTGGTCGGCGGTGAAGGCCTTGTCGTAGTCGGCGTAGGAGTCGCCGATCGCGCACTTGCCGCCGGTGACGTTGCCGAAGGCGTAGTTGATGTGCGTGATCTTGGCGGCGGAGCCGGACGTCACCAGGTTCTTGACGTTGTAGTTGCGGCCGTAGATGCCCCACTCGGTGAAGTAGCCGAGCTTGACCTTGTCGCCGGTGGGCGGGGGAGTGGTGCCGCCGCCGGTGGTGTGCACCTTGACCGCGCCGCTGACCGGGCCGGTCTGGTCGGCGGTGTCACGGGCCTGCACGGTGTAGGAGTAGTCGGTGCCGGCGGTCAGGCCCGTGTCGGTGTACGACGTGGTCGTGACCGTGGCGATCTTGGAGCCGTCGCGCAGGACGTCGTAGTTCTTGACGCCCTTGTCGTCGGTGGCCGCGCTCCAGCCGAGCTTCACCGAGGTGTCGGTGACCGAGGAGGCGGTCGGGGTGCCGGGTGCGGAGGGGGCCGCGTCGCCGGGGACCGTCGTGCCGTCGCAACTGTCGCCGTTCAGCTTGCAGTTGGACGGGGAGCCGGAGCCCGCGCCGTTGAAGCCGAAGGAGACGGAGGCGCCCGGGGCGAGGGTGCCGTTGTAGGACTTGTTCTTCGCGGTCCAGTGGGTGCCGGAGCCCGTGACGTCCGCGTCCCAGGCGGAGGTGACGGACGTGCCGGAGGGGAAGTCCCACTCGACGGTCCAGGAACTGATGCTGCTGGTGCCGGTGTTCTTGATGGTCCACTGGCCACCGAAGCCGGTGCCCCAGTCGCTCGTCTTGGTGAAACCGGCCGTCGCGTTCGTCGCCGCCTGGGCGGGGGCGGCGAGTCCGACCAGACCGGCCAGGGGGAGCAACAGGGTCGCGAACCCTGCCGCGGCTCTGCTTCTGAAGCGCATGCTGCGCCTCCCTCGTCGTCGGGGGTGTCAGGGACATGACTGAGCCTTCATGTCCACGGTGCTGCGAGGGTAGAAAGGTCTGGACCACTCGTCAATAGGTCTGGACCATTCCTGGACGAGCCTCGCTGAACGCCCAACTCCCAAGCCGGAACCGCCGCTTACACCCGGCCGCGCCGCCCCGGCTCGGCCGGCAAGCGGCTGACGTGCGTCTTCACCGTGCCCTCCGCCATGTCCGGCCGGGCCCCGATCTCCGCGTTCGACGGCCCCCCGCCGATACGGCGCGGCACCTCCCGCGCCCCGGCCGGGAGCCTGTCAGGGTGGACGAGGTCAGCGAACCGTGATCGTCGGACTGGTCATCGCCCGCGAGGTGGCGTTCTGGGTGCCGCCGGCGGCCGGACGGGCCTTCCGGTACGCGCTGCGGATGCCGCGCACCGGCGGTCTGGTACGTCGGCGGTTCCGGCGACGCCGTTTCGCTGCGGGCCCGGCGGCAGCGCATGCCGTGGGTGATCGGCGTCCACGTGGTCGTCGCCGCGAGCTACACGCTGTTCCCCGAGCGGGAGCGCGACCGCGGGACCGGCGGAAACCCGGTCGACACCGGGCCGGGCGCCGGGACATGATCGCCGCGATGACACGTACCGACACGCCTCCCGCCTGGGACGAGCGCACCCAGCTGACCACCTTCCTCACCTACGTCCGCGCCACCGCGCGCGCCAAGTGCGAGGGACTCTCCGACGAGGACGCCGTGAAGGCGATCCTCCCCGGCTCACCGCTGATGACCGTCAGCGGACTGATCAGCCATCTGCGCTGGGTCGAGTACCACTGGCTGCGGATCGTCTTCCTGGGGGAGCCGGACGAGGGCCCCTGGACCGACGAGGACCCCGACCGCGAGATGCGGATCGCCGTCGACATCCCGCTGTCGCGGCTGCTCGCCGAGTACGCCGAGGAGGCCGCCCGGCACGACGCGCTCGTCGCCGCCCACGACCTGGACACCAGGGCGCGCAGGAAGCGGAGGGACGGCAGCACGGTGGACCTGCGCTGGATCCTGCTCCACCTCATCGAGGAGACCGCCCGCCACAACGGCCACCTCGACATCCTGCGCGAACAGATCGACGGGGTGACCGGCGACTAGACCGGCGGGCCTCAGCGCTCTCCGCCCGGCACCCACAGCACGTCGCCGGTCTCCCGGTTGGCGCTGCGGGCCAGGATGAACAGCAGGTCGGAGAGGCGGTTCAGGTAGGTCGCGGTGAGCGGGTTCATCGTCTCGCCGTGCACCTCCAGAGCCGCCCAGGTGGAGCGCTCGGCCCGGCGCACGACCGTGCACGCCTGGTGCAGCAGGGCGGCACCCGGGGTGCCGCCGGGCAGGATGAAGGAGCGCAGCTTCTCCAGTCGCTCGTTGAAGCGGTCGCAGTCCGCCTCCAGCCGGTCGATGTAGAACTGCTCCACCCTCAGCGGCGGGAACTCGGGGTTCTCCACCACCGGCGTCGACAGGTCCGCGCCGACGTCGAACAGGTCGTTCTGGACGCGGGTGAGGACCGCGACGATCTCCTCGTCCAGACCGCCCAGCGCGACGGCGGTGCCGATCACCGCGTTGGCCTCGTTGGCGTCCGCGTAGGCGGAGATCCTGAGGTCCGTCTTGGGCACCCGGCTCATGTCACCGAGGCTGGTGGTGCCCCGGTCGCCGGTCCTCGTGTAGATGCGCGTCAGGTTGACCATGCGGCCAGCGTAGTTATGCCCCGGCCCTCCGGGACACCCGTGTGCCCGCCGTCACGGCCGGGACGGCGCAGCGGATCAGCCTGCCGGCCGACGGGGAGGACGCTAGCGGAGCGCTCCGGTCCGCACGGCGGCGACGAACGACGACCAGGACCCGGCCGCGAAGAGGAGGGCGGGCCGGTCGGGGGCCTTGCTGTCGCGGACGGGGACGGCGGGGGCAAGGTCGTCGGAGACTTCGAGGCAGTTCCCGCCGTCGGGGTTGCTGTAGCTGCTCTTGCGCCAGGTCACGCCGGGCGCGTCGCCGACTCGCACGGGGACGGCGAGGAGAAGGTCGTCGGAGACCTCCAGGCACTCGCCGCCGTCGGGGTTGCTGTAGCTGCTCTTGCGCCAGGTCATGGTGGTCATGTCGATGGCTCGCACGGCACTTCCTCCAACATCCGCAGGATGAACTTCCGCGACTCGGCGGGACCGAGTGCCTGGTCGCGCATCGCATCGTACGCACGTTGCAGCCGCTCAACCGCTGCGTTTTCCTCCAGCAGTTCGCCACGGTGCGCGTTCTCCGTGTACGCCACCGTAGTACCGGACGTCAGCCGGAGGAACATGACGTCGGTGCTCACCAGACCGTGCAGACCCGCGCGGTCCGGCAGTGCCTGAAGCGTGATGTTGGGGTGCTCGGACACCTCCAGGAGGTAGTCCAACTGCTCCCGCCATGCCGCCTCGTCGCGCAGCGGCGTGCGCACCGCAGTCTCGGCGATCAGGGCACGGAACGGCGGGGCGTCCTCGCCCTCCAGGAGCAGCCGCCGACCGGAACGCGCGGTCACCTGCTGGTCCAGTTGAGCGCCCTTGTAGCCGCCGAGTGCGAGCACCTCGCGCGCGTAGGCGTCCGTCTGCAACAGGCCGGGCAGGATGCTCACGGAGTACTGCCAAAGACTCACCGCCTCCGCCTCAAGCGTCATGTACCGCCGGTACTGCTCCTTGAACTGCGTCGGGTCCGCCACCGCCATCTCCCACATCGCCAGCAGCAATCCGGGCGTGCCGTAATACTGGTCCAGCGCCTCCGCCACCTCCGGCCCGCCCAGCGTCTCCCCGCTCTCCAGCTTCCTGAAGAGCGAAGGGTCCCAGCCGACCGCCTTGGCCAGTTCGCGCAGGCTCGGACCCCTGGACGTGCGGAGCAGGCGAAGTTCCTCCGCGTAGCGCCGGCGGGGCTCCTGACTGCGTCCGGTGATCGCCCTGCGCATCGGCATGGGGCACCCCCTTCGTGGTCGCCGTGTGACGGTCCGGACGCAGAGAGTATCGGCGCGTACGCGCTCGCGGTGCCGGAAGAGGCCGTGCCGTACCGGTACGGGTTGACGCACACTCAGCCGCCGCCGGCCCCCGTACCCCTGCCGGTGTGATCTCCGTCAAATGGGACGTGACGCGCGTTACTTACCGGTCACACAGCGGCGCCGGAGCGCTATGGTCCGCCGAGGAGGCAGACCTTTCACCGCGTTCATAGGGAGTCGGAGTGGCACGGAAGCTCGCCGTCATCGGGGCCGGTCTCATGGGTTCCGGCATCGCCCAGGTCGCCGCGCAGGCGGGCTGGGACGTCGTTCTGCGTGACGTCACCGACGAGGCGCTGAAGCGCGGCACCGACGGCATCAGGGCCTCGTACGACAAGTTCGTCGGCAAGGGCAAGCTGGCCGCCGAGGACGCCGAGGCCGCCCTCGCGCGCATCACCCCGACCACCGACCTGGACGCCGCCGCCGAGGCCGACGTCGTGGTGGAGGCCGTCTTCGAGAAGCTGGAGGTCAAGCACGAGATCTTCCGCGCGCTCGACAAGCTCGTGCGCGAGGACGCCGTGCTCGCCTCCAACACCTCCGCCATCCCGATCACCAAGATCGCGGCGGCCACCGAGCGCCCCGAGCGGGTCGTCGGCGTGCACTTCTTCTCGCCGGTGCCGATGATGCAGCTCGTCGAGCTCGTCCGCGGCTACAAGACCAGCGACGAAACCCTCGCCACCGCGCGGGAGTTCGCCGAGTCCGTCGGCAAGACCTGCATCGTCGTCAACCGGGACGTCGCCGGCTTCGTCACCACCCGGCTCATCTCCGCCCTCGTGGTCGAGGCGACCAAGCTGTACGAGTCCGGCGTCGCCACCGCCGAGGACATCGACCTCGCCTGCAAGCTGGGCTTCGGCCACGCCATGGGCCCGCTCGCCACGGCCGACCTCACCGGCGTCGACATCCTGCTGCATGCCACGAGCAACATCTACACCGAGTCGCAGGACGAGAAGTTCGCTCCGCCGGAGCTGATGCGCCGGATGGTGGACGCCGGTGACATCGGCCGCAAGAGCGGGCAGGGCTTCTACACGTACTGAGTCAACCCGATCACGCACGACCACCCCGGGAGTGTCACTCCCCGGGGTGAATTCGGTATCGGTTCGCTTACAAGCAGCAACCGCACCGCCACCCGAACAGTCAGACGTTGCACAGCACCGTCACCGAGTACGCCAACCGCACTCAACGGGGAGCGCATATGCACATCAGGGGCGACCACGCCGAGCTGGTCGTCGGGGGCCGCCTCGACGTCCGCAGCGCGGCGGACGCCCGTACGGCCCTGCACTCGGCCGTCGACACCGGAGTCGGCGATCTGGTGCTCGACCTGTCCGAACTGGACTCCTGGGACGCCACCGGACTCGGGGTGATCATGGGTGCCCACCGGCGGGCCGGCCGTTGCGGGCGCCGGCTGGTGCTACGGGGCGTGCCCGCGCAGATGCAGCGTCTGCTGGTGGCGACCCGGCTGCACCGCATCCTCGCCATCGAGGGCGGCATCGGGGTGGAGTCACTGCCCCGGGTGTGAGGTACGCAATCCTCACAAGACCGTGACGTCCCGGACCGCATGGCACCCCGCCCTGTCGGAGACACTGGGGAAAGGTTTAGGGTGCGGTCGCCCGCCGTCTCGCAACCCTCGACCGAGCGGGCCCGGACCAGAAGCGACAGCGCGGTGTGCGACAAGGCCGGGAGGGGCCGCGAACACGGGCACACGACGCTTTTGGGGGGCTTGAACCCATGGACCCGATCGAGCCGGTCGACCCGGCCAACCCGGTCAACCCGGGCTCCGACGAACACGGCCAGGTACACGGCCGCCGCCCGCCCCGGGACTCCCTCGGCTCCGACTTCGCCGCCGGCCCGGCCGTGCCCGCCCGCATGGCCCAGCTCGTCGCCGGCGACCTGCAACTCACCGTCAATCCGGTCGACGGCAGCGAGATAGAGCCCTGCCCGCCGGCCGAGCTCCCCGGCAGGCCCCGCAAGCGCACCGCCGCCGAACGCGCCGGGACGGAACGCGCCGCCCTGCCGCCCGTGCCGCCCGGCCCCGCCCAGCCGGCGCTCTCCCTGCTGGAACGCCAGGACGAGCGCGAACGCCTGGTCCGCCTCCTGGCCCGGGGCCGCTCGGTCCGGCTCACCGGCCCGGCCGGCTCCGGCCGCACCGCCCTGCTCGAACTGGTCGCCGAGGACTGCCTGGACCTCGCCCCCGACGGCGTGGTCCGCCTCAACGGCTTCCACCGCACGGCCGGCGACCTCCTGCACGACCTGTTCCACGCCGTCCACGACGCGCCCCGCTACCGCCCCGACCGGGACGAACTCCTCGCCGGCGTCCGGGAGATCGGCGCGGTCGTCGTCCTGGACGACCTGGAGTTCGGCGGTGCCGCCCTGGACGAACTGCTCGACGCCACCCCCGAGTGCGCGTTCCTGTTCGCCGCCACCCCCGACGTGCCCGCGCCCTCCGCCGGGGCGGACGTCGAGGAGGTCTTCCTCGGCGGCCTCGAACGCGCCGCCGGCGTGGAGATCCTGGAGCGGACCGTCGGCCGGGTGCTCACCGAGGAGGAAGCCAACTGGGCAGGCGACCTCTGGTTCGAGTCCGAGGGGCTGCCCCTGCGGTTCGTCCAGGCCGGCGCCCTGCTCCGGCAGCGCGACCGACTGCGGGCCAGCACCGGCGCGGTCGACGAGTACGGCGTCTTCGAGGACGTGCGCCTGCCGGCCGACCCGCCCGTGGACCTGGAGGACGACGTCCCGCTGCCCTCCGTCGGCGAGGCCGCGGCCCCCGCCCCGCTGCTCGCCTCCCGGCTCAGCGCCTCCGCCCGCGCCACCCTGCGCTTCGCCGTCGCCCTCGGCGGTGAGGTACCGCACCAGGCGCACCTGCCCGCCCTGGTCGGCGACACCCACGCGGACGCCGCCCTCGGTGAACTGGCGAGCTGCGGCCTGGTCTCCCCGGTCGGCTCCCGGTACCGCCTGGCGGCCGGCGTGCAGACCCAGCTGGAGGCCGCCGGGTACGCCGACGACGCCGTCGGCCACGCCGACACCGCCGCCCGGCACTACGCCTGGTGGGCCGGCCACCCCTCCGTCACCCCGGAACGGGTGTGCGCGGAGGCCGACGCGGTCCTCGCCGCGCTCGCCGCCGTCGTCCCGCGGACGGTCCCGCCCGTCGAGGGCGAGGAGAGCAGCGCCGTACGGCTGGCCCGCACGGCGGCGCCCGCCTTCGCCGCCGGGCTCCACTGGAGCGCCTGGGAGCGGGCCCTGCGGTCCGGCGCGGAGGCCTCCCGGCTGTCCGGCGAGGTGAGCGAACAGGCCTACTTCCACCATGAGCTGGGCATACTCGCGCTCTGCACCGGCCAGCTCGACCGGGCCCGTGCCGAACTGGAGGCGTCGAGCGGGCTGCGCGGCGCCCTCGCCGACAAGCGGGGCACGGTCGCCGGCCGCCGCGCCCTGGCCCTGCTCGCCGACCGCGCGGGCGAGGCGCCCGGGCTCGCGCCGGTGGCAGCGGGGGAGGAGCCGGCGGAGACGCGGCAGGAGGAGCGGACGCCGGCGCCGTACGAGACCGCGGTCACCCAGCGGGTCCCCGTGCCCCGGCCGCGGGGCGGCATCCGGGGCCTGGCCCGGCGCAACCTGGTGGCGGCCGGTTCCGGCGCGCTGCTCGCCGCCGTGCTCGGCACGGTCGTCGCGCTCGGCGTGACCTCCCCCGACGACGCGGGCCGCAACCCGGCCGGCAAGGTCGACGCCAACCCGTCCGCCGGTCAGGACGTCGGCGACGGCGGCCTCGGCTCGGGACCGACCGACAGCGGCGGCACCGGTTCGGCCAGCAGCCGGCCCACGTCACCGGGTCCCGACGGCACGTACGGCACGGCGGACGACCCGGCACCGCCCGTGGCCCCGTCCCGTCCGTCGGAGAGCGTCGAGCCCTCCGGCCCCCACTCCTCTTCCGGCTCACCGTCCAAGTCGCCGAAGCCGGGAGGCTCGGGCGGCGGGACGACGGGGAGCACGAGCGGTGGCCCGACCGGGGGCACGACGGGCGGCGGTACGGCCGGCGGCTCCACGGGCGGTTCCCCGGGCGGCTCGACGAGCGGTGGCTCGACGAGCGGCGGCACGGGCGGTACGACGACCGGTGGCGGTACGACCACGGGCGGGAGCGGAACCGGTGGCTCGACCGGCACGACGGGCGACACCACCGGGAGCACCGGCGGCTCCCCGGGCGGCACGACGAGCGGCGGCACGACGGACGGCACCACCGGGGGCACCACGGGCGGCGACACCGGCGGCACGACGACCGGCGGATCGACGGACGGCACCACCGGGGGGACGTCGAGCAGCGCGTCGGCATCGCAAACGGCCCCGGGCACGACCGGCACGCTGATGTGACCCCGACAACGGCGAACACCTGACTCTCCACCGCGACGGCGACCCCCGGGGGCGCGCCCCCCGGCCCCGGCCGCTCGGCACCGCCGGGTCCCGCCGTCGTGGCCGAGCGCGGTCGCGGGGCGAGGGCCTGTGGAGCGGAGGCGGGCGATGCGCTGGGCGCGCCGGGGCTCCCGAGCGGTCGGCGTCCGCCGCGGCGGTGCCCCCCCGGGGGCGCCCCCGGGCCCGCCCGCTCGGCACCGCCGGGTCCCGCCGAGCCCGGCCCGGGGCCGCCGGTCCCCACCGTCGGGGCCGAGCGCGGTCGAGGCGGGAGGGGTGGGCGGGACGAGGGCCTGTGGAGCGGGGGCGGCGATGCGCTGGGCGCGCCGGGGCTTCCGAGCGGTCGGCGTCCGCCGCAGCGGTGACTTCCGGGGGCGCCCCCGGTCCCGGCCGCTCGGCACCGCCGGTCCCCACCGTCGTGGCCGAGCGCGGTCGCGGCGGGAGGGGTGGGCGGGACGAGGGGCTGTGCCCGCCGGGCCCGGCCGGTCGGCATCGCCGGGTCCCGCCGTCGCTGCGGGAGCAGAGGGACCGTGCGCTGCGGCGGGCAGGGGGTGGAGCCGGCGGTCAGAACAGGCGGAGCTTGTCGTCCTCGATGCCGCGCAGGGCGTCGTAGTCCAGGATGTGGCAGTTGATGCCGCGGTCGGTGGCGAGGACGCGGGCCTGCGGCTTGATCTCCTGGGCGGCGAAGACGCCGCGCACCGGGGCCAGGTGCGGGTCGCGGTTCAACAGGTCGAGGTAACGCGTCAGTTGCTCCACGCCGTCGATCTCGCCCCGCCGCTTGATCTCGACCGCCACCGTCTGGCCGTCCGCGTCCCGGCACAGGATGTCCACGGGCCCGATCGCCGTCATGTACTCGCGGCGGATGAGGGTGTACCCGTCACCCAGCGTCTCGATGCGGTCGGCGAGCAGTTCCTGGAGGTGCGCCTCCACGCCGTCCTTGATCAGTCCCGGGTCCACACCGAGTTCGTGCGAGGAGTCGTGGAGGATCTCCTCCATCGTGATGATCAGTTTCTCGCCCGCCTTGTTGACGACGGTCCACACGCCCTCGTCCTCGCCGGTGCCCTCCTTCAGCGTGCAGGGCGGCGACATCCAGTTGAGCGGCTTGTAGGCCCGGTCGTCGGCGTGGATGGAAACGCTGCCGTCCGCCTTGACCAGGATCAGTCGCGGGGCCGAGGGCAGGTGGGCGGTGAGCCGGCCGGCGTAGTCGACCGAGCAGCGGGCAATGACGAGACGCATGGTCGGCAACGCTACTCGACGCCCGACGGTGCTCGCGATCCGTCCGCCCAGCTCCCAGTGGATCGCACCATTTGTCCCTTGAAACTCTTGTTCATCCCTGGCCGATTGTGGGCGTAACGGGATCGGTTCATATACGCATTCTGCTGGTGTGGTCACCTACGGTTGCCTACCGTAGGAACGGGAGGTTGCGGACCCTGTACCGAGCGTGTTCGAAATCGCGAACTCCCTTATCTGTCCGGCAACCCCTGCTGTTCGGGGGTGCGAGAGGAGAACCCATGTCGCTCGACGTCTCACCGGCCCTACTCGAACAGGCCGAGCGAGGCGAGGTCGACGAAGCAGCATTCGTCGACTGCGTCCGGACCTCCCTGCCCTACGCATGGGAGATGATCAGCTCCCTGGTGGCCCAGCTGAAGGTGGACGGCGGACCCTTCGCCGACAACCAGACGCCCCCGCCGGACGAGCAGGCACGCGGTCAGCTGCTGCGTGCGCTCGCGAGTGACGCGATACGCGGCGCGTTGCAGCGGCACTTCGGTGTGCGACTGGCCTTCCAGAACTGCCACCGCGTGGCGGTGTTCCCGCTGGACGCCTCGGTGGACGAGACGTTGGCCCGCTTCACGTCGGTGCGCAGCCAGTTGCTCAACCAGTCGCCGGAGCTCCGGGACTGCTGACGCGCGGTTCCGGTACGGCCCGGACGGACGGCCGCCGGCTTGCCGCTCCACCCGCGGGGGAGGTGCATCGAGGACCAGGGCGGCAAGCGCCCCGGGCGGCTCGCGCGGGGCGGGCCGGTCAGCGCAGCCGGGGCAGCACCTCGGCGCCCAGGCGCCGTAGGTTCTCCTCCGTGGCCGCGAGGTCGCCCGAGCCCTCCACCAGGAGGGCGAAGCGGGAGATGCCGGTGCGCTCCGAGGTCGCCGCGAGCCGGTCGGCGGCGAGCCGCGGGGTGCCCACCGGGTGCAGGCCGCAGAGCAGTTCGGTGTAGGCGTACGGGTCGCGCATCGCGCGCGCCCGTCCGTCCACCGTCACGTGGGCGTCCAGACCCTGCCGCAGCCAGCCGGGCATCGCCTTCAGCAGCGTCTCTACCGCGTCCGTGCGCCGGTCGGCGAGCTGGCAGACCCCGGCGGAGACATGGGCGGCGCTCGCGATGTCCTCGGCCGGCCGGCCCGCCGCGCGGGCGCAGCGCCGCCACAGGGCGACCATCTCGGCCTTCTCCTCGTCCCCGACGTGCATGCCGAGCAGCATGGGCAGCCCGCGCTCGGCGGCCAGCCGTACGCTCGCCGGTGAGGTGCAGGCGAGGACGACCTCGGGGCCCGGGGTGTCCGTCAGGGCCTCCGCCGGGCGGGGGACGACCGGTACCTCGCGGAAGGTGTAGCGCTCCCCGGAGGCCGCCACGGCCGGCTCGCCCAGCCAGCGCAGCAGCAGATCGAGTGACTCCGGGAACCCGTGTTCGTACGCCTCCAGTCCCGCGCCGAACACCTCCAGGTCCACCCACGGGCCGCCGCGCCCGACGCCCAGCGTGAACCGCCCGCCACTGGTCAGGTGCAGCAGGGCGGCCTGCTCGCCGAGGGCGACCGGGTGGGCCGTGGGCAGTACGCTGACGGCCGTGCCGACCCGGATGCGGCGGGTGCGGCCGAGCAGCAGCGCGGCCAGGGTGACCGCGGACGGGCATGTGCCGTAGGGCACGAAGTGGTGTTCGGCGAGCCAGACCGCGTCCAGCCCGGACTGCTCGGCGACCTCCGCCGAGCGGACGGCCCGGTGCAGGGCCTCCCCCGGACCCTGGCCCGGGAACTGGGCCGCCAGCACAAAACTTCCTACGTGCATCGCATTTCCTGCTTCCTTGGCTCCGACCCGGAGCTCCCCCACCCGGCATAACCGTCTGACACGTGCCCAGGACACGGCCTGGCCGGAGGGATTTACGGATTGTCTGCAGAATGGGTCGCACGGGAGGGGGACTTGTACGGGTTGGTTCCCCACGCGTACCCCACGCGTACCCGCCTCGGCGGCGCGTAGGCTGGATGGAGCCGAGCTTCCCGTACAGCCCCGAGAGGTGTCCCGTGTCCCCGCGTCACAACCGACCGAAGGCAGCCGGATCGTCGGGCCGGAGCGCCGAGGACGACCCCGCCGGCCGGTACGGCGGCTGGCAGTCCACGGAGAGCTGGCAGGGCGAGGAGTGGAGCGTGCGCCATGTCGCCGGGGCCGGCGCGCAGGGCAAGACCTACCGCTGCCCGGGCTGCGACCAGCTGATCCCCTCCGGTGTCCCGCACGTGGTGGCGTGGCCGGAGTACGCGGGCGTCGACGACCGCCGGCACTGGCACAAGGCCTGCTGGAACGCGAAGGACCGCCGCACCACGCGGGTGCAGCGGTCCCGTAACGCGCCGAGGTTCTGAGCCGTACGGCCACCCGTCCCGGCTCTCACCCCTCGCCGCTCCTACACGTCCCGGCTCTGGAGCAGCGCGTACGCGCCGGCGTACACCGCCGCCGTCAGGCCGAGCATGATCCACAGCGGGTCCCAGCCGGACGGGCCGGACTGGGCCAGGGAGTTGGTGTAGAAGACGCCGAGCTGGTTCGGGATCGAGTACTCGAAGAGCCACTCGCGCACCTTCTCCAGCGACTCCGTCACCATGAACAGCGCGATCACCAGCGGCGCGAGCAGCAGGCCGATCATGATCGTGATGGCGCCCGCCGAGTGCCGGATGACCGAGCCGACGAGCAGCGAGAGCAGGCCGAGCAGCGCCATGAAGAGGCTGACGCCGACGGTGGCCTTCAGCCAGTCGCCGCCGGTCGGGGTGCGGGCGCCGGTGTCCCCCAGCAGGGACGCCTGGACCATGGCCACGAAGCCGGAGGTGACCAGGGTGACGACGAAGGCGACGGCGAAGAACACGATCGACTTGGCGGCGAGCACCCGGGCCCGGCTGGGGCACGCGGTCATCGTCGTCCGGATCATGCCGGTGCCGTACTCCGACGCCGTGGTCAGCACACCGAGGGTGATGACGCAGACGCTGCCGACGATCAGGCCGACGACGCCGAACGACAGCGGGTTCTCGCCGGACAGGCTGGTGGAGTCGGAGTTGGCATCGATCAGCGTGCCGATCAGCAGACCGATGCCGACGACGAGCACGACGAACACGCCGAGCGTCCACATCGTGGAGCGCACCGATCTGATCTTCGTCCACTCGGAGGCCAGCGCGTGCCCGAGGTGGGTGCGCACCACCGGGATGGGCGAGGTGTAACCGTGGTGCGGCCCGCCGGGCGCCGCCTGCCAGTCAGGCGCGGCGGCCGGGGCCTGCGGCATGGGGGGCTGGTGGGTGCTCATCGGGCGTCCTCGGGCTGGGTCGGGTCGGCGGGGGCGGAGGCGGGGGCCGCGTCGGCGGCCGGGCTCGTGGCGGGGGCCGGGGGAGCCGCCTTCGCCAGGGCGGCGGGAGGCTGCGGCGCCTGCCCGGCCGGCTGAGCCGGTGCCGGCGGCTGCCCCGCGGTGCTCGGCTGCGCGTACGGGTTGGCCGCTCCCGCCGCTCCCGCCGCGCCGCCGGGCGCCGTGCCCGGTGCGCCGTACCCGGCCGCCGGGGCGCCGCCGTACGGGCCCGCGGGAGGCATCCCGAAGGGCTGGCCGCCCTGCTGGGGCGGCGGCGGGGCGTACCAGCCGGGCTGGCCCTGGCCCGGTGCCGGCATGGGCGGCTGGACGCCGGGAGGCAGCGGCTGCTGCAGGCCCGCCTTCTGGTCGATGGTCGAGCGGTAGTCCACCGCGCCCTGCGTCATCCGCATGTACGCCTCCTCCAGCGAGGCCTGGTGCGGGGACAGCTCCCACAGCCGGACGCCCGACTCGTGCGCGAGGTCGCTGATCCGGGGCAGCGGCAGCCCGGTGACCCGGAGCGCGCCGTCCTGCTCCGGCAGCACGTGGCCGCCCGCCTCGGTGAGCGCGGAGGACAGCTTCTCGCGCAGCTGCGGCTCGGTGTCCGGCGTGCGCACGCGCGCGAAGTCGGCGGAGTTGGCCGAGATGAAGTCCCTGACGCTCATGTCGGCGAGCAGCTGCCCGCGCCCGATGACGATGAGGTGGTCGGCGGTCAGCGCCATCTCGCTCATCAGGTGGGAGGAGACGAAGACCGTACGGCCCTCGGCGGCGAGGGCCTTCATCAGGTTGCGGACCCAGAGGATGCCCTCGGGGTCGAGACCGTTGACCGGCTCGTCGAAGAGCAGCACCTGCGGGTCGCCGAGCAGGGCGGCGGCGATGCCGAGGCGCTGGCCCATGCCGAGCGAGAAGCCCTTGGAGCGCTTTCTGGCCACTTCCTGGAGGCCGACCACCCCGAGCACCTCGTCCACGCGCCGGGCCGGGATGCCGGACAGCTGGGCGAGGCTCAGCAGGTGGTTGCGGGCGCTGCGGCCGCCGTGCACGGCCTTGGCGTCCAGCAGCGCGCCGACCTGCCGGGGGGCGTTGGGCAGCTTGCGGTACGGGTAGCCGCCGATGGTGACCGCCCCGGACGTGGGGTTGTCCAGTCCGAGGATCATCCGCATCGTCGTGGACTTGCCCGAGCCGTTGGGCCCGAGGAAGCCGGTCACGGCGCCTGGCCGCACCTGGAAGGAAAGGTTGTACACGGCGGTCTTGTCGCCGTAGCGCTTGGTCAGGCCGACAGCCTCGATCATGCTCCGCACCCATCGAAAGGTTCAGGACAGCGGGGCACACGCCCCCGTAAGGGTTAGGAGGATATCGAGGCGCTGACGGTTCCGCCCAAAAGAAAGTAAAGCCGGAGCACTACGCGGCGTGACGGCACCGCCTACTGGGCGTCCCGGCGCCTGAGGAGGAGGTAGCCGCCCGCCAGCGCGGCGACCACCCACAGCGCCATGATCCCGAGACCGGCCCAGGGGCCGTAGGGCGTGTCGTCGGCCACGCGCGGCACCACCCGCAGGATCCGGCTGCCGGCCTGGTCGGGCAGGAAGCGGCCGGCCTTCTTGGTCGCGTCGACGTTGCCGAGGATGTTGGAGATCAGGAAGAAGAACGGCATCAAGATGCCGAGGGACAGCAGCGGGGAGCGCAGCATCGCGGCGACACCCATGGAGAACATCGCGATCAGGGTCATGTACAGCCCGCCGCCGAAGACCGCGCGCAGCACCCCGGGGTCGCCGATGGCGGCCCGGTGGGGGCCGAGCACGGCCTGGCCGAGGAAGAACGCGGCGAAGCTCGTCACCATGCCGACGGCGAGCGCGAGCGCGGCGGCCACCGCGACCTTGCCGGACAGGAAGGTGCCGCGCCGGGGCACGGCCGCCAGCGAGGCCCGGATCATGCCGGTGCTGTACTCCGTGGAGACCACCAGCACCCCGAACACGATCATCGCGAGCTGGCCCAGGGTCATGCCCGCGAAACTGACCGCCGTCGGATCGAAGGAGAGCCGCTCCCGCGCGGGCATGTTCGCGAACTGCCGGTTCGACAGCGCGCAGATGAGCACCCCGAGGGCGACGGTGACCACCACGGCCAGCGACAGTGTCCACACCGTGGACGCCACCGACCGGATCTTGGTCCACTCGGACCGGATGACCTGAACGGCCGTCATCGTCTCAGACCCCCTTCCAGCCGGCGCCCCAGTCCTGCGCGGCGGGACCGGGGCCGGCCTGCGCGTGGTACTCCACCGCTTCCGCCGTCAACTGCATGAACGCCTCCTCCAGCGAGGCCTGACGCGGGCTCAGCTCGTGCAGCACGAGCCCGTACCGCGCGGCCAGCTCACCGATCTGCTCCGCCTTGCCGCCCGCCACCTCCAGTGCCCCGCCGTCCGCCTCCACCACGGTGATCCCGGCCTGGTGCAGCACGTCGAGCAGGCGCTCGCGCTGGGGGGAGCGGATCCGCACGTACGACCGCGCGTTGGTCCGGATGAAGTCGGCCATGGAGGTGTCCGCGAGCAGCCGCCCCTGCCCGATCACCACCAGGTGATCGGCCGTCAGCGCCATCTCGCTCATCAAATGGCTGGAGACGAACACCGTCCGGCCCTCCGCGGCCAGCGACTTCATCAGGTTCCGGATCCAGTGGATGCCCTCCGGGTCCAGGCCGTTGACCGGCTCGTCGAACATCAGGATGCGCGGGTCCCCGAGCAGCGCGGCGGCGATCCCGAGCCGCTGCCCCATGCCGTACGAGAACCCCTTGGCCTTCTTCCGGGCCACGGCGGTCAGCCCCACGGTCCGAAGGACCTCCGCCACCCGGCGCTCCGGGATGCCGTTGCTCTGCGCGAGGCACAGCAGGTGGTTCCAGGCGCTCCGGCCGCCGTGCACGGCCTTGGCGTCCAGCAGCGCGCCGATGTACGTCAGCGGGTCCCTGAGCCGGTCGTAGTGCGTGCCGTCGATCCGGACGTCGCCGGCGGTGGGGCGGTCGAGCCCGAGGATCATCCGCATGGTCGTGGACTTCCCGGCGCCGTTGGGCCCGAGGAACCCCGTCACGATGCCCGGCCGGACGGTGAAGGTGAGGTGGTCGACCGCCACCTTCGCGCCGTACCGCTTCGTCAGCCCCTCCAGCTCGATCATGCGGCCACGCTAAGACGGGCGCGGGGCGGCTGCCACCTGAGCGGGCGCGGTTCCCGGACGAACCGCCCTGGCACGGCCCGCGCCGGCGACGCCGAAGGGGCGGCGGGACCAGGTCCCACCGCCCCTTCAGGGTCGTACGACTGCCCGGACCTACCGGGACTGCTGCGCCGGAACGCCCCGGGAGATCGGCTCGTCGTCGGTCGACGTGCCGGCCGCGGCCACCGCGGCACCGGTCAGCGTGGCGAGCATCTCGCGGACGTTCGTCAGCTGGGCGTTGATGCTGTCGCGGCGGTTGGTGAGCGCCGCCAGCTCGCGCTCGGATTCCGAACGGATCCGGTCCGCCTTGGCGTTGGCGTCGGCCACGATGTCCTCGGCCTGGCGCTGGGCGGTCTCCACCGTCTGGCGGGCGCGGCGCTCGGCGTCGGTGCGCAGCTTCTCCGCCTCCAGGCGGAGCTGCTCGGCCCGGTGCTCGATCTCGGCCAGGCGCTTCTCGGCCTTCTGCTGACGCGAGGCCAGGTCGCGCTCGGACTGCTCGCGGCGCTTGGCCAGGTTCGTCTCGAAGTCGGCGGCGGCCTGCGCGGCCTTGGCGCGGGTCTCCTCGAAGAGGGCGTCCGCCTCCTCGCGCTTGGACTGCGCGTCCTTCTGTGCCTCGGCGCGCAGCTGGGACGCGTCGGACTTGGCCTTCTCGACGATCCGGACGCCCTCGTCCTCGGCCTTGGACTTGCGCTCGGCCGCGTACGACTCGGCGTCGTTGCGGACCTGCTGGGCCGCCGACTCGGCGAGGTCGCGGTGCTGCTCGGCCGCCCGCCGGGCCTCCTCACGCAGCTCCTTGGCCTCTTCCTCGGCCAGGCGCAGGATCTTCTCGACCCGCGCGCCGAGACCCGCGTACGACGGCTCGGCGTCCGTGATCTGGGCCTGGGCGTTCTGCGTTTCGAGGTGCAGCTCCTCGATGCGCTTCTCCAGGGCGGTGATGCGGGCGAGAGCGCTGTCACGGTCGGAGACGAGCTTGGAGATACGTTCGTCCACCTGAGCGCGGTCGTATCCACGCCGCACAAGCTCGAAGCCGTAGGGGGAAGTGTCGCTCATGGGGTTCCTGTCGAATGAGACCGGTGAGTGAGGTGATAAGGGGAATCCTAGGGGCCGAAGCGGTGTGTCATCGTGCAGATACGGTTTTGATCTGGAGAATGGCACTCCATTTGGGTGGCTGACCGTCGGACGGTTTGCCGAGGAGCCGGGCAAAGCCCCCAGAAGACACCCGAACGTACCTCTTAGGCTAGCTCTCTGACGACTTGCCACCCGAACGGGGGGCACCCACCGTGGCGCCCGTCTTGACTCCGCCGTCCTTGCCGGCCGCGGGGGCCTCGAAGGACTCCAGCGCCTCCAGCACGTCCTGGACCCGGGAGATCTCGGCGTTGATGTCCTCGCGGCGGCGCACCAGGATGTCCAGCTCCCGCTTGCCCTCCTCGACCGTGCGCCGGGCCTCGCGGATCGCCTCCGCCTTCAGCTCCTCGGCCTCCTTCACGAGGCTGGCCTTCTTCTGCTCGGCCTCCTTCAGGAGCCCCTCCGCCTTCTTGACCGCGGCGATGCGCACCTTGCCCGCCTCCGAGCTGGCGTCCGACACCAGCTCCTTGGCCTTCGCCTCGGCCTTCGCCAGCTGCTCCTCGGCGGCCTTGATCAGCGCGTCGCAGCGGTCGCCGGTGGACTTCATCGTCTCGGCGGCCTCGCGCCGGGCCCGCTCGTGCAGCTCCTCGATCTCGGCCGTGATGCGGTCGCGCAGCTCCTCCGCGCGCTGCCGGATCGCGGTGGCGTCCCGGCGGGCGCCGACCAGCAGCTCGTCCGCGTCCGTCCGGGCCTTCTCCACCAGGGAGTTGCCCTCGATGGTGGCCTCGGAGACGATCCGGTCGGCCTCGCTGCGGGCCGCGCCCACCATCGTGTCGGCCTGCGACTCGGCGTCCGCGGTGGTCTTCAGCGCCTGCTGCTGCGCCTCGGTGAGCAGCTTGTCGGCCTCGGCCGTGGTCTCCGTGATGAGCTTGTCGACCTGCTCCGCCGCCTCCGAGCGCCGCTTGTTGGCGTCCTTGCGGGCCTCGTCCAGGGTGCGCTCGGCCTCCTGGCGCGCGGAGCCGAGAAGCCGTTCGGCCTCCGCCCGCGCCTGCGACGTCGTCCGCTCGGCCTCGGCCCGCAGCCGCTCCGCGTGCGCCTGCGCCGAGCCGACGGTGTCGGCCGCCTCGGCCCGCAGCCGCTCCGCCTCGTCGGTCGCCTCCCCGAGCAGCTGCTCGGCGCTCGCGACCGCCTCGGCACGGACCCGGTCCGCCTCGCCCAGCGCCTCCGCGCGCACCCGCTCGGCCTCGGCGAGCGTCTCGTTCTGGAGGCGTTCGGCCTCGTTGCGGGCCTCGGTGATGAGGGTGTCGGCCTGGGTGGCCGCGTCGGAGCGGATGCGGTTGGCGTCCTCGCGGGCGTCGGCCCGGGTACGGGTCGCCGCCTCGGTGGCCTCGGTGAGCGTCTCCGCCGCCTGAGTGCGGACGCGCTCGGCCTCCGCCGCGGTCTCCGTCTGGAGCCGCTCGGCCTCGGCGAGCGTCTCGTTCTGGAGGCGTTCGGCCTCGTTGCGGGCCTCGGTGATGAGGGTGTCGGCCTGGGTGGCCGCGTCGGAGC
>NZ_JBVIJO010000011.1:302750-354077 GCF_055581365.1 Streptomyces sp. NPDC031445
CGGATGCGGTTGGCGTCCTCGCGGGCGTCCGCCCGGGTGCGGGCCGCCGCCTGGTCGGCCTCGGCCAGCGCGTCCGACGCCTCGGTGCGCACCCGCTGGGCGTACTCGCCCGCGTCCGCGCGCAGCCGCTCGGCCTCCGCGATGGCCTCCGCCGTCGTCCGCTCGGCCAGCGCCTTCGCGGCCTCCGACTCCTCGTTCGCCTCGCGCCGGATCCGGGAGGCGTCCTCGCTCGCCCGCTCCCGCTCGGCGTAGGCGTCGGCGCGGACCCGGTCCGCCTCCTCCTCGGCCTCCCGGCGGGTACGGTCCGCCGCGTGCTCGGCGGCCGAACGCAGCCCGGCGATCTCCTCCTGCGCCTGCTCGTGCAGCCCGGCGACGGAGTCCCGCACCTGCTGCGCGTGCTGCTCGGCGGCGCCGACCATCTCCGTGGCGCGCCGGTCGGCCTCCTCCACCAGCCGGGTGGCCTCGGCCTGCGCCTCCTCCACGCGCTTGCGCGCGGAGGCCAGCAGCTCCTCGCTCTGCTCGCGGGCCCGCTGCCGCTCCTGGCCGGCCTCCTCGCGGGCGGCGCCGAGGAGCTCCTCGGCCTCGCGGCGGCGCCGGGCGGCCTCCTCCTGGGCGGCGGCCAGCGTCTCGGACGCCTCGGTGCCGAGGCGCTCGGCGGCGGCCTGCGCCTCCGCGCGCACCCGGTCGGCGGTGTCCTGCGCCTCCGCCTTCAGCCGCTCGGCCTCGGCGGCGGCCTCCGACCGCAGCCGTACGGCGATGGCCTCGCCCTCGGCGCGGGAGGCGGACGCGTCGGACGCGGCCTCGTCCCGCAGCCGCTCCGCCTCGGCCTCGGCCTGCTGCTGGAGCGTACGGATCCGCTCGGCGGCCTCCGCGCGCAGCCGCTCGGTCTCCTCGGCGGCCTCCCGGCGGATCCGGGCCGCCTCGGCGCGGGCGTCCGTCAGCGCCTGCTCGGCCGACGCCAGCCGCTCCTGCGCCTCGGTCTGGAGGCGGCCCAGCTCCTCGGCGGCCTCGGCACGCCGGGACTCGACGGCCTTCTCGGTCTCCTCGCGCAGCTCCCGCGCGGCCTTCTCGGCGTCCGACCGGACCGTCTCGGCCTGCTCGGCGGCCTCGGCGCGCAGCCGCTCGGCCTCCTTGCGGGTGCGCTCCAGGGTCTCCTCGGCCTGCCGGCGCAGGCCGGTGGCCCGCTCGATGGCCTCGGTGCGGACCTTCTCGCTGTCGGCGGTCGCGGTCTGCCGCAGCTCGTCGGCGTCCGCCTTGGCCTTGGCCAGCAGCTCCTCGGCGGACCTGGCCGCCGCCTCGATCTGCGCCACCGCCTCCCGGCGGGCCTCGGCGCGGATCGACTCGCCCTCGGCGACCGCGTCGGCGCGCAGCTGCTCGGCCTCGCCGCGCAGCCGGCGGGCCTCCTCCTGGAGCTCGACCGTCTTGGCGCGGTACTCCTTGGTGTCGTCCTTCGCCGCGCCCTTGAGCTGCTCGGCGATGTCGTGCGCCTCGGCGCGCAGCCGGTCCGCCTCGGCCTCGGCCTCCGAGCGGATCCGCTCGGCCTCCTCGGCGGCGGCCCTGGTGGTCTTCTGGGCGTCCTCGGACGCCTTGTTGAGGACGTCCTCGGCGGTCTTGGCCGCCTTGGACAGCTGGGTGGCCGTCTCCTCGGCGGTGATCGAGCGGGCCTTCTCGGCGGCCTCGGCGACGAGCTTCTCGGCCTCGGCGCGGGCGTCCGCGACCAGCTGCTCGGCCTCGGACTTGGTGTGCTCGGCCTCCTTGGTGGCCTCCTCGACCAGCCGGGCGACCTGCTCCTTGGCGGTGCGCGTCCGCGTCTCGTTGGCGGCCTCCGCGGTGGCGAGGGCCTTGGCGGCGGCCTCCTTCGCCTCCGTGACCACCTTCTCGGCCTCGGCCTGCGCCTTGCGCAGCGCCTCCTCGGCCGCCGTCATCCGCTCCTCGGCGGCCCGGCTCAGCTCGGCGGCCTGCCGGCGGGCCGCGTCCGACTCGGTGGCCGTGGCCGTGCGCAGCTGCTCGGCGTGCTCGGTGGCCTCCTGCGCCTGCGTGGAGGCCGCGTTCAGCAGCCGCTCGGCGTCCGCGCGGGCCCGGCGCAGGATCTGCTCGGCCTCCGCGCGCGCCGACTCGGCCTCGCTCTGGAGCCGCTCCCGGGCCTCCCGGGTCAGCCGTTCGGCCTCAGCGCGGGCGGCGGCCATCGCCTGCTCGGCCTCCGCGCGGGACTCGTCGAGCAGCCGGCGGGCCTGCTGCTCGGTACGGGCGCGCAGCTGCTCGGCCCAGGCCACGTTCTCGTTGACGTGCGACTCGACGGTGGCCCTGCGCTCGGCCAGCTCCTGGTCGAGCTGCTGGCGCCGGGTCACCGCCTCCTGGTGCAGCTCGGCCTGGAGGCGCGCGGCCTGCTCGGCGTGCTCCTGGAGGATGCGCTGGGTCTGCGCGCGGGCCTGGCTCAGCTCCCGCTCGGCGTCCTGGCGCAGCTGCTCGGCCTGCATCTGGGCGTTGCGGAGCAACTGTTCGGCCTGGTACCCGATGTCACCCGCGTCGTAGGCGGGCCGGGTCATCAGGGTGCGCCGCGCCTCGTGCAGCTTGGCGCGCAGCACCTCGACCTGGTAGCCGAGGTCCTCGGCGTGCTGGATCGCCTTCTCGCGCTCGGTCCTCAGCCGCTTCATCTCGGCCTCGAACCGAGAGAGGTGGTCGACGTCAGCCGCCGGCTCTCGCTCCTGGCTCTCGTAGCCCCGCACTGCGCGGTCCCATCCGTCCCCTGGTCAGCTTCTGCAACGAGCTCCGTCCATCCGCCGAACGGGGCCCCCGGGGAATGGTGTCAGACAGACGGCGGAGCACGGGCTGCTGCCCCGACGCTCGTCCCCCGAAACCCGGACCCCGGCATGCGGCCGTCCCCGTTTCAGGGACGACCGCCCCCAACCCTACCGGCCCTTATGTACGGGGGTCAGTGCTCAGGTGACTCAACAGGGGCCGAAGTGACGAGTTCTGTCAGAACGCCGTGGCAATCCTTGGGGTGCAGGAAGGTGATCCGCGACCCCATGGAGCCGCGTCGTGGCTCGTCGTACAGCACCCGGACGCCCTTGGCGCGGATGTCCGCGGCGTCCCCGTCGACGTCCGCCGTACCGAAGGCGATGTGGTGGACGCCCTCCCCGTTCTTCGCGAGCCACTTGGCGACGGTGGAGTCCTCACGGACCGGTTCCAGCAGTTGGAGGTAGGAGGCTCCGCCGTCCGAGGTGCCGTTGATCCTGAGCATGGCCTCCCGCACGCCCTGCTCCTCGTTGACCTCGGTGTGGAACACCTCGAAGCCGTACGTGGCCCGGTAGAACTCGACGGTCGCGTCGAGGTCGTGGCAGGCGATCCCGATGTGGTCGATTCGCGTCAGCATGGATTCAGTGCAGCGCTCCCGGGATGGTTACGCAACGTGCGCGCGATCACACCGACGGGCCGATGACGCCGTGTCCAACCGCTCAGTACATTCGAAGTAAACCCTCGTTCACTCCTCGGCTGTGTGCAGCTGGAAGGGGATCGCACCTCATGTCTTCTGGATCTTCTGGAACGACCAGCTCGGTGATCGTCGCGGGCGCCCGGACGCCCATGGGGCGGCTGCTGGGCTCGCTGAAGTCCTTCTCCGGAGCCGACCTGGGCGGCTTCGCGATCAAGGCCGCCCTCGACCGTGCGGGGATCGGCGGCGACCAGGTGCAGTACGTGATCATGGGCCAGGTCCTGCAGGCCGGCGCCGGCCAGATCCCGGCCCGCCAGGCCGCCGTCAAGGCCGGCATCCCGATGAACGTCCCGGCGCTCACCGTCAACAAGGTGTGCCTCTCCGGCCTCGACGCCATCGCCCTCGCCGACCAGCTGATCCGCGCGGGTGAATTCGACATCGTCGTTGCGGGCGGCCAGGAGTCCATGACCAACGCCCCGCACCTGCTGCCCAAGTCCCGCGAAGGGTACAAGTACGGCGCGGTCCAGATGCTCGACGCGATGGCCTACGACGGCCTGACCGACCCGTGGGAGAACGTCCCGATGGGCGAGTCCACGGAGAAGCACAACACCCGCCTCGGCATCAAGCGCCCCGAGCAGGACGAGATCGCCGCCCTGTCCCACCAGCGGGCCGCCGCCGCCCAGAAGAACGGCCTGTTCGAGGCCGAGATCACCCCCGTGGAGATCCCGCAGCGCAAGGGCGAGCCGGTGCTGTTCAGCAAGGACGAGGGCATCCGCGGCGACACCACCGCCGAGTCCCTGGCCAAGCTGCGCCCGGCCTTCGCCAAGGACGGCACGATCACCGCCGGCTCCTCCTCGCAGATCTCGGACGGTGCGGCGGCCGTGGTCGTGATGAGCAAGGCGAAGGCGGAGGAACTGGGCCTGACCTGGCTCGCCGAGATCGGCGCGCACGGCAACGTGGCCGGCCCGGACAACTCGCTGCAGTCCCAGCCGTCGAACGCCATCCTGCACGCCCTGAAGAAGGAGGGCCTGGAGGTGTCCGACCTGGACCTCATCGAGATCAACGAGGCGTTCGCCGCCGTCGCCGTGCAGTCAATGAAGGACCTCGGCGTTTCCACGGAAAAGGTGAACGTCAACGGCGGCGCGATCGCCCTGGGTCACCCGATCGGCATGTCCGGCGCCCGGCTCGTGCTCCACTTGGCCCTGGAGCTCAAGCGGCGCGGCGGCGGCGTCGGCGCGGCGGCGCTGTGCGGCGGCGGTGGCCAGGGTGACGCGCTGATCGTGCGGGTACCGAAGGCCTGATACCCGAACGGCCTGAGACCCGAAGGTCTGTTTCCGGTACGCCGGTGTCCGGTACGTGGTGAACTGAACGGAGCTGTGATGCAGGACGTCTCCTCTCTGGTGGCCCAGGCCAGGGAAGGCCGGCCGCGGGCCGTGGCCCGGCTGATCTCCCTCGTGGAGGGGGCGTCCCCGCAGCTGAGGGAGGTCATGGCGGCGCTGGCCCCGCTGACGGGCAACGCGTACGTGGTCGGCCTGACGGGCTCGCCGGGCGTCGGCAAGTCCACCTCCACCTCCGCGCTCGTCACCGCGTACCGCAAGCAGGGCAGGCGGGTCGGCGTCCTGGCCGTCGACCCCTCGTCGCCGTTCTCCGGCGGCGCCCTGCTCGGTGACCGGGTCCGGATGTCGGAGCACGCCTCCGACCCCGGCGTGTACATCCGCTCCATGGCGACCCGCGGCCACCTCGGCGGCCTGGCCTGGGCGGCCCCGCAGGCCATCCGGGTGCTGGACGCGGCGGGCTGCGACGTGATCCTGGTCGAGACGGTCGGTGTGGGCCAGTCGGAGGTGGAGATCGCCTCGCAGGCGGACACCAGCGTCGTCCTCCTGGCCCCCGGCATGGGCGACGGCATCCAGGCGGCGAAGGCGGGAATCCTGGAGATCGGCGACGTGTACGTCGTCAACAAGGCCGACCGGGACGGCGCCGACGCCACCGCCCGCGAACTGAACCACATGCTGGGCCTGGGCGAGGCCCGGGGCCCCGGCGACTGGCGCCCGCCGATCGTGAAGACGGTCGCGGCGCGCGCGGAGGGCGTCGACGAGGTCGTGGAGGCCCTGGAGAAGCACCGGGCCTGGATGGAGGAGCGCGGGATCCTCACGGAGCGCCGTAAGGCCCGCGCGGCCCGCGAGGTCGAGACCATCGCGGTGACGGCCCTGCGCGAGCGCATCGGCGACCTGCACGGCGACCGCCGCCTCAGCGCCCTCGCCGAACGCATCGTCACCGGCGAACTGGACCCGTACCGCGCGGCGGACGAACTCGTCGCGGGCCTGACGGAAAGCTGAGCGCACCTCGGGAGCGGCGAGCAGCGGGCGAACGGTTACCGCCGAGCCCGCCGGTGCGGGGGTTCGCCGGGCGGATGACCCCGCCGCTCACCGCACGCGACCCGCGCGACCGTCGCCGGTGCGCCGCCGCGCCCAGCCACAGCAGGGGCGCGGTGAGCAGCGGGGCGACCGGGCGGCGGGCTGGGCTCAAGGAGCGGTGGGCGCCGGGACCGGGCCGGGCGGCGAGCTGGGCTCACGAGGGGTGGGCGCCGGGGGCTGGACCCCTCGCTTCCGTGCGGGTGGGCTCGCTGGGCGGGGCGGGCGGTCGGCTGGGGGTGGCGTCGCCGGTCCACCGGCCGCGCCCAGCCCGTCCCCGGCGCCAGAGGCATGCTCACGGCGCCCAGCCCGCCCCCGCACGGGAGGCGCCCGCCGTGCGGCGGACGAGCTGTTCGCAGGGGTGCCGGCGAGACGCGGGGCCCAGTGGCGCACGGGTCCCGTGCCGTGCGGCGGGCGAGCCGGTCGCGGGCGTGACGAGTGCCGGGGGTCGCCGGAGAGATGATCGCGCTGCTACCTTGACCCGCATGTTCCTCTCCTTGGCGTAAGGCGCACCCGGGATCGCGGGGCCGGACGGACGGCCTTCGCGCCCTTCGGTGCCCCCTTTTCTTGCGCCTCTCCCAGAGGAACCCCGCGTGTCCACGCCCCTTTCGCGGCCCTCGTACGCCGCCGTCCTGCGCGTCCCGCACGCGCGCCGCACCTTCACCGCGGCCCTGGCCGCCCGCCTGTCCTACGGCACGGTCTCGCTGGCGGTGCTGCTGTCCGTCACCCGTGCTACCGGGTCCTACGCGGTCTCCGGCACCGTTCTCTCCCTCTTCGGCGCCACGACGGTCTTCCTGATGCCGCTGCGGGCCTTGCTGATCGACCGCCACGGCCCGCGCCGGGCCCTGCCGCCCATGTCCGCGCTGTACGGCGCCCTGCTGGGCGTCCTGGCCGTCCTGACCTGGCGTCCCGGCGCGTCGGCCGTCGCGATCGGCCTCACCGCCGCCCTCGCGGGCGGCTGCGCGCCCCCGCTGGGCCCGACGATGCGCGCCCTGTGGTCCGAACTGGTGACGGACCGGGACCTGTTGCAGCGCGCCTACGGTCTGGACGGCGTCGCGGAGGAACTGCTCTACGTCTCAGGACCGGCCCTGATCGCCCTGCTCGGGGGCTTCGCCCCGCCGGCCGCGGGAATCCTCCTCAGCGCGGCCCTGAACGTGGGGGGCACGTGCGCCTTCGTCACCTCCCCGGCGATGGCCGCCCAGCGTCCGTCGCCCCGGAAGGAGGAGGCCGCCGGGGCACCGCTCGCGGGGGAAGGGGTCACCGGCGCGCAGCCCGGCCGGGCACGGGCCGTTCTGGTCCGGGGCGTGCTGCCCTCGGTCGTGGTGGCGCTGGGTGCGGGACTGGCCCTCAGCGCCGTGGAGCTGCTGGTGCTGGCCTTCGCCACGGAACGTTCCTACGACCCCGCCCTGGTCCCCTGGGTCCTGGGCGCGCTCTCGGCGGGCAGCGCGCTGGGCGGCCTGGCCAACGGGGTGGTGCGATGGCGCACGAGCGCCCGGACCCGCCTGTGCCGGTTCGCGGCGGGCCTCGGTCTGGTGCTGGCGGCGGCGGGCCTGGCCCCCGGCCTGTGGACCCTCACGGCGGCCATGGCCTGCGCGGGAGCGTTCATCGCCCCGGTCCTGACGACGGCCTATCTGCTGGCCGACGAGTCGGCCCCGCGGAGCGCCCGTACGCAGGCCGGGGCGTGGGTGAACATGGCGGTGAACGCGGGAAGCTCGGGCGGGGCGTTGGCGGCCGGGCTGGTGATCGGCCGTCTGCCGCTGCCCGTGTGCTTCACCCTGGCGGGCGGATGCACGCTGCTGGCCGCCGCGGCCGCGGCCAGTCGTGTCGCGGGAGCGGTGCGGGTGGGCGCGGCGTCCGGCCTGCGCCGGTGAGCGCGCCCCCCGCCCGGCTACCGCGATTCCGGCCGGCCGGCCTGGGTCACAGGCGCCCCCGCTGCCCCCGCAGATGCTCGGCGATGGGCTTCAGCGCCTTGTCGAGTTCCATGAGCGTGTCCGGTGACAGCAGGTCGATGAAATGGCGCCGCACCGACGCGACGTGGTGCGGCGCGACCTTCTTCATCGTCTCCAGGCCGTGATCCGTGAGCACGGCGTACAGCCCTCGCCGGTCCGTGTCACAGTTCTCCCGGCGCACCAGGTTCGCGTTCTCCATGCGCGTGATCTGGTGCGAGAGCCGGCTCTTGGACTGCATCGTCGCGGAGGCGAGGTCGCTCATCCGCATCCGCACGTCCTCCGACTCGGACAGGTTCACCAGGATCTCGTAGTCGTTCATCGTCAGGCCGAACGGCTGGAGGTCCTTCTCGAGCTGGTACGTCAACAGCCTGTTGACCTCCAGGTGGGTGCGCCAGGCGCACTGCTCCGCATCGGTCAGCCAGCGCGTGGCCGTCTCGGTCTCCATGAATGAAGTCTACCTAAGAAGTTGAATGGCGAACTACTTCGGGTGGTGTGACAGTGCGCACGCGTTCGACGTCACACTCCGCAGACTACCGCTCACAGCCCGAAGCGACGCTGGAGGTCCCCCAGCTGTCCGGGAAGGCGCGGTACGCCGGACGATTGCGGACCGTGTCCGACCGGCCCCGTTCCGCCACCGTCCGGCACCCCCGGTCCGGGAGGAACGGCTCCCGTCGCCCCCTCGGCCATCAGGGTCTCCGTCGACTGCAGCAGCACCGTCCCGGCGCCCACGAACTCGAACTGGTGCTCCTCCCCGGATACCCCGCCGAGGCCCGTCATCGCACGTAGGCCGCCCAGCACACCCGTCATGTATCCGTGGTCGTAGTGATGGCACGGGGACGGGCAGTCGGCCCACCCGACGAGCGCCTGCGGGTCGACCCGGATCGGAGGTTCCATGAACACCACCGGCCCGTTAGATGCGGCCACGAACTTTCCGGTTCCGACAAGGGTGAGGAAACCCGGCACGATCGACTGCTTGAGCGCGAGACTTGGCTGAAAAGCAAGCAGGTTGCCCGCGCGAATGGTCAAGTTCCCGTCGTCCAGGTCGTAGGAGTTGACGTCGAAGGCCCGGTCGGCCAGCAGCATCTTGCCGGAGCCCCCGGCCACGACCCAGTCGCTCGCGTGCAGTGGCGAATGGAAGGACGTACGGACAAGTCGGTCGAGTCGCCCGTGCCCGATGCCGTTGAACTCGATCGTCCCGTAATAGGCGATCATCTTCCCCTTCTGGAGGAACCACTGCCCGCCCTTGAGCTCCACGCAGAAGGTGTACTTGTTCACGTTGTCGTCGGCGGGCAGCGTCATGGGGTCGTGCACGACCGGCCCGGCGCCCGGGCTCGCGTAGGTGCTCACAGCTTCTCCTCCGACGCCTGGACGTACACCGTGCCGCTGCCGCTCAGCTCCAGCTGGAACGCCTCGCCGGAGCCCCGGCCCACCATCTCGCGCCAGCCGAGCGCGGCGGACAGCTTGTTGCGGACGTCGCCGTGGTGGGCGACGTAGGCCTGCGGGTCGACGTGGACCGGGCGCTGCGGGGTGACCGGGATCTCGAAGACCCCGCCGTGCGCCATCACGGCCACCGAGCCCTGGCCCTGGAGGGTCGTCGTGAACAGGCCCTGGCCTGTGACCTGCCCGCGCACCATGCCCATGACCCCGCCCTGGGAGCCCATGAACATCGTCCCCTGCCGCAGCGTGCCCTCGAAGGCGAGCAGCCGGTCGGCCTCGACGTAGAGCGTGTCGCCGGCGAGGGTGATCACGTGGACGTGGTGGCCGCCGTGCCCGAAGAACACCGTGCCGCTGCCCTCCACGGTCATCAGCGGGGTCGCCTCGCCGGCCACCCGGCGCCCGATCATGGACATCAGGCCGCCCTGTCCGCCCTGGACGTTGGGCGTGAAGGACACGTCCCCCTTGTAGGCGAGCATCGCGCCGCGCTGACTGAACAGCCGCTGCCCCGGTGCCACCGTCGCCTCGACCATCTTGGAGTTGATCTCTCGGAAGGTCATCTCACAGGTCCCCCGCGATCGTGTTCCGCTCGCTCGGCTGCACGTACACCAGCCCGTCGCCCTCGAAGCGGATCTGGAAGGCCTCGCCGCCGCCCTCCCCGAGGAGCGTGCGGAACGTCACACCGGACTGGAAGGTCTGCCGGACGTCGCCCTGGTGGGCCACGTAGGCGCCCGGGTCGACGATCAGCGGGTACCGCGGGCTGACCCGGAGCACGACCGCCGGCCCGTCCGAGACGATCGCCGCCTGGCCGTGGCCCTCCACGGTCGTCGTGAACAGGCCGTTGCCCTGCGAGGCCCCGCGCAGCCCCGTGAACGTCGTGCCCGTTCTGAGCCCCGCGTCCGTGGCCAGCAGGTTGTCCGCCTCGACGTAGAGCTTGTCGCCCTGGAGGCTCACCAGGTTGATCTCCGACGCACGGTCCGCGAACCAGCAGGTCCCGTGTCCCTTCACCTCCATCACCGTCATCTGCTCACCGGTGAGCCGCCGGGTCACCATCCCGCGCAGCCCCTCGCCGCCACCGCTCAGCTTCTTGAAGGCCATCCGCCCGTCGTACGCGACCATCGAGCCGTTCTTCGCCTTCACGGCGTCCCCGGTCATGTCGACGGCGAGGACCTTGCTCCCCTGGAGCCGGAACATCGCCACGCTGTGAAAGTAGCGGCCGGGCGGGTGGACGGAACAGGGCCCATGGGTGGAGACCCACCCTGAGCGGACCCCTACGGGCGCGGTTTGCCACAATGGGGGAACGCTTGTGCGTGCGTTCACAAATGACTCTCCCACCGAAGGTGACCCGTGGACATCAAGACAGCCACCGCCCTCCGCCGTCTCCGGCTGGTCTCGGCCCCCGAGGCCGTGTCCTTCCTGATCCTGCTGCTCTGCTCGGTGCTGAAGCGGACCACGGACTTCAACGCGGTCCCCGTGATGGGCGCGGTCCACGGCGTCCTCTTCGTCCTCTACGTGATCTTCTGGGCGGACGCCTGGAACCGCGCCAAGTGGCCGCTGCGGACGGCGGCCCTGTACTTCGTCCTCTCGGTGCTGCCGACCGGCGGCTTCTTCGCCGAGCGCAAGCTGCGCCGCGAGGCCGAGGACGCCGTCATCGCCGCCCGTGCCCGCCAGGAAGGGGTCGTGAACGCATGATCGTCGCCTTCTCCGTGACGCCCCTCGGCGTCGGTGAGGACGTGGGGGAGTACGTCGCCGACGCCGTGCGCGTGGTCCGCGAGTCGGGCCTGCCCAACCGCACCGACGCCATGTTCACCTCGGTCGAGGGCGAATGGGACGAGGTCATGGACGTCGTGAGGCGGGCCGTCGCCGCCGTCGAGGCGCGTGCCCCGCGCGTCTCGCTCGTCCTCAAGGCCGACATCCGCCCCGGGGTGACCGACGGGCTCACGTCCAAGGTGGAGACCGTCGAACGGCACCTCGCCCGGTAGCCGCACCCGTCGTCGGAACCCCGGTCCCCAGGGCCGGGGTTTTGTCGTACCGCATCTTTGAGCGATCGCTCAAAAGAGTGTACGTTCGGCGCCAGACGATTTGAGCGGTCGCTCAAACTCCGTGCTCACGTGGGGGAACACATGGGTCTCTACAGAGAGACGCACATCCGCGCCGACCTCGACGAGGTGTGGGCCCGCACCCAGGACCCCGCCCGCCACCGGCGCTGGGACCTGCGCTTCACCGAGATCGAGTACCTCCCGCGCGCGGAGGGCGAACCGCAGCGCTTCCGGTACGCCACGCGCGTGCTGCCGTTCCTCACCGTCTCCGGCACCGGCGTGGCCGCCGGCGAGAGGGAGCGCCCCGACGGCACCCGCACCTCGGCCCTGCGCTTCTCCTCCCCGCACCCGCTCTCCCTGATCGCCGAGGGCAGCGGCTACTGGCGCTACGTCCCCGACGCCCACGGCGTCCGCTTCCTCACCGGCTACGACTACCGCCCGCGCTGGGGAGCCCCCGGCGCCCTCGCCGACCGCCTGGTGTTCCGTCCGCTGATGGGCTGGGCCACCGCCTGGTCCTTCGACCGGCTCCGCCTCTGGCTGGAGCGGGGCATCACCCCCGAGCGGGCGCTGTACCGCTGGCTGGCGGAACTGACCGTCCGGGCGCTCCTCCTCGCCCTGTGCCTGACCGGACTGGGTCGGGGCTCGCTCCCCGGCCCGGCCGGCCCCCTCGCGGACGCGCTGGCCTTCCTCTGCCCGCTCCTGCTCCTGCTCGGCGTCTTCCTGGCCCTGTTCAAGGCGCCGCTCGCCGGCACCCCGGCCGCCCGCCGCTGCCTGCGCGCCCCCGCCACCCGGACCCGCGCGCCCCGCGTCCTGCGCACCCTGGAGAAGCACGGATGACCTCGATCTTCCAGACCGCCATGGGGCCGGAGTTCCAGCGCCTCCACCCCGCCCTGCGGCGCCGCTTCTCGGTGGGCCTCACCGGCGGCGAGGCCTGCACCGGCCGGGGCGTGATGGACCGGATCTGGCACGGACCGGCCTTCGTGAAACCGTTCCTCGCCCTGGGCGCCGCCCGGAACATCCTGGTCCCGAGGGCCGGCCGGAACGTCCCCTTCGTGATCGAGAACGTGCCGTACCGGGACACCTTCGGGCGTGAGACGGTGAGTTTCGTGCGCACCTTCCACCTGCCCGGCCGCGCCCGCCGCTTCGACGCCCAGATGGTGCTCGGCCCGCGGGGCGACCGCGTCCTCGACTACCTCGGCACCCACCAGCACCTCGCGACCGACCTGCACTTCCACGCCGAGCCCGACGGCTCCCTGCTCATCCGTTCCGGCGCCCACCGGTTCCGGGAGGGCCCCGTGGACGTTCGCGTCCCCGAACTCGTCGGCGCCACGGCCGAGGTACGGGAGTCGTACGACGAGACGGCCGGCCGCTTCCGGGTCCGCGTCCGCGTGGTGAACCGCTGGTTCGGTCCCCTCTTCGGCTACGAGGGCTCCTTCACGGCGTCGTACACCGACGTCCGCGCCCGTGGCGTACGGCCCGGGCTGCGGCCGGTGCGGGAGGAGGCGCGCGCGTGAGCCCGGAGACCGCGAAGGCGCAGGAGACCAAGGCGAAGCTGCTGGAGGGCGCGCTGCGCACGCTCACCGAGCAGGGCATCGCCAAGACGTCGGCCCGCACGGTGGCCGCGGCGGCCGGGGTCAACCAGGCACTGGTCTTCTACCACTTCGGATCGGTGGACGAGCTGCTCGCCGCGGCCTGCCGGTACGGCGCGGAGAAGGCCGTCGCCCGGTACCGCGAGCGCCTAGCCGCGGTGGACTCGCTCTCCGAACTCCTCGCCGTCGGCCGCGAGATCCATGAGCACGAGCGGGCCGGCGGCCATGTGGCCCTCCTCGGCCAGCTGCTCGCCGGCGCCCCGACGCACGCGGCACTGGGTCCGGCGACGGCCGACGGGCTGCGGCTGTGGATCACCGAGATCGAGCAGGTGCTCCGGCGCGTGCTGGCGACGACCCCGTTCGGCGAGTTCGCCGACCCGGCGGGCCTGGCGCGGGCGGTGGCCGCGTCGTTCGTCGGCGTCGAGCTGTACGAGGGAGTGGACGAGGCCGGGGCGCACGCGGCGCTGGACGCCCTGGAGCAGCTGGGGGCGCTCGTGGCCGCGGTGGAGTCCCTGGGCCCGGTCGCCCAGCGGGCCGTCCGGCACCATCTGCGGCGCCGGGGACGCGGCTGACGGGCCGGACGGCCGGCGCTCCGCGGGCGGGTGCGGGCGCGTGGCGGCCTGCCGTACGCGCGGGTCCGCCGCCCCACCGGGGGGCCTCGGCACACGCTCGTGAGCGGCCGGAGACCGAAAGGCGAGACGGAGCTGACCGGCATATGACCGGCCGGTAGGGTCTGATGACGTGCCGAAGCCTCTCAGCCTCCCGTTCGACCCCATCGCCCGCGCCGACGAACTCTGGAAGCAGCGGTGGGGCAAGGTGCCGTCCATGGCCGCGATCACCTCGATCATGCGGGCCCAGCAGATCCTGCTCGCCGAGGTGGACGCGGTGGTCAAGCCGTACGGGCTGACGTTCGCCCGGTACGAGGCGCTGGTGCTGCTCACCTTCTCCAAGGCCGGCGAGCTGCCGATGTCCAAGATCGGTGAGCGGCTGATGGTGCACCCCACGTCCGTGACGAACACGGTGGACCGGCTGGTGAGGTCCGGGCTGGTCGCCAAGCGGCCCAACCCCAACGACGGGCGCGGCACGCTGGCCGTCATCACCGACAAGGGGCGCGAGGTGGTCGACGCGGCCACCCGCGACCTGATGGCCATGGACTTCGGGCTCGGGGCGTACGACGCCGAGGAGTGCCAGGAGATCTTCGCGCTGCTGCGCCCGCTGCGGATCGCGGCACACGACTTCGAGGAGCGGTGACCCGGGGCAAGATCTCCCGGAACGGGTGGTTACGCTCGCTCCATGAAAAAAAGCGTGCTGACCCGCTACCGCGTCATGGCCTACACCACCGGCGTGCTGCTGGTGCTGCTCTGCCTGAGCATGATCGCGAAGTACGGGCTGGACGTCGACGGTGCCGCCGACTTCACCCGGGTCGTCGCCATCGCCCACGGCTGGCTGTACGTCGTCTACCTGATCTTCGCGTTCGACCTGGGCTCCAAGGCCAAGATGCCGGTCGGCCGCCAGCTCTGGGTGCTGCTGGCGGGGACGATCCCGACCGCCGCGTTCTTCGTCGAGCGCAAGATCAGCCGCGAGCTGGAGTCCCGGGTCGCCGACGGGGCCCCGGCCGTCGCCAAGGCGTAGCGGGTACCGCCGTACGGACGCCGTGCGGCGGTCTGCCATCGACATTTACTAGGACGTCCAAGTAAATTCGGGGGTATGGACGCTCACGCCATCGAGGAGGGCCGCCGACGCTGGCAGGCCCGGTACGACGCCGCGCGCAAGCGCGACGCGGATTTCACCACGCTCTCCGGCGACCCCGTGGAGCCGGTGTACGGGCCCCGGCCGGGTGACACGTACGAGGGATTCGAGCGGATCGGCTGGCCCGGGGAGTACCCCTTCACGCGCGGGCTCCATCCGACCGGCTACCGCGGCCGCACGTGGACGATCCGGCAGTTCGCCGGGTTCGGCAACGCCGAGCAGACCAACGAGCGGTACAAGATGATCCTCGCCGCCGGCGGCGGGGGCCTGTCCGTCGCCTTCGACATGCCGACGCTCATGGGGCGGGACTCCGACGATCCCCGCTCCCTCGGCGAGGTCGGGCACTGCGGGGTCGCCATCGACTCGGCCGCCGACATGGAGATGCTGTTCAAGGACATCCCGCTGGGGGATGTGACGACCTCGATGACCATCAGCGGGCCCGCCGTACCCGTCTTCTGCATGTACCTGGTCGCCGCCGAGCGGCAGGGCGTCGATCCGGCGGTGCTCAACGGCACCCTCCAGACCGACATCTTCAAGGAGTACATCGCCCAGAAGGAGTGGCTGTTCCAGCCCGAGCCCCACCTGCGGCTGATCGGCGACCTGATGGAGCACTGCGCGGCGGGGATCCCGGCGTACAAGCCGCTCTCCGTCTCCGGGTACCACATCCGGGAGGCCGGGGCCACGGCGGCGCAGGAGCTGGCGTACACGCTGGCGGATGGGTTCGGGTACGTCGAGCTGGGCCTCAGCCGCGGTCTCGACGTCGACATCTTCGCGCCCGGCCTGTCCTTCTTCTTCGACGCGCACGTCGACTTCTTCGAGGAGATCGCCAAGTTCCGGGCGGCCCGCCGGATCTGGGCGCGCTGGATGCGGGACGTGTACGGCGCGAAGTCCGAGAAGGCGCAGTGGCTGCGGTTCCACACGCAGACCGCGGGTGTCTCGCTGACCGCGCAGCAGCCATACAACAACGTGGTGCGTACGGCGGTGGAGGCGCTGGCGGCCGTGCTCGGCGGGACCAACTCGCTGCACACCAACGCGCTCGACGAGACCCTCGCCCTGCCCTCCGAGCAGGCCGCCGAGATCGCGCTGCGCACGCAGCAGGTGCTGATGGAGGAGACCGGGGTCGCCAACGTCGCCGATCCGCTGGGCGGGTCCTGGTACGTCGAGCAGCTGACGGACCGCATCGAGGCGGACGCGGAGAAGATCTTCGAACAGATCAAGGAGCGGGGGCTGCGGGCTCACCCGGACGGGCGACACCCGATCGGGCCCATCACGTCCGGCATCCTGCGCGGCATCGAGGACGGGTGGTTCACCGGGGAGATCGCGGAGTCCGCCTTCCGGTACCAGCAGGCGCTGGAGAAGGGGGACAAGAAGGTCGTCGGCGTCAACGTCCACACCGGGTCCGTCACCGGGGACCTGGAGATCCTGCGGGTCAGCCACGAGGTGGAGCGGGAGCAGGTGCGGGTGCTCGCCGAGCGGAAGGCGGCGCGGGACGAGGCGGCCGTGCGGGGGGCGCTGGACGCGATGCTCGCCGCGGCCCGGTCCGGGGCCAACATGATCGAGCCGATGCTGGAGGCCGTGCGGGCCGAGGCGACGCTGGGCGAGATCTGCGGGGTGCTGCGGGACGAGTGGGGGGTGTACACGGAGCCGGCGGGCTTCTAGACGCCGTCGGCCGTCGTCCCGTGCCCGGCGGGCCGGGAGGGGGCCGTGGCCGTCTGCTCGGCCGGCTGGGACGTGAGGCCCGGCAGCAGCAGGCGGGTGAAGCCGCGGACCCAGTCCTCGTCCGCCGGTTTGCCGCTGACCAGGGTGCGGTGGACCACCGCGCCCGCGACCACGTCGAAGATCAGGTCGACGGTGCGGGCGGACTCGCCGGGGTCCGGTTCCGGGGGGAGTTCGCCGCGGCGCTGGGCCCGTGCGCGGCCCGCCAGGACCAGCCGCATCTGGCGGTCCACGATGGAGGCGCGGATGCGTTCGCGCAGGGCGTCGTCGCGGGTGGCCTCGGCGACCACCGCCATCAGGCCGCTCTTGGCCTCCGGGCGGGCCAGGATGGCCGCGAACTGCAGGACGACGCCCTCGATGTCGGCGGCGAGGCTGCCGCGGTCGGGGAGTTGCAGCTCGTCGAAGAGCTCCGCCACCGCGTCCACGACCAGCTCGTTCTTGCCGGCCCAGCGGCGGTAGAGCGTCGTCTTCGCAACCCCGGCCCGCGTGGCGACGTCCCCCAGGGTGAGTTTCGACCAGCCGAGTTCGACCAGAGCCTCCCGGGTGGCGGCCAGGATCGCGGTGTCCGCGGCGGCGCTGCGCGGGCGCCCCGTACGGCTGGCGGGAGTGCGGCTCTGCATGCCCCCGACCATAACCGGCGGGATCTGTGCGGTCGTGAGGGAGATCACCGGGGAGTGGTGTCGCGCGCTGCCCCCGAGGCATTACGCTACGGGTCGTAGCGAAAGCTCGTGAGGGACGTACACGGGCGACGACCGCCAGGCGTGGGGTGGGGACCCGGCGCCGCACATCGCTTTTTTCCATCAGGCGCGGGATCGGGGGAGGATAGACGCATGCAGCCACGGAACATGTCCATGAGCGGTGTCGTCGACCTCGCCGCGGTTAAGGCGGCCCAGGAGGCCAAGGCCAAGGCGGAGCAGGCGCGCGCCGAAGCGGCCCGGCAGGGCGGTACGAGTGCCGTCTCCCCGGCCGATCTCGTCATCGACGTCGATGAGGCGGGCTTCGAGCGGGACGTCCTGCAGCGCTCCGCCGAAGTCCCGGTCGTCATCGACTTCTGGGCCGAGTGGTGTCAGCCCTGCAAGCAGCTGAGCCCGGTCCTGGAGCGGCTGGCCGTCGAGTACAACGGGCGCTTCCTCCTCGCCAAGATCGACGTCGACGCCAACCAGATGCTGATGCAGCAGTTCGGGATCCAGGGCATCCCGGCCGTGTTCGCCGTCGTGGCGGGCCAGGCGCTGCCGCTCTTCCAGGGGGTGGCCGCCGAGCAGCAGATCCGGGAGACCCTCGACCAGCTGGTGGCCGTCGCGGAACAGCGTTTCGGTCTGACCGGCCTGACCGTCGACCCGGACGCGGAGCCGGGTGACGCCCCGCGGACCGCGGTGGCCGAAGGGCCGTACGACGCCGCGCTGAACGCCGCCGCGCAGGCGCTGGACGCCGGCGACCTGGGCGGGGCCGTCCAGGCGTACAAGAACGTGCTGGCCGACGACCCGGCCCACCCGGAGGCCAAACTGGGCCTGGCGCAGGCCGAGTTGCTCCAGCGGGTGCAGGGCATGGACCCGCAGAGGGTGCGTCAGGAGGCCGCGGGTAAGCCGAAGGACCCGCAGGCGCAGATCGCCGCCGCCGACCTGGACCTGGTGGGCGGGCACGTCGAGGACGCCTTCGGACGGCTCATCGAGACCGTGCAGCGCACGGCGGGTGACGACCGCGAGGCGGTACGCCTCCGGCTGCTGGAGCTGTTCGAGGTCGTGGGTCAGGAGGACCCGCGCGTGGTGGGCGCACGCAGGGCCCTGGCACGCGCCCTGTTCTGACCAGTCCCTAAACGCCCCGGCGTGTGATGCCGGGGTGAAAGGTTCGCCGACACGCGTCACGGCGACCGCGCTTTACCAAATCTTGGTAATGGCGGTCGCTGTTACTCCGAGTAAATCGAGGCCGTTGGTCTGTCTGGTTTCGTCCAGGGATCAACGGCTTTGCTCTGCCCTTCGGTGGCACCCAGCGTCGCGGTCCGAGACCGGTCGGTCGTCCTCCGGTTATCCCGCCGTTACTAGCCAGTAACGAACCCCCTTGTGTCAGGGCCGAGAATGCACCACGATCGGCGACGCTCGGTCCATTCCCGTACCCCGGCAGCCGGCCGGGTCACCGGGAGACTCTGGGTCCCCACCGAGCAGAGCCGGCGGCAGTGGCGCCGGGTCTAGGGCAGGGGGGTCTTCGCCGGCCGGCGAAGCCTGTCCAGCAGGGTTGTGCGTGATGCGTGTCAGGCGCGACCAGTGGTTGTCGCTCGGGGGTGATCGCCGGTGATTCGGGCGCGGTTCGCGCCGCCGAGCGCGGGCGCTCTCCTTCCCGAGGACGTAGCACTTCTCCCATCCCTGCCCGGCTGAGCCGCTCATTCGGGGGCGAGCCCGGGGCAGGAGATGTACGTCCGAGAAGGAGGAAATATGGAGTCCCAGGTGCGTGGCGGGACCAGATGGAAGCGGTTCGCTGTGGTCATGGTGCCCAGCGTGGCCGCCACGGCGTGTATAGGTGTCGCCCTCGCGCAGGGTGCTCTGGCCGCCTCGTTCAGCGTGTCCGGCCAGTCGTTCAAGGTGTCCGCCGACCAGCTCGTCGGCACCGGCTTCTCGCAGTACGGCGCCATCGACAGCGGCTACACGCTGGACGGCAAGAAGACGGCGCACCCGGTGGCCGTCTCGGCGTTCAAGCACGCCGAGATCACCAACCTGTGCCAGTCCGTGGTCACGCCCGACGTGCCGATCTTCGGCAGCGTCAGCCTGATCCTGCGGGCCGGCGGCGCGGGCGCCGACAAGGTCCAGGCCGACAACATCTACATCGACGTCGCCGACCTGAACGCCGACGCCACGTTCGAGAACATCGACATCGGTGTGGCCGCCAAGGACGCCTCCAAGGGTCCGGGCATGAAGGGCGGGGCCGAGCAGGCCAACCCGTACGGGTTCGCCCAGCAGGCCGACAAGGCCACGCTGGTCGGCGTGAAGCAGACGGCGTGGGCGACCACCGCCGGAACCTTCAAGCTCAGCGGCCTGAAGATGTCGCTGGCGACGGGTGCCAAGGAGTGCTACTAAGCACTCGGTGACGGGCGGGGGAGCCGGTGGCGCCCCCGCCCGTCCACACTCCGGCCGCGTTCTCACACGCGGCACACATCACCACCACAGCAACGCCGCACCAGGGAGCTGTTTTCCATGAGCGCCGAGACTCCTGCCGCCGCACCCGGCCAGTTCACCCGCCGGAGGCTGCAGTTCCGCGCCTGGCGGGGCACGCGGCCGTTCTGGGCCGGTCTGTTCGTCATGCTCGGCGGCTTTCCGATCATGTACTTCCCGTACGCCCATCTGCAGCTCGGGCACCTGACGCTGGCCATGGCGACCACCGCGGGAGCCGGGTCCCTGATCATCGGTGTGCTGCTCATCGTCCTGGGATTCAGCCTCTGGTTCCAGAAGCACGTACGGACCTTCGCGGGCGTCGCCGCGATCCTGCTGGCGCTGGTGTCCATCCCCGTGTCCAACTTCGGCGGCTTCGTCATCGGCTTCCTGCTCGCCCTGGTCGGCGGAGCGCTGGCCGTGGCCTGGGCGCCGGGCACGCCCCCGCAGGAGCAGCCGCCGGCCGAGGCCGCCCCGGACGAGGGCGGCGCCCCCGACGCGGCCCCGCTGCCGCACCAGGGCACGGACCCGGCGGCCGGTGCGGCCCCGGCCGGGCCGTACAAGGCGCCGTGGGAGAACGACCTGTCAGGAACGAGCCCGGCCAACGGGGCGAACGGGAGGCACAGTGCCGGCTGACGAGGTGACCCGCGGGACCGACGTGGACGGGTCCCGCGCGAGAACCGGGCCCCGCCACGCGGCCCCCAGAAAGCCGCTGTTCACCAGGTTCCACATGCCGGCCGGCAAGGCGATAGCCTCGGTGGCCATGCCCACGGCGGTGCTCATGGGCATGGGCTTCACCTCCACGCTCGCCCTCGCCGACAACAACGGCGGCCCGTCCCCGTCGACGTCGGCGAAGAGCCTGACGGCCGACGAGTACAAGGACTGTGTGAAGGCGCTGGCCGACGGCTCCAAGGACCCCTCGGCCACGCCGTCGCCGTCCGCGTCCCCGAGCACGACGGCCGCGCCGTCGCCGTCGGAGACCACCGGGAGCGGGAAGACGCAGGACGCGGGCGGCACCTCTTCGCCGGATTCAGGTTCCGGCGACAAGGACACGCCCGCGCCGACCGCCACCCCGGGGTCCTCCGGCTCCGGTTCGGGCTCCGGCTCCTCGGACTCCGGTTCTTCGGGTTCCGGTTCCTCGGGTTCCGGGTCTTCGGGTTCCGGGTCGGCGGGTTCGGGTACGTCGGGCTCCGGGTCGTCGGGCTCGGACTCCGGTTCGGGCTCGGGTTCCGGCGGTGACACGACCGCCGGTGACGCGGCCACCCAGACCGGGAGCGGCGGCGGCACCGTCCTCGACACCATCGGCGACACGCTGGGCGACACGCTCGGCGACCTGCTCACCGGCGGCGGCAAGGGCTCCGGCACGTCGTCGCAGACGCCGGCCCCGGCACCGTCCGCGTCCCAGTCCGCCACGCAGACCCCGGACACCCCGTCCCCGGACACCCCGTCCCCGGACACCCCGTCCACGGACACCCCGTCCGGCGGGGGAACGAAGCCGGGCGGGGACACGAAGTCCGGCGGGGGCACGAAGCCGGGCGGCGGCACGGGGTCCGGCGGCACCTCCGGCACCGTCGAGGACACGGTGAAGAAGGCCACGGACACGGTCCAGGACACCGTCGGCGGCACCACCGGAACCGTCTCCAGGACGGCCGGGGACGCCGCGAAGACGGCCGGTGACGCGACCGGTTCGGCCACGCCGAGCCCGTCCGCGAGCGAGTCCGCCTCCGCCGACGACTGCCCGGTGGCCACGGACGACCAGGGCGGCGTCGACAACAAGGTGCTGGTGGCGGACGACCCCTGGTACCTGAACGCCAGCTCCCTGCTCCTCAAGGGCGCCGACTACCAGGGCATCGTCGAGGTGAAGACGGCGGGCGGCACCACCAAGAAGGCGCTGAAGTACGTCATCTCCGGCGGCACCGACATCGGCGACCTGCACCAGACGGTGAAGGACGCGCAGGCGGGCAAGACGTACCACGTCCAGGCCGCCAAGGGCTCGACGTCCACCATCACCGGCGGCGACACGGTGATGTACACCGAGAGCATCTCGGGCAACCTGTTCGGGCTGATCCCGGTGACCTTCAGCCCCGACAGCCCGCCCCCGCTGAACATCCCGCTGATCTACTTCACCAACGTCAAGGTGGTCCAGGCGGCGCAGTTCGGCGGCAACCTGCACGTGCCCGGCATGCACGTGTACACGACCGACTGAGCGGTCGTACAAGCCGGTTCGGGAGCCGCAGAACACCGAGGGCGCCCCCCGTCGCGGGGGGCGCCCTCGGTGCCTTGCAAGTCCCTCGCGGGACGGGTCACTTGCTCTGGGTGCCCAGGTGGTGGACGCGGAGCATGTTGGTGGTGCCGGGGACCCCGGGGGGCGAGCCGGCGGTGATGATGAGGGTGTCGCCCGTCTCGAACCGGCCGAGCCGCGCGATCTCCTGGTCCACCAGGTCGACCATCTCGTCGGTGGTGTTCACGAACGGCACGACGTGCGACTCCACGCCCCAGCTCAGGGTGAGCTGGTTGCGGGTGCCCTCGTCCGTGGTGAAGGCGATGATCGGCTGGATCGCGCGGTAGCGGGAGAGCCGGCGCGCGGTGTCACCGGACTGCGTGAAGGCGACCAGGCCCTTGCCGCCGAGGAAGTCGGCGATCTCGGCGGCCGCACGGGCCACCGAACCGCCCTGCGTACGCGGCTTCTTGCCCGGGACGAGGGGCTGCAGGCCCTTGGAGAGCAGCTCCTGCTCGGCCGCGGTGACGATCTTCGACATGGTCTTGACCGTCTCGACCGGGTACGCGCCCACGCTGGACTCCGCCGACAGCATGACCGCGTCGGCGCCGTCCAGGATCGCGTTGGCGACGTCGGAGGCCTCGGCGCGGGTCGGACGGGAGTTGGTGATCATCGACTCCATCATCTGGGTCGCGACGATCACCGGCTTGGCGTTGCGCCGGCACAGCTCGATCAGGCGCTTCTGCACCATGGGGACCTTCTCGAGCGGGTACTCGACGGCGAGGTCGCCACGGGCGACCATCACGCCGTCGAACGCCATCACGACGTCCTCCATGTTCTCCACCGCCTGCGGCTTCTCCACCTTGGCGATGACGGGGACGCGGCGCCCCTCCTCGTCCATGACGCGGTGGACGTCGTGGATGTCCTTGGCGTCCCGGACGAAGGACAGCGCGACCAGGTCGCAGCCCATGCGGAGGGCGAAGCGCAGGTCCTCGACGTCCTTCTCGCTCAGCGCGGGCACGTTGACGGCCGTGCCGGGCAGGTTGATGCCCTTGTGGTCGGAGACGACACCGCCCTCGATGACGATCGTCTTCACCCGCGGGCCCTCGACGTCCACGACCTTCAGCTCGACGTTGCCGTCGTTGATCAGGACCTGGTCGCCGCGCGAGACGTCGCCCGGCAGCCCCTTGTACGTCGTACCGCAGATGTGCTTGTCACCCGGCACGTCCTCGGTCGTGATGACGAACTCGTCACCGCGCTCCAGCTCGACCGGACCCTCGGCGAAGGTCTCCAGGCGGATCTTCGGGCCCTGGAGGTCGGCGAGGACGCCGATGGGACGGCCGGTCTCCTTGGAGGCGGCCCGGACGCGGTCGTACCGCGCCTGGTGCTCGGCGTGGGTGCCGTGGCTGAAGTTGAACCGGGCCACGTTCATGCCCGCCTCGATCATGGCGACGAGCATCTCGTGGGAGTCGACCGCGGGGCCGAGAGTACAGACGATTTTCGAACGGCGCATGGGGCGATCCTATCGGTTTGTTTCGCTACGGAATATTCCGTCTGGCGGAAGATACAAATGAGTGCCACACCGCTCAGGTGCTATTCAGTTGTTCTTTCCGACCAGTGCGTAGGTCTGCGTCGCGATCTCCAGTTCTTCATCCGTCGGCACCACCGCGACCGCCACCCGGGCGGACTGCGGCGAAATCAGCCGCGGTCCGCCGCCGCGCACGGCGTTCCGCTCCGGGTCGACCGCCAGGCCCATGCCCTCCAGGCCCGCGACCGCCGCCTCCCGCACCGGTGCCGCGTTCTCGCCGACCCCGGCGGTGAAGGCCACCGCGTCCACCGTGCCGAGCACGGCGTAATAGGCGCCGATGTACTTCTTGATCCGGTGAATGTAAATGTCGAAGGCGAGCGCGGCCTCTTCGTCGCCCTCGTCGATCCGGCGGCGGATCTCCCGCATGTCGTTGTCCCCGCACAGACCGAACAGACCGCTCCTCTTGTTGAGAAGAGTGTCGATCTCGTCCATGGACATATCCCCAACCCGGGCCAAATGGAAGATGACGGCCGGGTCCAGGTCACCGGAGCGCGTACCCATCACGAGTCCCTCCAAGGGGGTCAGTCCCATGGAGGTGTCCACGCACCGGCCCTTCTCGACCGCGGAGGCGGACGCGCCGTTGCCCAGGTGCAGCACGATCACGTTGACCTCGGACGGGTCCTTGCCCAGCAGCCGCGCGGTCTGACGCGAGACGTACGCGTGCGAGGTGCCGTGGAAGCCGTAGCGGCGGATGCGGTGGCGGTCGGCGATCTTCGGGTCGATCGCGTAGCGCGCCGCCGGCTCCGGCATCGTCGTGTGGAACGCGGTGTCGAAGACGGCGACCTGGGGCAGGTCCGGGCGGAGCGCCCGCGCGGTGCGGATGCCGGTGAGGTTGGCCGGGTTGTGCAGCGGGGCGACCGGGATCAGCCGCTCGATCTCGGTGAGCACCTCGTCGTCGATGACGGTGGGCTCGGTGAAGAACATTCCGCCGTGCACCACCCGGTGCCCGATCGCGGCCAGCTCGGGGGAGTCCAGGCCCAGGCCGTCCCGGGTCAGCTCCTCGGCGACCGCCTTCAGGGCGGCGTCGTGGTCGGCGATCGGCCCGGTGTGCTCGCGGGTGGCGCCGCCGGTGAGGCAGGTGTGCTCGATGCGGGAGGTCTGCTCGCCGATCCGCTCGACCAGGCCCACCGCGAGCCGGCTGCTGTCCCGCATGTCCAGCAGTTGGTACTTCAGCGACGAGGAACCGGAGTTGAGGACGAGGACACGGGTGGGGGAGGTCACTGCTGGGACGCCTTCTCGCTGGGGTTCCGGGCGGGGCCCTGGGCCTGGATCGCCGTGATGGCGACGGTGTTCACGATGTCCTGGACGAGCGCGCCCCGGGACAGGTCGTTGACCGGCTTGCGCAGGCCCTGGAGCACCGGGCCGACGGCGATCGCGCCGGCCGAGCGCTGCACGGCCTTGTAGGTGTTGTTGCCGGTGTTGAGGTCGGGGAAGATCAGCACGCTGGCCTGCCCGGCGACCTCGGAGCCGGGCAGCTTGGTGGCGGCGACGGACGGCTCGACGGCCGCGTCGTACTGGATCGGGCCCTCGATCTTCAGGTCGGTCCGGCGCGAGCGGGCCAGCTCGGTGGCCTCGCGCACCTTGTCGACGTCGGCGCCCGAGCCGGACGTGCCCGTGGAGTACGACAGCATCGCGATCCGCGGCTCCACGCCGAACCGCGCGGCCGTCGTCGCCGACTGGATGGCGATGTCGGCGAGCTGTTCGGCGTCCGGGTCCGGGTTGACCGCGCAGTCGCCGTAGACCAGCACCTTGTCGGCCAGGCACATGAAGAACACGGACGAGACGATCGACGCCTCCGGGTTGGTCTTGATGATCTCGAAGGCGGGCCGGATGGTGGCCGCGGTGGAGTGCACCGAGCCCGACACCATGCCGTCGGCCAGGCCCTCCTGGACCATCAGGGTGCCGAAGTAGTTGACGTCGGAGACGACGTCGTAGGCCAGCTCGACCGTGACGCCCTTGTGGGCGCGCAGGGCCGCGTACTTCTCGGCGAAGGAGTCGCGCAGCTCGGAGGTGGCCGGGTCGATCAGCCGGGTGTCGCCGAGGTCGATGCCGAGGTCGGCGGCCTTCTTGCGGATCTGGTCGACCGGGCCGAGCAGGGTCAGGTCGCACACGCCCCGGCGCAGCAGCACCTCGGCGGCGTGCAGCACCCGCTCCTCGGTGCCCTCCGGCAGGACGACCCGCCGCTTGTCGGCGCGGGCCTGCTCCAGCAGCTTGTGCTCGAACATCATCGGGGTGACCCGGTCGCTGCTCGGCGCCGAGACCCGGCGGGCCAGATCGGTGGTGTCGGCGTACCGCTCGAACAGGCCGAGCGCGGTCTCCGCCTTGCGGGGGGTGGCCGCGTTCAGCTTGCCCTCCAGGGAGAACAGCCGCTCGGCGGTGGGGAAGCTGTTGCCGGACACCGACAGCACCGGGGTGCCGGGGGCGAGGCGGGCGGCGAGGGTGAGGATCTCGTCGCTCGGGACCTCGTTCAGGGTGAGCAGCACACCGGCTATCGGCGGGGTGCCGGCGCTGTGCGCGGCGAGCGAGCCGACGACCAGGTCGGCGCGGTCGCCCGGGGTGATGACCAGGCAGCCCGGGGTCAGGGCGCCGAGGAGGTTCGGCAGCATCGCGCCGCCGAAGACGAAGCCCAGCACGTCCCGGGCGAGCCCGGAGTCGTCACCGAGGAGCACCTTCGCGCCGAGCGCCTGGGCGATCTGCGCGACCGTCGGGGCGGACAGGGCGGGCTCGTCGGGGACCACGTACGTCGGCACCGGCAGCCGGTCCGCGAGCCGCCCGGCGATCTCGTCGCGGTCCTCGCGGGCCACCCGGTTGGCGACCATGGCGAGCACGTCGCAGCCGAGGCCGTCGTAGGCGCGGTAGGCGTTGCGGGTCTCGGCCAGCACGGACTCGGCGGACTGCCCGCGGCCCCCGACCACCGGGATGACCGAGGCGCCGAACTCGTTGGCGAGCCGGGCGTTCAGCGACAGCTCGTCCGGCAGCTGGGTGTCGGCGTAGTCGGTGCCGAGGACGAGGACCACGTCGTAGTCCCGGGCCACCAGGTGGAAGCGGTCGACCAGGGCGGAGACCAGCTCGTCGGTGCCCTGCTCGGCCTGGAGCGCGGACGCCTGGTGGTAGTCCATGCCGTAGACGGTCGCGGGGTCCTGCGCGAGGCGGTACCGGGCCCGCAGCAGCTCGAACAGGCGATCCGGGCCGTCGTGGACGAGCGGCCGGAACACGCCCACCCGGTCGACCTGCCGGGTCAGGAGTTCCATCACCCCCAGCTCCACGACCTGGCGTCCGTCACCGCGGTCGATCCCGGTCACGTACACGCTGCGCGTCACGTGTCCACTCCGTTCCTCATGTCGCTTTCGTCGCCTTCAAGGCATAAAAATCGCTCACCGAGGTGAGCAGAACCCTCTTGACAGTACCCCTGTCGACGGATAAGGCGCCCGTCAGGATCTCGCAGGCCCGGTGGACGTGAAAGAATCGACACCGGCTCACCGGCACACTCAGCGAGCAGGAGACACAGCACGATGCGCATCGGAGTTCTCACCGCAGGCGGCGACTGCCCCGGCCTGAACGCCGTGATCCGGTCGGTCGTGCACCGGGCGGTGGCGCAGTACGGCGACGAGGTCATCGGTTTCGAGGACGGCTACCGGGGTCTGCTCGACCGTCACTACCGCACCCTCGACCTGGACGCGGTCAGCGGCATCCTGGCCCGCGGCGGCACCATCCTCGGCTCCTCCCGGCTGGAGCGCGACCGGCTGCGCGAGGCGTGCGAGGGCGCCGCCGACATGGTCGAGGAGTTCGGCATCGACGCGCTGGTCCCGATCGGCGGCGAGGGCACCCTGACCGCCGCCCGGATGCTCTCCGACGCGGGCCTCCCCGTCGTCGGCGTGCCCAAGACCATCGACAACGACATCTCCTCCACCGACCGCACCTTCGGCTTCGACACGGCCGTCGGCGTGGCGACGGAGGCCATGGACCGCCTCAAGACCACCGCCGAGTCCCACCAGCGGGTGATGGTCGTGGAGGTCATGGGCCGGCACGCCGGCTGGATCGCCCTGGAGTCCGGCATGGCCGCCGGCGCCCACGGCATCTGCCTGCCCGAGCGCCCCTTCGACCCCGCCGACCTGGTCAAGATGGTCGAGGAGCGGTTCGCCCGCGGCAAGAAGTTCGCCGTCATCTGCGTCGCCGAGGGCGCCCACCCCGCCGAGGGCACCATGGACTACGGCAAGGGCGACATCGACCAGTACGGCCACGAGCGCTTCCAGGGCATCGGCACCGCGCTGGCGTACGAGCTGGAGCGGCGCCTGGGCAAGGAGGCCAAGCCGGTCATCCTCGGTCACGTCCAGCGCGGCGGTGTCCCCACCGCGTACGACCGCGTCCTCGCCACCCGCTTCGGCTGGCACGCCGTCGAGGCCGCCCACCGCGGCGAGTTCGGCAAGATGACCGCGCTGCGCGGCACCGACATCGTGATGGTGCCGCTGGCGGAGGCCGTCACCGAGCTGAAGACGGTGCCGAAGGACCGGATGGACGAGGCGGAGTCGGTCTTCTAGGGGGTCCGCTCCTTCGGTCACCGCACCGCGCGGCAGGCCGGCGCGTTCGGCGTGCGCGGACACCGGCGCGCCCGTGCCGGCGGCACGGGCGCAACACCCTTCCGGTTCACCCCTTGACCGCGCCGCCGAGCGCGAACCCGCCGCCCAGCCGCCGTGCCACCAGGAGGTACAGCAGGATCACCGGCGTCGAGTAGATCACCGAGAACGCGGCGAGCTGGCCGTACGCCACCATGCCCCGGTTGCCGAAGAAGTCGTTGATGCTCACGGACGCCGGCATCTGCTCCGGGGTGAGCAGCAGCATGAACGGGACGAAGAAGTTCCCCCACATCATCACGAACGAGAACACGGTCACGACGGCGACCCCCGGCCCCATCAGCGGCAGCACGATCCGGACGAGGGACTGCGCCGCCGAGGCCCCGTCCGTCCAGGCCGCCTCCTCCAGCTCCGCCGGCACGCCGTCCATGAAGTTCTTCATCAGCCAGATGGCGAAGGGCAGTTGGGAGGCGGCGAAGAAAAGGATCGTGCCCTGGAGGGTGTCGATGAGGTTCACCCGCACGAACAGGGCGTACACGGGCACCATGATCGCCGTGATCGGCAGGCTCGTCGCGAACAGGATCGTCAGCAGGAACGGCCGGTTCAGCCGGGACCGGAACCGGGACAGCGGATACGCGGCGAGGGTGGCGCAGCCGACGGTCAGCGCCGTCGCGCCCCCGCACAGGATCAGGCTGTTGAGCAGCGGGGTGTAAGTGATGTCCGGGGTCAGGACGGCGTCGAAGTTGGCCAGGGTGAGCCCGTCGGGGACCTTGACCCGCAGCCCGGCGTGCGGGTCCACGGCGGACAGCAGCACCCAGGCCAGGGGCAGCGCGAAGGCGGCGGTCACCGCCAGCAGCGAGACGTCCGCGGCGAACCGCCGCGAGGCACGGTTGCGGGCCATCAGACCTCCGTCCGCAGCAGCCGCAGATAGACGACGGAGAACAGGGAGCCGACGACCAGCAGGAGCAGGGCGATCGCCGTGCCGTAGCCGATCATGCTGTTCTGGAAGGCCTGTTCGTACATGAACAGCGGCAGCGTCTGGCTCCGGTCGCCGGGCCCGCCTCGGGTCATCACCCAGATCAGCCCGAAGACGGAGAGCGTCTGGAGGGTGTTGAGCATGAGGTTGGTGCCGATGGAGCGCCGGATCATCGGCAGCGTGATGTGCCACAGCCGCCGCCAGCCGCCGGCCCCGTCCACTTCGGCGGCCTCCGTGATCTCGGCGGGGATCTCGTCCAGGGCGGCGGAGTACACCAGCATCGAGAACGCCGTCCCGCGCCAGACGTTGGCGAAGGACACCGCGAGGATCGGCAGCGTGAACAGCCAGTTCTGGCGGGGCAGGTGCAGCCAGTGGAGGATCGCGTTCAGGGTGCCCTCGCGCCGGAAGAACGCGTAGAGCAGGAACCCGGCGACGACCTCCGGCAGCACCCACGCGGTCACCACGACCCCGCCGGTGAGGGTGCGGACGGGCTTCGACGCGCGCTTCATCAGCGCGGCGAGGGCCAGCCCGAGCGTGTTCTGCCCGACGAGCGAGGACAGCACCGTGAACACCAGCGTGAGCCAGACGGCGTTCAGGAACGCGTCGTCCCTGAACGCCCGGCGGAAGTTGGCGAAGCCGACGAAGGAGGAGTGGGCCTGGCCGGTCAGCTGGAGGTCGGTGAAGGCGATCCAGACGCAGTAGGCGATCGGCCCGGCGAGGAACAGCAGCAGCAGGACCAGGGCGGGGGCGACCGGGAGGACCCGGACGGCCGGGTACCGGCGCCTCACCTCCGGACCACTTGGCCGCCGGTGACGTCCTCGACCGTGGCGACGTACGCGCTCGCCGCCTTCTCCACGGACAGGTCGCCGGTCGTGACCGCTTCCATGGCCTCCTGCACGGCGGTCGACACCTTCGGGTACGCCGGGTACGCCGGCCGGTAGTGCGTGCTCGCGACGAGATCGGTGAAGAACTTGATGCCGGGCTGGGCGCCGGCGTACTTCGGATCGGCGGCGACGTCCTCGCGGACGGCGATCCCGGAGTTGGCGATGTACCACTTCCGGGCGTTGTCCTTCGTCTGCATCGTCCGGACGAAGTCGAAGGCGAGGCCGGGATGGGCCGCCTTGGCCGGGATGGACCAGGTCCAGCCGCCGGACATGCTCACCTTGCCGGGCGCCTGACCGTGTTGCGTCGGCATGGCGGCGAGTCCGAGCCGCTTCGACCAGTCCGGCCACTCGTGCCCGCTGCCCGGCAGCCAGGCCTGCGGCAGCCAGGAGCCGTCGAGGGCGATGCCGAGTTTGCCCTGGGGCAGCAGTTCGCCGTTGACGGTGGTGTTGAAGTTCGGGTCCAGGGCGTCGGAGACGTCGGGGCCGAGCCTGTCCCGGTAGACCGTCTCCACGAAGCGGAGGGAGTCCTCGAAGGCCCGCGACCCGGTGATCCACTTCTTGCTGCCGCTGTCGTACAGCGGATCGCGTGTGCCGTCGCCCGTGCCGTACAGGAGCATCTCGAAGCCCTGCATGGTGGCCCGTTCGCCGGCCGGCTTGCCGGTGTAGACGTTGAGCGGGATCACGCCGGGGACCTTCCGCTTGATGGTCCGGGCGGCGGCGAGGACGTCGTCCCAGGTCTTCGGCTGCCAGTCCAGCGGCAGCCCGGCCTTGCTGAACACCCGCTTGTCGAACCAGAGCCCGCGGGTGTCGGTCCCGTCCGGGACGCCGTACGTCTTCCCGTCCTGACCCTTGGCCGCGGCCTTCGCGGTGCCGATGAACTGTCCCCAGTCCGGCCACTTGGCGAGGTAGGGGTCGAGCGGCTTCAGATACCCGCTGGTGATGTCGGAGTTGATGAGGAAGGTGTCCTCGTAGACCAGGTCCGGAGCGGTCCTCGGCGAGCGCAGCATCTGCTGGAGCTTGGTGTAGTACTCCGAGTCCGGAGCCTTGATCGGCACGAACTCGACCTTCTTGCCGGGGTACTCGTGCTCGAACTGCTTCTTGATCCCGGCGAGGTAGGTGTCCATCACCTTGACCGAGTTGTCGGTGGACTGCTTGTACGACACCTTGAGCGTGTCCGGGCTGCTGCCGGAACCGCTGCCGCAGGCGCTGAGGGCGGTGGCGGCGAGAGCGGCGGTGAGGAGGAGGGGGAGAGGGAGGCGGCGGGAGCGGGCGGCGGTGGGACGCACGGGCATGACCTCCTGAGCACACGTGGGGGTGGCGCGGAGATGACTGCCGTGTGAAGGTAAGAGGAGTGGTCTAGTCAGGTCAATGTGTGTGCGCGGGATTGATCCCCGGCGGGTTACAGGACGGGGTCGGTGCCTCTGCGGAAGCAGGTGTCGCCTTCGGCGCGGAAGGGCTCGTCAGTTCGGTAGTTCGGCGGCGGAGGCGCGGGCTTGGGCGGCTCGGTCGGGGGCGTTGGCGCGGGTGAAGGCGTCGGCGGACTGGAGGTAGGCGGAGCGGGCCTTGGCGAGGCGGTGGGCCGCCGCGTGGGCGAAGGCCAGGTTGTGGAGGGTCGTGCCCTCGCCGTACCAGTCCTCGAACTCTTGGCAGAGCCCCAGCGACTCGCCGTACGCGGCAACCGCCTCTTCCACTCGGTCCGCCGTCCGCAGGGCGATGCCGAGGTTGTTCCACGCGCCGGCGGCGCCGTGGCGGTCTCCGGCGGCTTGGAACATGTCACGGGCGTTGGTGTGGGCGTCGATGGCCTCTTCGACCCGGCCCGCCTCCCGCAGCGCGAGGCCAAGGCTGTCCCATGTGCTGGCCTCGCGCTGGTGGTCCCCCTCGGTCTGGAACAGGTCGCGGGCCCGGGTGTCGGCATCGATCGCCGCTTCCACACGGCCCGCTTCCAGCAGGGCGGTGCCAAGGTTGCTCCACGCCATGGCTTCATTGTGACGGTCCTCGGCAGTCTGGAACATGTCACGGGCGTTGGTGTGGGCGTCGATGGCCTCTTCGACCCGGCCCGTCTCCCGCAGAGCGATGCCGACATGGTCCCACAAGATGGCCTCGCCCAGCCGGTGCCCGACAAGGCGGGCAGCCTCCCGGGCCGCCTTCGCAGCAGTGATCCAGTCGTCGAAATACCGTCGCCAGGCCAGGTATTCCCCTAGAGACGCGGCCAGCTCCACCGCCGCGTTCGCGAACCTCTCCTCCCTGCCCCACTCCACCGCTGCCACCAGACCAGCCCGCTCCCCGTCCAGCCACGCCAGCGCCTCCCCCCTGTCCCCGAACCGCTCCGGCTCCGCCTTCCCCGGCAACCACCGCAACCGGTCGTCAGCCGCATCCGCCCACCGCCGGTAGAACCCCAGCACCCGTTCCCGTGCCGTCTCCCCCTCCTCCCGTAACCCCGCGTCCCCCGCCACCACACCCGCCCCGAACCCCCGCACCAAGTCATGCAACCGCCACCGCAGCGCAGATGCCGTCCCGTTGCCCCGCACCGGTCCGACGAGATGGGCGGCGGCCAGGTCCTCCAGCAGTGACAGCACGGACCGCGTGCTCAGGTCGGCGAGGGCCGCGACGGCCTCCGTCCCGGTTTCCGCACCCGGAGCCAGGCAGAGCAGGCGCAGCAGGCGGGCCTGGTCGGGCGGCAGGCGGCGGTAAGAGGTCTCCAGCACGGGACGCAGGACGAGTGAGCGTCCGTAGAGGTCCGCTCCGGGACTGCCGTGGTCAAGGACGGCGGTCGCGTCTCCGGCGTCCCGGATCTCGGTCACCACCGACGCGATCTCCCGGTGTCGGCGTCGGCGCAGCATTCCCGCCGCGACCTGGAGCGCGAGGGGCAGGTGTCCGCACAGGCCCGTCAGTTCGCGCAGTGCGGCCGGCTCGCGTACCGGACGGTCGTCGCGCTCGTCGGTGTCGTGCAGGGCTCGGGTCACCAGGGCCACCGAGTCGTCCGGATCGAGTGTCTCCAGGTCGATCAGACGTATCGGAAGGGCGTCGGGACGGTCCCGGGAGGTGATGAGGACCCGGTGCCGGTCCGTGCCGGGCAGCAGCGGCACGTACTGGGACGGGTCCGAGGCGTTGTCCAGGATCAGGAGCATCCGGTCCCGCCGTTCGGCGAGGAGCGCACGGTAGGCGTCGTACTGGCGCTCGGCCGTCGGCGGCAGGTCCCGGTCCCGTACGCCGAGCGCGTCGAGCAGGGCCAGGACCGCCTGATCGGCCGTGACCGGGTCGTCGTCGTACCCGCGCAGGTCCACGAAGAGCGTCCCGCCCGGGAACCAGCCCTGCGCGCGCGCCCGGTGAGCCGCTTCCACGGCCAGCGCCGTCTTGCCGATGCCGCCCATGCCGGTGACGGCGGAGATGAGCAGGGGAAGCGCGGTCGTGCCGTCCTCGCCGGGCGCGAGACGGGGAAGCAGGCGGTCCAGTTCCGCCGACCGGCCGGTGAAGCCGAGGGGCCGGGGCGGGAGCGTGGCGGTCGCGCGTGGGACCGGGCCGTGGACCGTGCCCTTACCGGCCTCCGGCCTGCTTGCCGATGACCGTTCCGTGGAAGGTCCCGCCACGGAAGTCGATGTGGTCGCCCCCGTGGCGTGCTTGGGGTCCCTCCTCGGAGTCGGCGGGGCCGGTGCGGCGGGGCTGGTGCTTGCGCAGCATCGCCACCGCCACGGTCGCCGCGTGCGCGGCCGCCCGCTGCTGCGAACCGCCCGCGTCGGCCCGGCGCTTGTTCCGGTCCGCGCGGTCGCTGACGCCCCGCACGACGAGGGCGTCCACCTGTCCGCTCAGGTGGGCCGCCTGGGCGGCTCCGGAGCCCTCCATCTCGATGGCGCCCGCGTCGTTGTAGTTCACATCGAGGTGCCGCGCGATGTCCGACCCGGAGTCGGCCAGCACCACATCACCCGTTGCGATCGGCGCGAAGTGCACCCGTATCTCCGGCAGGTCCCGTGCCGCGGAACGCGCCGCCTGCTCCAGCGCGTGCGAGCCGGGCAGGGCCCTCGGGCGGACCTTGAAACCGTCGTGGGCCTGCTTGCCGCCGTGGATCTCGTAGACCTGCGTCCCCACCACGACATCGCCGATCTCGATGTCGTCCTTCAGGCTCCCCGCGACCCCCACGAACAGGACGGCCTCGGGGTGCAGCCAGTCGATGAGCTGGGCCGTGAGCGCGGCGGCACGCTCGGCCCCCACGCCCAGCTCGCTGATCGCCAGGTGCCAGGAACTGTCCGGCAGCCGGCCCGTCTCGACACGGGTGCCCTTGGGGTGGACGACCTCCTCCCGCTCGGGGAGGTACGACCGCACAGCGGCGTATTCCAGGGGCAGCGCGGTCAGGACGAGAACGGTGGGGTGAGTCTCCGGCACACTCATAAGGTACTGCCGGTACCGCCGGGGGAAGGGACACACGTGCCGGAACGAGACGTCACCGTGGGGCAGTTGCTGCTCACCGAGTACCAGACCGTCAAGGACGAGCAGAAGACGCGGATCGGGTTCCGGGACAACCTGCTGTACGTCACCCTGACCGTCGTGGCCGCCGTCATCGCCGCCGCGGCCCAGGCCAGGCAGACATCCATGCTGCTCGCACTGCCGCCGGTGTGCGTCGTCCTCGGCTGGACCTACCTCGTCAACGACCAGAAGATCTCGGCGATCGGGGCGTACGTGCGGGGCGACCTGGGGCCGCGGCTCGCCGCACTGGCCCAGGCGGAGAGCGGCGAGGTCTTCAGGTGGGAGGCCGCTCACCGGGGAGACTCCCGGCGCGTCTCCCGGAAGGTCACGCAGTGCGTGGTCGACCTGCTGGCCTTCTGTGTCGTGCCGTTGAGCGCGCTCGTCGTGTACTGGGCGAGCGGGGACGTCTCGGCCGGGCTGGCGGTGGTGTCGCTGGTGGAGGCGGTGGCGGTCGTGGGGCTGGGGGTGTGCGTGGTGCAGTACGCGGTGCCGTTCCGGGCGGGGGGCGGGGCCGGGTGAGCGACGTCGTCGACTTCCGGGGCGGGGAGTTCCGGGGGCCGGTCATCGGCAAGGCGGAGTACCGGCAGCAGGCCCCCGCGCCGACGGCCCTGGACGCGTTGCCGCCGAGGGCGGCGGGATTCACGGGCCGGGACGAGGAGTTGGACCGGCTGCGGGTCGCGCTCGACCCCTCGGACCCCGGTGGCGGACAGGCCGTCCTCGTCACCGCCGTCTCGGGGCTCGGCGGCATCGGGAAGACGGCGCTGGCGGTGCAGGCGGCGTACGCGGCGCGGGAGGCCGGCTGGTTCCCGGGCGGGGTGCTGTTCGTGGACCTGCACGGCTACGACGACGCCCCGGTCACGGCGGACCAGGCGTTGCAGTCCCTGCTGCGGGCGCTGGGTGTGGAGCCGGAGCACATTCCGGCCACGGCCGACGAACGGGCCGCGTTGTACCGGTCGGTGCTGGCCGAGCGGGAGGCGGTGCTGGTCCTCGCCGACAACGCGTCGTCGCCCGAGCAGGTGCGGCCGTTGCTGCCGGGGGGCTCGCGGCACCGGGTGCTGGTCACCTCGCGGGATCGGCTGGCTCAGCTGGGGGCGCGGCTGGTGCCGTTGGGTCAGCTCACAGCCGAGGCGGCGTACGGGCTCCTCGACCGGGCGCTGAGGATCGCCGACCCGGCGGACGGCCGTGTCGTGGAGGAGCCGGAGGCGGCGGCACGGCTGGCCGAGCTGTGCGGGTACCTGCCGTTGGCCCTCCAGATCGCGGCAGCGCTGTTGGTGGAGGATGCCGAGCAGCCGGTTGCGGACCTGGTCGCCGGACTCACCGGCGCGCGCGATCGGCTCACCGCCCTGGACGACGGCGAGCGCAGCGCCCGGGCGGCCTTCGACCTTTCGTACCGGCGCCTGCCCGCCGGGCCGGCCCGGTTGCTGCGGCTCCTCGCCCTGGCGCCGGGGACCGAGGTGGGCGAGGAGGTCGTGGCCGCCCTGGCCGGGGCCGAGGAGGCGCCGCTGCGCGACCTCAGGACGCTGACGCGCGCACATCTGGTGGAGCGGGGCAGCCGGCGGGGCCGGTGGCGGCTGCACGACCTGGTGCGGGTCTTCGGGGCGAGCTTGGCGGCCGGTGACGCGGCATTGCGGGAGGAGGGCGAAGCGGCGCGGGAACGGGTGCTCGCGTGCTACACCTGGTGGACCGTCGCGGCCGGCACGTGGCTCCAGTGGTCGCCGGGACCGGATGACGGACGCGGGTTCAGGGGCCGGGCGGAGGCCCTGGCGTGGCTGGACGAGGAGCGCGCGGGCCTCGTGGCCGCGGCACTGTGGGCCCGTGAGGACCGGTACGCGGCTGCGGCGATGCGGCTCGCGCTCGCCCTGGCGGACTACCTCTCCTTGCGACGGCAGTTCCACGACAAGATCGCCGTCGCTCAGGCCGCACAGGACGCCGCTCGCCGTGCCGGGGACCGACACCGCGAGGCGATCGCCTGGAACAGCGCCGGTCTCGCGCTTCGAGAGGCCGGCCGGGCCGAGGAGGCGATCCACGCCCACGCGCGTGCCCGCGACCTGTGCCGGGGCCTCGGGAACCGCGCGCACGAGGCGGTCGCGTGGAACAACCTCGGCCTCGCGCTCCGTGCGGTCGGCCGGGCCGAGGAGGCGATCGACGCGCACGGGCGTGCCCGCGACCTGTACCGGGAGCTGGGGGAACGGCACGGTGAGGTGAAGGCGTGGGGCAATCTGGCGATCGCCTTGGTGCAACTGGACCGGGTGGAGGAGGCGATCGAGGTCCACGAACGCGTCCGCGTCCTCTTCCACTCGCTGGGGGACCGCCACGGAGAGGGCATGGCGTGGCACAACCTCGGCCTCACCCTGTGGAAGGCGGGCCGGCCGGAGGAGGCCATCGCGGCGTACGGCAGGGCGCGGGACACACATGAGGGGCTGGAGGACTGGCACAGCATGGGCGTGATCCTCATCGGCCTGGCCGCCGCCCACCGGGACGCCCACCACCCGGCCGAAGCCCGCGTCCACTACCTCCAGGCCGCCGACGCCTTCGCCCGGGCCAACGCTCCCGGGGAAGCCGCCGAAGCCCGTGCCGCGGCCGCCGCCCTCACCGCCCCTGGGAAACCCAGCGGTACACCAGCTCCGGCCGCCCCACCTGCCCGTACAACGGACTCCGCCCGGCCCGTCCCGCGTCCACCAGGTGCTCCAGGTACCGTCGCGCGGTGATGCGGGAGATGCCCACCGCCTCGGCGACCCCGGCCGCCGTGAGGCCGTCCGCCGCCTCGCGCAGCGCGGACGTCACCCGTTCCAGCGTCGGCCCGCTCAGACCCTTCGGCAGGGCCGCCGGTGTGGGGGCGCGCAGGGCCGCCAGGGCGCGGTCGACCTCGTCCTGGCCGCTCGCCTCGCCCACCGCCGCGTGGAACTCGGCGTACCGGGCCAGCCGGTCGCGCAGCGTGGCGAACGTGAACGGTTTCAGGACGTACTGGACGACGCCCAGGGAGACGCCCTCCCGTACCACCGCCAGGTCGCGTGCCGAGGTCACCGCTATCACGTCCGCGTGGTGCCCGGCCGCCCGCAGGGACCGGGCCAGTTGCAGGCCGTGGACGTCGGGGAGGTGCAGGTCGAGCAGCAGCAGGTCGACCGGCGTGCGGTCCAGCAGGCGCCGTGCCTCCGCCCCCGTGTGCGCCTTCCCGACCGCGACGAACCCCGGCACCCGGCCGACGTACATCACGTGCGCGTCGGCGGCCACCGGGTCGTCCTCGACGACGAGGACGCGGATGGGCCGCTGCTCGTCCGTCATGCGGCGCCGCCCGTGGCCGCGCGCAACGGCAACCGCACCTCGAACACCGCTCCGCCCTCCTCCGCCTCGGCCACCGTGAGCGTGCCGTCGTGGCGGTTCACCGCCTGCCGGACCAGGGCCAGCCCGAGTCCCCGGCCGCCGGGTTCGGCCGGCTTCGTGGAGAACCCCCGCTGGAACACCAGGTCGGCGTGGGCGGGGTCGACCCCCGGGCCGGTGTCCGACACCCGGAGCACCACTTCGGCGGCCGTAGCGTACGCCGTCACGGTCACCCGGGCCCGCACGCCGCCCTGCGCCGCGTCCACGGCGTTGTCGATCAGGTTGCCGAGGATGGTCACCAGGTCGCGGGCGGACAGGCTGTCCGGGAGCAGGCCGTCGTCCAGGCGGCTGTCCGGTGAGACCACGAGTTCCACGCCCCGCTCGTTCGCCTGCGCGGTCTTGCCGAGCAGCAGCGCGGCCAGCACCGGCTCGCCGACCGCCGCCACCACCTGGTCGGTCAGGGCCTGCGCCAGCTCCAGCTCGGCCGTGGCGAACTCCACGGCCTCCTCGGCCCGGCCCAGCTCGATCAGCGAGACGACCGTGTGCAGGCGGTTGGCGGCCTCGTGCGCCTGCGAGCGCAGCGCCTGGGTGAAGCCCCGCTCCGAGTCCAGTTCGCCCATCAGCGACTGGAGTTCGGTGACGTCGCGGAGCGTGACGACCGTGCCCCGGTGTTCGCCGCCCGACACCGGGGACGTGTTCACGACGAGCACCCGGGACGCCGTCAGGTGCACCTCGTCCACCCGGGGCTGGGAGGACAGCAGGGCGCCCGTCAGCGGGGCGGGCAGGCCCAGGTCGGCCACCGAGCGGCCGACCACGTCCTCCTCGGGGCCCACGCCCAGCAGGTCCCGGCCGCCGTCGTTGATGAGCGCCACCCGGTACCGGCCGTCCAGCATCAGCAGCCCCTCGCGGACGGCGTGCAGCGCCGCCTGGTGGTAGTCGTGCATCCGGCTCAGCTCGGTGGCGTTCATGCCGTGGGTGTGGCGGCGCAGCCGGGCGTTGATCACGTACGTGCCGACCGCGCCCAGCAGCAGGGCCACGCCCGCCACCCCGAGCAGGGCCGTGACCTGGTCCTGGACCCGGGCGCTGATGGTCTCCACCTTGATGCCGGCGCTCACCAGGCCGACGATCCGGCCGTTGTCCGAGATGGGGGTGACCGCGCGGACGGACGCGCCGAGCGTGCCGGTGTAGGTCTCGGTGAAGGTACGGCCGTGCTGCGCGGGACCGATGTTGCCGAGGAAGCGCTTGCCGATCTCGTTCCAGTCGGGGTGGGTCCAGCGGATGCCGGAGGGATTCATGATCGTCACGAAGTCGACGTTGGCGTCCCGCATGACCTGGAGGGCGTACGGCTCCAGCCGGGCCGTGGGGTCGGGGGTGCGGATCGCCTCGCGGACCGAGGGGGAGTCGGCGATCGACCGGGCCACCGCCGTGGCCTGCCGGGCGGCGGCGTCCTCGGCCTGCCGCTGGTCGCTGACGTAGGTGAACAGCGCGTACCCGGCCACGACCACCGCTATCAGCACGGCCTGCATGGCGAACAGCTGGCCGGCCAGGCTCCGGGGCCGCGGGAGGGTGGGGAGGCGCATGTCAGCAGTGTGCCTCTCCGGTTAAGCGTGAACTAAATGAACGGAAGGGTGACCGCCCTCACAGGCCGGGAGATAGTCACGGCATTCCCCAGAAACGCCCGGACGTGAGCCGCACGCCGGTTGTTCGCCGACGAAGACGTCAAGGAGGGCAGTCGTGGCCGCCAGCACCCCCGATACGGCACCTGCCGCACCCCGCGTGAAGCGGGACCGGACCCATTACCTGTACATCGCCGTGATCGTGGCGGTCGCGCTCGGCATCGGCGTGGGCCTGATCTGGCCCGATGCCGCCATGGAGCTGAAGCCGCTGGGCACCGGGTTCGTGAACCTGATCAAGATGATGATCTCGCCGATCATCTTCTGCACGATCGTGCTCGGTATCGGATCGGTACGGAAGGCCGCCAAGGTCGGTGCCGTCGGCGGCATCGCCCTCGGCTACTTCCTCGTGATGTCGCTCGTCGCGCTCGCCATCGGGCTCGTCGTCGGCAACGTGCTGCACCCGGGCGACGGGCTGCACATCACCAACGCCATCAAGGCGACCGGGCACGGCCAGGTGTCCCCGGACGCGCTGCCGCCCGTGGACTTCGTGCTGTCGATCATCCCCACCACGTTCGTCTCCGCCTTCACCGAGGGCCAGGTGCTCCAGACGCTGCTGGTGGCCCTGCTCGCCGGGTTCGCGCTCCAGGCCATGGGCTCGGCCGGACAGCCGGTGCTGCGCGGCATCGAGCACATCCAGCGGCTCGTCTTCCGCATCCTGTCCATGGTGATGTGGGCGGCGCCGATCGGTGCGTTCGGCGCCATCGCGGCGGTGGTCGGCTCGGCCGGCGTCGACGCGCTCAAGAGCCTCGCCGTGCTGATGCTCGGCTTCTACGTCACCTGCTTCCTGTTCGTCTTCGTCGTGCTCGGCGCGCTGCTCCGGGCCGTCGCGGGCCTGAACGTCTTCTCCCTGTTCAAGTACCTCGCCCGCGAGTTCCTGCTGATCCTGTCGACCTCCTCGTCGGAGTCCGCGCTGCCGCGGCTGATCGCGAAGATGGAGCACCTGGGCGTCAGCCGGCCGGTCGTCGGCATCACCGTGCCGACCGGGTACTCGTTCAACCTCGACGGCACGATGATCTACATGACCATGGCGTCGCTGTACATCGCGGACGCGCTGGGCACGCCGATGTCGGTCGGCGAGCAGATCCCGCTGCTGCTGTTCCTGCTGCTGGCCTCGAAGGGCGCGGCCGGTGTCAGCGGCGCCGGCCTCGCCACCCTGGCCGGCGGTCTGCAGTCGCACAAGCCGGCGCTGGTGGACGGGGTCGGGCTGATCGTCGGCATCGACCGGTTCATGAGCGAGGCGCGGGCGCTGACGAACTTCGCGGGCAACGCGGTCGCGACGGTGCTGGTCGGCACGTGGACCAAGGAGATCGACAAGGTCCGGGTGCGGCGGGTGCTGGCCGGCGAGCTGCCGTTCGACGAGACCACCCTGCTGGACGAGGGCGAGGCCGGGGTGCGGGAGGTTCCCGAGCCCCGGGAGGACGGCGAGAAGGAACTCGCCAAGGCCTGATCCACCCCGTAGTTCCGGACGTCCGGCCCCGCCTGAACCCGGGCCGGGCGTCCGGGTACCGCCGCCGGGCGGCCGAGGCTCCCCCCGTGCCCCGGCCGCCCGGCTCCCTCTTCCGGCTCCGGGACCTGCTTCCGCTACGACACCCCGGCCACCAGCTCGGTGGCCCGTGCGGCGGGCACGCCCGCCGCGGTCAGGACGGCGACCGTGGCGGAGCGGCCCGCCTCCCGCGCTGCCAGCAGCCCGTCGTTCACCGCCTCCATCACCGCGAACAGCATCTGCTCGTGCACGTACGCCAGGGCCGGCGCGGGCAGCGGGGAGCTGAAGACGCCTTCGTCCAGGCCGCGCTGGAGGAGCCGGATCTTGTTCTCGCGCAGGGGCGCGAGGCGTTCGCGGATGCCCTGCACGGTGACCGTGCGCTGGGCGAGCGCGATCAGCAGCCGGTAGCGGTCGGCGACCGGCCACAGGGCGAGCACCGAGCGGGCCACCGTCTCCGCAGGGTCGCTCACGCCGGCGCAGGCCCGGGAGTCCGCGTCCGCCAGCGCCTCCACGGCTCCGTCGACCAGGGTGCTGATCAGCGCCTCACGGCTGGGGAAGTGGCCGTAGACCGTCCGCCGCACGACCCCGGCCGCGCGGGCGATCTGGTCCATGGAGGCGTCCGGATCGCGCAGCAGCTCGGCGAGGGCGACGTCGAGGATGCGGCGCCGGTTGGCATCGGCGCGGCTGGTGTTACCCGTGGTCATGGCGGTCATTGTGCCTCCCCGGAGGTTTGCCGGGCGTCATCCGGTCGACTTGCACAGTGTTGTGCAGCAGCGTACATTGCACATGGTTGTGCAATTGCACGCCGCTGTGCAAGTCCTGTCGCGTACCCGAGGAAGGCGACCCCTGCCATGCGACTCGTCATGACCGAACCGGTCGAAAGGACGGACCGCCCCTACGCCCGCCGGTGGTGGGCGCTGCTGGTGCTCTGCCTCAGCCTGCTGATCATCGTGATGGCGAACACCGCCCTCACGGTCGCGGCCCCCGACATGACCCGGGACCTCGGGCTCTCCAGCGCCGACCTGCAGTGGGTGATCGACGGCTACACCGTCCCCTACGCGGCGCTGATGCTGCTGCTCGGCGCCATCGGCGACAAGTACAGCCGGCGCGGGGCGCTCGTCCTCGGCCTGCTGGTGTTCGGCGGCGGGGCCGTCTTCGGGTACCTCGCCGACAGCGCGGCCACCGTCATCGCGGCCCGGGCCGTGATGGGCGTCGGCGCCGCGCTGATCATGCCCGCCACGCTCTCCCTGCTGGCCGCGACCTTCCCGCGCGCCGAGCGGGCCAAGGCGATCACGCTGTGGACCGCCACCGCCGGGCTCGCCATCGCCGCCGGGCCGGTCGTCGCCGGCGCCCTGCTGCGCGACCACGGCTGGTCCTCGACCTTCCTGATCAACGTGCCCGTCGCGGCCGTCGCGCTCGTCGCCGCCCTCGTCCTCGTCCCGCCCTCGCGGGCCGGCCACCACGACCGCATCGACTACGTCGGCGGACTGCTGTCGGTGCTGTGGACCGGCGCGCTCGTCTACATGATCATCGAGGGGCCGCACTTCGGCTGGGGCGCCAAGGCCGTCGCGGCGGCGGTGGTCGCGGGCGTCGGCCTGGTCGCCTTCGTGCTGTGGGAGCTGCGCCACCCGCGCCCGATCCTGGACGTGCGCCGCTTCACCGGCCGCCGCTTCGCCGGCTCCAACCTCGCCGTCGCCCTGTTCTTCCTCGCCGTCTTCGGCGCCTTCTACTACCTCACCCAGCACCTCCAGTTCGTCCTCGGCTACGACGCCCTTCAGACCGGTGTGCGCATGCTGCCGCTCGCCGGCGCCGTCTTCGTCGGCTCGGCCCTGACCGGCTGGCTCACCCCGCGCGTCGGCATGAGGTGGACCGTCGGCGCGGGCATGGCCGGCGGCACGACCGCCCTCGCCCTGCTCACCCGGGTGGACGCCGGCTCCGGCTACGGCGACTTCGTGGCGCCCCTGGTCATCCTGGGCCTCGCCATCGGCCTCGCCCTCTCGCCCTGCACCGACGCCATCATGGGCGCGTTCCCGGAGTCCGAGCTGGGCGTCGGCGGCGCCGTCAACGACACCTCGCTGGAACTGGGCGGCTCGCTCGGCATCGCGATCCTCGGCTCGCTGCTGGCCACGTCGTACGGCGACCACCTGTCCGACGCCACGGCCGGCAGCAAGCTCCCGGCGAGCGCCCTGAACACCGCGCAGGACTCGGTCGGCGCCGGGTACGCCGTCGCTCAGGGCATCGGCGAGAAGGCGCAGCAGGCCGCCGCGCGGGCCCAGCAGGCGAGCGACCCGCAGCAGGCCGCGCAGCTCAAGCAGCAGGCCGGTGAGCTGGCCGCCGGCGCCCGGCAGATGGCCGACGCGGTGGGCTCCGCCTTCTCCGACGCGGTCGCCCACACCAGTCTGGTCGGGGCGGTGATCCTCGGCGTCGGCACCGTCCTGGTGGCCGTCCTGCTGCCGGGCCGCGAGGCCGGTGCCGGGCAGGCCGCGACCGAGGAGCGGGAACTGGTGGACAGCGCGGCCGAGTGACCGCCCGCCTCCCCTCGTCCGTGCCGTTCCGGGTCAACCGGAACGGCACGTTCGTGTATGACGTCCGTACGGGTGGTGTCCATACGAGTGCGGAGGCGTGGCGGATGAAGATCGACTGGGACCGGCGGACCTGCGCGCGCAAGGGCCATGTGACCTACGCGCCGGACGACCCCCGGCTGCGCGTCCGGCTGCACGCGCGGACCGCGCTCGGGGACGTCTGGCGGTGCCTGCGCTGCGGTGACTTCGTGCTCGGCGAGCCGCGCGGCTCGGGACCGGCCGCCGACGCGCCGCTGGTGCCGCGCGGCACGGTGCTCCGCGACCTGTTCGTCCTGCGCTTCCTCGCCGTCGAGCGTGCCGTGCGCGGGGTGTTCATCGTGCTGGTCGCGGTCGCGGTGTGGAAGTTCAGCAACAGCCAGGACGCGGTGCGCCGCCTGTTCGACGAGTACCTGGACGTCTTCCGGCCGGTCTTCCGGCACTTCCACTACGACCTGGACCACTCGCCGGTCGTCGGGTCCGTGCAGAAGGCGTTCGGCTACCGGCACTCCACCCTGCTGCTGGTCGCCGGACTGCTGCTGGCCTACGCGCTGATCGAACTGATCGAGGCGGTCGGCCTCTGGTACGCCAAGCGGTGGGCGGAATACCTGACGGTGGTCGCGACGGCCGCCTTCCTGCCACTGGAGATCTACGAACTCACCGAGCACATCAGCTGGCTGAAGATCGCCACGCTCGTGCTGAACGTCCTCGCGGTCCTGTACATCGCCCTGACCAAGCGGCTCTTCGGACTGCGTGGCGGGCGCCGTAAGTTCGAGGAGGAACGGCACAGCGCCTCGCTGATGGAGGTCGAGGAGTCGGCGGGCATGGCGCACGCACCGCTGTAGACCCGGCCCGGCCCATCAAAAAATCCCCTGGGCAATTGCGCCCGGGGGATTGCTGTGCGTATATTCAGTGATTCGTGACTTCGTTTTTCAGGAGTCCCGAAGCAATTCACTGAGCACAGTATATCCGGGCGGGAGCGGAATTGTCAAACACCGACTTTCCAGATGATGAAATGCGACACGAGCAGGAATTCATCGACGGACTGTACGCGCGCGTGGACGTGCTGCGCGGCGAGGCCGAGACCTCCGTCGCCGACGCGCTCGCCCAGGGCGACAAGCCCATGCAGGCCCGGCTGGAGCGGGACATCCTGGTCGCCGAGCGCTCGGGGCTGCTCGCCGCGCTGAACGCCGTGGACGGCTCGCTCTGCTTCGGCCGGATCGACCTCGCCGACGGCACGAAGCACCACATCGGGCGGATCGGGCTGCGCGAGGACGACGCCGAGCGCACCCCGGTCCTCATCGACTGGCGGGCCGACGTCGCCCGCCCCTTCTACCTGGCCACCGGCCACACCCCGATGGGCCTGCGCCGCCGCCGGCACATCGCCTCCGAGGGCCGGACCGTCACCTCCCTGCACGACGAGATCCTCGACCTCGGCGACGCCACCCGCACCGGGCACGAGGACCCGAGCGGCGACGCCGTCCTGCTGGCCGCGCTGAACTCGGCCCGCACCGGCCGGATGAGCGACATCGTGCAGACCATCCAGGCCGACCAGGACCGCATCATCCGGGCACCGCACCGGGGCGTGCTGGTCGTGGAGGGCGGCCCCGGCACCGGCAAGACCGCGGTGGCCCTGCACCGCGCGGCCTACCTGCTGTACGAGCACCGCGAGCTGCTGGCCCGCCGCGCGGTCCTCATCGTCGGCCCGAACCCGGCCTTCCTCGGCTACATCGGCGAGGTGCTGCCCTCCCTCGGCGAGACCGGAGTGCTGCTGGCCACGGTCGGCGAGCTGTTCCCCGGCGTGAAGGCCACCGCCGCCGACACCCCCGAGGCCGCCGCCGTCAAGGGCCGCGCCGGCATGGCCGACGTGCTCGCCGCCGTCGTACGCGACCGGCAGGCCCTGCCCGACCCGGTCATCGCGATCGAGCACGACCGCGAGGTCCTCATGCTGGACGACGGCCTGGTGAACGTCGCCCGCGAGCGCACCCGCGCCGCCAAGCTGCCACACAACGCCGCCCGCGAGTACTTCGAGGGGCACATCCTCAACACCCTCACCGAGCTGTACGCCGAGCGCGTGGGCACCGACCCCTACGACGGCAGCAGCCTGCTCGACGCCTCCGACATCACCCAGATCCGGGACGAACTCGCCGAGAACCCCGAGGTCTGGGACGCCGTCGACCAGCTCTGGCCGCGGATCACCCCGCAGCGGCTGGTCGCCGACTTCCTCGCCGAGCCCGACGGCTACCTGCCGAAGCAGGACGCCGACGCGATCCGCCGCCCGGTGACCCGCGCCTGGACCGTCGCCGACGTGCCCCTGCTGGACGAGGCGGCCGAACTCCTCGGCGAGGACGACCGGGTGGCGCGCGCCCGCGCCGAACGCGAACGCGAGACGCAGGTGGCCTACGCCCAGGGCGTCCTGGACGTCTCCTACGCCTCCCGCACCTACGAGTTCGAGGACAAGGAGGAGGACGACCCGGACGCCTCCGAGGTCCTGTCCGCGCACCACATCATCGATGCCGAGCGGTTCGCCGAGCGGCACGAGGAGACCGACCACCGCAGCGCCGCCGAGCGGGCCGCCGCCGACCGCACCTGGGCGTTCGGGCACATCATCGTGGACGAGGCGCAGGAGCTGTCGCCGATGGCCTGGCGGCTGCTGATGCGGCGCAGCCCGACCCGCTCGATGACCCTGGTCGGCGACCCCGCGCAGACGGCGGAGGCGGCCGGCGTCGGCTCCTGGGCGGACATCCTCGCGCCCTACGTCGAGGACCGCTGGGAGCACACCCGCCTGGGCGTCAACTACCGCACCCCGGCGGAGATCATGGACCTGGCGGCGGCCGTGGTCCGCGCCGAGGACCCGGGCTTCGCGCCGCCGAGCTCCGTCCGCTCCACCGGTGAGCGCCCCTGGGTGCGGCAGGTCACCGACGCCCTGCCCGGCGCGGTCGCCAAGGCGGTCGCCGAGCTGACCCCGGCGGAGGGCCGGCTGGCGGTGATCGCCCCGCGCGGTCTGCACCGTGCCCTCGCCGCCCGCCTGGACGGCGTCACCGCCGGCGCCGAACCCGACCTGACCCGGACGGTCGTCCTGCTCGACCCCCGGCAGTCCAAGGGCCTCGAATTCGACTCCGTCCTGGTGGTCGAGCCGGGCGCCTACGGCACGAGCGACCTGTACGTCGCCCTGACCCGGGCCACCCAGCGGCTCGGGGTCCTCTACACGGACGAGCTCCCGGACGGGCTGGCCACGGGCGTCACCGCGCCGTAGCGGCCGGGGCGGAGCCGCCACCCGCCGCCGGTGGGTGGCTCGGGTGCGGCGTGGCGGACGGCGGGGCCGGCTCCGCGCACGGCGCGACCGGGAACCGCGGGACGTGGCGCCGGACCGCCCCGAGCCCCCGGCAGCGCTCTCGAAGACCGGTTTCCAGCCCGCGGGTTCCGCCCGGAAGAACCAGCGGTCGCCCGGCCGGGAGGAGCCGGCAAGGCCGCCGTCGCAGTGCCCGGCGCCCCGGCAGGTGTGCATGGGGGCGCCGGCGGCGATCAGCGTGGCCGGCGCCGATCCGGGCGGCGACGACCTGGAAGGGCTCCGCGAGGGTCCACGGGACCGGTCCGGTGGCCGTGGGAGGCGCCCCTCCGCCCCGCCACGTCACCTGGGTGCCGCGGCCGCCCGGCAGGAGAGCGGCCACGGCACACGCCAGGCGCGTGCCACCCGGTCAGGCCGGGCGCAGCCACACCGTCGCCAGCGGGGGCAGGGTCAGCCGGATGCTCGCCGGGCGGCCGTGCCAGGGCTGGGGCTCGGGCTTGACGACGTCCGGGCGGGTCACGTCGCCGCCGCCGTAGCGGGCCGCGTCGGTGTTGAGGACCTCCACCCAGGCCGGCACCTCCTCCGGCACCCCGAGGCGGTAGTCGGGGCGGACCACCGGGGCCAGGTGGCAGACCGCGAGCAGCGGGGCGCCCTCGGCGTCGTGGCGCAGGAACGCGAAGACGTTGTCGTCCGCCGCGTCCCCGGTGATCCACTCGAAGCCCGCCGGGTCGGTGTCCCGCTGCCACAGCGCCGGGGTCGCCCGGTATACGGCGTTCAGGTCCCGGACGAGGTCCCGGACACCCCGGTGGTCCGCCTCGGCGCCGTACGCCGGGTCGAGCAGCCACCAGTCGGGGCCGTGCGCCTCGGACCACTCGGCGCCCTGGGCGAACTCCTGGCCCATGAAGAGGAGCTGCTTGCCGGGGTGGGCCCACATGAAGCCGAGGTAGGCGCGCAGGTTGGCCCGCTGCTGCCACCAGTCGCCGGGCATCTTCGACACCAGGGACCGCTTGCCGTGGACGACCTCGTCGTGGGAGATCGGCAGGACGTAGTTCTCGCTGTAGGCGTACACCATCGAGAACGTCATCTCGTGGTGGTGGTACGCGCGGTGCACGGGGTCGTGGCTCATGTACTGGAGCGAGTCGTGCATCCAGCCCATGTTCCACTTCAGTCCGAAGCCGAGCCCGCCGAAGCCGCTCGGGCCCTTGTGGTGGGTGGGCCGGGTGACGCCGTCCCAGGCCGTGGACTCCTCCGCGATGGTCACCACGCCCGGGCAGCGCCGGTACACGGTGGCGTTCATCTCCTGGAGGAAGGCCACCGCGTCCAGGTTCTCCCGGCCGCCGTGCTCGTTGGGCGTCCACTGGCCCGGCTCGCGCGAGTAGTCCAGGTAGAGCATCGAGGCGACCGCGTCCACGCGCAGCCCGTCGATGTGGAACTCCTCGCACCAGTACACGGCGTTCGCGACGAGGAAGTTGCGCACCTCACGCCGGCCGAAGTCGAACTCCAGCGTGCCCCAGTCGGGATGGGCGGCCCGCAGCGGGTCGTGGTGCTCGTACAGCGGACGCCCGTCGAACTCCGCGAGCGCCCAGTCGTCGCGCGGGAAGTGCGCCGGCACCCAGTCCATCAGCACCCCGATGCCCGCCTGGTGCAGCTTGTCCACCAGGTACTTGAAGTCGTCGGGGGTGCCCAGCCGGGCCGTCGGCGCGTAGAACCCGGTGACCTGGTAGCCCCAGGAGCCGCCGAAAGGGTGCTCGGCGACCGGCATCAGCTCCACGTGGGTGAAGCCCATCTCCTTCACGTACGCCGGCAGCTGCTCGGCCAGCCGGCGGTAGGTCAGCCCGGGCCGCCAGGACGGCAGGTGCACCTCGTACACCGAGAAGGGGGCCTCGTGCACCGGCGAGTCCGCCCGGTGCGCCAGCCACTCCGCGTCGCCCCACTCGTGGTGCGAGGCGTGCACGATCGAGGAGGTGGCGGGCGGCACCTCGGTACGGCGGGCCATCGGGTCGGCGCGCAGGGTGCGCGAGCCGTCCGGGCGGGTGATCTCGAACTTGTACAGCTCGCCCTCGCCGATCCCCGGCACGAACAGCTCCCAGACCCCGGTGCCGCCGAGCGAGCGCATCGGGAAGCCGGTGCCGTCCCAGAAGTTGAACCCGCCGGTGACCCGCACGCCCCGCGCGTTGGGCGCCCACACCGCGAACCGGGTTCCGGTGACGCCCTGGTGGGTGGTGACGTGCGCGCCGAGCGCCCGCCACAGCTGCTCGTGCCGGCCCTCGCCGATCAGATGCAGGTCCAGCTCGCCGAGGGTGGGCAGGAAGCGGTAGGCGTCCTCGGTCTCGTGGACCGTGCCGTCGTACGTCACCAGCAGCCGGTAGACGGGGACCTCGGTGAGCGGGAGCAGGCCGGAGAAGAAGCCGTCGCCGTCGTCGTGCAGCTCCGTCCGCAGCTCGCCCGAGACCACGGTGACCGCCCGCGCGTACGGGCGGAACGCGCGGAAGGCCACCCCGCCCGGCACCGGGTGCGCGCCCAGCACGGAGTGCGGATCGTGGTGGATGCCGTGCAGCAGCCGCGCGCGGTCGCCGGCGTCGAGGGCCGGGGACACGGCGACCTCCGCGAGGGGGGCCGGCGCGGGCGGCTCCACGGCCGGTGTCCGTGCGGGCGGCTCCACCGCGGGGGCCTGCGCCGGGACCTCCGCGGCCGGGGTCTGCGCGGGCGCCTCCGCGGCGGGGGCCGCCGCCTGCGCGGGGACCTCCGGCGCGGGCGGCTTCCCGGCGGCGGCCTTCTTCCTGGCCGCGGACTCCTTCTTGGCCTTGGCTTCCTTGCGGGCCTTGGATTCCTTGTGTCCCTTGGGGGTCACGGACGAGCCTCCTGGTCGGGCAGGGCGAGGCGGCGCACCGCGCTCAGCGGTACGGGGAGCCAGTCGGGCCGGTGCCGGGCCTCGTAGACGACCTCGTAGACCGCCTTGTCGGTCTCGTAGGCCCGCAGCATCACCGGGTCGGTACGCGGATCGCGGCCGGCCACCTCCGCGTACCCGGAGCAGTAGGCGGCCCGGCAGGTGTGCGCCCAGTCCGGGGTGGGCGGGGTCGCCGAGTGGGCCGCGTAGTCGAAGGAGCGGAGCATCCCCGCGATGTCCCGCACCGGCGGCTGCGGCATGCGCCGCTCGGCCAGCGGGCGGGCCGGTTCGCCCTCGAAGTCGATCAGCGACCAGGCGCCGGACGGCGAGCGCAGGCACTGGCCGAGGTGCAGATCGCCGTGGACGCGCTGGGCGGTCCAGGTGCGGCCCTCGGCGGCGAGCGTGCCGAGCGCCTGGTACGCCGAGCGCAGCCCGTCCTCGTACGGCCGCAGCGCCGGCACCGCCTGCACGGCCGCCGCCAGCCGCTCGGTCATGCCGTCGACCAGCGACTCCAGCTGGGCGTGGCCGAGGGTGACCGTCGGCAGGGCCCGGGCGAGCGCGGTGTGCACCTCGGCGGTGGCCCGGCCCAGCGCGCGGGCCTCGGCCGCGAAGTCCTCGCCCTTGGCCAGTTCGCGCAGCGCCAGCTCCCAGCCGTCGGAGGCGCCGCTCACATACGGCTGGAGCACGGCAAGGACGTACGTGTCCGCCGCCACCTCGGCGTGCAGCCAGGCCGTCGGCGCGGGGACCCTCGGACAGCCCTCGCGGGCCAGGGCGAGCGGGAGCTCCAGATCGGGGTTGACGCCGGGAACCACCCGGCGCAGCAGCTTCAGGATAAACGTATCTCCGTAGACCACGGACGAGTTGGACTGTTCGGCGGTCATCAGCCGGGGCACGAGGCCGGCCCGGATCTCCTGCGCCGGGTCTCGCTCGAAGCGCAGCCCGCCGACGCGGGCCTGGGTGCGCAGGGCCTCCAGGAGCACTTCGGCGGGCCGGGTGTCGTGCAGGGCCTCGTACACCGTGCGTCCGGCGAGCGGGCCCTCGGTCACATGTCCGATCAGCGCGGGCGCCAGCCGGGGCGGCAGCGCCTCGCGCACGCCTATGAGGAGCTGGTAGCAGTCGCCCGGGTGCGCCGGGGCTCCGGGCACGTCGGCCTGGTGGACGCGCACCAGCAGGTGGTAGAGGCCCAGCCGGCCGTCGGGAGGCAGCAGTTCGGTGACGGACACGGGGGTGAACCCGGTGACCGGACGGCCCTTGCCCGCGAACCAGCGCTGCCGGGGCAGCCAGGCGCGCAGCAGGGGGTCGAGCGAGGCGAGGAGGATACCGGTGGTGCCGGAAGTGGTGACCGTTTCCGCCATGGGCGTCACGTCCTTTCCCCGGGGGGCGTCGGGGTGTTACTACTGCGTGCCCCGGGTGGGGCGGTGGAAACGCCGCCGCGCCCCACCCGGGCCCGCGCTATACGGGTTCCCTGCGCAGCCGGAACCAGTAGAAGCCGTGTCCCGCGAGGGTGAGCAGGTACGGCAGCTCGCCGATCGCCGGGAACCTGACCCCGCCGAACAGTTCGACGGGATGCCGCCCGCCGAACCGGCTCAGGTCCAGCTCCGTGGGCTGGGCGAAGCGGGAGAAGTTGTGGACGCACAGCACCAGGTCGTCCTCGTACTCGCGCAGGAAGGCGAGCACCGCCGGGTTCGACGACGGCAGCTCGGTGTAGGACCCCAGTCCGAAGGCAGGATTCTGCTTGCGGATCTCGATCATGCGGCGGGTCCAGTGCAGCAGACTGGAGGGCGAGGCCATGGACGCCTCGACGTTGGTGACCTGGTAGCCGTAGACCGGGTCCATGATCGCGGGCAGGAACAGGCGTCCCGGATCACAGGACGAGAAGCCGGCGTTGCGGTCGGGGGTCCACTGCATGGGGGTGCGCACGGCGTCGCGGTCGCCGAGCCAGATGTTGTCGCCCATGCCGATCTCGT
>NZ_JBVIJO010000012.1:0-333358 GCF_055581365.1 Streptomyces sp. NPDC031445
ACCGGGACTGGCACCACGACGCCCGCGACGCGGTGGCCGCCCTGCGCATGGAGGCCGCGGCCGACCCCGACGACCCCGAACTAGCCCACCTCGTCGGCGAGTTGTCCCTCCGGGACATGGACTTCTGCACCTGGTGGGCCGAGCACCGTGTCAGCGGCGCCGGTTACGGCACCAAGCACTACCACCACCCCCTGGTCGGCGACCTCACCCTCGACTGCGACACCTGGGCCAGCCCCGACGGCTCCGGGCAGCGTCTGATGGTGCTGACCGCCGAACCGGGCAGCCCCTCCCACGACGCCCTGCGCATCCTCGCCTCCTGGACCGCCGCGGAGCCCGGCACCGGCCGGACGGAGGACGTGACCCGATGACCGCTTGGACACCCGAGGACCAGGCCCTGCTCTCCGAGACCTACGCCCTCACCCTGACCGCCGGGGACGACGGTCGGGGCGGCGTGGAGATCGGCATGGTGGTCGTCGACGGCGAGCTGTACGTCCGCGCCTACCGGGGAGTCCGCTCCCGTTGGTACCGGGCGGCGCGGGACCGAGGCCACGGACGCATCCAGGTGGCCGGCGTCACCCGGGAGGTCTGCTTCCGGACCCGTGACCTGGACCTCTCCCCCGGGCTCGAGGCCGCCTTCCGCGCCAAGTACGGCGCGGTCGCCGACGCCCTCGTCGCGAGCCCGCAGGCGCGGGCCGCGACGATCCGCATCGACCCGGCGCCCGTGCCGGATGCCGGCACGGCCCCGGCCCGCTGAGCCCCGGCCCGCGCCGGACCACGGGGTCGTCGCCACCCGGGCGGGCGGCCCGGCCCGGCCCGGCCGCCCCGGCCCCCTGGGGGCCCGGACGCACCGGCGCCCGCCGCGCTCACCCTCCGGTGGCGACGACCGGGCTCACAGGGCCAGTACCGCCTTGCCGGTGTTCTCGCCCGCGAAGAGCCCGAGCAGTGCCTCGGGGAACCGCTCGACGCCGCCGGTGATCACATGTGTGCGTTCCTTCAGCCGCCCGGAGCGCAGCCAGCCGGCGAGTTCGGCGCGGGCCTCGCCGTAGCGCGCGGCGTAGTCGAAGATGACGAAGCCCGTCATGGAGGCCCGCTTGACGAGCAGTTGCATGTAGTTGGCCGGTCCCCGGAAGCCCTGCTCGGAGTTGTACTGCGAGACGGCACCGCTGATGACCACCCGGGCGCCGTGGGCGAGCGTGGTGAGGACGTCGTCGAGGATGTCGCCGCCGACGTTGTCGAAGAACACGTCCACGCCGTCCGGCGCGAGGTCCCGCACCTGGGCCCGCACGTTCCCGGCCTTGTAGTCCACGGCCCCCTCGAAGCCGAGTTCCTCCACCAGGAAGCGGCACTTGTCTGGACCTCCGGCGATGCCGATCGCGCGGCACCCCTTGATCCGGGCGATCTGCCCGGTCAGCGCGCCGACGGAACCGGCCGCCGCGGAGACGACCACCGTCTGGCCGGGCTCGGGCCGGCCGATGTCGAGCAGACCGAAGTACGCGGTCAGTCCGCTGTAGCCGAGCGCGCCGAGGTGGACCGGCGCCTCGCCCAGGGACAGGTCGACGGGGGCCACGTCCTTGCCGTCGCTGAGCGCGTACCGCTGCACGCCGAAGGTGCCGCTCACCACCTCGCCCACGGGGTGCCCGGGGTGCCGGGACTCGACGACGTGGCCGATGCCGGCCGCGCGCATCACCTCGCCCAGGCCGACGGGGGGCACGTAGCTGCGGCCCTCGTTCATCCAGGAGCGCATCGCCGGGTCGAGGGAGAGGTAGTCGACCTGTACGAGGAACTCCCCCTCGCCCGGCTGCGGGGCCGGTTCCTCGGCGTACCGGAAGTCGGAGGCGGCGGGCAGGCCGACGGGGCGTGCCACGAGGCGGTACTGGGCGTTGGTCCGGGTCATGCGGCTGTCCTTGTCGTGTGCGGTGGTGTGGCCGGGGGCAGGGCGGGCGGGGGTCACCTGCTGCCCGGCCGGACGACCAGACGGCCCCGGACCGCGCCGCGGCGGATGCGGTCCAGGCCCTCGTTGAGGTCGGCGAACGGGATCTCCTCGACGGCCGGTGTGATGCGGCCCTGGGCGATGTAGTCGAGCACCTGCCGGTACTCGTCCTTGCCGGCGCCGTACGAGCCGCGCAGTTCCACGCTCTTGCGGACCAGGTTGCCGGTGGCGAAGCTCGTGGTCCGCGTGCCCAGGCCCACGACGACCACCCGGCCGCGGCGGCGTACGACGTCGACCGCGGCGGATGTCGTGGAGCCCACGCCCGCGAAGTCGACGACGGCGTCGGGCCGCAGGCCGGCGAGTGCGGTGACGTCGGTGAAGCAGTCGCTCGCCCCCGCCGCGCGGGCCGCGTCGAAGGTGTCCGGGTTGATGTCCACACCGTAGACCGTGGCTCCCGCGAGCACTCCGGTACGGACCCCGTTCAGGCCGAGGCCGCCCAGTCCGACGACGGCGATCACCTCCCCGGGCCTGGCGCGGGCCTCGGTGCGGACGGCGTGGTAGGCGGTGACGACCGAGTCGGTGGCGACGGCCGCGTGGACCGTGGAGACGGCGTCGGGTATGCGGACGAGGGTGGAGGCGTGGGCCACCAGGCGCTCGGCGTAGCCGCCGTCGACACCGATGCCCGGTGCGTAGTGCGCCTGGACCTCGGGGTGCGCGATGATCGCGACGGCGACGCGGTCGCCCACCGTGTACTCCCGCACGCCCTCGCCGAGGGCGGACACGGTGCCCGCGACCTCGTGGCCGAGGGTGAAGGGCGGGCGCCGGGTCAGCTCCATCGTGCCGTCGAGGGCGTGGACGTCGGAGCGGCACAGACCGGCGGCCTCGACGTCCACCACCACCCAGCCGGCGTCCGGCACCGGGTCCGGCACGTCCATCAGCCGTAAGGGTGTGCCCTGGGACACGTATCGGAAGGCCTTCATCGGCGAACTCCATACCTCGGTCCGAGCGGACCGGCGCGGTGCGGCACCGCGCAGGTCCTCCTACATGAGGTGTACGGTCCGCGGGCCCTGGATGGTTCGCATGACAACGGCCGTCCCGACGGGGGTTGCGGGACGGCCGTCGCGGCCCCCCCACTCCTCGACCGAGCGAGGGGCGTGCACAGACTACAACGGTCCGGTCGGTCCTGGGTCCGCGTTGACGCACGTGTGCACGGTGGACACCTCGACCACGGCCGCGGCGCGGGGCAGCACATTGACTTACGTCACGTTCCCCTTGCCCCGCGGGGCGGATCTCCGCGTCATCGGGCGCCCCGCGGCGTCCCGTCCTTCGACCGTCATGTGACCGATGTGCGGATCGGGTCCCCGGGCGAACAGTAGGAGGCGCAGGCTTCCTACCACGGAGGGGAACTCCCGTCATGCACCGTGATCAGTCACCACTGCGGGCGCGGTCGACGCCCCGGCATCTGCCGTCGCTGTTCCTGGACCTCGACCAGATGCTCGACGAATTCACCCGGCAGCCGCTCCAGGCGGAGTTCCGGTTCGACGCGGGGATGCCCGCGGTGATCACCGTCGAGTTCCTCGCGGAGCGGGGACCGAGTCTCATCTGGCGGATCGGGCGCGAGCTGCTGTACCGCGGCCTGACGTCGATGAGCGGCTGCGCCGATGTGCGGATGTGGCCGACGCTGCCCGGTGAGCGCCCCTCGTCCTGGCTGCTCCTGGAATCGCAGGAGGTGGAGGCCCTCTTCGAGCTGCCCACCGGGCCGCTCGCCGAGTGGCTGGAGGCCAGCTACCGGATCACCCCGGCGGAGACGGAGATGGACGGTCTGGACTGGGACGGCTTCCTGCTCCGGTTGCTCGACGGTCCGGCGGCGCCGTCGGAGTGAGCGGGGCCGGACAGGGAGGACTTGCACCCCGGTGCGTCACCTGTCAGAGTGGTGACGCACAAGCTTGCCGGGAGTGGGCCGGCGGTCGGCGCCATCACACGTGTGCCGCCCCCGGACACCCGAGGACAACGCTGTGCCGCAGGCCGCACCCGCGGCGGACGAGGAGGAATGACGTGAAGAGCAGCAACCCGGTCTTCTCCCGCTGGGGCGCCAACCGTGACGCCGCCCCCGTCGGGGCGCACACGCGCCACCCGGTGGGCGCCACGGCCGGTGGCCGGCCGGCGGACGACTACCTGACCAACCCCTACGCCCCGGGCGCCGGTGCGGGCCCCGACGCCGGCGCACGGACCGCGGGGACCGCGATCACGATGGACGACGTCGTCGTGCGCACCGCGACCACGCTCGGCACCGCGGTGCTGACGGCCGTGCTGTCCTGGCTGCTGCTGCCCGTCGACGAGGCGAACATCGGCCGGTCGTACGGCATCGCCGTGGGCGCCGCCCTGATCGCCTTCGTGCTGTCGCTGGTCCAGGCGTTCAGGCGGGCGCCGTCCCCGGCGCTGATCCTCGGCTACGCGGCGTTCGAGGGTGTCTTCCTCGGCGTCATCTCCAGCGCCACCTCGACGTACATCGCGCCGGGCGTGGTCGTCCAGGCGGTGCTCGGCACCTTCGCCGTGTCCGCCGGCGTCCTGATCGCCTACCGGATGCGCTGGATCCGCGTCGACCGGCGCTTCGCCGGCTTCGTCGCCTCGGCCGCGACCGGCTTCCTGCTGCTGCTCGCCGCCGACCTGCTCTTCTCCGCCTTCGGCGCGGGCCACGGCCTCGGCTTCCACAGCGGCGGCCTCGGCATCCTCTTCGGCGTGATCGGCATCCTGCTCGGCGCGGCCTTCCTCGCCCTGGACTTCAAGCAGGTCGAGGACGCCGTCGCCTACGGCGCCCCCCGCGAGGAGGCGTGGCTGGCCGCCTTCGGCCTCACCATGACACTGGTGTGGATCTACCTCCAGGTGCTCCAGGTGCTGTCCATCCTCAACAGCGACAACTGAGTTCTCCGGCACCGGAAGGGGCATGCGCGGCGCGCATGCCCCTTCGGCGTGTCTGTCCACGGGCCGCCCCCGCTGAACCGGCGCGGGACCCGGCTCGTTCTCCCATCACGACGACCTGACCGCGCGTCGGGTGCCGGCCGGGACCGCCCCGGGCGGTCCCGGACCGACAGAACGCGAGAGGCATCCATGAGCGCGCAAGAGCACTGCCCGTACCAGGACGGCAGGGTGGTCATCGATCACGCCTTCAAGGCCGACTCCCCCGCACGGTACGCCCGGCTCCGGCAGTTCGGACCCATCCACCCGGCCGAGTTCCACCTGGGTCTGAAGGGCTGGGTGGTCGTCGGCCACGAGCTGGCCCGTCAGGCGCTGACCCATCCCGCCCTGCTCAAGGACGCCACGCCCGCCGCCGAGGCCCTGGCCGCCGCCGGATACGTCCTCCACCAGCCGTCGGTGGGACTCGGCGCGCAGATGATGGAGGCCGACCCGCCCGAGCACACCCGCCTGCGCCGGCTGGCCTCGGCCGCCTTCACCCCCCGCCGTACGGCCGAACTCGCCCCGCGCATCGAGCGGATCGCCCACGAGCTGATCGACGCCATGCCGCCGTCGGGCGAGCTGGACCTCGTCGAGGCCTTCAACGCCCCGCTGCCCGCGACGGTCATCGCCGAACTCCTCGGCATCCCGCACCGGCACCACCTGGACTTCCGCCGCTGGTCGGGGCAGGCCCTCCAGGTGGCCTCCCCCGGACACCGCCCGGCCCTCGCCGCTCTGCACGGGCTGCTGGCCGCCCTGGTCGCCGACAAGCGCCGCCGCCCCCAGGACGACCTGCTCTCCGCCCTGGTGGCCGTGCGCGACGAGGAGGACGGCCGGCTCTCCGAGGAGGAGCTGGTCGGCACCGCCATGATGCTGGTCGTCGCCGGCCACGAGAGCACGGTGAACCTGCTGGGCAACGCCGTGCTGGCCCTCCTGCGGCACCCCGGCCAGCTGCGGCTGCTGCGCGAGCGGCCCGAGCTGGTGCCCGGCGCGGTGGAGGAGTTCCTGCGCTACGACACCTCCGTCGAGCGCTCCACGAGCCGCTACGCCGCCGAGGACCTCGAACTGGGCGGGGTGCCGATCCCCCGGGGCGGCATGGTCGTCGTCGCTCTCGGCTCGGCCGGGCACGACGCCCCGCAGCAGGACGGCGACGACCCCGCCGTGCTCGACGTGACCCGGCCGAACGTCCGCCACCTCGCCTTCGGCCACGGCATCCACTACTGCCTCGGCGCCCCGCTCGCCCGCCTGGAGACGGCCATCGCGCTGCGCACCCTGCTGTCCCGCGTCCCCGAACTGGAACTGGCGGTGCCGCCGGACTCGCTCGAATGGATCGGTTCCGGGATCATCCGCGGCGTGCTGTCCCTGCCGGTGCGCTACCGCGTCGGCTGACCCGGCCGCCCGCGAAGGGCCCGGCGCACGACGAAGTCCCGGCCCGCGCCACGGGGCGCGGGCCGGGACGGCACCCGGCCGGGGTCGGTCAGACGGTCCGGGTGCGCAGCTGGCGGGCCTTCCAGCCCAGCAGCAGGGCCTGGAGGATGAACCACACCCCGCCGCCCGTGGCGTACACGGACAGCACGTCGAGTGAGGGGCTGTCGCCCGCGGCCTGGACGTTGTAGAAGAAGCCGACCAGGAAGGACAGCCCGCCCGAGATCAGGGTCGGCCACTGCCTGCCCAGCTCGGGACCGCGTCGCCGCAGCCCGACGACCACCTGGGCGGCGCCGGAGACGACGGCCCAGGCGCCGAACACGTGGAGCACCGGTGCGACACCGCCGGCCCCGGCGATGCCGACCGCGAGGGCGGCCACGGTGCTGAGCACCCCGTTGAACGCGGTCACCCGGCGCTCGGAACCGTCAGGGGTGGCGCGGTAGTCGATCAGCGAGGAGACCGCGTCGATCAGCGGGTAGACGACGAGCAGGGTGATGGCCACGGCGTCGACGTTCTCGTGGGCTCCGGCGAACGCCAGGGCCCATGCCACGGCCAGCACGCCGCGGCCCAGGTACAGCCTCAGCAAGGAGGAACGTCCGTCCGCCGCCGCCGGGTTCGACGGTGCCGCTGTCTGCGTGCTCATGAGGGATGGGGCCTTTCTCGGGTCAGGTGGTCGGTGGTCGGGTCAGTGCCGGGACGGCAGGACGCAGCGGAAGCTGGAGGCGGCGGCCGGGTCGCCGTGGCCGTCGTAGCGGGACACCGACGGGTAGCTGCACAGGTCGCGGGTGACGGTCTTGTGCTCGGCGTTGACCAGGGTGGCGGGCAGCGTCCTGGGCGCCTTGCCCTTCTCGACCCAGGTGCGCAGCGCGCCGAGGTCGTCGGCCGTGGCACCGCTGCCGTTGTTCAGGCCGCAGTGCGCCGTGCCCGGGGCGAGGAAGAGACGGTAGAAGTCGTCGACCTTCTTGGTTCCGCCCAGCTCCTGCTCGACCTGCTTGCGGTACTTCACGGTGCCCTGGGCGGGGATGTACTGGTCGGCCTGGCCGTGCCAGGTCAGCAGCTTGCCGCCGGACTTGCGGAAGGCGGACAGGTCCGGGTCGTCGGTGCCGATGATCTTGTCGTACTCGGCCTCGGACTGCTTGAACAGCCGCGTGAACTGGCTGTAGGTGATCTTCGTGAGGTCGAAGGACGGGTCCTTCTCCAGCCAGGTCTGGACCCAGGCGGCGGGCACCGGGAAGGGGGCGCCCTTGACGACGCCGTTCGCGTCCGGCGGGGTGACGCCGGCCAGGGCCGACAGGTCGGCGCCGATCGGGACGCCGGCCCACAGCTTCTTGCCCGAGGTGGTGCGCGGGCCGTCCCAGATCTTGCGGACCACGGCCGCGTCGGCCGCCGTGATGGTCAGCTCCTTGCCGTCGCACACCACCTTGGTGCCGATCAGCCGGCGCGGGTCGAAGTCGCACCGGGCCGGGTCGTTGACCAGGCCGTCCTTGACGCCGTCGAGCGGGTCACAGGCCTTGACGGCGGCGTCGGTGAAGGCCGCGAACTCGCAGGAGGTCGGGTAGGTCTTCTCGTTGTTCATGACCACCTGCGGCCACAGGGTGGCGACCTCGAACTCGTCCCAGTTGACGGCGGGCGCGTTGGCGAGGATGCCGTCGTAGTCGTCGGGGTGGCGCTGGGCCTCCATGTAGCCCTGGCGTCCGCCGGTGGAGCAGCCGTTGAAGTACGCGTAGGAGGCGGGCCTGCTGTAGAAGCCGTCGATGACGTCCTTGGCGACGACCGCGGCCTCGTGCTCGGAGCGGCTGGCGAAGTTCTTCAGCAGCGCCTTGTCGACCTTGCCCCCGCCGGTGAGGGCCCAGCCGGTGTCGATGTAGGTGCTGACGCCGGCGTCGGTGGTCGCGGCGGCGTACCCGTTCTTGACCGCGGCGGCCAGGCCCGCACCGTAGTCGCCCGCGGCGTAGGCCGAGCCGCCGATCGTCTGGAGGCGGCCGTTCCAGCCCTTCAGCGGGAGCCAGACGCGCACCTTGGCGTGGTCGCCCTGACCCGGGTGGGTCAGCGTCACCGTCACGTCGCAGAACGCCGGCACGTCGGGGATCTGCGCCCCGGGCAGCGGGGTGACCGGGGGCACGTCCACGGTGCCCGCCGCGTGGCTGACGACGGTCACGCTCTCCACCTTGGTGCCGGCGGGGGCCTTCACGGGCAGCGACCGGCAGCCGAGCGGCGCGGAGGAGGCGTTCGCCGGCTCCGCCGACGCGGTCGGCACCCACAGCGCGGCGGCCAGCGGCACACCGGCGGCGAGGGCAGTCAGAAGTGTGCGTCTCATTGGTTTCCATCCCGGAAGTAGGTGTGCGCCTCACCGCGGCGACACAGGTGCACGGCACATGAGCTGAACAGGGCCGGGGCCGGCGGGCCTGCACGGGCGGACGTCCGCTCGCGTGCCTCCGCGACCTCGGTGCGCGACCCGAGGAGGTCTCGGGTGCCGAAGACTGAGCCAGACACTATCACCGGTTTAACTGGTGACGAAAGAGGGAGGGTCACATGTCTTGCGACCACATGTCTTGCGACCACATGTCGTACGGCCGCGCGGAGACGTCGCCCCGCAGCCGTGGGCGCCTGCTCGGTCCGTGCTCCCACTCTGGCCGGGCCGGCCCCGGTCCCACCACCGTCAGTTGACGGTCCGTGGACACCCCCCGGTGCCGGCATCCGCCGAGGGGCGGTTGGGTCATTCGACGGTCGGGCGAGGGCGGCCCTACGCGCCGGGGATGTCCATCTCCAGCCAGACCGTCTTGCCCCGGCCGCTCGGAGAGGTGTTCCACGTGTGCGCCAACGCGTCGACCAGGTACAGGCCCCGGCCGTGTTCCGCCCGCGCGCTGCCCTCCTCGGTGAGCGAGTAGGCGGTGGGCACGGGCGGGTCGCTGTCCGAGTCCCGCACCTCGAGACGGACCCGGTGACCGGAGGCCCGCAGCCGCACGTCCACATCGCTGCCCGCGTGGACGAGCGCGTTGGTCACCAGTTCCGAGGTGATGAGTTCGAGGTCGTCCGACAGATCGGCCAGACCCCACTCGCACAGGCACTCGTGCACGAAGCCGCGCGCCTCCCTGACCGCCCGCAGATCACGCCGGTGGACGTGGAAACGCGCGGTCCGGGGCGCGGCGGAGTCGTCCGCTCCCTCGTAGCGGGCCAGCAGCAGCGCGGCGTCGTCGCGCCGGCCGGGCGTGCCCGCCAGCAGGCGGTCCGCCAGGGTCTCCAGGTCGGCGCCCGCCCCGCCGGCACCCAGGCGGGCGCCGACGTCGTCGCGATCCGGTTCGTGCACTCCGTCCGAGTAGAGCACGAGCACGGTTCCGGGCGGGAGCGTGTGCTCCCGGGAGCGGTACGGAGTGCGCCCGTGCAGCCCGAGCGGCACGTTGGCCGGCGCCCACAGCGGACGGACGGTGCCGTCGGACAGCCGGGCGAGCGGCGCCGGATGTCCGGCCAGCGCCACCTCGGCCACCCCCGTCCCGGTGTCCACGGCCACCACGCAGCAGGTGGCGAGCAGTTCGGTGCCCATCCGGGACAGCAGCCGGTCGGTGCGGTCGAGCAGCGCGGCCGGCCCGTGGCCCTCGGTGGCGTAGGCGGCCACCGAGGTGCGCAGCTGACCCATGACGGCGGCGCTCTCCAGCGTGTGGCCCTCGACGTCCCCGACGACCAGCATCACGCGGTCGTCCGGCATGGTGATCACGTCGTACCAGTCGCCGCCCGCCTCGCTCGCGGCCTGGGCCGGCCGGTACCGGGCCGTGGTGGGCAGCCGGGGCGCCTCGGGGAGGGCGGCGGGCAGCAGCCGCCGCTGCATGCCCTCGGTGAGCGCCTGACGTGCGGCGCCGAGCTGGATGCGCTGGACCGCCGCGCCCAGCAGCCCGGCCATCATGGTCAGCACGGCCCGCTCCTCGGGCGGGAACGTCCGCGGCCCGTCGAACGACAGGCAGCAGACCCCTACCACCGGGGCGGCGCCGGCCATCGGCAGGTCGACCACGTGCCGGCTGCCGACCAGCGGCAGGTAGGCGGCGGCGTGCCGTCCGTCGCCCCCGCCGGGCACACCGCTCGACGCATCCCCGGGGCCGGCGTCCGGGACGCGGCCCGCGGCCGGCGCGCCGGCGGAACCCGGGACGAACAGCGCCCGCCCCCGCATCGCCCGCGCGGCGGGCGTGCCCGCGTGCAGGGCGCCGCCGTGCAGCTCGGCCACCAGGTCCGCGGAGTCCCCGCTGTGGCCGAGTACCCACAGCCGGCCCTCGGCGGCCGAGGTCAGTGCCAGCGCCCGGGCGCGCATCGGGGCCAGGACACAGAACTCCGCCACCCCGACGACGTCCTCCATGGTGGTCGCCCGGTTCAGCATCTCCGTCAGCCGCTGGAGGGCGTACAGCAGGGTCATCCCCGCGGAGCCGGGCACACCCGGCACCCCCCGGACGGCGACCTGCTCCCCGGCCGCCGCCGGCGGTTCGGCGGTGCCGAACACCGGCACCAGTACGGGCAGGCTGCCGGGCGCGATCGTGGCGCCGCGGGCCTGGAGTCCGGCCAGCAGGTCGGCCAGCCGGTCGCCGATCCGGGTGAGCTCCCGGGAGTCGGTGCCGCCATAGTCCCCGCTGTCCTCGGTTCGCAGCACGGTCAGCGAGCCGAAACGGCGCCCTTCCGCCTCCAGCGCGACGGAGGCGACGGTGTACGGGTAGGCCAGGGCCCCGCTCTCCGGTTCGGCGAGCGGGTCCGGTTCGGCCAGGAACGCCAGACGCTGCCCGGCCAGGGCGCGCGCGGAGGCGTAGGGGGAGTCCAGTTTCATGCGGCCGGGGAGCGTGAGCATGGACGGCGGGCTGCCGCCGATCATGGCGGCGCGCAGTTCGCCGCCGTCGGGGGTCAGCAGGTACACGGCGGCCGTGACGGCGTGCAGACGGTGAGCGGCCTGGTGCACGGCACGGTGCAGCAGCGCCGTCAGCTCGTCCCCGAGCACCCCGGCGGCTCCGGGCCCCCGGCCGTCCGGGAACCCGGCGTCTGGAGCGCTGCGGTCGTCCATGAACCCTTCCGGCCAGAGCCGCCCCTTCTCGGGGGACATGTCACACCTTGTCCGCTTCCTCGGTTTCTCCGGTCACGGTACCCATCCGCTCCTCCTTCAGCCACCGGGAGTGGTACCGCTCGGCCCAGGACCGGCTGACGTATCCGGTGCGCATGCCGAGCCGCGCCTCCGGATCCTCGAACGCCCGGCGCATGTGTCCGAGGAGGACGAAGGTGATGGCCCAGGCCAGGAGGTCGTGGACGAAGATCGCGCTGGTCCGGGAGATGAAGGGCAGCAGCCCCATGAACCACATCAGCAGACCGGTGGACATCATCACCAGCACGGCGCCGGCGATCCAGCCCGCGTAGATCTTCTGGCCCGCGTTGAACTTGCCGGCCGGCCGCGCCTCGGGCCAGTTCCGGCGCTTGCGCACGGCCCGCAGCCACTGCCGGTCGTACACCGCGAAGCGGTTCAGCCTGCGCAGGTCCGCCCGGAAGTCGGCGGAGAGGAGTCCGAGCAGGAAGGGGACCGGCAGGCAGATGCCCGACCACTCGTGCAGCGTGACCATCAGGTGGCGCCGCCCGACGAGCTGGGCCAGCGGCCCCAGGTACAGGCAGGCGGCGGTGACCAGGCACACGAGCATCAGGTAGCCGGTGGCCCGGTGGACCATGCGCTCGGCGGTGCTGAACCGTCGCACACGGCCGGGCGGTTCAGGCCGCGCCGCTGTGCCGGTCGGCGTCGTCGAGCCAGCCGTCGACTGCATAACCGCGTTCCTCCCAGTAGCCGGGAACGACCTTGTCGGTGACCGAGATGCCGGACAGCCACTTGGCCGACTTGTAGAAGTACATGGGGGCCACGTAGAGGCGGACCGGTCCCCCGTGCTGGTGGGTGATGGGCTTGTCCTGCATGTTCAGCGCCACCAGGACGTCGGAGCGGCGGGCCTGTTCCAGGGTGAGGCTCTCGGTGTAGGCGCCGTCGAAACAGGTGAACCGGACCGCCGCGCCCGGGGAGCGCACCCCGGCGGCGTCCAGGATGTCCGCCAGCTTCACCCCTTCGAAGGGTGTCTTGTCCACCCGCCACCCGTCCGTGCACAGCACGTCGTGGACGACCCGGGTCTGCGGCATCGCGCGCAGTTCGTCGAGCGTGTAGGTCTTCGGCTTCTCCACCAGACCGTCGACCTTGAGTGCGTAGTTCGTCGCGTCCTTCTGCGGCACCGAGCCGACGACGCTGTAGTACCGGAAGCCGCCCGGGTTGGGCAGCAGACCGGTCAGGCCCGTGGCGTCGACCTGGGAGGCGGCACCGAGGAACCCCTCCCAGCCGCGCTGGAGATAGGGCGCGGCGGCGAGCCCGGCGGCTCCCGCTCCGAGCATGCCCAGCATCGCCCGCCGTCCCACCGGTGCGCCCTCGGCCCCGCGCTTCGGCTTTCCTGCCATGGTCAGTGTGCTCCTTAGAGGTGGCGACGATCCCGGCGAGGTGCGGCCGGACGCGGGCTCCGGTTCGGGCGGGCCCACACGTGTGAACACGGTCGGCCGTTTCCGGCACCGTCACCTGTTCAACTGGTGACGATGGTGGCACGTTCGTCCAGGACTGTCAACGGACGCGCACATATGTGTGAACCCTCACTCCCGGGAGACGGCGGACGAATCCCGGGAAACGACGGACGCCCGCCTGTTACACTTGCGGGGACGTTGACCGTGTATCGAGGAGTCGCAGACGTGGTGGGTGAAGACGACATCTCCGGGTGAGATCCGGATCTGACGGCCACCGGCCGGTGCTCAGGAGCGCCGCCGACGTGGTCCGTCTCGTCGTACCCCTTTTCCCACGTCTGCCCTGGGCAGAGGTCCAAGCCCTGCCCTCAGTACCTCAGAGGTCGCCTCCATGTCCGACGCCGCCGTCGTCTGCTCGAACCTGTCCTTCGCCTGGCCCGACGACACCCCGGTCTTCCACGACCTGTCCTTCACCGTGACCACCGGCCGCACGGGCCTCGTCGCTCCCAACGGCTCCGGCAAGAGCACCCTGCTCAAGCTGATCGCCGGCGAACTCAAGCCCGCCACCGGCTCGGTGTCGGTGGCCGGCACGCTCGGCTACCTCCCCCAGAGCCTGCCCCTGACCGGCAACCTCACCGTCGCCGAGGTCCTCGGCGTCGCCGCGGTGATCCGCGCCATCGACGCCGTCGAATCCGGTGACGTGAGCGAGGAGCACTTCACCACCATCGGCGACGACTGGGACATCGAGGAGCGCACCCGCGCCCAGCTCGACCGCCTGGGCCTCGCCGACCTCACCCTGGACCGCAGCCTGAGCACGCTCAGCGGCGGCCAGGTCGTCTCCCTCGGCCTCGCCGCCCAGCTGCTCAAGCGCCCCGACGTCCTGCTGCTCGACGAACCGACCAACAACCTCGACCTGGCGGCCCGGCGCAAGCTCTACGACGTGCTCGGGGACTTCAACGGCTGTCTGCTGCTCGTCAGCCACGACCGCGCGCTGCTCGACCGCATGGAGCGCATCGCCGAACTCGGCAGCGACGAACTGCGCTTCTACGGCGGCAACTTCACCGAGTACGAGGAGGCGGTGCGCGCCGAGCAGGAGGTCGCCGAGAAGAACGTCCGCAACGCCGAGGCGGAGCTGAAGCGGGAGAAGCGGGAGATGCAGCAGGCCCGCGAGCGCGCCGAGCGGCGCGCGAGCAACGCCGCCAAGAACCTCAAGAACGCCGGTCTGCCGAAGATCTTCGCCGGCAACATGAAGCGCGGCGCGCAGGAGGCCGCGGGCAAGGCCGGCACGATGCACGCCTCCCGGGTCACCGAGGCCAAGGCCCGCCTCGACGAGGCCGGACGCGCGCTGCGCGACGAGCAGCGCCTCACCCTGGAACTGCCCGACACCCAGGTGCCCGCCGGACGCAACCTCTTCCTCGGCGAGGGCATGCAGGTCCACCACGCGGGCAAGGCCGTGTTCGCCGACGGCGGCGTCGACCTGACCATCCGCGGCCCCGAGCGCATCGCGCTGACCGGCCCCAACGGCGCGGGGAAGACCACACTGCTGCGGCTGATCACCGGCGACCTCGCCCCGGACAGCGGGGAGATCAAGCGCAACGACGGACGCATCGCCTACCTCTCGCAGCGCCTGGACCTGCTGGACCTGGAGCGCACCGTGGCGGAGAACTTCGCCAGGTTCGCCCCCGAGCGGCCCGAGGCGGAGCGGATGAACCTGCTCGCCCGCTTCCTCTTCCGCGGCGCCCGGGCCCACCTGCCCGTCGGCGTCCTGTCCGGCGGCGAACGGCTGCGCGCCACCCTGGCCTGCGTGCTGTGCGCCGAACCGGCCCCCCACCTGCTTCTGCTCGACGAGCCGACCAACAACCTCGACCTCGTCAGCGCCGGACAGCTGGAGAGCGCGCTCAACTCCTACCAGGGCGCCTTCATGGTCGTCAGCCACGACGAGCGGTTCCTCGCCGAGATCGGGGTGAACCGCTGGCTGCGGCTGGCCGACGGGGCGCTCAAGGAGACCGGGGCCCCGGCGGTGTGAGCCGCCGGCGTGTGACGTGGCCCGCGTCCGAGGCCGTGTGCCCGGCGGGCCGACCACCGATCACGTTGGACGGTTCCCCGTGTCCCAACCCGCCCTGCTCGCCCGTGACGTCGTCCGCGCCCTCGGCGGCCGTCGCGTCCTCGACGGTGTCTCCCTTACCGCCTCTCCCGGACACCGCATCGGTCTGATCGGGGAGAACGGCGTCGGCAAGTCCACCCTGCTGCGGGTGCTGGCCGGCGTCGACGAACCCGACGCGGGGAGCGTCACGCGCCCCGGCGACCTCGGCTTCCTGCACCAGGAGATGCCCTTCGACGCCGGCTCGACCATCGCCGCGGTGCTCGATCAGGCACTGCGCGAGGCCCGTGAGGACCTCGCGGAGCTCGAACGGCTCGGCGAGGAGCTGGCCCGCGTCCCGGAGGACGATCCCGGCCACGCCGAACTCCTCCAGACCTACGGCCGGCGGCTGGAACAGGCCCAGGACCGCGAGTCCTGGGACGCCGACCGCCGCGCGGCCCTGGTGCTGGACGGCCTGGGCCTCGGCTCGGTCGGGCACGAGCGCACGCTCGGCTCGCTGTCCGGCGGGCAGCGCGGGCGGCTGGCCCTGGCCGCGCTGCTCGTGCGCAGGCCGTCGGCGCTGCTGCTGGACGAGCCCACCAACCACCTCGACGACACGGCGGCCGCGTTCCTGGAGGAGCAGGTCCGCGGCCTGCCCGGAACCGTGGTCGTCGCCAGTCACGACCGGGCGTTCCTCGACGCGGTCTGCACGGACCTGATCGACCTCGACCCCGCGGTGGACGGTCCGGTCCGCTACGGCGGCACCTACAGCGCCTACCTGGCGGAGAAGCGCGCCGAACGGGAGCGCTGGGAGCGGCGGTACGCCGAGGAGCAGGAGGAACTGGAGGAACTGCGGCAGTCGGCCGGCGTGACCGCGCACCGGGTCGCCCCCGACCGGGGGCGCGTCGACAACGAGAAGATGGGCTACGGCCACCGGGCGGGCCGGGTGCAGAACTCGATCTCCCGCCGGGTGCGCAACGCCGCCCGGCGGCTGGAGGAGCTGGAGCGCACCCAGGTCGCCGAACCGCCCCGTCCGCTGCGGTTCGCTGCCGGGGAACTGGCCGCCCGCACGGAGGAGAGCCCCCAGCCGCTGGTGTCCCTGCGCGACGTACGGGTGCCCGGCCGGCTCGCGCTGGACACCCTGGACGTCTCGCCGACCGACCGGCTGCTGGTCACCGGTGGCAACGGCGCGGGCAAGTCGACCCTGCTCGCGGTGCTCGCCGGACAGCTGCCGGCCGAGGGGGAGGTGCGCAGGCGACGCCGGCTCACGGTGGGCCTGCTCACCCAGGACACCGTCTTCGACCGGCCCGAACGCACGGTCCGCGACACGTACGAGCTGTCGCTGGGCCCGGCGCGCGCCGAGAAGGTGCCACTGGGCTCACTCGGTCTCCTGCACGAGGCGGATATGGACAAACCCGTCGGCGGGCTGTCCGTGGGGCAGCGCCGGCGGCTCGCGCTGGCCCTCCTGGTGGCCCGCCCGCCGCACCTGCTGCTGCTCGACGAACCCACCAACCACCTGTCCCCCACCCTGTGCGACGAACTGGAGGCCGCGCTCGGCACCGGCCCCGGCGCGATCGTCCTCGCCAGCCACGACCGCTGGCTGCGACGCCGCTGGCAGGGCCGCGAGATCCATCTGCAGCCGGGAGGCGGACGGCGGGAGGACCCGGGGACGTCCGGTTCGCGGGGCTGAGCCGGGGGCGCACGCAGGGGTGGGGGGCCGGGGCCGCGATGCCGGAGCGGGACCGCCGGTCCGGAATGCGCCCCCAGCCCGTGTCCCCCCACCCCCTCCCGGTGCCTGTGATCGCGATCCCTCTGTACTGTGACGACCGAAGCCCGTTCCGAGCGGCACCGCCCGGAACGGTGACGCGTCTTGCGCTCCACGGCAGTCACCTGTCAAAATGGTGATGTGAACCTTGACCATGTCTTCGTATGCGGGCACCCGGCGCTCGACTTCGCGGCCACTCTCCGCGCCCGGCGCTCGACCCGGTTCGAGATGTTCGTGACACCGGAGCGGCTCAACGCCTGGTACCTGGAGTCCGGTCTCGTGGACACGATCACACCGGGCGACGAGCAGGACGTCCGGGCGGCGACGACCGTGCGCGAGGCCATCTACCGCCTCGTCACCAACCGCCGTCGCGGTGAGGAGTTCGACCGCGAGGCACTCGCCGTGGTCAACGGCGCCGCGCGCGAGACCCCCGTGACGCCGCAGCTCACCACGGCCGGGCGGCACAACGAGGCGACCCCCGGGCAGGCCCTGGCGACCGTCGCGCGGCAGGCCGTCGAACTGCTCAGCGGCCCGGACGTCCCCCTGATGAAGGAGTGCGGCAACCCGGAGTGCACGCGCGTCTACATCGACCGCTCCCGGGGCATGCGGCGCCAGTGGTGCGGCATGGAGTCGTGCGGCAACAAGATCAAGGCGGCGGCCTACCGCGCACGGAAGAAGACCGCGCCCGCCATGCCCGTACGATGACCTGCTGACCCAGGCACGGCCCGCGCCACCGAACGAGCGCACGCGAACCCGCGGACGCGAACCCCCGGACGCCCGTTCAGTCCGCCGCCAGTGCCCTGAGCGTCCTGCGGAACCTGCCCGCCAGCATCCCCCGGGTCCAGCGCACGGACGGCGGAAGGCCGGCGTACAGCCGGTCCCGGCCGGGAAGCGGCTCCGGGTGCTCCAGGAGACCGAGGACCAGATGCGGTCCGCCGTGCGGGACGGCGTCGGCCAGCGCCTCGCGGAGCCGTACGACGTCCTCGTCCCGGATGACGGGAGCCAGCGCCCTGAGCAGCGGCTCTTCCACGCCGAGGCGTGCGGCCAGCAGGTCCTGGGCCCGGTGCGAGGCGAGCGTTCCCTCCCGCATCGCGTGCCCCCAGCTCACCGACCCGCCGACCCGGCGCTCCTCGGTGATCCGCGCGATCACGCTCTCCAGTTCGTCGAGCGCCTCGGCCAGCGCGTCGGCGTCCTCGGCCAGGCGGTCGAGCCGGCGGACCCTCTCGGGGAACCGCTCACGCAGCGCCGGCCAGAACAGCTCGTCCTTGCCGCGGTGGAGACGGCGCGCGAAGTCGACGAACCACTGCACGGTCGTCACCAGCGTCTTCGTGTCGACGGCCGCACCGCCCGCCAGCCGGGTGAAGGACCCGGCGACGAGCCGCGCGCCCCGGGTCATGACACCGTGCACGGCGCACAGTTCCTCGAAGAGACGGGTGCCTTCCTTGGCCGGCACCTGCGTGGCGCACATCCGTAGACCTTTCTCACCAGAGAGCCGGGCCTCGGGCAGGCGTGCCACCCACACACCTGGTGCGGGCGGCTGCACGCGGTCACCGGGCCGGGCCGAGCACGGAACGTACCACAGAGACACGTGTCGGAAGATCCCGTGGAGGAGAAGTGTTTCGGCGCCCGCTCCGTGGCACGTGCTTCAGGTCCCCCGGCCGGGAAACACCGGCGGCCCCGAGCGGGGGACTCGGGACCGCCGGCACGGGGACGGTCATCCGTCCGCCGGGGGGATGGACAACCCCCGGCAGGCCCGCCCCGGCCCCACCGTCCGCGTGTCCGACGGCGGGGCCTTCCAACTGGACAACGGACCCGGCGCCGGGAAGGTTCAGCGACCGCCCGGGGGGTCCGGGGCACTTCACAGGTACAGGGCGCGATGGCTGCGGTAGGCGAACGCGTCACCGGAGCTGAGGATGGTCACGATGTCCTCGCAGTAGCGCCGGTACTCCGTCTCCTCCTCGGCCGGCAGCGTCACGGAGCCGGTCCGGGCCTGGCCCATGACCTGCCGCAAGGCGCCCAGGAGCCGCTGCGGCGGCGGGAGCAGCAACACCTCCATGACGCGCCGGAAGGCGTCGACGAGGGTGTCCTTCCGTTCGGGACGGTCGGCACCCGCTTCGGTGTCCGACCGGCCCGGCCCGGCCCGCCGGGTCCCGCCGGCCGCGGCGAACAGGTCGAGGCAGGCCGTCAGGTGCCCGAGGTCGGCCGCGTCGACCTCGATCGGGTAGAGACTCGTCAGCTGGGCGCCGCCCGCGCCGTAGAGGGTGTACCCGGCCGGTTCGCCCGGGGCGTGCCCGGCCGCCGTGTCCGTGGCGTGCCACTGGGACCACAGCGGCAGTTTCAGCAGCACCTGCACCCAGCTGTCGTAGGCGTCCGCGATGATCCGCTCGTCGTCGGACTCCAGATCCGCGCTGTGGAGCAGGTAGAGGTGGCGGAGGAGCGGCTCCTCAAGGCTCTCGAACTTCGCGAAGAACACGGGATCGTCGGGGACCAGCACGTACAAGGGGGCTCCTCCTCTCAGCGGCGTGACGACGCGTGAAGGCGAGCCGTCGGCCGGACCGGCCGGCCGGCGCCCGTAGCGGCCTCGCAGCCGTGGAGGCCCGTCATGAGGACGAACGGCGCCGGCGCAGGATTCCGCATGCCTCACCTGCCGTCCTCGCGCCATGGGCGTCCCGGCACACTCGACGCCCGGCGAACGCGTACACGTGTACACCCGTGGGCGCGGGCATGTGTACACGGGTGGGCGGTACGGCCCGGGGACCTGCGGCTGTCACCCGGACATGATCCACCATGCCGGAGGGATCCACACCCCAGCGGACGCCCCAGGGTGTCCACCCACTCAATACGTCACCGCCTTGACCGGTGACGCAATAAGGAGCATGATGATTTCCGTCCCCATTGGCACGTCAGGCGAGGTGCACATGCCGGTCATACACACCCAGGGCCCGGTCACGCGCGGCGGAGACCCACGCTCGACAGGTCGGGGCGCGCACTCCTATCGTCATGTGACACGTCGGAGCATCGTCATGTGACGCATCGGGGACCCGGACGGCGCCGGAGCGGCAAGTCGGCAGACTGATACGCCCATGGCCACCGACTGCCATGCTGGCCCCGTGAGCCCCCCGTCCCGCAACGAACCGACTGGCCGGACAGCATGGCCTGTAGTACAGTCGGGCGCTAAACGGACTACGGAGTCCACTTACGGGCGTGCCGTGGCAGAAGCGTCTCCGCTTCCCGGTGCCGCGGCACGGCGACAGCCGGGGCAGCACCGTCCCTGCCACCGGACACGTCGACCCGGCAGTGGTCGGGTCCGGACACGCCCGTCCCGTGCGCACATGCCCTGCCCGTTCCCACCGGGGTGCCATGACATGTCTGACATCGCCACAGGCATGCCGGGAACCACCTCGCGGCGGACGGCCCCGTCCCGGACCGGACGATGACCCCGCCGGACGGGCGACCAACGGCACGACGTGAGAATGACGAGGCCAGCGGCGAGATGGACGCGACAGTGCGCTACTCAATCCTCGGCACCGTGCGGGCATCGCGTGGTGACACCGAGATCGACCTCGGCCCTCCGAAGAGACTGGCCCTGCTCGCCCTGCTGCTCCTGCGCGCCCCCGGCCCGCTCTCCGTGGGCGAGGCCGTGGACATCCTGTGGGACGACGAGCCACCCGCCAGCGCCGTCAACGTGGTGCACCGGCACATCGGCGCGCTGCGCAGAACACTCGAACCCGAACTCCGCAGCAGGACGCACGCGACACACCTCGTGCGCGCCGCCGACGGATACCGCCTGCTCGTCGACGCCTCGACCTCGGATCTGCTGCACTTCCGCGACCTGCGCGCCCAGGCACAGCTCGCGCTCAGGAGCGGCGCGCCGGAACGGGCCGCACAGCACTTCATGGAAGCGCTGCGGCTCTGGCGCGGTCCGACCGTGGCCGCCGGCACCCATGTGGCCCGGCACCCGGTGTTCACGTCGGTGGGGCACGAGTTCGTGGCGACGGTGAAGGAGGCGGCCGACGCCGTCCTCACAGCGCAGCCCGCACTGACCGAAGAAGTGCTGACGATGCTGCGCCGCGCCGTGGAGAGCCACCCCTTCGACGAGGCCCTGCACAGCCGGATCATCGCGGCACTGGCCGCCAGCGGCCGGCAGGCCGCGGCCCTGGAGCAGTTCGAGGACATCCGCCGGGGACTGGCCGAGGAACTGGGCGTCGAACCCGGCCCCGAACTGCGCGCCGCCCAGCAGCACCTCCTCCAGCGCCGGATCGCCGTCAGCACGGACCATCCGGCACCCCGGCCCGTGGGCCTCGCCGCGCCGGCCCAGTTGCCCGCGGACTGCCTGTCCTTCGCCGGCCGCGAGCAGGCGCTGGGCCAGTGCCTGGAGCTGCTCCCGCTGGCGGGTGAGAGCCGGCCGCCCACGATGACCGCGGCCATCTGCGGCATGGCGGGTGTGGGCAAGACGACGCTGGCCGTGCACTGGGGCCACCTGGTGGCCGACCACTTCCCCGACGGACAGGTCTACGTGGACCTCCAGGGCCACCACCCGTCCCAGGCCCCCCTGGAACCGGGTGCGGCCATCGCCGAGGTCCTCGAGGCGCTCGGCGTGGAGAGCAGCCAGTCGTACCCGAGCGCCGCAGCCCTCGGCTCCGCCTACCGCAGCGCCCTGGCCGGGCGACGGCTGCTGCTCCTCCTGGACGACGCGGTGGACTGCGAGCAGGTACGGCCGCTGCTGCCCGCCACCCCGGGGTGCCTCGCGATCGTCACGAGCCGGCGGCGGCTGGAGGGCCTCGCCGTCACCGACAACGCCCGGATCATCACACTCGACCCCATGACCCGGCAGGAGGGTCTCGAACTGCTCGACCGGCGACTGGGCACGGACCGGACCCGTGCCGAGCAGGCCGCCGCGGAGGAGCTGGTGGAGTCGTGCGGCGGGCTGCCGCTGGCGCTGGCCGTCGTCGCCGCCCGTGCCCTGACGCAGCCGCGGTTCCCGCTGGCCTCGCTCGCCGCCAGACTGCGCGACACGGCCGACAGCCTCGACGCCCTGTCCGGCCGGGACGCCCGCACGAGCACCCGCGACGCCTTCCACCGCTCCTACGACGCCCTGAGCAGCAGCGCCGCGCGCCTGTTCCGGCTGCTCGGCCTGCACCCCTCGCGGGACATCGCCCTGCCGGCCGCCGCCAGCCTGGCCGGCACCGATCTGCGCAGGACCCGGCAGGACGTGGCCGAGCTGATGGACCACCACCTGCTCGTCGAGCTGGTCGCCGGGCGGTACACCTGTCACGGACTGCTGCGCGCCTACGCCGCGGAACTCAGCTCGCTGCTGGACTCGCCGAGCGCCCGGTCGGACGCGGTCGCCCGCATGGTCGAGCACTACCTGTACAGCGCCGAGGCCGCCACGGCGCTGCTCGCACCGCACCGCAGCACCGTGATCCTGCCGCCGCCGCGACCGGGTGTCCGTCCCCAGCACTTCCAGGGACGCGCGGACGCCGCCGAGTGGATCGTCGCCGAGCAGTACCTGCTGCCCGAACTCGCCCGCTCGCTGAGTCACTACCCGAGAGGCGACGCCTTCCGGCGGCAACTGACCTCGGCACTGGAGATGTGCGTCAGGGACGAGTAGGGGCGGCCGGTTCCACGGGGCCGGTCCGCCGCGCGACGTCCACGGTGGAGGCGTCCCCGGCGCCCCCGACCCGGGCCGGGGGGTGCTGCCCGCTCAGGCGGCGGACCGCCCTCCGGGAACCCAGCGCGCCGCGTCCGCCCACGCCTCGTCGGACGGAACCGCACCACTCTGCATCCTGCGCCCGGCCGGATACAGGTCCCGGCGAACCGAGGGCCCGCGTCGCGCACCCCGCACACGCCAGGACCGGCGCGTGGTGCCGGAGCCCCGGCCCGCGGGCGCGGAGGCCGCCCGGCGCCGACGCCCTCTCAGGGCCGGGCGGCACCACCGCGGCGACGGTCGCGCGGTGTCCGAGGCCGTCGCAGGGTGGGTTCCGGCGGGGTCCTCGCCCGGCCCGCCGTGTGTTCCCACGCGCCCCCTCCCCGCCGGGACCTCGCGGCTCCGGCGGCGGTCCCGACGCGAAGACAACGATGTCTAAGCGGCCTCCGGCCGTACGACGGCGCGCAGCTTGCGCAGGGCGTTGTGCTGGCGGCTCTTGACCGTGCCGGCCGGCACGCCGAGGATGCCGGCGGTTTCCTGGATGGTGCGGTCACACAGGTAGATGTGGACCAGCACGGCCCGGTGCTCGGGAGACAGCCGGCGCAGCAGCGGCTTGACCACCAGGGCGTCGTGCACCGCCTCGGTGCCGTCGGTGCCCGACACGGGGTCGTTGTAGTTGTCTCCGATGACTTCCCTCCGGGCGTGGGGTTTGCGCACCCAGTCGATGACCAGGTGCCGCGTCACGGTGAAGAGCCAGCCGCGGACCGATCCCTCCATGCCCACCAGGCGGTCGATGTTCCGCCAGGCCCGGATGATGGTCTCCTGGACGATGTCCTCGGCCAGTCCGTGGTCACCCAGCATCTTCTCGGCGTACGAGACGAGGCCGTCGCGGTGTTCCCTCGTGATCGTGCCGAGCAGGTCGGACCGGGACATAGCCGTGAGGGGCGTAGCCATAGTGTTCTGAACCATCCTGGTTCTCTGTTGTGCGGCGACCGGGGGCCGGATGTAACCCCCGCTTTCGCACTGTAGGCAGCGGCGAGTGCCAGAAATCTGCTGCATTTGTGCCGTCGCGGTGCCGGGCCCCCGTCCGACCGGCACACGTGCGCGCACGCCGCCCGGGGCGAGTGGGAGCACCCCTTCTCACCAGGCAGTTTCCCGGTCCGCCGGGTCGTTCCCGCTCTTAACAGACTCTAAACATGTACGACCGGTGAGTTATATGTCACGTGTGTCACGCCGCCTTGACTCGCGGGACGGTACGGCTCCCAAGGTAAACACGTGTGATTGTCGTGGGGCAATCGGGTGGGGAATGTGGTGGCCCGGGCGGCTCCCGCCACAGGTGTGACACCGTCGGCTCCACACGCGACGCGCGCGGGCACGATACGGACCCCCGGGGCCACCTGTGCCGACAGCGCCCGTCAACGCGTGTTCCAGCGAGCCGGCGCGCCGGCCCTACCGGCCATACCGGCCCCTGCCGGCGCTGCGGATCCACCTGAAAGGTTTGACCCACATGCGCAAGAACCTGCTGCGCCTGGGAGTGACTCTGGCCGCGGCCGTCGGTCTCTCCCTCGGCACGGGCACCGCGTTCGCCACACCGGCCGGTCCCGGCGTGAAGGGCACGGTCATCTCCCAGACGACGTTCGGCGGGAAGGACTACGTCCTCCGGCAGATCACCATCCCCCCGGGCCAGAGCACGGGCTGGCACTACCACGACGGAACCGTCTACGGCCTCGTCCAGCACGGCACCCTGAGCCACTTCGCCTCCGACTGCGCCTCCGACGGCGTGTACCGCGCCGGCAGCGGCATCACGGAGCCGTCCGGCGCCGGCCACGTGCACATCGGCCGCAACCTCGGCACGACCGACGTCGTCCTCGACGTGCTCTACGTCCTGCCGTACGGCGCCCCGCTGTCCGAGGACGCCCCCAACCCGGGGTGCGACTTCCAGTAGGCGCCGCCCCCGCCCCGCTCACGGGTGCACGAAGAGACCGCCGCGGCAGCACGCCGTGGCGGTCTCGCCGTACGAGGAGGCCGGGGGCCGGCTCGGCCACCGACCGGTCCGGCCGGCCACGAGGCCACCGACTCCCCGTGGCGGGCCGGCGCCCTCACTCCTCGATCACACGCGCCGCTCGTACGACGCCCACGCGATGTGCGACTCGTGCAACGTCACGGCCACCTCGCGGATCCCCCGGGCGCCCTCCCCCAGTGCTCCCGCCTGGATCCGCTCCACCAGCCGGTCGGCGATCACCTTGGCGAGGTACTCCGTCGACGTGTTGATCTGCCGGAAGTCCTCCTCGTCGTCGAGGTTGCGGTAGTTGAGCGCACCGAGCACCTTGCCGAGTTCCGCGGTGGCGAGACCGATGTCGACGACGATGTTGTCGTCGTCGAGGTCGGGGCGACGGAACGTCGCGTCCACGACGAACGTCGCACCGTGCAGCCGCTGGGCGGGCCCGAAGACCTCACCCCGGAAACTGTGGGCGACCATCATGTGGTCACGTACGGTGATGCTGAACAAGAGTCCTCCAAGGGGGGCCACGAACCGGCGCGACAAGACACCTGGCGCACCTGTGACGGAGATGTTTCCATACCTGGCCGCCGACCAGTGAAAGACGTTTCCGGTTTCCCCGGCATGTGAACCAAGTGCGTCGTCGTCTCGTGTCCATCATGTGTCCGAAGGCACCACCGGCCCGGCTCCGCCCTCGAAGACCGCCTGGCCCGGACACGGGAACGGCCCGGAACGTGTCCGCGGCGGACGCGGCCGTCCGGCCGCTTCGAGGTATGCCGCCCGTGCGCGGTTTCACCGGCAGAGGAGGACGATGGACAGGCCACCGGGGAGCCGCCTGGAGAAGATCCTTGCCGACTTCGCCGAGCAGTACGGTGCGCTGACCAGGGCCCGGGAGCAGATGAGGGCGCTGTCGGTGACGGCGTGCTCCAAGGACGGCGTCGTGGAGGTCACCGTGGGTGCCGACGGGCGCGCAGCCGGGGTCCACTTCGTCAGCCGACGCTTTCGGGAGCTGGCCGGCCCCCAGCTGGGCGACAGCGTCATGGAGGCCCTGACGACGGCCCGCACCGAGTTCGCGGCCCGCGCCGTCGCCGTGCTGACGGCCGCGAACATCCGTCTGCCCGCGGCCCTGGAAGGCCCGGGCGGGGACGCACCGCTCGGGCCGGAGGCGATCCGTGAGGCACCGTCCGTGTCTTGGCGCCGCCTGGTCCACGAGGCCCGCACGGCGGCGGTCGGCCCCGGCCCGGTTCACGAGTCCGCGTGGGCCAGGCCGTTGTGGGGCCGCCCCGGCACGCCGTCCGCCGTGCCGCACACCCCCCTGCCGTCGGAGCTGTACGAGGCCGTCAGGGCATTGCGGGATGCCGTGTGCGACGCGTGGGACACGCCCTCGCCCGCGGGCCGGCGCTGACCGGCGGACCGTCACCGCCTACCGGCGCACGTATCCTCCCGAACCTTCGTCATCCGATACAAGGAGTCACAGCTGTGAGCAACGTGGACGACTTCCCCTCCCCGCCGCCGGTCTCCCAGGACCGCCAGTTCGTCCTCGGCCGGCACCTGCGCCTGTCCGTCCTCACCTCCGCGGACGAGACCGAGGGCCGGCACGACGTTTCCGACGTCACGCTTCCCCCGGGCGCCGGGACCCCGCTGCACGTGCACACCGGCTACGAGGAGCGCATCTGGGTCGTCTCCGGCTCCCTGACGGTCTGGGCGGGCCCGGACACGTTCACGCTGCACTCCGGGGACTTCTACGCCATCAAGATGAACACACCGCACACCATCAAGGCGGGTGACGACGGCGCACGCACCCTGGCCATCACCTCCCCCGCCAGGTTCGCGGAACTCATCAGCCGCACCGGCACTCCCGCACACCTCGCCACCACCGAGACCGAGTGGGACATGGGCCTGTTCCAGGCCGTCACCGAGGAGTTCGGCGACATCATCCTGGGCCCGCCCGGAGCCACCCCGGCCGACCTCCCGAGCAACGGTCGGTAACGGTCCCCCGCCCTTTCCATCGAGGAGTCATACGGCCATGCCGGCAATCCTGCGCGACGACGACATCGTCCGGGTCCAGGACGACGTCTACACGGTGACCGGAAGCAACACCAACTGGGTGATCGTCAAGGACGGCGACAGCTGCACCCTGATCGACACCGGCTACCCCGGCGACCGCGACGCCGTGCTCGCCTCGCTGCGGGCGGTCGGGCTGAACCCGCGATCGGTGGCGGCCGTCCTGGTCACGCACGCGCACAACGACCACATCGGTGCGGCCGAACACCTGCGCTCCGCGCACGGCGTGCCCGTCCTCATGCACGGGGACGAGGTGCCGCACGCCCGCCGCGACTTCCTCGACCAGGTCTCGGTCGGACAGGTGCTCGGCCAGGCGTGGCGGCCCGGCGTGCTCCCGTGGGCCGTGCACGCCCTGCGCGCGGGCGGCACCAGCCATGTTCCGGTCCGCGAGCCGCGGGCCTTCCCCGCGCCGGGAGCCCTGGACCTGCCCGGCGCCCCCGTGCCCGTGCACACCCCCGGTCACACCAAGGGGCACTGCGCGTACCACCTGCCCGGCAGGGGCATCCTGGTCAGCGGTGACGCGCTGGTGACGGCGCACCCCACGTCACGCGTCAGCGGACCGCAACTGCTGCCCGACATGTTCCACACCGACCGCACCAGGGCTCTTGAGTCCCTCGCGGTGTTGGAGGGGATCGACGCGGACACCGTCCTGCCGGGCCACGGACCCGTGCACCACGGTCCGGCCGGTGCGGCCGCACTCATCGCCCGCGAACGCGCGGCGATGTGACCTCGGGACCGGTGGGGCGGGTGCTTCCCGTCCCACCGGTGCGCAGAGGGTTCGACGACACACGCACCGGGCAGTCTGTTCGAGGGGAACCTCGTGCGGGTGGCTGTCACGTCCCGGAAGCCGTGTGAAAAGCCGGCACTTGCCACGTGCATCGGGCGCATCGCGCTTATCGTGAAGAGTGAACATGCCCGGCGAACCGTCTGGCGTCGACACTTATCTGCACGGGACCCTCGGCGTGGGTACCATGCGCAACGTCATCCATATCGAGGGAGTGAACGGTTGTGACCAGCCAATCAGCCGCCACGCTCCGGTCGCGGTACGTGGAACAAGCCGCATCGGACCTGGAGGAGAACCGCCGGCGACAGCAGGAGCTGGAGGAGAGGATCAGGGCGTTGAAGCAGGAGGAGGCCCTCCTGGCGGACATCCTGAACCTCGCCGAGCGGTACGAGGGCTTCGCCGACCCGTCACGTCTGCCCGAGCAGTTGCAGGACGAGCCGGTCCTCGCGAAGGCGAAGCCGGTCTCCGGAACCGCTTCGCGGCGTTCGGCGTCGATCAGGACCGCGACCAAGGGCAGGGCGGCGAAGGCCGGTGCGAAGGGGAAGTCGCACCGGCCTCTGCTCGGCGACCTGCTGACGGAACTGCTCGCCGGCTACGACGAGCCGCGCCTGGCCAAGGAGCTGCGGGACGAGCTGCTCGAGAAGCACCCGGACCGCAACCCCACCCCGCAGGTGGTCCGGAACACCCTGGAAGCCCTGGTCGCCAAGGGCCGCATCCGGCGTCACAAGCAGCAGCGTTCCGTCATGTACACCCTGGTGAAGCCGGCGTCCGCCACGACGGTGAAGCCGGCCTCGGCCGCGACGGAGTCCGCCGACTGACACCTGTGCGCCCGTCCCGTCGGCGGTGGTCCCGCCACCGGACACCGGTACGTGTCCGGTGCGGTGGGCCTCGCCCCACGGGACGGGTGAGCCACTTCCGGGCGGTGCGGCAAGGGCTCGGCCGACGGTGCGGCGCCCCGTCGCGCGACCCCCGCCGGACAACTCGGCGCCGGTCCCCACAAGCGCGTCTCCCCTCGGGTCCCTGCCGGCGGGCGACCCGCCCGGCTCTCTCCGCCCTCCCTGTGTCCACGGACGGGCGGGGCCGAAAGGTTCACCCGGATCCGCCCCCGTGTCAGACGGACCGGCGGGCCCTCGGCGACCACAGGCGCCGCGCGCGACCCGGACCGCCGGCCGCGCCCCCACGTCAACGCGGTCAATCCGTTCGGTTCGCTCATGGGTGTCGGTTCGCTCATGGGTGTCACGGCCCGCTCCCCCGCCGCCGTACCCATCCGGCCGCAGGCCGTCCCCAGGGCTTTTCGTCCGGATCATGCCGGGCTCGCGGACCCTGATGCCGCGCCCTTATCCGGCCTGATCCGAACGAAGGACCCTAGCCCCGCCACATGTTGTCGAACGCGGCGTTCTCGACGTCCCTGCGCAGCCGCAGCGCCTCCAGGCTCGTCACCGCGTCCCCCACGGCGGCCAGCACCGTCGTGACCGCGTCCCCGGTCGCGCTCCCGTCGTCTGCCGATGGGCCCGCGCCGATCCCCACGGCTGCCAGCAGAGCCCCGAGGACGGGCTCGCCGGACTCCCGGCGCTCCTCGGCACGCGCCCGCTCCGGCGAGTCCGCCGGCACGGTCCGCCCCGACCACAGGTGGAAGCCGTGGCGCCGCGGGTGGACGAAGAGCCCGGCCCGGTCCAGGTCGTCGACATAGGCCGCGGCGAGTTCCCGGCCGCGGCGCCACAGCCAGTCCTCGACCGTCTCGTGCGGCTCATGCCCGGCGAGCGAGGCGGCCGCCTGGTCCAGCAGACGGTCACCCGTCGCCACCCGCGGACCGGGCACCATGCGTTCGCCGTCCAGGGTCAGCGCCCCGCTCTCCAGCAGATCGACCGCCTCGGCCCCCGCCAGCGCGAGGGACAGGTCGCCCTGCTCCACGGGCTGCTCGGGCAGCAGCCCCAGGACGACGAGCATGAGGTCCTGTGCGGTGGTCATGAGTCCCTCCACGTCTCCAGCAGGCGCAGCCACACTTCGCTGATGGTGGGGAAGGCGGGTACCGCATGCCACAGGCGCTCGACGGGCACCTCCCCGGTGATGGCGACGGTGGCCGAGTACAGCAGCTCACCGACGCCCGGCCCGACGAACGTGGCGCCGACGACGACGTGGCGGTCACGGTCGATGAGGACACGGGCCCGGCCCCGGTAGTCGGGGCGGTACTGCACGGCGCCCGCGAGGTGGCCGATCTCGTAGTCGACGACGTCGACGGCACGGCCGGCACGCTCGGCCTGATCCGCGGTCAGACCGACGGAGGCGACCTCCGGATCGGTGAAGACGACGCCGGGAACGGCCTCGAGGTCGGCCGTGCTGCTGTGCGGGGCCCAGCGGCCGGTGTCGAGTTCCTCGCCCCGGGCACGGGCGGCGATCACGGCTCCGGCGATACGGGCCTGGTACTTGCCCTGATGGGTGAAGAGCGCCCGCCGGTTGACGTCGCCCACGGCATACAGCCAGTTCCCGGGGACGGCGGTGACGGTCAGGCTGTCGTCGGTGGGTATCCAGTCGCCCGGGGTGAGCCCCACGGTGCCGAGCCCGATGTCCTCGGAACGCGGAGCGCGGCCCGTGGCGAAGAGGATCTCGTCGGCGGTGAGTTCGTCCCCGTCCGACAGTGTGACCCGCACCTCGCCGTCGCCCAGCCGTCGCGCGGCGACGACCGAGACGTCGAACCGTACGTCCGCACCGGCCTCGCGCAGACGCTCGGTGACCAGTTCGCCCGCGAAGGGCTCCATGCGCGGCAGCAGCCCGTCTTCGCGGGCGAGCAGGGTCACCCGGCTGCCCAGGGCCTGCCAGGCGGTGGCCATCTCGACGCCCACCACACCGGCGCCCACGATCACCAGGCGCCCCGGCGCCCGCTGGGCGCTGGTCGCCTCCCGGCTGGTCCAGGGCCGGAGCGTGTCGATCCCGGGCAGGTCGGGCAGGGCCGCGCGGCTGCCGGTGCACACCGCGACGGCGTGCCGGGCCCGGAGCCGGACGGTGTCGCCCTCGGGTGTCCGCACCGACACCTCACGGACCCCTTCCAGGCGTCCGTGGCCACGCAGCAGGTCGATGCCGGCCGACTTGATCCACTCGACCTGCCCGTCGTCCTTCCAGTCGGCGGACATGCGATCGCGGTGTGCCAGGACGGCCTCGACGTCCAGCGGGTTCTTCACGGCCGGGTCGAGCCCCGGAACGTGTGTGGCGTCCGCGCGCAGCAACGCGGGGCGCAGCAGCGCCTTGCTGGGCTCGCAGGCCCAGTACGAGCATTCGCCACCGGCCAGTTCACTCTCGACGAGCACGGTGCTCAGCCCGGCGGCGACGGTGCGGTCCGCTACGTTCTCGCCGACCGGGCCCGCGCCGATCACGATGACGTCGTAGGTCCGGATGTTCTCGGTCGGCATGTGTCCTCCGGTGGATGGGTGCCGGTCGGGTGGGTGTCGTGGTGCCCGAACACACGGGCGGTCCCGGCGCGGCGGGGGTGTCGGCCGCGCCGGGACCTGGTCTCAGCGGCCGGGCGCGCGCTCGGTGACCTCCTGGAGGAACCACTCGTTGCCGTCGAGGTCCTTGAAGGCGGCGAAGGTGCCGTAGCTGGCCCGCTCCGGGTGGAGGCCCGGGACCCGGTGGGAGTCACCGGCGTGGTGGAAGGCGCCGGTCTCGTCACGGAACGGCCCGGTGACCTCCACACCGCGGCCGGTCAGCTCCTCCTGGGCCTTGACGATGTCCGTGACGGTCAGCTGGAGGCCGTGCAGCGTGCCCGCCGGCTGCTCGGTGAGACCCTCGCCGAAGATGATCGAGCACTCGGAACCGGGCGGCGTCACCTGCACGATCCGGTAACCGTCGTGGATCGGGAAGTCGGCGTCCAGGCGCCAGCCCAACTGCTCCACGTAGAAGCCCTTGGCGCGGTCCACGTCGGAGACGGGAAGGATGACGACTTCGAGCTTCATGTCCATGGGGTATCTCGCTTTCGGTTCGAATGTGGTGGTGGGTCTGCGGGCCACGTGTCGACGTGCCGGCATTCGCCGTCTCCGTGCTCACTGTCGCCCGGGAACGGCATGCCCGCCTCAGTCACCTGACGGTGTGTTCGGTGCGGCCCGGTGAGCCGACGTCCTAAGCCGCCTGGCCGGCCGAGGTGTCCCGGCCCCCGGCTCGACGCGGTCACGTGTGCCGTGTCACGCCGTCGTGGTCGGGGGCGAAGCGGGTCCCGTGCGGGGGGAAGGGGCACGGGACCCGCGGTCTGGTGGGTGTGTGGGTGTCAGGCGGCGGCGGTGGCGTTGATGGTGACGGGGATGTTGTCGCGGGTGGCCTTGGAGTACGGGCAGATCTGGTGGGCGGCGTGGGCGAGTTCCTCGGCGGTGCTCTGGTCGACGCCGCCGAGGACGGGGTTGAGGACGGCGGAGAGGGTGAACTCGCCGTCGTCGCCGTGGGTGAGGGTGATCTCGGCGGTGATGGTGGTGCTGGTCAGGCGGATCTTGCGGGTGGTGGCGGCGCGGCGCAGGGCGCCGAGGAAGCAGGCCGCCCAGCCGGCGGCCAGGAGCTGTTCGGGGTTGGTCGCGGTGCCGGCGCCGCCCAGTTCGCTGGGCAGGGCGAGGCTGGTCTGGAGCAGGCCGTCGGAGGAGCGGACGTGGCCGCCGTTGCGGCCCTCTCCGTCGACGTCGACGACGGCGGTGTAGCTGACTGCCATGGCTGCTGCTCCCGATCTGGAACGAGTGGTGTGCGGGCACCTCCGGCCGGACACCTGTCCTGTCACCGGTTGGGGTGGTGACGCAATCATGGCAGGGCCATGCGTCACCAGTCAAGGCGGTGACTTACATCGTTGAGGGGTCCACCGACGGCTCGCCCGTCACCGCTCTGCCGCCACGGATGCACACGCCGCGTCGCCCCGCTGTCACTGCTGCGGCAGGCCCCAGGCACACCAGGGTGTTCGATCGACACGTGCCTCACAGGCATCGGCCGCAAGGGAGCGTCCGCACCGGTTTCGCCACACGTGTTCCGTCTCTCAAGTCACACGTGTGCACGTGCCGTCGTTCGAGGGTGGCTGGTCAGAGCAGCCGGAAGCCCAGTTGCTCGGCGGTGGCCGCCAATCCCGCGGGGCCCCACCGCTTCACCACCTGCTCCGTCGTGGACAGGGAACGCAGTTCGGCGCGGTCGAGGTAGAGCACCCCGTCGAGGTGGTCGGTCTCATGCTGCACGATCCGCGCTCCGAGCCCCGCGTGCTCCTCCATGAGGCGCCGGCCCGTCTCGTCCTCGCGGGTCAGGGTGATCCGGTCGGGGCGAGCGACCACGGCCTGCCAGCCGGACACGCTCAGACACCCCTCGAAGCTCATCGTCTGCGGTCCGCCCGCAGGCTCGTAGGAAGGATTGATCAACACGGTGAACGGCACGGGCTCCTGCCCGCTGGCGACCAGCCGGGCGGTGAGCCCCTCGGGCGTAGCCAGCACCGCGAGCCGCAGCGGAAGTCCGACCTGGGGCGCGGCGAGACCGACGGCGTTGTGGGTCTTCTCCATCGTCTCGCGCATCCTGCCGATGAGCTGCCGCAGTACGTCGTCGCCGAGCTGCCCGTCGTAGGAAGCCGTCTTCTGCCGGAGGACGGGATCACCGGCCTGGACGATGCCGAGAGGGCCCGGCTCCCCGAGGAGCTGGGCGACCCTGTCGGCAAGTTCACGGTTCTCCACGTCTCACCTTTTCGGACGACTTCAGGAAGCGACACATGCGCGTTCTCCGGCGTACGGGATGGGCCGCGACGTCAGTATAGAGACACGTATCCCGAACAGCCGCCGCCTCGGCGTCTCGAAACACATGTGTGCCGAGGTGCATACAGACCGCGGAGCAGCATGGAGGCGGCGGGCAAGCGGCGTGCGATCACGCTGGGCGAGGACGGGACCGTCGACGCAGAGGCGGAAAACAGTGTCCGCGCCCCGGCAGAGCCCTGCCTGAAGGCCGCTGTGGGGCCGTTCTCCACGCGAAATCGTCCTGGGCGCTTCGGGGGCGTCTACGGGAGAATCGTTCTGAGCGAAGAATCGAACTGTTCGAAAGCGGGGCCGTTATGGGTGGATATGCCCGACTGATACGCATGAGGGATTCCACCCAGGGACCGAGCGCCCCTCCCCCTCGGAAGCGAGTCAGCCCGCGACGTCGGCCCGGCCAAGAACCAGAGAGGAGCCGACAAGGGACCGACAAGGGACTGACACTGGACCGTCAAGGGACCGACAGGGACTGACACTGGACCTTCAAGCAGCCCACAAAGGGACCGGCATAGGACCAGCCTCTTGCCAGGACGACAGTCAAAGGCGTCCTACGGATCGCACCTCATTGACGTGACGTACATCTGGCGCGATCCGCGGACCGCCTCAGATCGATCCGGAGAGCGCCTCAGGTGGCGCGGCGGAACGGGACCACGACCCGCTCCCCCATCTGCCCTGGGGTCAACCGGTAGTACTTGATGTGACCGATCTTCTCCGTCTGCTCCAGCCAACCGAGTTCGATGACCTGCTTGCGCGTTCTGGAGAAGACGGGCGGCGCCATGCCGACCAGCTTGGCCAGCTGGGCGGCGGTTTCCAGGACGGCGCCTGAGCGATCAGTCGGGTGCAGAGCGTAGAGCATGACGACGAGGCGCTGGTTGGCGGTCATGCCGGCCGTGGCCTCCAGCAGCCTGAGGTTTTGCTGCCTGTCGTCGCTGGTCACTTTGCCTCCCACCGTGCTGGCGTGTTCTCGTCGAAGCCGGGGATGTCTGGTGGATTACATGATTTCACCGCTTCACGCTGTTCCAAGCCTGTGCCATGGAAAGCGATGTAAGGACTGATGCGGTAAAGGTTGTAATTTCCGATACGTCCACGCACTACCAGGATGCGGTGCTTGGTCAGCTTCCTATTGATTTTCCCCACGGCGTCGGTCGACATGCCCACCCGTTTGGCGATGTCGGCTCCCGTGGCCCTCAACGGCTCCATCCCTTCCGGAGAGACGCCGATCCACCAGAGGACCAGGAACTTCTGGCTGGGCGTGAACGCCTTCGACTCCGTGATCGCCTCGACCCTGGCCTTGTCTACCTGGGTGTGCCTGCCGGAGAAGGCGTATGGCGCATAGAGGACTGGCTCGCCCGTGTCGGCATCCACCAGTCTGCGTGCTGCTCCCAACAGGCCCTCCGTGCATGGGTCATTGCCGCACCGTTCCTTGAGAGCGGCCTTCGAGCCGCCCTCATGAACCTAACGTACATGAGCAGGAAGTCAATCAACTCCGCCTGTCGGCCGTGTCGTCTGTCGTCACGGATCACTTCGCGAACTCCTCGACACCGGCTGCACCTGCGTGAGAGATGTACGTGACGTCAATCTACCGCTGCTGTAGAACAGCGGTACTCAGTTCCTGTGGACGTGGTGGCAGTTCCTGAGAACTGCTTGGCAGTCCCTCGGAACTGCCTGGCGGTTCCCTCAGCCGTGGTAGCGGTTCAGGGGAACTGACTGCCACGATCCGTGGAACTGGGCACTCGGTTCCACGGATCCGCCTCTGCTGTCACAGGAACTGCCTGGCAGTTCACACGGTCTGGGTCCGGACCACTGTTTCCGCAGGTCAGAGCCCTTTCCAGAGGTGTTGCTCTCTTTACTTAAACCCAGCGCCGTACGGGGTTCCCGGACTCGGCTCGGGCCCGTGCACGCAGGCACTGTCACCGATCGCGCACTCCCCTCTCCCCCACTGCTCCCGCACCACAGAAAGTCAGCCACGACGTACCGCTACGGGCACGATCAGGCGCGCGTGTGTCTCCATCAGCCCCCCACCTGGCTCAGCCACGTTCATCAAAATCCGGTCACCTTCCACCGTCTGGCAGCGGTTGACGACACCTCAGGCCTCCAGGTGGGGACACCGAATCCACCCACGCGACCGAGGCTGAGCGGCTCGCCTCACCGGAAGGGGCGCACGCCCAGGCAGCAGAGCCACGTTGGGCCGGCGGGCGACGAAAGGGGGCCGGTAGTCCAGCCCCAGCGGGGTCCGTGCTCCTGGGTGATCCAGCTGCCGTAGACCCCGCCGGCGAGCGCCAGTTCTGCCGGTGACCTATTACGGCGTAATAGCCCGCGTGGGAAGTGGTCCAACGCTCGCGAGCGGGTTGACATGGTCTGGGATCAGCAGGTTGCGCGAGCTGCCTGGCCGCGCAAGTGCTGCTGGTCGCGGTGTACTACCGCGTGAACCTCACCATCCGGCAGCAGGCGCCACTCATCGGCTGCTCACCTGCCACCGCCGGCCGGTGACCGTAAGGTCGCAGCCTCCTCACGCAACTACCGATTCTCGGCGCGTGTGCAGGTCATCGTCGCCGCCGACACCCGCCTGGTGGCGGCATCCGCCCGGCCGTGATCGCTGATGACGGCTACTGGTCACCGGCCTGTCCGTCCGCCACCGCAGGCGGGCCGGACGGAAGCGGAGCCTGACCACCAGGCGGCGTGTTCATCGAGCCTCGTGATCATGGGTGGGTCGCTCGTACGACGGGTGCATGCGCCTGTACTGGCGAAGGTTCGCGCGCCTTTGATCTGGCCGGGCCGCCCAAGCGTCCGCCCTGATCGGGTCCGGGCTGCCAAGGAGACAAGGCCGACCAGACACGAAAACGCCAGTAGCTCGGCTCCCCCGGCAGCTGGCCGCCGCCCTTCGACCCGGCCCACTACCGCGGACGCCACACGGTCGAGTGTCGCATCAACCGCCTCAAGAGAAACCGCGCTGTCGTCACACGCTACGACAAGCTCCCCGCCAACCGCGGCGCCAGCCGGAGCACACCGTCCGCGCCGACCACGTGGGTGGACGGTTCGGTCAGCTCCACTGCCGACTGCTCAGTGGTCCAGCTATCGAAGGCAACCGCCGAGCCGATCCGACGGCCACCGTCACCAGGACGGACCGCAGCCTTCAGCTCGGCCGGTCCGGCATATCGACAACTCCACCCACACACTCATGTCAGCCAACCTAGAGCCCGTGTGCTGTCCCGGACGCTTCGATCGCCGCGGCAGACCCCGGCCGCCGTGGAAGAACAGGTCGTCCGGCTGCGATGCGAGCACCGGATCGGTCCGGTGCGGCTGGCCGCCCGTGCCGGTATCGCCGCTTCGACCGCCCACGCATCCTCGTCCGGAACCGCCTGCCCGTCCTGGCCGCCTGCGACCGGGCCACCGGCGAACCGATCCACATCAACGTCAAGAAACTCGGCCGCATCCCCGACGGCGGCGGCCACAAGGTCCTCAGCCGCGCAGCCGGCAGCCCGGACAAGGACCGCCGCAACGGCGCCGGATACGCCTACCTGCACACCGTCCTGGACGACCACAGCCGCCCGGCCCACACCGAAGACCTGCCCGACGAGACCGCCGCCACTTGCGCCGGCTTCCTCACGCGGAGCGCGGCCTGGTTCACCGCCCACGGCATCACCGTCGAACGGGTCCCGACCGACAACGCCTGGGCCTATACCAAGAACACCTGACACCTAGGAGGGCGGCGGAGGGATCAGCCAGACGTTAGCCGAGCCGATACCGAGGGCGGGCTGAGCTCAAAGGACTGCACTTCGCTGGGACTGCACCTCGCCGCCCCCCCTTTGAAGGCGACCCAGCGGCACAGGCCCGCGCCGGGTGAGACCGGCCGCACGGCCATCGTGGCTCGCTTCAACGAGCGACGATGGCCTCCGCGAAGCCGAACTTCGGGCCCCGTCATGCGGGGCGAAGCTATTACGCCGTAATAGGTCGACGGCAGATGTACGGCGTGGAGCCCTGCCGGAACGCGACACGCGTCGAACCGTCCGAGCTGCGACCAGCCCACGACCTCGATGGTGGCGGACGGTTGACCTCGATCAGGTCCGGGCCATGCGCGATGGCTGCCAAGCTGGCCGAGACTCCGCGTGGCCTCCAAAGATTCATCGCCCTTCTTGGGGTGCCGTGGCGGTCCACGATCACGTGGTGCTTGGGGCCTGAGCGGCTCTGGTCCACCGTCGAGGGACCCACAGCATCACAAGGCTCAGCGAGAGGTGCTGTGCTCAGGCGGATCCGTACCCTGCGTCGGAACAGCCCCGCAGTCGGCGTGAGGCTTGATCCGGGGCCCAGGCATCGCCAGCAGGACCCAGCTGATACTCCAGCCGTAAATCGTGATCTTCACGTTCGAGCGGCTTGCCGCCGGTAGCGGCTGGTCTGGGATCGGGCCTGGTGGCGACGTCGCCAGTCGGACCAGTCGAGCCGGTGGACCGGGTCAAAGGCGGGCCGGATGACGAGCATGATGAACAGCCGTTGGATCTCGTTGCAGGTGAGCGGTATGAGGGCGTCTGGTGCGGGATCGCGGTCGGGTTCGTTCGCACGGACGGCGGCGAGGAAGGCGTGCGCGAGCATGGCCCGGGTGACCCAGCGGGACCAGGACGGGTAGCGGCAGGACCTGGTGCTCGTCCAAGGCCGCCAGGCCCTTGCCGGACTGGAAAAACTCCTCGACCCGCCACCTTGATCCAACGATGTGCATCAGGGTGGTTAGCGGCACTGCGGCGGCCCGCGAGTAGCAGCGGTAGTACGCGAGTTCGCCGGTACTGCGGTTGCGGCGGCGGATCAGCAACTGCCGGCTCCCGGGACGGAGGTCGGTGAGGTCGATGACGGCCCAGTCGTAGAAGCGGTGGCCCTTGGCTCCGCTCCCTGCGGACAGCTTCTGCCACGCCCTCTTGGGCACCTTCCTGGCCAGCGTGTCCGCGCGGAACTTCCGGGCGCCTGAGGTGACTTCGTGCGAGCTGGCCACCGCGAGGACGTAGCCGGTGCCGCGTTCTTCCAGCGCGGCGCGTAGCGTCGGGTTGCCGCCGTAGACCTCGTCTCCCGCGACCCAGGCGGCCCGGTGGCCGGCGTCCAGGAATCGGGTGACCGTGCGGGCGGCAAGCTGCGGTTTGGTCGCGGATTCGGTCTTGTCACCGAGTCCGGCGGCCCGGCAGCGGTCGGGGTCCGAGGTCCAGGTACGCGGAACGTACAGCTCCCGGTCTACCGCGGCGTGTCCGAGGCGGCCGGCGTAGACGAGATAGACGGCGACCTGCGCGTTCTCGATCCTGCCCGCGGTGCCGGTGTACTGGCGCTGGACACCGACGGTGTCGGTGCCCTACTTCACGTCGCCGGTCTCGTCGACCACCAGAACCGCCTGGTCGTCCCGCAGATACTCCACCACGTGGGCCCGCACGTCTTCGAAGGCGTGCTGCGGCTCGCGTTCCCGCGTCCAGACTTCACCCCGTGCACGTGGCTGACCACTGTGTCCCGGGACGACCTGATAGAGCGGGCAGCCGTCCTGCCCCCCCGTGAAGCTCAGCGAGATAAGGGATGCCCTCCGTCCCGGTGAACTCGGGTAGACGAAGAAGGACCCGACGCCCGCGACGGCGTGGGCGATCTCGGGCGAGATGATCGACGCTGGCCACCTGCTGCCCCGGCGCCCCTCACCACCGAGATCACGATCTACGGCTGGAGTACTAAGCGCCGCGTCGGCGTGCTCGGCTTCGGGGGTCTCCAACTATTACGGCGTAATAGCCGGAGACCCTGAACGAAACGACACTCACGCGCGATGCGCCACGGCACCGGGGGAGTCGGGTTCGTGACTGGTCCCCGATCCTTTCTGTAGTTCCACAGCAGCGACCAGAGCCAGCCGGGCCTCCTCGGTCAATGCCGGTGAACGGCCCGTCCGCTTCTCCACCTTGGCCAGAGCCCGCAGGGCCGCGTCCAGGTAGCGGTTGAGGCTCACCATCTGCAGCGGAGTCTGGCAGCGGGGGAGTACCGCCTCGATCTCCTCCAACCAGTAGTCGGCGTCCTCGTCGCACTGCAAGGACAGGCGTTGCTCCAACAGACGGGTGGCCACCGGGACCAACAGCTCATGCCGCCGCTGCGCCGCCTCCTGGGCGCGACGCTCGGCAGCCTTCTCCAAGGCGATCCGCCGCTCAGCATCGAGGACCGCCTCAGGCGTCCGACGTACGGGCTGGGCGTGAGGCGTTCCGTCGATGAGCTGGACGGCCTTCAGTCGCTTCGCCTTGTTGTAAGCGGCGTTCGGTGCGCCGACAGCCAAGGCGGGAGCCAACTCGATCCACTGGGCTCCCGCTCGACGGGCGTCGTCCACTGCTCGCGCCTGGTGGATCTCGGTCTGCTCACGAAGGTACTCCCAGAGCTGCACGCGCTTCAGCGCCGCGGCACGCTGCACTTCAGGTGGCTGTCCCCGCAACGCCTGCACGTGTTTCTCGGCATACACGAGCGCACCGAACAGTTCGTCATCGGCAGGCATGCGCTCCACGTCTGGGTCTTCTGCGTCCTCGTGCATCTTGCGTAGTTCACCGACGACGGCCGGAGCATCGAGGGAGCCGACCCGCATAGGTGGCTTGACCAGCGGTTTTGTGGGGCGACTCGCACTTCGCACGCGCTTCTTCATGCGCACATACTGCCCCGCCCAACCATCGTTTCACAGTCTGTGAATCGTTTTCGATATCGGTGCCCCGGACAGCGTGGAGGGGTGGCTGACCTGCTGTGGGATGACGTGGGTTCCCTCGTCGACCCGGACTTGACGGGCTTGTTGCCGGACGCGCTGTCCCGTTCGGCGGGGACGAATGCCCTACGGGAGATCAGACGACGACTGGTGAAGCCCCCCGCGCTGATGGAACCGGAGGGCGCTGTGGCTATCCAGTGCTCGGCTTCGATACCGAGACCGATCAAGTCGTACGCCTCGCAGACCTCGAAGACCCTGCACCCGCGTCGACTGAGCGGCCATGTCCCTCGCGAACGCCAGCCGGCACGGCGGTGGCGTAGTGTTCGCCCTCGCCGACGTCCAGGCCGAGGAAGACCTCGAGGCCGCTGGTGTCGATCACACGCAGGCCGCACCATCACGCTCTCATCCGGCCTTCCGGCCTGGCCTCGACACCGAGCGGCCACCTCCACGTTGCGGAGAGCCCTTCCGGCTCGGAGGGCGCCGGTGTTCAGGTCTCCTCAGCAGCTCGTAGATGCCGCCGGACCTGGTGAGCCCAAGCTGGCGAGGGGGAGGAGGGGGCATCAGGCGCGGAGCTATTACGGCGTAATAGCTCTAGCGGTCCGCCCGGGACCAACGATCTTGGGAGCGATTGAGGTCGGGGCATGCTCGTGATCAGCAGGCGGCCTGCCGGGCGAGCACAAGTTCGGTGCCGGGCTTGCGTCACGTGGGCCTGCGGGCGGAGCGGTCTGCGACCAGTCCGGCGATGACGAGGTGGGTCTCCGTGGAGGTCTCGCGGCCGCCGGTGAACCACTGCAGGGGCCGCCACTGCTTGTACTCGGCGCTGGTGCGTTCGGCATGGATCCGTGCCGCGGACTGCTGATGACGTCGCTCGCGGCAGGCGTGGTGCTCGCCCAGTCGGGCGCCGTCCTTAGGCTTCTTCGGTGGGGCGTCGACCTGGGCAGGGAACTCGTTGGCCAGCCCACGGGAGGCCTCGGCGTCGGCGTAGGCGAACAGGCGGGTGGAGCGGTCCACCACGTACAGCTCGGCGAGCGCCGCCTGCGGCAAACGAGTCGCAGGCGCAGCGCCGACTCACGCGCAGCCTCCCAACGCGGAGCAAGTTCTTCGAGCAACTCGCCGAAGTGTGCACAGGAGACCCCGGACAGGACAGGAGGGGAACAGGCCGCACGGGCCCAGGCAAGCGTCACAACTCGCCTAACCCCTACGGCCCCGCCCTTCTCGTGTCACGGGCAGACCGCGACCACAAGTCCTACGACTGTGCTGGCCATACCACCGCAGCCGGATGTGCGGGGGCTGTCTCGTCCGGTGGATGCCGAGTGTCCGAACCTGCGGGTCTGGCCGACCGACGATGTGCAGGCGATCTTCCGCTTCCATGCTGACGATGAAGTCGGCTTCGACGTCGACCTGCGGGAGTTGCAGGGCCAGGAGCGACGGCTTCCTTCGGGAGAGCGAGCAGCGGCTGGGCAAGCCCGTGCTGATGAAACCGGAGGGCGGCTACGGCCATCCCGTGCTCGGCTTCGACGCCGAGGCCGATCGAGTCGTGCTCCTCTGTGGCTGCCCTTGGGCGATTGGGGCGAGAGCGGCATAGGCGGCGAGGTGGCCACACCGACTCTCGGCGTCGACGTCAGGGCTTTCGAACGAGGGAGGTTCTCAGGCAGTTCGTCGATCCGCCCGGCCAGCAGGTTCCGTTGGTCGAGGACAGCGGCCAGGAACTGGCCAGGCTCGGGACGTCCTCCACGGCTTCGGCTCCAGCAGCGCGTGACCCGTCGCCGTCTCTGGACCAGAGAGTCGAACCGTTCCAACAGCAAGGGGACGGCCGGGGGCTGTAAACGCGACCCCGGCACCTGCTTCGGCGAGGCGACGGAGGGATCCGCAACAGTAGGCCGTGCAGCCGGTTCGGCGATCGTCTCGTCCTCGCCGTCGATCGCCCGCAGCGTGGAGGCATCGCCCGGGCCGCGTCCGGGCACGACCGGCACCGACCCGTGCTTGGCCTTGAGCTTCTTCCCGGCCGAGAGGGAACGGCGGTGGCATCGTGTTCCCTCGCCGACGCCCAGGCCGAGTCAGACGTCGATGCCGCCGGACCCGGTGACCCCATCCGCCAGATCATGAACAACAAGAGACGGGCGCGAAGACGCTGACGGGGGAGGAGTAGCCATCAGGTGCGGAGCTATTACGACGTAATAGCTCCGCACCTGATCCGGCGCCCTCACGTCTCCCTCCCTTGTCTCCTCTTCCCGAGGTTCGACGGGCGCCTGCCCCCGAATGCGAGGCCATCCTCACCCTGCCGAAGCGGTCCGAGTGGATGACCGAGCCTGGGCTGGGGGCCGTTCGCGTTGCCGGGGCTGAAGCTGTGTCCGGGCCGACCTCGGGGGGCGGACCGGCAGGGGATGCGCGGGAGAAGCCGGCGTGGGGACCAGCTGTATCTGGTGCCCGGTCGAGGGCGGTGGTCGACTCCTCCTACGGGCGGACGGCCACCAGAGCCAAAAGCGTGCCCAGCCCGGGCGTCCGGGCACGGCCTGACAGCAAGCACCACCTATCGCCGAAAGACGAGGCCGGCCACACGGCACAGGCCTGCGCAGCCGCCAGGAGCGACGAGACGAGACATCGCGCTGCACCGGGTAGTCCTCGACCGGAGCGGAGCCGCTCGCCGCTACGTGAAGAACTGCACCGTCGCTATGAGCGCAAGGCCGAGCACCTCCTTGGCACACCCGTACGGAACCCAAGCACAGTCCGACAGCCGCTGGAGGCTGGGCCTGTGCCGCGTAATGCAACAACGTCCGGTCCCTCCAGCCCTGTGCAGTCAGGCCGCCAGTCCCTCAGGCGGGGCTCATCACTGGCGGGGGACAGCACCTCCTAGCCGCGCGGGCCCGCGACACACAGCTTCCAGGTGGTTGACAAATACGCCCTGTCAGTAAAAACCTGTTAAAGAGGGGCTGAGCCTCGCCTAGAGGGCTGAAGACCGTCAGGGCCCTGAAGAGGCCGCCCGCCACGGCTTGCCCAGGGACTGAAGAGAAACGTTGCGCCTTCTCAAGGTGAACGGCGGCAGGGACCGGAAAGGTTCAGTCCCTGCCGCGGCGGCTCGCCCGGGGCGGAGGCGCCAGGGACTCCCGCTCCGGGACAGCGCAAGGGACCCAAGGGGCGGAGGGACCCAAGAAGTTCACAGGGGCGGCAGGGCAGGGCAGACCTGGACCCACCAGGGCCTGGAGCGGCCGCAGGGCCTGACCACAGGGGCGGGAGGGACTGCTGTTGCTTTGGTCCCTGGGCTTCCGTCCCTGACGTTTTCGCAGGTCAGAGCGCTGATACAGGGTCTGAGAGGGACTGTAGGGACTGAAAAGCGCAATTATGACGTAGAGAAGAGATGTATTCGTACACGCGCGCGCATACAACACAACACTCAAGTACAGCTCATAATGGCGACGTTCAGTCCCTACGGTCCCTGCCCTGATCGGGCTCAAGGCTCTGACCTGCGGTGATGCTCCCAGCCCGGGCAGGGATCGTCCGTTTTTCCAGCCCCTGGCCGTTGGTCCCTGGACCCTTTGGCCCCTCGCCCGCCTCAGCGGGGCGCCCCTCGCCCGGTTCCTCCCCGAAACGCTGGCGAAGTTCACCGTGCTGTTCAGTCCCTTCAGCCCCTAGGGTGGGAGTGGAGCACCTAGCCAGGGACCCAAGGGACCCACGAAACTGATAGAACGGCACGCGGGTCAGACAGACACTCCCTTTTCAGTAAGCGGGCCTTACACTCGTTTGGCATCAGAGTCCCTTCGGTCCCTGGTGCGGGCAACGTCCCACGCCAGGTGTGTGAAGTGATCGGGCAGACAGAAGTGACGAGGACGATTCCCGTGCGCCGCGAAGACGAGAGCAGCCGTAGTGCAGCCGGAGTTGCGCACGGGTCGCCGCGAGCGGTCGCGCGGTGGTGTGCGGCCCAGGGCTGGCCGGTTCACCCGCTGACACCGGGACGCAAGACTCCTGTGGGGAACTGCCCCGCCTGCTCGGGCCGCCGGCACGAACCGTCGGCGTGCCCCTGTCTGCCCGCAGGACGGCCTTGTCACGGCTTCCACGCCGCCACCAGGGATCCCGGTCTCATCGAACGCTGGTGGGCCGACACGCCCGCCGCTGGTGTCGGAGTCGCCTGCGGTCCCGCCGGCCTCGTCGTGATTGACATCGATGCCCACCAGGCCCCCGTGCCGGACCGGGGACGGCTCCTCCCCGGCATCCCGATCCCCGACCAGGTGCAGCTCGCCGGGCTGGCCTCAGGTTTCGACACGCTGGCTCTCCTGGCCGCCTACCGGGGTGAAACCTCCCCTGCCGAGGACGAGAACACATTGCGCGTACGTACTCCCTCAGGTGGTCTGCACGTCTGGTACCGCAATCCGGACACGTCGACGCGGTACAGGTGTTCGACCGGGTCCGCCCGCCACACCGCGCTCGCCTGGCAGGTCGACGTACGTGCCGAGGGCGGCTACATCGTCGCCCCCGGCACCCGCACGCCGCAGGGTGTCTACCGTGCGCAGGGAACGGCCCGCCGTCCGGCCGTGCTCCCGGACTGGCTCCAGCGCGAGTTGCGCCGCACAGGACACGTGCTCGGGTCGGAGCGCCCGGCTGCGGCCGCCGTGGACGCCGTCCCCGCCCCGGGGGCGCGGTCGCAGCGCAGCCCCGCCTCCGCGGAGCGGCTGCTCGACCCCCTGATCGCCAGTGTCGCGGAGTGCGCCGCCGCCCCCGAGGGGACAGGGTTCACCGAGAAGCTCAACCGCGCCGCCTACACGGCCGGCGGCCTGGTCGGCGCGGGCCATCTCGACCACGCCACCATTCGTGACCGACTTGTCCGTGTCGCTTCCTACGCCCGGCCGTGGCAGCAGACCAGGAATGAAAAGATCGTCGACGACGCCCTTGCCGTAGGGTCCGTCCGCCCTCTTCACCTCAAAGGACGTCCATGAGCAGCAGCGCCGAAGGCTCACCGCGTTTCGATCCGCAGGCCGCCGCTCAGCAGATGCTCGACCTGGAGACGGTGGAAGTGGTGGCCGCGCCCGCACGTCTGCCCGCGCAGGGCTTCGTCAACGCCCCCGTGGCGTCGTTCGGCGGCGGAGCCGCCTCGTCGGCCCCCCCGTTGCCTCCTTCCCTTTCGGACCGGGGAAACGCCCGTCTGTTCGTGCAGATGCACCGCGATCAGTTCCGGCATGTGGAGGGACTGGGCTGGTTCGCCTGGGACGGCTACCGGTGGAAGCGCGGGGGAGGGGAGAAGGCCGCGCTGTGGGCCGCGGGCGAGATGGCGGAGGACATGCCGGCCACCGACCCGCGGGGGGTCTTCAGCGACCGGGAACTGGCGAACCACAAGCGGCGCACGCTGTCCACCACCGGCCTGAAGGCGCTCCTCACCCAGGCGAAGGCCTCACCGGACATCTCCGTCTCCCCCGACAGGCTGGACGGGGACCCGTACGCCCTGTGCACCCCCGTCGGAGTGGTCGACCTGCACAGCGGGCACCTGCGCAAGCCCGACCCCACCCGTGACTTCCACTCCCGTGCCACCAGCGTCGCCCCGCAGGCCATGGAGACCCCTCGCTGGCACCGCTTCCTCGCCGACACCTTCGGCGAGGACGACGAGGGCCGGGAGATGATCGACTTCCTGCACCTGCTGCTCGGCTACTCCATCACCGGCGACGTGGGCGCGCAGGTGCTGCCCTTCCTGCACGGTGAGGGCAAGAACGGCAAGTCGGTGCTGCTCGACATCATGATCCAGATCCTCGGCGACTACGCGGACGCGGCTCCGCCGGGCTTCCTGATGGACCGGGGGGCCTTCTCGGAGCACTCCACCGAGCTGACCGAACTGCACGGGCGCCGCCTGGTGGTGTGCAGCGAGCTGAAGCCGAACGACAAGTTCGACGAGGCGCGCGTCCGCCTGCTGACGGGCGGTGACAAGATCAAGGCCCGCCGCATGCGGCAGGACTACTTCTCGTTCACCCCCACGCACCACCTGTGGCTGCTGGGCAACCACCGTCCGGAGGTGTCCACGGGCGGCTTCGCGTTCTGGCGGCGCATCCGGCTGCTGCCCTTCACCCGGACGGTTCCGGCGCACCGCAGGATCGACAACCTCGCCTTCGAGCTGGTCCGTGACGAGGGGCCGGGAATCCTCCACTGGCTCATCGAGGGGGCACAGCGTTACCTGCGCACCAGGGACCCGCTGGAAGGCCCTGACAGGGTCCGTATCGCCACGACGGCCTACGCCACCACCGAGGACCACATCGGCCGTTTCCTCGCCGAATGCTGCACGCGTGACGGCGAGGGGAAGGACCTGAGGGTGGAGCAGGGGCTCCTCTACTCGGAGTACAGCTCGTGGTGCAACGCCGGCGAGGGGATCCGGCCCGCGACGCCCCGGGCCTTCGCCAACCGCGTCCGCCAGGAGGTGGGTGTGGCCTCGCCCGCCGACATGATCAAGTCAAATGGCCGGAAATATTATCCTGGCATCGCCCTATTGGAGCACTCATGACGGCCTCCGTTTGTCTGCTCTCTCCACCACGTGGCCTACACGGTCGTCGGAGTGCGCTCTACGATGGTGAGCGGGCCCCGGGTGCGGTGAGCCCCCGAGAAGCGGCCCGTCCCCCGGGGAAGGGCGGGCCGGTGCGACACGGACAGATGCCCGGCCATGTCCCATGGCCGGGGAGCACGCCGACGAAGGAGAGGCTGCAGCCATGAGTTCGCTGTTGACCGAGAGCGACCTCATCCACGAGGCCGAGGTGGTGTGGCTGGAGAACCTCGAACGGCTCGACTACGTCCGTCAGGCGCTGGACAAGACCAGGCGGCGCAACACCAAGCCGCCGTACGCGCGCGACGGCCGCATGGTCGGGTACGCGCTGCTGGACGAGGACGCCTCCCCGGACCCGGACAGCGGCCTGTACAAGCGCCGGGTGTTCTTCCTGCTGCCCCACGACCGCGACAGCCTGCCCGACGGCCTGTACCGCGAGGGCGCGCCGGGAGAAGCGGTCGACCCGCGCACGATCGCCCCGAAGAAGCCGGGAGCGAAGACGCCCAGGTCCCAGTCCGGTTCCGTGGCCATAGCGACGTCCACTCCCTGAGGCAGGGCTCCCCGGCCGGGCGCGGGCCGGGATTCCTCCGTTACGGGAAACGAGCGGTGGTCGCACGGAGTTCACGTGCGTCCGCCCCCGGGGGCGGACGCACGCGGGGTGCCGTCCCGCTCGACCGAGGGGCCTCAGTACCAGTGGTTGGCCTGCCAGAACGCCCAGGCCTGGCAGGGGCTGCCGTAGGAGCTGTTCATGTAGTTCAGGCCCCACTTGATCTGGGTGGCCGGGTTGGTCTGCCAGTCGGCGCCCACGGAGGACATCTTGGAGCCGGGCAGGGCCTGGAAGAGACCGTAGGCACCGGAGGAGGCGTTCACCGCGCGGTAGTTCCAGCCGGACTCGCGGGTCACGATGTTGCTGAAGCACTGGAACTGGCCGCTCGCCACCATCTGGCGCGCCATCGCCTGGATCTGCGCGACGGTGTAGCTGCCCTGGGCCGGGAAGCTGGAGGAATCGCGGACGTCGGTCCCACGGCTGGCCGCGGCCTTCTCCTCGGTGCGCTCCTTCGCCTCCTTCGCCTCTTTGGCCTCCTTGGCCGCCTTCTCGGCGAGCTCCTTCTTGGCGATCGCGGTCTCGGCGGCGGCCTTGCGGGCCGCTTCCTCGGCGTCCTTCCTGGCGCTCACGTCCGCGGCGATGGCCTGCGCGTCGGCCTGCTGAGCCAGGGACGCGGTCTGCACCTGCGCCTGTCCGCCCGCGGGGATGTCCATGAGGAGCGTCGCGTCCGCCGCCGTCGCCCCGGCATCATTGGCCTGCGCGGTGCTGCCCGAGGCGATGCCGACGACGCTTCCGACAGCGGTGACCGTGGTGGCCGTGGCCACCGCTAATCCGCGGACCGAGATCGTGCTCACGCGTGTTCCTTCCGGTTCGTCCGTGACGCCGAGTCGCCGCGCACGCACATGTCCTGTCCGGCGCATGCGGCAGCGAAGCACTCTGCCGTGCTCGGGGCCGCAGCGCAACGGCCGGTGAAGAAGGTGTGGATGGTCACACAGCAGGCCGACCGCGCGGGTTTCGCGGAAGCGCGGCGGAACGACTCCACGGAAACGGAGCGGAACGGCTCCGCGAACGGAGCGGAACACACCCGGCGCTGTTCCGCATGTGTTTCCGTGTGTGGCAGCATGTGTGTGTCCAGCAGGAAGGGACATGTGTCGTAGAACAGCGCTCTCCGGAGGCTTCCGTGTCCGCATCGCCAGAGAACACCGGCCCTGCCCCGGCCGGCGCCCTGCCGTTCGGCGAGGACCCGGTGGCCACCCTGGAGGCGGCCGCTTGGGCGATGGCCGCCGTGGTGAGCACCCAGCGGCAGGCGCTGTCGCAGCCCTTGCGGGACGTGCTCGCGGGCGACCCGCGGCGTACGGCGGTCCTGGAGAGCGTCGGCCTGGTCCGCAGGGACGCCGGCGGTTTCGCCGTTCACCCCTCGCTCCTCCAGGCGGACGCCCTGACGGCGCGCAGCGCGGTGGAGGCGAAGCTCAGCTCGCTGCGCCAGGCCGTCTCGGCCGCCGCCTCGGACGCGGAGGACTCCGCGGGGCCGGGCTGGGGCGCCCAGGACGACGAGGTGCTCCTCGGCCAGGGGCGGGCCTCCGCCGCGACCGGCCGTGCGCTCGCCGGGAAGGTCGTGCCGGAACTGCCGGGGTGCGCCGAGCGGCTTCAGGCGGAGGGCAGCCGCATCCTCGACGTGGGCACCGGTGTCGGCGCGCTGGCCGCAGTGCTGGCCGCCGGCTTCCCCGCGGCACGGGTGGAGGGGATCGACGTCCTGGAGCGGGCGCTGGACCTGGCGGGAGCGGAACTCGCCGCGGCGGATCCGGCCGTCGCCGCCCGGGTCAGCCTGCGCCGTCAGGACGCGGCGGAGCTGTCGGAGAAGGAGCGCTACGAGCTGATCTGGCTGCCCGCGCCCTTCCTCTCGGAGGAGGCGCTGCGGGCCGCTCTCCCGCGCCTGGCCGCGGCTCTGGTGCCGGGCGCGTGGCTGGTGGCGGGGACCAACCCCGCCGCCGACGACGCGCTGCGCCGCTCGGTCGGCCGGTGGACCGCGACGCGTGGCGGCGGCAACTCCTTCGACACGGTGCGCATGGGCGAGGAACTCGCCGCCCTCGGGCTGGAGGAACCGAGGACGTTCCCCACGGTTCCGGGCGGCCCCGTCCTCGTCGCCGCCCGACGTCCCGCGGGCCGGGAGCGTCCCGCGTGATCAGTCGGATGCGGCCTCCCGGCCGTCGAGCAGGTCCGCCGCCGTCATGTCCCAGTCCATCCCGGCCAGCTCGTCACCGGCGGGAACGAGCTGGTAGGTGTGCTCCAGCCACTCCGCGAGCGGCGGCACCGGCAGTTCGAACAGCGCGGCCATGTCACCGGAGGCGAGCTGGAGCCGCGCCGTGGCCCGCTCCTCCAGGTTCGTCGGCCAGACCTGGACGTCCCCGAAGCCGCTCATCGAGTACAGCCCCTGGTGGAGGAGGTCGCGGCCGATCCGCCACAGGACGCGCGGGCCGCCTGCGATGAGGAACTCCACGCACACGATCAAGGGGCGCTCCGGGTCGTAGCTGAACTCGGCCCTGATCGCCTGCCGGACGGAGACGTCCAGCACGCGCTCGATGTCCAAGCTCAGCTGAGGACGACCGTGCGGTGCTGTCCGGCTGGCCTGTACACCTGGCTGGTAGCCGCTCATGACGGGTAGATCCTTCCCTGGGGCGGAGGCTGGCCCTACCCACTCTCGCCGTCGCGGGATCGCCGTACATAAGTAACTTGACCGTCGAACACGCACCGCGGTGACGGTGAACGCCGTGACGGCCGCCCGCCAAGCGGACCGGTCTCCGTCTTTCGGCGCCCTGTCCGGGGATCGGGCCGGGGGACCGGTCCGGGCCCGCGTGCCACGGCCGCGAACATTAAGTCATTCGACTGTCGCCCTTGATCCGTGCCTGAACGATGCTGAAACAGTCGCCGGTGTTCCGGTGCCGGATGGTCGTCATGCTCGGAGGAGCCAGCCGTGGAACGTACTCCCGTCGTCTTCATCCATGGCGCGTGGCTGCACGCGCTCTCCTGGGAGTCGTGGGCGGAACGCTTCGCCAGCCGGGGTTTCCTCGCGCTCGCGCCCGGATGGCCGGGGGAGGCCGCGGCCGTCCCGGACCTGCGCAAGTCCCCGGAGCTGCTCGGCAGCGTCGGTCTGGACGCGCTGACCGACCACTACGCCGGGATCGTGCGGTCCTTCGAGACCGCGCCGGTGATCGTCGGACACTCGGTCGGCGGCCTCATCGCACAGCACCTCATCACCGCCGACGTCGGCCGTGCCGCGGTGGCCATCGCCCCCGCCCCGATCAACGGCGTCCTGGTCGACGACGTACCGCCGCCCGGGTCCTCCGCCCGGCTGGCGTACGCCGCCGAACACGATCCCGCCGGGCAGCTGGTGTCCCTGTCGGCGGAGCAGTTCCACCGCGTCTTCGCCAACACGGTGAAGGCGGAGGAGTCCGACCGGCTCTTCGACCGCTACGCGGTGCCGGCGCCACGTCGCCTGCTCGGCGACATCGGGTGTACGGGTGCACCCCGCAGCCCGCGCGCCGTGGCGGACGTGGCCAACCCGGACCGGGGCCCCCTGCTGCTGATCTCCGGGCAGGAGGACAGGCTCGTACCGGACGCGGCCACCCGCGCGGTGTACAAGCAGTACGGCGACACCACCGCCGTGACCGACCTGAAGCAGTTCGCGGACCGGGGCCACTCGCTGGTCATCGACAGCGGATGGCGCTTCGTCGCCGATTACGTGCTCGGCTGGCTGGACGGGTACGGCATTCGCGGCCATCCCACGGAGGGCTGAGCGCGGCGCCACCGGCGGGCCGGACGCACCCGTGCCGTGCCGGCGGGCCGCACGGTCACACCTCACCCTCACACGTCCTGGCTGTCGGGCATGCTGCCGAGGGCGTCGCGCAGGGCGGCGCGGGAGGTGATGCCGAGTTTGGGGAAGACCCGGTAGAGGTGGGAGCTGACCGTGCGCGGTGACAGGTGCATCCGCTGGCCGATCTCCTTGTTGGTCAGGCCGCCGGCGGCGAGGTCGGCGATACGGCGTTCCTGCCATGTCAGCTCGGCGAGGTGTGCCGGTGAGGCGACGGTGGCCGCACCGGTGGCGCGCAGTTCCGCCCGTGCCCGTTCGGTCCAGGTGGGTGCGCCGAGCCGTTCGAAGGTCTCCGCGGCCAGGGTCAGCGACAACCGCGCCGCCTTGCGTCCCCGGGTGTGGCGGAGGTGGATGCCGTGGGCGAGGCGGATGCGGGCGAGTTCGAAGGGGAAGGTGGGGGCGGCGGGGTGGGTTTCGGCGTGGTGGTAGTGGTGGTCGGCTTCGGTGGGGTCGGTGGTGGTCATGGCGAGGGCGCCGTGGGTGATGAGGGCGAGGCGGGGTGAGATGTCGGGGAGGTGTGCGTGGTGGGCGGCGAGGGCGTGGGTGCGGGCTTGGTCGGTGCGGCCGGTGTGCAGGGCTGCTTCGACGAGGTCGAGGAGGGTGCGGGGGGCTTGGTGGGCGTAGGGGGTGAAGGTGCCGGGGGGTGTGATGCCGATGGCGTGGAGGTAGGCGGCTTCGTAGTCGCCTTCGCTGAGGGCGGCGGTGGTGCCGATGGCGTCGGCGATCTGGGTGAGGAAGCCGACGCCGCGGGGGCGGGCCCAGGCGTCGACGGCGGCCTGGAGCTCGCGTGCCCGTTCCACGTCACCGCGCATCGCCGCGAGCAGACCCAGATACGCCCGCGTGTGATGGGCGAACAGGGCGTGGTGGCGCGATGACGCCAGTTCCAGGCTACGCAGGCCGGTGCGCTCGGCCTCGTCCCACTCGCCGACCGCCATCTGGTCCAGCATGATCAGGTGCAGCATGATCATGCCGGACGCCGTGGCCCCCGTCTCCACCTCGCGGTCGACGATGCGCTGGAGGTGCGGCCGGTACCGGCTGAGGGTGTCCACGTGGTACGCGGCGACCGACAGCCGGCTGACGTCCCACGGTTCGAGTGCGCGCAGGTCGGCGAAGGCGCGTTCCACCCGCTCCGCCACACCGGCACCGCGCCGGACCACGTCCCCCCACGCGTTCTCGTAGACGCGGGAGAGGGGGGACACCAGGTCGCCCAGGGAGCCGAGGAGCTCGTGCGTCCGTTCCCAGCACGTCTCGTCGCTCGCGTACTGGTCGATCGCGAGCAGCAGGTTCACCAGCCGGGTGAGCACCTCGTCCGGCGCTGTCACGCCGCCGTCCCGGACGCCCTCGATCGCCGCCAGGACCCGGTGGTGCGAGGAGCGGACGTCCCCGTCCTCGTACAGGGCGCCGTAGGCCGACGCGACCACCGAGGCCGCGGAGTCGTCCCCACCGGACGCGGTGTCGGAGCCGACCAGCTGCTGGGCCCGGTCCAGCAGGCCGGCGTGACCGGCGATGAACGCCGCGCTGCCCAGTCGCCGGGACCGTTCCTCGCGGCCCTCGCTCAGCTCAGCGGCCCGGGTCAGCCAGGCCACGGCGGCCTGGGAGCCGCCCCGCCGGGTCGCTGAGTCGGCCGCCGCCTCCAGCGCGGCCGCCACCTCCTCGTCCGGGTCGACCGTCGAGGCCGCCAGGTGCATGGCACGCCGTTCCACGTCGTCGCGGTGCACGTGCGCGAGCACCGCGTGGGCCGCTCGCCGCTCGTTCGGGGTCGCCGTCTGGACGACCGTCGAGCGCACCAGGGGGTGCCGGAAGACGAACTCGCCGCTGAGCGGGTCGATGTCCAGCAGCCCGCAGGCCGCTGCCTCGTCGGCGTCCCTCATGCGGTAGCGCGTCCCGCGCGTACGCCCTCCGGCCGTGCCCGCTCCCACGCCGTCCAGGGCGCCGCGCAGCAGTTCCGCGCGTACGGCGTCGCCGAGGGCCTGGATGCGGGCGTCGTAGACGTGCCGCAGGCGCAGGGGCAGCGGGACACCGCTGTAGCCGACCGTCTCGTCCCGGTCGCCCGCGGTCCGGCCGCTGCGCAGCACATGGGGCGGCAGTTCGAGCAGCGCCAGCGGGTTGCCCAGCGCCTCGTCCAGGACCAGACGGCGGACCCCGGGATCCAGCCCCGGGTGGTGCAGGTCCAGGAGCTGCTCGGAGGCCTTCTCGGACAGGGTCGTCACCGGCAGCTGCGGCAGCGCGGCCGTGTCGAAGCCCGAGGGCACGTCGGAGCGCAGGCCGACGGCGAGCTTCACCGAGCTGCCGGTGAGCCGCCGTCCGACGAATCCGCACACCTCGGTGCTGGAGGTGTCGAGCCACTGGCCGTCGTCGAGCACCAGCAGGAGGGGTTCCTGTGACGCCGCGAGGGAGAACAGGTCGAGGACGGCGATGCCGAGGGTCATGACCGAGGGTGGCGGGCCCTCGCTCCTGCCGAAGACGACGTCGAAGACCCCTCGGTGGCTGTCGTCCAGCCGGTCGAGGTGGGGGAGCAGCGGGTAGAGGAACTGGTGCAGGCCGGCGAACGGCAGCCCCGACTCGGCCTCCACCCCGGTCGCCCTGATCACCCGGTGCCGCGCGCCCGCGGCGAGGCCGGCGACGTGGTCCAGCAGGGCGCTCTTGCCCACACCCGTGTCGCCGCGCAGGACGAGAGCCCGGCCACCCGGGGCCGTCACGAAGCCGGACAGCACCTCCTGCTCGTGTTCGCGGCCGACCATCGTCCTGTCGATCGACTCCACCGTCCCCCACTCCCTTCCCCGCTCGGTCGGCCCCGCCCGACGCCGCCGTGCCCGTCCGCACGGATCGCGCCGGGCACAGGGGCGAGGGACGCCGTCGTCGCTCTGCCCGTGGCGGTGCCTCTCCCCGTGGCCTCCCCTTCGGGGCCCGGGGACGGGGCGTGTGCGTGCTCCGTGCGGCCTCCTGGGCAAGTGATCGTGCTCCACGGCGGGTCCGCCGCCCGGCGAGCCGCCTTTGAGCCAAAAGACTAGATGTACCTCATGAAGTTCGTCACCTGGTATGGCCGGAAATGTTCTTGTTGCACAGCCTTCACCTGCGCTTGGCGGCGCCGGACGGGGTGGCACGCACTCGTACGAGCCGTACCTTGCCATCCGAGGACGCCCGAGGCCACCCTCCCCTGGCCATCAGAGACACGTATCGAATTCGCCCGGCATGCGAGGACCGGCCGGAGATGCGGCCGAGCCGGGGTCCGTCCGGTGCGCCGGCCGGGGGACATGTGAGCTAGTGTCGTCCGTGTCCTTTGATACGTGTGTACGGACGCGGCAGGCGGCCCGGCCGGGCTGCCGCAGGGGAGCGAGGCGGGCATGGACTGGGTCGACCAAGGGCTGTGCCGGGCGCAGCCCGACCGGATGTTCGCCGAGGGCGCCGCGCAGAACGAGGCCAAGGCCGTCTGCGCCGCCTGCCCGGTGCGGCTGGACTGCCTGGCCTACGCCCTGGACCACCGCGAGCAGTACGGCGTGTGGGGCGCGATGACCGAGCGGGAGCGCCGGGCGCTGCTGCGCCGCCGCCCGGCCGTGACGTCCTGGGCGGAGATCTTCCGCACGGCCGCTGCACACCCCGACCTGGCGCCGGTCGCCACGCCCCGTGACGTGATCCCGGCAGCGTCCCGTGACGTGACCCGGGCGACGCCCCGTGGCGTGGCCCCGGCGGCGGGGGCGTCGTACCCGCCCGCCCCGGCACGCAGGCGGCGGCGGCCGGGTGCGGCGCCGGCGGGGCTCGACCGCTGAGACCGTGACGGGGTTCAGGGCCGCAGCGCCTGGAGGGTGAGTTCGCCGTACCTGCGCCACAGCGCCGGATCCCGCTCCGCGAGACGGACCAGTTGCAGGCACATGCCGCACAGCACCACACGCAGGTCCAGCGGGTCGGCGTCCGGGCGGACCCGGCCGGCGGCCCTGGCCTCCGCCAGCAGCGCGGCCAGCCGGTCGAGCAGGGGACCGGTGTACGCCGTCGACCGCCCCTCCGCCAGCACCTCGGACAGCAGACGGTCCCGGGCGAGGTTCTCGAACAGCAGCAGGACGTAGGTGTCGAAGGCCCGCGCCGGCTCGGCCTCGGCCAGGGCGGGCGCGGTGATCCGCTCCAGCTCCGCCAGCCGGTGCCCGACGACCGCTTCCACCAGGTCCTCCTTCGTCGGGTAGCTGCGGTACACCGTGGCCTTGCCCACGTCGGCGCGCTCGGCGACCTGCGGCACGGTGCCCTGGAGCCCGTACTCCTCGAAGACCTCCCGGGCGGCGGCGAAGACCCGCTCGTGGTTGCGCCGGGCGTCGGCCCGTCTGCGGGGGGCGTCCAGGCCGTTCTGCTGCGGAGTCGTCTGCACCGGATTCACCCGTTCATTGTGCCTGCCGTGCCTCCCGCAGTGTTTTCCGCCGTGCCTCCCGCTGTGTTCCCCGCAGTGCCTCTCGCCGTGCCTCTCGCCGTGCCTCTGGCCGGGGACGCCGGGGCCCCGGGGCACAAGTGGACCTGAGAGTCCGGTTATGCTGGGACAGCAAACGGACCCATGAGTCCGAATCCTGCTGTCCCTGGAGTGGTGATGACCGCATCGATCAGCGGCGAGCGCGCCCCGCTTGCCGACCCGACCCGCCGGCTCGTGGCGGCGACCCGAGGGATCGCCCCCGTGCTGCGCCGCGCCGCGGACGCGGCCGAGCGCGACAGCCGGCTGACGCCCGAGGCCGAACGGGCGCTGCGGGAGGCGGGCCTGTTCCGCCTCGGCGTACCGAAACGCTGGGGCGGTGAAGAGCTCGCGCCCGCCGACAGCCTGGACGTGTCGGCCGAAGTGGCGTCGGCCTGCCCGTCGAGCGCCTGGGTGGTGATGGTCTCGTACGTGGCGCAGCAGATCGCCGCCTCCTTCGGGCAGCGGGCGTGCCAGGACCTGTGGGGCGACGGCCCCGACGTGCCCATGTGCGGGGTGTTCGGCAGCTTCGGAGTCGACTCCGCGCCCGTCGAGGGCGGACTGCTCGTCTCCGGCTCCTGGGCCTGGGCGTCCGGCAGCCACCAGGCCGACTGGGCCCTGCTCGGCGTCCCGCTCCCGGGGGCGCAGGGCGCCGGGACCGCGCGAGGACTGGCACTCGTGCCGACATCCGCCCTCACCATCGAGAAGACCTGGGACATGGCGGGCATGCGCGGCACGGGCAGTGACACCCTGGTCGCCGACGAAGTCTTCGTCCCGGACCACCGGCTGAGGCGCTTCGCCGACGTCCTCCACGGCCGGGGACTGCCCGAGGAGCCGTTGTACCGGATTCAGCCGGGCTCCATGACGGTCGTCTCCATGGGACCGCTGCTGGGCATCGCGAAGGAGGCCCTCCGGCTCACCCTGGAGACCGTCGGGAGCGGCAAGCCGATGGCCATGTCGCTGCACGCCCGGCTCGCCGACTCGCCCAGCGTCCAGGCAGCGCTCGCCGAGGCGGCCACCCTCATCGACTCCGCCCACCTGCACCTGAGGCGCTCGGCGGAGTTCATCGCCACGGCCGCGGCCTCCGGGAGCGCCCCCACGCTGGTGGAACGCGCGCGGGTGCGGATGGACGCGGGACACGCCTCCGCGTGCCTGCGCCAGGCCATGCAGGCCCTGCTGACCGTCAGCGGAGCGGGCAGCTTCTCGCTCACCAAGACCCTCCAGCGGCACTGGCGCGATCTGGAGACCGGGTCCCGGCATCCCACGCTCAACCCCGGGCTCGCCAAGGAGATGTACGGCCGTGCGCTGGTGGGCGACGAGCGGCCGGTCAGCCCCATGGTCTGAGCACCGCCCGCGGCCCCCGTATCCGCTCCCACGCCCGCCGGGCGGGCCCATGGCCGTCGCCGTCGCCCGGCGGGCGAGAAAGAAGAGAAGGCACATGTTCGACCTCAGCGCGCCGGCGGACACCGCGGGCACCGTGCGCGAGGTGCTCGGGCACTTCGCGACGGGTGTGGCCGTCATCACGGCCGGCGGGCCGGCCGGCCCGCTCGGCTTCACCTGCCAGTCCTTCGTCTCCCTCTCCCTCGAACCCCTGCTCGTCTCCTTCTCCCCGGCCCGTACCTCGCGGACCTGGCCCCTCATCCGCACGGCGGGCACCTTCGGCGTCAACGTCCTGGCCGCCGGCCAGGCGGACGTCAGCGCCGCGTTCGCCGGCTCCGGGAACGACAGGTTCCACGGGGTGGGATGGTCTCCGGGCCCGGGCGGCGCACCACGGCTGGACGGTGTGTGTGCGTTCGTCTCGTGCGAGCTGTGGGACGAGTACGCGGCCGGTGACCACACCCTGGTCCTCGGCCGCGTCCTCGCGCTCGGCGCGGATGCCGCCCGGGAACCGCTCATCTTCCACCGCGGCCGCTACCGCGCACTGGACCCGGGAGCGCCGTCGCACCCGCGGTGAGCGGGCCGCGGCCCGACACGTATGCCGGGTCGCGGGAGGTCGGACACACCTGGGTGACGAGCCTCACATGAACCCCCACCCATGACACATACGTCCACACAAGTGAGGAAACGAGTACATGCCGACCGAGGCGGTCCCGGACGGCGTCCGCGGCGTGGACAGGCTCCGCGGGGACGCGGTCCGGTGCGAACACCCCACCGCTGCACGAACGGCCGCACGTCGGTGCCGCCCCACGCGGCACCTGAGCGGGAAGAAGCTGATGCACGATGAAGGACGGCACGACCGTCTGGCTCCCGTACCACCGCAGCCGGATATCCGGCCTGCCGGACGGGCTCACCTACGCGTACTGGGACGGGTCCGGCCCGTTGCCGGGTGACCCCGCCGAGGTCCGCTTCCTCGTGGGCCCGCCGGTCCCGGGCGCCGAACGGGTGCTGCGCCCCGTCCTGCCGCGGATGCGCAACCTGGAGGTGCTCCAGCTGCTCAGTTCCGGCTACGACCACATGCTGCCGCTGCTGGACGCGATGCCGCCCGGAACCCGGCTGAGCACCGGGCGCGGCGTGCACCGCGAGGCCACCGCCGAACTGGCAGTCACCCTGCTGCTGGCCCTGTCCCGGGGACTCGACGTGTTCGGTGCCCGCCAGGCCGAGGGGACGTGGCAGCCCGAGTACCGCACCTCGCTGGTCGGCAAGCGCGTCCTGGTCATCGGCTACGGCGCCGTCGGCGCGGCCGTCGCCGCCCGGCTCGGCGCGTTCCGGTGCGAGACGGTCCTCGTGGGCAGCAGCTCGCGCACCACCCCGGCCGGACGTGTGCACGGGGCGGCGGAGCTGCGCGAGCTGCTGCCCACGGCGGACGCGGTGGTGCTGTGCGCGCCGCTGACCGAGCGGACGCGCGGCATGTTCGGCGCGGACGCGCTGGCCCTCCTGAAGGAGGGCGCCCTGCTGGTGAACGTCGCCCGCGGGGAGCTGGTGGACACCGGCGCGCTGGTCCAGGAGGTGCGCGCGGGCCGTATCCGGGTCGCGCTCGACGTCACCGATCCGGAGCCGCTGCCGCCCGGCCATCCGCTGTGGCACCTGCCCGGCGTCCTGATCACCCCGCACGTGGCGGCCTTCACCGACGCGTTCCCGGCGATGACCGAGGACTTCCTGCGCCGGCAACTGCGCCGGTACGCACGGGGCGAGGAGCTGCACAACGTCGTCCTGACGACGGCGGCCGACGGTGACGATGTCGTACGGGCGGCGTGAGCCCATGACGACGTCCACGCACGGTGACCATCTGCGGGTGCTGGGACCCGGCACCGGGCTCGCGCAGGTGTTCGCGTCCTACGAGGGCCACGCCCACGGCGATCCGTCCGCCGCCTGGGAGGCCTTCACCACCGCCTGGAACTGGGCCGCGCCGCTGGCCACCGCCGTAGCCGGCGCGGACGTCCCGGACACCCCGGTGGCGCGGCCGGCCGCCGACGGCGGCTTCACCCTGTCCGGACGGTGGCGCCTGCCGGCGCACGACGGGACCGGATCCTGGCTGGCGCTGCCGCTCACCGGCGGCGAACGGCCCTCCCGGCCGGTCATGGCCTCGCATGGCGGCCCGGACCTGTTCGCGGTGCCCTCCGAGGTGCTGCGGGGCGCGGTCCACGCCGTCCCGGGCGAGGCCGCCGGGCCCGGACCGGTGTTCCGGCTGGAGGGCGTGCACGTGCCCGCGGGGTTCGCCACCCACGCGGCGGCCGCCCCGCTGCGCGCCGCGGACGCGCCGTTCCTGTGGACGGCGGTCGCGGCCCAGGCCCTGGGAGCGGCCCGGCGCATCACCGACGCACTGGCCGCCCCGGCCACGACGACCGCCCCGGCCACGGCGTCCGGCGCGGCATGGGGGCCGGTGAGGCCCGCCACCGTGGCCGCCGAACTGGCCGCCGTGCTGCACGACGAGCGGCTGAGCCTGGCGGCTGCCCTGCACGGCGCGCCCTCCGCGCGGCTGGGCCTGCCCGCGCCCGCCGAGGAGCGGCTCGCCGCGCGTGTGCTGCGGGCCGGGAACGCCGTCCACCAGGTGGTCGCGTCGGCCCTCGACCACGCGCTGGCGGCGTATGGGTACGCCGGTGAGCACCCCCTGGTGCACCTGGTGGAAGCCAGTGCACCGATACTTCAGCAGGTGCGGTACGCGACGCAGCTTCTGCCGCCCGACGACGGAACCTCCCGGAAAGGTGCAAATCTGTGACAACCGTCACATATCAGGGTGAACCTGGTTCCAACTCCGCGACCGCCGCACGTGCCCTGTACCCCGGGAGCGCCGAACTGCCCTGCACGAGCTTCGAGCAGGCCCTGGACGCGGTGACACGCGGCGCCGCCGACGTCGCCGTGATCCCGGTGGACAACTCCGCGGCCGGACGCGTCGCGGACGTGCACCATCTGCTGCCCGAGTCGGGACTGTCCATCGTCGCCGAGTACTTCCTCGCCATCCGCTTCGACCTGATGGGGGTGCCCGGCGCGACCCTGGACCAGGTCGAGTGCGTACGCAGCCACGTCCATGCCCTGGGGCAGTGCCGCAAGCTGCTGCGGGAGGGCGGCTGGCGCACCCTCGTCAGCGACGACACGGCCGGGGCGGCGCGCGAGGTGGCCGAGCTGGGCGACCCGCGGCACGCCGCGCTCGCCCCGCCCGCCGCGGCCGGGCTCCACGGCCTGGAGGTGCTGCGCTCCGGCGTCGAGGACGACCCGGACAACACCACGCGGTTCGTCGTGCTGTCCCGGGACGCCGCCCAGGCCCCCGCCACCGGGGAGCCGACGATGACGAGCCTGTTCTTCAGCGTGCGCAACATCCCCAGTGCGCTGTACAAGGCACTCGGCGGGTTCGCCAGCAGTGGCGTGAACCTCACCAAGATCGAGAGCTACCAGATCGGCGCGGGGCTCAACGCCAGCCGCTTCTACGTCGAGATCGAGGGGCACCCCGACGACGAGCGCGTCGCCCTCGCCCTGCACGAACTGCGGTTCTTCTCCTCCGAGGTGCGCGTCCTGGGTGTGTACCCGGCACATCCGCACCGGCTGAAGGGCTGAACCGGCCCGGGTGACGCGCGGGGGGACCCGTGCGGCCGGGGCCGGGGCTCTTCGCCGCCGTCGCCGGGGCGGCGAAGAGCCCCTTCACCAGGACAACGCAGTAGCCGCCCGCGGGGTTCACGGAGGGGGCGGGCGTCGCACATGTGCCTGCCCGGCGAGAAACATGGTCAGGCGGGAAGCACAGTCCGGCGAGAAACATGGTGACCTGGTGGCAGCCGGGACCGGGCGGCCTTCTAGGGTGTGTGCATGATCCAGCACCGCAAGGGCCTCGTCCTCGACTTCGGTGGTGTGCTGACGACACCTCTGCTGCCCGCCGCGCTCGCCTTCGAACAGCGCGCGGGACTGGCGGAGGGCACGCTGCTCACCGGCCTGTACCTGAATCCCGAGGGGATCCGGCTCACCGAGGAACTGGAGCGCGGCACGCTCAGCCAGACCCAGTGGAACGAGGCGGCCGGACGGCTGCTCGGCATCGCGCCGGACAACCTGATGGGCCGCATCTTCGCCGACCTGCGCCCCGAGACCACGGTGATCGCCGCGGCCGCCGCCGCGCGCCGGGCCGGGGTGAAGGTCGGCATCCTCTCGAACTCCGTCGGCCTGAGCCCGTGGAACCTCTACGACGGGTACGAGGTGGACGACCGCTACGACGCCGTGGTGCTCTCCGAACTCCACGGCACGCGCAAACCCGAGCCGGAGATCTTCCGGCTCGTGCTGGAGCGACTCGGCCTGCCGGCCGAGGAGTGCGTCTTCGTCGACGACACCGAGCAGTACCTTCCCCCCGCGGCGGCACTCGGCTTCACCACCGTCCACGCGGTGCAGCCCGCGCGAACGGTCGCCGCCCTGGAAAACCTGCTCGGCGTCGCGCTGACGGACGTGCGTCCCGAGCGGACGACACCTTGAGGAGACACACATGCGACTAGGTCTGGCCCTCCCCACCTTCGGCCCCGACGCCACGCCGGACGGCATGCTGCGCGTCTGCCGCACCGCGGAGGAGATGGGGTACGACTCCCTGTGGACGGGCGACCGGGTCCTCGCCCCCCGTGTTCCGGGCGCCCCGTACCCGAGCCGCGACGGCGTGATGCCCCGCGTCTACGAGAACCACATGGACCCCCTGGTGGCGCTCACCTTCGCCGCTTCGCACACGAGCCGCGTCCGCCTGGGCACGAGCACGCTGAACGGCCTGTGGCAGCCGCCGATCATGCTGGCGCGTTCGCTGACCACCCTCGACGTCCTCAGCCAGGGGCGGCTCACCGTGGGCATCGGCCTGGGCTGGATGCCCGACGAGTACACCGCGGTCTCCGTACCGTGGCAGGGCCGGGGCGCGCGGCTCGACGAGACGCTGGACGTGCTGGAGGGGTACTGGGCCGACGACGTCTTCGCCCACGAGGGACCGCTGTTCACGGTCCCGGAGACCGTGGTGGGGCTCAAGCCGTGCCAGCGGCCCGGGCCCCCCGTGCTGCTCGCGGCGTTCACCCCCCGGGGCCTGCGGCGCATCGGGCGCAGGCTCGACGGCTGGCTGCCCGGCGCGATGCCGCTCGCGCACCTGATGGGCATGTGGGACACCGTCCTGAAGGAGGCGGCGCGCGCGGAGCGGGACCCGTCCACCCTGCACATCGCCCTGCGCGTCAACCTCGAACTGACCGAGACGAGGACCGGCCCGGAGCAGATGCCCCGTGCGGGCACGCTGGAGCAGTTCGTCGACTACGCGCGGGCCGCGGCCGAGGCAGGGGTGCACGAACTGTTCGTGGACTTCGGGCAGTCGCGCACCTCCCTCAGCGAACGGGTCGACCTGGCCGGCCGCTTCCTCGAAGGGGTCCGCGCGGGCTGATCGCCGGGCGTTCCGGTCAGCGCAGCGCCCGGTACACCGACGCCGCCGTGAAGCCGTACGCCAGGTGCGGGACGATGTCCGACACCCACGACGTGAGGCTCCAGGTGGTGGGGTCGGTCACCTTCAGGGCGGTGGCCGGCAGGTCGCTGCCGGCCATGGCCGCGGCGGCGAGCAGCGGCCCGGCCGCCCAGACCGGGAGGTTCCCGTCGCGCCGCGCCAACCCGTACGCCGCTCCGACCCCGAGGCCGGTGACGTAGCCGAGCAGCGCGCCGAGGGCCTCCTCGCGGTGCTCCTCGTCCTCACCTTCCCCCAGCGGCACCCCGGCTCCGCCGGCGAGCTTCCCCGCGATCGTCGCCGGCACGTTGCTGGACCCCCTGCCGCGCAGCAGCATGTCCCCGTACGAGACGACGTTCAGCGCGGCGGTGCCGGCTGCTCCGGCGAGCAGGCCCTTGGTGAGTGACCGCATGAGATCTCCTTGGCGTGACACAGGGGAGTGGGAACCCTCCAGCGATACGACAAAAGAGACATTACCCGTATTGTCGTACTGAAGCAGTGTCATGTGTCTGACGCGGGAGACGTAGAGTCGTCACACCTGTGGGCGTGGGACGCGGTGCCGGGGCGGCCGGCCAGGCCGCCCCGGCACCCGCTACTTCAGCCCGAAGGCCCGTACGACGCTCTGCCGCACGCTGTTGCCGCGGGCGTCGCGCGCGTCCACGCGCAGGCTGGCGAACCGGGCGGTGCGGGGGGCGTCGAGCCGCGTCCGCCACCCGGTGCCCGCGTGCCGCAGCGCCGCGGGCCGCCAGGTGACCCCGTCGTCGTACGAGACCTCCAGGCCCACCGTCCCGATCGCGGCGGTACCGGTGGACCCCGGCAGGTGTGAGGCGGTCACCGTCAGGCCCGCGTGCCGCCCCGCCCGTCCGGAGGCGTCGGTGGCGACCCCGTAGTCGAGCTGGATCAGCGGCAGTTGGGCCTGCTCGCCCGCCGCTCCCGCCCGCGAGGTGAAGGCCCACTCGGTCCGGGTGGCGGTGGAGTAGGGCGCGGCCCAGGCGTCACGGGAGTTCTCCGAGACCAGACGGTAGGGGAGCGGTGCCGGGCTCAGCCCGGACACGGTCATGGTGAGCTGGTAGCGGCCCATCTCGCGGACGAGCTCGTCACCCTGGTAGAGCCGCACCTGGTTGTCGACGCCGAAGTTGCCGTACGTACCGCCCAGATGACCGGTGCCCGAGTCGCCCCAGCCGGGGACGGACACGTACAGCTTGTCGTCCTGGCGGACCGGAGCGTTCCCGTCGAGGAGCCGGGGCCGCTGGACCGGCCCGAACCAGCTGACCCGGGCGGCGGATCCGGCGCGGTAGGTGACGGCGGGGGCGTACTGCTGCTGCTCGGCCGGGATCTGCGCCCGGTCCGACCAGGGCTCGCCCGCCGTGACCCAGTCCGTGCGGTCACCCCGGGCCGGGGCGTCCGAGGGGTTCAGGGCGCTGCCGCCCGCCGGTGTGACGTCGTCGCGGTTCTCCAGCGCCCGCCCGGCACGGTAGTTGCGGAACGAGACGTCGACGCGGGCCAGTTCGCGCCGGTCGGTCCGGTGGACGAGGTCGGCGGGGACGGCGCCCCGGTAGTCGTGGGCGAGATCGTAGACGTACTCGGTGACGGGGTGCGAGGTGACCGAGAGCGGGGCAGGGGCGTGGCCGGACGTCCGGGCGATGAGCCGTTCGCCCTCGTCGTGGGTGAGCGTGGCGACGGTCAGCGGCGGGGGATCCGCCGGCAGCCAGGGGGAGTCCTCCCACGGTTGCAGCCGGCCGTCACCGTCGTTCACGACCAGGAGCAGCCGGGCGCCCGCCGCGGCCGCCGCCGCGGCCTGCCGGGGCACGGGCACCGTGTCGTCGCGGCGTACCACGGCGGCCTTCCCCCGGACGTCGAGCGAGTCGTACGCGGCGGGGGCGCCGTCGCCCGCGAAGACCGCGCCGAGGCGGTGGTGTCCCTCGGGCAGCGGGGTCGCTCCGGGCGCGGCGCGCAGATCGTCGAAGACCCCGTCGCCGGAGGCCACCGACAGCGCCGGCTGCCGCAGCCGCCACCGCGTACCGAACACGAACTCGCCCTCGCGCACCGCGCGTCCGGTGGGCAGGGCCCAGACGCTGTCGTAGGAGGCGTCGGTCCAGCGGGAGGACGAGGACCAGTCGTCGTCGGCGAAGCCGCGGTAGAGGTTCACGCGGGAGCCGTCGGGTGTGCTCGGGTCCGGCGTCACGGCCCTCACCTGGCGGGCCTTGGTCCCGTCGAAGACCGCCGTGCGGTCCTGGCTCAGGTCGATGTCGGTGACGGCCAGCAGGCCCTGTCCGACCGAGTGCGGACCGTGGGCGCCCTCCAGGGGCGTGTCCAGCCACGCGGTGTAGGAACCCGGCGGCAGCCGGAGGTCCGCGGTCCCGGAGCCGTCGAGCGCCAGGGGCAGCCAGAACTTCTTCGCCGTGAGGATGACGGTGCCGCCGGCCGGCCGTCCGGCGCGGTCCGTCGCCTTCAGCGTGAGCCGGTGGCGCTCGCCCTCCTTGGCCGCGCTCAGCGACGTACGGGCGCGGACGGTGCCCGAGTCGTCGGCCGCCGTCAGGAAGGCGGCCGACGCCCGGTCGGCGACGACCTGGTCGTAGTGCGCCGTCACGGTGACCGCGGCGGTGCCGTGCGCCGGGACGGACAGCCGGTCGGCGGAGACGGTGAACGGACCGCCGGCCGTCAGCCGCAGGGCGACCGGCCGGTCGGACGTGTTGGTGTACGTCACCTTCCGTTCGGCGGTCGTGCCGGCGGGGGTCGGCCAGGAGCGGAAGCCGAAGTCGGCGCCGCCGGTCGCGAACACGGTCGCCGTCGTGGTGGCGGCGATGTCCAGGCGGCCGGTGCCGGCCTCGAACGGGGTGTACCGGGGCGTCGCCGCCGTCGTGCTGACGAGGGCGTCCTTGAGCTGACGTCCGCTGAAGTCCGGGTGCTCCGCGGCCAGCAGGGCCGCGGCTCCGGCGACGTGCGGCGTCGCCATCGAGGTGCCGCTCAGGGTCTGGTACGGGCCCGAGCCCTCCGGCGCGTACTGGGAGCGCGCGGCGAGGATGTCCACGCCGGGGGCGGTGAGGTCCGGCTTGACGCCCCGGTCACCGGGACGCGGGCCGCGGCTGGAGAAGCCGGCGAGCGTGTCGGAGCCGTCGACGGCGCCCACGGTCAGGGCGGCATCGGCCACCCCGGGAGCGCCCACGGTGTAGCCGTCGGGGCCGGAGTTGCCCGCGGCGACCGTGAACAGCGCCCCGGTCTCCTCGCTGAGCCGGTCGACGGCCATGCTCAGCGGGTCGGAGCCGTCGGTGGACGGGCCTCCCAGGCTCATGCTGATGATCTTCGCGTGCTGGTCGCGGGCCGCCCACTCCATGCCGGCCAGCACCCAGGAGTCCTGGCCGGAGCCGTCGTCGGAGAGCACCTTGCCGATGTGCAGCCGGGCGCCCGGCGCGACCCCCTTCTCCCGTCCGCCGGACGCGGCACCGGTGCCGGCGACGGTGGAGGCCACGTGCGTGCCGTGGCCGTTCGCGTCGGTCACGGACTCGCCGGGCACGAAGCCCGCGGTGGCGGCGATCCTGCCGGCGAGGTCGGGGTGTCCGGTGTCCACACCGGTGTCGAGGACCGCGACGTCCACGCCTTCGCCGGTGTCGCCGGAGGCCCACACCCGCGGCGCTCCCACCTGCGCGGTGCTGTCGGCGAGGGCGGCCTTCACCTTGCCGTCCAGCCAGATCTTGGCGATGCCGCCCTGGAGCCGGGGCCGCCGGCCGGCGGCCCGTGCCGCGGCGCCGCCGGTGACCGACGTCCAGAACGCCGCCGAGCGGTCCACGGCCAGCGCCGCGCCGCCGATGCTGTCCAGCGCGCGCGTCGTGCGGGCCCCCCGCGGTGCCGTCCGGCGACCGGGGTCCGCGTCGGTGTAGGTGACGATGAGCGGCAGCCGGTCGCGGTGCGCGTCGTCGTAGCAGTCGGCCAACAGCCGGGTGACATCGAACAGTTCGCGGTCCAGCAGGCCGGCGGCGACGTACGGCAGCGCGTCGCGGGGATAGACGTAGGTGTTCCGCCCGCTGCGGTGGGTCTCGAAACCGGTGTAGCGGCCTTCGGGGTCCTGCACCAGGTGGCTCAGGGTGCCGTCGGGGGCCCGTACGACGGTGACCGTGTCACCGGTCACCAGGGTCACCCGGGGTGCGCCGGGCGGGACCGCCGCCGGGGCGGTGGCAGCGGCGGGCGACGGGACGGGCGGTTCGGCGGCCGGGAAGGCCGGGGCGGGTGACGCCGCCAGCACCGCGAACACGGCACACAGCGTCGTCCACCCGCGTCTGCGCCAAGGCAGAGGCGGCACGACAGGTCCCTTCGTAGGACGTGGTACGGGATGCCTGAATCATTCGGCAGCCGGCCCCGCGCACATGTCACCGCGCTCTGGCGCGGTTGTGCCGTGACGCCAAGTGGACACGGGAAGCGGGCCGGTGCGGACCGGTCCGACCCGGAATGTGTGTGCGCCCTCGCTGGTTTCCCTGGAACACCCACCCCGTCCGCCCCCTCAGCGCCGCGCGCGCCGCGGGGCGGGTACGGCCGGTCGAACGCATCGATGGGAGAAGCCTTGAAGCGCACCGACTCCGCCCCTGAGCCGTCCCGACTCCGTCGCGTCCGCCTCCCCGGGACCGTGGCCCCGGCCCCGTCGTCGGCGCCCCGGCGCCACCATGACGAGGAGACACAGCAGTCCTCGGCGCCGGACACGGCCCGGCAGGTCGTGGAATGAGCTGAGCGGCGGCGGACGACCTCACCGCCGCGGCGGCGGTCGACGGGCCCCGGGTGGCACATGTGTCCCTGTGCCACCCGGGGCCCGTCGGTGTGTCCGAGGGTGTGTCAGGAGGCCCCGACGCCGTTCAGCAGGGTGTCGACGACGAGGTCGGCGGCCTGTCCGGGGCTCAGCTCGGGCATCTGCCGGGACACCAGGTGCATCAGCTGGGGCAGCAGCGCGCCGGCCCACCCCTCGGGCAGACCGGGGCGCAGCAGACCCTCGTCGGTGGCGCGGGCGAGGAAGACGTCGACCTCGCGGATGGCCGCGTCGCGGCGTGCGGGGACGGCGTCGTCGGCGAGCATCCGGCTCAGGTCGACCGGCCAGGTGCGGTTCACGACGATGATGTTCTCGACGTAGCGGTGCAGGGCGACGGCGACGGGTGCCTCGCGGAGCCGGGCGTCCTCGATGGCCTCCTCGATGGCCGTGAGGCGGGCGTCGTAGATGGCGGCGAGGAGTTCCTCGCGGGAGGCGAAGCGCCGGTAGACGGTGCGCCGGTCCACGCCCGCCTCGGCGGCGATGCTCGCGATGCTCGCGCCGGGATCGGCGGCGAGCATACGGGCTCCGGTGGTCAGGACGGCTTCCAGGTTGCGTGCTGCGTCGGCTCTCACCGCACCGAGTCTAGGCCAGGAAATGTGGAGCCTCGCACAGTTAGGGCCACTGGAATGTGTAAGTGCATCGAGTAAGTGCTACATTGAAGTGACAGATAAGCGAGGTATTGCGATCGCGCTGAGGCTCTTGTCTTGTGCCACGGCCGGCGCGCCCGCCCACCACTTCCAGAAAGGCACCTGCGATGCCGAAGACACAGCAGTCCTCCTCACCCCGCAAGGGGGGTGTCGCCGCCGCGATGAGCGCGCTGATCCTCGCGGTCCTGCTGGCGGCCCTGGACCAGACGATCGTCTCGACGGCGCTGCCCCGGATAGCGGAGGACCTGAACGGGTTCGACGACATCGCGTGGGTCAGCGCCGCGTACCTGCTCGCCTCGACGGCGGTCACCCCGCTGTGGGGCAAGCTCGGCGACATGTTCGGCCGCAAGCGCCTGTACCTGGCCTCGACGTCGATCTTCCTGATCGCGTCGGTGGCCTGCGGCCTCGCCCAGAACCTGCCCGAGCTGATCGGCGCCCGGGTGCTCCAGGGCGTGGGCGGCGGCGGCATGATCGTACTGACCTTCGCCCTGGTCGGTGACATCGTCGCGCCGGGCGAACGCGGCCGGTACCAGGGCATGTTCGGTTCGGTCTACGGCGTCGCCAGCATCGTCGGCCCCCTGCTCGGCGGTGTCTTCACCGACCAGCTGTCCTGGCGGTGGGCCTTCCTGGTCAACCTGCCCTTCGGCATCGTCGCCCTGGCCGTCGCCGCCCGTGCGCTGCCCACCGCGACCCGCGGCGCCAAGGCCCGCGTCGACTACGCCGGCGCCACCCTCCTGGCCGGCATCGCCACCGGCCTGGTCCTGATCACCTCCTTCGGTGAGCGCTGGGGCTGGGGTTCGCCGGCCATCGTCGGCCTGATCGTCGCCACCGTCGCCCTCGGCGCGCTGCTGGCGCCGGTCGAGCGCCGCGCCGCCGCCCCGGTCCTCCCCCCGGCCATGCTGGGCTCGCGGACCGTGGTCTTCTCCTCGCTGATCGGGTTCTTCGCCAACGCCGCGATGTTCGCCGTCCTGGTCTACCTGCCGACCTACCTCCAGATCGTCCACGGTGTCTCCGCCACCCTGTCCGGCATCTACATGCTGCCGCTGGTCGCCGGCCTGGTCGTCAGCCAGTCCCTGGCCGGACGCTGGGCCGCGCACGTCGAGCGGCTGCGGGTGATCCTGCTCGCGGGGCTGGCCGCCAACCTCGCCGGACTGCTCCTGCTGGGCACGATCGGGGCCGGCACCGGCACCCTGGTGCTGAGCGTCTACTTCCTGATCACCGGCGTCGGTATCGGCATGGTGCCCATGGTCGTGCTGACCACCGTCCAGAACAGCGTGCCCGCCACCGACCTCGGCGCCGCCAGCGCCGTGGTCACCTTCGCCCGCTCCATCGGCGCGGCCTTCGGCGTCGCCGTCTTCGGCACCCTGCTCAACACCGGCTTCGCCCACCGCACCCACGCCCTGCCCACCGGCGGCGGCTTCGACGCCACCCGCCCCGACACCATCGGACGGCTGCCCGCCGCGCTGCGCGAGACCGCGCTGGACGCCTTCGCCCACGCCACGGCCACGGGGTACCTCTGGATCGCGCCCGCCCTCGCCGTCGGCATCGTCCTCGCCGTCCTCCTCCGGCCCGCCCGGAAGTCCGCCCCCGCCGCCCCCGCGGCCGACGACGCCCGCCTCACCGCCGAGGACACCGCCAAGGCCGCCTGATCCCCCCGCAGCACGTCCTCGAACGGCCGACGCCCGCACCGGGTGCCGGCCGTCGGCGTGTCCGGACGCCCACAGCCGCCGGGCGGTGCCCGCTACGCGTCCCGCTCGTCCGGCGCGCTCTCCGAGAGCCGCTTCAGCTGCGCGATCCACAGGGTGTTCAGGCGCCGTGCCCACAGGGGGGACAGCGCGGCGAGGGACTTGGCCACGGGACCGCGGACGACGTTCTCCGTCACGACATGGGTGCCGCCCGCCACGGCGGTGAACAGCCACGCCTGGTACAGCTGCACGCCCGCGCCGACGCCCGACCAGCCGAGCCGGCGGTGCGGTTCGTGCTCTCCCACGAAGATCTCGAAACGCTGCTCGTGGAAGACCACGTCGAAGGTCCGGGGAAGCGTCCCGGTCCGCGCCCCGGTGATGCCCGGGACCCAGTCCGGCCACCGCGTCACATCGGCGAGCAGGGCGAAGGCCGTGGCGGGCGGGGCGTGCACCACGGCCTGCGCCTGGCAGAAACCGTGGGCCTGGTCGGGCGAGAAGCCCGACGGCCAGTGGATGTCCGGATGACCATCCGGGGCATCGAGCATCCGGTTCCCCTCTCGCGCGGCCCGGCGGCTCAGGTACGGCCGCCGTGGAAGGACGGTCCGAGCAGGCCGTTCCCGCCTCCACTCTGCGGTGCCGCGCGCGGAGCGGCATACGTCAAATGACTGAGCGGACGCCTCGTCGCCCGCCTGGTCCGGCGGGCGCTCAGTCGTCCTGCTCGAGGTCGAGGCCGGAGAGCGCGTCTCTCAGCGCGGCCCGCGAGGTGATGCCCAGCTTGGGATAGATCTGGTAGAGGTGCGTGCCGATCGTGCGGTGGGACAGGAACAGCCGCTCCGCGATCTGCTTGTTGGTCAGTCCCGTCGCCGCCAGCGTGGCGATCTGCAGTTCCTGCGCGGTCAGCGCCACGGGGCCCGGCCTGGTGGCGGCCGGCGCGGACAGCCCGCTCGCGCGCAGCTCGGCCGCCGTGCGGGCCGCCCAGGGCTTGGCCCCCAGCCGCTGGAACACCTCCAGCGCCTGGGTCAGCTGTTCCCTGGCCTCCGCGGTGGCACGCAGGCGCCGGAGGCGTTCACCGTGGAAGAGGCGCACCCGTGCCGCGTCGAAGGGCCAGCGCTCCGGTCCCGGCAGGGACAGGGCGCGGTCGAAGAGGGCGACGGACTCCTCGCCGGTGGCCGTCAGCGCCTCGCAGGCCAGGACGAGCAGCTCCAGCCGGGGCGACAGCCCGGCCATCGACGAGGCGCGCATCGCCGCCGCGTGGGCCGCGGCCTCCTCCTCCCGGCCGGTCCGGATGGCGGCCTCGACCAGGTCCATCGTGCCCCACATGGCGATCGGCACGTAGGGGGCCACGGTCCCGGGCGTGCTGAGCGCGCAGGCGTGCTGATAGGCGGTCTCGAAGTCGCCGCTGCCCAGGGCGGCCAGTGCCCTGGCGTGGCAGGCGAAGAACCGGGCGCCGTGGGCCCCGCGGGGCGTCGCCCACCGGACGATGTCCTCGGTCAGTGCCGCGGCGGTCTCCGCGTCGCCCTGCGCCGCGGCCACGGCGGCCTGGATGTAGTCGAAGTACCACGCGAAGAAGCGGTAGTCGTGGTTGGTGCACAGCGTGTGCCCCTCGGCGGCCAGTTGCGCGGCGTCGTCCCAGCGGCCCAGGTGGTAGTAGTCCAGACCCAGGTGCATCAGCGCGCCCAGGTGCCGGCGGACGGGCGCGGTGCCGGCGCGGCCCTGCTCGATCAGCCGGCGCGTGGCCCACCGGAAGTCGCCGAGCCGGTCGGGGAAGACCGAGGCGGTGCCGACGCGCACCACGCGGGTCGGATCGTCCCCGACGGTGGCGATCAGCTCCGCCAGGCGGGGCAGGGCCGGGGCACCGGTGCGTGCCGGGTCGGCGAAGGTCTGGGAGATGACCGAGAGCAGCTCCGGCGGCCCGGGGACCAGCCGGTCCATGAAGACGAACAGCGGCTCCCACAGCTCGGCGGCACCGGCGTACCAGCACAGCAGCACCAACAGGTGCAGGGCCTCGATCAGGGCGTCGTCACCGGCGTCCCAGCCGTGGTCCCCGGACTCGATCGCCCCGACCAGCAGCCGGTACGCGGTGTCGATGTCGCCGTCCCTGTTGATCAGCAGGAACGCGGACGCGGCCGCCGCGTGCAGCGACTGCTGTCCGGTGCCGGGATGGACGAGCCGGGCCCCGGCGAGCAGTCGCGAGGCGTCCTCCAGTTCACCGCTGGAGTCCACGCCGACGTAGGCCGCCTCGGCCAGCCGGCGGCTCTCGTCCGCCGCCGTGGGACTCAGCCCGGCGGCCCGGGTCAGCGCCGTCACCGCGCCGAGGGCGTCCCCGCGCCGCAGCCGGCGGCGCGCGGCCTCCTCCAGCAGGGCCGCGACGGTCTCGTCCGGGCCCACCGCCGCCTCGCCCAGGTGCCAGGCGCGGCGCTCCAGCTGCTCGCCGAGCACGCCGGCGAGCGCCTGGTGGGCCCGCCTGCGTTCCGAGGCGGTCGCCAGCTCCACCACCGCGGAGCCGATCAGCGGGTGCCGGAAGGACAGCCGCCGGTTGTCCGCCGAGATCGTCACCAGCCGGTCGCGTTCGGCAGGGGCCAGGTCGTCGACGCCGGCCCGGCCGGCCGCGGCGGCCTCGATCGCGGCCAGGTCGCCGGTGCCGTCGAGGGCCGCGATCAGCAGCAGCTCACGGCTGCGATCCGGCAGCGCGGCCACGCGCGAGGCGAACATGGTCTGCAGGCGCTCGGTCAGGGGCAGCACGGTGGGCACCGCCGCCAGGGTCGCCCGCTGCTCGGTGGAGAGCGCCACCGGCAGCTCCACCAGCGCCAGCGGGTTGCCGCGTGCCTCCGCGGCGATGCGGCGCCGTACCGCGGGGGAGATGTCGGGGTGGGCGAGCGCGAGCAGCTCGGCCGACGACGCGTCGTCGAGCGGCCTGAGCCGGTGCTCGGTCAGGCCGCTCGACTCGAAGAAGCTGTCGGAGCCCTCACGGGAGGCCGCGAGGAAGCCGATCCGGCTGCCGACGAGCCGGCGGGCCACGAAACCGAGCACGGCGGTGGTCGCCCGGTCCAGCCACGGCAGGTCGTCCACGACGACCAGCAGCGGCGTCTCGGCGGAGATCAGCCGCAACAGCAGCAGCACCGCGGTCGCGGTCAGGAGGCGGTCGGGAGCCGGTCCGCTGCCGATGCCGACGGCGACCCGCAGGGCGTCGCGGTGCGGGTTGTCCAGGACGTCCAGGTAGTCGAAGAGGGGCACGAGGAGCTGGTTGAGGCCCGCGTAACTGATGTCCGCCTCGAACTGCACGCCGGCCGCGCGCAGCACCCGGACGCCGTTGTGCACGGCGCCCGCGGCCACCGCGTCGAGCACGGCGCTCTTGCCCACCCCGGCCTCGCCCGACAGCAGCAGCGCCGCTCCCTGGACCTCGGAGTCGGCGAAGAAGGACTGGATGAACGAGAGATCCGCTTCGCGTCCGACGAGCCGTGTCGAGGCCGGGCAGACGGTCGGATCCAGGTCATTCATCGGGCTGCCTCCAACGGCCGTGGTACGGAGGCCCGGTGTTCCGTGCCGACCTGGCTGTGCCTGCGCCCGGCTCCGTGCGGCCCATGCAATCACTGGAGTCTAAAGGACGTCCATAATCGGCCAATCCTTTTGGGCTGCCGTTCGCCGCCCCGTCTCGCGGCCGGGGCGCGGCCGGTCCCGCGCGGAGCAGTACTTATTACGGCGTAATAGCCGGGGCCGGGGAGACGCCGGGGCGGGCACGGGGTGACGCGCCGTGGCCGGAACCGGTGCGGGCCGTACCGTGCGCGCCGTGCGCCGCGCCACGGGGTCAGGAACGGCGCAGCAGATCGGCGGCGCGCTCGGCGATCGCGTACACGGTGGCGTTGGTGTTGTTGGAGGGGATGGCGGGGATGACGGAGGCGTCGGCGACCCGCAGGCCGTCCAGCCCGCGCACGCGCAGCGCGGAGTCGACGACACTGGCGTCGTCCTCGCCCATCATGCAGGTGCCCACGGGGTGGCAGTACGAGCTGAAGTACCGGCGGGCGTGGTCGGCGATGGACTCCTCGTCCACCGCGGCGAGCCCGGGACTGACCTCCTCGATCCCCCACGCGGCGAGCGCGGAGGACCAGGCGATCCGGCGGGCCGTCCTGATGCCCGACAGCACCGCCCGGACGTCCTCCTCCTCGGTGAAGTAGCGGGGGTCGATCGCCGGCGGCGCGTAGGGGTCGGCCGAGGTGATCCGCACCGTGCCGCGGCTCGCCGGCCGCATCGGCGAGATGCCGATGGTGAAGCCGTTGTCCACCGGGGCGACCGGATTGGGCACCGGGATGTCGATGAAGATGATCTGCACGTCGGGACCCGCGGCGTCGGGCGTGCTGCGCAGCAGCCCCAGGATCTCGCCGTGGTTGTTGCGGGCCGGGGGCACCGGCCGCTGGGCCCGGTAGACGAGGTTGGCCCGCGGGTGGTCGTGCAGGTTGTGCCCCACGCCCGGCAGCGCGTGGAAGACCTCGACCCCGGCCTGCCTCAGCTCGTTCTCGGCGCCGATGCCCGAGCGCTGGAGGATCAGGGCCGACCCGATGGCCCCCGCCGTCAGCACCACCTCTCCGGCCGCCCGCACGGTGTGGGTGCGTCCGTGGGCGCCGTACTCCACGCCGACGCAGCGCTGTCCCTCGAAGAGCAGCCGGTGTGCCGCCGCGTCCGTGATCACATGGAGGTTGGGGCGGTTCAGCGCCGGGGTGAGGTAGGCGTCGGCGGCGCTCTGCCGGCGCCCGCCGACGATGTTGAGGTCGACCGGGGCGAAGCCCTCCTCCAGGCCGCCGCTGATGTCGTGGGCGCGGCGGTGTCCGGTCTCCAGGGCGCCCTCGAGGCAGGCGAGCAGGATCTCGTTGGGGTGCTGCGCCGGCGCCACGGTGAGCGGGCCGGAGGTGCCGCGCCCGGGGGCCCCGCTGAGGGCGGTCTCGCTGCGCTGGAAGTAGGGGAGCAGGTCGTCGAAGGTCCAGCCCTTGGCGCCGTGCTCGCTCCAGCTGTCGTAGCCGGTGCGGTGGCCGCGGGCGAAGACCATGGCGTTGATGGCGGACGAACCGCCCAGGCCCCGGCCTCGCGGCAGCGGCACGGGGGCGCCGGAGACCCGCTGGACCACGGTCGTGTCGCCCCAGCCGGCTTCCGAGGCGGCGAGCGAGGGCCAGGCCGGCGGGTGGGCCACCGCGTCCGGAAGCTCGGCGGGGCCGGCCTCCAGCAGCAGCACGTGGAGGTCCGGGTCCTGGGTCAGACGTGCGGCGAGCACGCAGCCGGCCGTTCCGCCGCCGACGATGACGACGTCATAGGCGGGGTCGTGTGAAGACATGGTGGGTCCTTCTGGCTGAATCAGTGATCCGCAATCAACGGTATCATCGGTACATATCAGTGTTCCGTAAACACATGTACCGGGTCGGCGCACCTTCCCGAAGGCGGCACACGTATTCCATTGCCGCGGGCGGGGTAGGACGTACGCACACAACAGAAGGTGAGGGAGTTGCGGTGACGGATCTCGCGGCTGCGGTCGAATCGGTGGAGCAGCTCTCCACGGTCTGGCGCGCCATGGTGCTCGACCGGGACGCGGAAGCGGACGTACGGGACCTGCCGGGTCTCGCCGTCCGCTGGGCCGACTGCCGGTTCGCCTTCTGGAACGCGATCACCCTGAACGAGGCCGGGGCGGACGCGGAACTGCTGGACCTGCGCCTGGGCCAGGCCGCCGACATCATGCGGGCCAAGGAGCGGCCCGGCTTCCTGTGGCTCTTCGAGGACCTGCTCGACGACGACGCCCGCGCGGCGCTGGACGAGGCGGCGGCACGCGCCGGCCTGGTCCATGCCTTCCCCGGCACCGGCATGGCCGGCGACCTGCTGCCCATCCCCGAGCCCCGCCACCCGGACCTCACCTTCCAGCGGGTGACCACCGACGCCGGGCTGCGCGCCTACGCGGACATCAACTCGCGCGCCTACGGCTTCGACCTGGAGGACGGCCGCGACGGGCTGGCCGGCTCCACGCTGTGGAAGCGGGAGGTGTACGCCTACCTGGCACTGCGGGACGGCGTCCCGGTCGCGTGCGCCGCGACCGTCGAGGCGCGGGGCCGCCTGTTCGTGGTGCTGGTCGCCACCGAACCGGACCAGCAACGCCGGGGGTACGGGGAGGCGGTGACCCGCAAGGCGCTGTACGAGGGTGCCCGCGCCACCGGGCTGACCCGGGCCACCCTGCACGCGACCGTCGCCGGGGCACCCGTGTACCCGAGGATCGGTTTCGAGCCGAACTCCCCGATGCGCTTCTACGCGCTGGCGGACTGAGCCGGCAGCACGTGTGGCGCACACCGGCAGCGCCGCGACCGGCGGACCGGCGGCACACCCCGCCCCTTCCCCGCACGGGGCCGCCGTGACTGCCCGTCGCGGGCGCGGCAACCGCTCCCGCGCACCGTCAAGTGACTGATGCGCGCGGTTTGTCCCCTGCGGCAGGCTGAGGCAAGGCCGGCGCTCCGGCGAGCCCGTCGGCTCCGGGACCGCCCACGACTGCCGGGAGCGGCACGTCCGACACGGAGAAGAGGACCTGGCGTGACACCGATCGAGCAGCACCCCTCGCTGACGAGCAGCAATCCGATACTCTCCCGGCCGCAGTTCGAACGGCGGGGCGGACAGAAGACGGCGGCCAGGGACCCGCGGGCGGGGATCGCCGTCGCACGGGACCGGATCAGGGTGGGCAGCGACTGGGAGCAGGCGCACGCCGAGGAGGCCGCCCCGCTGCCCGTCCATGTCGGCGACCTCATGACCATGGACGGCGTCCTGCCCCGCGCCGCCGCCGGTCTCGCGGTCACGGCCCTCACGGCCGTGCTGTCGTGGACCCTGCTGCCGCTCGCCGCGCTCGGTACGGGCGCGTCGTACGGCGTCGCCGCCGGCGCCGGGCTGCTCGCGGCGGCGCTCGTGGTGGTCCAGCGCCGCGGGGACCCGCCGTCCGCGCCCCTGGCCCTGTCGTTCGCGGCGTTCCAGGGCGTGTTCCTCGGCGTGCTGTCGACGACGGCCTCCCGCCACCTGTCACCGGGTCTCTTCGTGCAGACCGTGCTCGGGACGATGGCGGCCTCCGCCGCGCTCCTCCTCGCCCGGGCACTGCACTGGATGCGGGCGGACCGCCGGTTCTACGGCGTGGCGGGCGCCGCGCTGCTCGGAGTGGGCCTCCTCGCCCTGGCGGACTGGTTCCTCCACCCCCTCATGGGCGCGGACGGCCTGGGCCTGCGTCCCCTCGGCCTCGGCGCCGTCATGGGGGTGCTGGGCGTCACCCTCGGGGTGTCCTTCCTGCCCCTGCACTTGCGGCAGGTGGAGAACGGCATCACGTACGGCGCGTCCCGCGACCAGTCCTGGCCGGCCGCCTTCGGGCTCACGCTGACCCTGGTGTGGCTGTACGTGGAGACCGCGCGACTGCTCACCCTCTTCCCGGGCGACGAACTCTACTGAGCCTTGATCAGCACCGTGGCCAGCAGTCCGGCGCCGTACGCGACGCAGTAGTAGCGCAGGACCGGCTGCCGGGGCGAGAGCCCGAGCAGCACCAGCGCGAACACCGCCGTCAGGCCGACCGCGAACGGATCGAACCCGGCGTTCTCGAAGGCCAGGTTGGCGGTGATGCCCGCGGCGATGAACAGGGTGTTCACGCTGATCAGGACGTTGTCCCAGGCACGCGGCGCACGGTCGGTCGGGAAGAGGAACTGGGCCAGCATGACCGTGGTGTTCAGCACCGTGAACCCGGCGAGGAAGACGGCGTCGGAGAACACGTCGTCGTTGAAGGCGACGACACGGCAGATCGAGGGCAGGCTCCCGGCGCAGAACCGTCCGTGCAGGTAGTTGGTCACCTCGTGGTCGCCGAGGCTCAGGGCGTACAGATACGCGCCGGCCGTGAACAGGGCACCGAGCGCGAGCAGGCCGCCGCGCCGCCGCGGCCGGCCGTCCCGCACCAGGTGGGCGGTGACCAGGTAGTACAGCAGGACGGTGCACAGACCGAGGGCCATGTTGTCGATCTCGACCCAGCGCAGGAACCGGTTGTCCGCGACGAACGCGAGGGTGCCGCCGGCCTTCCTGTTGACGGAGATGAGCACGACCACCAGCGAGTCGAGGGTGAGCAGCAGATGCAGCCTGCCGTGCGCGAGGCGGGGCCCGGGGAGGTTCACGTCCCGCGCCGGGTCCCGCCGGGGCCCTCGGCGTCCTGCGCGGCGGACGCGGGGCACATCCCGCGGATGAGCACGTCGAACAGCCGCGCGGCGCGGGTGCGCTCCTCGCCCTGGGGGCCGACGTGCCACAGGGGGCCGAGCAGTACGAGCACGTCCTCGGCCGTCGTTCCGGGAAGGATGGTGCCGGCGGCCTCGTTGGCGCGCACCAGCGACGTCAGGGCGTCCAGCAGCGGCCGGTACGGCTCACGGCACTGCTCGGTCATGGCGGCGGTGGCCCCCCGCATCGCCTCCGCGAACTCGGGTGTGCTCCGCCCGAGGTCCAGCAGGCGCTCCAGCCACACCCGCAGCGCGTGCGGCGGGGTCAGGGTCGTCAGCAGCGCGGGCACCGCGGTGACCAGCTCGTCCACCTCCGTCCCGTACACCTCCAGCATCAGCGACTCGCGGGTCGGGAAGTGCCGGTAGAGCGTCCCCTGGCCCACGCCCGCCCTGCGCGCGATGGACTTCAAGGAGGTGTCGCCGGGGCAGGCGAGTGCCTCCGTCGCCGCCTCCAGGATGCGCAGCCGGTTGGAGCGTGCGTCCGATCTCATCGATGCTCCGGTCTCTTTCCGTGGTGATGCCATGTGTGCGGCTCGGGCGGCGCCCGCCCGGCAGGGTGGTGACATGCCGCACACATGGCTGTGGTCTCCCGGCACTCCGCGTCGTGACACCCGCACTCGTCGAGCCGGTGCAGCGAACACCTGCGAGACACATATCCTGAGGGAAATCTACACTCCGCCGCCGTTCCGCGGGCGGTCCGCCCGTGCGGGCACGTCGTCCGGCGAGCGGGACGGACACACACCACCGGCACCGAGCAGAAGGCCCTCGATACCCATGTCCCATGACGCAGTCGCTCCTGCCGCCGTCCCGCGGCCGCACACGTCGGCGGTGGATCGGCTCGGCGAGCTGACCGCCGCCCTCGCCGGGGACCTCGACGGGGGCGGGTGGGCCCCGGCGGCGCTGGAACGGACCCTGGCCTCCCGCCTGCTCGTGGCCTGCGCCGGGGACGGACAGTTCACCCCGGAACGCCTGCGCGAGACCCTCTGGGAGGGCAGCGTCGCCCTGGCGTACGCCGGCGGCGGCCGGCTGGCCCGGCTCCTCGCCCAGCTGTGCGCGGTCACCGCACAGCCGGCACCGGACGCCGAACCCGCGCTGTCCGCCGGCGCCCGCCTGCTGGAACGGGTCGCCCACGGCATATCCGCGGGCGACCGGGACCCCGGAGCAGTCAGATGACGGATGTGTCCGAAACCGCGTCTCCGGAAGACTAATGCCATGAATCACACACCGGGCCTGAAGGGGGAGAGAACATGACGAGGTACCACAGGTGCGGCCGGCCCTGCTGCGACCCTTCGCCGGTCAGGCCGTCGTCCTCCGGGCGCCGGCCCAGGAGCGCCCGTGCGGGCCGGCCCGTTCTCACCCTGGTGCGGGGCACGGAGACCCGCGGGACCGTCGAACTGTCCACGCTGACGCGCGAGCCCATGCCGGCCGACGTCCGGGGCGCGATCGTCACGCCGGTCGACGGCAGGCTCATGGCCACCTGGATGCCGCTGAGCGCACCGTCCCGCGTCCCGCAGGGCCGGGTCCTGCTCTCCTGGACGCACGCGGGCGAGGACCGGACCGACGTCACCGCGCACCTGGGCCTCGCCGGGGCCCAGGTGCTGCTCGCGGTCTGGCCCGGCCTGCGCGGTGAGTGGTCGGGCGTCGTCCGCCCCACCGTCGCCGAGGTGACGGAGCTGCATGCCGCGCTGCGGCTCGCCACGGTGGTCCTGGACCGGCTGGCCGACTGACGGCCGGCCGGCGGGGGCGTCCGGTGAGGCGCCCCGCCACCCCGCGGCCCTCCTCGCGCTGACGGCGCAGTCTGCTGAGCTGTGCGGTGCCGGTTGCGGACCTCGCGCGTCGGGCGGCCGGTTGTCGCGACGGTGTGCGTGGCCGTGAGCCTGTCGGGGCGGGTGCCCCGGGTCCGGGCTCCGGTGGTCGCGATGCCGTGCGGGGGCGCCGGGGCGGGGCCGTCGGCCGACGGGGGCCGTTACGGAATGCTGTGCGGTGCCGGTTGCGGACCTCGGCGTCGGGCGGCCGGCTGTTACGGCGGTCTGTGGCTGTGAGCTGGTCGACCGGGGTGTCCCGGGTCAGGGCTCCGGTGGTCGCGATGCCGTGCGGGGGCGCCGGGGCGGGGCCGCCGGCCCACGTGCTGGCGACTAGGGAGTTCCGTGCTGCGCCGGGTCCGGGTTCGCGTGCGCTGTGGTCCAGGAGGTGAGGATGCGCAGGGCGTCGTGGGAGGGAGTGCCGGGTTCGGCGGTCAGCACGATGAGGCGCTGCCCGGAGCCGTCGGGGCTGGCCCAGGTGTCGCAGTCGAGGGTGAGGTCGCCGACCAGGGGGTGGCGGTAGAGCTTGGTGCCGTAGCTGGCCGTGATGACGCGGTGCTCGGCCCACCAGGTGCGGAAGTCGGGGTCCTCGGCGGACAGGTCACGGACGAGGTGGGCTAGTTCGGGGTCGTCGGGGTCGGCCGCGGCCTCCATGCGCAGGGCGGCCACCGCGTCGCGGGCGTCGTGGTGCCAGTCCCGGTGCAGGGCCCGGACGGCCGGGTGGGTGAACAGCAGCCGGATGTAGTTGCGGCGGGCCGCGGGGAGTGCGGCGAAGTCGGTGTAGAGGGCCGTGGCGGCCGGGTTCCAGGCCAGCACGTCCAGAGGTCTGCCGAGGACGAGCGCGGGGGTGTGGGTGAGCTGTTCGAGCAGGCGGCGCATGGGCGGCCGTACGGGCTGGGCGGCCCGGCGCCGGGTCCTCGGCCGGTCGTCGTTGCGGCCGGCGAGTTCGTAGAGGTACGTCTGCTGGTCGTCGTCGAGGCGCAGGGCGCGGGCCAGGGTGGCCAGCACGGGGGCGGAGGCGCGGACACGGCCCTGTTCGAGGCGGGTGTAGTAGTCCACGCTGATCGCGGCGAGCCGGGCGACCTCCTCGCGGCGCAGCCCCGCGACGCGGCGGGCGGAGTCCGTCCCGGGCAGGCCGCACTCCTGCGGCGTCAGCTGCGCCCGACGCGCCCTGAGGAAGTTCCCCAGCCGACGGGAGTCGGGATGTGGGTTCATGTCGTCCATTCTCACGGAGTGGGCCGTTGTCACGGAGCGGGCCGGACACGAGGGCCGTACGGCCGTGCCCGGTACCGCCGTATCAAGCGGTACCGGGCTCGGGGAACCTGTCGGGGCGGTCCGGCGCCGCGGGGGTCAGCGGACGGTGGTGCGGGCGGCCCGCTCGATCACGTCGGCGACGAGGTGCGGGTGGGAGACGGCGACGGAGTGGGAGGCCGCCACCTCGGTGGTGTGGGCGTGGGCGCGCTTGGCCATGAAGCGCTGGACGGCGGCGGGGATGTTGAGGTCCTGGGTGGTGACGATGTCCCAGCTGGGCTTGGTCTTCCAGGCGGCGCTGGTGGCCTTCTCCTCCAGGGCGGCCTGCGCGATGGGGCGCTGTTCGGCGGCCATGAGGGCGGCCTTGCCGGCGGGGACGTCGGCGGCGAACTGGTGGTGGAACTTGGCCTGCTGGATGTACAGGTCGGTGGCGGTGGTGCCGTCGGCCTGCTTGTAGGTGACCGGGTCGAGGGCGCCCGGGAGGGTGGAGCCCGGGTACTTGTTGGTCAGCCCCAGGGCGGTCTCGCCGGGCGCCGGGAGGAAGGCGGCCACGTAGACGAGCGCCTTGACCTGCGGGTCGTTGGTGGCGGCCTCGCTGATGACGCTGCCGCCGTAGGAGTGGCCGACGAGGATCTTGGGGCCCTTGACGTGGTCCAGGAGGGTCCGCAGGGCCGCGGCGTCGGAGGCGGGGCTGCGCAGCGGGTTGGCGGCGGCCACGACGGGGTAGCCGTCGGCGCGCAGGTCCGCGATGACGCCGTTCCAGCTGGAGCCGTCGGCGAAGGCGCCGTGTTCCAGGACGATGGTCGGCTTGACGTGTCTGCCGGCTCCGGCGTCCTCGGCGGTCTTCGTCGCTCCGTTGGCGGTGCCGCTGAGGGCGAACGCGCCGAGCGCGAGACCCGCCGTGAGCGTCGAGACCGCACCCGTCACCACTCGCTTGCGCCCACCCTTGATGCTGACCACGACTGACCCCTTTCAGGTGTTCCGTTGACGGGCGGCCCGGCTTCGCCGGTTTCGTCACCGCCCTGACTGGTGATGAATCTTTCATGTCGATCGTCACCTGTCAAGCAGGTGACGCATGTTTCGGGAGCCCCCCGGACCGGTGGCTCCCCGGACGCGGCGCGTCCGGACAGGGGTGCGGCCGGGCAGGGCGTCGCCCCACCCGGCCGCAGGTCCCCGGGGCCGGACGCACACGTGTCCTGTGTCCCAGGTGCGTTTGTCCATGGCCCGCGTGTCATGGGCCCGCGTGACATCGGTGTGTGTCACCGGCCCGAGCCGTCCGGCAGGCGTGCGTCACCGCGCCCACGGATCGCGCTGGATGATGTCGGCCAGGGCCCTCGCGCAGCCGGAGAGCATCGTCTCCCCCTTCTGCGGGCTCGCCACCCGGGCGTCGCCCGCGACCCCGGACTTCGTGATCCGGTCGAAGGACACGGCCATGTACACCGGCTCGGTGGACTCCGCGGGCAGGGTGATCCGCGGTCCGTGCGCCTCGGCCAGGTGCTCGTGGTGGATCAGCTCGGGGTGGGCGGCCATCATCATGGACGTCTCCCCCTCACAGGCGTGCATGAGCCCGTCCTGCGTCTCCAGGGTGTCCCGCACCACCTCCCGTCCGGCGCCGAAGTAGCTGGCGAACGCGATCGGCGTCGCCAGCTCGGCGGTCAGCTCGGTCGTGAGGGCGTTGAGCGCGGTCATGTTTCCGCCGTGCCCGTTGACGATCAGGATGCGGGAGAAACCCGCCCGGGTCACGGAGCGGCAGATGTCACGCAGCAGCGCGTGCAGGGTGGCCAGGGAGAGGGTGAGGGTGCCGCCGAACGCCATGTGGTGCTCCGACAGCCCCGTCGGGATCGAGGGCGTCACCACCACACCGGTGTGTTCGGACGCCAGCAGCGCCGCCCTCCGGCACACCTCGGCGGCCAGGAAGTCGTCCACGCCGGTGGGCAGATGAGGGCCGTGCTGCTCCGTGGCCCCCACGGGCAGCAGCACGACCGCGTCCTGGGCCGCGAGGGCACGCAGCTGTGCGGCGGTCAGACGGTTCCACTGGACTTCGCTCATCTGTGACTCCTCCTGGGAGTGACCGGTGGGGGGTGCGGTTTACCGGGTCGGTGTCGGGCGAGGGCTTAGAGGTGATCGGCGTCGACGACTGCCTGGGCGAAGGTGGTGGGCGCTTCCTGCGGCAGGTTGTGGCCGATGTCCGCGACGGTGCGGTGCTCGTACTTGCCCGTGAAGTGGTCGCGGTAGGCGGAGCCGTTCCCGGGCGGGGTGAAGGGGTCGAGAGCCGGGTCCAGGGTGATGGTGGGGACGTGGATGGGGGGCTGGGCGGCCAGCAGCTTCTCGTAGCGGTCGTAGCGGGGCTCGCCCTCGATGAGACCGATGCGCCAGTTGTAGTTGTAGAGCACGATGGCGGCGTAGTCGGGGTTGTGGAACGCCTGCGCGGTGCGGTCGAAGGTGGCGTCGGAGAAGTTCCAGTTGGGGGAGACCAGGGTCCACACGTAGCGGCACAGCGGTATGCGGTCCTTGACCTCCTCCATGGCCTTCTTGCCGCGGGGGGTGGCGAAGTACCACTGGTACCACCAGAGGTGCTCGACGGCCGGGGCGGCGGGTGCGAGCTGCGCCTTGACGTTGGTGATGAGGTAGCCGCTGGTGGACACCAGGGCCTTGACGCGCTCGGGCCACAGGGCGGCGATGATGTCGGCGGTGCGCGAGCCCCAGTCGAAGCCGGCGAAGACCGCCCGGTGGATCTTCAGCGCGTCCATCAGGGCGATGATGTCCAGGGCGATGGCCGACTGCTCGGCGTTGCGCGGGGTGCGGCTGGACAGGAAGCGGGTGCTGCCGTGGCCCCGCAGGTAGGGGACGATGACGCGGTAGCCCAGGTCGGCGAGGAGCGGGGCGACGTCGACGTAGCTGTGGATGTCGTAGGGCCAGCCGTGCAGGAGGATGACCACCGGGCCGTGGGCGGGGCCGGCCTCGGCGTAGCCGATGTCGAGGACGCCCGCCTTGACCTGCTTCAGCGTGGGGAACGTGGTGTGCGTGCCGGGGGTGATGGTCGGCACGGTGGGCACGGGCCTGCCGCTCGACCGGTGCGCGGTGGCGGCGGACGCCTGGTTCTGCAGGCCGGACAGGGAGACGGCGGCCGCGCCGGTGCCCAGGCCGACGGCCTTGTTGAAAGTACGCCTGTTGATCATCTGAGACCCTCCGTGGTGCGTGTTCGATGACCCGTCCGGGCCCGGGGAACCTTCGCTCACATCGGCGGTACGGGATCACTGCGACTGCTGGCGCGATGACCCTCGCACACGGCCCGTCACCTGTCAAACAGGTGACGAAGAGGTGTTCCCGGTAGGCGGGAGAGGGGGACCGTCTCCTTTCCGTGCCGGACCGGCGGCACATACTCTGGTCTGTCGCGAATCAGGACACATCAGTCACATGACGGTGCGATGCGGTGACGGGGCCGGGGGTCCGGCCCGCCTCCCGCGACGCCCCGGCGCCCCGCGACGACGGCGCAGGTGGCGGCGCGGGTGACGGGCCCGGGCCGCCCCGTACGCCGCTCACCTCGTCCGCGGCCCGGAATCCGGGGCCTAAGTCATTCGACTGAGAGGACTCCCGGGGCCGTCGCCGGGTCACACGTTTGTTCATCTCAGGTCTCCTCCTCCAGCTTGGCCAGGGCGTCGCGCAGGGCGGCGCGGGAGGTGATGCCGAGTTTGGGGAAGACCCGGTAGAGGTGGGAGCTGACCGTGCGCGGTGACAGGTGCATCCGCTGGCCGATCTCCTTGTTGGTCAGGCCGCCGGCGGCGAGGTCGGCGATCCTGCGTTCCTGCCACGTCAGCTCGGCGAGCTGCGCGGGAGTCACGCGGGTGGCCAGCCCCGATGCCCTGAGTTCCGCCCGTGCCCGTTCGGTCCAGGCGGCAGCCCCGAGCCGTTCGAACGTCTCCGCGGCCTGGACGAGGAGCGGGCGGGCGTTCCTGGAGCCCTGGGTGTGGCGGAGGTGGATGCCGTGGGCGAGGCGGATGCGGGCGAGTTCGAAGGGGAAGGTGGGGGCGGCGGGGTGGGTTTCGGCGTGGTGGTAGTGGTGGTCGGCTTCGGTGGGGTCGGTGGTGGTCATGGCGAGGGCGCCGTGGGTGATGAGGGCGAGGCGGGGTGAGATGTCGGGGAGGTGTGCGTGGTGGGCGGCGAGGGCGTGGGTGCGGGCTTGGTCGGTGCGGCCGGTGTGCATGGCTGCTTCGACGAGGTCGAGGAGGGTGCGGGGGGCTTGGTGGGCGTAGGGGGTGAAGGTGCCGGGGGGTGTGATGCCGATGGCGTGGAGGTAGGCGGCTTCGTAGTCGCCTTCGCTGAGGGCGGCGGTGGTGCCGATGGCGTCGGCGATCTGGGTGAGGAAGCCGACGCCGCGGGGGCGGGCCCAGGCGTCGACGGCGGCCTGGAGTTCGCGTGCCCGTTCCACGTCGCCGCGCATCGCCGCGAGCAGACCCAGATACGCCCGCGTGTGATGGGCGAGCAGCGCGTAGCCGTGGGACGACGTCAGCTCCAGGTCGCGCCGGCCCGTGCGCTCGGCCTCGTCCCACTCGCCGACCGCCATCTGGTCGAGCATCACCAGGTGCAGCATGGTCATGCTGTTGCGGACGAAGCCCGTCTCGGCCTCGCGGTCGACGGTGCGCTGGAGGTGCGGCCGGTACCGGCTGAGGGTGTCCACGTGGTACGCGGCGACCGACAGCCGGGTGATGTCCCAGGGCTCCATGACCGGCAGGTCGGCGAAGGCGCGTTCCACCCGCTCCGCCACACCGGCACCGTGCCGGACCACGTCCCCCCACGCGTCCCGGTAGATCAGGGAACGCGAGGGAACCGCGTCGCCCAGGGAGCCGAGCAGGGCGCGGGTCTCCGCCCACTGGGCGGGGTCGCCCGCGTACTGGTCGACCGCGAGCAGCAGGTTGACCAGCCGGGTGAGCACCTCGGACGCCTCGCCCGGCGCACGCACGCGCAGCTCCGTGATCGCCGCCACCACCTGGCGGTGCGAGTGCCGTACGTTCCCGTCCTCGAAGAACGCCAGATAGGCCGAGGTGACCACGGAAGCGGGGGACTCGTCCGCGCCCACCACGTGATCGGAGCGGATGAGGCGCTGCGCCTGTTCGAAGAGGCCCGCGTGCCCGGCGGCGAAGGCCGCGTCACCGAGTCTGCGCGACCGCTCCGCGCGGTTCTCGCTCAGCTCCGCGGCCCGGGTCAGCCAGGCCACGGCGGCGACGGCGCTGCCGCGCCGGGTCGCGGAGTCGGCCGCCGCCTCCAGCGCGGCCGCCACCTCCTCGTCCGGGTCGACGGCCGAGGCGGCCAGGTGCGTGGCGCTCCTCTCGACGTCGTCGCGGTGCACACGCGCGAGGACGGCGTGCGCGGCCCGGCGCTCATTGGGCGTCGCCGTCTGGACCACGGTGGTGCGCACCAGCGGGTGCCGGAACACGAAGTCGCCGCTGACCGGGTCGATGCTCAGCAGGCCCGCTGCCAGCGCCTCCTCGGCGTCGCGCATGCGGTAGCGCCTCGCTCCGGGCGCGGGCACGGTCCCCGGTGTCGCTCCGACACCGTCGAGAGCGCCGCGCAGCAGCTCCTGGCGCACGTCGTCGCGCAGGCCCTTGATCCGGGTGCCGTACACGTGCTGCAGGCGCCGGGGCACCGGCAGCGGCACCGAGGCATCGGCTGGGCCGGGGAGCCGCGCGGCCCCGCCTGAGGTGCGGTCGCCTCCCGTGCGGTCGCCGTCGATGGGGGCGGAGAGTTCGAGCAGCGCCAGGGGGTTGCCCCGGGCCTGGTCCAGCACCAGCCGGCGGACGTGCGGATCCAGACCGGGGCGGTGCTCGTCGAGCAGTCGCCGCGCGGCCTCGTCGGGGAGGGACCTGACCGGCAGCTCGGGCAGGGCGGCGGTGTCGAAACCGGAGGCCACGTCCGAGCGCAGCCCGACGACGAACTTCACCGGGCTCCCGGTGAGCCTGCGCCCCACGAACCCGATCACCGCCGCACTGGAGGCGTCCAGCCACTGGCCGTCGTCCAGGAGCAGCAGCAGCGGCCTCGCCGAGGAGGCCAGGGACAGCAGGTCGAGGACGGCGATGCCGAGCGACATCACCGACGGCGGCTTTCCGTCACTGCGCCCGAAGACGGTGGCGAACACGTCGCGGTGCACCTGGTCGAGGCGGTCGACGGCGGGAAGCAGGGGGTGGACCAGCTGGTGCAGGCCCGCGAACGGCAGCCCGGACTCCGCCTCTGCCCCCACGGCCCGGACCACCTGGTGTCCCGCGCCCGAGGCCAGCCGGGCGACATGGTCGAGCAGGGCGCTCTTGCCCACCCCGGTCTCCCCTCGCAGAACGAGGGCCTGCCGCTCCGCGGTCGTCACGAAAGCGGACAGCTGCCGCAGCTCGTCGTCCCGGCCGATCATCGTTACGAGCGACTCCACGGCGCCCCACTCCCTTTCCCACCGGACCCGCCTCGTGCGTTCACCTTCCGAGCCTATGTGTGCGGGGTCCTGCTCTCGCGGTGGGAGCACGGAAATACGTGGCCGGACGTCGTGTGAACGAGTGTGACAGGGTTCTGTGAGCGACTGTGCACGGGGTTCTGTGAGCGACTGTGCTGGGGTGACGGCGGAGCGGTGGGGCGGCGCGGGGCGCCGTGGTGCTTCCCTTCACTTCTCCGCCTCAGGACGCTCCGACGCCGTGCAGAAACGTGTCGACCACCACGTCGGCGGCCTTCCCCGGCGCCAGGTGCCGCTGCCGGTGCGCCACCAGGTTCACCAGCTCGGGCAGCAGCGGCCCCGCCCAGCCCTCCGGCTGGTCGCGGCGCAGGAGCCCCTCCTCGGTGGCCCGGCGCAGAAAGGCGTCGACCTCGGCGATACAGGCGTCCCGGCGCCGGCGGATGGCGTCGTCGGTGAGCATGCGGGCGAGGTCGACGGGCCAGGTGCGGTTGACGGCGATGATGTTCTCGACGTAGCGGTGCAGGGCGACGGCGACGGGTGCCTCGCGGAGCCGGGCGTCCTCGATGGCCCGCTCGATGGCGGTGACGCGCGATTCGTAGATGGCGGCGAGGAGTTCCTCGCGGCAGGTGAAGCGCCGGTAGACGGTGCGCCGGTCCACGCCCGCCTCGGCGGCGATGCTCGCGATGCTCGCGCCGGGGTCGGCGGCGAGCATGCGTGCTCCGGTGGTCAGAACGGTTTCCAGGTTGCGTGCAGCGTCGGCTCTCATCCCCTAAGAGTATCTCTACTGAGGCTAATCTTGACTGTCTCGCCATTCATATGTGCATCTAACTCATGGAAATGCTACATTGAAGTGGCAGTTGGGGACGAGAGGTCCGCACCAACCCGGAGCACGGAAGAGAGAGAGCGCATGATCACCTACGACCGGCTTTTCATCGGAGGATCCTGGGTCGAGCCGAGCGACCCGGAGCTGCTCGACGTCCTCTCGCCGCACGACCGGTCGGTGGTCGCCCGCGCCGCCCAGGCGCGGCCGGCGGACATCGACCGCGCGGTCGCCGCGGCACGGAAGTCCTTCGACGAGGGCGGGTGGCGGCTGACCCCGCCGGCGGAGCGGATCGCGGTCCTGCGGCGCTTCAACGCGCTGCGCGAGGAGAACGCGGAGAAGATCGCACACCTGATCTCGCTGGAGAACGGATCGGCCGGCTGGTTCACCCGCGCCGGACAGCCCGGCCTGACCCGGCAGGCGAACGCCTACCTGAAGGCCGCGGAGGAGTTCGGCTGGGAGGAGACGCTCGTCCCCTCCGACCCGGCGTCCCCGGTGCGCAGCGTGGTGCGCCGTGAGGCGGTCGGCGTCGTGGCCGCGGTGATCCCCTGGAACTCGCCGTTCTCCTCGGCCACCTCCAAGATCATCCCGGCTCTGGTCGCGGGCAACTCGGTGATCCTCAAGGTCTCCCCGGAGAACTCGCTGAGCATGGGGTTCCTGGCCGAACTCCTGGAGCGGGTGGGTCTGCCCGAGGGCGTGATCAGCGTCCTGCCCGCGGACCGGGAGACCAGCGAGTACCTGGTCTCGCACCAGGACGTCGACAAGATCGCCTTCACCGGCTCGACGCGGGCCGGCCGGCGCATCGCCTCGATCGCGGGTGAGCAGCTCAAGCGGGTCAGCCTGGAGCTGGGCGGCAAGTCCGCCGCCATCATCCTGCCGGACGCCGACATCGAGAAGGCGGTCGCGGGCCTGAAGTTCGGCTCCCTGCTCAACAACGGCGAGTCGTGCATCGCCCAGACCCGCATCCTGGCCCCTCGCAGCCGGTACGAGGAGGTCGTGACCGCACTGAAGGAGCTGGTGGAGTCGTTGAAGGTCGGCGACCCGAACGACCCCGACACCTTCATCGGCCCGATGATCCGCCCCGACCAGCAGCAGCGGGTGCGCGACTACATCCAGCTCGGCATCGAGGAGGGCGCCCGCCTGGTCACCGGCGGCCCGCAGATCCCCGAGGGCCTGGAGAAGGGCAACTACGTCACGCCCACCGTCTTCGCCGACGTCGACAACTCCATGCGGATCGCGCAGGAGGAGATCTTCGGGCCGGTCCTGGTGGTCATCGCCTACGACGACGAGGACGACGCCGTCCGCATCGCCAACGACTCCGAGTACGGCCTCTCCGGCGGCGTCTGGTCCTCCGACGAGGAGCACGCCCTGGCGGTCGCCCGCCGTGTCCGCACCGGCACCATCACGGTCAACGGCGCCTCCGTCGCCTTCGACGGCCCCTTCGGCGGCTTCAAGGCCAGCGGCATCGGCCGCGAGTACGGCGCGGTCGGCCTCGGCACCTACACCGAGTACAAGACGATCACCGTCTGACCCCGGTCGTACGACCCCGTCGCCGGCGAGCACCGCAGACGGACGAACCCGGAACCACGGAAAACGACGCACAGCACCGCCGACGGCGGCAGGTGGCCCCGACCACCTGCCGCCGGCGCGGCGTTCCCGCCGCACGGGTGCGTTGGGAACCGAGTCCTCCTCGTCGGTGGACACGTGTTCCGACGGGCCCGGCCGGACCGGACCCGTCGCTCACGCGCGCGGCGCGGGTCAGGCCGGCGGCAGCACCTGGCGGCCCCGGTACGTTCCGCAGTGCCGGCAGGCGGCGTGCGGCGGCGTCGGCAGACCGCACGCCGGGTTGGCGCACTTCACGAGCAGCGGCCGAGCCGCCTTCCAGTGTGCTCGGCGGTGACGTGTCCGGGCGCGGGACTTCTTGTGCATCATGGGCGGTGATCCGATTCCGTGTGTCATCGCTCCGACCGGCAGGGCACACAGGAGTCCGACGGTGCGCGCAGACGTTCCCCAGGGCGTCCTGATCGGACGGGTTGTCCCGGGGCAGCGCGAGGGTTCGTCGGAGCAGGGGCCGGTGAAGGTCAGAGCCGCTGGGCGCGGGCGCAGCGGGCCCGCTGGACGTGGGCAACGTGAGCACGTGTCCGCCACGCCGGGTCCTGAAGGGGGTTTCCGGCCGTCCGACACCTGTGAGGGGATCCCGCGAGGCGGGCGAGGTGTGCGAGGCGGCTGGGCCTGGACCGGCGCCGATGGGCGGTGGGCTCAGGCTAGGCTCTGTCGACTTCGATCAGCACGCCCAGGAGGCTAGCAACTGCCGGGCCGGCCCGCAAAACACCCCGGGCCTCTGTGCAGCGGAAACACACCGTCCGCCCCGGCAGCGCGCGGAGCGGGCCCGGCCGTCTCGGACGCCGGAAGCCCATCATCGGAAAACGGAAACATCCATGTATGTCCGGCAGGCGTGCAATGTCAGGCGACAGTCTGTCCATACACGCTGTATGGTTTTCCGTAGGATGTCTTGGCGAAGCGACACGTGTGCGACGTCCCGCCAAGCGCTACCACTCCTCTGAAGGCAGGGCACCGCTATGACACTGACCACCACTCCGTTCGGAATGCGCGCCACCGCCGCGGAGGTGCTCGACGGAGTCGATCTGACCGGACGCCGGATGATCGTCACCGGAGGGGCCTCCGGTCTCGGTGCCGAGACGGTGCGCGCGCTCGCCGGGGCGGGGGCGCAGGTGACCGTCGCCACCCGGAACCCCGCTGACGCCGAGCCGCTGGTCAAGGAGTTCCCGGGCACGCGGGCCGTCGCACTCGACCTCGCCGACCCGGCCTCCGTCCGTGCCTTCTGCGACGACTGGAGCGGTCCGGTCGACGCCCTCGTCGCCAACGCCGGCGTGATGATGCTCCCGGCCCGGCAGGTCAACGCGCAGGGCTGGGAGATGCAGCTCGCCATCAACTACCTCGGCCACTTCGCCCTGGCCGTCGGCCTGCGCCCGGCCCTCGCGGCGGCCGGGAAGTCGCGCGTGGTCGTGGTCAGCTCCGGCGCCCAGCTGCGCGCGGGCTTCGACTTCGAGGACCCGCAGTTCGAGCGGCGCCCCTACGACCCGTTCGTCGCCTACGCGCAGTCGAAGACAGCCGACGTGCTGCTCGCCGTCGGCATCAGCCGTCGGTGGGCCGAACACGGCATCGCCGCCAACGCCTGCGCCCCGGGGTTCATCCACACCAACCTGCAGCGCCACCTCGACCAGGCGACCATGCAGGCCTTCGGTGCCATGGACGCGGAGGGCGAACTCGTCACCCCCGACTACTACAAGACCCCGGCCCAGGGCGCCGCCACCACGGTGCTGCTGGCCGCGTCACCGCTGCTCGAAGGTGTGAGCGGGAGCTACTTCGAGGACAACCAGGAGTCGGAGGTCGTCGACGGGGGCCCCGAGGTGATGGCGGGCGTCGCCAAGTGGTCGGTCGACCCCGCCGCCGCGGACCGGCTGTGGGAGTACGCCCTTCCCGCCGTGCGCTGACCCGCTGCCCGCATCCACCGCGGGGGCGACCCGCACGGCCACACGTCGATACGACGGCCACACGTCGATACGAAGGAACGAGATGAACGACCGTACACGAAGCCCCCAGTTCCTCCTCGTGCACGGGGCGTGGCACGGAGCCTGGTGCTGGCGCGGGCTCCAGGACGTCCTCGCCGACCGGGGCTGGACCAGCCACACGGTCGACCTGCCGAGCGTCGTCCCCGAGGGGTCCGGCGGCAAGCTCCCCGGTCTGCTGGACGACGCCCGCGTGATCCGCGAGAAGATCGACGCCGTCCGGGCCCCCCTGGTGGTCGTCGGGCACTCCTACGGGGGCGCTCCGATCACCCAGGCGACCCCGGGAGCCGCCAACGTGTGCCACATCGTGTACGTGTCCGCCTTCGCGCTGGACGAAGGGGAGAGCCTGATGACGTGCTTCGGCGGCGAGCAGCCGGACCCCGCCACGGTGCAGGGGGTCGTCCCCGTCCGGGAGGACCCGGCGGAGACGCTCTACCACGACGTGCCCGAGCAGGAGAGGGAGGCCGCTCTGGCGCGGCTGCGGCCCCAGACCGCGCTCTCCTTCGCCGAGCCGGTGGACCGCGCCGGATGGAAGACGCTTCCCTCCAGCTACGTCCTGTGCGAGGACGACCGCAGCCTCCCCCCGTCCTACCAGGAGCCGTTCGCCGAGCGGACGGGTGCCACGTACCGCCTCCCCAGCGGCCACACTCCGCTGCTCTCCATGCCCGGCAAGCTGGCCGATCTCCTCGAACAGATCGCGCACGGCGTTCCGGCATAGGGTCTTGGAGCGGCCTGCGAGCCGCGGAACCGCAGCATGTGACCGGAAGGTGCCCGATGAGACCCGTGACCCGACGCCAGACCGACCACCATGCCGCGCGGTCGGCCGCGACCCGGGCGCAGGTGGTGTCGGCCCTGGAGCGGCTGCTCGACTCCGGTGAGGTGTTCTCCGAGATCAGCGTCCAGCGGATCCTGGAGGAGGCGGGCGTGTCCCGGGCGACGTTCTACGCGCACTTCCACGGCAAGTCGGACGTCCTGGTGCGGCTCACCGACGAGCTGCGGGAGTCGCTGCTGGCCCTGGCACGGCAGTGGGACCCGGGCGCCGGGGACGGGGCCGACCGGTTCGCCCGGTTCTTCGAGGAGGTCATCACGATCCACCGCGCCCACCAGGGTGTGCTCACCGCGGTCCGCGAGGCGGCGGCCTACGACTCCGAGATCGGCGATTTCTACACCGCCGACCTCGAAGGTTTCGACGAGACGGTGCTGAGGACGCTGCTGTCCGAACAGGCCGCCGGGTCGACGCCGGCCGACCTCGACGCCGTCGCCGCGAGCCGGATCATCGTCTGGGGAGGCGCCCAGGCGATCGCGCACCACATCCGTGTCGACGACGGCAGCGGTGACACCGCCTTCGCCCGCGAGCTGGCCCGGATCTGGTGGCACGGTGCCTACCGGCGCCCCGCCGGGCAGTAGACCGTGCCGCGGACACCCCGGGCACACGTGTTCCCGGCAACTCCACGGCACCACCGTGCCGTTGGGCTCCTTGACAGCGAGGTCCGACGCGCAGATGCTCGTTACCAGTTCAGGCGGTGACGCACGTGTGTGTGTCCCGCGCGCTCCGGACCGGACACGAGGAAGCGACATGATCAGCAGGCGGAGACTGACCCAGGCCATGACGGCGGCGGCGACGGCGGGGGCCGCCGGTCTCGCCGGGGCCGGCCGGGCGTCGGCGGACACGGGCACGGCGGCCGCCGAGGCGTCGGCCGGACCGGCCGCACACGCTCTCGGGCCGGTGCGCACCGCCCGCACCGACGTCCTGGACATCGCCTACCACGCGGTCGGCCCGGCCCAGGGGAAGCCGGTGATCCTCCTGCACGGCTGGCCCTTCAGCCCCGTCGGCTCCTACGCCGAGGTGGCCCCCGTCCTCGCCCGGCGCGGATACCGCTGCTATATCCCCTACCTGCGCGGCCACGGAGAGACCCGGTTCCTGCGCGAGGACACCTTCCGCTCCGGTGAGCAGGCCGCCCTCGGCGCGGACCTCGTCGCCTTCATGGACGCGCTGCGCATCCCGCGGGCCCTGTACGCCGGGTATGACTGGGGCGGACGGGCCGCCGACGTGGCCGCCGCGCTGTGGCCGCGGCGCTGCACCGGCCTGGTCTGCGTGAACGGCTATCTCATCCAGAACCTCGCCGTCGCCGAGGAGCCGCTGACGCCCTCGATCGAGTCGGGCTACTGGTACTTCTTCTACTTCCTCACCGAGCGGGGGCGTAAGGGACTCCTGCGCAACCGGGAGGACCTCGCCCGCGTCGTCTGGCACCGCAACTCGCCGGCATGGCAGTTCACCGAGGCGGAGTTCGCGCAGGCGGCCGAGTTGTGGAGCAACCCCGACTACGTCGACGTGGTGATCCACAGCTACCGGCACCGCCTGGCCGCCGCGCCGGGCGACCCCCGGTACGCCGGACTGGAGCGCAGGCTGCTGGACCAGCCGGCGATCACCGTTCCCACGGTCACCCTGGACGGGCAGGCCGACGGCGTCGTCCCGGCGACCGACGGAAGCGGGTACGCCGCCCACTTCACGGGCCCCTGGACGCACCACGTGGTCCCCGGCGCCGGACACAACCTGCCCCAGGAGCGGCCCGAGGCGTTCATCGCCGCGGTGTCGGAGGCCGACGCCATGGGGTGACCGGTGACACATGCGTCACCGGCTTGACGGGTGACGGGCAGTGGGGCACGCTGGTGAGTGTCCTCGGCGGAAGTGAGGACACCATCCACGGTCGACGAAGTGGAGCACGGTCATGAACAAGGAATCCACCAGCGACGCCGCCGCCGCGGCACTGCGGCACGCCCGCTTCGGGCACCTTCCCGAGCGCATCCGCCTCGAGGACATGACCCAGGGGGTGAAGGCCGAGGAAGGCGGCGGGGCGAACGCCTCGTACAACCCCGAGGGCTCGTGGCAGTACTTCTCGTGCCTCGCGCTGGACCTGGGACTGTAGATCCGGGCCCAGCCGGCGCCCCCGCGACGGTCGGCGCGTCAGCGCGTCGCCCGCCGCGTCGGCGAGTCCGGGAGCCACCGCGGCCACCGCGACACCCCGGCGCCGCACACCCGCTCACCGCGCCCCGCCGGGCGCCACACACAGGTCCACCGCGACACCCCCGGTTCCGCACACCCAGCCCGTGTGACAGGTGACATACCGAGACGTCCAGGTCGCCAAGCGGACACACGGTACCGGACGATCCGATACGCTGTCGGGTCGTGTGTTGACACGGCGCGGACCGATGTACAGCACGGGGCAGGTCCCCTTTCATCGCAGCACTTGGAGACAGCAGCCCGATGAGCGCCCTGGACCACCAGGCCGGTTCCCCCGCAGGACCGCTGATCGGGCGGGACCGGGACCTGGAGTTCATACGGTCCCACCTCAACGGCTCCCCGGTCCACGGCGCGTCCCTGCTGCTGACGGGCGAGCCCGGCATGGGCAAGACCGCGGTCCTCGACACGGTGGCGGCCGAAGCCAGGCGCCAGGGCACCCGCGTGCTGCGGGCGAGCGGCGCGCAGTTCGAGGCGGACATCGGCTACGCCGGTCTCAACCAGCTGCTCGTGCCGCTCTTCGACTCCTTCGACCGGCTGGACAGCGGCCACCGCGACGCCCTCCGGGTGGCGGTCGGCATCGGCAGCGGCCCGCCCCCCAACCGTCTGCTGACGTCCACCGCGGCCCTGCTGCTGCTGCGCCTGACCGCCGAGGACACGCCGTTGCTGGTCGTCGTCGACGACCTGCCGTGGCTGGACCGGGCCACCTCCTCGGTCCTGGGCTTCGTGGCACGGCGGCTCATCGGCAGCCGTATCAGCTTCCTGGCGGCCTCCCGCGTCACCTCCGACAGCTTCTTCGAGTCGAGCGGCCTCACCGAACACCGGCTGCGGCCGCTGGACGAAGCGGCGTCGGCCGAGTTGCTCACCCGCACACACCCCGGGATGTCCCTCGCGGTGCGGCGCCGGGTCGTGGCCGCGGCACACGGCAACCCCCTCGCGCTGCTGGAACTGTCCGCGGCCCTGGAGGCCGAGCAGCGCGCGGCACCGACGGCGGTGCCCTCCGTGCTGCCGCTGAGCGAGCGCCTGCAGACGCTGTTCGCCGCGCGCGTGGCCCATCTGCCGCAGCCCACCCGGGAGCTGCTGCTGACAGCGGCGCTGGAAGGCACGGGCCACCTGGCCGTGATCGAGGCCGCCGGAGCCGGCCGTGCCGTGATCGACGACCTGGAACCCGCGGAACGCGACGGGCTGATCGTGATCTCCGCCCCCTCCCGGCGGCTGTCCTTCCGGCACCCGCTGATCGGATCCGCGGTGGTGGCGCAGGCGACGGCAGCGGACCGCCGCCGGGCGCACCGGGCACTCGCCGCCGTACTCACCGACCAGCCGGAACGCCGCGCCTGCCACCTCGGAGAAGCGGCCACCGGCCCGGACGAGACCGTCGCCGGCCTCCTGGAACAGGCCGCCCTGCTCCGCCTGGCACGCGGGGACGCGCTGGGCGCGGTCACGGCGCTCACCCGCGCCGCGGGGCTCAGCCCGGCACCGGCCGACGAAGGCCGCCGGCTGGCCCAGGCCGCCTACATCGGCGCCGACGCCTGCGGTGAGCTGGCGGACGCCTCACGCCTGCTGGCCGGAGCCCGGCGGGCCGATCCCGGCGCCGGGGAATCGCTGTACGCGGCGGCGACCTCCGCCCTCCTCCTGATCAACAAGGAGGGCGACATCGACACCGCGCACCGGCTGCTGGTCGGCGCGATCGAGTCGGGGGGACACGGCTGGGACGCGTCCGACGACGCCCTCGTCGAGGCCCTGTTCACCCTGACCACTCTGTGCTGGTACAGCGGCGACCCGCAGAAGTGGCGGCCCCTGTTCCGGGCGCTCGACCGGCTCGCACCCGCACCCCCCGAGCTGCTGCGGGTGTGCGCCCAGACCTTCGCGGACCCCGCTCGCACCGGGCACCGGGCACTGGAGGCGCTCGACGCACTGCTGGCGGACGTCGGCCAGGACCCGACCCGCGTCATCCGCGTCGGCACCTGCGCCGTCTACCCCGAGCGGCTGGCGGACGTGCGGGAGGCGTCCCAGCGCCTCGTCGACCAGGGCCGGGCCGGCACCGCGCCCGTGCGCCGGCACCTGGCCGCACTGCTGCACCTGTGCCTGGACCACTACCAGACGGGCCGCTGGGACGAGGCCGTACGCCTGGCCGGTGAGGGCCTCGTCCTGTGCGAGCAGCACGGCTACCGCTCCTTCGCCTGCAAACTCCAGTACGTGCAGGCGCTGGTGGCCGCGGCACGGGGCGACGCGGAGACGAGCACGGCCCTGTCCGAGGAGATCGCCGGCTGGGCCGTCCCGCGCGGGGCAAACGGTGTGCACGCCCTCGCCTTCCACACCAGGACGCTGACCGCCCTCGGATCCGGCGACTTCGAGGCCGCCTACCGGCAGGCCACCGCCCTCGGCCCGCCCGGAACCCTCGCCCCCTACCTGCCGCAGGCCCTGGCCGTCACCATGGACCTGGTGGAGGCGGCCGTCAGGACAGGGCGCCCCGCCGAGGCCGCCGCCCACGCGGCGGCCATGCGGGAGTCCGCGATGGCCGACCTGGCGCCGCGCCTCGGCGTGCTCGTGCTCGCCTGCGAGGCCCTGACCACACCCGGCGACGACGCTTTCGCCCTGTTCGACGAGGCGCTCGGCCGGGCCGAACCCGGCGCCTGGCCGTTCGACGTCGCACGGATACGCCTGTTCCACGGCGAACGCCTTCGCCGCCGGCGCTTCACCAGGGAAGCACGCGAGCAGCTGGCCCTGGCGTTGCGGACGTTCGAGGAGCTGGGCGCGGCCCCCTGGGCGTCCCGCGCCATGGCCGAACTGCGCCCCGGCGGCCAGGGCGCGTCGGCCGCCGCCCAGCCGGGGAAGGGCGCGCTGACGGCTCAGGAGTGGGAGATCGCCACACTGGCGGCGACGGGACTGACCAACAAGCAGATCGCCGAGAGGCTGTTCCTGTCGCATCGCACCATAGGCACGCACCTGTACCAGATCTACCCCAAGCTCGGCATCAGCTCCCGGGCCGCGCTGCGCGACGCCCTGGCCGCCCTCGACCTGAACGACGTCGGCTGACGTGCGCCGCACCAGGACGGCAGGGCTCACGCCGGGACGGTGAGGCGCAGGCCCAGTACGGGGAGGTCCACGTCCCCGTCCGCGTCGGTGTGCCACCGCCAGTGCGCGCCGCCGACATCGCCGTACACCAGTCCCGTCCACCCCGCGCCGCCCGGCCCGCAGAGCGCCGCGAGGTCCGCCGCCTCCCGCTCGGACGGGGTGCCCGTCACGACGACCAGGCCCCGCACCGGCCGTCGTGACGCGGCGGCGCGCACCGTTCCGCCCTCGGGCTCACCCCGGCTCGCCGGCGGTGCGGCGGGGCGCGGGACCTGGACCAGGCCGCCCGGCACCTTCAGGGGAACGCTGTCCGGACCGGCAAGCACGGTCACCGGGACGCCGGGGCGGCTCAGGGCGATCTCCGCCAGCAGGTTGCCCAGGACGTCCCCGGCCACCGACGGGTCACCGGTCACGCTGAGGACCCCGTCCAGCCGGCTGAGGTCGACGCACACCGGCTCGCCCGCGGAGTCGCAGCCCACCCGCACCAGACAGGCCTCGGTGACCGGGTCCGGCGCCGGAGCCGGGGTCCCGCCGGCGGGGCGCCGCCAGTGCGCACCGCCGGCGCGCTGCCAGGGCGGGGCGATCGTGTCGGAGGCCTCCAGCCACACCGTCGCCCCGGCCTCGTCCGCCCGCACCGCGTACACCGGCCTCTCCCGGCCCGCCGGGCCGGCGGTCACCTCGCCGAGCACGGCGTACGCGCGCCGCAGCGACGCGGTGTCGGCGGCGAGCCGCCGGCCCAGTGCCCGGCGCGCCGTCAGCCGCCGGCGCCGCCGTACCGGCGCTCCCAGCGCACGGACCGCCCGGGCCACGGCGGCGGCCGTGGCGCGTGTCCGGCCCCTGGCCACGATGGCGCCGGTGACCAGCGCGAGCAGCACGGCGCCGGCCACGGCTGTCGCCGCGGCCAGCGGAATGGTGAACACGGTCGTCGTCGTCCCGGCCCCGCCGTCCGGCGGTGGCGTGGCGGCCGTCCCGGTGCCCGGGGATGATCCCGTCGCACCCTGGCCGTCCCTGGCCAGCCGTACGTCGGGTCCCGAGGCGTCCGGCGGCAGGCGCAGGATCCAGCCCGGGTGCAGCGGCTCGTCGGGGCTGGTGAGGGCGGAGCCGTCCCGCTGGATCTGACCGCGGTTCAGCGTGAAGATGTCCCCGGACCGGGACGCGTCGCCGAGTGTGTCGGCGGCGACCGTCCGCAACGTGTCGAGCGGGGCGCCGGTCCGCGCGGGATCGGGGACGACGAACACCTTGACCAGGCCGTCGCCGTCCGCCCGGTCCGCCGCGTTCGCCGCCGAGGCCGCGCCGAGTGCGGTGCAGCAGACGATCAGCAGGAGCGTCAGGACACGCAGCACCGGGTGCGCGGCGCCGCGCCCGATGACGTGTCGCGGACCGCGTCCAGGCGGTCCGCCCGAGGTGTTGCTCATGGTGTCCACCGTGTCCCTCACTGCGTGTGCCGACCTGGGGATGCCGGCACATGTGTGCCGACGGGCATGCCGGTGTGTGCCGGTGCCTTCTGTCCTCTACACGGAACTGCTCCCCCCGAGTGTTCGAGGCGAATGTGAACTTTCGACCTCGCTGGTCCCGTGTACCAGGCGACAACCTGTTTGGGCGCCACGGCGAGGAATGTACATGGCACGTCGGTATGCGAGTCCCGAGGACTTCCGGATCGTCGGCATGGACTCGGACCCGACGCCGGGTGACCCGGACCTGATCCAGGGCGTCGTACAGCGCTACCGGGACATCGGTGACGCCGCCGAGAAGGCACTGAACGTGCTGAAGCGGGACGGCACGATCGCGCAGGGCCGGGGATCGGCGATGGACCAGCTGAAGAAGAAGATCGGCGACGATCTTCCGGACAAACTGACCAAGACGGCGACCTCGTACCACGACGCCGCCCAGGCCTACAGCGACTACGCGCCCCGGCTGCGGGAGGCGCAGGACGCCTTCGACCGGGCCGTGGACCGGGCCCGCGCCGCCGCGCCCCAGGCCGACCAGGCGCCGCAGCAGCTCGGTGAGAACCCGACGGACGAGCAGAAGGCCGAGGTCCGCAGGACCCAGGACGCCATCGACGCGGGCAAGACCGAGCTGAACGCGGCCAAAGGGCTGGCCGAGCAGGCGAAGGCGATGCGCCAGAGTGCGCAGCGGGCGTGTGCCGACGTACTGGACCGGGCGGCCAAGGAGGCCATTCCGGAGCGGAACGTCTTCCAGAAGATCGCGGACTTCTTCAAGGACTTCCCGTTCGTCCAGATCCTGCTGAGCCTGCTGGTCGCCGTGGTCTCCGTGTTCTTCCCGGTGGCCGGACTCCTGCTCGGCGGGGCGCTGTTCGTCCTCAGTCAGGTCTCCGCGATAGCCGACGGTGATTTCAGCCTCGGCGACTTCCTCACCGGCCTGCTCGGGTTCGTACCGGGCGGGGCGCTGCTGAAGGCGGGCGGCGCCGCGGTCAAGGCCGGAGCGGGTGCCGTGGCCAAGGCCTTGCCGGGTGTGGGCAAGGCGGCGGGCGGCAGCATCAAGGGCCTCAAGTCCTCCCTCGGCAGCGCCAAGACCATCGGCGCGGCGACGGGCGGCACCGGTGGCCGCGTCGTGGGGGAGGCGGCCGAGGAGTTCGGCAAGGAGGCCGGTTCCGAGGCGGCGAGCGAGGCGATCGACGGCCAACCGCTGGACGCGGGGGCCATCCTCGGCGCAGGCGCGCTCGGCGCCCTCGGTGGCGGACTGCTCGGCGCGGCCGTCCCCAAGAAGACGGCCGGTGCGCCGTCCGGCACGACGACCCGTGCCTCGGGGGCGGGCGGCGGGGCCCGCGGCGGCGGCCGGAGGCCCGGCGGCGGCCGTGGCGGCGGGGCCGCGGCGGGTCCGCCGCCCATCCCCGTGAAGACGGCCTCCACCACGAGCGGCCCGCCCCGCACCACCACGACACCGTCGGCGAGCACCGCGCCGGCGACGACCGCGCCCGCCGCCACCGCCCCGGCCACCAGCGCACCGGCGACGACCGCGCCCGCCACCACCGCCCCGGCCACCAGCGCACCGGCGACGACCGCGCCCGCCACCACCGCCCCGGCCACCAGCGCACCGGCGACGACCGCACCCGCCGCCACCGCCCCGGCCGTCACCGCGCCCGCCATCGCGCCCATCGCGCCCATCGCGCTCGGCGCGCACGAGGCGCCGCCGGGAGGCCGGGGCGGTCACACCATCGCCCGCCACGTGGGCAAGACGCTCACGGACCTCAAGGCCCGTAACATCCCCCTGGCGTCGACGTTCAACGACCTGGCCGCGGCGGAGCGGGCCACCAACGCGAACATCGCCGGCAACGCCGCCGCCGTCAGCGCGTTCACCGGCGGTGCCGGGCCGAACCGCCTTGCCATCAGCGGCCCCATGAACGCGGCCGACGGAGTGGTGTTCAAGCGCGCCACCAACACGACCGTGCCCCCGGGGACGGTCACCACCGTTCTCCAGCGAAGCAAGAACCCGCCCGGGTTCACCATCGTCACCTCATTTCCGGGACCCTGAACATGCACACCCAGATCACCTACCTGGCCAGTTCCTACTTCCACCAGGACTACGACCTGGAGGCGGACAGCCCCCTCGGGGTCGTCGAGCTGTACCGGGAGTCCGAGGACCCCGCGACGGCCCAGGCCCTGGCCGCCGAGATCACCGCCCTCCTCGCGTCCCCGGACACCACCGAGGACCGCCTCGCCGAGATCTGGCTCGACGAGGCGCAGTCCGCCTACGACCCGCGCCAGGACGGCGTCTCCGTACGGGACTGGCTCAGCCGGGTCGCCGGCGCGCTGTCCTGACCCACCGACCCCCACGACAAGCACCACGAGCGTCAACAGGAAAAGGAGCACCACCATGCCCAGCTACAGCGTCAACTCCGACGAGACCAGCAGCACCTCCCAGGCCCTGCTCAACGACTTCGCGCAACTCCAGGACAAGCTCACCGAGGTCAAGGGCAAGATCTCCAACCTGCTCGCCAACGGCTACAGCACGCCCGCCGCCCAGCAGAAGTTCTCCCCCTTCTTCGACGAGTTCGCCAAGGGCTTCGACCAGGTCAACCAGGGCCTCCAGGGGATCGGCCAGTACGTGCGGTCCGTCGGCGAGGCCTTCTCACAGACCGACGACCAGCTCGGTTCGAACCTCGGCTGACCCGCGCGCACCCGACACCAGGGAGACGACGAAGCAGTGCGACTGACCGTCAGCGTCCGAGACGCCCAGGCACCGGGTACCTCCACCACGGTCGCCGTCGACACCGAGCCCTCCGCACCCGTGGGCCGGTTCGCGGCCGAACTGGCACGCGCCGTGGGGGGTACGGCGTCCGCCGAGCCGGTGCTCTACCTCGGCTCCGAGCCCGTCGACCCGCGGTTGTCGATCCAGGCGGCCGGGGTGCGCGACGGCATGGACCTCGGGCTCGGCGGCCCCCTGCCGAGCCGGGCCGAGCCCGAGGGCCGTACCGAGGTCCGGGTGGTGTCGGGGCCCGGGGCGGGAACGGTCTTCCGTCTCGTGCCCGGCGAGTACGACATCGGCAGCGCACCCACCTGCCGCGTCCGGCTGGCCGGAGCCGCGCCCGCCCTCGCCGCCCGGGTCCGGGTCCGGGCCGACGGGAACGCCGAACTGCCGGTGACGGGCACGGCACTGCTGGACGGGAAGAGTGCCGGGGCCGGGTCGGCGTGGCGGGCGGGCAGCCTGCTCGCCGTCGGCGACATCCTGCTGGAGCTGACCTCGCGCCGCACCAACCGGGCGCCGCTGACCCCGGCGCAGGACGGCCTGGGCCTGGAGTTCAACCGGCCGCCGCGGTTCCTGCCGCCGGCCGCGGGCGCCCGGTTCCGGCTTCCCGCACCGCCGGTCAAACCGGACAAGCGGCCGATCCCGCTGCTGCCGGTCCTGCTGCTGCCCGCCGCGAGCGCCGTCGTCACCATCCTCGTCACCCACCGCTGGACCTTCGTCTTCATCGCCCTGCTCTCGCCCCTCGCCGCACTGGTCACCCGGTTCGGCAGCCGCAAGCAGGCCATGGTCGCGTACCTGGAGAAGAAGGAGGAGTACGAGGCGACCCTGGCCCGGGTGCGCGCCGACATCGACGCCGCGGTCCTGGAGGAACAGCACAACCTGCGGCTGTCCCTGCCGGACCCGGCCGCCCTCCTGCAGATGGCGGTCCAGCCTTCCGACCGGCTGTGGGAGCGCCGATGGCAGGACCCCGACTTCCTGTCCGTGCGCGTCGGCACCACCGACCTGCCCTCCTCGCTGGGCGTGGACGACCCCACCCAGGACGAGCACCGGCGCACCACCGTGCCGGTACTGGACCAGGTGCCCGTCGCCGTGCCCCTGCGCGAGGCCGGGGTCGCCGGCGTGGCCGGACCGGGCGCCGCCGGGCTGGCGGGCTGGCTCACCGCCCAGGCCGCCGCCCTGCACAGCCCCGCCGACCTGCGGATCGTCGTACTCGCCGGTCCGGACGGCGAGCACGCCTGGAACTGGACCCGCTGGCTGCCCCACACCCAGCCGCGGGGCGAGGACACCTACGCGCTGGTGGGCAGCACGGCGGAGTCACTGGCCCGGCGCATCGGCGAACTCGGCCAGACCGTCGCGGCCCGCGCCGCCGCCGGACCCGGCCTCCAGCGGGGCGGCGCGAACGGCCACCCCGACATCCTCGTCGTCCTCGAACAGGCCCGCCGGGCGCGCTCGCTGCCCGGGGTGATCGGCCTGCTGCGCGACGGACCGGCGGTGGGGGTGCACACCCTCTGCGTCGACCGGGAGGAACGGCTGCTGCCGGAGGAGTGCGGCGCCGTCGTCGTCACCGAGGGCACCGTCGCCACGGTCCGCGCGGGCCGCGGCGCGACGGTGGAACAGGTGCGCGTCGACTCGCCGGAGCACACCTGGTACGAGCACTTCGCGCGCGCCCTCGCCCCGCTGCGCGGCGTCGGCGACAGCGACGAGAGCGCGCTGCCCGGCTCCGTGCGCCTGCTGGACCTGCTGCGGATCGAGCCGCCCACCGCCGAGGCGCTGGCGGCCGGCTGGGCACTGGGCGGCCGCAGCACCCGGGCCGTGCTCGGAGTCGGCTACGACGGCGAGTTCGCCGTCGACCTGGTCCGCGACGGCCCGCACGCGCTCATCGCCGGCACCACCGGCTCCGGCAAGTCCGAGCTGCTCCAGACCCTCGTCGCCACCCTCGCCGTGGTCAACCGGCCCGACGAGATGACGTTCGTGCTGATCGACTACAAGGGCGGCAGCGCCTTCGCCGAGTGCGCCGAACTGCCGCACACCGTGGGCCTGGTCACCGACCTCGACACCCACCTGGTGGAACGCGCCCTGGTGTCCCTGGGCGCCGAGCTGCGCCGCCGGGAGGCGCAGCTCGCGCGGGCCGGCGCCAAGGACCTGGAGGACTACCTCGACAAGCGCTCGCGCGGCGGTGACGTACTGCCGCCGCTGCCCCGGCTGCTGCTGGTCGTGGACGAGTTCGCGTCCATGGTCCGGGAACTGCCCGACTTCATCTCCGGCCTGGTCAACATCGCCCAGCGCGGCCGGTCGCTCGGCATCCACATGGTCCTGGCGACCCAGCGCCCCGGCGGCGCGGTCACCCCGGACATCCGCGCCAACACCAACCTGCGCATCGCGCTGCGCACCACCGACACCACCGAGAGCCGGGACATCATCGACGCCCCCGACTCCGGCGAGATCTCCCCGGCCAACCCCGGCCGCGCCTACGCCCGGCTGGGCCCGTCGGCGCTGCTGCCGTTCCAGTCCGGCCGGGTCGGCGGCCGGCGGCCGGGCGGCGCGGCCGCCGAGGGCACCCGGACACCGGTCACGGCCCACACGGTGTCGTGGCCGCAGCTCGGCGGCCCGCTGCCCGCCGGCCGCTCGCGCGGCGCCTCGGGCCTGTCGGGCCTTGAGGCCGTCACCGACCTCGCCGTCCTGGTGGAGGCGCTGGCCGGTGCGGCGCGGCGCGCCGGGGTGCCGCCGCAGCCCAGCCCCTGGCTGCCGCCGCTGCCCGGCCTGCTCGTCTGGACGCCGCCGGCCGCCCCCGCGCCCCCCGCCGAACGGCGGGCCGCACTGCCCGCGGTGGCGTACGGCATGGCCGACCTGCCCGCCCGGCAGAGCCGCGAGCCGCTGCTCCTCGACCTTCAGCGGACCGGCCACCTGCACATCATCGGCTCGCCACGCAGCGGACGCTCCCAGACCCTGCGCACCATGGCCGCGGCGCTGGCCCGGGCACACGGCGCCGACGACGTGCACCTCTACGGCATCGACTGCGGCAACGGCGCCCTGAACGCGCTGACCGCGCTGCCCCACTGCGGCGCGGTCGTCGACCGCAACCAGACCGAGCGCCTGGGCCGCCTGCTGGACCGGCTGAACGCCGAACTCACCTCCCGCCAGGCGGTCCTGGGCGCCCGGGGCACCGCCGACCTGGCCGAGTTGCGCGCGGCACAGAACCCGGGCGAGCGGCTCGCGCACATCGTCCTCATGGTCGACCGGTTCGAGGTCTTCGACCGCGAGTTCACCTCGTTCGACAACGGCAGCTACATGGAGCGCATGCTCCGCCTGCTGCGCGACGGCGCGGGCGCCGGCATCCACGTCGTGCTCGCCGGCGACCGGGTCCTGGCCGGCGGCCGGTTCTCCGGCACGACGGAGGAGAAGATCGCCCTCCGGCTCAACGACCGCCAGGACTACTCCAGCGTCGGCATCCCCGCCAAGTCCGCCCCGGGCGACCCGGCCCCGGGACGCGGCATCCGCACCCAGGACCTGAGCGAGGCGCAGATCGCGGTCCTCGGCGAGGACCTGGCGGGCACCGCGCAGGCCGAGATCCTGGCCGGGCTGGGACGGGAGCTGACCGAGCGCGAGTCGGCGGTGCCCGCCGCCCGCCGGCCGATCCGGCTGGACGTGCTGCCGGACCGGATCGGCTACGCCGACGCCCTCGCCCTGCACACCCACGGCGGGCCGATGCGGCCGATGGTCGCCGTCGGCGGCGACACCCTGACCTCCCTGGGACCCGACCTGGCGGACGTGCCCACCTTCGTCATCGCCGGGCCGCCGCGCACCGGCCGCAGCACCGCCCTGCTCACCGCGGCCCACTCGCTGCTGGCCGCCGGTACCGGTCTGATCGTGCTGGCGCCGCGCCGCTCGCCCCTGCGCACGCTGCGGGACCGGCCCGGGGTGGCCGCCGTCATCACCGACGCGGAGGTGACGGTCGGCGAGTTCCGGGAGGCGCTGGGGGACGTTCCGGAGGAGCACGGGGTGATCGTCGTGGACGACGCGGAACTCTTCATGGGCGCCGAGATCGACTCCGACCTGGCCCTGCTCGCCCGGGGCGGCGCCGGGACCGGCTGGGGCCTGCTGGCGGCCGGCAACGCCGAGTCGCTGTCGCTGAGCCTGGCCGGCTGGATGGGGCAGGTCAAGCGGAACCGCACCGGCATGCTGCTCTCCCCGCAGGGGCTCGCCGACGGCGAGGTCGTCGGGGTGAAGCTGACCCGGGGCGTCGTGGGGCAGGCGCCCCGGCCCGGCCGGGGCCTGCTGCACCTGGGCGACGGCACGCTCAGCACCGTCCAGGTGCCGTTCACCGACCCACAGCCGTGAGGCGCACCCTTGCGCGCGCGCCGCTTGCCGGGGGCGGGTATGTCGGTGTGCGAGACGTTTCCGGGGCGGACTGCTGGTGTGCGGTTTGCCCCCCCCGGGGGCAGGTACGTCGGTGCGTGCGCTGCGCCCGGGGCGGGCGCGTTGGTGCGCGGGTTGCTTGCCGGGGGCGGGTATGTCGGTGGGCGAGACGTTTCCAAGGCGGCTCACCGGTGTGCGGGTCGTCCCCTGGGGGCGGGTACGTCGGTTGGCGGGCCGCGCCCGGGGCGGGGGCGTTGGTGCGCGGGTTGCTTGCCGGGGGCGGGTATGTCGGTGGGCGAGACGTTTCCGGGGCGGGCTCACCGGTGTGCGGTTTGCCTACGTGGGCGGGTATATCGGTGGGCGAGACGTCTCCTGGGCGGGCTCACCGGTGTGCGAGTTGCCCCCGGAGGCGGGTACGTCGGTTCGCGAGCCGCGGCCCGAGGCGGACTCGCCGGTGCGCAGGTCCTCCCCTGGAGGCGGGTACGTCGGTGCGCGAGCCGCGGCTCGAGGCGGACGCCTTGGTGTGTGAGCCGTGCCCGAGTCGGGACACCTTGGTGTGCGAGCCGTGTCCGAGGCGGACACCTTGGTGTGCGAGCCGTGCCCGAGGCGGACTCACCGGCGTGCGAGTCGCCCCCCGGCGGATACGTCGGTGTGTGAGCCGTGTCCGAGGCGGACGCCTTGGTGTGCGAGCCGTGCCCGAGGTGGACTCACCGGCGTGCGAGTCGCCCCCCGGCGGATACGTCGGTGTGTGAGCCGTGCCCGAGTCGGACACCTTGGTGTGCGAGCCGTGTCCGAGGCGGACTCGCCGGTGCGTGAGTCGCCCCCCGTCGGATACGTCGGTGCGCCAGCCGTGTCCGAGGCGGACGCCTTGGTGTGCGAGCCGCCCAGCGGAGACGAACCCACTGCTGCGCGAGCCGCCCCCCTCGGACGCCAGGACCGGCGGACCGCCGGTCCGCTAGCGCGTGACCCTCTCCCCGGACGGGCCGACGGCGAACCACTTGCCGTCGAGTCCCTGGCCGTTCAGGTCGCCCGGACCGCTGTCGCCCGCGAAGCGGTAGACGGGCAGCCCGCCCACGGTCACCTGGACCTGCCCGTCCGTCCGGCGGATCGCGCCGACGGCCTTCGGGTCCACGCCCGCCAGGTAGACGTTCCCGCCCTCCTGGACGGTCACCGGCGGCCACTTCTGGGCGCAGGCGCCCTCACAGGCGGATCGCGAGGGGTCGGCGCCGTCGTCGTCGAAGCGGTACAGCGCCGCCTGGTTGATGTTGATCAGGTGCGGCCCCGACAGCTGTGGCGACGTCACCGCCGACAACTGCACCCACCTGGGCGGCGCCTCCTGCGGGGCCGCGCCGACGACCGTGCCGCCGTTGCCGGTCAGACCGGCCTGCCGCGCGGTGGAGCCGACCACCTCCAGCGCGGCGTTCCCGGTGCTGGGCGGGGGACTCGTGGCCGGGGCGGAGGACACCGGGGACGGGGCCGGTTCGCTGCCGCCGATCTGGATCGTCTTGCCGCAGGCGGACAGACCGCCCACCGCACCGAGGACGAGGGCCGAGGCGACCGCGGCCCGGCGCAGCCGACGGGACGCGGCGGGGCCTGGCCGCACGGGAAGGGAAGAGGACCTCATGCCTGCAACACGAGCGGGGCGGGCGCAAGAGTTCATCCCGGACATCCCCGTATGGGGGCCTTTGCCGTAACCGGGTGAACGATTCACCGGCCGACGTACGTGTGTCATTCGGGGGTTCGTCCACACCGCGCGCGAAACGAGGGGACCGGGATGGCTTCGGACGTCAACATACCCGGCAGCGAACTGCAGGAGGCCCAGGACATGCTGGGCTTCGTGCACGACTACATCGACATCGGGCACCACACCTTCGACTTCGACGCGGCGTTCGGCCCCGAGCTGTCGCACGGCTCCGCCCGGAACTTCGAGAAGCGCTGGACGGACGGCAAGCACCAGTTGCAGAAGCAGGTGAAGGGGATCAGGGACGCCATCGGCGACATCCTCGACTCCTTCGAGAAGACCGACCAGGACGCCGCGTCGAACCTCGACGACGGCTCCGGTGCGAGGTGACCGGTCCCCGATGAGCAGCGCACGGCACTTCCTGCTGGACATCCCCGACCTGTGGGACCAGGCCGACCTCAGCGGCGAGGAACTCGCCCGGACCCGGGCGAGGGCCCTCGCGACGACCGACGACCCGCGCCGGCGAGCCCGGATCAACGACATGTTCCGCCAGGGCCGCGAGGTGACCCGGGCGGCCCGCAGGCACGGAGCCCTGCTGGCCGCGGGCACCGCCACGCTCTACACCGACGGCCTCTTCATGGCCTACGGCATGGTGTTCGCCGTCACCACCCCGGCGGGCCAGGAGCTGACGCTGCCGGTGCTCTCCGCGCAGCTCGGCGTGCACACGGCGACGGGTGCCGCCCCCAGGGACCGGGTCATCACCTCGGTCGACCTCCCCCACGTGGGGAAGGCGGCCCGGGTCACCGGCACCGAGACCACCCGGCTGACCGGTGACATCGACGTCAGACTGCTGACGATGCACACCATGGTGCCCGTGCCCGGCAGCGCGGACGACTTCCTCGTGGTCACCCTCGCCAGCCCCAACCTGCCGCTGAAGGAGGAGGTGTACGACCTCTTCGACGCCATCACGAGCACCTTCCGCTTCGTCACGGCCGACGGCCGGCAGGCCGGGGGGCGGGGGACACCGCGCTGACGTCCGGAACACCTACGCCGCCACATCACACTTGACGTGCATATGTTCCACCATAGGATGTGTGTCGGTGCAAACCGCAGGGCGGCTCGCGCGGGCTCGTTCCGCCTGGTTGCCACGCGTTGAACACACGTGAGGGACCACTCAGCGAGGAGCGAGCTTTGCCCGAGAACAACCAGAGGCCGTTGACCACGGCCGCCGGCGCACCGGTTCCCGACAACCAGAACTCCCTGACGTCCGGGCCGCGTGGCCCGATGCTCCTCCAGGACGTGTGGTTCCTGGAGAAGCTCGCCCACTTCGACCGCGAGGTGATTCCCGAGCGCCGGATGCACGCCAAGGGCTCGGGCGCGTTCGGGACCTTCACGGTGACCCACGACATCACGCGCTACACGAGCGCGAAGATCTTCTCGGAAGTCGGCAGGACGACCGAGCTGTTCGCCCGCTTCTCCACCGTCGCGGGCGAGCGCGGCGCGGCCGACGCCGAGCGCGACATCCGCGGCTTCGCCCTCAAGTTCTACACGGACGAGGGCAACTGGGACCTGGTCGGGAACAACACCCCGGTGTTCTTCTTCCGCGACCCGCTGAAGTTCCCCGACCTCAACCACGCGGTGAAGCGCGACCCGCGCACCAACCTCCGGGACCCCGAGAACAACTGGGACTTCTGGACGCACCTCCCCGAAGCCCTGCACCAGGTCACCATCGTGATGTCCGACCGGGGCATCCCCGCCTCCTACCGGCACATGCACGGTTTCGGATCGCACACCTACAGCCTGGTCAACGCCGACGGCGAGCGGTTCTGGGTCAAGTTCCACCACCGCACCCAGCAGGGCATCAGGAACCTCACCGACGCCGAGGCCGAGGCCCTCATCGGCAAGGACCGCGAGTCCCACCAGCGTGACCTCTTCGACGCGATCGAGCGGGGCGACTTCCCCAAGTGGAAGCTGTTCATCCAGGTCATGCCGGAGGCCGACGCGGAGAGCTACCGCTTCCACCCCTTCGACCTCACCAAGGTCTGGTCGAAGAAGGACTACCCGTTGATCGAGGTCGGTGAGTGGGAGCTCAACCGCAACCCCGACAACTACTTCGCGGACGTCGAGCAGGCCGCTTTCAGCCCCGCGAACGTGGTTCCCGGCATCGGTTTCTCCCCCGACCGGATGCTGCAGGGCCGTCTCTTCTCCTACGGCGACGCCCAGCGCTACCGCCTCGGCGTGAACCACCACCAGATCCCCGTCAACGCCCCGAAGAACCCGGCGAACAGCTACCACCGCGACGGCGGCATGCGCGTCGACGGCAACCAGGGGGCGACGCCGGGCATCGAGCCCAACTCCTACGGGCGCTGGCAGGAACAGCCCGCCTACCGTGAGCCGAGCCAGACCGTGGGCGCCGTCGCCGACCGGTTCGACTTCCGCGCGGACGACGACAACTACTTCGAGCAGCCCGGCGACCTGTTCCGCCTGATGAGCCCCGAACAGCGGCAGGCCCTCTTCGAGAACACGGCCCGTGCGATCAACGGCGCGTCCCAGCGCACCGTCGAACGGCACATCGCCCACTGCACCCAGGCCGACCCGGCCTACGGCGAGGGTGTCCGCAAGGCCATCGAGGCCCTGGCCGCCGGCGACCTCTGACACCCCGCCCCGCACGGCATCCGCGAGACACCCGCCCGGCCCGGCGCGAGCACGGAACACGCTCGCGCCGGGCCGGCCCGTGAACGGAACCGCTGTGACCGCACGACCCGGAGAAGAGGCACATGACCAGCGGCGGACTGACCGCTGAGCAGACGCGACGCGTCATGGCCATCGCCATGGACCTGGCCCGGCAGGGCAGCACCGGACCACTGGTGGAGTTCGTGGAGCACGGGCTCCCGGTGGACACCTCCGACGCGGCCGGCAACACCCTCCTGATGCTCGCCGCGTATCACGGCCACGCCGACACCGTACGGGCCCTGATCGCGCTCGGCGCCGACCCCGACCTGCGCAACGCCCGCGACCAGTCACCCATCGCCGGTGCCCTGTTCAAGGGCGCGGACGACGTCGTGGCCGTGCTGTGGCAGGCCGGCGCGGACCTGGACTCCGGCACGCCGACCGCACGGGCGGCCGCCGCCCTGTTCGGCCGCGCCCACCTGCTGGCGGACTGACGGCCCCCCGCCCCGGTGGGTCGCACCACCGGGGCGGGGGGCCGTGGCACAGCGACCACCGGGCAGGGTGTTACGCGCTGACCACCCGGTAGCTCAGCATCGCCCAGGGCAGGTTCTGCTGGGCCAGCGAGCCGGTGCCCCAGGGGTACCGGGCGGTGCAGTCGGGCCCGGAGTAGAGCAGGACGGCCGCGGAGCCGGAAACGACCTGCGTCGAAAGGGCCGGCTGCGACAACGTGTGACACGTGCCGACGTCGTTCAGGTCGACCGTGGTCACCGTCCCCGTGCCGTCGGGACCCGAGTAGAGGTACGCCCCTTCCTGCAGAGGGGGCCAGCCGGCCGCGTGCGCCGCTCCGGTGCTGAAGCCGATCAGAGCCGCGGTCACGGCCGCGGCGACCGCCGCGCCGCGGACTCTCGCCTTGGGGCTGAACATGCCACCAACCTCTCCGTGTCGTGGCGACATCGTCGGAACGTGTCACCAGACTCTCTGGTTCACATGCAGGGACACGAGAATCTTGCAGCTTCAACCATGCGAGCGAAAGAGCGGAACTGGCCACACGCCACATGACGTGTGTCGCAGAACCGACACATCATCACCCGGCCGTCCGTACGAGTCGTTCAGAAACCCGGCCGGGTCAGGCCGGTGCGTTTGACGGTGGCCAGGACCGGTGTGGTGTCGACGGAGGTGATCTGCCTCATGGCTCCTATGGTGTCGGTCAGGAAGCGGTAGAGCGCGTCCAGGTCGGTGGTGGTGACCATGACCAGGAGGTTGGCGGGTCCGGTGGTCGCGGCGGTGAAGCGCACGGCGGGTTCGCGGCTGAGCCGTTCGCCGGCGGCCTGGAGGGCGCTGGGCTCGACGGACAGCCACAGTTGGGCCTTGGTGCGCAGTCCGAGCAGGGCCAGGTCGGTCTCGGTGACCAGCCGTACCGTGCCGTCGTGCAGCAGTGCCTCCAGGCGGCGCCGGGCGGTGCGCGGTGTGGTGCCGGTCCGCTCGGCGAGCGTGGCGTAGTCGGCGCGGGCGTTCTCGGTCAGGGCCTGGATCAGTGCCAGGTCCGCGGCGGGCAGCGGGGCCGCCGGCGGGGAGCTCAGCGGGAACGGCCGTACTCCGAGGCGCGCGGCCTCTTCGTCGTCCAGCAGCCGGGCACCCCAGTTGAGCGAGGCGGGGAAGACCCGCAGCAGGGTGTGGGAGGTCCAGCCGTGGACGGCGTCGGTGGCCGGCAGGTCGCGCAGCATGAGGCGGTTGCGTGCCTCGGGGCCGTCCAGGAACAGGATGGTGCTGATCTCGTCGCCGCCGCCGAGGATGTCGACCCACAGGGTGTCGGCGCGGCGCGCCAAGGTGGAGGCGACCGTCCGGATGCGCTCGGGACGGCAGCGGATGCGCAGGGCCATGGGCACCAGGTGGGGGAAGCGGATCGGATTGCGCTCGACGGTGGCGCGCAGCGTGCCGTCGGCGTACAGCGGACCGACGCGGCGGACCACGGTGCGTTCGGACAGTCCCAGGCACGCGGCGACGGCCCGCCAGGAGGCGCGTGGTGAAGCGATCAGCGCGGCGGCGATCCGCTGATCGGTCTCGTCCAGGCTTTGTCGCACAATCAGCACTTTAGCCCGTTCGTCTGGCGCACAGCAGGATTTTCGGCAGTCATTTCTGGCGTGGTACCGGCGGGGTGTCGAGGATGGATCACGCGGCGGCCGACGGGCCGGCGCACCATCCACCATCCGTCCACGGCGGCACACCCGGGACGGCCCGAACCGCGGAGGAAACCCCCGTGACACCCCTCAACGTCCTCGCCCTGTCGGGGAGCCTGCGCCGCGGCTCCCTGAACACCACCCTGCTGCGGGAGGCCGAACGCCTGTGCCCGCAGCACCACTTCGACCACTACGACGGGCTCGGCCGGCTGCCCCACTTCAACGAGGACCAGGAACACCCGGCGCCGTCCGAGGTCGTCGAGCTGCGCCGGCGCGTCCGGGAGGCGGACGCGGTGCTGATCGCCTCGCCCGAATACAACGCCTCGATGCCCGGGGCGCTGAAGAACGCCCTCGACTGGCTGTCCCGCCCGGCCGGCGACGACGGACCGGCGCTCGCGCTGAAGCCGGTCGCCGTCATCGGGGCCTCTCCCGGTCCTTTCGGCACCGTCCGGGCCCAGCTGGCCCTGCGCCAGGTGCTGCACAAGATGAACGCCCACGTCGTGCAGCAACCCGAGTTCCTGCTGTTCCAGGCGCACCAGCAGCTCGGTGCCGACGGCCGCCTCCCGGACGGCTCCCCGGCCCGGCAGCTGCTGTGCGCGGTGCTCGACGCCCTCGCCCGGCTCGCCGCCGGCGAGCGGCAGCAGGTCCCGGCGGGCGCAGCCGTCCGCTGACCGCGGCGACCCGCAGAAGGAGGGGAGACGACATGAACATCGGAACGCTGAACCGGCAGTCCGCCGTCCGGTCGATCGTACTGGGTGACGTACGTCTGACGTATGTCGTGGACGGTGCGATGGCCATGCTGCCGTCGGGTTTCTTCCCTGGTTTCGCCGCGGACTACTGGGACGCCCGTCCGGAGCTGCTCGACGAGGAGGGCCGGGTGCCCATGTCGGCGGGCGGCCTGCTGGTCGAACGCGACGGCCGCCGCCTGCTGATCGACGCCGGAATGGGGCCCGTGCGCGGGCCGGTCCACGTCTCCGGCGAACTGGTGGGACACAGCGACTGCGGTGCGCTGCCCCGGGTGCTCGCCGCGCTGGGGCACACGCCCGAGGACATCGAGGCGGTGGCCTTCACCCACCTGCACGTCGATCACACCGGCTGGGCGTTCACACCGGAGAAGACGTTCCCGAAGGCCCGCTACCTCGTCGCCGACCGGGAATGGGCCCCGCACGGCTGTGGCACGGCTGTCCCGGGCGCTCCGGCAGCGGACGTCCTCGCACTCCTGCGCGCGGCCCACACGTCCGTCGCCGACGGCGAGGAGATCTTTCCCGGTGTGCGCGCGCTCATCACTCCGGGCCATTCCCCGGGACACACCTCGTACGTCATATCCGCCGGGAGCGAGCGGCTGATCGTGCTCGGGGACGTGTTCCACACGCCGGCGCAGCTGGCCCACCCCGAGTGGCCCTCGCGGCCGGACGTGGACCAGGGCGGGGTGGTGGCCGCACGAAGGCGCCTCGCGGCGGAACTCGGGCGGCCGGGAACGCTCGGCTTCGCGTTCCACTTCGGCGACCAGGTGTTCGGACACCTGAGCGGCACCGACTGGACACCGGTCCCCGCTCCGGCGCTCCTGCCGACACCGAGGACGTTCTGACCGCAATCACCACCTTGACTGGTGATGCATGGCCCTGCCATGATTGCGTCACCACCCCAACCGGTGACAGGACAGGTGTCCGGCCGGAGGTGCCCGCACACCACTCGTTCCAGATCGGGAGCAGCAGCCATGGCAGTCAGCTACACCGCCGTCGTCGACGTCGACGGAGAGGGCCGCAACGGCGGCCACGTCCGCTCCTCCGACGGCCTGCTCCAGACCAGCCTCGCCCTGCCCAGCGAACTGGGCGGCGCCGGCACCGCGACCAACCCCGAACAGCTCCTGGCCGCCGGCTGGGCGGCCTGCTTCCTCGGCGCCCTGCGCCGCGCCGCCACCACCCGCAAGATCCGCCTGACCAGCACCACCATCACCGCCGAGATCACCCTCACCCACGGCGACGACGGCGAGTTCACCCTCTCCGCCGTCCTCAACCCCGTCCTCGGCGGCGTCGACCAGAACACGGCCGAGGAACTCGCCCACGCCGCCCACCAGATCTGCCCGTACTCCAAGGCCACCCGCGACAACATCCCCGTCACCATCAACACCACCGCCGCCGCCTGACACCCACACACCCACCAGACCGCGGGTCCCGTGCCCCTTCCCCCGGCACGGGACCCGCACCCCCCTTCACACCCACAGCCCCGACCGGACAGCGAGGGCAGGACATGACGGCCATGGCACACACCGACCTACGGCACACCGGCCACCTCCGTGCCCTCCTCCGTCGTGCCGCCGCCGCTCCCGGCGAGCGGCCGGCCCCGGCGGCACCGGGCTCCGCCGGGCCGACCGGGACCCAGGTGTGGAACTGGACGGAGAGCGTCGTGCTCACGGGATGCGGCCCCGGGCCGTCCAGCCTCCTCTGACAGCGCGCGGCGCCCGCCCCGCGGAACAGCGAAGGCCGGTCCGGTACGCGAGGTACCGGACCGGCCCGAGGCGCGGACCGGGCGGCCGGGCCGGAGGGGACGGGGCGTCACACGTCCCCGGCCGGTCCGGCGCCCGTGCCATGCCGTGAAGGTCAGCGGTGCCAGGAGTGGCGCGGGAGCGCGGCTCCGACGGCCGAGGCCATCACACGCTCACCCGTGGCGTTCGGGTGCACCGGCGCCGCCGGAGTCTCGGGGGCGAAGGTCTCGATCCATCGCTCGCCGGCCGGCGCGCACAGGTCGTGGCCGACGGTGGGCGTGTACGTGTTCACGTACCGCGCCCCGCTCCTGCGGGCCTGGCGGGCCAGCATCGCGTTGAGTTCCTTCTCCTTGTCGCGGAGCCAGGCGAAGTCACCCATGGCGAGCGGCACGGTCTTGCTGGTGCAGCCCACGCCGTCGTCGGGGAAGAGGTCGGGGTAGCCGACCACCAGGACCCTGGCGTGCGGCGCACGCTCGTGGATGCCGCGCAGCACCTGGGCGACCTCGGGCCCGGTGTGGGCGATCGCGTCCGAGATCCGGTCCGCCCCGGTGCCCGCGAAGTGGGTCCGGCAGGGGGCGCCGGCCGGATCGGCCGCCGTCAGCTGGGCGCAGGTGCCCAGGACGGTCGAGAAGCCGATGTCGTTGCCACCGACCGTCACGGTGACCAGGTCGGTCCCGCGGTGGACGGCGTCGAGCTGGGCCGGCACACCGTCGGCCCGGGGCGCCGTCATGTCGGCGGTGGTGGCACCCGAGCAGCTGACGTCGGTCAGCGTGGCGCTCTTGGACTGCGCGACCAGCGAGGGGTAGTTCTGGCTGGAGCGCAGGCAGGTGGCGTCGACCTGGGTGGGCACGAGCGGCGCGGAGGCGTACGAGTCGCCGAGAGCGACGTAGTCCGCCTCGCCCCGGCCCGCCGTCACCGTGCTTGCGGCGGCCGTCCCGGCGGGGGCGAGGGCGGCCCCGGCGGAGAGCAGTACCGCACCCACCGTGAGCGCGCGTCCCGCGCGGGTGGTGGGAAACAGTTTCCTCAAGGTCTGTCCTTCCGTGATCGGTGGAGGGTCTCTGCCCGGGGCGGTCCCCGGGCGAGCACCCACCCTTCACACGTATCGGAAGGGGCCCTGGTGTCGTGTGCTTCGGTAACGAATTGGGCAATGCGGTACGGCGCCGGCACACCTCGTCCGGCCGGCGCGCGGAGAACTCGGGCGAGGACAGGGGAAGCGCGGCCGGGCAGACGCGGCCGGGCCGTACGAGGGGTTCGACCCGTCCCGCGAGCGCGGCGGTGCCCGGCTGGTGGACAGCCTGCCCGCGGGACGGGCGCTGATGTCAGGCGCCGGGCTCCAGCAGGGTGTACATGACCGAACGCTGCTGCTTGTGACGCCGGATGCGGCCCTTGGCGACCAGCGACTCAAGGGTGTTGCGCACCACCTGCGGGGTGGGGGCGCGGTCCGGGTGCTTCGCCATCAGCTCGTCCCGCAGCTCCTTCGCCGACTGCGGCTCGTCGTGGTGGCCGAGCAGATCCGTGAGCAGGTCACCGAGCAGAGGCTGACGCGACTTCCCCTTCGCGCCCGCCTGCGCCGCGCCGCCCGCGGTGGCGGTCCTGGCCGGTGCCGGCCGCCGTGAGCCGCCTCCGCCCGGGGCGCGCTTCGCCTTCCCGACGGCCGGCTCGTCCTGCAACTGCTCCGGCAGACGCGACGCGTCCGCGAAGCCCTCGTACCGCTCGGCGAGGTTCAAGATGTCGGCCAGGAGTGCCTCCTCCTGCTTCAACACTTCGATCTTCGACGCCAGCTCCTGCTGCCGTCGGCGGTTCTCCTCCAGGTCCGATGCGGCTTGTTCCACGTACCGCGATCGGAGTGTGGCGGCTGACTGTGTGGTCACGACCATTCACTCCTCGATATGGATGACGTGTGCATGGTACCCACGCAGGGGGTCCCGTGCCGGAAAGTGTCGACGCCGGACGGTTCGCCGGGCATGTTCACTGTTCACGATAAGTGCTGATGTGCACTCGCGGGGAAAGTGATGCCGACGTTTCCTACCCACATGAGCCGTCTTCCGAACGGAATACCTGGTAGATGTGCCGACCCGTGCGCGGTAACACATCTCACGTCGATGGGGCAGCCTTCCAGGGCCGATGGGGCAGGGCCCGCAGGGCGGCCCGCGCTTCGTCGCCCAGCGATATGTGTGCCAGGATGCATGTGACCGGGTGGCAGACGGATGAACTCCGTGCGGGGCTGCTCCGTTCATCCTCATGACAGGCTTCCGGCCGCCGGGCGACCGCTCGCCCTCACGAGGCGACGAGCTGGTGAGAGGAGGAGCCCCTTGCACGTTCTCATCCCCGACGATCCCGTCTTCTTCGCGAAGTTCGAGAGCCTTGAGGAACCCCTTCTCCGGCACCTCCACCGACTGCACAGCGAGGGCCTGCGGACCGACGACGAGGACGTCATCTCGGACGCCTACGACAGCTGGGTGCACGTACTGGTGCAACTTCCGCTGTGGTTCGAGTGGTACGCCGCGAGCCAGTCCGCCGGCGCCGCACAGGGCGGCCGGGTGCAGGTCAGGTACGCGCTGTACGGTCCGGGCGGCGACCAGCTGACGAGCCTGTACCCGGTGGAGGTCACGGCGAGTGACCTCGGCAATCTGCTCGCCTGTCTGGAGCTGTTCACGTCCACCGGGACACCCGCTGCCCCATCAGGGCGGGAGCCGGTCCTCCCCGACGGTCTCCGGCGCGTCCTGGAGGTCCTGCTGCTGACGCCGTCGGACGGCCTGCTCAGCACCCTGCGGCGGGCGGTGGGCCCCGAGCCGGTCGTCTCGGTGACGCTGTCCGCCGAGCAGGAGACGGACTACCGGCACTTCTGCGAGAACATCGTCGCCATACTCAGCTCGGGCGACGCGTTCGCCTACCGCAACCACCGCGCCCTGTACTTCTGACGGGGAGCGCGGCTTCCGTCCGTCACGCGGGGTCCGCGAGCCATGTGTATCCACCAGGTGTGCCGTTGGCGACGCAGGTGTCGCGCGTTCCGTGCGGGCCGGCAACCGTGAAGGGTGTTCATGCGTGTGGAAGGGTGCGGGGCCACCTTCGGGGACGGGAGTGAGATGAGCACGGCGGGGAGGGCCGACGCGACCTTCGAGGAGTTCGTGACGGCACGCGGACCCAGACTTCTGCGGGTCGCCTGGCTCCTGACGGGTGACGCACACCTCGCGGAGGACCTGTTGCAGACGGTGCTGGCGAAGGTGTGGCCCAAGTGGCGCAGGATCGGCGCGGAGAACCCGGAGGCGTACGTACGCAAGGCCCTGGTCAACACCCACCTGTCCTGGTGGCAGCGGCGCTGGCGGGGCGAGATCCCGCACGCACACGAGCGGATGCCCGAGAGCGCGGGGACCGGTGACCCGTTCGACGCCGTGGACCTGGAGCAGTCACTCGCCCTGGTCGTCCGGCGGCTGCCCGCCCGGCAGCGGGCGGTGGTGGTCCTGCGGTACTTCGAGGAACTGAGCGTGGAGGAGACCGCGCAGGTGCTGGGCTGTCACCCCGGCACGGTGAAGAGCCAGGCGGCCAAGGCGCTGAGGACACTGCGGGCGGAACTCGAGACCGTGCCCGGGGTATGGAAGGGGATCAGTCATGGCCGCCGAGCCGGATGAGGAGCAGTGGAACGAGGTGGAGCGCGCGGTCCGCAGCCTCCTGGAGGCTGCGGTTCCGGCGCCCGGCCCCGCGTCCGGGCGGATGGCCGGTATCCGGCGGAAGGCGCGGCGCCGGCGCCGACTCAGGGCGGCGGCGTTCGCGGCCGCCCTGACCGCCGTCGCCGGTCTCGCCCTCGTACTGCCGGGACTGCGCGACGCGGGTCCGCCGCACGGGACGGCGTCGACGGCGTCCCCCGTGTCGTCACCGGTCGCCCCCGTACGCGGCCCCGCCGTATCGGTGCGCCTGCTCGGGCCGGAGCGGGCGGTCGACGTCACTCTGCCGCGAGGGTGGTACGCCCTGTCCGTCGACGACGCCCGCGGAGGACCGGTGGCGTTCCTCGCGTCCCAGCCGCTGTCCCCGCCCGCCCGCGGCGCGTGTGTGAGCGACACGCGGGACGCCGTGGGCACCTGCCGGCCGCTCACGCGGCTGGCCGATGGGGAGGTGCTCATCGTCCTGCGGCCGGCCGGTGAGAGGGAGGAGTCGGCGGGCATGACCGCGGCGCCCGTGACACCTTCGGCGGACGGCTGCGAAAGCGTGGGAGCGCAGGGCCGGTCGCGGCTGTGGAAGGCGGGCCGTCCCGGGTCCGCCGATGTCGTCGCCCTGGAGATGTCCGAGTGCTCGCGCATCCCGGTCGCCACGGTGACGAGCGACGCCATGGCCGACCTGCTGAACAGCGTCAGACCGGCCGGCACTTGACCCACGTGCCCGCGCCGCGCGAACGGCTCCCGGCGGGGCGTCCGCCGCGCACCGGGGGCACGGGGCAGGACGTCGCGCCGGACCCGACGTGCGGCCGGCCCCGCGCGTCCGCTCCGCGCAGTGCCCGCCGGTCCGCCCCCGGCCCCCGGCCGCGTCGCACAGCGAGGGTCCACTGCTCCCGAGAAGCGGCCCTGCCGGGGTGCCTGTGGGGCAGGTTTGCTGGGGTCCCTGGGGCGCGTGGGGCAGGTTCGCTGGGGCCCCTGTGGGGCGTGCCCCCGCCGGAGTCCCGTCGAGCGTGCCCCGCCGGGGCCCCGTGGAGTATGCCTCCGTCGGGCTCCCGAGGAGCAGCCCTGCTGGGGCCCTGTGGGGCGTGACCCCGCCGGAGTTCCGTCGAGCGTGCCCCGCCGGTGCCTTCGTGGAGCGTGCCCCTGCCGGGGCCCCGTGGAGTATGCCTTCGTCGGGCTCCCGAGGAGCAGCCCTGCTGGGGCCCTGTGGGGCGTGGCCTCGCCGGAGTTCCGTTGAGCGTGCCCCGCCGGTGCCTTCGTGGAGCGTGCCCCTGCCGGGGCCCCGTGGAGTATGCCTTCGTCGGGCTCCCGAGGAGCAGCCTGCTGGGGCCCCTGTGGGGCGTGGCCTCGCCGGAGTTCCGTTGAGCGTGCCCCGCCGGGCCTCCGTGGAGCATGCCTCCGTCGGGCCCCCGAGGAGCAGCCCCGCTGGAGTCTCCGTGGGGCGTGCCCCCCGCCGAAGTTCCGTTGAGCGTGCCCCTGCCGGGGCCCCGTGGAGTATGCCTCCGCCGGGCCCCCGCGGAGCATCCTCGCTGGAGTCCGCGTGGAGCGTGGCCCCCGCCGCAGTCCCCGTCGAGTGCGCCCCGCCAGGGTGCCCGTGAGCAGCCTTGCCGGCGTCCCCGTCGAGTGCGCCCCGCTGGGGGCCCCGCGGAGCAGCCCCGCCGGGGCCTTCGTCGAGCGTGTCCCCGCTGGGGCACCCGTGGAGTTGGAGCATGCCTCCGTCGGGCCCGCGGAGCAGCCTTGCTGGAGTCTCCGTGGGGCGTGCCCCCCGCCAGAGTCCCGTCGAGCGTGCCCCGCCGGGCCTCCGTGGAGCGTGCCCCCGCCGGGGCCCCCGCGGAGCAGCCCCGCCGGGTCTCCGTCGAGCGTGCCCCCGTCGGGGCCCCGCATGGCATGGCGGGCCGGCGTTACGCGGTGCCGCCCCGCGGTGCCGTCTCGCGGACGAAGGCGAGGACCGCGTCCGTGAACCTTCCGGGTTCCTCGACGTGCCCCATGTGGCCGCTGTCCTCCAGCACCAGCAGCCGCGAGTCGGGGATCAGCTCGTCCAGTTCCAGGCCCCAGCGCACGCCGCAGATCACGTCGTGACGGCCCACGACCACCAGGGCCGGCACCGTCAGTCCCTTGAGCGCGGCACGGTCGTCGACGACGTCCGGGGTGAGGTCTTCGTCCAGGCCGGAGATGTACGTGGCCCGGATCGCGTCCCGGAAGGGCGCGTACTTCTCCTCGTTCCCCCAGTAGTCGGCGAAGTACGACGGCAGCACACCCCGGGCGACCGCCACGGTGTCCTCGTCACTGGACATGGCGGACATCGCCCCGAACGCGGCCAGCACACCCGGCAGTCCCGGGTGGCCGGCGTGTTTCGCCACGAACGCCTCCACCATGCGGGCCGCCTCCGCGCCGTGCTCGGGCCCCGTGACGGGAGCGCCCTCGTAGAGCACGACACCGGCCAGCTGCCCGGACCGGTGCAGGGCGTGGTAGGCCGCCACGAAGGCGCCGTGCGAGTGCCCCAGCAGGTGCACCCGGGACACCCCCAGCCGGTTGATCAGCGTCTCGAGGAAGCTGCTGTAGCGCTCCCGGGTGTACCCGTGCGGGTGCGAGGGCAGACGGCTGTCCTCGGCGGTGCCGACGGGCTCGACGTACACCATGGTCAGGTGCTCCTCGAGGGCGGGCATCCGCATGTACTCCCAGTGGATGCCGGGCCCGCCCGAGTGGGCCACGCACACCGGACCGGCGCCGTGGACGTGGTAACGCTGCACCAGTCCGGCCAGCCGGTAGGTGTGGGTGCCGGGGGAGAGCGGGTCGGTGTCGGGGGTCGAGCCGTCGTGGTGCGTGTGGAACGCGGTCATCGGGGCCTCCATGAGCCGTGTGGACGCGGGTTGCACCGACACGACACCGCCGGAACCGGAAAGTTGGATCCGAACGAGGTGACCTGCGTCACACCTCTCGGGGAGGTGTGGGCTCAGGCCGTCACGGGCTCGGGGAGCGCCTCGGGGTGGGGGCTGTGGTACAGGGAGACCCGGTCGACGCGGCCCGCGTCCAGCGTCATGATCCAGGCGACGCCCGGCGGGCAGTGGTCCGGGTCGTCCGCCGGGCTGATCAGCTCCATCTCCCACACGACGAGGGACCGGCCGGCCACGATGTGACGGGGCCGCTGGCGCACCCCCGCCGAGAGGTCGAGGTCCATGCCCGACAGCAGCAGGTCGGCACCGCCGAGCCGTTCCCCGCCGACCAGCAGCGAGACCCCGGGGGAGTAGCGGTCCCTGACCACCTTGCCGAACTCGCCGCGCTCGGCGGCCGCCAGCGTGTCGTGTGCCTCCCGCCAGCTCTCCGCCGTACGGCGCAGCACGTCCTCGTGCCCGGAGTCCGCCGTGTCCGCGAGGGTCCGGGCCAGTGCGGCGCGCGCCTGGTGCAGGCGGCTGCGCACGGTGCGCACCGGCACCGCGCAGGCCTCGGCGATCTGCTGGTAGGAGGTGATCCCGGTGGAGAAGTAGCGCAGCACCACCGGCAGCCGCAGGGTCGGGGACAGCGACTCGACCGCCTCCCAGATCCAGTCCCGCAGCGCGTGGCTCTCCAGCACCTGCTCGGGAGTCCCGCCGTCCTGCGGCAGCGGCAGCTCGTCCAGGGGTTCCGTCCGCCGGGAGTCCCGCAGCAGGCCGCGGCAGTGGTTGCGTACGACCATGCGCAGCCACGGTCCCACCGCTTCGGGATCGCGTACGTCCACGATCCGCCGCAGCGCCACCAGCGCCGCCTCCTGCAGGACGTCGTCCACGTCCGGGCCCGGCCCCAGCAGGCTGAGTGCCACCGCGCGCATCCTCGGCCGGTGCCGCTCCAGCAGCAGCGCCAGGGCCGACACGTCGCCCGCCTGGGCGGCCCGGGTCAGGGCGGCGTCCTCCCACGTCCCGGTACTCTCCTGCGACCCGCCCATACCCGTCCTTCACACCGAGACACTGACACTTCTCCCGACTCTAACGCCCCGAAGAACAGGTGTCTCAGTGGGTCCGCGGCCCGCGGCACCCACCCGGCTCACGCGCGTCCTTGCCCGCAGCGACATGTGTGACGACAGGGTCAGACGTCGCCCGGTCGCCGCGTGGCGTGCGAAGGGGCTGGTCCTGTGACACGCCCGGGGAGCCGACGACGCTCCCGGGGACGGACGGGGGTGGAGCGGCCGCCCCCACGTCAGGGAAGAACGTGTGGACGGCCGCTCCCTTCCTGCGGCCGGGCCAGCCGATGAACACACCGGCCGCAGGAGTCCTCCTCTGGATCAACGGGCCGGAAACCGGCGCGGGTTCACGGATCGGCCGACTAAAATTCGCCCGGAGCGCTCCCCTCCCGTCGCTCTTGACCGTTGCCGGGTGTGCCCGGCCGTCGGCCGGCGCGCTGTCCCTGATCCCCGTGGTGACCGGAGTACCGGATGACGAACGACCCGACGACGGCGCCCGGCCGGAGCCCCCGCCCGGACGCCGGCAGGCTGCGGCGGCACGTGGAGTTCCTGGCCGCGGGCCCGCGCAGCCGGCGCCGGGCGCCGGACATGATGGAACGTGCCGAGGCGTACGTGCACGCCGAACTGACCGCGGCGGGCTGGCTGGTGCGGCGGCAGCCGTTCGACGTGCGCTGGCAGGCCGGCGCCACCGACCGGCACGGACACCGGGCCCTCGCCCTCAAGCCCCGGCTCCACCGGCGGCTGCGCGGCGCGAACCTCATCGCCGAGCTGCCCGGTCGCGGTGCCGGGCCGGCCGTGGTGATCGGTGCGCACCTGGACAGCGTCAGCGGCAGCCCGGGCGCCGACGACAACGCCTCGGGGGTCGCGGTGGTCCTGGAGACGGCACGCCTGCTGGCCGCGTCGCCCGTCGCCCCGCGCGTCGTCCTGGCCGTGTTCGACATGGAGGAGCTGGGTCTCATCGGCTCCCGCCAGGCCGCCCGGGAACTGGTCGGCGACGGCGGTGTGCGCGGGATGATCTGTCTGGAGTCGGTCGGCTACTTCGCCGACGACCCGGGGACGCAGCGTCTGCCCGCCGGCTTCGGGCGCGTCTTCCCCGAAGCGTCCGCCGCGACCCGTGACGAGGGCTACCGGGGCGACTTCACCCTGGTGGTGCACCGCCGTTCCTCGGCCGCCGCGGCCGAGGTGTGGAAGCGGGCCGCCGCGGCGGCCTCGCCGTCCGTCAGCGGCCTGCTGCTGCGCGACCCGCGTCCCGACGGGCTGCTCGGGCTGCTGATCGGACTCGCCGTGCCTCCGGCCAACCACCTGGGGCGCAGCGATCACGCGCCGTTCTGGAACCGGGGCGTTCCCGCGCTCATGCTCACGGACACCGCGAACTTCCGGAACCCCCACTACCACCGGGGCACGGACGTGCCGGAGACGCTCGACTACGACCGGCTCGCCACCGTCACCGAGGCCACCGCGGTGACGGCCGTGTCGTGGGCGTCACCGTGACCCGCGTCCCTGGAACGGGTCCGCGGTTCCCCCTCACACGCTCTGCTCGTCGCGGAGCTTGCCCAGGGCGTCGCGCAGGGCGGCCCGGGAGCTGATGCCCAGCTTGGGGAAGACCCGGTAGAGGTGGGAGCTGACCGTGCGCGGTGACAGGTGCATCCGCTGGCCGATCTCCTTGTTGGTCAGGCCGCCGGCGGCGAGGTCGGCGATCCGGCGTTCCTGCCAGGTCAGTGCGGCGAGGTGGGCGGCGGAGGGGTGGGCGGGGGTGCCGGTGGTCCGCAGTTCGGCACGGGCCCGTTCGGTCCACGTGGTCGCGCCGAGGCGTTCGAACGCCTCCGCCGCCAGGGTCAGGGGCGGACGTGCGGCCTTGCGTCCCTGGGCGTGGCGCAGCCGGATGCCGCGGGCGAGGCGGATCCGGGCCAGCTCGAAGGGGAAGCGGGTTCCGGCGGGCTGGTTCTCGGCCCGGTCGTAGAACTGTTCGGCCTCGGCGGGATCGACGGCGGTCATGGCGAGGGCGCCGTAGGTGACGAGGGCCAGGCGGGGTGAGATCTCGGGCAGCCGCGCCCGCTGGGCGGCCAGGGCGTGCCCGCGGGCCTGCTCGGAGCGGCCGGTGTGCAGGGCGGCCTCGACGAGGTCGAGCAGGGTACGGGACGCCTGGTGGGAGTAGGGCTCGAAGGCGCCGGGGGGTGTGATGCCGATGGCGTGGAGGTAGGCGGCTTCGTAGTCGCCCTCGCTGAGGGCGGCGGTGGTGCCGATGGCGTCGGCGATCTGGGTGAGGAAGCCGATGCCCCGGGGGCGGGCCCAGGCGTCGACGGCGGCCTGGAGCTCCCGCGCCCGCTCCACCTCGCCGCGCATCGCCGCCAGCAGCCCCAGGTACGCCTTGCTGTGATGGGCGAACAACGTGTGCTGCTGGGATGTCATCAGCTCCAGCCCGCGCTGCCCGGTGCGCTCGGCCTCGTCCCACTCGCCGACGGCGATCTGGTCCAGCATGATCAGGTGCAGCATGGTCATGCCGGAGACCTGGGCCCCGGTCTCCAGCTCGCGGTCGACGATGCGCTGGAGGTGCGGCCGGTACTGGCTGAGCGTGTCCACGTGGTAGGCGGCGACCGACAGCCTGCTGATGTCCCAGGGATCCAGCGTGCCGAGGTCAGCGAAGGCCCGCTCCACCCGCTCGTGCACGCCCGCTCCCCTGCGCACCACGTCGCCCCAGGCGTCCTGGTAGAGGCGCGAATGCGGGGACACCAGGTCGCCCAGCGAGTCGATGAGCCGGTGCGCCCGCTCCCAGGACGCCGCGTCGCTCGCGTACTGGTTGATGGCCAGCAGCAGGTTCACCAGCCGGGTCAGGACCTCGGCCGGCTCGGTCGCACCGCTGTCACGGACGCCCTCGATCGCCGCGAGCACCTGGTGCTGGGAGGAGCGGACGTCCCCGTCTTCGTAGAGCGCGACGTAGGCCGATGCCACCACCGAGGCGGGAGTATCGATTCTTCCCGCGGTCGAGCCGGAGCCGACGAGCTGCTGGGCCTGGTCGAGCCGGCCGGCGTGCCCGGCGATGAACGCGGCGTCGCCGAGTCTGCGGGAGCGCTCCTCGTGGTTCTCGCTCAGCTCCGCCGCCCGGGTCAGCCAGGCGACGGCGGCCCGCGCGCCGCCCCGTCGGGTGGCCGACTCGGCGGCCGTCTCCAGCGCGGCGGCGACCTCCTCGTCCGGGTCGACCGCCGAGGCCCCGAGGTGGTACGCGCGCCGTTCCACGTCGGCGCGGTGCACCTCCGCCAGGGACGCGTGCGCCGCCCGCCGCTCGTTCGGGGTGGCGATCTGCACGGCGGTCGACCGGACCAGGGGGTGCCGGAACACGAAGTCGCCGTTGAGCGGGTCGATGTCCAGCAGACCGCAGGCCGCGGCCTCGTCGGCGTCCCTCATGCGGTAGCGCGCGCCACGGGCACCGCCGGCCGTGGTGCCCGCCGCGACACCGTCCAGGGCGCCGCGCAGCAGCTCCGCCCGTACGGCGTCCCCGAGACCCTCGATACGTGCGCCGTAGACGTGCTGGAGCCGCAGGGGCAGCGGGACGCCGGTGTAGCCGAACGACTCCCCGGAGCCGTGGGCGGAGAGGTTGCCGCGCACATAGGGCGGCAGCTCCAGCAGGGCGAGCGGGTTGCCCTGGGCCTCGTCGAGGACCAGCCGGCGCAGTTGGGGGTCCAGGCCCGGGTGGCGCATGTCCAGCAGCTGCTCGGAGGCCTTCTCCGACAGCGTGGTCACCGGCACAGCGGGCAGCGCTGCGGTGTCGAAGCCGGAGGCGAGGTCGGAGCGCAGGCCGACCGCGAGCTTCACCGAGCTGCCGGTGAGCCGGCGGCCCACGAACCCGCACACCTCGATGCTGGAGGCGTCCAGCCACTGGCCGTCGTCCAGCACCAGCAGGAGCGGCTTCTGCGACGCCGCGAGCGAGAGCAGGTCGAGGACGGCGATGCCGAGGGTCATGACCGAGGGGGGCGGCCCCTCGCTCCGGCCGAAGACGACGTCGAAGACCCCTCGGTGGCCGATGTCGAGCCGGTCGATGTAGGACAGCAGCGGGTACAGGAACTGGTGCAGGCCGGCGAAGGGCAGCTCCGACTCGGCCTCGACCCCGGCGGCCCGGATCACGCGGTGTTTCTCGGCCGCGGCGAGGTCGGCGACGTAGTCCAGCAGGGCGCTCTTGCCGACACCCGTGTCGCCCCGCAGGACGAGGGCCCGCCCCTCGGGGGCGGCCACGAAGGCGGAGAGCACCTCCTGCTCGTGTTCGCGGCCGACTATCGCTCCGATGCTCGGTTCCACCGTCCCCCACTCCCTCCAGCGCTGACCTCACACCCAGTGCGGATCGGCCCACCTGTGCGCACGGGTGCTCCGGGCGCAGTGCGAGGCTACGCCGCCGCCTCCGCTCCGTCGCGGCGACGGCCGCCCGGCCGGTACCGCACCGGCCGCCACCTTGCCACCCCATTCGGAACAGCAGCCTAAATGACCATGGGGTTTCCGTCACGCGGTATGGCCGAAATGTTTCTTGTGCTCCCTCTGTGCGGGTGACTGCCGGCAGCGGGCGGACGAGCGGTTCCGGGCACGGGTGTGCGCGTTCGCCGAGTGACATGTGGTGTGAGCCGGGAGGCGACGCGACCCGGCGGCGGGGCGGTGGCGAGAGCAAGTCCTCCGCCCAGGGTGTCCAGGAGGAGAGCGGTGGTCCGGCCGGCAGCCGCTGCACGGCGAGCGCCCCGGCCGCGTCCTCGCCGATGACCGGTTCACGTGTGCGTGTGAGTGAGGTGGGCGGCCCCGGCAAGGACCGATTCCGTCGACATGTGAGACGGGCCCCGCCGGAGTGAACGATGAGGTGTGTCCGACTCGTTCCGGTGACGTCAGGGTGTGTCCCTGTGCGTTCCGCCTGCTGGGACACGGATGGTCTCCGCGGGACGCTCCGCATGTGCGCAGTGAGGTGTGATCAGCGTGGCGAGTGTCAATTTCCGGCCGGAAGACCTGGCGGACCTGCGTGGGTCCGTGCGCGGCCCCGTTCTGGAGCCGGGAGCCGAGGGCTACGAGGAGGAGTGCGCCACGTTCAACCTGACCTGCGCCCTCCGTCCGGCCGTGGTGGTCGGGGCGGCCGACGCCTCCGACGTGCGGGCCGCGGTCCGGTTCGCCGGACGGCACGGCCTGCCCGTCGCGGTGAAGTCCGCGGCCCACCAGGTGGTCTCGTCGGCCGAGGGCGGCCTGCTGATCACGACGCGGCGGATGCGGGGCATCGTCGTCGACGAGCGGGAACGCCTCGTGCGGGTCGAGGCGGGTGTCCGGTGGGACGACGTGCTGCCGCGCACCGCCGAGCACGGCCTGGCCCCCCTCGTCGGCTCGGCGCCCGGCGTCGGCGTCGTCGGCTACACCCTGGGCGGCGGCCAGAGCCCGCTGCTGGGGCGGAGCCTGGGCTACGCGGCCGACCACGTCCGCCGGCTGACCATGGTCACCGCGGACGGGGAGCTGCGCGAGGTGACCCCGGTGAGCGAACCCGACCTGTTCTGGGCCGTGCGCGGCGGCAAGGGCAACTTCGGTGTGGTGACCGAGATCGAGTTCGAGGTGTTCCCGGTCTCCCGCTTCTACGGCGGCTGCATCTACTTCCCCGGTGAGCACCTGGCGCAGGTGCTCACCGCCTGGCGCGCCTGGCTGCCCACGGTGGGGGAGGACATGACCTCCTCCGTGGCCGTCCAGCGACTGCCCGACATCCCGGTGCTGCCCGAACCGCTGCGCGGCGCCTTCGTCGTCAGCCTGCGGATCGGCTACCTGGGCCCGGCCGCCGACGGCGCCGACCTGATCGCGCCGCTGCGCGCGGCCGCGCCGGCGCTGATCGACCTGGTGGGGGAGAAGCCCTACTCGGCCATCGGGGAGATCCACATGGACCCGGTGGACCCGATCCCGTACTGCGACCGCAGTGTCTGCCTGGACGAGTTCACCGAGGAAACGGAACGGGCACTGCTGGAGCTGGTCGGCGCGGAGTCGGGGTGCACGCTGGCGAACGTGGAGATCCGGGCGCTCGGCGGTGCCTTCGACCGGGAGCCGGCCGTCCTCAACGCGGTGTCGAGCCGTGGCCTGCCGTACGTGCTCTTCGCCTTCGCGGTGGGGGCGCCGGGCCATGAGGACGCGCTGCGGGCCGACCTCGCCAAGCTGGTCGACGGGCTGCGGCCGTGGGCGGCGCGGCGGAACATGGTGAACTTCCTCTCCCCGGACGAGGCGACCGACGCCGAGGGGGTGCGCGAGGCGTACGGGCCGGAGCGGTTCGAGCGGCTCACCGCGGTGAAGAAGCAGTACGACCCGGACAACGTCTTCCGCTTCAACCACAACGTCCTCCCCGCCTGATCCCGGCGTGCCGCAGGCGCCCTTCACCGGCCGTCCGGGCCGACCGGCGGCCGGTGCCGGCCCGGCCGGGTGAACCGGGGGCTCCCTCGCCTACGTGTGGAAGATGATCAGGACATGTGTGAAGCACACCTGTCCCCGCGTCCACCCGGGAAGTAGGACCCATGTCCGCTCCGCAGCCGACACCCGCCCCCCTCACCCGGCTGGTGGAGGAACTCCTCCAGCACGGCGGCCCGTTGCCCATCGTGGCCGCCGGTGACCCGGTGCTGCGCCGGACCGCCGAACCGTACGACGGCCAGCTCGACGACGCGCTGCTCGACCGGTTCACGGCCGCGCTGCGCGAGACCATGCTCGCGGCTCCGGGGGTCGGACTGGCCGCGCCCCAGGTCGGCGTCCCGTTGAGGATCGCGGTGCTGGAGGACGGGGCGCGCGGGCCGAGGGAAGCCCTGGAGGCGCGGGGCCGGACCCCGCAGCCCTTCCGGGTGCTGGTCAACCCCTCGTACGAACCCGAGGGCGAGGCCAGGGCCGCGTTCTTCGAGGGATGCCTGAGCGTGCCGGGCTGGCAGGCGGTGACCGCCCGGTACGCCCGGGTGCGGCTGCGCGGGCAGGACGAGCGCGGTCGCGCCGTCGACGAGGTGTTCACCGGCTGGCCCGCCCGCATCGTGCAGCACGAGACCGACCACCTGAACGGCACGCTCTACCTGGACGTGGCCGAACCGCGGTCGCTGTCCACCGCCGAGGCCGTCGCGCGGCACTGGTCGCAGCCCACCGCCGAGACGGCCGCCGAGGCGCTGGGATTCGAGCTGCCGTGACCGCCCGTCGGGCAGCGGGCGCACCCGGCCTCCCGACGTCGAGCGGCTGACGGGCGGGGGACGCCCCCCGCGGGCCGGGCGGCGGGCGGCGGCCGGAATATCCGGCGGGCTCCGCGCCGGCGGGACTGCCCGGGGCGCGGTACGTCCGAGGCGGCGGAGAAGAGGAACAGGCGTGACACCGACGGTGCGGCAGCCCGCGTTGAAGAGCAGCAATCCGATCCTGTCCCGCCCGCAGTTCGGGCGCGGGGGCGGGCGCAAGACGGCGGTCCCGGAGGCGGGTGCCGGGCTTCCCGTGGCACCGGAGCGGATCATGCCCGGCACGGATGTGGAAGCGGTGCCCTCGCCCGATCCCGCTCCGCCGCCGCTCGTCGTGGGCGACCTGATGACGATGGACGCTGTCCTGTCCCGGGCGGCGGCCGGGCTCGGGGTCACGACCCTCATGGCCGTCCTGTCGTGGACGCTGCTGCCGCTCGTCCCGGTCGGGGCGGCGGCGTCGTACGGCATCGCCGGCGGCGCCGGACTGCTCGCCGCGGCGCTGGTACTCGTCCAGCGCCGCGGCGACCCGGCCTCCCCGGCCCGGACGCTGACGTTCGCGGCGTCGCAGGGCGTGTTCCTCGGCGTGCTCTCGACGACGGTGTCCGGCCGGCTCTCGCCGGGTGTCTTCGTGCAGACCGTGCTGGGCACGATGGCGGCCGGTGCCGGTGTCCTCCTCGCCCACGCCCTGCACTGGCTACGGGCGCACCGCCGGTTCCACGGCCTCACCGGAGCCGCGCTGCTGGCGGCGGCCCTCCTGGCGTGCGCCGACTGGCTCCTCCTCCCCCTCATCGGCGCACAGGGGCTCGGACTGCGTCCGTGGGGACTCGGCGTGCTGACGGGCGTCGTGGGGGTGACCCTCGGGACGGTCTTCCTGGCGCTGCACCTCGGGCAGGTCGAGAACGGCATCGCCCACGGCACGTCCCGCGACCACTCCTGGACCGCCGCGTTCGGCATCACGCTGACCCTGGCCTGGCTGTACGTGGAGACCGTACGGCTGTTCGCCCCCCTACCGGGAGACGAACCCCACTGGCCGGCGTGAGCGGGAGGGGACGGCGCCGTCCCGGGCTCGCGAGGCCGCGTGCCTCCGGAGGAGTCAGAGCACCGCGTTGTCGGCGGCCCCCGGGAAGTCCGTGCTCAGGGCCAGCTCCCGGCCGGCCTCGAACTCGGCCCGCAGCTGTTCGAGCTTCACGCCGATCCGCCGCTGGGCGTCGCTGCCCAGGACGACCCAGTGGGCCGGCTGCGGGGCGTTGACGGCGTCGTAGACCGCCTCGGCGGCGCGCTCCGGGTCACCGGGGAACATGTCCGGCGTGAGGCTGCCCATCATCGCGCGGAATGCGCCGGCCGTGGCGGCGTAGTCCTCGATGCTCTCGCCGGACACCTTCGTCCGGTTCTCGATGCCGGTGCGGAACGAGCCCGGCTGGATGATCATCGCGTGCAGGCCGATCGGCTCGATCTCCTGCCACAGGGCCTCCGTGAAGCCCTCCAGCGCGAACTTGCTCGCGGAGTAGTAGCCGTTGGCGGGCAGGCTCGCGAGGCCGTCCATGGAGGAGACGTTGACGACGGTGCCGCTGCCCCGGCCGCGCATCCCGGGCAGGACCGCCCGGGTGAGGGCCACCGCGCCGAAGAAGTTGACCTCGAACAGCCTGCGGTAGTCGCTCTCGTCCTGCTCCTCCAGGGCGCCGACGAAATCGATCGCGGCGTTGTTGACGAGGACGTCGATGCCGCCGAAGCGCTCCTCGGCGGCACGGACCGCGGCTGCGCGGTCGGCGGCCTCGGTGACGTCCAGCTTGGCCGCCAACGCGGTCTCCGGGTAGCGCGCGGCCAGTTCGGTGGTGGCCCGCGTGGAGCTGGCGGTCGCCACCACCTGGTCGCCGCGGTCCAGCACGTGTTCGGCCAGGGCCTTGCCCAGGCCGCTGGACGCGCCGGTGATGAGCCAGGTCTTGCGAGACATGGGTGATCTCCTTGGTAGGGGTGGGAAAAGGTGCCGTGGGGAGGAGGGCGGAGGGGAGGATCGGGGGTGCGGGGGAGACGTCCGGGGGCGTCTCGTCGGCGTGCCTACTCCCCGGCCGGGAAGTCCGCCGCGCGGCTGGCCGCGGCCCACTTGCGGGTCTCCGCGGCGCGGGCCTCACCCGCTTCCATGGCCATGGTCACCGCCTGGGCGCCGAGCAGGAGCCGGCGCGGCGGGTCGTCGTCGCGTACGGCGTCGATGAGCACCTGGGCGGCACGGACCGGGTCGCCGGGCTGGTTGCCGCTGTTCTCCGCCCGGTACTTGTTCATGGCGCCGACCGTCTCCTCGTAGTCGGGCCCCACGGCGTGCAGCTCCATCGAGGAGCCCTGCCAGTCCGTGCGGAAGGCACCCGGTTCCACGATGACGACCTTCACCCCGAACGGCGCGACCTCGCCCGCCAGGACCTCGGAGAAGCCCTCCACGGCGAACTTCGCGCTCTGGTAGGCACCCATGCCCGGAGTGCCGCCGACCCGGCCGCCCAGCGAGGAGAACTGCACGAACGTGCCCGAGCGCTGCGCGCGCAGCACCGGCAGGGCGGCCCGCGTGACGTTGACGACCCCGAAGAAGTTCGCCTCGAACTGGGCGCGGAAGTCGTCCTCCGCCATCTCCTCGATGGGGGCGCTGTTGGCGTACCCGGCGTTGTTCACCACCACGTCCAGGCCGCCGAAGGCGTCGACGCCCGCCCGCACCGCCTCCCGGGCGGCGACGGGGTCGGTGACGTCGAGGGCCACCGCGCGCACCTGCTCGCCGTGGCGGGAGACCAGGTCCGCGAGCTGCTCCGGACGCCGCGCCGTCGCCACCAGCCGGTCGCCGGCCGCCAGAACCGCCTCCGCCAGTGCGCGCCCGAACCCCCGGGACGCGCCCGTGATCAGCCATGTGCTCACCATGTTGTACCTCTGTCCGTTCTGCAGACGACGTGACTGTGCGAGTAGGGCATCCCGGGGCGAGGCGTGCGAGACCGCACAAGACGCCGGCACAGGGGGCGTCTCGCCCGACATACGTATCAACGGGACGTTTCCCAGTCTGGTCCCGCGGTCCGCGACGGACGACCGTCGTTTGACTGTCCGCCCCGGCGGCGGGGACGGTCCCGGGTACGCCTAAGTCACGGGCCCGGCCGCCGTCCGGCGGGGCGAGGCTCCGGCGGGGAAAACACACATGCCCGGGCCCGCGCCGTCGACGGCGCGGGCCCGGGCACTTCGCGGGTTGCGGGTTCGTTACGCGGGGACCACCCGGTAGCTCAGCATCGGGCGGGGAAGGTCGGTCTGGGTCAGCGTGCCGCTGCGCCATGCCGTGGCGCCGCCGCAGCCGGCCGAGGTGTACAGCTCCACGGAGGCCGAGCCGTTGGCTATCTGGATCGACCGCGCCGCCTGGGACAGCGTGTGGCACGTCCCGAGGTCGCCGAGGTCGACCTTCGTCACCGATCCCGTCCCGGTGGTGCCCGAGTAGAGGTAGGCGCCTTCCTGCAGCGGAGGCCAGCCGGCGGCGTTCGCCGCGCCGGCACCGAGGCCGATCAGGGCCGCCGCCATGCCTGCGGCGACGGCAGTGCTCCGTAGCTTCAGCTGCGTCCTCATGGTGGACATGCGATCCTCCCATTCCTCGTGCGCCGGAGCCGTGGCGGCCTCGGCGCCCCCGTTCGGTCGAATGCGGCCGGACCGGTCCGGTCGAACGCGGCCGGCCCCCAGATCCTTGCACATTCAAACATGTAGGCGAGAGTGCGGATTCGGTCATCCGCACATGTGTGGCTGATAGCCTGCCCGCAGCGGGCGGCCCCGCGTGCCGAACTGGCATCCGGCGATCGGCAGTTGACCACCACCCGTCATCGACACGTGTTCCCCGACCCACGTCTGCCCACCGGAAGAGAAGAACCGTGACAGTTCTCGACGCGGCCCCTCTGGACGTCCTGGACGCCTATCGGACCTGCGAGTTCGCCACTCTCGGACGCGACGGCACCCCAGCCGCCTGGCCGACGGCCGCACGCCGGAACGAGAACGGCACCCTGCTGCTGACCACCTCCCTCGCCTTCGCGCAGAAGGCGCTGAACATCCGCCGCGACGGACGCGTCGGCCTGCTCTTCTCCGACCCCATGGGCAGCGGCCTCACCGACGCGCCGCAGATCTTCGTGGGCGGCAGGGCGGAATGCCCCGACGAGATCATGACGGGCCCCGAAGGCGCCGAGGACTACTGGCGGATGCTCTTCGAACGGCAGCCGCACAGCCGGTCGTACGTCTCCGCCCCCGCGCGGTGGACGATGGACTGGTACTACCTGCGACTGCTGATCACGGTGACGCCCGAGCAGGTCGCCGTCCGGCCTCCGCTCACCGTGCCCGGGCCGCGCGAGAGCCGGCCGGACGCCGGCCCGGGCCCGCTGCCGGGAGCCGAGCAGCTGTCCCGTTACGCCAGCGCCGTGCTGGCGGCCCGCGACGCGTCCGGAGCGCCCGTGCTCGCCCGTACCCGGCCGGCGCCCGCCGACGGCGGCTACGTCGTGGACCTGCCCGCCGACTGCGCCGCGGTGCCCGGACCCGCCTCGCTGCTGGTGCACCGTCACGACGCGCTGCTGAACAACATGCACAACGCGCTGGTCCGCGGCCGGCTGGAGACAGCCGGTGACCGACTGCTGCTGGTGCCGGAGAAGGTCGTGGAACCGATGGGCTCCGGGCGCGCCGGTGACGCCCTGGGCGTGCTGCGCCGTACGAAGCGGGCGACCGACCGCTATCTCGAACGGCGCGCGCTGCCCCGGCCCAAGGTGCGCTGGGACGAGTTCCGCGCCCTGGCCGCCGCCGTTCGCCGGGGGAGCGGCGACTGAGACCGCCGGACCGTCGTGACGGTGTGACCGAACCGCACCGGCACCGACTTCACACCGGTCGCGCGGTCGGTGCCGGCGTCCTGGCAGGCGTAGATCGGGTCGAAGCCGCCGATCCGCACACCCACCGCGCAGCCGAGGAGCACCGCGTCCCGGTACCAGGCGCCGGTCACGGCAGCCGGCCCTTGCTCCACCGAAGGTCGCAAGGTGGCGACAGGTGTGAGGATCGCGTCGGCCCGTCCGCGACTGCTCGTACCAGCCGTGTGTGCCCCCGGGGACACCCGCATGCGACGTGGGTCAGCGCCGTGCCCGCTTCGCACCCGGGACCGTGATCGCTGTAACGTGTGATCGCCGGCCCGCATGCGGCGGGCAGGGGCCCTCACGCGTATGACCTGCCCGCGGTCCGGCGGGCGCGACCCGGGCAGCACCGCACCTGTTCGTGCGAACGCCCACTCCGACCGAGAACCGTCGAGAAACGGGGATGTCCCAGACATGTCGTCATCCGACCAGCGTGGACACGGAGGCCGGCACCGCAAGTCCGCGCCCAAGGGCCGGCTGCTCGCCGGAACCGGCACACGGCTGCCGCTGCCGGTGGTCGCCCTGGTGGCCACCTTCTCCGTCGGTGCCTGCGGCGGCCCGGGCGGGGCCACCGGCGCGACGGCGGCCCAGGGCGGCCAGGGCGCCGTCCGGGTGGACCGGACACCGGACGGGACCCCTACCGCACGGCCGTCCGCCCCGGACGCCACCCCTGTGCGGGCGGCGCAGCACGCCGACGGTGCCCGCGGGGGCCTCGCCGCCCTTCCCGGTCTCGGGCCCGCTACGGCCGCCCGTGTTCCCGCCGACGCACAGCAGGTCGTGCTGGTCACCGGCGAGGGCAAGGATTCCTCCCGCTCCCAGGTGGTGCTGTACCGGAAGACCGCGACCGGCTGGCAGGGCGGCGCCGTCTGGCGGGCCCACAACGCCCTCCACGGCTGGACAAAGGACCACCACCTCGGTGATCTCCGCTCGCCCATCGGCGTGTTCACCCTCAGCGACGCCGGCGGTCTGCTGCCCGACCCGGGCACGAAACTGCCGTACACGCGCTCGGGCGGGTTCACGGCCGGCGGTACCGGCTTCGAGGGCGAATCCCTCGCCGGGTCCTTCGACTACGTCGTCGCCATCGACTACAACCGCGTGACCGGCAGGTCCCCGCTCGACTGGAGCCGCCCGCAGGGCGCCGACAAGGGCGGCGGAATATGGCTGCACGTCGACCACGGCGGCCCGACCCACGCGTGTGTGAGCCTGTCCGAGGCACATATGAGGCAACTGCTGCGCACCCTCGATCCCGCGCTGCATCCGGTGGTCGTCATGGGGGACGCCGCCTCGCTGGCACGGTGACCGCCGCGTCCACCGGCGGGACACGCACCCGCCCGTGGCCGGGAGGAACCGGCCACGGGCGGGTGCGTGCGCGGCGCGACGGACGTCAGGTGACGGGCGGCAGGTTGGGGCCGGTGGTGCCGAGCTGCTCGGTGGACACCACCGGGGGCACCGGCCAGGTCACGCCCTTCGGCGGCCAGCTCTGCCCGGTCGCCTTCAGGAAGCCGGCCGGCGGCTCGTACAGCGGCGGCTGGTTGCCGTCCGGGATCATCGACGCCCACGCGACGCCCTCGGTACGGTCCTTGAACTCCTGCTTCATCGCGTCCAGCCGCTCCGGCTGCTCGATCAGGTCGATCGCGGCCGCGGCCAGGTAGCGGGCGGCCGACAGCAGGGCCTGGTGGCCGATGTTGGTGGCCGCCGTCGCCGTGACGCCCCAGTTATGGTTCGGGATGCCGGGCGGGTAGGCCGCGGACAGCAGCACGGCGGTGGGCGCCTGCCAGCTGATGTCGGCGGTGTCGGTGGCCAGCCCGCCGGTGTACGCGGCCGCCGGGGGAGCGAGCGGGGTCAGCTCGGTCGGCATGCCCACCTCGGGCTTGCCCAGCGACTTCTGGATGCTCTTGGCCAGGGCGTGGTCGGCGTCGGTGAAACTGGGGGCGCCGATCTGCTGCATGTTGTCGTTGAGCAGCTCCGCGCCGGCCTTGTTGGCCAGCAGGTTCCACGTGGCGGAGTGGAACTTGTGCACCAGGCGGGTCTGGCTGGCCTGGGCGGCGGCCTTCCCGCACTCCACGATCTTGTCGTAGAGCACCCGGGCGCGGGCCGGGCTGCCCTCGCGGACGAAGAACCAGATGGAGCACATGTCCGGGGTCACGTTGGGCGCGCCGCCGCCGTTGATGATCGCGTAGTGGAACCGCCCGGACGGGGCGACGTTCTTCTCCCGCAGGTACTCCGACATCGTCGCCATCAGCAGCGCACCGTCCAGACCGCTCTTGTTGCCGAGCGGGGTGCCGCCGTGACCGGAGGCACCGAGGAAGGTGAAGGTGGCCGAGATCAGCGCGCTGGTGGTGTTCCAGAACGGCACCGTGATGTTGAACGGGTGCCAGTCCAGGAACGCGTCGAGCCCGTCGTACACGCCCTCCTTGACGGCGTACGCCTTGCCGACGAGCTGTTCCTCGCCCGCGCTGCCGAACAGCTTGACCCGGGCCTTCAGGCCGCCCGCCCGGATCGCCTGGGCGACGGCGATCGCGGCCGCGGTGCCGCCCGCGCCGAGGGTGTTGTGGGCGTCACCGTGGCCGGCGCCGTAAGTGGGGCCGTAGGCGTCGTAGTTGTACACCAGGGGGTCGTGGCTGCCCACACCCTTCTTCTGGGACAGGCCGGGCAGCGCGTCGTACTCGGCGTTGAAGCCGAGGACGGGACCCTCCGTGCCGTACGTGGCGACGAAGGCGGTCGGGAAGCCCCCCGCGCCCCACTCGACGGTGAAGCCGTTGTCCTTCAGCAGCCTGGCGTGGGCGAGGGAGGACTTCCACTCGCGCAGCGACAGCTCCGCGTGCTGCCACACCTCGTCGCTCAGCTTCGTGACCGCGCCCTCGTTGGCCGAGATCCAGTCGAGCGCCGTCTGCTTGGCGGCTGTGTTCTTCGCCAGCCCCTTGGGGGCACGGTACGAGGTCGGAGAGACACCGGTCTTCTCGTCGTACCCGAGCGTCGCGGCGAGCACCGGGTCGGCCTGGAGCAGGGTCGCGGTGGTCGCGGTGGCGCCCAGCCCGAACATCTTCAGCAGGCGTCGGCGGCCGGGGTGGAAGTCGTCGTTCACGTCAGTCTTGTCCTCGCGGTGTGAGGGCAGAGCCGGGCCACCGGCTCCGTGACATGTGGTCGTGGCATGTCGCCGGACGATCATATGTGTCCACGCGGCGAAACATCAGGCGTTCCCGGCTCCAACCCGGTTGTGTGTACGATGAGTTCGCAGCGGAGCCCGGAGGCGGGCGGACCGTTCCGGAGCCGAGCCGGCAGCTGTGAACCTTCCGGGGTGCCTGATCCGTTGCCGTATGGGAAGCTCCGCCGCACGATCGAGGTGCGGCGGATCCGGCGGCCGTTCCCTCTCCCCCGGCGGAACGGCCGCCTCCCGCCGCCCGCGCCACCGCGCTGCACGTCGTCCCCTGGAGCCGCGATGAGGCGACCCCGGCCCCCGGGCGGTCGCCGCCATGGTCACCGGCCAGGCCGGCATGCCGGTGCCGTGTCCGGCATGTGGTCCGAGCAGAGGCCCGTTCGAGCCGAGACCCGCCGAAGCGGAGAAACATATGTCGATCGGCCATGGCGAACGGGAATCGCGGGACGCACAGGTGTGTTCGACATGTGTGAGCAGGGCGGTGTGCCGTGGTGCCGCCGCCCGTCCCGACCGCACCGAAAGGCAGCCCCGCCATGAGCGCCCTGAGCCGAACCTCCGTGGACATCGCCACCGCCGACGGTACCGCCGACGCGTACCTCGTCCACCCTGACGACGGGACGGCGCACCCGGGTGTGCTCCTGTACCAGGACGCGTTCGGGCTGCGCCCGCATCTGAAGGCGATGGCCGACCGGCTGGCGGCGTCCGGATACGCGGTGCTGGTCCCGAACGTCTTCTACCGGCACGGCCCCGCCCCGGTCGTGGAACTGCCCGAGTTCATCGACATGGAGGCCCGCCCGGACATCGTGGAGAAGATCGTCCCGGTCATGGAGTCGCTCACGCCGGACCTGACCGAGCGTGACGCCGGGGCCTACCTGGCCTGGCTCGCGGACGCCCCCGCGGTCGCGGAGGGACCGGTGGGCGTCACCGGCTACTGCATGGGCGCCCGGCTCGCGCTGTACACGGCCGGCACCCATCCCGACCGGGTCGCCGCGGCGGCCGGCTTCCACGGCGGCTGGCTGGCGAGCGAGGCGCCCGACAGCCCGCACCTGCTCGCCGGCCGGGTCGGAGCCGAGCTGTACTTCGCGCACGCCGACGACGACCCGTCGATGCCCGAGGACCAGGTCAGGCGCCTTGAGCAGGCACTCACCGAGGCAGGCGTCAAGCACCGGTGCGAGGTCTACGAGGGCGCGCACCACGGCTACACCCAGTCCGACACCGCCGCCTACGACCCCGCTGCGGCCGAGCGCCACTGGACCGAGCTCCTCTCCCTTCTCGCCCGCACCCTCTGAGGGCGCGGAGCGCGGGTCATGTTCGGGATGCCGGTCCCTTCGGTCCCTGCGGCGGTGCACGGTCAGTGACTGATCAGGCCGGCGTTCACGGGCATGGCCGTACCGGTGACGTACCGTGACGCCTCGGACGCCAGGTACAGCACCGCGTTGCTGACGTCCGCGGGTTCGACGGTGTCGGCCCCGAAACCGTGGCGGAACGCGGACTCCCCGCGGGTGCCCGCCTGGACGTCCGCCACCGCGTGCAGCGTCTGCGGCATGCCCGTTCCGGACACGCCGGTCGGGCGGACCGCGTTGACGCGGATGCGCTCCTCGATCAGTTCCGCGGACAGCGAGCGCACCAGTCCGAAGACACCGTGCTGGGAGGCCGTGTACGCCTCCGCGCAGGGCAGGCCCTCGACGCTGGCGACCGAGCCGGTGACCACGACCGAACCGCCGCCGCTGGCCCGCAGATGGGGAATCGTGGCGACCACCGTGTTCCAGGTGCCCGTGAGGTTCACACCCAGCACGGCCTCCCACTGCTGCCCGTCCGTGTCGTCCCAGCGTCCGAACGCCGCCACACCCGCGTTGGCCACCACGATGTCCAGGCCCCCGAGTGCGGCGACCCCGGCCTGAACCGCCTCGGTGAGGGCCTGCCGGTCCCGGACGTCCACCTCGGCCGTCACGACCCGGCGACCCGCCTCCACCACCAGGTTCCCGGTGGTGCGCAGATCGTCGAGGGTGGCCATCGGGTAGTCGATGCCGGCGACCGGTGCGCAGATGTCCAGCGCGATGATGTCGGCACCCTCCTCGGCGAGGCGGACGGCGTGGCTGCGGCCCAGCCCGCGTGCCGCGCCCGTGACCAGTGCGATCTTGTTCTCCACACGTCCCACTACCGTCTCCTCGAAGAAGATGTGTGTCCGCCGCCCAGGGGGCGAGGCCGGCCACCGAGCCGGTGCGCGAGCGGCGGGCCGGTCCGGCCGGCTTGGGGAGCCGGGGTTCCGGCCCGCTCACCAGGGACACGGAATCCGGGGGCGGCGGGGATCACATGTCCGTCGCGGTGCACGCGAGGCGGCGACCGGCCGCCGTCCCGGCTGCCAAGGCGCGGACTTCACGGTGCCCGGGCCTCCTCGGCCGGGTCGGTGGGGTCAGGGACCGACGGGGGCCTGAAGTGACTCCTCGGCTTCCGCGGACTGTGTGGGCACGGGCACGAAGGCCGGTTCGAGACCCGGTGACAGGTCTTCCGGACGCTCGGCTTCGGCCGATGCCCGGGCCAGCGTTTCCCGCAACGCCTCGGTCCGCACGCGCATGGCGACCGGGCCGGCGGGGTTGAGGTAGAACTCGTGGCCGTCCGGGAGCCCGTCCAGCAGCTCGGCGACGGGCGCCGTACGCGCGGTCAGACGACCGACGCCCAGCATCTGGTCCGCGGCCGTGTAGACGGGGACCACCTCGGCGCCGTCCTGGGAGAGGGCGGTGACGAAGGACCCGTCCAGCGTGGTGAGGACGGCGACCTCCTCGGCGTCGACGAGGGCCTCCAGGACTGCTTCGACCGGCCCGTGTCCGGTGGCAGCCCACTGCATCGCCTGGTCGACCGGGTCCGTCGGTTCGGGCCAGCCCAGCGCCAGCGGCGACGGCCGGTACGCGTCGTTCGCGCGCCAGGCGACGATCAGCCCCCTGGAATCGGTCTGCCACTCACCGACGATTGCCCACGACGGCACGTCGTCCTCGTCCGCCCAGACGGGATCGACCTCCGTGAGCCACTGGCCGCGCGCGAGACGGGCGGCGCTGATGATCTCCGGCGGCGGGATGGGCAGGGCGATGGAGTCGGAGTCGTCATGTGCGTCGTCGGTGGGTGCCGGATCCATGTTCCGCCCGGCAAGTGCGTGCTGTTCCGTCATGCGCAGTTCCTGTCACATAGAAAATGGGTGGCGATCGACTCGGTGCGGGATTGGCCCTACCTGTTCGGCAGCGCTCCTCCGAAGGCCGTGTACATGGCCATGATCTCCGGGTCCACACGTTGTCCCTTGACCAGACGCAGGAATACCTCCGCAACGAATTCCAGCGCGTTCTGCCCGGCGTATCCGGGCATCGCGGCACTGGTGGTGGCGCTGGCGGCGAGCCCTTGCGTCTCGGCGTCGATCCACTTCGCGGCACCCACTTCTTCGTAGAGAGCGAGGTTCCGGGTGAAGTGCAGAGCGTGACCGATCTCATGTATGAGGGCGTCCTCGCTCACGTGGCTCTTGGCGAGGATCATGATCGTCGACGGGGGCAGGAAGAGGGCCACCCGGCCGTCATGGAGAAGTGACGGTATGCCGTCGGTGTCGATCTTGTGTTCCTCCACCACCTTGTTCTCGTTGATGACGTAGTGCGTGTTGTTGTAGCGCGAGACGCGCACTTCCAGTTCAGGTACGTCGAACCTGGCGAGGATCCGCCGGACTGCCGCCGTGTATGTCTCCACCGCATGGCTCGTGAATGCGTTGCTGGAATCCGAGTGCACCGTGAACCGGGCGTTCCCGACCTTGTACCTGATGGCATCCTGCCTCCGCGACGCGGCGTCCTGGTGGCTGTTCGGGTGCCTCTCCTGATACGCGAAGAACGATTTCAGCGCCGGATGGTGGTTCGCCAGGTAGCCCTGCTCATAACCCGACAAGGGGGCTGAGCGCTGTGTGACGGACCCCTTCCCCAGGGCCTTCGTAAGAAGTCGGTGGCGCTCCCTGTAGGTGTCTTCCCAGGTGCGGAAGTACTCCAGAACGACAGTGCCTTCCCTCCCCGTCGGGTGATTCCTGTAGCGCGGTGCTTCACTCCACGGCTTGGCGCTCTCGGGCTTCATGACCAAGTATTTGTGCAGGTCGGGTGCCATGACTGGCCCCGGGTTCTGTGTCGCCTGGTGCGACACCGCACGCGGAGGCTGCGGGTTCTGCCGCTGCGGATCGTCCGAGCGCCGTGGTGCCCTGTGCGGCACGGCCGTCTGATGGGGCGCCGGGTGACCGGGAGGCTGCGCGTACATCGCGCCCTGGGGGTGGACGTGTGTCGGGGCGTACACCTGCGGACCGCCCTGCGGCGGCGCGCTCACGAAGTAGGGCTGGGACGTGCCGTACGCCTGCTGGCGAGCCGGCTGGACGTGCACCGGGCCCTGCGCGTGGGAGGGATGCCTCTGCGGGCCACCGTGCCACGTCTGGCCCACGCCCATCCCCTGGAACGGGCCGACAAGGCTGTTGACACTGACCTGGCTCGGGTTACGGCGGTGGCCTGTGGCCGGCGCGCCCGTCGGGTGGTGCTGAATGGTGCCGTAAGGGCTTTGCTGGTACTGGTGAGGCGCGGTGTCCGGGCGGGCCGCCGAAGACGACCGGTGCCGGGACGGGCCGGCGGCGTACTGTCCGGCCGCGGACGGCGGGCGCTGCGGCGTCGGGCCGGTCCAGGGCACCTGGTGCCCGGTGTACTGCGGGTGCATCGTGCCCTCGGCGAGGGGCAGGCTGTCGTTCCGCGCACCGTTACGGGAAACCGAACGCCTGAACGTGTCTCCGATGCGGCCGAAGATGCCGCGCGCCTTCGAGCGGCCCCGCTCCGATGTGCTCGCCACCGACACCTGGCTGCGGTGGCTCTCGCGGGTGTCCGAGCGCTCCGGTCTGTACCCGACGTCGAGGTGCCCGACCGAGGTGTTCCTGCCCTGATGCTGATACACGGGTCCCGATGGCGTCTGGTTCCGCGTCCGCTGGTCCAGACGATCCCGCAAGCCCTTCACGGCACTGGTGTATTTGTTGCTCGTCCGCCCTGCGAGTGAGTTCAAGTACGCGTCGACACTGCGATGGACGGCGTCGAGGGACCCGCCGTGGTGGACCCAGGCTTGCAGATCGTCGTGAACGCGGGCGAAGTTCCTGTTCTTCCGTGCTTCCGGCGGAGTGTTCGAGAGCCACTTCGTGAAATAGGCGTCGGGCGCCGTCGCTTGCGTGCTCATGGTCGCGGGATGCGTTCCGTGGACCGGCTGTGCCGAACCCTGGGACATGTCCCCTGCCTTCTGCTTCAGCAGCGGCATACCGCCGCCCAGGCCGGGTCCCTCGTACGGCTGCACCTCGGGCAGTGGTTCGCCGTTCGTGATCTCGTACCAGTGAGCCTCTGCCTCGGACAACTCGTGACCGGCCCGCACGTAATCGTCGTACGCCTGTGCCATGCGTGTGCCGTCGACATCGGTGGACGTGCCCAGGTGCCGCCCGTGCTGTGCCTGTACCTCCTCCAGCACGGACTCCGCGTGGGCCAGGTTGCGCCGGGCTTCGGTGATCGCCGCGCCCGCGTCGATCACCGCCCCTTCGTCCCGGGTGTCGTCATCCCCGTCGTGGGAACGTTCCTTGCCCTTGCCCGCCGGGGTCCTGGCGACGCCCTCCTCGCCCGGCGGCACCGGGCCGGAGCTGTCCTCGGCCAGACCGGTCCCGCCGGCATCGGCGGGGGTTTCGCGGACATGAGGCGACGTGAGGATGGAGAAGACCGAGTCGACGATGGCCGGCACGGTCGTCTCGCCGGAGGGCGGGACGCCGTCAGCGGGTGTGCGTGATGCTTCCGCACGAGGCTGGTCGCGCGGGTCGGGCGAGAGGCCGCCGCTGCCGGGTTCCTGTGCCGGCGGCTGCCTGTGCGGATGTTCGCCGACAGAGTCGTCCAGGCCGGTGGTGCCGGAGCGACGCGGCTGTTCCGGGGCGTCGACGGTGAGGGGCGCGCGATCGGCGAAGGTGCCGACCACCAGGTCCCGGACCTGGACAGTCGTGGCGTCGATGACGGCGATGTGCTGGTCCGGCCCCACGATGACGTCCACCATCAGCCCCGCGGAGGCACCCGGCCGCTGCTCGCCCGGCTCGCGGAAACTGCGTTCGGCGCCTTCGGCAGTGGTGGAGAACACCACGAACGCGGTCGAGTCGACATCGTTGTGCCGGGGGAACTCCTCCTGGCCGACGGGGAGCAGGTTCACCGGCTCACCCTCGTATCCCGCCCGCGGTGCGGTCAGGGGCTGTACGCGATGGAGGACCAGTCCTCCGTTGAGGAACCTGGTGACCAGCCCTGCCACGTCGGGGCTGACGGTTCCGCCGCTGATCTGGCTGTCGCTGATGTACACGCTTCCGCCGTCGGCGGTGTCGAAACGGTGGAACCCCCCCTCGCCGATCATCGGCCGGGTCACGTCGCCGAGGAGCACACCTTCGCTCACCGGCGTGGTCTGGGTGCCGGCTGTGTCATGACCGAGGCCGGCGGCCGTGTGGGGGTCCGGGTCTTCCGTGTGCGTGCGTTCGCCGCGGTCCGCCTCGTCCCCGGGTCCGCCATGACCGTCGTCGTCGGCGGCGTCCGTGAGCGGGCCGGCCGTCCGCCGGGTGTTCCGGAACTGTTGCCGCACCCAGTCGGAGAAGCGGGTGTCGAGTTCCTCCGGGTCGTGGCCGGTGGCACGGAGGGTCTCTGTGGCAGTGGTGAGTTCCTGGTCGTGCTGTTCCAGGGCGGTGCCGGCCTGGTGGGCGTCGGGGCCGACGGCCGTGCCGCGGTCGTCGCGCGGGGCGGTGCCGTGCTCGTCCCGGGCGATCTGGCGGGCGTGGTGGGCGCGTACGTACCGCGACCAGGCGTCCAGTCGTGTGGCGGGCTGGTCGGGGGAGGCGGGCCGCCAGTCGGGCAGACGGGTGCCGTGCTGGTCCAGTTCCAGTTCCGTGGCCCAGTGCCGGGGGTCGATGCGCAGGGCGCGCAGGAGGCTCTCGCCGTCGGCGGCGGCCTCGTTGCCGAGGATGAGGTCGTCCGCCTCGCGTGCGATCTCGTCGGGGAACCGTCCGTCCCTGGCGACGTGTTCGCGCAGTTCGTTCTCCGTCAGCGGTGCGAGCTGCCGGTAGCGGCTCCAGCTGTCGTCGTAGCGGAAGCCGTAGCGGTGTCCGTGGACGGAATCCCAGTACGCGGCGGAACGCAGGAGTTCGTGCAGCGAGTGGTGGCCCAGGACGAGGCTGTGTCCCAGCAGGCCCAGCCGCAGGCCGTCGAGATCGAAGTTCCGGCCGGTGTGTACCTGGAGCCGCCAGGCCATCTCCAGCAGCAGCGTCATCGAACCGGACGTACCCGTGGCGACGAGGGCCCCGGTGCCCTGGCCCTGCGTGTGCAACGGCGCCTCCACCGGGAGATGACTGGTGTCGGCGGCCCTGAACCAGTGGAGGTATTCCCGGCCCGACGCGTCGGACCTGACCGCCAGCGCGCGTTCGGCGTCGCTCAACGGAGGCACGACGTCTTCCGGGCGGAGCCGCGGCGAGTCGTCGTCGCGGCCGCGCCGCCAGGAACGCTCGTGCTGGATCTCGGGAAAGTCGGAGTAGCCGGGCAGAGGGATGTGCGACCGCAGCGCCTGGGCGTTGGACGCGTTGAAGAGCATGGTGGCCAGTTCCCGGACGTTGCCGGAACGGATCACCTCCCGCAGGACCCCTACGTCTCTTCCGACGCTGCCGGCCATGCTTCGTGAGGTCGATCCCAGCAGGGGAAGCCGGTCGGGGTTGTGTGCTTCGAGGACGTCCCAGACGGCCTTCGCCACCTCGCGGAGCGACCGCAGTGCCCTGGGGTGCTGGACCAGATAGCGGCCGAGGTCGTTCTCGAACTCCGCGGACGCTTCCGCATACCGGATGGCAGCCAGATCCGTGGCCGCCTGCACCGGGTTCGGGGAGGGAACACCCGTCTGCGGGACGGAACGCTCGGGAGGTTCGTATCCCCAGAAGGTGATGAGGGACTGTTCGATCTGGTGGGCCATTTCGTCCGCGGAGTTCCCGCCGTCGAAGATCCTCGCCGCGTCCCGCAGGATCGCAGGCGGGAATCCCTGCTCCAGCAGGAGCCTGGGCAGCACGACTCTGATGTTGATCCACTCGTTACCGGTCGTGAACGGGTGGACCACCATGAGCGAGCGCACCGTACGGGCGATGGTGCTCAGAATCGCGTGGTCATCGCCGCTGTCAAGCGTGTCGAGGGTCCTGTAGTGCCTGCTGAAGACGGCATCGATCAGAGCGGGGGCTTCGCGGACGTCGTACGCGTTGTGCAGGACCGCGCCCCCTTGTGGGGAGCTGCTGACGACGGTGAGGGGAGGGTTCTGCTTGTCGAGATCGCTCCTGCCGTCCATGGCCACGACGAGCTTCCGCCCCAGGAACTGTTCGTCGAAGAGTTCCGCGCTGAGGTGTGCCGAACCGATGGGGAAGGCGGACCGGGAATCACCCGACCACCGGGTCGCGCCGCCCATGTGCTTCGTGAGGAGCTTGTGGAGACGCTCGTATCCTCGCGCGTCCATGTGCTGGGTGAGGGCGGACGGGTCGTCCAGGGCCTCTCGGTAGACCGCGGTGATGCCACGCAGGTAGCCGGGGTGCCTGCGTTCGTAGTACGCCCCGGGATCGCCACCGGTGGTCGCGTCGTTCTGTGCGGCTTGCGTCGCTGCACCGTGGTCGCTCCGGTCGATGAAGAACGTCCACCAGTCCTTCTCCGGGGCGAAGCCGGAGAGTGCGTCCAGCGCCTGCTCGGTGTCCGCTGATTCGTCCTCGGTCCGTGCGGGCTCGGGGGAGAGGGCGGTGGCGGGAACCGGGTGACCGGCCCGGCCGTCATCCGCCTCCTCGCGTCCGGCGGGTTCCGAGGGCGGACGCGAGGCGGGGCCGAGTCGTTCCTCCAGGAGGCTGTTGAGGCGTTCGGCGATGGTGTCCACCGAGAAGCTGCCTTGGAAGAGGACGTGGAAATCTTCGTGGTAGACGGGGGGATAGCCGTGTTGGAGGAGGAGTTTGGGAAGGACGAGGCGGATGTTGAGGCGGCTGTTGGCGTCGGTGAAGGGGTGGATCACCATCAAGGCGCGGATGGTCCGGGCGATGGCCTTGAGGTGGGCGGTCCGGTTGTCCCCGGCGCCTGCGATCTCCTGGTAGTACCGGTCGTAGATGGCGTCGACCAGCCGTGGTGCCTTGGCGGGTGCGTGGTTCGTGTTGAGTACGCCGAAGCCCTTGGCGTAGGTGGTGATGGGCTCGCTGTCGAGGTCGGGTGAGTAGGGTGCGACCAGCCGCTGGCCCAGCAGTTCCTCTTCGAGGATGTCAGGGCTCAGGTCGGCGTACCGGACGATCCGGCCCCTGTCGTCGCGCGTCTCGTTCCGCAACGGGAAGCTGGTCTTGTTCTCCGACCAGGTGAACTTGCCCTGGATGCCGCCGGTGAGGATGCCGTGGATCCTGCGGTGTTCGGTGGCGTCCATGCGCTTGGCGAGGGATTCCTGGTCGTCCAGGACTTCGCGGTAGGCGCGGATCATGTTCTTCTGGTAGCCGGGGGAGCCCTTGATGGCGGGGGTGCCCGCGTCGAAGTACAGGCCGGGGTCCCGGTGGAGTTCCGGCCGGTAGCCGGCGTGCTGCACCGCGTCGTTGTGCACGGACGGGTCGATGTAGAGCCGCCACCAGTCCTTCTCCGGCATGTGCTCGGACAGCGGCTTCGGCTTCGTTCCTCCGGGGACGTCGGAGGGATGCGACTCCTCCTCGCCGCCGGTCATGGCCCTGGCGATCGCGTGGGCGATCTCCGCTGCGGTGTGGTCGCCGTGGAACATGGTCTGGAGTTCCACCGACGTGACGGGCATGAAGCCTTGCTCAAGCAGCAGTTTGGGCAGAACCACATGTTCGTTGAGCGTGTCGGCCTCTTGGGCGAGCCGGAGAACGGTGAGTGCGCGGGTGGTGCGGGCGATGGTCGTCAGGACTCCCATCTCGTCCGCTGGGTCGGTGGCCGCGATCTCCTGGTAGTGCCGGGTGAAGACCGCGTCGATCAGGCGCGGGATCTGGTCGCCTCGGTAGTTGGCGACGAGGAAGGTTCCGTTCTCGTCGCTGACGACCCGTACGACGGAGTCGTCCGTCCCGGCGGGGTCCGCGCCCCTGCTGATCAGTGGCCGGCCCAGCAGCGTCTCTTCGAAGAGGTCGGAACTCACGTGTCCCGACTCGGGGGCGGGGCCGCCCCAGCCCTGCTGCGACCACGGGATCCGGTCGTCGCCGTCGAGGCCGTTGACGAGGGTGTACAGCCGGGCGTACTGCCCGGAGTCCAGGGGCGTGGCCATGGCCTGGGGGTCGTCGAGTATCGTGTGGTAGACGTCCAGCATCCGCTGCTTGTGGCCGGGCGAGTACCTCTCGTAGTAGTCGCCCGGATCACCCCGGTGGCCGGCGTCGCTCCACTCGCGCTGCACCGTCGCCTGATGCGACGCGGGGACGTAGATCTCCCACCAGTTCCGCTCGGCGACCATCTCCGACAGGAGCGCCGCGCCCCCCGGTTCCTCACCGGTGTCCGACGGCACCGGCGCGGTGGCCTCCGCGGCCCCGTCGTCCTGCTGCCGCGCACCGTGCGGGGGTGCGTCCGGATCCGCTGCGACCGCCGCGTCCGCGTTCGGTTCACCGCGGAGGGCGTCGGCGCCGGCGTGGTCCGGACGAGCACCGCCGGCCGTCCTGACGGGAACACCGGTGGCTTCCACGGCGATGATCTGGTCGGCCTTTTCGCGGGTGGTCATGCGCTGCCATACGGCCTGGTCGAAGTGTGCCGCCGCCTGCCGCAGGGACTCCTCGAAGCCGCTGTCGGAGACATCGCCGTGCCGGACGCCGCGCTTCGCCGCGTACGCCATTTTCAGATCGGTACGCGGATCGAGGGAACCACGCGTCGCGGGCCCGGTCGTGGCGTCTGCTTCGTCCGGTGTGCGCAGGGGGGTGTCCTGGTCCGCCGAGCCCGAGACACGCGGCGGTACTTCGGAGACCCGGGCCGGGGACCCGTCACCGTGGGTCGTGCCGGTGGGGTCGTCGAGGGTGAGGTGGGTCTTGATGACGCCCTTGAGTATCTGGTAGCCACTGGCGTCCTGGGCGTGCACACGCAGGGGGCGGTTGACTTCGAAGTCCTGCGGGGTCTGCTCCAGGATCTTGTAGGAGCCGTGTTCCGCGAGCCCGTCGAACACCTGCCGCTCAAGGGCGTTGCCGAGAGCGGAACCCTTGCCGGCGAGCGCGGTCTCCGTGTCGAGGGAGAGCGTGGCCGCGTTGTTGCCCCACTCGATGCGCTTGCTGGAGTTGTAGTACCAGTCGCGGGGACGGAGCACCCAACTCCGCGGGGCCCGGATCGAGTCCATGGTCGCGTTGAGCAGTCTGACGTAGCCGGCTTGGTGCATGGCCAGGGCTTTGACCCTGCCGTCGAAACCGCGCTCGGCCAGGTAGGCACCCAGGTAGTGCTGTGCGGAGAACAACGAGAGACCGCTTTGCGTGTAGTCGATCAGCAGGATGTCCTTGCCCGCTTCCAGATGCGGTCGGACGAACTCGTCGAAGTGCGCGGAGAGCATCCGGCGCTGGCCGTCGGTGAGCGGCGGGAACGCTTTGTACGCGTCCCGGAAGATCGACCGTTCGCCGTCCGCCGGAGCAGGGCGGAAGCTGGACAGCGGAATCGACTGGGCCGGGTGGCCGGTCGCCTGGAGGGCGGCGATGATCGCCGCGGGGCTGCGGCCCAGCCCCAGGTAGAAGTGCCCCTCGGGCGGATACTTCGCCGTGATCAGGGCCGACGTCTCGACGACGGCGTCGATCACCGTGTCCTGACTTTCCTGAAGCTGGCGGTAGGCGGCCAGCCTCAGGTCCCTGAGCAACTGCCCCGCGCCGTGTTCCTCGTAGACGACCTCGCCGTCGCGGACTCCGTACAGGTGGTCGTCGACCACGTCGCGTACCGGGCCCGGGGGAACGTACAGCCCCGCTTCCTTCAGCCAGTCCCTGACCCTCCTGGGTGTCAGACCGGCCTTTTGGCCGTCGAGCACACGGAAGACACTCGTCGAAGGCTCGTACGGACGCCACGAGAACGTGGTCATCGAACTGCCGTCGGGCCGGGTGAACCGGCTGGGCACCAGCCGCTCGCTCGGAATTCTCCACGGCACCGCCTCGGCACCGGAAGACGTCCCGGTCGTGGCCGGCCGGGTACTGCCGCCGGGCACCCGCGCGGGCGCTGGCCCGTCGCCGGGCGTGGGCCCGGACGACGAGCCCGTCGCCGGCGCGTCCGACGGAGCGGGACCGCCGCCTTCCACCGGTTGTCCGGGACCGGCGCCGGGACCCTTGGGCACCGCCGGGGGAAGGTCCAGCTCGTCGCGCCGCGCACGGGCGTGACGGTCGGCCAGGGCGGCGGCCGTCACGGGGTCGTTCCGGTGCTGGGCCAGGATGCCGGCCACCTCCGTCAGCACCGTGTAGGCGGCGGGATGAGTGTCGGCCAGCCCCCCGCCGATCCGCGGCGGCATGTCGATCACGGAACCGACGATCCCGGACGCCCGCGTGACGATATGGCGGTACGAGTCGCCCAGTTCCTCCTGCAACCGCTCGTGAGCCCGGTCCGCCTGTTCCGGCGACAGCAACCGCACACCCTCGTCCGTCTCCGGCCCCTCGGACGGGACCTGACGGCCCTTGCCCTTGTCCGCCGACCGCGTGTCCGGCCCCTGCTGGGCGCCCTGTCCGGCCGGGTCCGGCTCACGGGACGGCGAGTGTGTCTCCAGCCACTGCCCCTGGAGCCAGGCGGAGAAGCGCCCGTCGAGTTCTCCGGGGTCGTGTCCCGTGCTGCGCAACGCCTCCTCGGCGGAGGCGAGGTGCCGGGTGTGTTCCTCCACCTGTGCGGTCGCTCGCCGCCATTCCCGCTCGCCGTGGCCGTCCGGGCCGGCCTCGGTGACGGTGTCCTGTCCGGGGGGACGCAGCAGGTTCCTCTGTTCGACGGCGATGTCCAGGGCGTTCTGTGCCCGCAGGTACTGCGACCAGGCGTCCAGACGTGTGGCCGGCATGCCGGCGGACTCCGGATGCCAACCGGGCAGAGGGTTGCCGTGCCCGTCGCGTTCGAGTTCGGCGGCCCACCGCCGGGGGTCGATCCCGAGCGCGTGCAGGATCGTCTTGCCGTCGGCGGCGGACGGGTCGTCGAGGCGGGGGTCGCGCACGCCCAGGGCGATCTCGTCGGGGAACAGCCCGTTCTCGGCGACGTGCTCGCGCAGTTCGGACTCGGTCAGCGGCGCCAGATGCCGGTACCGGTTCCACGCGTTCTCGTAGCGGAGCCCGAGATGACCGTCGTGCGCCCTGTCCCACAGCTCCGCCGACCGCATCAGCTCATGCAGCGTGTGATGGCCCGCCTGAAGGTTGTGGCCGATCAGACCGAGCCGCACCTCGTCCAGGTCGAAGTGCCGGCCGGTCACTTCCTGCAGACGCCACACCGTCTCCAGGACCAGCGCCAGGGAACCGGAGGTGCCGGTGGCGACCAGGGCTCCGGTGCCCTGCCCCGCCTGGTGCAACGGGCTGTCCAGTGGCAGCTGCTGCCTGTCACTGGCCGCCGACCACAGCAGGTACTCCCGCCCGGCGGCGTCGGTCCGCACCGACATGGCCCGCTCGGCCTCGCTGAGCGGAGGCACCACGTCCTCGGGGCGCGTCGGGGGCCGCCGGCCGAAGAAGGGCTGCCGCCAGAAGCGTTCTTCCTTGATCTCCGGGAAGTCGCCGTAGCCGGGTGCCTTGATGAAGGGACTCAGAGCCGAATGGGACGTGGCGTTGTACAGCAGTGTGGACAGTTCGCGCAGATTGCCGGAACTGACCACCCTGCGCAGGGTTTCGACATCGACTCCGACACCGCCGACCGCGGAGTCGGAAAGCGAACCCAGCATATATAGTTTGCCCGGGTTGTTCTCCTGGAGAACATCCCATACCGCCTGGGCGGCCTTCCGGGTCGCTTCCAGCGCCTGGGGGCGCTCCATCAGGTACCGGCCGAGCCGCTTTTCGAACGAGGCCGCCGCCGTGGCGTACTCGATGGCGGCCAGGTCGCTTTCCGGCGCCGGATCGTCCGCTGCTTCCTCATGTGTGGCCAGCTCGGGGTCCAGCCGAAATGCCGGACCGCCGAGTTTCTCCGCGATGAGGCCGTCCATGATGTCGGTGATCTTCTCCAGTGAATATCCACCCTGGAAGATCTGATGGAAGGCGGATGAATACACGGGCGGCAAGCCGTTTTCGAGCAGGAGCTTGGGCAGGATCACGCGCATGTTGAGCCTGCTGTTCGCGTCGGTGAACGCGTGGATCACCATGAGGGTGCGGACGGCGCGCCCGATGGCGGTGACGACCGCGCGCCGGTCGCCGGGAGCCGCTTTGCCGACTTCCTCGTAGTAGCGGTCGTAGACGGCGTCGACGAGGCGGGGCGCGCCGCCCTCCGCGTGTCTGGTCATCATGAGACCGCTGGTGAAGGAGGTGATCGGCTGTTCGCCGTGGACGTTGTAGTTCTTGGCCACGGGGCGGCCCAGCAGTCGCTCCGAGAGCAGGTCGGGGCTCAGTTCGACGGCCCTGCGCAGCGGGAACGCCACGCCGCCTTCCCCGGTCCAGCCGAAATTGCCCTTGACGTCCCTGGTGGCGAGTTCGTGGAGCTTCTTGTGCTCCGTCGAGTTCAACCGCTTGGCGATGAACCTCTTGTCGTCCAGGGCCGCCTTGTAGGCGGCGATCATGCTCTGCTGATAGCCGGGGGAGGGCTTGTAGGTGCTGTCGGGGAGCTGCACATCGAAGTAGCGTCCGGGATCGCGCTGAAGCTCGGGGATCTTGAGGAGGTCCCGCTTCGCCAGCCTGTGGGCGTTTCCGGTGATGTAGAAGTTCCACCAGTCTTTCTCGGGGTAGTAATCGGAAAGCGTCTTGAGTTCTGGTACCGCCTTCTGCTCGGCGGGGTCGGTTTCTTCCTGTGCGTCGTAGATCTTGATGATGGCGCGGGTGATCTCTTCGGCGCTGTGGTCACCCCTGAATATGTGTTCGATATCGGACGAGACGACCGGGGGGAGTCCCTGTTCGAGGAGGAGCTTGGGAAAGAGCAGGTAGTGGTTGACTGTCGCGGAGGGAGGGTCGACGGCGTTGAGGAGGGTGAGGGCCCGGACGGTGCGAGCGATCGACATGATGATCGCGTGTTCGCTCTTCGTGTCTACGCGCTCCATCTCGCGGTAATGGCGTTCGAACACCGCGTCGATCAGGGCCGGCGCCTCGTGGCCTCCGTAGCGGACCATGATGGCGGGAGTGGCCTCGTCCGACACGACGGTGAGCAGGGCGTCACCCGTGTAGGGCCAGGCGTCTCCCAGGTGCCGGGTGATCAGTGGCCGGCCGAGCAGCGTCTCCGAGAAGAGATCGGAGCTCAGGTAGTGGGAATCCGGAAGATCGGTGAGCCAGCCGAGATCGGACCAGCCGAGCGCATCGGCCTCATGGCCCGTCACGACCTGGTGCATACGGACGTAGTCGGCTGAGTTCACCGGCTTGGCCACGGCCTGCGGATCGTCCAGGAACGCGTGGTACGCCTCCGTCATGCGCTGCTGGTAGCCGGGTTCGGCCTGCTCGTAGTAGCCGCCGGGATTACCGAGCATCCTGGGATCCGTCAGGGAGGCGCTCGCTGCCTTGGTGAGGTCATCGGCCTTGATGTAGACGTTCCACCACTGCTCTTCGCCCAGGAAGTCCGAGATCGGCTGCGGACCGAGGAACTCGTCCTCGCCGTCCCCCTCCCCGGATTCCTCGGACACCGGCTCATGGGGCTCCTCGGACGTGTGGGAGGCACCGTCGGGAAGGCGGGAGGGCCCGGCTCCCGGCGTGTGCGGAGCACTGTCGTCGAGCGGGTGCGCGCCGCCGGACCTCCGCAGAGGGCTGCCCGTGGTCTCCACGGCGAGGATGTGCCCGGCCTTCTCCCGGGTGGTCATGCGTCGCCATTCGGCGTCGTCGAAGTGCGCCGCGGTCTTCCGCAGGAACTCGTCGAACGCGCTGTCGGAGACGTCGCCGTGGCGGATGCCGCGCTGCGCGGCGTACGCCATCTTCAGGTCGGTGAGCGGGTCCAGCGGGGTGTGGACGGGGGGTGTTTCCCGCACGGCGTCGCCCGCCGGGGAGGGGGTGTCCTGGTGCGACGCCGCGGTCTTGCTGAGGATGCCCTTGCCGAAGGGTGTGGACGGCTCCCAGTCCATGTGCGCCGCGTGTGTCACCGCCATGTCGTTGCCGGTGCCGACAGCGTCCGGCTGCGGTCCGCGCGGCGCGACTCCGTCACCGCTGGACGTGGCCTGCCCGGCCGTGCCGGTCGTGACTGACTGGTGCTGCCGGGATGCGATCCAGGCCCGCTGCCGCACCGAGCGGCTGCTGTTCCAGATGTGCGGGAAGGAGGGCAGGACGTGGGTGACGAAGTCGTCGTACATCTGGGCCGGGCCGCCGTCGTACTCGTGCGGCTTGTTGCTCAGGAAGCCGTCGGCGTACGTCACGTACGCGGCGGTGGCGGAGTCGACCGTCTCGGGGTGCTGCCGCAGGGGAGCGGTGGCCGCCGCGTACTTCCGCATGACGTGGCGCAGGCGGTCCGCGTCGAAGTCGGCCCGGCTCTGCACGGCGCGCTCGTCGAGCCCCAGCTCCCGTCGGATCAGCTCCACGTCCGCGTGACCGAAGCCGTGTTCCTTGGCGTAGGCCATGACGGGTTTGCGCCACCGGGAGTTCGGGTCGGGCGGCTGGTACGTCCCCCGCAGCTCGGGCTTCACCTCGAAGTCCTTGGAGTACCGTCCGGACGCGGTCGGCGGCTCGGAGACGACGATGCGCTCGTACCCGGGGGCGAGGCCTCCGCTGCTGGTCCGCCCGTAGCCCGCGTCGTGCCACGCCTGCATGCGGACGGAGCCGGTCGAGCCGTCGTCCTCCAGGTAGTGGACGTCGTGACCGATCAGCGCGACGGCCTCCAGGTTCCCGGAGCGGAAGCCGACGTGCTGCACGCCGTGCCGCCGGTTCAGGTGGTCGTACAGGCGGAACTGGCCGGTGCGGGTGTCACCGCCCCAGGCGCTCAGCGCGGCGTCCTTCCCCCGCCAGAAGCCGGTGAGCTGGTGGATGTCCTCGGTGCCGAGTTCGGCGCGCATGTCCCGGACCAGCTCGTCCCACTTGCCCTCCTTGCCCTGGCCGGGGTGCGGGTCGCCGGTGATGATCACCGCCTTGTAGTCCTTCGCCAGGTTCCGCAGGAGCTGCCGCGTGCCCTCGAAGCTGGTGTCGTGCTCCATCCGGCTGCGCAGACCCGACCAGTTCGTGGACTTGCCGGTGAAGCGGGACCACAGCACCAGCACGTCCTTCTCGCCCTCCGGGATCCGCACCCCCCGGCCGGCGAGCCATTCGGTGATCTCGGTGTCGCGGTGGTCGTCCAGCTTCCACGCCGTGCGGATTCTCGTCCGCAGCTCGTCGGAGAAGTGGCGGGCGACGAAACCGGTGCCGTCCGTGACGCCCCACAACTCCTTCTTCCGGTACATGGCGCTGAACTTCTTGTCGATCTTCCACTGCACCTGGGCGATACGGGTGGCCTCCTGGTTCAGCGGTTTCCAGACGTTGCCCTGCTCCAGGCTCGGGAGCTCCAGCCTCCAGATGCGGTCGGGGTGGATCCCGCTCTCCAGGTAGAAGGCCTCGATGGAGCGGGACTTGTCCCGGACCGGGTCGTGTCCGGGAAGGCCGGGACCGGGACCGCCCGCGATGAGCACGTGCATGTGCGGCTCGTTTAGCAGCATCGCGAGGATGCCGAACTGGTCCCCGGACGCGTAACCGGGGTGCATGACCAGCGAGTTCTCAGGTGCGTAGACGGGCGGGCGCAGGGTCTGGCGCACACGTGGGTCCACGGCCGGCGCGTGTGCCGCGGACGGCCTCGGGGCAGGCTGTGCCGACGTGGGCCTCCCGAACGTCCGGGGCCGGCCCGGACCGCGAGAGGGGCCGGCCTGGCTGTTTCTTGCGGGACGGCCGTTGGGTTCCGTGCGTGTGGGGCCGGCGCCGAGGCCCTTGGGTGTGGCGGGGGGCAGGTCGTGAGCGGTGCGGAGGTCGACGGTGTGCTGGTGGGCCAGGGCCGCGCCCGCGTCGGGGTCGTGCAGGTGGTCGGCGAGGATGCGTACGGCGTCGGTGAGGGCCGAGTAGGCGGCGGGGCGGGTGCCGGCGAGGCCCCCGTCGAGGCGCGGGGGCATGTCGATGACGGAGCCGGTGATCGCGGAGGCGTCGGAGACGATCTCGCGGTAGGTGTCCTCGTCCAGCTCCGCCCGAAGCCGCTCGTGGATCGCGTCCGCCTCGTCCGGTGACAGCAGCCTGGTGTTCCCGCCCGGCGCGTCGGGCTCGGTCGCACGGCCCTTGCCCTTGTCCACCGAACCCGGGGCGGCTTCCCCCGGCTCCGAGCCCCGCACGGCCGGCACAGGCTCGGCCGCTCGTCCCGGGCCGGCCGGGGACGGCTCCCGCACAGCCGTCGACAGGGACTGGGCGCGGACGGGCGACGGAGCGGAATCGGCCACGTGCGTGGCGGTGTCGTGCGGGGTGCCGGTCTGACCGCCGATGGTGAGGCGGGTCTTGATGAGGCCCTTCAGCGTGTGATAGCCGGTGGCGTCCTGCGCGTGCCGGACCAGCGGGCGGTTGACTTCGAAGTCCTGCGGGGTCTGCTGCAGAAGCTTGTAGGAACCGTGTTCCGCCAGCCCGTCGAACGCCTCTTGCTTGAAAGCCTGCCCGAGCAGGGGTCCGTTGCCCGCGAGCGCGCTGTCCGCGCCGAGGGGGAAGCTGTCCGCGCCCTTGCCCCATGCGACGCGTTCGCTGGTGTTGTAGTACCAGTCGAGGGGGTTGCGCAGCCAACTGCGCGGGGCCCGGATCGCGTCCATCGTCGCACCGAGATTGCCGGTGTCGATGTCCTGGTGCATGGCGAGTGCCTTGACCTGACCGTCGAATCCCCGCTCTGCCAGGTAGGCGCCCAGGTAGTGCTGTGCGGCGAAGAGCGACAGACCGGTCTGGGTGTAGTCGATGAGCACGATGTCCTTGCCCGCTTCGATGTGCGGGCTGACGAACTCGTCGAAGTGCGCGTGGAGCATCCGCCGCTGCTCGCCGGTGAGCGGGGGATACTTCTTGAACGCGTCATGGAAGATCGACCAGTCGCCTTCTTCCGGAGCGGGGCGGAAGTCGGACAGCGGCACCGACTCGGCCCGGTGACCGGTCGCCTGCAGCGCGGCGATGATCGCGGCGGGGCTGCGGCCCAGTCCCAGGTAGAGGTGTCCGGAGGGCGGGTACTTCTCGGTGATCAAGGAGGACGTTTCGACGACGGCGTCGATCACGGCATCCTGTCCGGCCAGGATCTGCGCATGAGCGGCCGCCCGCAGATCCTTCAGCAACCGTGCCGCGTCGTGCGGTTGGTAGACGACTTCGCCGTCATGGACCCCGTACAGGTGGTCGACGACCGCTTCGCGCACCGGGCCAGGCGGAACGTGCACGCCCTCTTCGGTCAGCCAGTCCCGGACACCCTGGGGTGTGAGACCGGCCTTCCGGCCGTCCAGCACGCGGAAGACAGAGGTCGAAGGCGTGTACGGAACACGCACGTAGTCCGTCTGCGGCTGCCCCGTGGTGGGATCGACCATCTGCTGCCCGGTTGCCGGGTCGGTCTTCGCGACGGGCACGTACCTGCCGTCCGACACCATCCACGGCCGTGGCGCGGGACGGGAGGGCTCCTGAACGGCGTCGGCCCCGGCACCGGCCGTGGGTCCGTGCTCGACCGCGTTCCCGGTGCCGGTTTTGGACGTGGCGCCGTACGTCGACTCCGTGGCGATCGGTGATGGCAGGGGTGGCTCGGCGGCGTGGTGCCCCGAGGACGACGTCTCCGTCACATGCGTACCGGTCCGGCCGGGCTCGTTCGGCTCGTTCAGCCCCTGGGAGCCGCCCGCGAGGACCCGCGGCGGCGCCTGGTCCAGGCCCAGTCCGTCGCGCAGGGCACGGGCGTGGTCGCCGGCCAGCCGGAGGCCCGTCCGGGGGTCGTCGGGGTGCTGGGCCAGAACGACGGCCACCTGGGTCAGGACCGAGTAGGCCGCGGGATCGGCGTCGGCCAGGCCCCTGTCCAGACTGAGCGGCGTGTCGACCACGGATCCGGCGATCCCGGAAGCCTGGAGGACGATACGGCGGTAGACATCGGGGTCCAGCTCCGTCCGAAGCCGCTCGTGGATCGCGTCCGCCTCGTCCGGCGACAGCGGCCTGGTGCTCTCGTCCGGCGCGCCGGGCCCGGTCTGACGGCCCTCGCCCTTGTCCGCGGGAGACGGTGTCTGCGTGCCCGTGTTCGCGTCCGGCCCGGAGACGGTGACACCGGCGGACCGCGCCCGTTCCACGGTGTCTTCCACCTCGCGCGGGGTTCCCCGCAGCAGCTTCTGGGCGACGATCGCCACGTGCCGGTCCACGGGGGACAGGCCGCCGAAGTCGCCGGCGTGCTCATCGAGCCGCGTGAGCAGTCCGTCCGTGTGCTCCGGGGATCCCCCCAGACGTACGTACGCCTCCGTCACCGCGGCCCGCAACGGGGCGGGGAGCCCGTGGTCGGCGGACGTCTTTCCCCAGAGCCGTTCGAACGACCGCAACGCGTCGGTGTCCTCGCGGTCACCGTCGCCCCGGCCGGCCGTCGTGTGCTCGGTTCCCGGACGGGACGTCGTTCCCGGGCCGGTCGCGGAGGGCACGTCACGCTGCGGACCGGTGGTGTCCGGCGAGGCGTCGTCGTGGGCGGGGGTCCGCGACCGGGTCCCGTCCGTCGCGTCGACGGGACCGGCCGCGGCGTCCTGGCCGCGCGTCGTGGTCGTCTCCGGTGCCGGGGCCGGGTGTGGCGTACCGGAAGCGGGCGTGGAGCCGTCCCGTGCCGGTTCCGCGACGTCCGCTCGTTCCGTCGGCTCATCGAGGTGCCCGGCGGACTCCTGCGCCGTGGCCGAGGTCGCCTGCGCCGTGGCCGGCGTCTCGTGCGCGGGGGGCGTCGGCTGTGACCCCGGGTTCTCCGGCTCCCGGCGTCCGGGGCCGCCCGTGCCGCCGGAGGAACTGGTGGACAGCCGCTCGGGCCCGGTCGAGCCCGGCTGCGCCCCGCGGGTCTCCTGACGCGACGTACCGGCCGCCGGCCTGCCGGTGCTGTCGCTCCGGGTCTCCGGGCGGCCCAGGTCCCCTCCGGCCGTGCTCGTGGTGCTGATGCGCGGCGGGGCGGACGGCGGAGTCTGCCCCGCCGCGGGCGCACCCGGACGCTGCGCGGGAGTTCCGGCTGCCGTGCCCGTGCCCGCACCCGCACCGGCGGTCGTGGTGGAGCCGGTGCCGGAGCTGGTGGGCGGCGGCGAGCCCGTCTGCGTCTGGTGGGGGGCGGGGTTGGCGAGAGCCGTCTGAGGCCCTGTCCCACCGAGGCCCTCGGGGAGGTTGACGGCCGGAGCGTTGAAGGCAGGGAAACCGAGACCGGGGGTGTCGACGGACGGGGGTGTGAACGGGTTCGGTGTCGCTTCGCTGTACGTGGGCGGGGGTGTGAACGCCGCGTTGTGGGTCCCACCGAGGCTCCAGTCGCCTCCGGTCGGGTACGGGGTGTACTGGGGCGGGGTGGTGAGGTCGTCGGCGGCTGCCGTGTTGAACTGCCCGGGGGACAGGAGCAGTTGGGGCAGCTTGAGGCTGGGGCTGAGAGAGCTCTTGATGACGCTGTGGACGGCGCCCAGGACGGGATGTTTGGCGTGGCCGAGGACGTCGCCGCCCAGCGCGCCGAACGTGGTCTCCTTGCTGGTGGTGAACTGGCCCTGCTCGATGTAGTTGACGACGGCCTCGGACAGGTTCTGGTGGGCCATGCTGAATCCGGTGTCCAGCATCAGGTGCGGCGGCTTCTCCTTCCACACCGACGGCATCGCCTCGGCCACCCCGTCCGACAGAGCCGTGCGCAGCGGCTGGTACGGCGCCCCGAGCTTCTCCATGGGGTCCAGCGCCGACTTCAGCGCGCCGGCCAGGTTGCCGCCGCCGCCCCCGTGCGCCATGAACGCGTTCGCCCACTCCGCGCCCATCTCCCGGGCGGCATCGGGACCCAGCCGGGAGCCGAAGGCCCGCTCGAACTGGTCGCCGACCGCGTGCTGGAAGGCGTCCTGGGCGTCCTTGGAGACGACACCGTGGGTGAGTTCGACCCGCATCGGCACCGTCAGCTTCGCCAGTTCGGGACCGAACGTGCCGCTCAGATCGGCCAGGTCCTTGACCAGCGGGGCGTCGGCCAGGCCGGCCCCGGTCTTCACGGCGGTCGTGGTCCCGCGCGTCACCGCCCCCGTCAGGTCCGAGACGGCGGACCTGGTGGGAGTCGACGTCGAAGGATGCTTGAGGGCGTTCTCGATCGACTCCTGCATCGACTTGACGGCCGCCGGCGAGAACCCCTTCGAGATCAGCTTCTTGATCGGCCCGGTCACCAGCGGCACTCCCGCACCGATCGCACCCTGGACCGCACCCGAGAGCACCGCGCTGTGCCGGTACTGGTCCCCCTGCGAGGTGTGCTCGCCCCCCAGCGCCAGGATCCACCGCGCCAGCCCGTCCAGCGCCGTCGACAGTGCCACGTTCGTCACCATCGTCATCGCCGCGTGCGTCAGGAACCGCCGCAGCGTGTTCCCGAACAGGATCTTGAACAGTTCCTTCAGCAGCGCCTGTTCGACCGCCGCCCCGATCGGGTTGAACTCCCACATGATCAGGGTGATCGCCCACTCCATCAGGAACGCCAGCACCTGGAGAACGATCATCAGGTTCGTGTAGTCCAGCTGGTACGCGAACTCCCCGGCCCCGTCCGCCAGCTGCGCCGCCGTGTCCCGCAACCCCGAGATGTAGTCCGCCCCGTCCCCCGACAGGAACGTCTTCATCGCGTCCACGTACGCCTTGGGCCAGTCACCGTTCGCCCCCTGCGCCGTTCCGCCCGCGACCTGCGCCACCAGGTTCTGGAACTCGTCCAGGTACTTCACGAGTTCGAGGTGCGGAACCTGGACCTCGTTGCGCATCCGCTCGGACGAACCCAGGGGCACGGACATACCCGCCACGAACACCACGATCGGGTTGTACCAAGGCTCCTCAGTCACAACATCCCCACAGACGCGAACTCATCGATCGGCAACCGGTCACCGGCCCGTCGAGCGTGACACCTCACACAGGACGGAACTCACCATCAGTTATACGCGTCGATACATGTACGGGGTTCACACGTCCCGAATGGGGAGCACCTGCTCAGCGGGATGCGGCCGCACTGCGTCGGCGGGATGAGTCGTAACTCACACGTGCTGTACCCTGCGGTACTCGGATTCGTTGTGTGGTTGTGGGAGTAGGTAGGTGTGCCGAAACCCGACGCACCGGACCCGGTCTGCGCTCCCTCGAAAGGAAGCACATGAAGTCTCCAGATCCGCCGCGGCCCGCCCGCGCGGCTCCGGCAAGCACACCAGTCATCCCGGGCGTGGCAGCCGGCACCGGCCCCGCCCCCTCGGAACCAGTTCCTCCGATGCCCACGGAATCGGCGACGAAGCCGCCGGTGCCCAAGGGCACGCCGGACGGACGCAAGGAACCCACCGGCTCGAAGACCAGGAAGCAGAAGAAGGCGTCGTCGCTCCGGCCCGCGGCCGAGGGCGCGGAGACCGAGGCCGAGAGCGGTACGCGGACGCGGACCGACTCCGGTGAGGCCGAGACGCAGTCCACCGGTGGCGCGGCCGCCTCCTCGCCGCTGTCGTTGCTGTCACCGCGCGGTTCGCGGCGGCGGGCCGGCACCGCCGCGGCCGAGACGGTCACGCCGTCCGGGACGCCGGCCACCGCCGCGGCGGAGGGTGAGGACGGCGCCGGCCGAAGCCGTCGCGACCCGGACGTCCTGGTCTCCGCGAAGGCGGACCCCGGCACCGGTGGCGCCGCCGCCGGCGAGGCCGCCGGTGTGGCCGAAGGCCGGACGCGGACGGTAGCGGCGGGACGAGGCGCCCGTGCTCTGCTGCGCGGCTCCCACCGCACCCTGCTCACCGTCGCCGCGGTCACCGGCGTCGTCCTGGTGGCGGGTGTCCTGGTCGGTCTGCGCGGTGGCGGTGGCGGTGGCGGCGGTCATGACCGCGCCGCACCGGACCCCGCCGCCACCCTGCTCGATCCGGGTTCGGACGGCGGCCCGCAGGCGGGTGTGCCCGGTGCGCTCCCGGCGCCGTCCGCTCACAAGTCGGGTGCCGCCGGCGGCCACGCCTCCACGGGGCACGGCGACCCGAGCCCGGCGGGACACGGCAAGCATGCCGGGACCGTCGCGAGCGGGGGCGGCTCACACGGCTCCTCCTCGGGGTCGTCGGCCTCGCAGGGCCACGGCAAGACGGGGGGCGGCAGTACGTCCTCCACCGCGACCCACCCCGCCACCCATGCCACGAAGGCCCCCGCGGCCCCGCGTCACACGAAGGCTCCGTCCACCTCCGGCGGTTCGGGTGGTTCGGGTGGTTCGGGCGGTTCGGGTGTCATGGTGTTCAGCCACGCCTCCGGCCGCTGCCTCACGGTCGCGGGCGGCCAGGGCAAGGACGGTTCCCCGCTGGAGATCCGTGACTGCTCCGGTTCGGCCGCGCAGAAGTGGACCTTCGCCTCCGACGGTACGATCCGCGCCTTCGGCCTGTGCATGGACGCCGCGGGCGCCTCCACCTCCAACGGTACGGTCGTCCAGCTGGCGAACTGCAACGGCGGCCCCGCCCAGCAGTTCCGGCTCAACTTCAGGCAGGACCTGACCAGCGTCCTCGCCGACAAGTGCGTGGACGTGAAGGACCAGCGGACCGCCAACGGCACACACCTGCAACTGTGGGACTGCGCCGGCACCGACAACCAGAAGTGGTCCAAGAAGTAACCGGACCCGATCACACGAGAGGACCTCACCGCCCCGGTCTCCCGGTGCGATGAGGTCCTCTTCGCTTGGTGCCACCTGCTCGGCGAGCCGCCGACGCGCCCGTCAGACGTGCGAGTGGGGGGTGGGCAGGTCGTGGATGGCGTTCGTGTTGTCGGTCTGGGTCTTCTCGAAGTTCTTGCCCGAGCTCAGGGTGAGGCGCGCGGCGCTCTCCATGGCTTGCGCCAGGTCGCGTATGCCGTCCCTGAGCAGGTTGTGGAACGGCACGTAGTTCTGGACGTACTGCTTGCCGTACGAGTCGTTGCCCCACGGAGGGTCCGCCGGGTCGAAGGCGGTGTCGTCGGCGAACTGCTCGGCGGCGCGGTCCGTCGTCTCCGCGACCTGGTCGGTGGCGCCGGCGCCGGACTGGATACGGCTGGGGTCGGCTGTGAAGACGTTGTCGTCAGCCACGTGTGTCACCTCCGGCGGGCCGCGGGGCGAGGACTTCCTCCAGTGATCCGCCGTCGAGGAGCTTGTCCAGGTCGACGCGGTCGAGGACTCCGCCGTCCAGGGTCGTCGGAGCGCCGGCGCCCGCGGCCTGGACGAGGGCCATGGCACGCGAGGTCACCTGGGCCCGCGACGCCGACATGGCCTCCAGCACGCTGGCCGCCAGTGCCTGCCCGGTCATCTCCTTGAACTTGTTGTTGGGGAAACGCAGCCCCGACGGCGCCCCGTCGGAGCCGACGGTGACCTCCACGGCGCCGTCGCGCGACCGCGCCGTGACGGAGATCGACTGGATCTCCCTCCTGGCCTCCATGAGCGCCTCGCGCGTCTTCATGAACTCGGCCAGGGCCTGCTGCTGCTGTTCTTGCAGTGATGAACTCATGGATTCTCCGTTGGTCGGGTGCGCCGGGTTCAGTGGCCGATCGAGGCGGGCAGCCCGCCCTCCTCGGTGCCCCAGACGTCCTTGCCCTTCCCCTTCCAGGCGGCACTGTCGGTCGCCTGCCGGGAGCCGCCGGCCGGTCCGTAGCCGGACTCGGTGGACGGGCGGCGCGAGCCGAGGAGTTCGTCGGAGTCGGTCTCCTCCTCCTCCCACTCCTCCGGCTCCTCGGGGGTGGCACGGGCGGCGAACGGGGACATGCCGTGCTGGATGACGGCGCCGTCCATGTCGTTGCCGTCGTAGAGGTTGCGCTCCCGGTCGCCGCCGCCCTGGCCGCCCTGCTGGCCGCCCATGCGGTTCATGCCGGCCATCATCATCATCGGGGAGAGCAGCCCCATGGCGCTCTGGCTGTCGGTGTTCGCACCCCCGGTCATCGCGCCCGCGCCGACGCCGGCTCCCGCGCCGGCCCCCACCCCTGCCGTGAGCGCCTTGTTGGCCTCCGTCGCCGCCGCGCTCTGCGGGCTCGGGGTCGTCTGGTACCGCCCGTCCGAGGTGGTCACCAGTCCGCTGCCGTCCGTGTGTTTGTACTCGGTGACGCCGCCGGGGTGCCTGGTGATGGCGGTGCCGTCCGGCGTGTGAGTGGTGACCCCGCCGCCGCCGCTGTAGGTGGGGATGTCGACGGACGGTATGTGCACGTTGCCGCCGCCGGAGTGGGGACTCGTCCCGTACCCCGTCGCCTCGGTCGTGGTGATCTTCCCGTTCGGGTGCAGGGTGGTGGTGCTGCCGTCCGGGTTGCGGGTGATGATGTCGCCCTTGCCGTCGACGGAGATGGTGCTGCCGTCGCCCGTGGTGATGCTCTTTCCGGCGCCGAGGTGGCTGGTGGTGGTGTGCCCCTGCGCGTCCACGCTGGTCACGTCCCCGTTGGGGTGCACGGTGACCTTCGAGCCGTCCGGGTTGTCGGTGGTGAGGCTGCCGTCGGAGTTGACGTGGGAGACGGCGCCGTCGGGAGAGGTCAGCTGTGTCTCGCCGCCCGGCTTGACGATCTCCGACGCACCGTTGTGGAACGTGGTCGTCTTGGTGCCGTCGGGTGCCGTCTGGGTCAGACTGCCGTCCGCGTTGCGGGTGATGCTGGTGCCGTCCGGGTTGCTGAGCGACTCACCGACGCCGAGGTGGCTGGTGGTGGTGTGGCCCTGCGGGTCGACGGTGGTCACGTCGCCGCCGGGTGAGACCGTCCGGCGGGTTCCGTCGGGGAAGGTCGAGGTGATGCTGCCGTCGGCGCCGCGGGTGACCGAGTTGCCGTCCGGGTAGGTGGTCGTCACCCCGGTGGGGGTACGGGTGGTGGTGCTGCCGTCGATGTTGCGGATCGGCAGTCCGGAGCCGAAGTTCGGGAGGCCGCCGCCGTTCGCCGGCATGGTGGTGATGTCCGGTACGCCGCCGCCGAGGCCGCCGTTGCCGGTGAAGTCCGGTGCCTTGGTCGTGAACTGGTTGCCCAGCCCGTTGCCCAGCCCGTGCGAGGCGCCACCGTTGCCGGTGAGGTTCGCCAGGCTGTTGCCGAGGCCGTTCCCGACGTTGTTGAGCCCGTTGCCGAGGCTGTGGAAGCTGTTGCCGAGCCCGTCGCCGAGGCTGTGGAAGCTGTTGCCGAGGCCGTCGCCCAAGCCCTTGAAGCCGTTGTTGACGCCGTCCCCGAGGTGGTTCAGGCCGTCCCCGAGCTTCTTGAGGTTGTCGTTCAGGCTGCTGTTGCCCTTGTCGCCGTTCTCCTGCTGCACGTCCGAGGTCAGCGACGAACCGGTGTCGCTGAAGGAGTACGCCGGATTCCACGACGGGTCGAGCACACGTGACCAGTCCTTCTGGAGGGTTTCCAGCACCTGCCGGGCAGGCGCGTCCAGATTGGTCTCGATGTTGGTGGTCCAGCGGTTCATGGCTTCCTGGACCACCGCGTGCCAGGTGGACGTGGAGGTCAGTCCGCCGAACGCGGTGTCCTCCGAGAAGTTCGACGTGAACGCCGCGCCGATGATCGTGTTGCTCAGGGTGTCGACTTCCTCCAGGATCTGGCGAGAGTTGTGCTCGAAGATCCAGTTCCTCATCTCGCTGAACACCTGGTTGAGTACATCCTGCGGATCGGCGGGAATGTTCTGCTCTGTCTTCGAACCGTCCGGCAGCGAGGTGGTGATGGGCTTTCCCCGCTGCCAGAAGAAATCCGAGTAGATCTTGTACAGGTCCGTGTACGCCTTGTACAGGGACTGTTCGGCCCCGATCAGGTCGTCCCCGTGCAGCGTCTTGCTGACGTATCCCGTGGAAGGGGACCGGTGCTGCGGACTGAACCCCGGCGGCTGAAGCTGCGAGGTGTAGTTCTCGTACTTCTTGTGGAGGTCGTCGACCAGGAGCCAGAACGCGCCTGCGGCGTTCCCCTTCCAGGACGCCTGCTCACTGCCGAGTTGCCGCTTCCACTCCGCGAGGACCTCGGTCTGCTGCTTGAAGAACTCCCCAGCCGCGTCGAACGACCAGGCCAGTTCGGCGAACGTCTTGAGCTGCACGCCGTCCACCGCGGGCGCACCGTCCCCCCTGACGCTGATCTCGCCCTTCAACGAGGAGTAGTTCGTCAGCAGGCTGCTGAGGGAACCGTCCGACCTGTCCCAGTACCCGTGGAACGAAGGATCGTCCAAGTAGGTGATGTCGGCCCGGCACTTGCGTGCCGCCTTGCCGCCGCCACTCGTGAAGAACTCGAAGTGCCAGCCCTTGTTGCCGTCTTTCGGCACGATCCAGGCGAGGAAGTCGTCCTCGCTGTCGAACTGCTTCCCCCCTGCCTTGAACGAGTAATTGATCCAGGGGATACCACTGTCGCCGGTGGCTTTCGTCACGTCGGCGCGTGTGACCAGCGACCAGCCGGTCAACAGGTGGAGGATGTCTTCCCAGCTTTGCGCGGCCATGGTCCTACTACTCCGGGGATGTCGTCGGCGGTCAGAGGTTCAGGGAGTTCTGGCCGTTGCCGGTGCCACTGCCCGCCCCGGTCGCGGAGCCGCCGCCGATGGCTGACTGGTAGTCGCTGATCGCCTTCATGAACTTCTGCGACTCGACCTCCGACAGGTTGTGCGCCTGCGCGTCCTTCATGGTGGTGATGACGTTCCGCAGATCGGCCTGGAGCTTGGTGAATCCGGCCTTGTGACGATTGAGAACCTCGTCGATCGCGGTGGCGGCCTTCTTCGCGTTGTCGCAGATGTTCTTGCCGCCGGTCTGGTCGTCTCCCGCCATCGGGCCGATGGCCAGTACCTGAGGCTTCTTGCTGACGTCGTAGAGCGACGTGGGGTGCGCGTCCGCGGACCGCATGTTGTCGATCACGCGGAGGAAGCCGCTGACGTCGGTGTCGATGAAATTCTGCAGGGCTGCAAAATCCAGTTGGTCCAGATGGTGGTTCTCGCTACCGGGCATGTGCGCCTTCCTACCGCTTCGACGTGTTGTTGAGAGGAGTTACATCCGGATGTCCATGAACCCCTGCGCGTTCGTCTGCACGACCTTCTTGTAGTTGTCCGAGACGTCGTTCAGCGTCGTGAAGAACCGCTCGAGGATGAGCGACAGGTTGTCCACCTCGGTGTGCCAGGTGGGCAGGACCTGCTGGTAGTAGACGTTGCTGTCGGCACCCGTCCAGGCGCCGACGACGGTGCCGATGTTGGTCTCCAGCTCGCTCATCGTCTTCGCGATGGCCCGGGTCTGCTCCTGCATGGCCGCGACCGACTGGCCGACCTGGAGGTGATCAATGTCAATGCCGTCCGACACGGTTTCTCCTTGGAAGTCGTGGGTGTACTGCGATGTGGTGCTGACCGGCCGGCGGCCGGGTCAGGATCAGGGAACCAGCGCCCCGTAGGTGCTGTCCGCGGTGGAGCCGCCCGAGGAGGCGACGCTCGTGACGCCCTGGCCGAAACCCGACAGGCCGCCACCGCTGTTGACCACGGCCTGGAAGTTGGACTCCTGCACGTGCTCGTCGCGCTGCATGCTCTCGCCGAGCGTGTTCTCCATCGCGATGCAGGTGTTCATGATCCGGTCGACCTCTTCCAGCCAGGTGTCGATCACCTGGCCGAACGCGACGCCGTCCCTGCCCTGGTAGTGCGTGGCGAGGGATTCCCGGTGCGACCTGACCACGTCCTGCGTGGACTGGAGGCCCTTGCGGGCCTGCTCCAGAAACCCGATGGACTTGATGTAGGCCTCTTTTGTTGACTTCTGGTTGTTGGTGTCCATGGTTCCTCTCCGCGGAGTCGTGAGGTGCTCCGGAAGGCCGGAGCGGCCGTGCGGCCGACGGGAGGTGTCTCGATGCCGACACCTCCGCCGCCACTGTTGAAGACGAGATACGTGCCTGGACTGGTTCACACTATCCGTTGCGACGTCAACCCGCCTTGGCGTTTCCCTTGTTGCCCTGCTCACACACGGGTGAGCCCGTGGCCGTCGCCCGGCCCGACACCGCGGCCTGCGCCGACAGGTCGGGGCCGGTGGGGAGCATGTCCAGCAGCGGGGCGGGCAGACCGTCCGCGGCGGACAGGTCGTACCCCAACGCCTTCGCGGCGTCCGCCGTGGGCACCCGGTACTTCACCCCGTTGTCCGTGACCAGATACGTGGTGGTTCCCGTGCCGCCTCCCGAACTGTTGAGCGCGCGCACCAGGCTTCCGCTGCCCGGCGCCACCGCGATGCCGTCGACGGGCAGGCAGGCGGGTGCCAGCGCCTTCAGCGGCGGGAGGGCCTCCTCGACGACCGTCTTCCCCGGCACCAGCGAGAGCGTCACCCGGACGCCCGTCGCGCCCTCGGCGTCGAGGCCGACGCACACCCCGGAGGATTCGGGCACGCCCAGCAGGGCCGGCGGGTGCCCCGGAAGCTGTGAACCGGCCCGCCGTACAGCGGCGCCGGTCGCCGAACCCGAGGGCGCCAGCGCGTCGCCGAGTGCCTGCGCCGACAGGACCACCTCCGTCGGGACGGCTCCCCGGTAGGCCTTCTGCCTGACCTTCGGGTCGCCCAGGGCGAGCGCGGCCTGCGTCGGGGTGATCGGGATGAGACCGTCGCCGCCGAGCACGTAGTACCGCTTGGCGGACCCGGGGGTCTGAACGGTGAACACCTGGCCGACCCGGGTGGCCTTGCCGTCCAGCGCCGGACCGCTGCCGCCCAGGCCCGTCACCGGGGGAGCCGCCAGGTCGGGGCCGGCGGGCACGGCGTCGAGGAACGCCGCGGAGACGGCGGTGGCGGTCGCACCGCCGTAGCCGAGCGCCGCCAGCGCCTCCTGACCGCCGGCCACCTTGAACCGGTTGTCCTGCCACAGCAGATAGATGTCGCCGTCGGGCCCCTTGACCAGCACGGCCTGGTCCTCCCGTACGCCCGTGCCCTCTTGCGCGCTGTCGACGGCGAGGACCGTCAGCGGCTTGCGGGCTCCGGAACCGGTCGTGGTGGTGGCCGCGCACACCTGCCAGGGGTGGCTGTTCAGGTTCTCCGTGGTGGGCAGCGAGTCGGGGGCGCCGGGGATGCCGACCTCGGTGCCGTGCCGGGCCGAGCTCAGGGAGTTGGCGGACACCGACACGGTGGTCATGCCGGCACCCAGCAGCAGACGCGCGGAGGGGTAGTTGCGCACGGTGTGGAGCCGGCCGTCGTACACGTACCGGGTGCCGGTCTCCTTCTCGACGATGAGCGCCTTGCCGCTTTCCCAGGTGGTGTTGCCGCCGGGCTTGACCAGGCCGAACACCAGGGACCCGGCGGACACGACGGCGGCGATCACCATTCCGTAGGTCATACCGCGGTTGGTCCGCCGGGTGGGCGGCTCCGCCGCATCGGGATCCGCGCGGAGCAAACCCGAGGTCAGCCGGGACACCAGGAACTGGTGGGCGATGACCTGGTCGCGTCGGGACTGCATGACGACACCTCCTCGGTTCAGCCGAACAGGCCGCGCAGGCGCTGGTACACGTCCAGGACCCACAGGGCGAGAGGGAGCAGTGCGAGGGCCGCGCCGGACTGGATCAGGTCTCCCGCCCGGCCCCAGTACGGCAGCAGCCGCCGACCGGGCACCGTCCAGGAGACGACCGCGGCGAGGGCCGCGCACAGCAGCAGGGCGGCGATGCCGAGGAGTTCCCCGTGCCGGCCGTGCCGGGCGGCCAGTTCGACGATCAGGAGCACCGTGCCGATGCCCGCGGGCAGGCTCAGCGCGATCCGCTGCCAGGAGGTGCCCAGGCTGCGCCCGTGCAGACCGAGCAGCACCGCCAGGACCAGCACGGTGACCGTCTCGGGCAGGCCGGGGTGCCGGGCCATCACGGCGAGACATGCCAGGCAGACCACGCCCACCGCGGCGTACAGACCGGTCATCCAGCGGTCCACGGCGGCGGCGCCGCTCGCGACGTCGTCCTCGGAGCGCGGCTCGATGCCTTCCTGGAGCTGACCGGGGTTGGTGGGCAGCGGGGGCAGCCGCAGCCCCGACAGGGAGAAGGACATCATCGGGATGAAGGCGCCGAGCAGGACGGCGGCCGCGGCGACCGCGGCGGCGGCCCGGTGGGCGGAGACGTCGAGAGCGATCATGAGGGCACCGCCCAGCACCGCCGCCAGCGTCAGGACCCCGCAGGACGCGAACACGACCGGATAGCCGGTCACCACCGCGGTGGCCAGGACCAGGCCCACGGTGCCCGCCGCCCCCGCCGCGAGCAGATGGGCGCCCGCGGTGCGGGCCGAGCCGTCCCCGGCCTGCCCGCCGCCGACCAGCAGCAGACCCGACACCGCCAGGAAGGCGGAGCCGAACAGGCCCAGCAGCACGCCTCCTTGGGGGTCCTCCAGCACGCGGGCGGCGGAGCCCGCCCCGGACAGCGCGAGCAGGGCCGCGCCCGCGGCGAGGGTGATCCGGTCGCCGGGGTCGCCCTTCGCCGTGACGAGCAGCACCAGGCACCCGAGCAGCGCGGTGGCCATGAGCACCCGCAGCACCCAGCGGCTGATCTGCGGGCTCCACGCGTGCGGGAGTTGCTGGACGACGGCCGAGACTGCCTCCAGCAGACTGTCGTAACGCACCGGCGGCAGGGTGTCGGTGTGCGGGCGCAGCAGCAGCGTCTCGCCCTCCCTCAGGTCGAGCGACTCGGGCGTGCCCTCAAGGTCCAGGGCATGGCCGCCGATGCGTTGCAGCACCCAGCCGCCGTGTTCCAGGCCGTGCTCGCTCAGGTCTTCGCCCGCGTGCCCCGCGATCACGGGCAGCAGGTCGGCTATCGGCACGTCGGCCGGGACCGCGAGGTCGAGTGTCTTGTCGGGGGCGCGCACCGTGAGGCGGCACAGCCCGTTCAGCGAGCCTTCGCTCATGGGGGGCAACAGCCTTCCGTGGAGAGATACACGGCCGTGCCGCAGCGTGCTCCGCCGGAACACGTGTGCGGCAGGGCGAAGCGGTCGGGACGCTCCGCCCCACCACGGCGCGAGTGTTCAGTCTGCCGGGTGAAGCGAGGGCGGTCGAGGCCATGCGATGCCTGAGCCGGAAAATACCTGAGAGTCAGATACTCTCATGTCCGGAAGCGTTTCTTCACCCGAGCCCCTGGGAGCACATGTGTCCTCGGGTGGCTGCGATGCCGCCGCGGACCGGCGCCGGGATCGTCCCCCGCGGTGACAGTCACCTGGATGTCACCCTGTGGTGAGCCCGCTCTCCAGGCCCCTCATCACCCCTGCGCGGGGGCCCTGCCGAACCGCCCTGTGCACAGTCGAAGGAGAGCCCAGTCGTGAGTGTGGTTGTCTTCCGCAGGCCGGCCCGCCGGCGCGGCCCGGAACTGCCCGACGGTGAGCTGACGCTCCAGGAACCACCGACGCTCGCGGAGGCGGCCCCGTCGTCCTCGGCCAACATGCTCACCTATCTGCCGATGGCCGGTATGTCCGTCGGTATGGTGCTGCTGTATACACGTATCGGCAGTGGGACGGGCCCGATCATCTATCTGGTGGTCGGGCTGATGCTGCTCTCTATGATCATGATGCTGGTCGGGCAGCTGGTGAAGTCAGGCTCCGAGCGCAAGCAGAAGATGCAGGGGGTACGCCGGGACTACCTGCGCTATCTCGGCGGTGTGCGGCGCCGGGTGCGGTCCGCGGTCACCGAGCAGCAGCGCGCGCTGGCCTGGAAGCACCCCGACCCGGCCGTGCTGTGGTCGTTCGCGAAGACCACCCGGCTGTGGGAACGCCGCGCCTCCGACGACGATTTCGCGGAGGTGCGCATCGCGGTCGGCGAGCAGCGCCTGGCGATGCAGCTGGTCAACAAGACGGCGAAGCCGGTCGAGGACCTCGACCCGCTGTCCGCGCACGCGCTGCGCGCCTTCATCAACGCCTATTCCACCGTGCCCGAGCAGCCCATCGCCGTGTTCCTGCGGGCCTGGGCGCGCATCCTGTTCCGGGGGGAACGCGAGAAGGTGCTCGCGACGGCGCGGGCGCTGCTCGCCCAACTCGCGGTGCTGCACACCCCGCAGGACCTGGTGATCGCCTTCTGCGTGGCGCCGGAGAACCGCGGGGAGTGGGAGTGGTCGAAGTGGCTGCCGCACGCGCTGCACCCCAAGGAGTCCGACGGCGCGGGACCGGCCCGGCTGATCACGTCCACCGTGGCCGAGCTGGAGGATCTGCTGGGCGCGGAACTCACCGACCGCGGTGTCTTCGAGGCGGGTGCGTCACCGACCAAGGACGAGCCCTACGTCGTGGTCGTCCTGGACGGCGGTCAGGTCCCCTCCGGCCACCGCTTCGAACGTGCCGGGTACCGCAACACCGTGCTGCTCGACGTCTGCGAGACGCTGGCCTGGAAGCCCGGCCGGACCGTGCTGCGCCTGCTCGTGGAGGAGGCCGAGGGGACCGGGCTGACGGCCGGGGCGTACGACGAGGTGAAGATCGTGCGGACCGACCGGAACCGCAAGGAGACGGCGATCCCGCTGGGCCGCGCCGACCGGCTCGGCCCCGCCGCCGCACGGTCCCTGGCCGCCCAGCTCGCGCCCATGCGCACCGGCGCCACCGCGCAGGCCGCGCAGCCGCTGTCCACCGACATCCAGCTCACCGCCCTCCTCGGCATCACCGATCTGCACCGCTACTCCGCGCAGGAGTACTGGGAGCGGCGGGCCGGGCAGAACAAGCGGCTGCGCGTGCCCATCGCCGTCGGGGCCGACGGCCGGCCGGTGGAGCTCGACATCAAGGAGTCCGCGCAGGACGGCATGGGCCCGCACGGCATGCTGATCGGCGCCACCGGCTCCGGCAAGAGCGAACTGCTGCGCACCCTGGTCCTGGGGCTCGCCCTGGCCCACTCGTCCGAGACGCTGAACTTCGTCCTCGTCGACTTCAAGGGCGGCGCGACCTTCCTCGGCTTCGACGCCCTCCCGCACACCTCCGCGGTCATCACCAACCTCGCCGACGAGGCCGCGCTGGTGGACCGCATGCAGGACGCGCTGCGCGGCGAGATGCAGCGGCGCCAGGAACTGCTGCGCGCCGCGGGCAACTACACCTCCGCCCTGGACTACGAGAAGGCGCGCGCCGCCGGAGCGGACCTGGAGCCGCTGCCCAGCCTGCTGGTGGTCGTCGACGAGTTCAGCGAACTGCTCTCGGCGCACCGCGAGTTCATGGACCTGTTCGTGGCCATCGGCCGGCTCGGCCGCTCGCTGGGCGTCCATCTGCTGCTCGCCTCGCAGCGTCTGGACGAGGGCCGTATGCACCAGCTGGAGAGCCATCTGTCGTACCGGATCGGCCTGCGCACGTTCTCCGCGATGGAGAGCCGGGGTGTGCTCGGCGTGCCGGACGCCTACGAACTGCCCTCCCAGCCGGGCGCCGGATACCTCAAGAGCGGCGTGGAACCGCTCACCCGCTTCCGTGCCGCCTATGTGTCGGGACCGTACCGGCAGCGGGTCGGCGCGCTCGCCCAGGAGAAGATCGCCGGCCAGGTGATGCCCTGGACCGGGGACTGGGTGAACGCGCGGGAGGAACCGGCGGCCGAGGAGCCGGAGAAGGCCGCCGGCGCGCAGGGGGACGACGAGGACGACACCAGCCTGATGGCGGTGGCCATCGACAAGCTGCGTGACGCGGGACCGCCGGCCTACCAGGTGTGGCTGCCGCCGCTCGGCGCACCGCCCACCCTCGACGCGCTGCTGCCGCCGCTGGTCCCGGACCCCGCACTGGGGCTCACCACCGCCGACTGGGAGGGCCGCGGCAAGCTGCGGGTTCCGCTCGGCATCGTGGACAAGCCGTTCGAGCAGGTGCGTGAGCCGATGATGGTGGACCTCAGCGGTTCCGGCGGCCACGTGGCCATCGGCGGCGGGCCGCAGAGCGGCAAGTCCACCCTCGTACGCGACCTGATCACCGCGCTGGCGCTCACCCACACCCCGCGCGAAGTGCAGTTTTACTGCCTGGACTTCGGCGGTGGCTCGCTCGCCTCGCTGGCCGGCCTGCCGCACGTCGGCGGCGTCGCCGGCCGGCTGGAGGGTGAGCGCGTGGGACGGACCCTGGCCGAGATGATGACGCTGCTCGCCCACCGCGAGCGGCTCTTCCTGGAGCACGGCATCGACTCGATGGCCACGCTGCGCCGCCGCCGGGCGGCGGGCGATTTCCCCGAGGAGCGGCACGGCGACGTGTTCCTGGTCGTCGACGGATGGCAGACCGTCCGGCAGGACTTCCAGGACCACGTCCAGGTGATCGGCCAGCTCGCCACGACCGGCCTCAACTACGGCATCCACGTGGTGACCACCACCACCCGCTGGGTGGAACTGACCGCCGCGATCCGCGACCAGTCGGCCACCAAGCTGGAGCTGCGGATGGGCGACCCGCTGGACTCCATGATCGACATCCGGCAGGCCAAGAGCATCCCGCGCATTCCCGGCCGGGGCCTGACGGTCGACTCGAAGCTGCACTTCCTCACCGCGCTGCCGCGCATCGACGGCGTCGACGACCCCGCCGACCTCGGCGACGGTGTCGCCGACCTGGTCCAGGCCGTGACCGAGAGCTGGCAGGGTCCCACGGCGCCCCCCGTGCGGATGCTCCCGACGCTCTTCGACGCCCGCGACCTCGCCCCCGCGCCCGAGGGGCGGCCCTTGCGGATCGCGCTCGGTATCGAGGAGAACCAACTGGCGCCCGCCTGGCACAACTTCGCGGAGACCCCGCACCTGGTGGCCTTCGGCGACACCGAGTCGGGCAAGACGAACCTGCTGCGCGTGGTCGCCAAGGCGGTGACCGAGCGGTTCACCCCGGCCGAGGCACGGATCCTCGCGGTCGACTTCCGCCGCGAACTCGTCGAGTCGGTCCCCGAGGCGTACCGGCTGGGACACGCGGTGTCGGTGGACCAGCTGGAGGAGTACGTGCAGGGTGTGGCACGGGCCCTGAAGACCCGTACGCCCGGTCCGGAGATCACACCTGCCCGGATGCGGCTGGCCGACTGGTGGGCGGGGCCCCGGCTGTTCATCCTCGTGGACGACTACGACCTGGTCGCCGCCCCCATGCGGACCGTCTTCGAGCCGTTGCTGGAACACCTTCCCCTGGGCTACGAAGTGGGTCTGCACATGGTCGTCACCCGGTCCGCGGCGGGCGCGGTGCGCGGCGTCAACGACCCGCTCGTGCGGCGCATGCTGGAGGTGAACGCCCCGGGCCTGCTGCTGTCCTGCCCGCCCAGCGAGGGATACGTGTTCGGCAACGTCAAGCCGCGCGTACTGCCGCCGGGCCGCGGCAACTACATCACGCGCCGCAGCGTGACGCAGATCCAGACGGCGTTCCTGGAGGACGGGACGGCGGAGGCGCCGACGGGCCGCTGACCACGGCGGCCCCCACCCGGGTGTCGAGGTGGGGGCCGGGCCGCCGGGGGAGGGACCGCGATGGCCGGGGTGCGGTCGTGTGCCCGGTGGGCAGGGCGCGGAGGCGGAGGCCGCCGAAGGGTGGATGCCGGAGCCGGGCGGGGTGAAGGGTCGGGTGTCGGACGGTCCTCGGTGGCGGTTTCGGCACCAGTGGCGGGGGCGCGCAGGGGCCGGGTTCGGCGGGAAGCGTCCGGCCCGGCCCCCGCGTCGCCGGCCCCGGTGGCTCAGGCCCGTCGTTGCCCGGCCGTCCGCCGGGACAGGCGGACCCGGGCCACCGTTATGGCCCCGGCCGCCAGGACGCCCAGCAGCAGGCACGCTCCCGCCAGCGCCCAGGCCCGGGGGACGACACCGCTCGTCGGCGCCGCCTCGGGCAGGTGCAGCGCGGCGTCCGGCTCGCTGGACGGTGCCGCCCCCGTGGGCAGCACCGTGCTCAGCGCGCCGGAGGGATCGAGCAGCGGCACCTCGGCGTGCGCTGCGGTGGCCTTGAGCCGGGCAGCGGTCTGGGCCGCGGTGAGGTGCGGCAGATGGGCCCGCACCAGGGCGGCGGTCCCGGCCGCGAAGGCGGTGGCCACGGACGCGCCGCTCGCGACGTAGTTCCCGGTGCCCTTCGGGCCGATCCCGGTGATGCCGACGCCGGGCGCGGCCAGGTCCGCGTGTTCCGGCTGCGGTGTTCCGTCGGGGCGTTGACCGTTGACGTCCACGTCCATGACCGAGAGCACACCGTCCGAGGCGGCCGGCCAGTAGGAGGCGGGCGGGGGAGCCGAGGACTGTCCGGAACCGGTCCGCGGCGCGGTGTCGGGTGCGGCCGGAGCCACCACGAGGACGTCCGCGGCGGCGGCGTGCTTGACGGCGGCCCGCAGCCGGGCGGTGTTCGCGGGCAGGGCCGCCGAGACGTCCACCACCTTCGCGCCGGCCGCGATGCCCGCCTCGATGCCGTCGGCGACCATGTCGGCGCTCGGCCGGCCCCACTGGTCCGTGCCCCGTTCCGCGACGATACGGGCCTTGGGCGCGACGCCCGCGAAACCGCTCCCGGGCACCGCCGAGCCGGCGATCACCCCGGCCAGGAACGTGCCGTGACCCACGCAGTCCTGAGCGGCGGCACCGTCCGCCCGCACGCGCCCGGCGAGCCCGGCGGCCTGCGGAGCCACACCCGTGTCCACCACGGCGACCAGAACGCCGCCGCCCTGGGTATAACGGTTGGCCTGCGCCAGGTTCAGGCTCAGCTGCGCCCAGGGTGTGGCGGCCACCTGGGTCGGCGAGGCCTTGGTGCAGGTGCCGGACTCCGGGTCGAGCGAAGGGGGTATCAACCGCAGTTCGGGCCCGGCCGACGCCGAGGCGACCGGCGTCGGCGTGGCGTCGCCGGCGGCCTCGGCGCTCACCGCCGGGACCACGGCGAGTGCCGCGCCGAGCAGCGGGGCCAGCACCGACAGACGCGGCGCACCGGGCCCGCGTCCCGGCCGGACCACCCGGACGTCTCGTCTCCGGGTTCCGTGTGTGAGACGGTGCGGGGACAGGCTGTCGTCGGTCATGTCATCGAATTCCCTGGCCCTGGCGACCGGTTGGCATGCCACCGGCCGCGGCTGAGGTGTCCCGCTGGATGTGGGCATGAGGACATGCTAGTCAGCTCGCGGTGCGGGCTCGGAACACATGTGACGATCGCGTCCCAGACACGGTGCCTGGCCCGACCGTTGCCGACAGCGGGTAAGCTGCCCATGAGAAACACGTGTGGCAGTGGGCCGACGCCGACCAGCCGTATGTGGCCTCGCAAGGGGCGAACCGTAGAACACCGTTTCTTCGTTCGGTTTCGGCTCGGCACCGGCCGGCCGTCATCGACGGGTCACTTCCCGCGCCGGGCGGCTGCGATGCCACCCCTGCCGGATGTGACCGCGGACTGTGAGGACCGCGTGGCCGCCGTCCTCGTGAGGAGTGTGTGATGATCCGGCGCGGCACCGGTAGGCGAGGCGGGCAGGCCGACCGGCACCCGGCCCCCCGCCTGACAGTGTCGCGCGCCGGTGAACGGGTGCACCTGGTGCACACGGGCAGCGCACCGCCACGGCGGCTCGCGGACATCGCCGACTGGCTCGGGCCCGCCCGCCCCGAGGAGGCCGCGGTGCTCGTCGGCGCCCCTCTCGGCGAGGACGGTGTCGAGGGACTGTGCGACCTGCTCGCCCCGGTGCTCCAGCGGTTCAAGGACGACGACGTACGGCTGCTGCGGCTGGTGATGTCGGCGGGAGCCGACGAGGCGGAAGGCCGCTCCTCCACGGCCAGGCTCATCTGCGAGCGGTGGGAACTCGACGTACTGGCGACCGCCGGGCCCGCGGTCGTCGTCCCGGACGGCACGCTCTTCTCACCCGACCTCCCCGATGCCCCCGGCGGCTGGTGGCACTTCTCCTTCCGCGAGGTACCGCGGCCCGTCGGCAGCCGGCTGCCCATCCCCGACTGGGAAGCCGGGCTGCGGCGGATGGACCGGAGCCTGGTCGCCGACCACGTCGTCGAGCCGGTACCGGCCGGCCTGCTGATCCGGCACGCGGGCGTGGCCCCCGCCGCCGTGCACACCCTGCCGTACGCCGTGCCTCCGGACCCCGACCGGCCGCACCTGCTCGTCGACGCGGCGGACGTGCCCGCCGCGGGACTGGCGACCGTGATCGCCGCGCTGCCGGGACGGGTGCGCAAGGACATCCGGCTGCTGTCCCTGGACGGACGCTCCCTGCTGGAGACCGGGCAGCAGGTGGCGGACCTGCTCGGCACCGACGTGCACGTGGCCAACGGGATACCCGTGGTGGTCGACGCTGACGACCCGGAGACGGACGAGGCGGGCGGGGCATCGACGGAGCTGTACATGGTCGACGCCGACGGCACGCCTGCCTGGCGGCCGTTCGCGCAGACGCTCACCTGCGCGCCGGCGGCGGACGGCCGCGGGGGGCGCGCCCGGGTCAGTTCCTGGCACAGCCCGGCTCCGCTGCTCAAGGGTGCCCGGCCCGACGCCCTGCCCTTCGACCCGACCTGGAAGGTGGCGCTCACCCCCGCCGGTCTGTGGGCCGGCCCGCGCAGCAGCGAGCCCCCGCTCACCGCGGTGACCCGTACGGCGGACGCCGACACCGTGGCCATCGAGCTCGGTGCCCCGCGCCGGGCCCTCGACGACGCGCTGTGGCCGAGCCTCGATCGCCTGTTCGGGGAGCTCGACCCCGAGGTGCGGGAACGGGCCGTCGTCCACGTCCACGGTGTCCTCGGCAGCAAGGGCATGGAGCACCTGCGGCGGCTGACGGTCCGGCACAACTTCTCCCTGATGCCACTGGCACGGGAGGAGGCCGATGCCGGAGGGGCGGCGGCGTCCGTGCCGTCCATCGCCGAGCCCTTCCCGTCCTCCGGCCCGACATCCGATTCGGAGCGGGAGGAGGAAGCCCCCGAGACGGAAGAGACCGAAGAGACCGAGTTTCCCGAGAGCGGGAGCCGGGCCGAGACGCCGGGGGTTCCTCGGGAGCTTCCCACGCAGACCGGGTCCACGAGCGCGGTGCGCGCCCCCGGGCCGTCCCCGGCACGGGCACGGGTGCGTCCGCAGGAGCAGACGCAGCCGTCGGCCACGGTCCGTCCGCCGTCCGGCTCCTCCCCGGAGCCCGCGGCCGGCGCACCCGCGGCGTCGACCGGCGCCACCGCCGCGTCCGCCCCCTCGGCGCCGTCCGGTCCGCGTACGACGGCGGCGGGGGATGTCTCCGCGTCCGGCACCGGCACGCCGGGGAAGCCGCCGAACACGTCCCCGACGCCGGCAGGCACCCCTTCCGCGCCCGCCGCAGGCACTCGTTCCGTCCCCGCGCCGGGCATCCCTTCCGCGCCGCCTGCCTCGGGCACCCCTTCCGCACCTGCCCCGGGCAGTCCTTCTGTCCCCGCCCCGGGCATCGCTTCCGCGCCGCCTGCCTCGGGCATCGCTTCCGCACCTGCCCCGGGCAGTCCTCCTGTCCCCGCGCCGGGCATCGCTTCCGCGCCGCCCGCCGCAGGCGCGTCGGCGCGGGAGGCCGCCGTACCGCCTCAGGTGGGGGAGAGCCCGGCCGGGCCGTCGGCGCCGCAGCCCCCGTCCGCGGGCGTCGGTTCCCCCTCCGAGCCGTCGCGTCGTGCGACCGGCCGCGCCGGCGTGCCGGACACGTCACCGGAGCGCGGCGCCTCGGACAGCGACCACAAGAAGCTCCGCGCCTATCTCGGCCCCTTCTGGAAGCAGCACCGCACGGCCGCCTCACAGATCGTCGAGCGCCTGTTCCCCGCTTCCTCGCGTGAGCAGTCGGACGCCCTGATCGCGGAACTGGTCGCCGTCCACGTCTATATGACGGCGGTGGACGACGCGCAGCTGCGCGTCGCGCTCGCGCAGGGCGACGACCAGAGCCGGACCCTGCTGCGCTGTCTGCGGTCCGGCATGCGCCGACTGCCCTCGTACCGGGGCGCCGCGGTGAGCACCGCCGAGGAATTCGTCGCGCGCCTCGCTCCGGAGGCCGTCGGCGACGAGTGGGAGGGGAAGCTGCCGGTCCGCGCGGTCTCGGTCGGGCGCACCTATCCGGGGCCGTCCACCGATCACCTCCTCATCTGGTCGGTCACCGGGCGCCGCAGCGGAACCCGCGCCGGCGACGACGGCCAGGACGTCCTCTTCGCCCGGGAATCACGCTTCCGCGTCCTGGGGGTCGCCCGCCGTGGCCCGGCCACCGTCGGGCTCCTGCAAGAGGTGCCGCGACACGCGCACGCCTCGCTGCCGCACCTGGACGCGGCCCTCCTCAACCGCCTGCGGACCGTACTCGACCTCCCCTCCGCGGCGCCCGAGCGGTACACCGGACCACCCGCCCCGCCCGCCGGGACGTCGCCCGTCCCCGACACGGGTGACCTGGCGACCGGTCCCGCGGACAGCAGTCTCTCCCGACCAGCCCCCACCTCCAGCGTCCCGCCCCGAGGAGCGTCATGACCCCCAGAACGCCGAGGCCCGCCGCCGAACCGATCGCCACGAGCGGCAGTGCGTCCGCCGACCGGCGGATCCGTCGCGCCGCGGCGCTGCCCATGCCCGACGGAGCGAGCATGAGCCCCCTCGCACCGGCGGATCCGCTGGGTGCCGGACCGGACGAGAGCACGCTGCGGTCCCTGGCCTCGGCGCTGGCCGCGTCCCGCACGGCGCAGGACGAGCCCGAGACGGACCCGGCCGCATGGCGCCCGCGCGGCACGGAGGAGGCCGGCCAGGAGGCCGCGGCCACCGGCGCCGACGGCGCGGCGACCGCCCCGGCGGGCTCGCCGCCGCGCCGTGCGGGCGGTGGCCGGCTGACGTCGAAGGTGGCCGAGCGGCCGTTCCTGGTCGCCGCCGCCCTGGCCGGGGCGGTCGTCGCGGCCACCCCGTTCATGACGTCCAACGGCAAGGGCCACACGACGACGTACGAGGGCCTCGGGCAGGCGGACCCGGTGGCGGTGGGGTCCGGGGGCACCTCCGACCGGCACCCCGACGCCTATCCCAGCCAGGTACCGTTGCAGGACCCGGGTACCGGTGGGGGGACGACGTCCGCGGACAACCTGCTGGACCCCGACGTCGGTGCCTGGCACGGCTCGACGGACACCTCCGCGGAGGGTGGCTCGCCGACGGGGCAGTCGCCGGTGGTGCCCGGCGTGCTGGCGGCGGACACCCCCGGCGCCCATAAGCCCACGCCCTCCACCGGCACCACGGTGGCCGCCGCGCGGCCGGCGCAGGACGCCGACGCACCGGGTCCGGTGGTGGTCGCCGCGTCCTCGAAGAACGCCGCCGCCCACGGCACCGGCGCGTCCAAGCCCGCGGCGACGGGTTCGAAACCGGCGCGGACGACTGCCGCCGACGCTCCCGCCAAGGCCGCGACCACGACGGCGGCGGCCCGAACCGCGGGCACGGCGGCCACCGGCACCGCCGTGAAGTCCGGCGGCGCGGCCGGTACGGCCGTTGCCGCGCGGACCGCCTCGCCGGCGTCCACCGGTGCCGCCACCACGACGAAGGCCGCAGACACGAAGGCCGCGGACACGAAGGCTGCGGACACCGGCGCGGCGGATACCAAGGCCGCTGATGCGAAGGCCCCGGACACGAAGGCCGCTGACACCAAGCCCACGGACACCGGTGCGACGGACACGAAGGCCACGGACGCCAAGCCCACGGACACCGGTGCGACGGACACCAAGGCCGCTGATGCGAAGGCCCCGGACACGAAGGCCGCTGACGCCAAGCCCACGGACACCGGCGCGACGGACACCAAGACCGCTGACACCAAGCCCACGGACACCGGTGCGACGGACACGAAGGCCGCTGACACCAAGCCCACCGACACCAAGCCCACCGACATCAAGCCCACGGACACGAAGGCCGCCGACGCCACGCCCACCGGTACGACGGACACCAAGGCCGCGGACAGCACCCCGGCGTCCGACCCTCAGCAGGCGACGTCCACCCAGGCGGCCGGCACCTCGGCCGACACCCCCGCCGACCAGGCCGCCGATCCGTCACCCGCTCCGGCCGAGGCGGCCCCCGCACCGCAGTGGAGCACCAAGGTCTTCACCTCCACGCTGACCCTGCGCCCCGGCGAGTCGGTGCACTCCAACCGGATGCGCATCACCATGCGTGCCGGCGGCGACCTCGTCATCTCCGACGAGAACGGCGCCGTCCGCTGGTCGTCGGGCACCACCGGACAGAACAACTACGCCACCTTCAAGGCGGACGGCGAACTCGTCGTCCGGTCCGCCTACCAGCACACCCTGTGGTCCTCCCGGACGGGTGGTCACACCGGCGCCAAGCTGGTCATCCAGAACGACGGCAACGTCACGATCCTGAGCTCCGGCGATCAGACCCTCTGGGCCGCCGGCACCCAGCACTGAGCCCACCGCGAACACCGCGAACACGAAGGAGCAGGCGTGGCCCGCCATCTGATCACCGTCGGCCAGGAGAACGGGTGCGACCACACCACCATCGGCGCGGCACTCGCCAACGCCCGGCCGGGAGCCGTCATCAGCGTCCGGCCGGGCAGCTACCGGGAGACCCTGGTGGTGAACAACCGGGTGACCATCGTCGCCGACGGCCCGCGCGGCAGCGTCGAGATCGCCCCGGACAAGGGCGCCGCCGTCACGCTCGCCGCCGACGCCGTGATGCTCACCGACCTGCTCCTGCGCGGAGGCGCGGGCGAGCTGCCGGTGATCGACGCGGTCCGCGGCCAGGTCGCCCTGGACGGCTGCGAGGTCCTCGGAGCGGGCTGGACGGCCCTGCTCAGCCGCGGTAGCGGCTCCCTCGCCATACGGTCCTGCCGGATCACCAACCCCGTCGGAGCGGGCGTGGTGGAGGCCGGCACGACCGGCAGCGTCATCGCGGACTGCCTGATCGAGAACCTGGGCACCTCCGGTGTGGTGATCAGCGAGCAGGGCCGCGCCGATGTGCGCAACTGCCGTATCCGGGACGCGCGTGGCAACGGCGTGCTGGCCAACGGCCAGTCCCGGGGCGTCGTGGAGGACTGCGAGATCACCGCCGTGGAGAAGCCCGGACTCGCCCTGGAGGGCGGTACGTCGCTGCGGGTGGTGCGCACGACGCTGCGCGAGTGCTCGGTGGGCGTGCATCTCGCGAGTTCCGTGCGCACCGAGCTGTCCCATGTGCAGGTGTACGACTCCGGCAGTCACGGCTTCGTGGTCGCGGAGCGCTCCGACCCGCAGCTGTCGTACTGCGAGACCGCCCGCACCCGGGGCAGTGGCCTGTACGTCACCGGCCGCTCCCGCGGTTACTTCGTGAACTGCGCGTTCGACGCCGCCGAAGAGGCCGCCGTGTACGTCGACGAGTCCAGCACCCCGTCCCTGACCGGGACCCGGGTGACGAACAGCAAGACGGTGGGCGTGCTGCTGGAGGGCGAGTCCGCCGCGGAGTTCGACCAGCTGGACGTCGTACGCGCCGGCGGCAACGGGGTGTCGCTGTCGACCGGTGCCAATCCGCTGCTGCGCCGGGCCCGGATCACGGAGGCGCGCGGCGCGGGCATCCTGGTCGCCGGGAACGGCCGCGGCCGGTTCGAGGACTGCGAGGTGGGCGACTGCGCCGGGCACGCCCTGCGCGTCGAGGGCGGCGGCAATCCGCACATGGGAACCTCCGCCCTGCGCGGTGCGGGCCGGTCCGGGGTCTGTGTCGGGGCCAACGGGCGGGTCACGCTGCGGGACTGCGAGATCTCCGGCTGCTCCGCCTCGGGAGCCGCGGTCGAGGAGGACGGCGACCTGTCGCTCGTGCGCACCCGGGTGCTGGGCAGCGGCGGCCACGGTGCCCTCGTCGGCACGGGCGGCCGGGTCGCGCTGAAGTCCTGTGAGTTCAGCGGGAACGCCGGGGACGGCATCCGGATCGACACCGACCGCTCCGTCGAGGTCACCGACTGCACCGTACGCTCCAACCGTGGCGCCGGCATCAAACGCGCGCCGTCCCGGGGCGAGTTCGCGCTCTCCGGTCTCACCAGCGTCGACAACAAGTCGCCGGACGAGGGCACCGACCCGGCCGCCGATCCGGTCGTACCCGAGCACACCGGAACCGGTGCCGCCGGCGGCACGGAGGGCGGGGCGCCGGAGAACGCCCTGGTCGCCGAGTTGAACGACCTCGTCGGTCTCACCAATGTCAAGGAGCAGGTCGACATGCTCGTCAGCCTGGGCAAGCTGGCCCAGCGACGGGCCCGGCTGGGCATCCCCGCCCCGCCGATGAGCCGTCACCTGGTCTTCGCGGGCCCGCCCGGCACCGGCAAGACCACGGTGGCCCGGCTCTACGGCGGCATCCTGGCGAGCCTCGGGATGCTGTCGTCCGGGCATATCGTCGAGGTGGCCCGCGCCGACCTGGTCGCCCAGGTGATCGGCGGCACCGCGATCAAGACCACCGAGGTGTTCGAACAGGCGCAGGGCGGTGTCCTGTTCATCGACGAGGCGTACACCCTGCTCTCCGACAGCAAGGGTTCCAGCGTCGACTTCGGCCAGGAGGCCATCGACACCCTGGTGAAGCTGATCGAGGACCACCGCGACGACACCGTCGTGATCGTCGCGGGCTATCCGAAGGAGATGGAGGAGTTCCTCGCCGCCAACCCGGGCCTGGCCTCGCGTTTCACCCGGACCATCGAGTTCGAGAACTACTCGGTGGACGAACTCGTCACCATCACCGAGTCCATGTGCGCGGGCCACCGCTATGTACTGGACCCGCTGACCAGGCAGGCGCTGGGGCTGCGGTTCTCCCGGATGCGACGGGACGCGACCTTCGGCAACGGCCGGGCCGCCCGCCAGGTCTTCGAGGAGATGGTCGACCGGCAGTCGCTGCGGCTGGCCACCCTGCCCGAGGCCAGCGAGGCGGACCTGATGCTGATGCTGCCCGAGGACGTCGGCGCCGACCTCGCCGAGGAACTGCGCACGGAGGTCAAGAAGAAGGAGCCCGGCGAGTCCGACGTGCTGGCCCGGCTGCGCGCCATGACCGGTCTGGGGGCGGTCAAGCGGGAGGTCGGCGGCATCGTGAACCTGCTCACCAACTACCAGCAGCGTGCCGCGCTGGGACTGCCGACCCCCTCCGTCAGCCACCACGCGGTGTTCTCCGGCCCGCCCGGCACCGGCAAGACCACCGTGGCCCGGCTCTACGCCGACCTGCTCAAGTCCTTCGGGGTGCTCTCCCGGGGCCAGCTCGTCGAGGTCGCCCGCGCCGACCTGGTCGGACGCTACATCGGTCACACCGCGCAGCTCACCAGCGAGAAGTTCGAGGAGGCCGTCGGCGGTGTGCTCTTCATCGACGAGGCGTACACGCTGACGCCCGAGAACTCGCCGCAGGACTTCGGCCGTGAGGCCGTGGACACCCTGCTGAAGCTGATGGAGGACCGGCGCGACGAGGTCGTGGTGATCGTCGCCGGCTACCCGGCGGAGATGGACCGGTTCCTGGAGTCCAACCCGGGCCTGGCCTCCCGTTTCTCCCGGCACGTCACCTTCGAGGACTACTCCACCGACGAACTGCTGTCGATCATGGAGGAGCAGGCGTCGACGGCGGGATACGTGTGCGCGCCGCAGACCAGGGAGGCCCTGCGCCTCCACCTCGACGGCCTGCCGCGCACCAAGAGCTTCGGCAACGCGCGTCTCGCCCGCCAGCTGCTGGAGGCCATGATGACCCGGCAGGCGGGCCGGCTGGCGTCCCTGCCCGCACCCGACCTGGAGGCGCTCACCACCCTCCTCCCGCAGGACCTGCCCGAGGCAGCGCTCGCGGCGCTGCCGGGCGGGGAAGGATGAGGTGCGGTGACACCGTGGCGGGCGGCGCCGGCCGGGCGCGGTGACTTCGCTCTCCGCCGCGGCCGCTTCGGATGGGATCGGGTACAGGTGTACGCCGTCGGTACGGTGCGAGAGGAACAGCCGCCGCTATGCGATCCGCCTGTCGGTCAGCCCGGTCACGGCCGGCTCCGTGGCCCACGGCCTCCGCGGAACCTGGAAGCCGTCGCCGTGACCGGGCCACGGGGCCGCGCTGTCCGTGTCGAACGGCTTCACGGCGAGCAGGACCCAGCGCACCGGGCTCAGATCGCTCGGGTCGGTCACGACCCGCACCCGGAAGCGCTCGACCCGTGCGCCGTCGAACCGCACGCCGGCAGTGGGGTGCGCTGCCGGGACCGGCCGGAGCCGGAGGCGGGTTCAGGTGCGATGCCAGGGCGTCCCGCGGGCTCCGACGGGGGCGACGTCACCGGGTCGGCGCGCCGCAGTCCGTGACGGACCGTCAGCCTGTGCAGCAGCTCACCGTCCCCTGCGTCGAGAACGCCGTGGACGTGCACCACGGCCCGGACACAGACCTCGGGCTCCAACTGCCCGAACAGCCTCTCCAGCGCCGGCCACAGGGATGCGTCGAGCGGCCGGTGCGAATCCCAGGGCCCGAGGTCGAGTGCGACGGTGTCGGCGCGGGCGGGGCGGGCCGTGGCGAGCGGCGGTGGTGCGGCGTCACGCGGTCCGATCCACAGACCCGACGGGGTCACCCCCGCCTTCCAGTCCCGGCCCAGCGACAGCGCGTCGGGCCCGGTGCCCGCGCTCAGCACCGCGGGGACCCGCCATTGCGTGACGCGCGCCGGCCGGCTGCCCTCGCTCGTCGCCGGCCCGTGGGCGAGGGTCCGGGCGAAGGGCCGCCAGGCGGGCCGGCCCTCCTCGTCGAGCAGGTACTGGTCCGCGTCGGCGTCGCCTGCCGAGACGCCCTGCGGGACGGCCCTGCCGTTCATGACGGGCACACCCAGCGCCACGCCGACCTCGCGGCCCAGGAGGTCCGACACCTCCTGAGCGGTCCGTGACATCGGCCGACCCGCCAGCGAAACCAGCCGCAGCGAGCCGCGGACCCGCTCGGGGAGCGTCCCCATGACCACCGCGAGGACGGTGGCGGGAGTCCGCGGCGAGGTGATGATCAGCTGCGGCCGGCCGTCCTCCGGCGGTACGGCGTGCAGCCGGGCGTGGGTGGCGGGCGACACCGGTCCCGCGGGCCGCACGGCCAGCCCGGCCGGCACGGGTTCGACGGTGTGCCCGGCCAGTGTCTGGCGGCCCACCCGACGCACCGCGATCTCCCAGTCCGGGATGGGCAGATGACTGCTCACGTGCCGGGCGGCCGTGCCGGGCGAGAAGTGCCACCAGCCGCCGGGTCCCCCCGGGTGGCCGGGCGCGAAGAGACGACCCGCCGCCGTCACGAGCGCGGACCCGGCGGTGGCCAGGACGTCCACTCCCCACCGTTCGCTGATCAGCCGGGCCGCCGACGGGCTGTCGCCGGCGTCGTGGGCGCCCTCGGACATCACCAGTGTCAGCAGGCGCACCCGCGCGTCCCGGCCCGCCTCCAGCGCGGGCGCCAGCAGCCGGCCCAGCCCCTCCGCGCCGCCCTCGACCGAGGGCACGCCGACCACGACGAACGCCTCGTTCGGCCGGGTGGGGCCGAGCCGGCCGGCGAGCCGGGTGAGCCACACCGGCGGTCTGCTCCCCGAGTGCACCAGATGCAGGTGCTCGCCGGCGGAGGTGACCGTCGACGCCGTCGCCGTGTCGTACCCAGCGCGGCGCGGGTCTCCCGCGGGGATGACGGTCATGCGGCCCTCACAGTCCATGGTCACGACGGAAGGAGACACACGAAGGGCATGACACGGACACGCGTCGTCGACCTCGCGGCCGGCCCCGTGCTCCCCTGTGCCCGCCGGGTCCGTTTCCGGCACACGTGTCTCCGGGCCGGAGTCTACCGGACACATGTCGGACGAAGATATGTACATGATTCGCTGGTTTCGCCCTCGATGGGGGCGTAGGTTCGTCCAGATAGGTGTGAGATACCCATGGGGAGAGGCGGACGTCATGGCGGCAGAACCGGTGCGGTTCATCTCCGACGAGCGACTGGAGGTGGTGACGATCCCCGTGTCCGACGTCGAGCGGGCGAAGGCGTTCTACCTACGGCTCGGCTGGCGACTGGACCGCACACCACCGGCGAAGGTGCAGGTCACCCCGCCGGGATCGGCGTGCTCGGTGCAGTTCGGAGCGGGCCTGACCACGGCCGAACCCGGCTCGGCCCAGAACATGTACCTGTGCGTCCCCGACATCGTCGCGGAACGGGACAGGCTGGTGGAGCTGGGGGTCGAGGTGGGCGACTACTACCACACCGGGGGGCCCGCCCCCGAGCCCGGACTGCACCCCGGGCGGGAGAGCTACCGTTCGCACTTCCCCTTCCGCGACCCGGACGGCAACGCGTGGCTGGTCCAGGAGGTCACCTCCCGCCTGCCCGGCCGTATCGGCGCCGGCCCGACGGCCTTCACCTCCGCGGACGACCTCGCCCGGGCCCTGCGCCGGGCGGCCGCGGCACACGCCGAACGACCGGAGGGCACCGGCGACGCGGATCCCGGCTGGGCCGAGTGGTACGCCGCGTACCTGGTGGCCGAGCAGACCGGAAGCGGCGGCAGCTGACGCGCCGGGCCGGCGCGCGGCCAGTCAGATGACGTATGGACCCGCACGGGCGATGCCGCATCCTGGACCGGGGCAGGTCCTCCGGTACGCGTCAGGAGCGCCGCCGGGGGGCGACCGGATCCAGAAGCAGAGTGAGAGAGAGTGGGATGCACGACCCCGCAGACAGCCACCCGGACATCCACTGGCCGTCCGGCTTCTCACCTGCCGAAGCCCACGGCTTCCACCACGTCCGGGCCGTCGTGCCCGGCCCGCCCGAGCGGGTCTTCCGCGTACTCACCGACGCGGCGGACTGGACGAGCTGGGTCCCGGGGTGCGAGGAGGTCAGCACCCGGACCTTCACCCAGACCTTCGAGGTGCTCTGGTGCGGCCACCGGTTCGAGGTCTACGTGGGGGAGAACGTACCGCCCCGCCGGCTCGGCTGGATGTGCCTGGGCACCAGCGTCCGGCTGTACCAGGGGTATCTGCTGACCGAGGTCGGGGAGGACACGGAGATCGTCGTCGAGAGCGCCGTCCGCGCCTTCCTCCCGAAGGCGTTCGACACGTTGTCGCCCGCCTGGGTGGAACGCCTGGACGAACTGTGGCAGGCCCAGCTCGCCCGGCTGTCGGACGGTCCGCCGCCGGGCGTGTGAGCCGTTCCCCCGCCGTCGGGCAGCCTCCGGTGACACGCGGGCCGGGTGTGGGCCCGGCCCGGCGGCCCACCGGCCGGCTGGGCCGCCGTCACCCGCACGTCAGGCCGTGAAAGCCGTCCACGACTCCTCGGTGCGGAAACCTGCCTGCTCGAAGAGCGGCAGCGCCTCCTCGCTGGAGTGCAGGTACGCCGTGTGCGCCCCGGCGGCCCGGCCGTCCCGCAGGATCGCCTCGGTCACCGCGCGGCCCACACCCCGCCGCCGGTGCTCGTGCAGGGTGCCGATGTTGGCGAGCCCGACATGCCGTTCGGTGAGGACCGCCAGACCCGCTCCGGCCGGCACCCCGTCCACCTCGGCGACGTAAGCCTGCACGAAGGACTGCCCGAGCACGCGGGGCGTGTACAGACTGCTGATGATCATCGGGGGAGCCCCGAAGGCGGCGCCTAGCACGGTGGCGAAGGTCTCGTCCTCGTCGTCGCGGAGCGGACGCACGGTCACCGGCCCGTGGCCGGACTCCCGGCTGTCGCGGTCCTCGTCCAGCGACAGCAGCATGAAGGGCTGCCGGGTCACTGTGCGCAGCCCGTGAGCGGCCGCGATGCCGACGATCTCGGCACCGGGCTCGCCCCGCAGCCGGATGCTCCAGGGCAGCTGTGCGACATGCGGTGCGGCCTTCTCGCAGAGCAGCTCGATCTCCGCCGCGTCCGGCACGTCGGCCACACTCATGATGCTGTTGAGCAGGGGGATCAGCGAGCGGGTGACGGCCAGCAGGGCGCCGCCCGGACCGCGCTCGTGCAGGCCGTCCGGGAGGGCGTCGGCGAGCCGCTCCGTAGCCGTCTGGAAAGCCGCCGCGGCCTCGGAAACCACCTCGTTATTGGTCATACGTGTGAGTGTATCCCGAATCACATGTGGGTCGCGGCCTCGGTGAGTGTGTGACATGTGTGTACCGCGGCCGGCCTGACCCGTGGACACATGTGCTGCCCCGCGGTCACGGGCGGCGGCGGGCACGCTTGACAGGCCGCTGCCAGGACCCGGCTGCCCGACCTTGGATGAAATACCACCTTATGACCAGATTGTGCGTAGTGGCTGCGTGCTGCGCGACGGGCTGATTCGTGGTGTTCGCGTGCGCCTTTCGCGGGAGGCTTGCAATGGCCGGGGCCGTGCGGGACGGTTGCCGGAGGAAATCTGTTCCCGTATGGCAGAAAGGTGGTGAGGTGCGCACCGTGCGTGCCTCTGTTTGTGACTGCTTCTCGCAGCTGTTCCGCCCCTCGACCCGAGGCCGGCCGGCAGACGGGCCCGGCGTGGACTGAGGCTCCCTATCCTGTGCTGGTCTCCGACCGGCACGGCCGTCTCGTGCGCCTGAACGACGCCGCCCGGCTGGTACTGCCGGACGCGGTGAACGGCGCCCGGCTCTCCGCGCAGGTGCCGGCCTGGCTCGCCGACGCCCATCAGCGGGCCGTCTTCCCCTTCCCTCCGGGCACTGCCGCCGAGGTCCCGCACGGAGCCATCGGCGACCGCTACTTCGAGGCGCACCCCACCGTCAGCGAGGGTGAGGTGGTGTGGTGGCTGGTCGACGCCACCGACCGCCGCCGGGCCGAACGGGCGCTCAGCGACGCGCGGCGCCGCTCCGAGGTGTTGTCGCAGGCGTCCAGCACACTGCTGTCCACGCTGAACGTGCCGCGGTGCATGGAGGTGGCCGCTTCCCTGGCCGCCGAGCACCTCGCCGACGCCGCCGTCCTGATCGCGCCGCCCCAGGGACGGCGCTGCTCCCTCGCCCACGCCCGCCGGGGCGGCCCCGCCGTCCGGACCAGCCGGCAGGTCGACATCGCCGGTGTGCCCGGGCTCACGGAGGCGCTGCAGGGGTACCCGCCGGTCCCGGCCCGCTGGATCAACCCCGACGACATCCCCGACTGGGCGATCCCGGACGGCTTCACCGGCCCGGTCGGCTCCGTCATCGTGGCCCCGCTGCCCGGGCACGGCGTCCCGGCCGGCGCGCTCATCCTGCTGCGCTCGAGCACCGAGCGGGCCTTCACCGAGGGCGAGGAAGGCTTCGCGCGCCTGTTCGCCGCACGCGCCGGCGCCGCCCTGTCCGCCGCCCGCCTCTACACCGAGCAGGCCACGATCACCGCCACGCTGATGCAGGACCTGCTGCCGCCCACGCTGCGCACGGTGCACGGCGTGGAGTACGCCGGCAGCTACCGGCCCGCCAAGGACCACGAGCGGATCGGCGGTGACTTCTACGACGTCCACCCCGGCGCCGGCCCGGCCGAGGAGACGCTGGTCGTCCTCGGTGACGTGGCGGGCAAGGGCCTGGACGCGGCGGTCCTCACCGGCAAGATCCGCAACACCCTGCACGCCCTGCTGCCCCTGGCCGAGGACCACCAGCAGATCCTCAACCTGCTCAACAGCGCCCTTCTCACCTCCCGCCACACCCGCTTCGCCACCCTCGCGCTGGCCTCCGTACACCGCCGCGACGGCCGGGTGCGGCTTCGGCTGACCAGTGCCGGACACATGCCGCCCCTCATCGTCCGCACCGACGGCACCGTGGAGGAGGCCGGCACCCGCGGCACTCTGGTCGGCGCCCTGCCGACCGTCACCGCGCGCACCGTCGAGACGGTCCTCGCGCCCGGGGAGACCTGCCTGCTGTACACCGACGGGATCACCGAGGCCCGCGGCGGCCCGCTCGGTGACGAGCTCTTCGGGGAGGACCGTCTGAGGCGGGCGCTCGCCGACTGCGTGGGCATGCCGGCGGAAGCGGTGGTGGAGCGGGTGCGGATGCTGGCCGCGCAATGGCTGGGCACCGGCCGCCACGACGACATGGCCGTCATGGCCGTCACCGCCCCGAAACCGGCGCGCTGAGCACCGTGGACGGCCGTGCGAGCGGTGGACCGACCAGGAGGAGCAGGCAGTGAGTGAGCCCACCGCGACAGCCGGTGCGGTGCAGCGGCTGTGGGAGGCCGTGATCGACGGTGACGAGCACCGTGCCGCGGCGATCGTCCACGACGCCCTCGCGCAGGGGGTGAGCCAGGAGACGCTCCTGCTCCGGGTCATCGCGCCCGTGCAGGAGAGAGTCGGCATCGCATGGGCGGCGGACCGTATCAGCGTCGCCCAGGAGCACGCCGCCACCGCCATCAACGAGCGGGTCATCGCCTCCCTCGCCCACCACCCCGGCGCCGGCCGGCCCGCGCCTGACCGCGGCCGGGTGACGGTGGCCTGCGTGGACGGGGAATGGCACGCGCTGCCCGCCCGCCTGGTCGCCGAGGTCCTCGCCCTGCACGGCTGGCGGGTGGACTACCTCGGCGCCCAGACACCCACCCCGCACCTGGTCGCCCACCTGCATCTGACCGACCCCGACGCGGTCCTGCTGTCCGGATCGATACCCACCCACCTGCCGACCGCGCACGCGGCCATCACCGCCTGCCAGGCCATCGGTGTCCCCGTCCTGGCCGGCGGCCGCGCCTTCGGGCCCCGGGGGCGCTACGCCACCGCTCTGGGCGCCGACCGGTGGGCGGCCGACGCGCGGGCCGCGGTCGCCGTCCTGGCGGCAGGCGTACCGCGGCCGGACGCCTCGGCGATCCGGCACACGGTGGACGACCTGCCGCACCTGGCCGACCAGGAGTACACCCTGGTCGCCCGGTCCCGGCCCCAGGTCGTCAAGCAGACCCTGGCCGACCTGGACCACCGCTTCCCCGCCATGCGCGCCTACAGCGGCGCCCAGCGCGAACGCACCGCCGAGGACATCGCCCACATCGTCGACTTCCTGGCCGCCGCCCTCTACGTCGACGACCCCGACCTGTTCACGACCTTCCTCACCTGGACCGCCGGCATCCTCATGGCCAGGGGCGTCCCCGTCCACTCGCTGCCGGCGGGCCTCGACGCCCTGGCCGGCCAACTCCACGACTTCCCCCGCGCCCTGAAGATGCTCGACCACGGCAGGACCGCCCTGGCCGAGGTCATCGCCCGTCCCGCCCCCGGCCCCGGCCCACACGCATGACGCACATGCGACCCGGCGAATTCACCCTGACCGTCCGCCGCGAGTCCGGCACGCTGACCGTCCTGGTCGGCGGCGAACTCGACTACGACACCAGCGACGACCTCCTCGACGAGGTCAGCCGGAGACTCACGGCCGGCGGCCCACCGCCGGCCGATGTCCGGCTCGACTTCCGTGAGCTGGCGTACATCGACTCCTCCGGGCTGACGGCCCTGCTCATGATCCACCGCCGCACCAGCGCCCTCGGAGCCACCCTCCACCTGGACAACCGGCCGGCCCACCTCGAACGCATGCTGCACGTCACCGCCGTCCTCGGCCACCTCACCGCACCACCCACCCCCATCTGACCCCGCCAGGCCACCGCCCGCCGAGCGAGCCGCCCGGCGGGGGAGTCGTCGCCGCGCTCGGCCGCCCCGGGGCCGAGCGGGAGCCGGCTGCTGCCGCCCGGCTGCCCGATCGTCGTTGCCTGGCCGCTGCCGCGCGGCGGCCCGGCCGCCGTTGTCCGGCTGTCCGATCGCCGTCGTCCGGCTGCTGCCGCCTGGCTGCCCGATCGTTGTTGCCTGGCCGCTGCCGCCTGGCGGCCCGGCCGCCGTTGTCCGGCTGTCCGATCGTCGTTGCCTGGCCGCTGCCGCCTGGCTGCCCGATCGTTGTTGCCTGGCCGCTGCCGCCCGGCTGCCCGATCGCCGTTGCCCGGCCGCTGCCGCCTGGCTGCCCGGCCGCCGCTGCCCAGCCGCCGTTGTCCGGCTGCCCGATCGTCGTTGCCTGGCCGCTGCCGCCCGGCTGCCCGATCGCCGTTGCCCGACCGCTGTTGCCCGGCTGCCCGACCGCCGCTGTCCGGCCCGCTGGCGCCCGGCCGCCGACGCCCGGCTGCCCGATCGCCGTTGCCCGGCTGCCCGGCCGCCGCTGTTCGGCCCGCTGGCGCCCGACCGCTGCCGCCGGGCCGCCCCACCGCCGTTGCCCGGCCGCTGCCGCCGATCGCCGTCGCCCGGCCGCCCGTTGCCGTCCGGCCGCCGTCGCCTTGCCGGCTAGGCGCCCGGTGCGGGCGTCGGTGCGTCGGTGAGTGCCTCCGCCTTGGCGCGCATCTCCGCGGCGCGCGCGACCCGCAACGAAGCGAAGAGGTCGGCCGACCGGAGCAGGTTCGCCCGTGCCTCTTCCCTCTCCCCGCGCTCCACCTGGGCGGAGGCCAGGTCGTCGAGCACTTCCGCCTGCTTGTACTCGTCGAGGACCTCCTCGTAGAGCCGCAGCGACGCACGGTACTCGGCGATCGCGCCGTCCAGGTCGCCCAGGCGCTGCCGGATGTAGCCGATGTTGCCCCGGACACCGGCCTCGTCGTGACGGTTGCCGGTCGCCCGCAGCAGGGGGAGCGCTTCCTCGCACGTGGCGAGGGCGTCCTGGTACTCGCCGAGGGCGGCGAGGAACCAGCCCATGATGGCGATCGAGCGCGCGATCTCCCACTGCCCGCCCAGCGACCGGGCGATCGCCAGGCTCCTGCGCGCGTACTCCAGGCCCTCGGCGTAGCGCTGCTGGAAACTGCGCACACGGCTGGCGTACCGTTCGGCGAGCATCCGCTCCTTCGCGGGCAGCCGGTCCAGCTGACCGAGCATCAGGCCGATCGGCTCGTCGGCCCCGGCGACGTCACCCGTCTCGACCATGGCGATCGACAGGTTCGTACTGGTCCGGGCCACGGCCACCGGGTCGTCGAGGATCAGGGCCGCGTCGAGCCCGATGCGCGAGGCCGTCAGCTCCTCCGCCCAGCGGCCCGCCACCGAGTTGTACGCGGCCCACTCCCGGGTCAGCGCGATGCGGTGGCGCAGCAGCCGGGGGTCGTCGAAGGCGCGCACCGCGGCGGCGGCGGCCGACTCCTCCTGGCGGTACCAGTCCAGTCCCTCGTCGCGGTCGTCGATCGTCACGAGCACCACTCCCGGCGCCGGATCACCGATCGGCTCGTCCGGGAAACGGGACACGAAGGTGTTCGCGGTGTGGGCGTTGTGGCACAGGTAGTCCAGCAGACGTATCTCGGCGCCGGAACGGTCGTCCTCCTCCTGCCCGGCCAGTTCGGCGCCGTACGCGCGTACCAGGTCGTGCAGGACGTAACGGCCGGCGGCGTCGCGGGAGAGCAGGCTGGCCGTGGTCAGTTCGCGCAGGTGACGCCGGGCGGCCGGCATCGGGACACCCGCCAGCGAGGCGGCGGCCTGCGCGGACACCGCAGGGCCCGGGTGAACCGCCAGATACCGGAAGAACCGGGCGGCTTCCGGGGTGAGTGCCCGGTAGGACCAGGAGAAGACGGCGCGGACGTCGGCCCGCCGGTCGTCGCCCGCGAGGGCGTCCAGCCGGGGTATGGCCTGCCGCAGCTCACGCACGCCCAGCCGCAACGGCATCCGGGGTGCCGCGCTCAGCTGGGCACCGACGACGGCGACCGCCAGCGGCAGGTACCCGCACAGCTCGACCAGCTCGGCGGCGGCCTCCGGTTCCGCCCGGCACCGCTCCTGTCCGATCCGCGCGGCCAGCGCGGCCAGCGCCTCCGGCGGCGTCCAGACGTCGAGGCTGATGAGGCGGGCCCCTTCGGCAACGGCCAGACCGGTGAGCTGACTTCGAGAGGTGACGATGGTCAGGCACCCCGCCGAGGCGGGCAGCAACGGCCTGACCTGGTCCGGGTCCCGTGCGTTGTCCAGGACGACGATCAGCCGCAGGGACGCGGTCCGCTCCCGGAACACGGCGGCGCGCTCCTCCGTGCCCGGCGGCATCTCGCTGCTCGGCACTCCGAGTGCGCGGAGGAACCCGCCGAGGGCCACTCCCGGATCGAGGGGGTCGTCGGTCTCCTCGAAGCCGCGCAGGTTCACGTACAACTGGCCGTCCGGAAAGCGGTCGGCCACCTGGTGCGCCCAGTGCACGGCCAGCGCCGTCTTGCCCACTCCCGCCAGGCCGCCGATCGCCGAGATCACGACATGGCCGCCCTGCGCCGCCACCTGCGAGGTGATGCGGTGGACGGTGGCCAGGGCCTCTTCGCGTCCGCGGAACGCCGCGAGGTCCGGCGGCAGCTGCCGTGGCACCCGTCCGGCACGCCGTACCGACGCCTGCACGAGGTGGCGCCGTTCCTCCTCGCTCAGTTCCAGGGCGTCCAGCAACTCGTTCAGCGTGGCCTGCCGGGGCAGGCTCCTGCCTCGTTCCATGTCGCTGATGGCCCGGACACTCACGCCGGAAGCCTCGGCGAGGCTCTCCAGGGTCAGCAGGGCCCGCTGTCGTGCCGCACGCAGCAGCCGGCCGAACGTCGCCTCGTCCATCCCACACCCTCTCCCGGAACCGCCGGCCCACGGGCCGAGGGCGCGACCGGCCAGACGCTAACAGTTCCGGAACGGGCGTCATCGGTGCGACGGGGGTCCGCGGGACCCACGCGCGGCCCGGTACGGACAGGCAGGGACCGAAGGGGCCGGGATCTCGGAAACGCCATCGGATACGTCGAAGGCCGGACCCGGCCACCCCCGGCCCGGCACCCCCGGCCCGGCACGCCGGCGCCGGGCGGAGCAGGCCGTGCGGGCAGCCTCACGCGGCCTGCTGCGAGGCGGCCGCGTCCGGGTGGAGGTCGTCCAGGGTGAGCCGGTGCGCCGGGGGATCGGGGAGGACGACCTGGTGGGTGAGGCGGAGGTCGGGGCCGGCGTGGAGCAGTTCGCCGGGCTCCATCTCGCGCCAGTGCGGGCTGTCGTCCATGCGCTCGCTGGCGACGACGACGGCGGGGAACTCGGCGAGGTTCGACGAGTGGACGCGCATGCGGCCGTGGGTGCCGCTGTGGTCGAGGTGCCGGCTGCCGTGCTGGCCGCCCGCCCGGCGCTGGAGGACGAAGAGGTCGTGGGTGTCCGGGTAGCGCAGCGCCCACAGTTCCTCCGGGGTGACGAGGACCAGGTTGACGGCGTAGACGGGCAGGTGGGCGGCGATCCAGTGGGCGGCGTGCCGGATGCCCTCGGTGACGTCACCGCCGTGCAGCCGGGTCTCCCGGGTGATCAGGGCGAAGAACCGCTCGGAGTCGGTGTCGCCCGCCACGAGTGACCGGTCCGCGCCCAGGTGGTCGTCGAGCTCGTCCAGGCCCTCGACGACCCCGTTGTGGGCGAAGAGCCGCCCGTCCTGCTCGAAGGGATGGGTGTTGCGGACGTCCAGGCTGCCGGTGGAGGCGAAGCGGACGTGGGCGATGAACGTCGCCGACTCGACCTCGCGGGCCTCCTCGGCGAAGGCGAGGTCGCGGTAGGCGGCGGTGGGGGCCTTGTCGACGCGCGGGGTGCCGTCGGCGGCGAAGTGGCCGAGACCGGTGCCGTCGGGGTCCCGGTGGCTCTGCCGGCTGAGGCTGTCGGGGGCGTCCAGGAGCCAGAAGGTGGCGCGGGTACGGCGCGGGGCGCTGCTGAGGCCGAAGAGACGGCACACGGCGTTCCTCCAGGGGGCTGGCCGGGGCGTGGGGGTCAGGACAAGTCGCCGAAATCACCGGTTCCCGCTGCTGTGCTGGAGCGCGCACGGGGTGGGGCCGGTGGACGCCGGGCGGGACGGCAGCGGCTGAAGCGGTGTGCAGACGGGTGTGGCGGCGCCGATGAGTTCGACCAGGCCGTCACCACCGGTGGGCGGGGCCGGCCTGGACCAGTTGTTGGCCAGCCAGACGTTGCCGGACTGGTCGAGCTGGACGGCGGTGAGGTGCTGGATGGACTCGCTGCGGAAGCCGCCGGGCGGTGACAGTACGGAGCCCGTGGTAGAGCCGGGCGGGCAGGCGCCGGTGTTCGCGCCGCACAGGACGGAGACGGACGGGGTGCCGAAGCCGGCCACCCACACCCGGTCGGAACCGTCGACGGCCACGGACCAGGGGGCGATGCGCCGGGCCAGCTTGTGCACCCCGACGACCTTGCCGTCCGGCCCGATCTCGGTGACCGAGTCGCTGAAGAAGCTGGGCACCCAGACGTTGTTCCGGGAGTCGACGGCGAGGCCGAGGGGCCAGTCGAGCGAGGCGTCCTTGACGGGCGAGAACGAGGTCGGCTTGAAGTCGGGCCCGATCACGGTGACGCTGCCGCCCGCGTGACCGTCGAGAGGGCGCTTGTCCATCAGCCTGGCGCCGTTGAGGCGGGCGTTGGAGACCCAGGCCCGTCCGTAGCCGTCGATCTGGAGGGAGAACGGGTGGTCGAGGCCACCGCCGGTGATGGTGATGGCCCTGGAGGGGTCACCGTGCGGGTACACGACCACGTCGCCCTTGCCGCGGTTGCCCTTCAGGCCGTAGAAGTTCGCTATCCAGACGTTGCCCCGCTGGTCGACGGCGGTGCCCTGCGGGTGGTCCAGGCCGCCGTCCTTGAACCCCGTCGCGGGTGACAGCGGCTTCCCGGCCGACGAGTACGTCGACATGGCGTCACCGCCGTAGCTCGGCACCCAGACGGAACCCTGGTGGTCGATGGCGATGCCCCAGGCCCCGGCCTTCATGCCGCCGCCGCTGATGGGGCTGTTCAGCACGGGGTTGCCCACCGGGTCCTGAACGGTGACGAAGGAACTGGGGTTCCGCGTGCCGGGCAGCCAGTTGACGGAGGACCAGACGTTCCCCTTGGCGTCCACGGCCATGCGTCCGGGCGCGTAGACGTCGGGAGGGGTGTAGTGCAGGGCCAGCACCCAGGCCGTGGGCGCGGAGGTCAGGGCGGGGCGGTAGGTGTGCGCCCGTCCGGCCAGCGCGTACAGCTCGCCGGTGGCCCGCCTCGGGTCGTGGGCGAGGTTGGACACGGCCTGCGCGGTGTCCTGCGGGGCGGCGGCCCGCGCGGGCGCCGTCCGGCGCAGCATGTCCCGGCATCGTCCGGTGTCCGCCCCCGGAGCGCACAGGGAGACCAGGTTGGCCAGGGTGCCCAGGGTGGCGAGGGTGGCGTTCTTGTCACCGTTGTTGTGGTCCGTGACGACCTTCCCGGGCCTGCCCGTGGCCGGGTCGGCCAGGTTGTACGACGTGGCCGCGGCGTTCTCCAGGCCGGGGCTGGGGCCGAAGATGCCGTGCCGGCCGGTGAACCGGGCCAGGGCGTAGCCGGTGGCGACGGTGGTCAACTCGTTGACGGTGACGGCGGATTCCCTGCGCTGCGGCACAGCGCCGCCCGGGCCGACACCCGCGACGGAACGCAGCCGCAGGGCCTTGTTCCCCGCGGCGACCGCTTCGACGTACTGCACGGAGCCCCCGCGCTGCACGGGGCGGAGCCGGAAGGAGCCGTGCGCGTCGGTGGTGGCGCGGCCCAGTTGCCGGACGCCGTGCCGGTCTCCCGCGAAGAGCCTGACGGTGGCGTGGGACAGCGGCTTCCCCGCGCTGGTGACCGTCCCGCGCAGGACGCCCGCCGTGCCGGGCGGTGTTGTCGCGGGCAGCGCCGTGAGGGTGAGGGCCAGGGTGGCGGACGCGGCCAGGGCGGTGCCGCGCAGGGCGGGGCGGGACGGGGACTTCCGAGCGGCGCCCGGGTTCCGGGGCACCGCTGCGCGGATGCGTGTGACGGGGAACAAGGTGGGGGCCTTTCGTCAGGGCGGCACGGTGCGGGCCCTCGCACGGCGCCGGGCCCGGCCTGCCGACGGGTCCGGTGCCGGACGGCCGGGGGAGGCGGTTCGGGCGGGACGGGCGTTCTAGTCCCGCACGCTGCCGGGGTCGCGCAGGGTGAACCAGCCGATCTTGTGGCCGGCCAGCCAGATCAGCCCCAGGTACAGGTCCGGGTCGACCTGGCGGAGTTCGTCCCGTACGGCCCCGAACACCGTGGACGTGCGGGAGTAGTCGATGACGATGCACTCGCGGTCGTCCAGGCGGCTGGGTCCGGGCCCGACCATGGCGACGATGGACAGGATGTCCAGCGCGGTCAGCCGGTTGCTGAGGTAACCCTCCGGGCTGAAGACCTTGCCCCGCCAGCAGAACCGGTTCACCAGGCCGGCGAGCACCCGTGCCCCCGTGCGCCCGGCCCCCGGGATGATGGCCACGCCCTCCATCGGGCCCCGGGGGACCCCGCCCGCCGGAATCTTGCGGAACAGCTCCTCGATCTGCTTGTCGTCGCTCCTGAGCAACTCGGTCTCGGTAGGCATCGCGATCTTCCTTCCGACCGTCGCCGCCGCCCCGCGCGGCACCCGCGGCCACGGTGCGCGACCGGAGACGGGCGAGCGCGCATGGGCACGTGGAGAGGGAGGCCCGTCGCGGCCGGACAGCCGGGTCGCATGTCCGCGGTGACCAGTCGAGCGCTGTGATCGTTCGTGGCTTCGTGCGCCGCTCCCTCCATCGTGAACCCACCGGGAGCGGCCCACCACCGCTGGGCGAGGCGGTTGGGAACCGGAGCGAGGACCGTTCGGGTGCCCGACGCGCGGCCTGGGCGGGCGCGGGCGCGGCAGCGGTGCGAGCGTGGAAGCACAGGGGCCGAGTACGGGCGCTGGACGGCACGGGACGGAGCACGGTCATGGCTCGGCGATCTGGTCAGGGGTGAGCACCTTCGGGCTCGTCACCGTCCCCGTCGGCCTCTACACGGCGACCGAGGACCACACCGTCCACTTTCACCGGGTGCAGCGGGGCACCTCGGAGGACCCCTTTCGTCGTCGGGCGCGTCGGCGAAGGCGCCGGCGCGGAAGGCTCCGCCGAAGAAGGCCGGGGCGGCGCGGGCCGGCGGCCGCGGTGCCGGAGGCAAGCGGGAGCTGGAGAAGCTGAGCAAGGCGGAGCTGTACCGGCGGGCGACCGAACAGGACGTCCCCGGCCGGTCGAAGATGAGCCGCGAGGAGCTCGTCGACGGCCTCGCTTCCCGTGGCCGCCGCCGCGGGGAGACCGCCGCCTGACCGCTCCCGGACCGCGCGTGCCGCCCGTCGTCACAGGTACCTCTTGGCGAGCGTGCCGGTGGCCGAGGCGCGCAGCGCCGCTTCCGCCGCGGCGAGGCGGTCCACCGCCTCGCCGTCGACCAGGCCGGGCACGCACACGACCTCGCCGGTTTCCAGGGCCTTCAGTGAAGCGGTCACCACGTCCTCGGCGGGCATGCCTCCGTCGTCGTGTACGCGTGCCACCTCACCGGCCACCGGATCCCGGCCCTGGGTGAGGTGGAACTCGGTCGCCGTCAGTCCGGGGCACAGCACCTGGACACGGACCGGCGTCCCGTCCAGCTCGGCGGCGAGGGTGCGGCTGAAGTTGACGACGTAGCCCTTGGTCCCCGCATACACCGCCCGCACCGGCAGCGGGCCCGGCGGGAGCGAACCGGCGAAGGCGAGGGTGGAAGCCACGTTCACCACGGCGCCGCGGCCGCGTGCCAGCATGCCCGGCACGGCCGCACGGGCGAGCCGGGTGAGCGCCACCACGTTCACGGCCGTCACCTTCTCCAGCAGCGCCGCGTCGGTCTCGGCGAAGGAGCCGTAGCCGTTGATGCCCGCGTTGTTCACCAGCAGCCCGACGTCGTCCCCGGCCGCTCGCCGGGCGACCCGGTCCAGGTCGCCGGCCTCGCTGAGATCCGCGACGACGGTGTCCACGCGTACGTCGTGCCGCCCGGTCAGCTCCGCGGCGAGGGCGCGGAGACGCTCCCCGCGACGCGCCACCAGCACCAGATCGTGCCCCTCGGCGGCGAGCCGACGCGCGTAGGCCGCGCCGATGCCCGAGGAGGCGCCGGTCACGACGGCTGTTCCCCCGGCGGGAAGGGGTTCGGGACGGTTGGACATGACTCCTCCTCGTATGCGTCGAGAGCACGACACGCCGGTACCCGTCGATCCGCCCCGGCACGCGGGGGGCTCATGCCGTGCGCAGGGTCCAGCTCCAGCGGTGCACCCCCGGTGCGACGAGGTAGGAGGGGAAGGTGTCGGGGCCGCAGGAGGCCGTGCCGAGGCCCCGGTGCGCGGCGTCGATGTGGACCACACAGCCGGCCCGCGGTGTCAGCTCGTCGTGGTGCGCGGCGGCGGCGAGGTCCTCGGCGCGGTAGCGGGTGACGGAGACCTGGCGGGGCTCGTCCAGCTCGACCGCGAGTCCGCCGGCGCCGGCGCCGGCGGACGACAGCGTGAACCGCCTCACGCCGTGCCGGCCGCCGCTTTCCTGGGGGCGCAGGTACGGGGTGAACAGGTCGTCGACGGGCAGTGCGTGGTGGCCGACCGGCGCCCCGGCGGCCCGGTCCGGGTACGACTCCCAGGGACCCTGTCCGAACCACTCCAGCAGATCGAACCCGGCCACCGTCTCGAAGACCGAGCCGATCCGGGCGACGTCGTGGAACTCCCCGGGCAGCTCGGCCGACTCCTCGACCAGGACGCCGCCCTCGACGGGCGTGAACGTCTGCCGGTGCCGTACCTCGCCGAGGGTGCAGGCGTACGCGGCCTCCACGGTCACCCGTTGGCCGTCCCGGTGGACGGAGAGCACCCTGCGCACCAGCCGGTCCAGGCCCCAGGCGCGCCAGCGCGCCGCCATCCCGCCGAGCTCGTCGTTGTCGGTGGGCGCCCGCCACAGCGACAGCGTCGGGGCGGCGGTCAGCAGCGGGTGGCGCAGCAGCCCCTCGGGATCCACGTCGACGGCCGGCCCGGCCACGACCGGCGGCCTCGGCGCGTCCGCCGCCCGCAACCGGATCCGGGGCGCGCACACCTCCGTACCGGCCGGCGCCCACGGCTGGTCCCCGGCCGTCGTCACCCGCAGCGTCAGCCACGCCTCGCCGCCGTCGGCCGGCACCGCGAAGGGCAGCGGTACGGCCGCGGTCTCACCCGGCCGCAGACCGGGCAGCTCGGCCGGGGCGGTCAGGGTACGGCCGTCGGCCAGCGCCAGCTCCCAGGTGCCGGTCAGCCAGTCCAGGCCGCGGAAGTGCTGGTGGTTGGCGAGGACGACGCCCTCGTGCCGGAAGGACCGGATGCGGACCGGTGCCGCGATCTCCCGGTGCTCGTACATCACGGGCTTGGGGGTGCGGTCGGGGAAGACGATCCCGTCCGCGACGAACGCCCCGTCGTGCAGGGCCTCGCCGAAGTCTCCGCCGTACGCCCAGCGGTGGCCGGGCGCGGTGACACCGTTGCCGTACAGTCCGGCGCCCGCGCGCCCGACCGGCCTGCCGTCGCTCACGCGCTGGAGGATTCCGTGGTCCCGGAACTCCCAGATGAACCCGCCCTGAAGGCCCGCGGTGGCCTCGATGGCGGCCCAGTGGTCGGCCAGCGTGCCGTTGCTGTTGCCCATCGCGTGCGAGTACTCGCACTGGATCAGCGGCTTGGTCTGCCGCCCGGACAGCGCGTGGGCCAGGCAGTCCTCCAGCGGGGCGTACATGGGGCAGGCGATGTCGGAGGCCACGTCCGGGTCCGCCCAGCCGCGCTTGGCGGCGCCCTCGTACTGGATCGGCCGGGTGGGATCGTGCCGGCGCACCCAGCCGGCCGCCGCGTCGTGGTTGGCGCCGTAGTCGGACTCGTTGCCCAGCGACCAGACGATGACCGAGGGGTGGTTCCTGTCGCGCAGCACCATGCGCGCGACGCGGTCCACGAAGGCGTTGAGGTAGCGCGGGTCGTCGGCGATCTCATGCGCGTGGTCGTGGGACTCGATGTCGGCCTCGTCGACGACGTAGAAGCCCAGTTCGTCGGCGAGGTCGTACAGCCACGGGTCGTTCGGGTAGTGGGAGGTGCGGATGGCGTTGAACCCGAACCGCTTCAGCAGCACCAGGTCCGCGCGCATGTCGTCGTACGACACCGTGCGCCCGGTCAGCGGGTGGAAGTCGTGCCGGTTGACGCCGCGGATGAAGACCCGTTCGCCGTTGACCAGCAGGTCCCGGCCGACGACGCCGACGTCCCGGAAGCCGATGCGGTGGTGCGAGGAGTCGGCGACCGTGCCGTCCGCGCGGTGCAGCCGGACGGTCAGCCCGTACAGCTCGGGCTGCTCCGCGTTCCAGGTGCGCACCCCGGGCACCACGGCGTGGATACGGGCCTCGCCCAGGAAGTCGGAGACCCGCTCGTCCTCGGCGTTGAGCCGGTCGAACTCGGCGTCCTGGGCGAGGAGGCCGCCGTCCAGGTCACCGGTGACGTACCAGCCCTCGGGCAGCGCCCGGTCGCCCGCCGCGTTGCGCACCAGGCAGTCCACGCGCAGGTCGCCGTCCTGGCGTGCCCGTACGGTCACGTCCGCGAGGTGCAGGGGATCGGTCGGGTAGAGCAGCACGGACCGGGTGATCCCGCCGTGCCACCACTGGTCCTGGTCCTCGATGTGCGAGGCGTCGGACCACTTGACCACCGTCAGCCGTACGACCGAGGGCTCACCGGGGCGTACGACGCCGGTCAGGTCGAACTCGGCGGCCAGGTGGGAGTCCTTGGAGATCCCGACGGGCCGTCCGTCGACGTGCACCAGCAGCACGCTCTCGGCGGCCCCGACCTGAAGGACGATCCGGCGGCCGGCCCAGTCGGCCGGGACGTCCACGTGCCGTTCGTACACACCGGTGGGGTTGGCGGCGGGCGCCTGCGGAGGGAACTCCGCGTACGGCATGCGGACGTTCGTGTACTGCGGCAGGTCGTCGGTGTCCTGCATGGTCCACGCGCCCGGGACGTGTGCCGTCGACCAGGTGCCGTGGACCGTCGCCTCCGGCGTCGGCAGCAGCTGGAAGCGCCATGGGCCGTCCAGGAGGAGCGCGCCGGAGCGCCGGTCGACGGCGTGCATGGGCAGCCGCCCCCAGGAGGTCACCTCGGGTGCCTGCCAGGGGCGCAGTGCCAGGAGTGGGTCCGTCAACGGATGGCTCCCTTGCCGAGGTCACCGATGATCTGCCTGGCGCCGATCGCGAAGACGATCAGCAGCGGGATGAGGGCGAGGAGCGCGCCGGTCACGACGATGCCGTAGTCGGTGGTGCCGTGCGTGCCGTTGAGCTGGGACAGGGCCACCTGGAGGGTGACGTTGTCGGGGTTGGTGAGGGCGATCAGGGGCCAGGCGTAGTCGTTCCACTGGCCCATGAAGGTGAAGATGCCGAGGAAGGCCAGGCCGGGCCGGACCACCGGCAGGGCCACGTGCCAGTACTGGCGCAGGAAGTTCGCGCCGTCGATGCGGGAGGCGTCGAGGAGTTCGTCGTGGATGGCGCCCCTCATGTACTGGCGCATCCAGAAGATGCCGAACGCGTTGGCCGCGGCGGGCACGATCAGCGAGGTCATCGTGCCGATCCAGCCCAGCTTCGCCATGATCACGAACTGCGGGATGGCGGACAGCTGCGCCGGCACCGTGAAGATGAGCATCAGCAGCGCGAACAGCGCGTTCTTGCCGGGAAAGTCGAACTTGGCGAAGACGAAGGCCGCCAGCGAGTCGAAGAACAGGACCAGGAACGTCACCGAGCCCGCCACCAGCAGCGAGTTCCACATCGAGCCGAAGAAGGCGACGCTGTGGAAGAGGTTGCGGACGTTCTGGAGGAAGTGCGAGCCCGGCAGCAGCTTCGGCGGGTAGGCGAAGATCTCCGACGACGTGTGCGTCGACATGATGACGGCCCAGTAGAACGGGAATGCCGACAGCAGCAGGCCGACGACGAGCACGGCGTGCAGGGCGATGCCCCGGGTGCGGGTTCCCCGGATGCGCCCGGACCCGCGGGTTCCTTGGATGGATGCCATGGTGAGGGGCCTTCCTAGTCTTCGCCCCGGCGCTGCACCAGGCGCCAGTTGATGATCGAGAAGAGGATGACGACGAGGAAGACGCCCCACGCCACGGCGGCTCCGTAGCCGAAGTCGTTGTTGTCGAAGGTCTGCTGGAAGAAGTAGAGGACCATCGTCCGGCCCGCGTGGCCGGGGCCGCCGGAGAACGTGGACTCGTTGGCGGTGTTCTGCAGCAGCACCTGCGGTTCGGAGAAGCTCTGCAGGCCGGTGACCGTGGACACGACGAGCACGAACAGCAGCACCGGCCGCAGCATCGGCAGCGTGATCCGGAAGAAGGTCTGCACGGGACCGGCGCCGTCCATGCGGGCCGCCTCGTACAGCTCGCTCGGGACGGTCTGCAGTCCGGCCAGGAAGATGATCGCGTTGTAGCCGGTCCACTGCCAGGTCATCAGCGTGGCGATGGCGATCTTGATGCCCCACGGCGTGTTCAGCCACGCCACCTGATCGAGGCCGACCGCCTGCAAGAGGGCGTTGACCAGGCCGAAGTTGGTGGAGAAGACCGAGCCGAAGACGATCGCGACGGCCACCACCGAGGTGACGTTCGGCAGGAAGTAGGCGAAGCGGTAGACGTTCTTGAAGCGGACCGCCGAGTTCAGCATCACGGCCGTCACCATCGCCAGGAAGATCATGGGGAAGGTGGCCAGCGCCCAGATGACGATCGTGTTCCCGACCGACTGCCAGAAGTCGCCGTCGCCGAGCAGGTACTGGTACTGCGACAGGCCCGCCCACTCCATCGGGCCGAGGCCGTCCCAGCGGTGCAGGGAGACGTAGAGCGAGAAGCCGACCGGTATCAGGCCGAAGCAGAGGAAGAGGAGGTAGAACGGGGAGATCGCGGCGTAGAGGTGCCAGTACCGGCGCAGACCCGTGCGGGGGCGGCCGGCCGGGAGGCTCGCCGCGGTCGGTGCGGGCTTGTCGAGTGCGGTGGCCATCAGTGGCTCACCCCCAGGTGCTCGGCGATCCGGCGGCACTTGCTCATGGCGTCGCTCCAGGCCTTGTCCGGGTCCTTGCCGAGGACGCCGACGTTCTTGATCTCGTCGAGGATGGGCTGCGAGAGCGCCACGTCGTACGGGCTGTTGTAGGCGACCGCGATCCTCTGCGCGGCGGGCCCGAAGACGTCGGTGGTGACCTGACCGCCGAAGAAGGGGTCCGGCTCCCGCAGTTGCCTCATCTCGTACGTGGCGGGGGTGGAGGGGAACAGACCCGCGTCGACGTACCCCTGGGCCTGGTTGGCGGCGTCCAGGATCCAGGTGATGATCTGGAACGCCCGCTCGGGCTCCCGGCACGCCCTGGTGATCGACAGGAACGATCCACCGCTGTTGGAGGGCCGGACCGGCATCTGCGCCACGCGCCACCTGCCCTTGGTCCTCGGCACCCCGCTCTTGAGGTCGTACGTCGCCCAGGAGGCGCCGAGCTGGCTGGGCAGCTTGCCGTCCTGCACGGCCGACAGCTGGTCCGGTGTGCCGGTGACCAGGTCGGACACGATCTTCCGCTGCTTGGCCTCCACGGCCAGCGCCCAGGCGTCGCGCACATGTGCCTGGTCGCCGATGAAGTGCCGGTCCTTGTCGACGTACCGCTTGCCGCCCTGCTGCACCGCGTTGGTGAAGACGGACGTGATGTCGGTGAGCAGGCAGGTCCCCGGGATCCGCTTCCTCAGCCGCTCGCCGGCCGCGAAGAACTTCTCCCAGGTGTTCAGCTCCCGGGAGACGTCGTCGGGTTCGTAGGGCAGCCCGGCCTTCCGGAACACGGTGTACTGGTAGAAGTGCGCGACCGGACCGCAGTCGATCGGGAACCCGACCATCGTGCCGTCGTCGGCGAGACCCTGCTCCCACTTCCACGGCAGGTACCGGCTCCTGTACGTGTCGGCGCCCAGGGTCCTGAGGTCGACGAACTGGTCGGCGTCGGGCAGGTAGGACGCCATGTCCTCGCCCTTGAGGCCCGCGATGTCGGGGATGTGGGCGCGGCCGGCCATGGTGGTGAGCAGTTTCGACCGGTAGTAGCCGCCGATCTTGATGGCCTGGAGGTCGACGTTCGCGCCGTAGCGGGCCTTCGCCTTCCGCACGACCGTGTCGCCGAGCCCGCCGTCCCAGTACCACAGGACCATGTTCCGGCCGGTGGAACCGGTCGGGACGGCGCAGCCGGACGCCAGGCCGCCGAGCGCCGTGGCGGCCGTGCCGGCCAGGCCCGCGCGCAGCAGGCCCCTACGTGAGAGCCGCACTGCTCCCACCGCCTTTCGGATCTGTTCGTGACGTCGCATGAGCGTGGGGGTGTGGTCAGCCGTGCGGTGCGGGGGGAGTGACGGGCGCGTACCGCACCGGTGGTCCGGGGTCGGCCGGCAGCCGGTCCGCGAGGAAGCCGTAGGCGCTCGCGAGGCCGGGGTCGGTCAGCGCGCGGCGCCACCAGCGGTCGACGCCGTACCAGCCGGGGGCGGCGAGTGCGCCGCCGTGGTGCCGTACGGACAGTCCGGCGGCGAGGACGGCGAACCGCAGCCGTTCCGCCAGCGGCCAGCCGCCCAGCGAGGCGGCGACGAAGCTCGCCCCGAACACGTCCCCTGCGCCCGTCGCGTCGAGGACCTCCACGTCGAGGGCCGGGACCTCCGCGTACTCGCCGGTCGTCTGGTCGACGGCCACCGCGCCGTCGCCGCCGCGCGTGACGACCGCCACCGGGACCAGCTCCGCGAGGGCGCGCAGCGCGGCGGCCGCGGTGTCGGTGCGGGTGTAGGCCATGGCCTCGCGCTCGTTGGGGAGGAAGGCGTGGCACAGCGCGAGCTGGTCGAGGAGGCCGCGGGACCACTGCCGGGTGGGGTCCCAGCCGACGTCCGCGTAGACGCGGGTGCCGTTCGCGGCCGCCTCGGCGATCCACTCGCGGGGCTCGGCCTCCAGGTGCACCAGGGCGGTGCGCGCTCCGGGCGGGTCGCCCATCAGCGCGTCCTGCGAGTACGGCGGCTCCTGGCCGTGGGTGACGAGGGCGCGGTCGCCGCCGTGGGCGAGGGAGACGGTGACCGGGGTGGGCCAGCCGTCCGCGGTGCGGGAGAGCGAGAGGTCGACGCCCTCCTGGTCGCGCAGCACCTCCCGGCAGTGCGCGCCGTAGAAGTCGTCGCCGAAGACCGTGGCCAGCGAGGTGCGCAGACCGAACCGGGAAGCGGTCACGGCGAGGTTCGCGATCCCGCCGGGGCCGCAGCCCATGCCGGCCGTCCAGATCTCCTCGCCCGGTGCCGGCGGCTTCGCGAGCCCCGTGAGGACGAGGTCGTAGAAGAGCAGACCGGTCAGCAGCACATCGGGCCTGTCGTCGTCCACACGCCACCCTCTCGTCAGAACCCGTCAATTTCGATGACCGGAATCGTGCGCCGCTCGTCGAGATTGGTCAATAGTCGAGCAGAAGTGAGCATAGATTTGATTGAAGATGAAGAGTAGTGTTCAGCGCGTGCTGGCAGAACGACGACATCAACTCATCCTGCGGGCCCTGCGCTCGGGTGGCCCCGCCGCCGTGACCGATCTCTCCGAGCAGCTGGGCGTGAGCCCCGCCACGGTCCGGCGCGACCTGGTCAAGCTGGAGGAGGACGGGCTGCTCACGCGAGTGCACGGCGGCGCGGTCGTGGAGGAGGGCGACCAGCCCTTCGCCGAGGTCGCCGAGGTGCGCGTGGCCGAGAAGGACGCCATAGCGGAGCGCGCCGCGGCCATGGTCGCCGACGGCCAGTCGGTGCTGCTCGACATCGGCACCACCGCCTACCGGCTGGCCCGCCGGCTGCACGGCCGCCGCCTCACGGTCATCACCAGCAACCTGGTGGTCTACGAGGAGCTCGCCGACGACGAGGGCATCGAACTGGTGCTGCTCGGCGGCATGGTCCGGCGCGAGTACCGGTCCCTGGTCGGCTTCCTCACCGAGGACAACCTGCGCCAGCTGCACGCCGACTGGCTGTTCCTCGGCACCAGCGGGGTCCGGCCGGGCGGACAGGTGATGGACACGACGGTCGTGGAGGTGCCGGTCAAGCGGGCCATGATCGACGCGAGCGACAAGGTCGTGCTGCTCGCCGACGCGGCCAAGTTCCCGGGCACGGGCATGGCGAAGGTGTGCGGTCCCGAGCACCTGGACATGGTGGTGACCGACGCCCCCATCGACCCGGCGACCCGGTCCTCCCTCGAGGAGGCCGGCGTCGAGGTGGTCATGACAGGAGCAGGAAAGGTGCGGACGTGAAACTGACGATCCTGGGGGGCGGCGGATTCCGGGTGCCCCTGGTGTACGGGGCACTGCTGGCGGACCGCGGCGAAGGGCGGGTGACGGAGGTCGTCCTGCACGACCTCGACGACGGCCGGCTGCGGGCGGTCGCCCGTGTGCTGGCCGAACAGGCGTCGGCCGTGGCCGACGCCCCGGCCGTGACCGTCAGCACGTCCCTGGACGAGGCCCTGCGCGGTGCCGACTTCGTCTTCTCCGCGATCCGCGTCGGCGGCCTGGAGGGCCGCGCCGACGACGAGCGGGTCGCGCTGGCCGAGGGCGTCCTCGGCCAGGAGACGGTCGGCGCGGGCGGCATCGCCTACGGCCTGCGGACGGTCCCCGTCGCCGTCGACATCGCCCGGCGGGTGGCCCGCCTCGCCCCCGACGCCTGGGTCATCAACTTCACCAACCCCGCCGGACTGGTCACCGAGGCCATGTCCCGCCACCTCGGGGACCGCGTCATCGGCATCTGCGACTCCCCGGTCGGCCTCGGCCGCCGCATCGCCCGGGTCCTCGGCGCCGATCCGCACACGGCCTGGATCGACTACGTCGGCCTCAACCACCTCGGCTGGGTGCGCGGCCTGCGCGTCGCGGGCCGGGACGAACTGCCGCGCCTGCTCGCCGACCCCGCCCTGCTCGGCTCCTTCGAGGAGGGCAAGCTCTTCGGCGCCGACTGGCTGCGGTCCCTCGGCGCGATCCCCAACGAGTACCTGCACTACTACTACTTCAACCGCGAGGCCGTCCGCGCCTACCAGCAGGCGGAGAAGACCCGCGGCGCCTTCCTGCGCGACCAGCAGGCCCGCTTCTACCAGCAGGTAAGGGACCCGGACCGGAAGGCCCTCGACGTCTGGAACCGCACCCGCGCCGAGCGCGAGGCGACCTACATGGCCGAGAACCGCGAGACCGCGGGCGCCGGCGAACGCGACGCCGACGACCTCTCCGGCGGCTACGAGAAGGTCGCCCTCGCCCTGATGCGCGCCATCGCCCGCGACGAGCGCACCACCCTGATCCTCAACGTCCGCAACCGCGGCACCCTGTCGGTGCTCGACGACGAGGCCGTCATCGAGGTGCCCTGCTTCGTCGACGCCAACGGCGCCCACCCGGTCGCCGTCGACCCGCTGCCCGGCCACGCCACCGGGCTGGTCTGCGCGGTGAAGGCCGTCGAGCGCGAGGTGCTCGCGGCCGCCGAGTCCGGCTCCCGCGCGACGGCCGTCAAGGCGTTCGCGCTGCACCCGCTGGTCGACTCGGTCACCATCGCCCGCCGGCTGGTCGAGGGCTACACCGCGGTCCATCCCGGCCTGGCCTACCTCGCCTAAGGGCCTGTCGTCCGGCTCATGCCGGGCTCTGATCCGGACTGACCCGGACGGAAGACCCCCAGTCAGCCGCTGAGCAAGCGCTTCCCGCCCTCTTCTGGAGACCTCCATGCACGACGAACGCCGCCGGATCGAGGAGCGCGCGGAGCGCCTCCACACCCAGCGCGTCAAGCCCGCGGTCCACGCGGCCACCGTCCCCTTCGAGGTGGCGGCCTGGCAGGCCCCCGGGGAGCCGGTGCCCTTCGAGGAAGCCGCGGCCGCCCCGTACGAGCCGTTCGCCACGGACACCCCCTGGGGGCCGCCCTGGGGCACCACCTGGTTCCGGCTGCGCGGCCGGGTGCCCGCCGAGTTCGCGGGCCGCCGCGTCGAGGCCGTCATCGACCTCGGCTTCGTGGGCGACTGGCCCGGCAACCAGGCCGAAGCCCTGGTCCACCTCACCGACGGGACCCCGCTGAAGGCGGTCAACCCGCTCAACCAGTACGTGCCGATCGCCCACCCCGCGACCGGCGGCGAGGTGGTCGAGTACCTGCTGGAGGCCGCCTCCAACCCGGACATCCTCGCGGGCGACTTCGCGGCCCCGACCCCGCTCGGCGACGTCCTGACGGCCGGCGACAAACCGCTCTACACCTTCAGGCGCGCCGACATCGCCGTCCTCGACGAAGAGGTCTGGCACCTCGACCTGGACCTTCAGGTGCTCCGCGAGCTGATGCCGGAGCTGGGCGAGCACGACCCGCGCCGGCACGAGATCGCGCACGCCCTCGACCACGCGCTGGACCTGCTCGACCTGGACGACGTCTCCGGTTCGGCGGCGGCCGTCCGCGAGGCCCTGAAGCCGGTGCTGTCGAAACCGGCGCACGCGAGCGCCCACCGCATCTCCGGCGTGGGCCACGCGCACATCGACTCGGCCTGGCTGTGGCCGATCCGCGAGACCAAGCGCAAGACCTCCCGGACCTTCTCCAACGTCACCTCGCTGGCGGACGAGTACGAGGAGTTCGTCTTCGCCTGCTCGCAGGCCCAGCAGTACGAGTGGGTGCGCGACAATCACCCGCGCGTGTGGGCCCGCATCCAGGAGTCCGTCAAGAAGGGCCAGTGGGCGCCGGTCGGCGGCATGTGGGTGGAGGCCGACGGCAACCTGCCCGGCGGCGAGGCGGTCGCCCGCCAGTTCGTGCACGGCAAGCGGTTCTTCATCGAGCACTTCGGCATCGAGACCAAGGGCGTCTGGCTGCCCGACTCCTTCGGCTACAACGCGGCCTACCCGCAGCTCGCCAAGCTGGCCGGCAACGAGTGGTTCCTCACCCAGAAGATCTCCTGGAACCAGACCAACAAGTTCCCCCACCACACCTTCTGGTGGGAGGGCATCGACGGCACCCGCATCTTCACCCACTTCCCGCCGGTCGACACCTACAACGCCTGCTTCAGCGGCGAGGAGATGTCCCGCGCCGTGCGCAACTACGCCGAGAAGGGCGCCGCGACCCGGTCGCTGGCCCCGTTCGGCTGGGGCGACGGCGGGGGCGGCCCCACCCGCGAGATCATGGAGCGCGCCCGGCGCCTGCGGAACCTGGAGGGCTCCCCGCGGGTCGAGATCGAGCACCCGGACGCCTTCTTCGCCAAGGCCCGTGCCGAGTACGAGGACGCGCCGGTCTGGGTCGGCGAGCTCTACCTGGAGCTGCACCGCGCCACCTACACCTCCCAGGCCCGCACCAAGCAGGGCAACCGGCGCAGCGAACACAAGCTGCGCGAGGCCGAGTTGTGGGCCACGACCGCCGCCCTGCACGCGCCCGGCTACCGGTACCCGCACGACGAGCTCGACCGGCTCTGGAAGACCGTCCTGCTCCACCAGTTCCACGACATCCTGCCGGGCTCCTCGATCGCCTGGGTGCACCGCGAGGCCGAGGCCGAGTACGCGCGCGTCGCCGGGGAACTGGAGGCGCTGACCGCCGAGGCGATCGCCGCGCTGGGCACCGGCACCGCCCGGGTCTTCAACACCAGCCCCTACGCCCGCGCCGAGGTCGTCCGCGACGGCGCGGGAACGCCGGTGTACGTCGAGGTCCCGGCGAGCGGCAGCGCGCCCCTGGCGAGCGGCGCCGAGGCTCCGCGGCCGGTGACGGTCGACGGCGGCCGGGTCCTCGACAACGGCCTGGTGCGCGTGCGGATCGCGGACGACGGCACCCTGTCCTCCGTGTACGACCTGCGGGCCGACCGCGAGGTCCTCGCCGGCCAGGGCAACCTGCTGCGCCTGCACACCGACCTGCCGAACTACTGGGACGCCTGGGACGTCGACAAGCACTACAGGAACCGCTACACGGACCTGCTGGAGCCCTCGGAGATCACGGTCGTCGAGCAGGACCCGCTCCTCGGCGCGATCCGGGTCAGCCGCTCCTTCGGCAACGGCTCGACGATCACCCAGACGATCACGCTCCGGGCCGGCAGCCCCCGGATCGACTTCGAGACGGACATCGACTGGCACGAGGCCGAGAAGTTCCTCAAGGCCGGCTTCCCGGTGGACATCCGCGCCCCGCACTCCTCCGCCGAGATCCAGTTCGGCCACGTCCAACGGCCCACCCACACCAACACCAGCTGGGAGGCGGCCCGTTTCGAGGTCTCCGGCCACCGCTGGCTGCACGTCGCGGAGCCCGGCTACGGCGTCGCCGTCATCAACGACTCGACGTACGGCCACGACGTCTCCCGCACGGTCCGCGAGGACGGCGGTACGACCACCACCGTCCGCCTCTCCCTGGTCCGCGCCCCGCGCATCCCGGACCCCGGGGCCGACCAGGGCCGGCACCGCCTGACCTACTCCCTGCTGCCCGGCGCGAGCATCGCGGACGCGGTCGCCGAGGGCTACGCCCTCAACCTGCCGCTGCGGGTCGCCGAGGCCGCGGGCGAGCCGCGGCCCGTGGTCTCGGTCGACGGCGAGGGAGTGACCGTCGAGGCGGTCAAGCTCGCCGACGACTCCTCCGGCGATGTCGTGGTCCGCCTCTACGAGTCCCGCGGCGGGCGCGCCCGGGGCATCCTGCGCACCGGCTTCCCCCTGGCCGCCGCCCAGGTCACCGACCTGCTCGAGCGCCCCCTGGAGGACGCCGCCACGGACGGCGACACCGTGGCCGTCGAGCTGCGCCCCTTCCAGATCCTCACCCTCCGCCTGCGCAGGAGCTGACCGATGGCGATGCAACCCTGGTTCACCGACGCCAAGCTGGGAATCTTCGTGCACTGGGGCATCTACGCCGTCGACGGGGTCCAGGAGTCCTGGTCCTTCTACGACGACATCGTGCCGCACGACCGGTACATGTCCCAGCTCGAGCGCTTCACCGGCGCCCGCTACGACCCCCGGGCATGGGCGGACCTGTTCGCCCGCGCGGGCGCCGGGTACGCCGTCCTGACCAGCCGCCACCACGACGGCGTCGCCCTGTGGGACACCGCGTACGGCGACCTGAACCTCGGCAGGGACTACGTCGGCCCCTACGCCGACGCCCTGCGCGAGAGGGGCCTGAAGGTCGGCCTGTACTACTCGCACTCCGACTGGAACCACCCCGACTACGCCAGCACCCGCAAGCCGGGCCGCCCGCCGGAGCTGGCGGACAACCGCTACTCGGAAGTGGCCGCCGAGGACGAGGACCTGGACGCCTGGGAGCGGTTCATCGCCTACCGGGACGGCCAGGTACGGGAGCTGGCCTCCCGCTACCGGCCGGACCTGATGTGGTTCGACGGCGAGTGGGACCGCAGCGAGGAGCAGTGGCGCATCCCCGAACTGGCCGCGCTCATCCGCTCGTACGTCCCGCAGGTCGTCTTCAACGCGCGCATGCTCGGCGAGGGCGACTACGCCACTCCCGAGCAGGGCGCCCCCGTCGTGCCCCCGGACGGCCCCTGGGAGCTGTGCCTGACGATCAACGACTCGTGGGGCTACCAGCACCACGACCACAACCACAAGTCCCTCGCCCAGCTGATCCGCTACTTCACCGAGACCATCGGCGGCGGCGGCAACCTGCTGCTCGACGTCGGCCCCATGGAGGACGGGACCATCCCGCAGCCGCAGGTCGAGCGCCTGGAAGGGCTGGGGAAGTGGATCCGCGGACACGCGGAGGCGGTGTACGGCACCGTGCGCGGCCTGCCGGCCGGGCACCACTACGGTCCCAGCACCCTCTCTCCCGACCGGCGCACCCTCTACCTCACCGTGTTCGACGCCCCGCGCGCCGGGATCGGCGTCCGGGGCCTGGCCACCAAGGTCGACAGGGTCACCGTCCTCGGCACCGGCGCCGAACTCCGCCACCGGGTGATCGGCGGGCTCCACGAGGCGGTCGGGGTGCTGTGGATCGACCCGCCGGCCGAGTCGGACCTCGACCCGTACGCCACCGTCCTCGCCGTCGAACTGGACGGCGAACTGGAGCTGTACCGGGGGTCCGGCCGGTTCTGACCCCGGTGCCGCCTCCCGGACGACGCCGCACGGGACCCCTCACCGTTCGAGCGGTTGCGACAGGGCGCGCTTGACCTGCCGGGTCCGTTCGTCGGTGAGGACCTCGACCCGGTCGTTCGCCAGAGCGTCCATGGTCTGCCCCGCGACGTCCTCCACGCTGATCTTCGACGCGTCCGTGAAGGAGCTGAGATCCGTCTCCACGAAACCGGCGTGGACCCCGATCACGAGGGTCCCCTGCTCGCGCAGGCCCTCCCGCAGCGCACCCGTCAAGGACCACTGGGCCGCTTTGGAGGCCGCGTACCCGGGATAGTCCGGCCGGGAGGCCCACGACGCCGTCGACAGCATGTTGATCAGTGCGCCGCCGCCGTTGCGGGCCAGGACCGGGGCGAAGGCGCGGGAGACGGCCCAGGTGCCGAAGTAGTTGATCTCCATCGCCTCGCGCGCGCCGTCGAAGGAGCCGGTCAGCAGCTTGGTGTCAAAGCCTCCGACGCCCGCGTTGTTGATCACGATGGTGACGTCGTCGGCGGTGGCGGCCGCCGCGGCGACCTCCTCCGGCACGGTGACGTCCAGACGGAGCGCGATCAGGTCCGCGTCGCTCACGCTCGCCGGATCGCGGACACCGGCGTAAACCTTCGCCGCTCCCCGTGCGATCAGCGCGCGGGCGAACGCGTGGCCGATGCCGCGATTGGCCCCGGTCACCAGGGCAGTCGATCCTTCGATGTCCATCACACTTCCTTCCCGCTGCCGCCCGCCGATCACAGCCGGCACCCGGCGAGGGACCCGCTTGCGCTCCCTCACCAGGGTGCATCGAACGCCGCGGCGCCGCACGCGAGACAGCGCGCGGCGGTGCGGGCCCGATGCCGGCGTCCCCAACCGGCCACATCGCCGCCGAGCCACGGCCGGAGTCCTTGCAGACCCCAGGCACCCCGTCCGGCCGTCCGGGCCGACAGCCTGGCCGGACGGCACGCACCCGACCGAGGGCACTGAAAAGGTTGAAGCCTCATCCCTCGGGCCGGGCAACTCCAGGGCCGTCGTGCACCGGTGACGGCCGATCGGCCTGGAAGCGGCGAGCTGACCGAAAGCGGGCGGCTCCGGTTTACGCCGCGTCTCCTCTCCTGGAAGCTTCACGACCTGAACGGGAAAAGCACCCATCGAGCGCACCTGTTTCCACAGGTACACAACAAGGCGAGGAGTCAAGCAGTGCAATCCCGGATAAAAAGGGTCGCAGTCTCTGCGGCAGGCTTCACCGTATGGACCGTGTCGCTCGGCCTGTCCGCACCCGCCTTCGCGCTGGGCGAGGCGCCCCCGCCCGCCGCCCCGGCGTGCGTGGCGATGTACGAGAGCTGGCGGTACACCACCGCCGCCAACAACTGTGACGACACCGTCAGCGTCTCGGTGACCTACCAGGACGGGGCGACCGGCCCCTGCGCTACCCTCCCCCCGGGCGCCGTCACCACGGTCGGGGAGGGCTACCTCGGCCAACACGGCCACCCGGACCACCTGGCGATCTGCCGGCCGTACTGAAGTCCGACGCAGGGGCGCGACGGCGGCTGTCGGGCAGCGTCCACCAGGCGGGCTTCCTCCGCCCTCGTCGCCGTCGGCGGTCGCCGCCCGCCGGCCCGCGAGGTGAGCGGTGCCTCCGCGAGGAGCACGAACCGGCCGGCGCCGTCGTTCACCATGACCAGCCGCGCGCAGCCGCCGGACACGGTGAACGTGACGTGGCAGCTCCTGGCCTGGCTGTGCCTGATGACGTTCGCGGCCCCCTCCCTGAGCACGATGCCCAGGTCCGCCCCCCGCGCCCAGAACGCTCGCCGCCCGACTGGAGCGCTGAGCGGGCCGGCGCTTCAGCAGGTCGCCGTCGCCGGCTGCGGGGTGCGGCCGGTGTGGTGACGGCGCATCCGGTGGAAGGGGACCAGGGCCAGGGAGCGGACGGCGACGGCTGCGATGACACCGGTGGCGACGGCGACCACGACCCAGCCCAGCGGGGTGCTCCACGGTGCCCCGGTGAGGGACAGCAGCCGTATCCCGTAGGTCGCGCTCGCCGCGGTGGTGAAGGTGAGGGCCCAGAAACCGAGGCCGAAGGGCAGCCGCAGGTAGTCCTTCACCAGGAAGAGGTGGGGCAGGAGCAGGGCGGCCATCGCGCCGAGCAGGATCTCGTGGACCGTTCCGGGCCGGCCCCCGGTCATCGCCCACCAGGCGTTGCCCGCGACGGCGGGCGGCGCCGAGAAGATCGCCAGGGTCGGCAGCAGCGGCCGCGGGAGTACGGGACCGGTCGCGAAACGGGCCAGCAGCAGGCTTCCGGTCAGCAGCCAGAACAGCATGCCCGCGGCGAACAGCACCTTCGCCGCACCGGGGTGACCGATCGTCGCGACGGACTGGGCCGAGATCAGGGACGCCGCGACCGTCGGCAGCAGATGCCCGCCGTGCAGCGTCGCCGGGTCGCGCGGCACGGTCAGCAGCCTGGCGACGAACCACGCGCCGGAGCCGGCGCCGAGGGCCAGCATGACCCACACCAACGCCCTCCCCACCAGCGGGAACGACACGGCGAGCCGGGCCGACATCAGCGAGGCGGCGGCGGGCACGAGGGCGGCGAACGGGCCGAGAACGGGGTGGCGCAGATCGTCGGCGACCTCGCGCGGCCCGAGCCCGGCCGCCGCGTAGCGCAGCACGGTCACCACCCACGCGGTCGCGGCCACCACCCAGAGGACGGTCCCGATCACCCGCGGCGCCCCGAGCCCGGCGGCGGCCGTCCAGGTCCCGGCCAGCCCGGACAGGCCGAAGGCGATGCCGAAGGCGTTGAGCGGAAGCCTGCCCCGGACGCGCCGCGCGGCGCGTCCGGACCGGCCCGGACGAGGGAGGGACACGGACATCGGGACTCCAGTGGTACGGGCGGTCGACGCCCTGTTTCCGAGGACGCTCCGATCTTGCGGCGTCGCCGGGGCATGAGTCCAAGGAATGATTCTCATCGGTTCGATAGGTGGGGCGCATGGGCTGTCCGAGCACAGGAGGACCTCCAGCCCCGCGAAGACGCAGAGCACGCACGAGCGGACGGAAAACCCTTTCGGCGCTGTCGGTGCCGACTGTTAGCGTCATGCGACTCGCGTCGGACTCGAGCGCCAATCGCTCGCGAAGGAGGGCTACTTGACCAGGTTCGGAAGGACGGGCGGAAGCAGACGGACGGTGGTGGGCGGCTGCGCGGCGGCACTGCTGGCCATTGCTTCCGGTACTGCGTACGCGGTGGACAACCTGCCGCCGAAGCAACCGCTGCTCCAGGATCTCCAGACCCAGAGCAAGCCCTGCGCCACCGGTGACGCCACGCCGTACGTGTCGGCGCCGCCCAGGCTCAGTGCCCTGCTGTACGACCCGGAGGAGGACAACCGGCCCTCCGAGTCCAGCCCGGTGCAGGGCGAGTTCGAGGCCTGGTGGACGGACCCGGCAGGGGCGGAGCAACGCCGTACCTACACGACCTCCACCCTGTCGTCGGGCTCGCGGTTCTACTGGACGTTGCCGGACGACACACCCGCGAACACGGTCGTCTCCTGGCACGTCCGCGCGAACGACGGCCAGGCGAAGTCCGCATGGAGCGATGAAGGCGACGGCTCGGTCTGCTCGTTCGTGTACGACGACGCGAACCCGGAGAAGGCGGCGATCAGCTCCCCCGAATATCCCGAGCCCGAGGACGTGTTCTGGGTGGACGGGGTCGGCGTCTACGGGCACTTCACCGTGGACTCGCCCTCGGACGACGTGGTGTCGTACACGTACAGTTTCCTGGGCGGCCCGCATGGCACCGTGTCCCCCGAGCGGCCGGGCGCTGCCGTGACCATCCCCTACCTGCCGCTGACTTCGGGACCCAAGGATCTGACGGTCCGGGCGATCGACCGGTCCGGCCGCAGCAGCGGAGAGACGCTCTACCGTTTCAACGTGAAGTCCGGGCGTCCCCCCGTCGCCCGCTGGAAACTGGACGACCCGGCAGGCTCCCGGACGGCCTCCGCCGAGACGGGCGCCCCCGCCCGGGCCGGCACCGGAGTCACCTTCGGCGGCCCGGCGGCCTCGGGGACCGGGACCACCGCCGCAGTGCGCCTCGACGGCGGCGGTCACGGCTTCCTCACCCCGGACGCCGCGGTCGCCGACACCGGCAAGTCGTTCGCGGTCAGCGCCTGGGCACGCCCCGCCGCAACCAGTGGAACCATGACCGTCGCCAGCCAGGACGCGGACGTGCGGCCCGGCTTCACCCTCGGGCTGCGCACCCCGGGCAGCGGGCCCGTCTGGTCGTTCACGATCGGGGGCGCGACGGTGTCCGGCGGCGCGCCCGAGACCGGAGAGTGGGCCCATCTGGTCGGGCTGTACGACGCCGAGACGGGTCGCGCACACCTGTACGTCAACGGTCATGAGGCCGGCAGCCCGACCGAGGCGACTCCCGCCGGGACGCCCGGCGCGTTCCAGATCGGACGGGCGCAGGGTGCCACCGGGTACCGCGACCGGTGGCAGGGCGACATCGGTGACGTACAGGTGCACGACCGGGTCGTCGTGCCGGGCGAGGCGGCCGAACTGGCGCGGCGCAGGCCGGAGTCACGCGGCCACTGGTCGCTGGAGACCGAGGCGGACGGCGCGAGCCCCGAGCAGTCGGGCGGCGCACCGCTGCGGCTCGGCGGGGGAGCCTCGATCCACCGCGACTCCGGCGACGGCTGTCTCCCGGAGATGGATCCCGACTGCGCCTACGCGCCGCCGGCCCTCGTCGGCGAGGGGCATCTGCACCTGGACGGCGAATCCGGCTACGCCGCTGCCGACGGACCCGTCGTGGACACCGGGGACAGTTTCACCGTCGGTGTCGTCGTACGTCTCGCGGACTCCGCACCGGCCCACCCGATGACCGTGCTGTCGCAGGCCGGCGCACACACGGACGCGTTCAAGGTGCGTTACGAGCCGTCCACGTACACCTGGCAGCTGGTGATGCCGGAGAAGGACGAGGCCGGAGCCCGCGAGACGGTGGTGTCCCAGATCGAGGGCGCGGACGGCGGCGAGGGGCCGGGTCACCGTCTCGCCGTGACCTACGACGACGGAACCGACACGATCAGGCTCTACCTCGACGGTCGGACGAACGCCGAGGCGACCGCGAGCCTGCCCGACGGCTGGCACAGCACCGGTGCCCTCCAGATCGGTCGGGGCAGAACCGGCGACGGCTGGGGCGAGTACCTCCACGGTGACGTGGACGAGGTCCAGGCCTTCTCCGGCGCGCTGCGGGACACGGACGTGCTGGGCCTCGGCTCGGGGACGGATCCGTGCCTGTGCTGATCCGTCCGTGCTGAGCCCGGAGCCCTCCAAGGAACTCGGCAGCGGGAAGGCGGCACTTCCGGCTTGCGCCGCGGTAGCCGCGGCGGCCCTGCTTCTCACCTCTTGCAGCCGAGGCTCCGAGGGCCCGACACGCGAGTCCCCAGCGTCCACCGGCGCGGGGCGCGTGGGGGCCGCGACAGCCCACTCGCCGGAGGCGCGATGCCGCCTCCGGCGTACGTCCGTCCTCGTCGCGCTGTCGAACGTTCAGCCCCTGCCGGCACGGCAGCCGTTGGCGCCGCCGGGGGCTCCGGCGTCACGCCAGGGCGAGGGCCGGGTGGAGCGGGGCGGGGCGGAGCTGGACGGTGACGCTGGACGTGAACGCCTCGTGGCCGTCCTGTACGCCGGTGACGTCGACGGTGTCGGGGCTGCCTTCGGCGGTGCCGCGGCGGGTCGTGGTGACGAGGCAGGGCTTGTCGAGTTCGACGTAGCGCAGGAACGTGGTGTCGAAGCGGGTGGGCACGGCGCGCAGCGGATGGACGGTGGCGATGGCGGCCTGGCTGCACGCCTCGAGGAGGACCATGCCGGGCACGTGATCGTGCGGATGGTCGAACAGCACCGGGTGGGTCGTGTCGACCCGCAGCAGCCAGGAGCGGGGAGCCTGGGTGGCGGTGAGGACGACGTCGCCGGCTCGGCGGCTTCCCGTCAGGATGGGCGCCGGTGCGGAGGGCGGGAGCGCACGCGAAGTCGCCTTGCAGGGGTCGGCGTACGCGCCGCGCAGTCGGTCGTAGATCGCTGGGGGGTGCGCGCTGTAGGCCACGTGGGCTGATCCGAGGTGGTGACCGTCGCGGGTCGCCTCGACGGACGCGGTGAGGCGCACGGACCCCCGCTTGCGCGGTGTGACGTGGGAGTGGGTGACCGTCAGGCGTATGTCCGGGTCGCCCTCCTCGCTGTACAACCGGCTCGCCGCCACCGCTAAGTTGAAGGTCTGCCAGCCCATGCGGCTGGACAGCGGGACTCCGAAGGCCGTCCTGGAGATGAGCGCCAGGGCCTGCCTGATGCTCTCGGTGAGTATGTGAGGGTCGTAGCCGCTCGGGTCGGAGGTGTAGTAGCGGTGGGTCCGGGGCCATTGGGCGGTGACGACGTGCGTGTCGTCGGTCTTCGCGGCCAGTGCGCGGACGAGCACCTCGCTCACGTCTGTCTTGCCGACGTAGCGGTGCAGGTCAGGCGGTAGGGAAGCCATGCTGCTGTGAGACATGTGATCCTTTCCGGAACATCATCGTTCGAGCCGCGTCTCCGCCGGGAAACATTCGAAGATAAAAATAGATACGGTTATGTTTCTTGTCGAGAGGGTGACTGGAGACGTGGGACAGATGACGGGTAGAAGGTCGGCGCCGCAGCAGGCGAGGGCGCAGCGGACGCGCGCCGAACTCCTGCGAGCCGCGGCCGAGGTCTTCGCCGAGCAGGGCTTTTTCGCGACGACCTTGACGAAGATCACGGATCGCGCCGGGGTGACGCTGGGAGCTATGTACTTCCATTTCAGGAACAAGGAGGAACTCGCGCGGGAAATCGTCCAGCTACAACCGGAACGACTGAGGCCGGTTCTTGACGACCTGGAGTCGGAGGGACTCCAATTCTCCGTCGACGTCACGCTCAGCTGGGCTCACCAGATGGTGGACGACGTCTTCCTGCTGGCGGGCGCGCGCCTGGTGATGGACCAGGAGTTCTTCATGAACGGGGAACAGAACTCGCATCAGCAGTGGACGGGGGTGCTGGTGGAGAGCCTCAGGGAGGCCCAGCGCCGGCGTGAGGTGCGGGCGGCGGCGGAAGTCGAGGCGGTGGCGCGGTTGATCGTCAACGCCTGCACGGGCGCGCAGATGCACGCGCATCTGGAGACGGAACGCCAGGACCTGCCACTGCGCGTCCGCGACATGTGGCGGTGCCTGCTTCCCGCCGTCGCCACGCCGTCCGCGGCAGGCAAGGTCGCGATGGACGAACAGCGTTACCTGTCCCGTTAGTCACCGTGGGGCGCGATCCGGGAGTGAGCCCGGGGGCAGTGGTCGCTTCGAACGTCTCGAACCCGGCCAACTCGGCAGCGGATTGGCGGAGTTCGGAGCGGACGGCGGTGGTCTCGTGCCACTGTGTGCGCAGTGATGTCGCTGTCGGTTCGTCCACGCTCACTTCACGGGGGGTCGCGTGCTCGCGGGAAAGACGATCATGATATCGGGTGCTTCCAGCGGTATCGGGGCGGCGGCTGCTCGCCTCTTCGCCCGCAGGGGAGCCCAGCTCGTGCTGATGGCGCGCCGGGCGGAGTCGCTGCGGAAACTCGCCGAGGAACTCGCCGCTGACGGAGCCCGGGCTCGCGCCGTCGTCGGGGACGTGACGTCGGTGGAGGACGTCAAGTGCGCCGTCGACGAGGCCGTCCGGCACTTCGGCCGTCTCGACGCCGCGTTCAACAACGCCGGCTGGGGCACGGCGGGCCCCGCCCTTCACGAGGTTCCCGACGCGATGTACGACCAGATCATGGACGTCAATGTCCGTGGGGTCTTCAACTGTCTACGCGAGCAGATACCGGTCATGCTCGAGCAGGGCGAGGGTGGGGCGATCGTCAACACCTCCTCGACGGCGGGACAGGTGGCCACCGGCGCGGTGGCGCCCTACGTCGCCGCCAAGCATGCGGTGATCGGTCTGACGAAAGCGGCGGCGGCGGACTACGGCGGCCGGGGGATCCGCGTCAACGCGCTGGTCGTCGGGAGCACCAGGACAGCGCTGATGGAGGCCGCGATGCGCTTCATGCCGTCGGAGGAGGCCGCTTACACGCGGGCGATCCAGCGGCGACTCGCCCTCCCGGAGGAGGTGGCCGAGGCCGCCGCGTGGCTGTGCAGCGATCAGGCTTCGTTCGTGACCGGGGCCGCGATGGCCGTGGACGGCGGAGTCGGCGCGGTCTGACCGACCGCCCTCGGCGACTCGTGCCCTCCAGCGCGGCGCCGCCGGTGCCCGAGCTGCCGCGCTCCGGCACGCGAAGCGGACGCTCAGGCCGGTACGCCGCGCAGCGCCCGGCCGGAACGCAGGGGAGTGCCTGCCAGCCGGCGGTAGGCGTGGGCCGCCGACATCAGCGTCATGAAGTGGTGCCAGCCCGGGTAGGAGCGGCCTTCGAAGTCCAGCAGCCCGAAGTCCTCCTCCAGTTCACGGACGCACGCGGTCGTGGGGACGAGGTGCTCGGTGAGGAGGCGCAGTTCGCTCAGGCGGCGGCGGACCATGTTGGTCAGCCAGATCCGCTCGGGCTGATGCGGGTCGGTGAACAGCCGCAGGACGCCGTGCCGCCACGCGCCCGCCGTGGGCACGGGCAGGCGGGCCAGGCAGGTGAGTCCGCGTCCCGCGCGCTGACCGTGCCGCAGGGCGCTGCGGGCGTGGAGGACGGTACTGGCGGGAGGGGACAGCATCAGCGTGCGCCGGCCGTCCGAGGAGGGCAGCTGTGCCAGCCCCGCGGCGGACGGGTCGATGGCCATGACGGGCAGGGCGGGCGGCACGGCGATCACGAACTCGTTGCGCTGGCGCAGCAGTGCGCACGCCAGGTCGGCGGTCGGCCGCGCGCCGCTCATGTCGGCCACGAGCGGGGCCGGTGTCAGACCGTGGCACCGCCTGAGCCTGTCCGCCATCTCCAAGGCGTCGGCCCACGGCGGTAAGGACCGGGCGTCGCCGGGAATCCGCGCCCGCCGGCGCAGGTGGGGGTGCATCCAGCGTTCGGGGAGGTGCAGACGCCAGTCCACGGGCACCGCCGCCGTGCCGTCCGACATGAAGAGCCCGACCGACATCTGGCCGTTGACGTGCTGGCCGAGATGGGGCACGAAGCGCCGGTGCACACCGCAGGAGTGATCGCCCCGCTTGGCCGCGACCGTCGTGGAGACGGTCCACGCACGTGGGGACAGGCGTGCGTCGCTCCAGCGCGCCAACTCGTCCCGCACCGGCTCCCACTCCCACGGACTGGAGTTGACGAACTGCTGAAGCGACTGGAACGCCGTCGGGGACGCCGTGGAGGCCGCGGCCAGGCGCCGGACGGTCTTCTTGCCCGGGACCGTCAGCAGGCCCTGGAGGTAGGCGTGGCCCCAGCGCCTCTGGTCAACGCGTTGCAGATGGGCGAACACGGTGTCCGTGAACGTGGACAGGCGGTCGCCGGAGCCATGCGGGCCGACCGGGGGCGGGTAGAGCAAGGACATGACAACCCCTTCTCTCGGGAGCAGCTCATAGAATAATTGAGTCAACTATGTTTTTGGCGAGTCGGGAATCGGACATTGCGCTGGGGGACAAACCGCGAGAGTGGAAGGCCACAGGGGCGCGCGCGAGCCGAAACAGGCCATCTCGGCTCAGCGTGTGGGGAAGTTGGACTTGTGGCAACGGCCAGGTGACCGCGAGGCTTGGTGTTCCGTTGCATGATCGTTCAAGGGGATGCGGGATGCCAGCCGCTGACCGCGTCGCCGCAGTGGTGAGTCCGGTCGGCAGCCCTCGCGCAGCCCTGAGGGAGGCCCGCGCACGCGACCGTGGCCGCCAGACAACCAGATAGCGTCCCGGAGCACAGATGCAGGAAAGAGCAGCGCGTACACGGCGCGCGTTGGTGCAGGCGGCCGCGTCGGAGTTCGACCGCTACGGCTACGCCGGCACGTCCCTGGTGCAGGTGTGCAAGACGGCCGGCATCACTACCGGTGCTCTCACCTTCCACTTCCGCAGCAAGAGCGAACTGGCCGACGCCGTCCAGGCGGAAGGGTGCACGGCCATCCGGCGAGTCGTCGAGCACTTCGCCCGGGGGCACAGCCCCGCCCTCGAACGGCTGGTTGAGCTCACCCTCTCGCTGGCGCGGTTGCTGGAGGACGAGACGGCCGTACGGTCCGCGGCGCGCCTGACCCGGGAGCGGCCTGCCAACGACCTCGGCTGGGCGTCCTGCTGGCTGCCGGCCGTGGGGGAGCTGGCGTACCGCGCCCAGCGCACGGGCCAGCTGCGTGCTGGCACCCAGCCGACCGCGGTGGCCCACCTTGCGGCCTACCTCCTGGTCGGCACCGAGATGCGCGTACGGACCTCGCTGCAAGCCGCCCGCGAACCGGACGCGGTCCAGCAGCTGGAGCAGATGTGGAACCTCGCGCTGCGCGGCATCATGCCGTGAGCGACGGGCGGCGGGCGGCGGGCCGGGTGCCGTGGGCTGGGGGGCTCGGGGGCCTGTGCCGTGGGCTGGGGGGCGGTGGGGCCTGTTCTTCGGGCTTTGGGTCGTGAGTCTGAGCTGGTGGGCTGTGGGTCGTGAGCCCTGTGCCGTCAGTCGCCGGTCGTGGCTGGGGGTCGTGGGGTCTGCGCCGTGACCCCTGGTCTGTGAGCCGTGAGCTGGTGGGCTGTGGGTCGTGAGCCCTGAGCCGGGCGTCGTGGGTCCTCGGTCGGGCGCCGTGGGCGGTGGGCTGTGAGGCGTGAGCTGGTGAGTCATGGGTCGTGGCCGTGAGCCCTGGAGCCGGGTGCCGTGAGCCGTGACCCCTCGGCCGGGCGCCGTGCATCAGGCGCCGGCGCCGGCGCCGGCCGCCCCCGCCCCCTCGCGCGAAGCCTGCGGCGCACCTCCAGCCGCTCGGCGGGCACACCGCCGAGTCCGGGCACCGGCGGGCGGCCGGCCTGGGCCAGGCAACCGGGGGCGGAGATCTCGCGCGAGGACTCGCCCACGGTGCGGACGGTGAACGCTTCCCGGCACGCACGGTGCTGTCCGCAGGCACCCGGCACCCGTGCCGGGAACGGCACCCGAGGACCGCGCCGGTGCCGGCCGAACCGCACCCGCCGCCACCCGACGCCCCGCCCGTATTCGCCGCCCGCGCCACTCGCATCCGCCGTTCGCGGCCCCCGCACCTGCCGCCCGCACCACCCGCATCCGCGGCCCGCGCCGCTCGTATCCGCCTCCTGCGGCTCGCGCATCCGCCCCCCGCATCCGCGGCCCGCGCCGCTCGTATCCGCCTCCTGCGGCTCGCGCATCCGCCCCCCGCATCCGCGGCCCGCGCCACTCGTATCCGCCTCCTGCGGCTCGCGCATCCGCCCCCCGCATCCGCGGCCCGCGCCACTCGTATCCGCCTCCTGCGGCTCGCGCATCCGCCGCCTGAGGCCCCCGCACCCCCCCGCTCGCAGCCCCCGCACCCCCCCCGCCCGCGCCACCCGCATCCGCCCCCCGCCCCCGCCACAGCCCCCGTCCCACTTGAGCAAGTCGCCGTTGGCGGGCGCGGGTGCAAGGGGCAGGCTGGCCCACGTCACAGCCAGCACGGTGACGCGTCCGACGGACAGCGCAGGAAACTCCCTGCATTCGGCGCGTCAGGAAATGTTCGGGCATCGATGACGCCGGAGGACGGTCCCGCTGACCCAAACTGGACGATGAATGTCACATACACCTCTCGTGCGGGCCCGTAGGAATAGCAAGGATTAACCCGTCACCACCCGGCATAACTCGGCTGAGATTCCGGTCAGCCATGTCAGGCATGCCCTCATAACGGCGTACAGGAGGATTGATGGCGGAAACCGAGCGCTTCGACGTGGTCGTCGTCGGCGGTGGTATAGCCGGATCCGCGCTGGCAGCAGCCCTGGCCGGCGACGGGTACGAGGTGATGCTCCTCGAGCGGCAGACCTCCTACCGCGACAAAGTACGAGGCGAAGTCATCAACTGCTGGGGCGTGCAGGAACTCATCGACCTGGGCCTCGAAGAATGCATTCTGAAAGCCGGCGGAACCTACGTCGACCGTTTCATCGGTTTCGACGAGATCGTCGATCCGGAAACCGCGAAGTCGAAGGCGCTGCACCTCGACCGTATGTTGCCCGGAATTCGCGGAGTTCTCGATGTGGGACACCCGGCCGCCTGTGAAGCGTTGTCCACCGCCGCCGAGGAGGCGGGCGCCACCGTCGTGCGGGGAATCGGCGACGTCCTGGTGAGCGCAGGGGACGATCCCACGGTCCGCTACGAGCTCAATGACATGGAACACCAGGTGTCGTGCCGGCTGATCGCGGGCGCGGACGGCAGGATGTCCACGGTGCGCCGCCAGCTGGGCATCGGGCTGACGCAGACACCGCCCAACTCGCTGGGCGGCGGAATGCTGGTGGAGGACCTGCACGACTGGCCGGTCAACGTCACCTCCATCGGCACCGAGAACGACCTGCTGTACTTCGTCTTCCCACGGGAGGGGGGCCGCGCCCGCCTCTACCTCCTGCACGACGTCGGCCAGAAGGGCCGCTTCGCCGGCCCGAACCGTCATGCCGAGTTCCTCCAGGCCTTCCAGCTCGACTGCATCCCCGGCAGCGAGATGTTCGCGGCGGCGACCCCCACCGCCGTGTGCGCCTTCTACCCGATGAACGACGCATGGGCCGACACCCCCGCCGTACCCGGCGCCGTGCTGCTCGGGGACGCCGCGGGCTGGTCCGACCCGGTGATCGGACAAGGGCTGTCCATCGCCCTGCGCGACGCGCGCATGATCCGCGACTGCCTGCGCACCGCCGGCACCTGGGACGTGAAGATCTTCGAGTCCTACGCCGAGGAGCGCAAGGAGCGCATGCGCCGCCTGGAGATCTCCGGCTCGGTACGCACCACGATGAACATGACCTTCACGGCGCAGGGCAGGGCCCGGCGCTCGGCCTACGCCGAGGTGTGGCCCACCGACCCCGTCCTGGCGGGGTCCCGGCTGGCCACCTTCCAGGGGCCCTTCCACGTGCCCGCCGAATCGTTCGCACCCGACACCATCGAGCGCCTGTTCGCCCTGGGCTGAGGCAAGCACCCCGCGCGGCAGACGCCCTAACGAGAGGAACCGCATGCACGTCAAGACCAGCGCCGGCGATGAGCTGATCCGCAAGAACGGCTGTGACATCCGCGAGCTCTACCCCTGGGAGGGCGTCGTCACCCCGCCGTGGAACAGCACCCTGTGCTCCATCCGGCCCGACGAGTCCAGCACCCCGCACGGCCACGCCACCGACGAGACGTTCATCTTCGTCAGCGGCCAGGGCCGCGCCCGGGTGGGGGACGAGGAGCGGCAGGTCGTACCCGGGGACGTGATCTACATCCCGCACGGGACCGATCACATCGTCACCAACACCAGTTCGAGCGAACCGCTGACGTTCGTGTCCATCTACTGGCTCCAGCCCACCGACTGAGGGGGTCCTCCCGCATGACCGACGCCCCTTCAGGCCGGCGACGCATCAACGTCACCTTCTCTCCCCCCACCCCCAACGGCGACCTCCACCTCGGCCACCTCGCCGGCCCGGTGCTCGCCAGCGACGTCTGCGCCCGCTCCCAGAAGATCCTCGGGCACGACGTGGCCTTCGGCACCAGCACCGACGACAACCAGACCTACGTCGTCACCACGGCCGAGCGCATCGGAACCGACCCCGAGTCGCTCATCCGGCACGCCTACGACAGCATCAGCCGCACCCTGGGCCTCGCAGCCGTCGACGTCGACCTCTTCGAACGCCCGGACGGCGACTACACCGCCTTCGTGCGGGACTTCTTCACCCGCCTGTGGGAGAACGGCGCCTTCGACCGGCGCGAAGTGGACCTGCCCTACGACGCCGCCACCGGCACCTACAAGGCCGAGGCCTTCGTCACCGGGCGCTGCCCCACCTGCCTGGCCCACGCCAGGGCCGGCGTCTGCGAGGCCTGCGGCCTGTACAACCTGCCCGGCGCGCTGCTGCCCACCGGTGGAACGGGCGGCGACCTACCGCGCCGGTCCGTCTCCATCTGGGTCCTGGACCTGGAGCGCTACCGCTCCCTGCTCACCGACTGGTACGAGGACTCCGACATACGGCTGCGCCCCGACCTGGCCCGCGTGGTCGAGCAGACACTCGCCGGCCCCCTGCCGTACATCCCGATCACCTATCCGCTGACCTGGGGCATCACCGTCGACTGGGACGGCGCCGGCCAGATCGGGCAGACCATCAACGCCTGGCCCGAGATCTACGTGGGCCACGTCTACTGGCTCCGGCAGACCCGCGGCGGCCGCCGGGAGAGCGTCGACGAACTGGTCCAGTTCATCGGCATCGACAACGGCTTCTACAACGCCTTCGTCTACGTGGCGCTGTCCCTGCTCGCCGCCCGCCACGGACTGCCCGTCGAACCGACCAGGACACGCACCCTCACCAACCAGTACTACCTGCTGGAGGGCCGCAAGTTCTCCACCAGCAAGGGAGACGTCCGCTGGGCGGGGGAGTACCTGGAGAGCGTCGGCCGCGACCGCACCCGGTTCGTGCTGTCCCTGACCAGCCCCGAACTCCAGCAGTCGGAGTTCAGCGAGCCCGTGGCCGCCGCCACGATCACCACACGGTTCGACACCCCGCTGTCGAAGATCCGCGGCGCCCTCGCGGAAACCGCGACCGGCCGGCGCGTCGACACCGACCCCTCCGCGTGGTGGGCGACCGCCCTGAACGCCTCCCGGCAGCGCTTCGAGGACGCCTACCGACTGGAGTCGTTCTCCATCCGCAAGGCCGCCGAAGCGCTCGCACTGCACCTCGAGGTCCTCGCCCTGCGCTGCGAGAACCTCGACGCCGACGACCCGGCCGACGTCAGCGGCGCCCTCCAGTTCCTGTGGAGCCTGCGCACGCTCGCCTGGCCGCTCACCCCCGACCTGTGCCGGCACATCACCGCGGCCTTCGGCGCGACGGCCGAGACCGCCCCGCCGCTGCTCGCCGATCTCCACGACCGGCCCCCCGGCGCCTTCGCCGGCCTGACGGACTCCCTTCCGTAACAGGCCCGCCCGAGATCCCGGCCCCCGGCCGCGGAACGCGCCCTCACACCACCTGCTGCAACCGACCGACATCACATACCTGGAACAGGAGCCGCACCATGCTGCGCACGTTCATGCACTCGAAGATCCACCGCGCGACCGTCACCGACAGCAACCTCAACTACGTCGGGTCCATCACCATCTCGCCGGAACTGCTCGAAGCCGCCGGCATCGGCGTCCACGAACTCGTGCACGTCGTCAACATCAACAACGGCGCGCGCTTCGAGACCTACACCATCCTCGACGAGTCACCGCAGGCGCCCAAGGGACACGTCGTCATCAACGGGGCCGCGGCCCGGCTCGTCCAGCCCGGCGACAAGGTCATCATCATCAGCTACGCCCAGCTCAACGACGAGGAGCGGATCGGCTTCAAGTCCCGCGTCGTCCACGTCAACGAGGCCAACGAGATCACCGACACGGCGCTGCTCAGCTCCTGACCGCAGATCAGCCCCGCTGCATCGCGCAGCCCCCCACGCGCAGAACCTGCCGGCGCCGCAGGGCCGCTCCAGGCACCTGCGGCAGCTCGCCGCAGGTGCCTGCCGCCGCCTTTGCACGCACGACAAGCCGAGGGACACCAAACGATGGAACAGATAGTCCACCCCATTCTGGGCATCGGGTTCGGACCGGCGAACCTCTCCCTGGCCGTGATCCTCGAAGAGGTCGGACGCCTGAGCGACGCCCATTTCATCGAACGCTCACCCGGCTTCCAGTGGCAGGACGAACAGCTCCTGTCCGGCGCGGACATCCAGAACAACCCCTTCCGCGACCTCGCGATGCAGCGCAACCAGGACAGCCCCCACACGTTCATCAAGTACCTGGCCTCCCGCGGAGCGCTGACCGACTACCTCCACCTCAACGCCAAGTTCCCGCTGCGCCGCGAATACGGCGCCTACCTCGCCTGGGTCGCCGGCGCGTTCGCCGACCAGGTCGACTACGGACGGAGCGCCGCGCAGCTCACGCTCCAGGACGACGAGGACGGCAACGAGGTGTTCCGCGTCAATACCCAGGACGGCCGGCACTACTTCGGCCAGACACTCATCCTGGGGACCGGGCGCTCCCCCCGCATCCCCCATCCCTTCCCCGCCAGCCTCGGCGACACCGTGTTCCACTCCACCCGCTACCTGTCCTCCATCAACGCGTTCAACGACCAGGACATCCGCGTCGCCGTCATCGGAGCCAGCCAGAGCGCCATCGAGATCGTGCTCAACCTGCTGGAGCGGCCCAACGTGCGCGAGGTGACCTCCATCCACCGCAGCATCGGGTTCCGCCTCAAGGACACCAGCCCCTACAGCCGCCAGGTGTTCCTGCCCGAATTCGTCGACTACTTCCACCCGCTGCCCGCGGCGGTCAAACGCCGGCTGCGCACCGACCTGCGCTCCATCAACTACGCCGCCTGCGACCAGGACGTCATCGACCGTCTCGTCACCGTGCAGCGCGAGTACGACCTGATCGGCTCCGACCGCCTCCGTCTGCGCCCCTTCACCGAGGTCACGGAGGTCGACACCCCCTCCGGCCACGGACCCCACCGCCTGACCATGCGCGAAATCAACCACCACACCTACGACAGCCTCGACGCGGACGTCGTCATCCTCGCCACCGGATTCAAGGACTTCGGCATCAGCGCCGACGACGAGCGCTACCACCCCCTGCTCGAAGGCGTAGCCCACCGGCTCCCCCTCGACGAGGAGGGCATCCCCGAGGTGGGACGCGACTACGCCATCGAACTCAAGGCCCCCGAGAGCGCCTCCCGCCCGCTGAGGATCTACCTGAACGGCCTGTGCGAGGCCAGCCACGGAATGGGCGACGCCGGCGCCCTGGCCATGCTGTCCGCCCGCGCCTCGGACATCGCCGACTCCCTCCTGACGACCCCCGCACCCTCCCTCCCCCGCCCCGCGCACGAGGCGTTGCGATGACGGCGGCGCTGAGGGCGGACGTCGCCATCGTCGGCGCCGGAATCACCGGCCTGGCCACCGCCGAACGGCTCACCGCCCACGGCGCCGACGTCATCGTCATCGACGACTCCGCCACCGACGCGGCCACGCTCGTCTCCGGCGGCCTGATACGCGCCTTCGACCCGGCCGGCGCCTACGCCGCCTGGCCCGTCGAAAGCTGCGCCCGCTACCTGGCCCGCGGCCCGCACGGCTCCTGGCCCGCCGTCCGCCGGCACGGCAGCCTCACCCTGATCGACGAGGGTGATCTCGGCCGGGCCGCACCCCGCATCGAGGCGGTGCGCGGCGCCGGACTCCCCGTCGACGTCCTCGACGCCGACGACATCGTCAAGCGCCACCCGCAGCTCACCGTCCCCGGCCACGTCGTGGGCGTGCTGGAGCCGCAGGCCGGCTGGCTGCCCGCCGCGGAGACCCTCCAGGCCCTGCACCGCGACGCGGGCCCCGGACTGCGCCTGCTCCGCGCCCGGGCCCTCGGCCTCACGCACTCCTCCTCGCGCGTCCAGGGCGTGCGGACCTCCGGCGCGGACGTCCACGCCGACGCGGTGCTCCTCGCCGCAGGCGTGGGCAGCACGCCCCTCGCGGCGTCCGCCGGCGTCCACCTCCCGCTGCGCACCAGAGCGGTGAGCTACTGCCTGTTCCGCGTCGAGGACACCACCGGCCTGCCCACCATGGTCGACCACACCACAGGCGCCTGGCTGCGCCGATGGGACACGGACCGCACCGTGCTGGCCGGCGTTCCCTCGACCCGCACCGACGTACCCGCCCGCACCCGCGACGGCGTCGACCCGGCCGAAGCGGAACGCGTCCGTGCCGTCGTCGCGCAGCGCTTCCCGCAGCTCGCCGGCGCCGCCGTCGTCGGCGGTGTCACGGCCTACGACGCGATGGTGCCGGCAGGCGGTCCCGGATCGGTGACCAGCCGGCCCCGTCCGCGCGGACTGGTGACCGCGGCCGGCTGGAACGGGGGCGGGTTCAAAATCGCCCCCGCCGTGGGCCGCCAGGCCGCCGACCACCTCCTGGAGGCGCTGCAACGATGACGCGCGCGACACGGTGGCGTCTGAACTCCACCGACGAAATGCTGCACCAGGCCGCCACGGCACTGGGCTCCTCCCGCATCGTCCAGGTCCTGTGGCGCCTGCCCGGTCCGCTGCCCGAGAGCGAACTGTACGCCGAATGGCAGCGCCTCGACGGCGGCCTGCTCAGCCGTACCGCGGCCAGGAGCCCGGTCCCCGCCGCCCGCCGCAAGTGGGTCATGGCCTCCAACACGCACCCCCTGGCGATCGACCGCACGCCCCTGACACCGGACACCGCGCTCGCCTGGGCCGACGCACAGACCCGCACCCCCCTGCCGGCGGACTCCAGCCGCCTGTGGCGTCTGGCGGCCGCCCCCTACGGCGACGGCTCCCTCGTCTCGCTGACCGTCCCGCACTTCCGGAGCGACGGACTGGGCCTGCTCCGCGCGATCGCCGCACGCACACCGGCACAGCAGCCCCCTGACAGCGACCTCACCGACGCGCTGGGGCAGACCACCCGGGCACTGACACGGACGGCGTCCTGGCTGCTGCGCCAGCCACGGCACCAACGACGGGCCGTCCTACGGGCCCTCGCCACCCTGTCCGCACCCGGCCCCGGCCCCCAGCCGGCCTCGACGCCCCGCTACTTCACCACGGCCATCGTCACGGCACAGGCCGAAGCGTGGGAGGCCGCCGCGCGGCGCCACCACGGCACCAGCAACACCCTCCTCGTGGAGATCGCCGCCAACCTCACACGCACCCACGTCCCGCGCACGCACCGCCAGGACGTACAGGTCGGCATCCCCATGAGCCTGCGCCGCTCCGCCGACGACGAACAGGCCAACGCACTCGTGGTCGTCCCGTTGAGCCTGCCCGGCGGCGCCGCGAACCACCAGGACCTGCGGCCCACCCGGCACGCCACCAAAGAGCTGCTCCGGCACTCCGGACAGCACAGCGCCACCCTCGTCCCCGAGGCCCTCTGGCACCTGCTGCCGTCCCGCGCCGCCGCGGCCCTCAAGACCCCCGGAGCGCAACAGACCGACGTCGTCGCCTCCAACTTCGGCGACGTCGACCACGACGTGCTGCACTTCGCCGGCCGCACCGCGGACTCCCTGGCGCTGCGCACCATGAACGTGCCGGGTCTCCTGCCGGACCGAGCCCGCCTGAGGGCCTCACTGTGCCTGGTGCGAAGCGGCCGGCAGCTGACGGTGACCGTGACCGGCATGCCCGAGCACTTCGGGGACGCCGCCCACCTGCACCACCTCGTGAGCGAAGAGTTCGCGGCCTGGGACATCCCCGTGCAGCCCTGGTGGACCTCGACCTCCTACCCCGTGCAGAAAGGCTGACCGATGCCCGGCCCCACGCAGCCTGCCGACCCCGAGCGCTGGTTCCGCACCCGCCCCGACTCCTCCGTCCTGACCCGGCCGCGCCTGCTGGCCCGTTCACTGATCCCGCTGCCGGACCTGGACGAGCACATCGGCTACTACGAGCGCCTCCTCGGCGTTCCGGCCGACCTGCGGATGCCCATCCCCGACTTCGGGGGCCTGGAACTGGCCGCCGTCGGCAACGTCCTGCTCATCGCCAGCAGTCGTCCCTTCACCCCGATCCAGCGGCAGACGCGCTACTCCCTCGTCGTGCCGCACCTGGGGCAGCAGCTGGACCTGCTCGAAGCCACCGGTACCACCGTGGTGGAACCGCCCGAGCCGATCCTGCCCGGCGCGCGGGCACGGGTCCGCTACCCCGACGGAACGCTGGCCGAACTCGTCGAACACCGGCCCTGGTCCGGCGAGCAGCCACGGACGGCCATGCCCGGCACCGCACGTCCGCAGCCGCGGGAGACCGGCCTGCGACTGCTGCCGCGGCACGCCGTCGCCGAGACCGGCTTCCCCGCCACCGTGCGGCTGTACGAAAAGCTCCTCCAGGCCCCTGCCCGTCCCGCCGGCCACCTGACAGGGCCCGTGGACGCACCCGCCGCCACCGTGGGGGACCTCCTCGTCGTCGGCCTTCCGGACAGCGCGGTCACCGACGCCGCACAGCCACGGGTGGCACTGATCGTGCCCGCGTCCGCCCCCGACCCCACCGCCGGCACGGTCCTCCTCGCCGGGCAGTGGGGAGCGGACGTCTGGACCGAGAAGGCCCCGGCGGCCTCCCGGCCCGCCCCGCGGGTGCGGCCCGGAGCGAGTCATGCCTGAGCCCGCCGCCGCGGCGCGCCGCCCCAAGCCCACGCGCCGGCTGCACCAGGTGGTCATCCGCTTCGCCGGCGACTCCGGCGACGGCATGCAGCTCACCGGCGACCGCTTCACCTCGCAGACGGCGGCCTTCGGCAACGACCTGTCGACCCTGCCGAACTTCCCCGCGGAGATCCGGGCTCCCGCCGGGACCCTTCCCGGTGTCTCGAGTTTCCAACTGCACTTCGCCGACCACGACATCCTCACCCCCGGCGACGCCCCCGACGTGCTGGTCGCCATGAACCCCGCGGCGCTCAAGGCCAACCTGCCCGACGTGCCGGCCGGCGCGGACATCATCATCAACAGCGACGAGTTCACCCCCCGCGCGCTGCAGAAGGTCGGCTACGGCGCCTCGCCGCTCGAAAGCGGCGCCCTGGACCGCTTCAACGCGCACGCCGTACCGCTGACCGCGCTGACCACCGAGGCCCTGAAGGACTTCGCGCTGTCACGCAAGGACGCGGACCGGTGCAAGAACATGTTCGCCCTCGGCCTGCTGTCGTGGATGTACCACCGCCCCACGACCGGCACCGAGACGTTCCTGAGGCGCAAGTTCGCGACGCGCCCCCACCTCGCCGAGGCGAACATCGCCGCACTGCGCGCGGGCTGGAACTTCGGCGAGACGACCGAGACCTTCGCGGCCTCCTACGAGGTCCCGCCCGCGGCCACGGCCTTCCCGCCCGGCACCTACCGCAACATCTCGGGAAACCTCGCCCTGTCCTACGGCCTGATCGCCGCCGGCAGACGAGCCGACCTCCCTGTCTACCTGGGCTCCTACCCCATCACCCCGGCCTCCGACATCCTGCACGAGCTGAGCCGCCACAAGAACTTCGGCGTGCGCGCCTTCCAGGCGGAGGACGAGATCGCGGCCATCGGCGCCGCGCTGGGCGCCGCCTTCGGAGGATCCCTCGCCGTCACCACCACCTCGGGTCCGGGGATGGCGCTGAAGTCGGAGACGGTCGGTCTCGCCGTCTCCCTCGAACTGCCCCTGCTGATCATCGACATCCAGCGCGGCGGCCCCTCCACCGGGCTGCCCACCAAAACGGAACAGGCCGATCTCCTGCAAGCGATGTACGGCCGCAACGGAGAGGCCCCCGTGCCCGTCGTCGCCCCCCGCACCCCGGCCGACTGCTTCGACACGGTGATCGAAGCCGCCCGCATCGCCCTCACCTACCGCACACCGGTCTTCCTGCTGTCCGACGGCTACCTCGCCCACGGCAGCGAACCCTGGAAGATCCCCAGCCCCGACGAACTGCCCGACCTGCGCCAGCAGTTCGCGGTCAGGCCGAACCACACCACCGACGACGGAACCGAGGTCTTCTGGCCCTACAAACGCCACCCCGACACGCTCGCCCGCCCCTGGGCCGTGCCCGGCACACCCGGCCTGGAGCACCGCATCGGCGGCATCGAGAAACAGGACGGCACGGGCCACATCTCCTACGACCCCGCCAACCACGACCACATGGTCCGCGTCCGCCAGGCGAAGATCGACGGCATCGGCGTACCCGACCTCCTCGTCGACGACCCCACCGACGACGCCGGACTCCTCGTCCTGGGCTGGGGCTCCAGCTACGGACCCATCACCGCCGCCGTACGCCGGCTGCGCGGCGAGGGCGAGCGCATCGCGCAGGCACATCTGCGTCACCTCAATCCCCGGCCCCGCAACCTCGGCACCGTCCTCGCCCGCTACCGCCGTGTCCTGGTCCCCGAGATGAACCTCGGACAGCTGTCGGCACTGCTGCGCGCCACGTATCTGAAGGACGTCACCGCGCACACACAGGTGACCGGGATGCCCTTCAGCGCGGAACGACTCGCCACGACCCTGCGGGAGGCCCTGCATGCCAAGTGACCCGCTGCCCCTGGTGCCCAGGGCCGAGACCAGGCAGTCCGCGACGGAGTTCAAGTCCGACCAGGAGGTGCGCTGGTGCCCCGGCTGCGGTGACTACGCCGTCCTCTCCGCGGTGCAGGGGTTCCTGCCCGAGCTGGGCCTGGCGCGGGAGAACATCGTCTTCGTGTCGGGGATCGGCTGCTCCAGCCGCTTCCCGTACTACATGAACACCTACGGCATGCACTCCATCCACGGTCGTGCGCCCGCCATCGCCACCGGCCTCGCCACCTCCCGCACCGACCTGAGCGTGTGGGTCGTCACCGGCGACGGCGACGCGCTGTCCATCGGCGGCAACCACCTGATCCACGCCCTGCGCCGCAACGTCAACCTGAAGATCCTGCTGTTCAACAACCGGATCTACGGCCTGACCAAGGGGCAGTACTCGCCGACCTCGGAAACCGGGAAGATCACCAAATCCACGCCGATGGGATCCCTCGAAACCCCGTTCAACCCGGCTTCCCTGGCCATCGGCGCCGAGGCCACCTTCATCGCCCGCACCCTCGACTCCGACCGCCGGCACCTGGTCGACGTGCTGCGCCGGGCCGCCGTCCACCAGGGCACCGCGCTGGTGGAGATCTACCAGAACTGCAACATCTTCAACGACGGCGCCTTCGCCGCCCTCAAGGACAAGCAGAGCGCCCAGGAAGCGGTGATCCGTCTGGAGCACGGCAAACCGATCCGGTTCGGCCACGCGGGCGGCAAGGGCGTCGTCCGTGACGCGGCCACCGGCCGGCTGCGCGTGGTCCCCGTCACCGCCGGCAACGAGGCCGACGTCCTCGTGCACGACGCGCACGAGACCGACCCCAGCACCGCCTTCGCACTGTCCCGCCTCGCCGACCCGCACACCCTGCACCACACACCGATCGGCGTCCTGCGCCAGGTCGAACGGCCCGACTACGACACGCAGATGGCCGGCCAGCTCGACGCCGCCGTCGAACGTGACGGCAAGGGCGACCTCGCGGCGCTGCTCGCCGGCACCGACACCTGGACCGTCAAGGAGTGACCCCATGACCTACGTCATCGCGCAGCCGTGCATCGACGTCAAAGACAAGGCGTGCATCGAGGAATGCCCCGTCGACTGCATCTACGAAGGCCCCCGGAAGATGTACATCCAGCCCGACGAATGCGTGGACTGCGGCGCGTGCGAACCGGTCTGCCCGGTGGAGGCCGTGTTCTACCAGGACGACCTGCCCGACCACTGGGCGAACTACCTCGGCGTCGAGCGGGACGTCTTCGCGACCGTCGGCGCCCCCGGCGGAGCCAGCTCCCAGCCCCCGCTCGAGGCGGACCACCCCTCCGTGGCCGGCGAACCCGAGCGCACCACCGCCTCCTGAGAGCCCACCGCCGTCCTCCTACCGGAATCGAGCCCCATGACAACCCCCATCGTGCTCCTGGCCGAAGCCCTCGCGCCGGCCACCATCGACGCGCTCGGCCCCCAGGTGGAGATCCGCCACTGCGACGGCGCCGACCGCGCAGGGCTGCTGGCGGCCGTGCGCGACGCGGACGCCCTCCTCGTGCGCTCGGCGACCCGGGTGGACGCCGAAGTACTCGCCGCCGCCCCCCGCCTCAGGGTCGTCGGACGGGCAGGGGCCGGCCTCGACAACGTGGACCTCGACGCCGCGACACGGGCCGGCGTCACCGTGGTCAACGCCCCCGCCTCCAACAGCGTCACCGCCGCCGAGCTCGCCTGCGGGCTCATCATCTCGGTGGCCCGCCACATCCCCCAGGCCAACGCGTCGCTGAAACAGGGACAGTGGCGGCGCAGCCGCTACACCGGGGTGGAACTGGCGGACAAGACCCTGGGCGTCGTGGGCCTCGGACGCATCGGACGGCTGGTCGCCTACCGCATGCGCGCCTTCGGCATGCGGGTCATCGCCTACGACCCCTACCTGTCCCCGTCCCAGGCGGCCGAGGCGGGCGCGAAGCCGGTGACGCTGGACGAACTCCTCGCCGCGTCCGACTTCATCACGGTGCACCTGCCCAGGACGCCCGAGACGACCGGCCTCATCGGCCACGAGGAGCTACGACGGGTCAAGCCGGGCGTGCGCATCGTCAACGCGGCCCGTGGCGGCATCGTGGACGAACAGGCCCTGGCCGCCGCGCTGACGGAGGGACGCGTCGCCGGAGCGGGCCTGGACGTCTTCGCCACCGAGCCCTGCACCGACTCGCCCCTGCCGGCCCTCGACAACGTCGTGTGCACTCCGCACCTGGGCGCCTCGACCGTCGAGGCCCAGGACAGGGCCGGCACCACGGTCGCGCACGCCGTCCGGCGGACCCTCGCCGGAGAGCTGGTTCCCGACGCCGTCAACCTGCACGTCACCGCTCCCCTCGCCGAGGTGACGCGCTTCCTCCCGCTCGCCGGCGACCTCGGCCGCATCTTCACGGCCCTGGCCGGTGGGCAGCCTCCCGTGGATCTCGACGTCGAGGTGCACGGCCCGGTCACCCAGCACGACGTCTCCGTGCTCGAACGGGGCGTGCTCACGGGCATGTTCGCCGACGGCCGGCGGGTCACCCTGGTGAACGCCCCCCTCGTCGCACGCGAGCGCATCGGCGCGGTCCGCTTCCTCACCAGCTCCGAGAGCGCGTCCCACACCGACCAGATCACCCTGCGCGGCACCCTGGCCGACGGCCGTGCGCTCGCGGTCTCCGGGGCCCTGTCGGGGCCGAGGAACATCCGCAGACTCACCGGGATCGCCGACTACGACATCGAGCTGGAGATCACCGACCGGATGCTGTTCCTCCAGTACAAGGACGTGCCCGGCATGATCGGCACCATCGGACGGATCCTCGGCGAGGCAGGAGTCAACATCGCCGTGATGCAGGTGGCGCGGGACACCGAAGGAGGCGAGGCCGCCGTCGCGCTGACGGTCGACAGCGTCGTCTCCCCCGGTGTGCTGCACAGGATCAGCGAGGTGGTCCGTCCTTCCTGGGCCCACTTCGTGGACCTGACCACCTGAGTGCCGCCGCGTCGCAGGCACGACGCGGGTGACGGCCGGCGCGGCCCCGCGCCGGCCGTCACGCGTTGCGCGTGCGGTGCGCCGACGGGGGCGGCGAGGTGATGTCGCCGGCGGGCATCTCGTTGATGGGGTGATCTCCCGTGGCCCACAGGTACTGCACGGCGTAGCCGCGCCACGGCTGCCACACCCGGGCGCGGCGCAGCAGCGCGGCCGGTGTGCCCGGCAGCTCCAGGGCGGCGGCGGCCAGCTTGACACCGAGGTCCGTGACCGGGAAGGCGTCGGGATCCCCCAGGGCGCGCAGGGCGATCGTCTCCACCGTCCACGGCCCCACACCGGGCAGCGCGCCGAGCCTGGCGCGGGCCTCCTGCCAGTCGCTGCCCGCGCCGAGGTCGAGACGCCCCGACGCCAGCGCGTCGACCACGGCGAGCACGGCGTCCCTGCGTTTACGCGGCAGGGCCAGGGCGGCCGGGTCGAGGGCCGACAGGGCGGCGGGGGAGGGGAACAGATGCGTCAGACCCCCCGTCTCGTCCAGCACGGGATCGCCGTGGGCCCGCACCAGACGCGCGGCGTGCGTGCGGGCGGCGGCCGTGGACACCTGCTGCCCCAGCATGGCGCGGATCGCGAACTCCGCGCCGTCGACCGTCTGCGGGATGCGCCGGCCCGGGCTCTTGCGGACCAGCGGGGCGAGCACGTCGTCGTCGTGCAGCGCTTCGCCGTAGGCCACCGGATCGGCGTCGAGGTCCAGCAGCCGCCGGCACCTGTTGATGGCGATGGTCAGGTCGCGCAGGTCGGACAGATGGAGCGTGCACTGGATGTACGACGCCCCCGTCGGCCTCAGTTCGACGATGCCGTGCCCATGAGGCAGCCGCAGCGTGCGACGGTACGCACCGGCACGCCATTCCTCGACCCCCGGCACGCCCGTGACGGCCAGATGCCCGAACAAGCTGTCGGGGCACAACGGGGAACGGAACGGCAGACGCAGGGCCACCGCCCCCGCGGTGGCCGAGGGACGGCCGCGACGGCGCAGTTCGGAGGGCGTCATGCCGAACACGCTCTGCACCGTGTCGTTGAACGTGCGGATGGACGCGAATCCTGACGCGAACGCCACCTCCGCCATCGGCAGCGTGCTGGTCTCGATCAGCAGACGGGCGGCCTGGGCGCGCTGGGCACGCGCCAAGGCAGCGGGCCCGGCTCCGACCTCCGCCTGCAACTGCCGTTCGACCTGGCGCGTCGAATACCCCAGACGGGCCGCCAGGCCGGGCACGCCCTCCCGGTCCACGATGCCGTCCTTGATCAGCCGCATGGCGCGCGCGGCGAGACTGGCCCGCACGTTCCATTCGGGCGAGCCCGGCGTGGCGTCGGGACGGCAGCGCTTGCAGGCCCGGAACCCCGCCTGCTGGGCGGCCGCCGCGCTGGGGTAGAAGACCATGTTCCGGGGCTTGGGCGGGACCACCGGGCAGCTGGGCCGGCAGTAGATCTTCGTGGTCAGCACCGCCGTGAAGAACCAGCCGTCGAACCGCGCGTCCTTGGACTGCACCGCCCGGACGCAGTGTTCCGCATTCTCATGCATGGGCCCATCCTGAGTCTCCGCCCCCGCGAGGGCTGGCAGGTTTACGACATCAACCTTGCGGCGTCTCGTGCGCCGCCGCGGCCCCCGTCCAGGGCGCCCGCGCGACACCGGCACGGCAGAACGACGCGAACGCCGCCGCCCGTTGGGTCACGTGCGCGCCCTCCAGACGCGCCAGTCCCACGTCGAGGGGCGCGACCGCGTCGGCGATCCGGCACACCTGCACCGCCCGCCCCTCGTAGCTGACGTTCAGGGCGGGGCGCTGGATGAGCAGGGAGTACCCCGCGCCCCGCGCCACGAGGCCGCGGACCACCTCGAAGCTGGACGTGCTGTGGCGTACCACCGGAGCGATCCCCGCCCGGGTGAGCAGGTCGCTGAAGTAGCGGCGGCTGGGCGGCACGTCGAGCATCACCATGTCGAGGCCGGCCAGATCGGAAAGACGCACACTGTCCCGGTCCGCCAGCGGATGGTCCTGCGGCAGGAGGACGTGCGGCTGGACGGAGTGGAGTCTGTCGAACGCGATGCCGTCGTCCACGTCCACCCCGTACAGCAGCGCCACCTCGCAGCGCCCGTCCCGGAGCAGCCGCTGCAACGTGGTCGCGGAGCCCTCGACGAAGTCCAGGGTCACGCCGGGGTGGGCGAAGGGGAACTCCGCCAGCAGCCACGGGACCAGGAACGGGGCCAGCGTCGTGAAACAGCCGATCACCAGACGCCCGGTCGGGCGGCGCCCCATCTCCTGCACACTGGCGCGCAGTTGCTCGCTGCTCGCCAGCAGGGCCTTGGCCTGGGGCAGCAAGAGGCGTCCGGCGGCCGTCAGGGTGAGCCCTTTGGCCCTGGCCCGCAGCAGCAGCTGCACCCCTACTCGGTGTTCGAGCTCGCCGATGCCGGCCGACACCGCCGAGGGCGACACGTACAGCAGCTCCGCCGCGCCGGTCAGCGTTCCCGCTTCGGCCGCCGCGACGAAATAGTCGAGCTGGCGCAGGCTTATTCGCTCAGACATAAAAAACCCCGCTTGATGCCCAGAATTTTCCGGTTTTCAAAACGGTCGGCGGCGGGTGAGACTGAAGGCCGCCGAGCCCTGGGAGTTTCGTTATGACGGACATGACGGCATGCCCGGTAAACCACAGCTTCAACCCGCTGGGTGACGCCTACGTCGAGGACCCTTACCCGATATTGTCCGCCGTGCGTGAAGAAGGACCCGCCTTCTATGCGCCGGCGATAGACATGTGGGTGATAACCGGGTACGAGGACATCCAAAGCGCGTTGATGAACCCGCGCGTCTTCTCCGCCGCCGTCGGGCAGCGCCCTGTGTTCCCCCTGACGCAGGAGGCCCAGACCATCGTCAAGGCCGGATTCCATGCCTATCCGGTCATGTCGGACTGCGACCCGCCTCGCCACACCCGTATTCGCCGGCACAACCAGAAGGCGTTCTCCGCCCGGCGGATCTCGGTTCTCGAGCCCAAGGTGTGGGCCAAGGCCACCGAACTGGTCGACGAGATCCAGCCCGGGATCGTGGACCTCGTCCCGGCGCTGACCTACCCCCTGCCCGCCTACATGATCTTCACCTTCATCGGCTTCCCCGATGAGGACATGGACATGCTCAAGTCGTGGTGCGGCAACCGCATCGCCTTCAGCTGGGGCAAGCCGACCCCCGACGAACAGCGCGACATCGCCAACAACATGGTCAACTACTGGCGCTACTGCGAGGAGTTCGTCGCCAAGCGCGCGGCCGACCCCGTCGACGACTTCACGAGCGACCTCGTCCGTATCCACCGGGAGGATCCCGAGAGCCTCTCGATCGCGGACATCACCAACGTCGCCTACGGCCTCAGCTTCGCCGGACACGAGACGACCACCAGCTTCACCGGGAACGCCGTGCGCCGGCTGCTGGCCAACCGCGCGCAGTGGGAGGAGCTGTGCGCCGACCGCTCCCTCATCCCCAAGGCGGTCGAGGAAGTGCTCCGCTACGACAGCAGCATCCCCGCCTGGCGGCGCATCACCACCGAGGCCGTCACGGTCGGCGGCGTCGAGATCCCCGCGCAGGCGAAGATCCTGCTGCTGCTGGGCGCGGCCAACCGCGACCCCGCCCACTTCGAGGAGCCCGAGGCCTTCGACATCCACCGCGAGGACTCCCGCAAGCACCTCGCCTTCGGCCAGGGCATCCACTACTGCATCGGCGCCGCCCTGGCCCGCATGGAGGCCCGCATCGCACTCGACCTCCTGGCGCGGCGCGCCCCCGGCATGCAGGTCGTCGAGGACCAGGACTTCGACTTCCCCGCGAACGTCTCCTTCCGCGGCCCGCGCAAGCTGCTGGTCTCCTGGCCCGGCTAGGACGCCGGGCGGAAACCGCCGGCGGTGGGCGGGGCGGCCCGTGCGCACGGCGCGGGCCGCCCCCCGTTCACCGCTCATTGACCAGCAGTGTCTGCGTCACCTGGCCGCACTCGCCGCTCTCGTCGTGCAACTGCCCGACCGCCAGCCCCGACCCGCCGGGGCTGGCGGCCGTGGCCGAGCGCACGCACAGCCACGCCCCGGCCGGCGGCCGGTGCAACGCCAGCGTCACGTCCGTGTTGATGACGAGCCGGCGGTGGTGGTCCAGCTCGAACGCGACGGCCCAGCTGCTGTCCGCCAACGTCAGCGCGCGGGTGAGCGCGGTGTCCGCGGCCCCCGCCACCAGGGGGATCCGCTGCCGCGCCCAGGCCACCCCCGGCCCGGGCACGTCGAAACCCCCGCCCGCCTCGAAACGCCACTCCATGGCCGCGATGTAGCCGTCGAGATGCGCCCCCGCCATGGTGTGCGGGGCCTGGGCGCCGGGCAGCGCGGGCGCGGGCGGATGGGGCCGCAGCGCGGGCGTGTCGGCCGGACTGGCGGCCACCCGCCAGGCCCTGGCCAGCATCACCGGACCGGCGTCCGAGCTGATCTCCCCTTCCAGCAGCTCGACGCGCCGGCCCGCGTGGACGGTCCGCACCGAGACCCGCAGGTCAGCCACGGGAACGGGGCGCGGCAGTTCCACGGTCACGCGGGCGATGTGGAAGCCCTCACGCGGTTCGTGCTCCTCCATGGCGCGGCCCAGCAGCGCCGACGGAGGACCGCCGTGCTGCCATTTCTGGCTCCACGGGCCGGCCGTGGCCGTACTGCTCTCGTAACGGCCGCTTCCCAGGTCGTAGTAGAAGGCGTCCGGCAGCGCCGGAGCAGGCTGGTTCGTCACACGCTTCCCTTTCCTCGGTGAACGGCGGGCGGGGCGGCGCCACCCGCCGGCGGCGCACGGTGCGCAGCACACGGCACTCGGGGCCGCCCCCCAGCCTCAGGCCCGGCCGGGCGGGCTTCCCGCCCCCGTGGCACGGAACCAACGACGATAGGCGTCCGGCGACAGGCCCGTGGTCCGGTTGAAGTGCCGGCGCAGGGTCGCTCCGGTTCCCATCCCGCACTGCGTCGCGATCTGTTCGACGCTCATGGCCGTCGTCTCCAGCAGACGCTGGGCCCGGTGCACCCGCTGCGACAGCACCCACTGCAACGGCGCCATACCGGTGTGCGAGCGGAAGTGGCGAGTCAGCGTGCGACGGCTGACCCGGGCCTGCTCGGCCATGTCGTCCACGGTCAGCTCGTGCTCCAGATGCTCCGAGACCCACGGCAGGATCTGCGCGAGGACCTGGTCCGTCTCGTGCTCGGCGATCGCGGGGGCGTCCGTGCCCGGGTCGGCGAAGGGGGCGAACAGGCGGCGAGCCAGCGCCTTCGCGACGGCACTGCCGTGATCAAGGCTGACCACGTGCAGGAAGAGCTCGAGACTGGCAGCGCCGCCCACGGACGTGAGCAGGTCGCCGTCGTCCAGGTAGCGCGCGGCCGAGTCGGCCTTGACCTGCGGGTAGCGGGCGGTCAGAGCGTCGGCGTGCGCCCAGTGCACACTCGCCCGCCGGCCGTCCAGCAGCCCGGCCGCCGCGAGTACGAACACCCCCGTCGACACGGCCACGACACGGGATCCGGCGCCGTGCGCGGTCCGCAGCGCCCGGACGAGGGCGGCCGGCGGTTCCTCGTGCACGTCCGGCCAGGCCGGCACCACGATGGTGTGCGCCTTCGGCAGCTGGTCTGTGCTCCACAGCCGCTCCACGCGGCAGGCATCGCAGTTCTCGGCATCGTCCGGGGCCCAGCCGGCGAATTCGTACCACGGGTCGACCAGATCGGAACGGTCGACACCGAAAACCTCACGGGCTGCTGAGATGTCCAATCCAGCAACTATTGAAGGGAAAAGTAGAGCCACGGATATCGGCATGGGGCCCACCCTCATCCGGCTCTCCGCACCGGTCAACGCAATCTTGCCGAAGTCGCACACGAGTACGCCCGCAGCGCACATATGTACGGCAATGCGCGTACGTCGCAGAAGGAACTTGCCCAAGTCGCGCATGAACTGAGCGACGTCGGATCTTCGCCGTGGAACCCCCTCATCAAACCGGTGACCTGCGACGACCGCGGGGACGCCGATGAGCGGATTTGCGACGCCACCCTTCGCGACGGCGCTCATGTCGCAGATCTGCCAGCCCTCGCCCCGCCGCGCCTGCTGAACTGATCAGGCAACAGCACACTCATCACAGGACGGAATTCATGGCTGCATCCACCACCGCCACCACGCGCGACCCTGGCGGGGCCGATTCACCGCACCGCTCCCCGGTGATCGGATGGCTGGCCGTCGTCGCGGTGATGCTGGGCATCTTCTCCATCGTCACCACGGAAATCCTCCCCATCGGACTTCTGACGAAGATCGGTGCGAGCTTCACCATCTCCGACGGCATGGCCGGACTGATGATGACCATGCCCGGCTTCCTCGCGGCGATCGCCGCACCCGTCGTCACGGTCGCGACCGCGCGGATCGACCGCCGCCTGATGCTGTGCGCCTTCATGGTCCTGCTCGCCGCGGCCAACTTCCTGGCAGCGGTAGCCCCCGACTACTGGCTGGTCCTGGTCTCCCGTGTCATCGTCGGCATCGTCATCGGCGGCTTCTGGTCCATCGGCGCCTCGCTGGCCGAACGGCTGGTCCCCGCCGAATCCGTCGGCCGGGCCACAGCGGTGATCTTCTCCGCGGTGCCCCTGGGTTCCGTGCTCGGCGTACCGGCCGGCACGTTCATCGGCGACCTGGCCGGATGGCGTACCGCGTTCATCGCCATGGGCGGCCTCACCGTCGGCGTACTGATCATGCTGCTGATCGTCACGCCGCCACTGCCACCGCGGCAGACCACCCGCCTGGGCGTCCTGCGGGGCATGCTCAACAGCGTCGCCACCCGCTTCGCCCTGCTCCTGACCGTTCTCGTGGTGCTGGCGCACTTCGGCACGTACACCTACGTCACCCCGTTCCTCGAGCAGGTCACCGACGCGGGCTCCGGGCTCATCACCGTCTTCCTGCTCATCTACGGCGCGGCGGGCATCCTCGGCAACTTCCTGGGCGGGTCCCTGGTCGCACGGCACCCGCGGGCCACCTTCGGCACCGCCGCCGGCATGATCGCCGCCGCCACCCTGCTCCTGCCCGTTCTGGGTCAGTGGAAAGCCGGAGCGGTCGCCCTCCTGATCGTCTGGGGCGTGGCGTACGGGGCGGTGCCCGTCTCCTCCCAGACGTGGTTCACCAAGGCGAGTCCCGACACCCCCGAGGCCGCCTCCGTCATGTTCACCGCGTCGTTCCAGGCCACGATCTCCCTCGGCGCCCTGACCGGCGGAATCGTCGTCGACGCCAGCTCGCCCTCGACGGTCATGACCCTGGGCGGCATGACGGCCGCCCTCATGGTCATCGCCGTATGGGTCCACTACGCCCGACGCCTGACCTGGCCGGACAACGCCTGACCCGCCCCGGCCCTCCCCAAGACCTGGCACGCCCGGACCTTGCCGCAGCGCGAACGGTCCGGGCGGCCGATCGCAGACCTCCGGTCCCCAATACAGCTACGAGAGGACATCACACATGTGCGGAATCGCCGGATGGGTGGACTTCGAACGTGATCTGACCCGCGAGCGTGCGACGGCGGACGCGATGACCCAGACCATGGCCTGCCGCGGCCCGGACGCCAGCGGCCTGTGGACGGACCGTCACGCCGCCATCGGCCACCGCCGGCTGTCCGTGATCGACATCGAAGGCGGCAAGCAGCCCATGCTCGCGGAGGACGACGGCCGCGCCCTGGCCGTCCTGACCTTCAGCGGGGAGATCTACAACTACCGGGAACTGCGCTCCGAGCTCGTCTCCCACGGTCACCGCTTCCGGACCCAGAGCGACACCGAAGTCGTCCTGCGCGCCTACCTGCACTGGGGCGTGGACTTCGTGACCAAGCTCAACGGCATGTTCGCCTTCGCCATCTGGGACACCCGCCGCGAGGAACTGCTCCTGGTCCGCGACCGCATGGGTGTCAAGCCGCTCTACTACTTCCCCACCCCCCACGGCGTCCTCTTCGGCTCCGAGCCCAAGGCGATCCTGGCCAACCCCGAGGTGCCCCGCCGCGTCAACGCCGACGGCCTCAGCGAGATACTCGACATGGTCAAGACCCCCGAACACGCCATCTTCACCGGCATGTTCGAGGTCCGTCCCGGTCACCTCGTCCGCGTGGGCCGGCAGGGACTGACCAAGCACCGCTACTGGGCGCTGGAAGCCAAGGAGCACACGGACTCCCTGGACCAGACCATCCGCACGGTGCGCGAACTGCTCGAGGACATCGTCTCCCGGCAGCTCATCTCCGACGTTCCGCTGTGCAGCCTGCTGTCCGGGGGCCTGGACTCCTCGGCGGTCACCGCCCTGGCCGCCAAGGCGCTCAAGGACCAGGGGGCCGGACCCGTACGGTCCTTCTCCGTCGACTTCGTCGGCGCCGCCGAGAACTTCGTCCCCGACCCGCTGCGCAGCACCCCGGACGCCCCCTTCGTGCGCGACCTGGCCGAACTGGTCAAGGCCGACCACAAGGAGATCCTCCTCGACAGCGACGACCTCAGCGACCCCGCCGTGCGGGCCGCCGTCCTGGCCGCCACCGACCTGCCGCCCGTCTGGTACGGCGACCTGTGGCCCTCCCTCTACCTGCTCTTCCAGGCCGTGCGCCAGCGCTCCACCGTCGCCCTGTCCGGGGAGTCGGCGGACGAACTCTTCGGCGGCTACAGCTGGTTCCACGACCCCGAGGTCCTCACCGCCGAGACCTTCCCCTGGCTCACCAGCACACCCGGACCGTTCTACGACGGCACCCCCCTCTTCGACACCTCCCTGCTCGACCGGCTGGACATACCGGGCCGCCGCAGCGACAGCTACCACACCGCCATCGCCGAAACCCCCGTACTGCCCGGGGAGAGCGGACTGGAGAAGCGGATGAGGGAGCTGTCCTACCTCAACCTCACACGCTTCGTGAACACGCTCCTGGACCGCAAGGACCGCATGAGCATGGCCGTGGGCCTCGAGGTCCGGGTCCCCTTCTGCGACCACCGGCTCGTGGAATACGTCTTCAACGCTCCCTGGTCGATGAAGAAGTTCGACGGGCGCGAGAAGAGCCTGCTGCGCGCCGCCACGCGCGACGTGCTCCCGCAGTCCATCGCCGAACGCGTCAAGGCGCCCTACCCCAGCACCCAGGACTCCGGTTACGAGAAGAAGCTGCGCGACCGGTTCGCCGAAGTCCTCTCCAGCGGCGACGCGCCCATCCTGCCCCTGCTGGACCTCGGCCGGGTCAAGGACCGGCTGACCCGGCCCGTCAGTGCCGAGAGCACGCAGATCACCCGGATCGACCTCGAGGTGCCCCTGTCGCTCAACGCCTGGCTCGAGTCGTACGACGTCACCCTCGACGTGTAGCACCACCGAGCCGGCCGGCGGCACCGCCGCCGGCCGGCGCCTTCGAGACCGCCCGACGTCCCTGTGAGTCCATCCCCCGTCAGCAGGGGCGTCGGGCACCTCAGCCGCCCGGCGACGACGTCCGTCGCACGAAGTTCCGAGAGGACACACCCATGCCGTCGCCCTCGTGCAGCGCCCCAGGAACGTCCTCCGGCGACCAGCCTGAGGCAGACCTCCCGCAGCACCGGGCCGCGGAGCTGGCGGCCCGCATCACGGGGATCATCAGGACCCTGGACGCGCTGGACCTCACCGGAACCGCACCGGCGCCCGTCTTCACCGTCACCGGCCGCGGCGGCACCGGGAGACTCCGGTGACCCAGCCCTACGAACTCACCGCAGCCGCCGCTGCCCGGGCCATCGCCGCGAAGGAGCTGTCCCCGGTCGAACTGACCGAGTCCGTCCTCCAACGGGCGGCAGACACCGAGGACGCCCTCAACGCCTTCGTGACCCGCACGGCCGAGGTCGCCCGGGCAAGGGCGGCCCAGGCGGAGCGGGACGTGATGGCGGGCCGCTCCCTGGGCCCGCTGCACGGCATCCCCTTCGCGCTGAAGGACAACATCGACGCCGCCGGCGTCCTCACCACGGCCAGCTCCTCCGTGTGGGCCGAGCGGGTCGCCGCCGAGGACAGCGCGGTCATGGACCGTCTGACGGCGGCCGGCGCGATCCTGGTCGGGAAGACCGAGATGCACGAGTTCGCCTACGGTCTCGTCACCCCCCAGACCGCCAATCCCTGGGCGCGCGACAGGATCGCCGGCGGCTCCAGCGGAGGGTCGGCCGCCGCCGTGGCGGTCGGCTCCGCCACCTTCGCCCTGGGCACCGACACCGCCGGCTCCATCCGCGTCCCCGCGTCGTTCAACGGGCTCGTGGGCCTCAAACCCACCTACGGGGTGGTCTCCCGCTTCGGCGTGGCCCCCCTGTCCTGGTCCATGGACCACGTCGGCCCCCTCACCCGGAGCGTCCAGGACGCGGCCCTGGTCCTCCACGCCATCGCCGGCCGGGATCCGCGGGACCCGGCGAGCGTCGTCTCACCGCATCCGCCCAGGCTCGGCAAGGGCACCGAGGACCTCCGGGGCGTGAGGGTCGGGGTCCCCGCGAACTACTTCTTCGACCACGTGGAACCACACGTGGCGGACGCGGTGCGCCGGGCGACGGCCCGGCTCGTCGACCTCGGAGCGACCGCGGTCGACGTGACCGTGCCCCTCACCCCGTATGTGATCCCCACGCTGTGGGGCCATGTCGCCCCCGAGGCGGCAGCGGCGCACGACGATCACCTGCGTCACCACCCGGAGCTCTTCAGCGACGGTCTGCGGACCCTCCTGGAGGCCGGACGGATGATCACGGCCGACGCCTATCTGAGAGCACAGCGAAGCCGCAGCCTCATCAGGGAGGCATGGCGCGAGCTGTTCACCACCATCGACGTGCTCGCCACACCCACCGTCGCCTGCACGGCGCCTCCGCGTTCGCAGGCCGTGATGCGGTGGAACGACGGACACACGGAAGACATCACCGACGGCCTCCTGCGGCTCACCTCGCCGGCCAACATCACCGGCCTGCCCGCCCTGTCCCTGCCGGTCGGGGAGGACCACCACGGCCTGCCCATCGGCATGCAACTCATCGGCGACCACCTGGCCGAACCCGAGCTGCTGCACATCGGCCAGGTCTACGAGGCCGCCCGCGCTGACGCGGACACCCGGCGTCGGGCGCCCCTGCTGCGCGCCTTCTCCGAGACCCGCACGCACGAGCCCCACGCACAGGTCGCGGGCGCCGGCGCTTGACACACAGGGGACGGTTCACCCGTGACTGACGACCTGCCCGGCCAGGCCCGGGTTCCCGCACGCGTCCTGTTGGCGACCATGGCAGCGGGGACGCTCGCTCTGAGCGCCTGCGCCACCCAGGGAGGCGGAAAAGCCGACGCGCCCTCCCCGCCGCGGTCCTCGGCGGGTGCCGAGGCAGCGCCCACGCCGTCGAAGACGGCCGGGGACCTCGGCGAGGCGGCACGAGAGGCGGCCGCCCAGCGCGCGGCCGCCGCCCCCGGCGGGGACCCCGTCAGCCCGGCCGGCACCGCTGTCCCGGATCCCGGCGATGACGGGTTCGGCAAGCCCGCGGCCACGGCGGCGCACGGGGAGGTCGTCGCGTACACCCCCCGCCTGGAGTCGGGACGTGAGGTCGTACCGCTGACCATTCACAACGACGGGGACGAGCGGATGACGTACACCGTCACCGTGACGGTCGTGGGCGGCGCGCGGAAGTCCCCGTTCTCGGTGACCGAGAAGGCCGACGGCGTGTGGCCGGGCACCACATGGCCGACCACGACGGACATCACGGCCTCCGGCCTCCGGGAGACGGCGGACGGCTGGAAGATCAGCCTGAAGGTCGTCAAGGCCGACCCGTTCGCCGGCGCCCGCTGACCCCCGGGCGGGACGCGCTTGTGACGCCGGCGGGCCGGTCTGGCACGATCCCTGCGTGGACTACCCGAACGACCAGGCCCCCGGCGCCCCGGTCCGCTCCGGCATCCCGGAGCACGGCCGGATCCCCAAGTACTACGCGGTGAAGGCGAGGATCGACCGCCACGTGCGCGAACTGGGGGAGGGCCGCCCGATCCCCACCGAGCGTGAGCTGGCCGAGGAGTACGGCGTCGCCCGCGAGACCGTGCGGCAGGCGCTGCGCGAGCTGGTGCTGGAGGGCAGGCTGCGGCGCCGCGGCCGGGGCACGGTGGTCGCCGGGCCCAAGCTGGAGCAGCCGCTGTCGCTGGCCAGCTACACCGAGGGCGTGCGCCGTCAGGGCCGTACCCCCGGCCGTACCCTCGTCACCCTGGACCGCTTCCCCTGCCCGGAGCCGCTGGCCGCCGAGACCGGGCTGACCCGGGGGGAGCCCGTGTGGCACCTGGAGCGGGTGCTGCTGGCGGACGACGAGCGGGTCGGCCTGGAGAGCACGTACGTGGCCGTCGCCCGCGTCCCGCGCCTGGACGCCGACTTCGATCCGGACTCCTCCTTCTACGGCTACCTCGAGGGCCTCGGCGTCTCCTTCGGGGACGCCGACGAACGCATCGAGACGGTGCTGGCCACCCCGCGCGAGGCGCTGCTCATCGGCACGCCGCCCGCGCTGCCGATGCTGCTGATCCACCGCGTCTCCCGGGACACCGACGGCCGCCCGCTGGAGCGGGTGCGCAGCCTGTACCGGGGCGACCGGTTCTCCTTCACCACGCGCCTGCGGGGCTGAGAGACGCACCATCCCCTCCCCGAGGGGATGTATCACGAATGGATAACGGGTCTAGCCCAATCGTGATGGCTCGTTCAGGCTCTCGTTGTCAGCCGGACTCTTCCGGTTCGCCGTTCGAGAGGAACTTTGCCGTCGTGAAAGTGACAATCGTCGGAGCCGGCGTGGTGGGCACCCTGCACGCCTGGCAGGCAGTGGAACGCGGCCATGAGGTCGTGCAGATCGAGCGCGAGGCCGAGGCCCGCGGCGCCTCGCTGCGCAACTTCGGGCAGATCTGGGTGAGCGGCCGCGCGGGCGGCGAGGAGCTTTCGACGGCCCTGCGCGCCCGCGAGCTGTGGGAGGAGATCGGCGGCCGGGTGCCCGCGCTGGGCTTCCGCGCCAACGGCTCCCTCACCCCGGTGCGCGGCGATCTGGAGCACGCCGTCGCCGAGGCGGCCGTGGCCCGCCCGGACGCCGCCGCCCGCGGCTACAAGCTGCTGACCCCGGGGGAGGCCCGCGCCGTCAACCCGGCGCTGCGCGGGTCGTTCGACGCGGCCCTGTACTGCGAGCGGGACGCCGCCGTCGAACCGCGCACCGCCCAGCGCGCCCTGCGCGCCGAACTGCTCAAACACCCCGCCTACACGTTCCTGCCCGGCCGCGAGGTGCGCGAGGTCGTCGGCCGGAGTGCCGTGCGCGACGACCACGGCGACGTGCACACCGCCGACGTGGTGGTGCTGTGCACGGGCGCCTGGCTCGGCGGGCTGGTGCGGGAACTGGCCGGCCCGGACCTGCCGGTGCGCCGGGTGCGGCTGCAGATGATGCAGACCGGCCCGCTGGGCGAGCCGCTGACCACCTCCGTCGCGGACGCCGACAGCTTCCGCTACTACCCGGCGTACGCCTCCGCGGCGCTGGACGAACTCAACGCCCGCCGGCCGCAGCCCGAGACGGCCGCCGCGCACCGCATGCAGCTGCTGATGGTGCAGCGCGCCGACGGCGGCCTGACCATCGGCGACACCCACGAGTACGAGCACCCCTTCGCCTTCGACACCGTCGAGGACCCCTACGACCACCTCACCGGCGTCGTGGAGTCCCTGCTCGGCCGGCCGCTGCCGAAGATCCGCCGCCGCTGGGCCGGGGTGTACGCGCAGTGCACCGACCCGGCGCGGGTGGTGCACCGGCAGCAGGTGCGCGAGGGGGTCTGGCTGGTGACCGGGCCCGGCGGACGCGGCATGACCTGCGCGCCCGCGATCGCCGAGAAGACCGCGAACGACCTGGAGTGGTGAACGACCCGATGACCGACACGACCACCCGCCGCACCCCCGGGCGTCCCGGCGAGCCCGGCACCCCGGCCGTCCCCGACATACGGCTGATCGTCCTGGACATGGCCGGCACCACCGTCGCCGACGGCGGCCTGGTCGAGCGTGCCTTCGCCGCGGCCGCCGCCGAACTGGGCGTCGAGCCCGGCTCCGCCGACCACGCCGGGAAGCTGGCCTACGTCCGCGCCACCATGGGCGAGTCGAAGATCTCCGTGTTCCGGCACCTGTTCGGCACCGAGCAGGACGCCCGGCGCGCCAACGCCGCCTTCGAGCAGGCGTACGGAGAACTCGTCGACGGCGGGCTCGTCGCCCCCGTTCCCGGCGCCCGCGAGGCCATCGAGCAGTTGCGGGCCGACGGCCGCACCGTCGTGCTGACCACCGGCTTCGCCCGGGTCACCCAGGACGCGATCCTCGACGCGCTCGGCTGGCGCGACCTGGTCCCGCTGACCCTGTGCCCGGCCGACGCCGGCGGGCGCGGGCGGCCGTACCCGGACATGGTGCTGGAGGCGTTCCTGCGGACCAAGGCCGCCGACGCCGTCCACCAGGTGGCCGTCGCCGGCGACACCTCCTACGACGTGCTCAGCGGCCTGCGCGCCGGCGCCGGCCTGGTCGCGGGGGTGCGCACCGGCGCCCACGGCGACGAGGAGTTCCACACTGCCGGCGCCACCCACGTGCTGGACTCCGTCACCGCCCTCCCGGCCCTGCTGCGGGGAGAACGGTGAGATGAGCATCCGGTTCGACTCCGTCACGGTCGCCTACGACGGCACCGTCGTCCTCGACGCGCTCGACCTCACCGTCGCGCCGGGCGAGGTGATGGCACTGCTCGGGCCGTCCGGCTCCGGCAAGACCACCGCGCTGCGGGCGGTCGCCGGGTTCGTACGGCCCGCGTCGGGGCGGGTGCTGCTCGGGGAGCGGGACGTGACGGACCTGCCGCCCCACCGGCGGGGCATCGGAATGGTCGTGCAGCAGTACGCCCTCTTCCCGCACCTGCGGGTCGAGGACAACGTCGCCTTCGGGCTCAAGGCCCGCAGGACCCCCAAGGCCGAGATCCGCGAACGGGTCGCCGAGGCCCTGGAGATGACCGGCATGGCCGGCTACGCCCGCCGCCGTCCGCGCGAGCTGTCCGGCGGCCAGCAGCAGCGGGTGGCCATCGCCCGCGCGCTGGCCATCCGGCCGGCCGTGCTGCTGCTCGACGAGCCCCTGTCCGCGCTGGACGCCCGGCTGCGCTCGGGCATGCTCGCCGAACTGGCCCGGCTGCACCGGGAACTGCCCGAGATGTCCATCCTGTACGTCACCCACGACCAGATGGAGGCGCTGACCCTCGCCGACCGGATCGCGGTCATGGACAAGGCGCGCCTACAGGCGTGCGGAACCCCGCAGGAGCTGTACCGGGCACCCGCGAACGCGTTCACCGCCTCCTTCGTCGGCAACGCCAACCTGCTGCCGGTCACCGTCACCGCCCGGGGCGCCGTCCTCGGCGACGCCGAGCTGACGCTGGACACGGCGGGCGCCGCCGCCGGCGCGCGGGCCACCCTGTGCGTCCGGCCGCACCTGGTCGGTCTGGGCGAGGGCCCCAACCGGCTCAACGGCAGCGTCCGCGAAATCCAGTGGCGCGGCTCCACGCACCGGCTGTACGTCGACGTCGCCGGCCACACGGTGATGGTGGACCGGCCCGAGCTGCGCGAGACGCCCGCGCACGGCGAGGAGATCACCGTGCACTTCGCACCCGAGGACGCGGTGCTGCTGGCGGCGGGGGTGAGCGGCGATGACCGGTGAACCCGCGCTGCGGGCGGCCCCCGCCGCAGGCACGCTGGACCCCGCGCCGCAGTCCGGCCGGACGAACCTCACCGCCCCCGGCCCCGGCTCGCGCGACGCGGGCGGCGAGTCCTCCGCCGCGGCGCGCGGCCGGCACGTCCGCACCGCGCGGCGGCTGCTGTGGGCACTGCCCCCCGTCGCCCTGCTCACGCTGTTCTTCCTGCACCCGCTCGCCCTCGTCGTCCGGCAGTCCCTCCGGCCCGGCAGCGGCGGCACGTCCTTCCAGCCGTACACCTACGTGTTCGCCTCGGCCGCGTTCCGCGAGGCGCTGTGGACCACCGTGTGGATCGCGCTCGTCTCCACCGCCGGCTGCCTGGTGCTCGGGTTCCTGCTGGGCCTGGTCATCGCGTTCGTACCGTTCCCCGGTGCCAAGGCGGTCGCCCGGTTCGTCGACGTCTTCCTGTCCTTCCCGTCCTTCCTGATCACGCTGGCCCTGCTGTTCCTCTACGGACGGACCGGCATGGCCAACGGGCTGTGGACCGAGGCCACGGGCGCGGCCCACGGGCCGTTCGACTTCCTCACCACGCCCTGGGGCGTGCTGCTGGCGGAGGTCACCTACTTCACCCCGTTCGTGATGCGCCCGCTGCTCGCCGCGTTCGCGCAGCTGGACACCGCGCAACTGGAGGCGGCCGGCTCCCTCGGCGCCGGCGCCCCGCGCATCGTCCGGCGGATCATCCTGCCCGAGGCGCTGCCCGCGCTCGCCGCCGGCGGCAGCCTGGTGCTGGTGCTGTGCCTCAACGAGTTCGGCATCGTGCTGTTCACCGGTGCCAAGGGCGTCACCACGCTGCCGATGCTCGTCTACGGCAAGGCGATCCTGGAATCCGACTATCCGGGCGCGTGCGCGGTCGCCGTCGTCGACGTCCTGATCTCCGTGGGCCTGTACGGCCTGTACCGGGTGGTGAGCCGTCGTGCTGGTGCATAGCCGCGGGGCCCGCTGGGCGGTGTGGGCGGTGTTCGCCCTGCTGATCCTGCCCCTGTTCGCCCTTCCGCTCCTCGTCGTCCTCGGCGCCTCGTTCGCCACCCACTGGTCCGGTGTCCTGCCCTCCGGCCCGACCACCGCCAACTACCGGACGGTGGCCCGGGGCGAGGCCCTGCACGCGCTCACCACCAGCCTGCTCACCGCCGCGGCGGCCAGTGTGCTCGCGCTGACGGTGGGCGCCTGGGCGGCACTGGCCGCCGCCGCGCTGGGCCGAGCACAGCGCCGGGTGATGGACGCGCTGTTCGTGCTGCCGGTCGCCGTGCCGTCGGTGGTGGTGGGCCTGTCGGTCCTGGTGGCCTTCTCCCAGCCGCCGCTGCTGCTCAACGGCACCCGCTGGATCGTGATCCTCGCCCACACCGTCCTGGTGACGGCGTTCGCCTACCAGTCGGTGTCCGCCGCCCTGGCCCGCCTCGACCCGGCCTACGAGCAGGCCGCCGCCTCCCTCGGGGCCGGCCCGGCGTACGTGCTGTGGCGCATCCGGCTGCCGCTGCTGCTGCCCTCGCTCACCGCCGCGGCCGGGCTGTGCTTCGCGCTGTCCATGGGCGAGCTGAGCGCCACGATGATGCTCTACCCGCCCGACTGGACCCCGCTGCCCGTGCTGATCCACGCCGCCACCGACCGCGGCGCCCTGTTCACCGGCTCCGCCGTCGCGGTGGTCCTCATGACGGCGACCCTGCTCGTGCTGTTCGCCGTCTCCCGCGTGCGCACCAGAGCCTCCTACCGCTGAGACCGGCCCGAGCGCCGGCCCCGCACCCCTCACCAGCCCCAGGCCCTTCCCCTGCCAGGAGATCACTCCGCCATGCCGAGAAACACCCGCAAGGTTGCCGCCGCCCTCACCGTCCTCGCCGCCCCGCTGCTGTCCGCGTGCGGCGGCTCCTCCTCCGCCGACGCCAACGTCGTCACCGTCTACAGCGCCGACGGCCTCAAGGGCGAGAACGGCGACGGCTGGTACGACCGCGTCTTCGAGGACTTCGAGAAGCAGACCGGCATCAAGGTCGAGTACGTCGAGGGCGGCTCCGGCGAGATGGTGCAGCGCGCCGTCCGCGAGAAGAGCAACCCGCAGGCCGACGTGCTGGTCACCCTGCCGCCGTTCATCCAGCAGGCCGACGGCAGGGGCCTGCTGCAGAAGTACGCCCCGAAGGGATCCGACCAGGTCATCGGCTCCGGCAAGGCCGCCGACGGCACCTGGACGACCGTCGTCGACAACTACTTCGGCTTCGTCTACGACAAGAAGGACCTCAGGCAGGCCCCCAGGAGCTGGCAGGACCTGCTCGACGCGAAGTTCAAGAACAGGATCCAGTACTCCACACCCGGGGTCGCCGGCGACGGCACGGCCGTGCTGATCAAGGCGATGCACGACCTGGGCGGCAAGGAGCAGGCCCTGGACTACCTGAAGAAGCTCCAGGCCAACAACGTCGGCCCGTCCGCCTCCACCGGCAAGCTCGCCCCCAAGGTGGACAAGGGCGAACTCCTCGCCGCCAACGGCGACGTGCAGATGAACCACGCCCAGTCCAAGACCATGCCCCACCTCGGCATCTGGTTCCCGGCCGGGCCGGACGGCAAGCCCACCACCTTCGCCCTGCCCTACGCGGCCGGCCTGGTCACCAAGGCCCCGCACAGCGCGAACGGCAGGAAGCTCCTCGACTTCATGCTGACCGAGCGGGCGCAGCGGCAGGTCAGCGCGATCGGCGGCGGCTTCGCCGCCCGCAAGGACATCAAGGCCACCGACGCCGACGCCACCGCCCTGGCCGGGCTGATGAACGGCGTGGAGGTCTTCCAGCCGGACTGGGCCGACATCGAGAAGAACCTCACCCAGTACGTCGAGGACTGGAAGACCGCGACCGGCAACTGACAAGCGCCCCTGACCCCGGCGTCACACGTCCGTACACCCGGACTCGCCGAACGCCCCGTATCTCAGACCAGCTCGGGTCGTGGGTCCGGCCGTGGTGCCGGAGCGGCTCTCGGTTCCCACAGCTCGGTGACGCGTACATACCGGTGGATCACCGACGCCATCGCCAGGAGGAGAAGTGGTCCGAACAGCCAAGGATGCCCGGCCATCTGCGTCGGCAGATAACGGTAGGAGACCAGGAGCACGGCGAAGACCGCCGTCCCGTACGCGACGAGCTGGACGCCCGACCGGTCCCAGCCGCGGTCGAGCGAGCGCAGAGCCACCTCGATCGTGAGCGCGAACACGACGCCGGCGATGAGGTCCGTGCCGTAGTGGTAGCCGAAGCCCAGCGTCGCGCCGAGCGTGGCGACCAGCCAGAACGTGCCCGCGTACCGCAGGAGCCGCGGGCCCTTGCGGGTATGGATGAAGATCGCGGTGGCCCACGCCGTGTGCAGGCTGGGCATGCAGTTACGCGGGGTGATCTCGTCGTAGAACATCGGGTGCGGGGCGGTGACGGGCGGTGGGGTATGGGGCCACAGGTCGGCCACCGCCCACTGCACGCCGCCGGTTCCGGAGGCGCCCGGGCCGTAGGCGAAGACGGGTCCGACCACCGGGAAGAGCATGTAGACGCCCGGCCCGAGGAGGCCGATCACCAGGAAGGTGCGCACCAGATGGTGGCGCGGGAAGCGGCCTTCGACCCCGACGTCGCGCAGCTGGTACAGCGCGACCACGACCGCGGCGACCGCGAGCTGCGCGTAGACGAGGGCGAGGACGTGCGTGCCGACCGGGTCGGTGGCCTGGAGTATCCGGCCCAGCAGCCACGAGGGATTGCCCAGCGCCTGATCGGCGGTCGCCACGTACTGATCGAGCACGGCCGGGCGGGTCTTCGCGGTGATGAGCAGCCAGATGTCACCGGTCTTGCGGCCGATCGCCAGCAGCAGGCCCAGACCGACGCCCTTCAGCAGCAGGACGCGCTCCCGGCCGTCGCGGCGCGCGACGGCGATGACCGCGAGGCCCAGCATCACCCACAAGGCGCCGTTGCCGAAGGCGTGACCGTCGGCCACCTCGGCGTCGGTCGCCCGTCGCACCAGTACGAAGACGACGTCGATGCCGATCGCGGCACCGGCGGCGACGAACCGTTGCCGCCAGGTGAGCACCACCATCGTCAGGGCCAGACCGGCGTACAGGGGCCCCGGCTTGGGCGCGAATATCGTCTCTTTCGCCTGTTCGGTCAACGGCCCCGGTATGCCGGCGCGACGACGCGCGAAGATCTCCAGGGCGATGAGGAAACCGAGTGCCGCCACACCAGCCGTGGCCCACAGTATCGCGCGTGGTTGACGCCACGCGGCGGGTGTCGTTATCCCGGGTATTCGGGGAAACTTCCGCGATGTTTCAGATGTCAACTGTCTGGCCGATGTGTGGGTAGCTGAACAGGGTCACTTTTCGCGCTGGGTGGCATGGATTCCGGTGCAGGCTGAAGGGGCGGTCGGCGCGAGTTCGAACATGTTATCGGAGTGGCGGGGAAATGTTCATGGCGCGTCTCGGTTCTGTCGAACGCGGTGGTGAAGAACGCGCCGGGCCACCGTTTTCACGGACACGCCGGGTTGGTCGGTTACGCGCTGTCGGTCGCCGTGGTGGCGGAGTGTCTCCTCGGTGTCTCCCCGTGCCGGCGCGCGACGGAGGGCAGGCGGTCGCCCGTCAGGTGCCGGCCGCCTGCCCCTCGCTTCAATGCCGCTGCGGCTTGCCGTCGCCGGGCGGTGCGGCCGGCCGGTGGTCCGCGTCGGCAACCGCGGAGGCGTCCTGGCGGGTGACGGTCTCGCCCCGGATCACGCGCGGTTGCGCCGTCGGCTGTCCGTCGTCCATCGCCTTGGCCTCGGCTTTGAGGATGCGTGCCGACTTGCCCGCCGACCGGGCCAGTTCGGGCAGCTTCTTGGCGGCCAGGACGGCTATGACGACGATCAGGATGATCGCGAGTTCGCTCAGTCCGAACACGGAGGGGCCGCCCGTCAGACGTTGACGCCGAAATCGGCGGCGATGCCGGCGAGCCCGGAGGCGTATCCCTGCCCGACGGCACGGAACTTCCACTCGGCACCGTTCCGGTACAGCTCGCCGAAGATCATCGCCGTCTCGGTGGAGGCGTCCTCGGACAGGTCATAGCGGGCGATCTCCGCGCCGCCGGCCTGGTTGACGATGCGGATGAAGGCGTTGCGGACCTGGCCGAAGCTCTGGCCGCGGTTCTCGGCATCGTGGATGGACACGGGGAAGACGATCTTGTCGACCTCGGCGGGTACGGCGGCGAGGTTCACCTTGACGGTCTCGTCGTCGCCCTCGCCCTCACCCGTCAGGTTGTCGCCGGTGTGCTCGACCGATCCGTCCGGGCTGGTCAGGTTGTTGTAGAAGACGAAGTGCCGGTCGGAGAGCACCTTGCCGGATGCGTCGAGCAGCAGGGCCGAAGCGTCCAGGTCGTAGTCGGCGCCGGTGGTGGTGCGCACGTCCCAGCCCAGTCCGACCAGGACGGCGGTCAGGCCCGGCGCCTCCTTGCTGAGCGAGACGTTGCCACCCTTGGACAGGGAAACTCCCACTGCTCTCCTCCTCGGTGAGACGATGACGTTCCAGAATGAATCTACAGGACTGTAGAAGGAGCGGGGGATGGCCGGAGGTCGGGACAACGCCTCCGCCATCGGCACCCTCGTCGAGCGGAGCACCCGCTTCCTCATGCTGGTCCACCTGCCCGACGGCCGTGCCGCCGACTCAACAGCCGATCACGCGAAACGCTCGGCTGGGACACTCCAGCCGAGCGCCTCGCGAACCTCCTGGAGACAGCCGGTTGATCACTGTGGCGCGACGACCGCCGGAATGCGCCTCTCGGCGGTGGGAGGTGTCACGCGGGTAGCGTCACCCCCAACAGCCTGACGCGGTATAGCCCGCGTAGTTGTCGTTGTAGACGTAGAACCAACCGTTGCCGTTCGATGTCCCGCAAGCGGTGTACCGGCCGCCCAGGATGACGCTATTTGCACCACAGGCCCACGTCTGCCCCTTCAGGGCAGTGGTCACCAGAGCGGCACTGGTGCTGGTACTGGTGCGGATGGCCACGTTTTCCAATGCTGTCGCCTTGCCGTCGTTACAGGCCGTGTTGGACCTGAGCTGGGTCGAGCCGTCCGCCGCACCGGCAACTCCCGGAAGGGCGAGGCCGACGACGGCGGCAACCGCCAGCGTGACAGTCAGCCTCGATCGCGTGATCTTTCCCATTGAGCCCCCTTTGATCGGCATTCATACAGTGAGTACCGACAAGTAGCGCCCGAGCTCCGCACCCCGTCAAGCGCCCCGTATGAGGTTGACCTGTTTTCAACGCGAGCACTGGAGACTCGTCGGCCGAGTGCAGCCGCCAGGAGGTGGACGCTGCCGCCGCCGTCGGTGTGGAGGCCGAGGGCCCCGATCAGCCGCCGCGCGAAGCGGGTACCCGGTGCCCGGGCGCAGGCGTCCGGGAAGGCGGTGGGATGGCCGTGACCAGGGATTCAGGCGATCGTGACGCACACGGCCTCACACCCCCGCCGCGCGCCGGCGGCGACGACCTCGACCGCCTCCAGCAGAGCCTGCGGCAACTGGCCCACGCCCACGGGCGGATGCGCTCCCTGCTGGACGCCGTGCTGTCGATCAGCAGCGCGCTCGATCTGACCGTGGTGCTGCACACCATCGCGGAGGCGGCCCGGGGCTTGGTCGGCGCTCGCTACGCGGCCATCGGGGTCCTCGGGGAGGAGGGGGAGTTCACGGATCTGATCACTTCCGGGTTCGGCGCCGACCAGTTCCGCGGCGAGGGCGGCCCCCCGCTCCCGCACGGCACCGGGCTGCTCGGCGAGGTGGTCCGCCACCCCGAGCCCCTGCGCGTGGACGACTTGGCCGCCCACCCGCAGGCCGCCGGCTTCCCCGAGGACCACCCCCTCATGACCACGCTGCTGGGGGTGCCGATCAGGGTGCGCGACACCGTCTACGGCAACATCTACATCGCCGACAAGGAAGCCGGTGTCTTCACCGGCGAGGACGAGGATCTCGTCACGGCGCTGGCGAGCGCGGCAGGCGTCGCGATCGAGAACGCCCGCCTCTACGAGAGGCTGCGGCAGGCCACTGAGGAGTTCCAGCGCCGTCTGCTGCCCGACCTGCCCACGCTGCCGGGACTCGAACTGGAGGCCCGCTACCAACCCTCCACCGACGTCCCCCGCATCGGCGGCGACTGGTACGACCTGATCCACCTGCCCGACCAGGTGCCCTGCCTCATGGTCGGCGACGTCATGGGCCACGGCCTGGAGGCCGCCACCGTGATGAGCCAGATCAGCAACATGCTCCGCGTGATCGCCTTCGACGAGCAGGAGCCGCCCAGCCGCGTCCTGCACCGCCTCGACGACGCTCTGCACCAGCTGCACGGAGGTCCGCTCGCCACGGTCGTCATCGCCCGCCTGGAACCCGCGCCGGCCGGAGGCAGGATCATGCGCTGGTCCAGCGCGGGCCACCTGCCACCCCTGGTCGCCACTCCCGGCCGGTGCCGGCACCTGCCGCAAGAAGTCGGCGTGCCGCTCGGCGTCGATCCCGGTGTTCCGCGCCCCGACCACGAGTGCCGGCTGCCCGCGGGCGCCACCGTGCTCCTGCACACGGACGGCCTGGTCGAGGAGCGCGGCCACTCGATCGACGACGGCATGCGGCAAGCCGCCACCGCCGCTGCCCAGCACGCCCTCGACCCGCTGCCCGAGCTGTGCGAAGCCCTCCTCGCCCAGCGTCAGGGCGCCTTCCACGACGACGTCGCTCTCCTCGCCGCCCGCCTCACGGCATGACCGCACCGCCGGCCCAAGCCGTGGCCTGACGACGCGTGAACCAGCACTCCGGCGGGCATCCGCGTCGCCGGTCGGCGCCGTAGTCGCCGCACATGCTCACGGCGGGGTCGCCCGTCCCGTCCGTGTGGGGTCCGTGGTGAAACCGCAGACCGCCTGTGAACATCGCGGTCCCCTTCTGTGCCCTTCACCACAGCTTTGCCGCAAAGAGATGAAGCCGAGCCACCGCGATATGGCCGGTCGGGGAGCTGATTGGTGGCCTGCATCCACTCGCACGGCGTTGAGCAGCCTTGATGCCGCGGCCGGAAACCCGCGCAAGGACCGCTCTATGATCACCAATGAACTGTTCGCTTCGCGTCCCTCCCCCTGCCGCAGGCGATTCTTGGCGACCGCGAACGCGAGCAGCCGAGCGGACCGTGTGACGGTAACGCATGTGGAGAAAGGTGAACTCAATGGCTCTCAGGTTGCTCCAGCGTCGGCGTTCCCGCGGCGCCTCTGGTGCCGTGCCGAGCCTCTCGGTCCCCCTGCCGGCCGATGCCGGGGCGTTCGGCCTGGTGGTCGTGGATCCCACGGGGCAGCCGATGGGCGGAGCCGAGGTCACGGTGACCGCGCTCGACAGCCACCGGGTGGCCGCGCGGGGCACCACGGACCCCCACGGGTACTTCATGGCGACGCTGTCACCGGGCTCCTACAGCGTGCTGACCGTGGCCGAGGGTCTGTCACCCGCCCGCGAGGACCTGGACATCGCCGCCGGGGTGGCGCTGCCCCAGAGGCGCGTCGCGCTGGAGCCCGCCCGGCAGCTGGAACTCCCGACAGCCGGAACCTGGCTGTTCGACCCTCCGCACACCGCGATCCGGTTCATCGCCAAGCACGTGGGCATGGCCCATGTCCACGGGCGGTTCACCCGTTTCGAGGGCGGTATCCGTATCGCACCGAACATGGCCGACTCACACGTCTCGGTGCGCATCGACGCCTCCAGCATCTCCACGGGCAACAACACGCGGGACAACCACCTTCGTTCCGCCGATTTCCTGGACGTCGAGCGCTTCCCGTACATCGACTTCACCAGCACCCGTTTCGCCTACCGCGGCGGCTCCAAGTGGACCCTGCACGGCACGCTCACCATGCACGGCACCAGCCGTTCCGTCGGACTCGACACGACCTACCTCGGGACGGTCAACGGAGGCTACGAGCAGGAACTGCGCTGCGCGGCCCTCGCGAAGGCGGAGCTCCACCGGGAGGACTTCACACTCAACTGGCGCTCCATGCTGGCCCGTGGCATCGCCGTCGTCGGCCCGACCGTGCAACTGGAGCTCGACGTGCAGGCGATGTACCACACCCACGACACGCCCACGCCCCCGAAGTAAGACCCGGCAGCGACCCGCGGGACGCGGACCGCGCTCCGGCAGCGCACCCCCACATCATGCTGTTCTTGTGCAGCTTTGCGGTGGACCGCATGGAAACCAGACGAGACCACCCATCCGGCCGGGCAGTGCCGGCGAAGCCGTGATAGCACGGAGCGGTCTGATGGAAAGGGCTCACGCATATGGGAATCTTCAGTCGCCGCCAGAGCGCTGTCATCGACCCGACGACGGCTGGCGGCACGGGCGCCCCGGACACGGCGGCCGCACCCCGGAGTGTCGCGCTCGACCCGGCCTTTCAGGCACTGACCGGGCTGTGGAGCATCGACCGTGCCCACAGCCGCATCGGATTCTCCGTCAGGCACGCCATGGTGACCACGGTCCGGGGGGCTTTCGCCGACTACGACAGCACGTTGTACTTCGACGGAACCCGGCCCTCCGAGTCGCGGGCCGAACTCGTCGTCCGGGTCGCCAGCGTCGACACGGGGGTGGAGCAGCGGGACGCGCACATCATCGGCCCCGACTTCTTCGACGCGCGCCGCTACCCGGACATGACCTTCCGCTCCACCTCCACCAGCCACGAAGGCGGCGGGAGCTTCCGCATGACCGGGGACCTGACCATCCGCGACATCACCCGGCCCGTCCACCTGCAACTCGACTACCTCGGGTCGGTCCTGGACCCGTTCGGCTACGAGCGGGCCGGCTTCGACGGCACCACCACCATCGACCGCACCGAATGGGGTCTGGCCTACAACCAGCGCCTCAAGACGGGCGGCGCCATGGTGAGCGAGAAGATCCGACTGCAGTTCGACATCTCCGCGATCCGGTCCGTGTCATAGAGGAGCGCCGGCGGGCAGCAGGCTGCGTTCGCCGCCGTGGACGCCGATCACGGTCCCGTCGACGTAGCTGCTGCGGTCCTCCAGCAGCAACAGCACGACGTCCGCGATCCGTTCCGGGTCGCCGGTCCGGCCGCGCGGTCACCCGGTCCATCGCGTCGGCGTGGACGGTCAGCAGCGGCTCCGTTCCCGGCGTGCGCACGTGCCCGGAGGCGACCGCGTCGACCCGGACGCCGGCGCCGCCTGACTCGGTGGCCCAGTGGCGGGTCAGCGTCTGCGGCGCCGCCTTCGACGCCCCGTACGCGGCCCCGGCCGGCGCGGCCGAGGTGGCGGCGGTCGAGCTGACGTCGACGACCGCGCTGTGGCCGCGTCGGGCCATGCCCGGGGCCGGCGCCGTCACCAGCTGGAACGGCGCCCGCGTGTCGGTCGCCAGGTGCCGGTCGAAGCCGTCCGCGCTCGTGCCGGGAGCGGTGGTGAACTCGTACACCCCGGCGTTCGCCAGGTCGGCGGGGACGAACCGGAGCGCATCCTCCAGGAACACCACAGCGGCCGCGGGGGCCGCACGCTGACCTCCCTGGCCGGCGAACTGAGCCCCACGGACGAGCAGGCCCGGGAAGACCTGTGCAACGCCTTCCAGCGCCGGCGGTCCCTGCTGTACGACGGCCTGCGCGCCGCGCGCGAACGAGGCGACCTACGCTCCCAGGCCGACCTCGACGAGCTGTCGACGGCCCTGCTCACCGCCCTTCAGGGCGGCGGCCTCCTGAGCCAGACCCCGCACACCGCGGAACCGGTGCGGGCATCCCCCCTGCCTGGGGTGGGCGTCGGAGCGGAGCATTATCACGCGGGTACCCGCCAGGCCAACCGGAATCGGTGCATCGCAGACGCCACGGACAGATGCCGCTTATCCTCGGAAGAAGCCGGCCGGTCCTGCCCGGACCAGGCAGCAGCTCCCTCACCCCCGACAGCTCACCGAAGGCGCCATGCCATCCCACTCCGGGGCCCGACCCCGTCCCCTGCCATCCGAACAGACCGCCGCCGGCGAGGACATCAGCGTCGTCACGCTGCACGGCGCCATCGACCACCACAACATCGACGACGTCAGCGACACCCTCCTCTTTCCCCGCGGTGCGGCCACGGCCCGCACCGTGATCAACCTCAGCGCCGTCACCTTCATCGACTCCAGCGGCATCAACGCCTTCATCACCGCCCACCATGCCGCACAGCGCGCCGGAGGCTGGCTGCGTCTGGCCGGCCCCGTCGAATCGGTCCTGCGCATCATCGAGATGGTCGGCCTGGACGAGATCATGGGCTGCTACCCCAGCACCTGCCGCGCGCTCGCCGCCTGACGGCGAGCGGGGGAGGGGCGGCCGCGCGCAGCACCTCGCGTCAGGAGCGGTCGTCGCCGGCGGGGTCGGGGGCGTCCTCGTCGTAGCCGAGGGACAGCCGCGCCCGCGTGCACGGTGCTGCCGCGGTCGTGCCGCCGGCGGAGCCGGGCGTCAGACCGACCGGCTCGCCGACGACCTCGCGCCCTGTGCCCCGCTCACTCCTTCGGGCGGCGGCAGGCCAGCCACGCCAGGACGGCCACGCCCGCCGCGGCCAGCAGCACCTTGCGGTTGCTCCGCGCCAACTGCGCTCCTCGGGCCGTCTTCTGCCGCACGGGCTCGGGTGCCTTCTCGTTCCACAGCTGCCCGGCCTGGGCCGTCTTCGCGCGGGCCTGCTCGGCGGCCTGGGCGGCGGAGTCCTTGACCGTCTCGGGCAGCCGGTCCTGTGCCTGGTGGGCCAGGTCGGCGGCCTTCGCCTTCAACTGCCCGGCCTTGAGGGCGGCCTGCTCCTTCAGCTCGCCGGCCTTCGCGGCGGCCTGCTCCTTGACCTCGGCGGCCTTCTCCTGGGCGCGTGCCTTGACGTCGGTCTTGGCCGCGAGCGCCTCGACCGTGTCCCCGAGTTCGTTCCGGGTCCGTTCGACCTGCTCGCGCAGCTCCTCGGGGCTGGTGGCGGTGGGCTCGTCGTGCGGGGGCTGGGTCATCGGTGCGCACTCTCCTTGATCTCGGCCACGTCGGCCTTCACGTTCTCGACCGTCTGCTCGGGCGTGGGCGGCGCGGCCTGGTCGACCTGCTTCTTTCCACTCATGGCCAGCACGGCGGCGATCACGCCCAGCACCGCTGTGACGATCAGCCCGGCCGCCCACACCGGCAGCGGCACGGCCAGCGCGGCGATCACGGTGGTGACCAGCGCTTGCAGCGTCAGGAAGCCGACGACTCCGGCCCCGCCGAACAGACCACCGCCCTTGCCGTAACGCCTGCCCTTCTGTTTCATCTCCGCCTGTGCCAGGCGCAGTTCGCCTCGCACCAGCTCGGTCAGCTGCTGCGAGGCCCGCTGGACCAGCTCGCCCACCGGTTCCTGACCGGAGCGGTCCGCGCTCCGGCCGGACCCGGCGAAGTGCGGCTGTGTGCTCGACATGACAGTCACCTCCCGTTCCTGAGTCTCGGCCGGACCGCCTCCCGCGCCCGGCCATCCGTCGAGCGCGCGAGTACCCCGAACGGGCAAGTTCAGATCGGGCACCCGGCCCACGGGCACATCCCGCCGGGTGACTCGGTACGGGAGCGCGCCCGACGTTGAGCGCGCCGTCATTTCCGGTGCCTGGCGCGGCGCGGCCGGGAGCGGGTGCCGCGGGTGAAGGCGCAGGCCAGGCCGAGGCATTGCAGGGCGGCGCAGACGGTGATCGTCATGTGCAGGGCGGCGGGGTCGATGAGGGCCATGAGGATGCCGGCGACGGGGTAGGGCGCGAGCAGGATCAGCACGGTGACGGACAGCGTGCTGCCGAACACCTCGGCGGGGATGAGGTGGGATCGCAGCGTGCGCAGTACGACGGCCAGCACGCTGTCACCCGCCATGAAGAGCGCGATGAGGACCAGGTACGACAGGTACGAGCCCGTGTGGGCGATCAGGAAGCACGGCACCACGGTCACGAGAGCGGCGCAGCGGCCCACCCCTTGCAGCCCCCACCGGTCGATCGCGACACGGCTGGTGGCGACCGCGAGCAGCGAGGCCGCGGCCGCGCAGGACCACACCACCCCGACCAGGGCGCTGGACCGGCCGAGTTGCTGCACCACGATCACCGGGGTCGCCGCCTCCAGCAGGCCGAGCGCCAGGTTGGACAGTGCCAGCCCCACCACCAGCCAGGTGAGCGCCGGCAGCGCACGCAGGGTCGCCCAGCCGGTGCGCCATCCACTGGCGGCCGGTACGGTCGCTTCCCCCGCCTGCGCGGAGGGCCGGTGCATGCGAGGGGTGATGGCGGCCGACACCACCGACAGACCACTGATCGCCGTGAGCATGCCGCTGAAGCCGGCCCACTGCAGGAGCAGCCCGCCCGCCGCGGGGCCGGCCAGGGCCGCTGTCTGATCGATGCCCAGCAGGACGGACTGGAGGCGGTGCGCGGTGTCGCCGGCGTCGCGGCTGGCGACGGCCCCGACACTCTCGGCCGCGATGAAGCTGAACTGGGTCAGGCAGCCCGCGCACGCCGCCAGGAGCATGACCAGTCCGGGGGTGCTGGTGTCGTCGGCCGTCGTCAGTGCGGGCACGGCGAGAGCGGTGACGAGCGCCCGTGCCGTGGCGGCCAGCCGGAAGACCCGGGTGGGCCCGAAACGGTCGACGGCCAGGCCGGCCAGAGCGAAGGTGCACAGCCGCGGCGCCCACGCCATGACGAAGGCGATCCCGGTCAGCGACGACGACTTGGTCGCGCCCAGCACCAGCAGGGGAATGCCGTAGGTGGCCATGGAGGAGGCGAGGGCGTCCGCGAGGCGCGGCAGATAGACACCGCGGACCCGACCGTGGGTCACGGTGCGGGCGTGTCTGGGTCCGGCGGACCGGACTTTCGTGGGTATCAAAGGGACGTGTTGTTTCTGTGAACCGTGGCGGCGGTCAGGGGAGCGACCCGGGCGGGGAGAGGCGCAAGTGCCCACAAGGCAGGTAGGTCCGAGTCCACTCCGTTCCAGCGAGAGCCAGGTCGATGGCGGACGGCGGGGCGCGAGGGCGGAGTTCGCACTCGGACGAGTGGAAGCAGGCGCCCGTGGCCGGACAGTCCGCGACGGGCGAGCGGACCCGTCACCTACCATCAGCGTGATCACCGCACCGGATGTTACGCCGGGTAAACCCAGGTCGCGCCCGCGAGTTGGGGAGGTCACGGGTACAGCACGGGCGGCGGGGGAGCAGGGCGGCATTTCAGGCGCCCGCGTCACCCTCACCGACGGCGAGGGGACGGACGTGCCGGCCGAAGGGATGCTCCGGCGTCCGTGCCGCCGTGATGGGCAGGGGCCGGGCCGACAGGCACCGCGAGGCTTCCGCGCCCTTTCCGCCATGCCGTCCGCTTCGAGTGCGGGCGGCGGGTATCCGGCCGGCACCGGCGCTGCCCGCTGCCCGGCGGGGGCCGCATGGGGGCGCCGTGCGGCGCGCCCACGGCGTGAGATGGCGGTTCAGGAGGTCCGAGGAGCCGGCGAAGGCCGGCTGGGATCAGGGCGACCAGACGTACGGCGTCGTCGTGGTGACCGCGTGCAGGCCGAGGCGGGTGAGGATCGGGGCGCTGTCTGCTGAGGCGTCGACGTAGACGTAGGGGACACCGCGGGCGGCGGCGAGTTGGGCCCGGTGGGCGACCATGGCCCGGTAGATGCCCTGTCCGCGCCATGCCTTGAGCGTCGAACCGCCCCAGAGGCCACCGAAGTCGACGCCGTCCTTGAACACCAGCCAGGCCGCACAGACGACTTCGGAGCCTGCCTCGGCGACGAGGACCACGGTGTTCTCCGGGGCGTTCTCTATCCGGGCGGCCAGGTCGTCGGCGAGCCAACTCCAGTCCTCGCCCCAGACGCTGCTCTCCATGGCGGCGACGCGCCGGAGGTCCGACCTGGAGGTGACACGGCGGAGGGACACCCCGTCGGGCAGGACGGGATCGGCGGCAAGGTCCGCGGACTGCCCGATGAGGACGGTCTCGCTGTCCTCGGCGACGAAGCCGGCCGCCGTGAGCCGGTCGGTGAGGTCGGCGGGGAGGTCATGGGCGCGGGTCTTCCACTCGACCGCCTCGCCACGGGCAGCGTAGAAGTCACGCTGCCGCGCTATGAGCGCGTCGAGTTCCGCCCCGTACACCCCGAGGTCGCGTGGGCCCGTGACGAAGCCACGGTGCCAGCCGACGACGCGGGTCAAGGGGCCGTCCTTCTCGATGCGGGCGCTGCCGCCTGGAGGGGTGACACCACGGAGTTGGGCGTCGTACGCGGCGCGGAGTCGGCCGGTCAGAATGTCCTTCACCCGAACACCGTACGGACCGGGTCAAGTGCCCGGAACCACGTGCCGTCGACGTGCCGTCAGCGACTGCCACCGGAAATCCCGGACAAATGCTGTCCTCGGGTATCAACGGAGCCACGATGTCGGGGACGGGCCGTCGGTCAGCCGGTGAGCGCCTGGCGGAGGGTCGCGCGGCAGTCGATGACGGCGTCGACGCCGACGAGGGTGAGGGTGCGCATGACGGATTCACCGACAGCGGCCAGGCGCAGCCAGCCGCCGGCCTCGCCGAGGACCTGGTGGGCGGCGATGAGGACGTTGATGCCGCTGGAGTCCATGAAGGTGACCTGGCGCATGTCCACGACGATGCGGGGGCGGGCGGCGCCGGAGGCGTCCAGGGCGTGGCGCAGCGTGTCGCCGGTGTGGTGGTCGATCTCTCCGGCCAGGGCCAGCACGCGGATGCCCTCGGTGTCGGTGGTCACGACCGACAGCTGCCCGATCCCACCCACGTGTTCCGTACCCGTCATCTCCGCCTCGGACATGCCGGTGATCCTGACACACTCCGACCCTCGGCGCAGCGCCGGCCGGCGTGGTGGGAGCGCTGCCGATGCGTGGCCGATCCGACAGGAACAGGACGGCGTGATTTCGGGCTGCGCGGGTAAACGGGCGGAGATACGAAGGGGGAGCGAATGGTGGCGGTGACGGAAACAGACCTGGTCACGGCAGGCGGCGCGGCGCCGGACAGGCCGGTCGTGCAGACCAGCGTGGCCCTGGTCGGAGACGGCACGGACATCGCGCACGCCCGTCACCTGGCCGCCCGCTTCCTTGCCGGCGTCCAGGCGGGGCACGGCCTGCCCGTCTCGGAGCGTGCCATGGACCTCACCCAGTTGGTGGTGAGCGAACTGGTCACCAACGCCCACAAGTACGCGCCCGGACCGGCACTGCTGGACCTGCGCGTCACCGGTGACACGGTCGAGGTCGCCGTGTGGGACTCCGACCCGACCCTTCCGATCGCACGGGCCGCGGACGTCGGCCGGGTCGGCCAGCACGGTTTGGAGATCGTCATGGCCGTCGCCCAGGGGTTCGAGGCGCAGCGCGAGCCGGTTGGCAAACGCATCACCGCCCGCATCGCCCTGGCCGACGACCCGGACGGCGCCGTCTGCGGGCGCCGCCCCTTGTAGAGCGCTCGGCCGGGCCGGCTCCTTGAGCCCTTCCGGCCTCGGGCGGATCGGCCCCCCGTCCCCGACGCAAGCAGGCGGAAACGGCTGGTCGGCGGTGAGCGTGACGAGGCAGGATGCTCCGCATGGCATTGCCCACCCCTGAACTGCACACCGCCCGCCTGCGACTGCGGCCGTTCACCGACGCCGACGCGGCGCCGCTCTACGCGCTGCACGGCAGCACCCACGTGCTGCGGTACTGGGACTCCCCGCCGTGGACCGAACCGGCCCGCGCCCAGCGCTTCATCGCGACCTGCCGGGCGATCGAGGAGCAGGGCACGGGAGCGCGGGTGGCCGTCGACCGCGTCGCCGACGGCGCGTTCATCGGCTGGTGCGGCCTGACCGGCTGGAATCCGGACTTCCGCAGCGCGTCCCTGGGCTACGTCTTCGACGCCGCCGCGTGGGGCCACGGCTACGCCACCGAGACCGCACGCGCCGTGCTGCGGTGGGCGTTCGACACCCTGGACCTGAACCGCGTCCAGGCCGAGACCGACACCCGCAACGTGGCGTCCGCCCGGGTCCTGGAGAAGCTCGGCTTCGTCCGCGAAGGCACGCTACGCGAGGACTGCGTCGTCAACGGCGACGTCTCCGACTCCTGGGTCTTCGGGCTCCTCCGCCGCGAGTGGCGCTTGACGGACACGCCGACGGGCCTCTAGGAGTATTCGGCCAAGAGGTTGGTGACGCGTCGGTGTCTTCCACGTGCTGCTCGGCAACGCGGCCATTCCGGGGGCGAGTTCGGCTGGTGCGACGGTGGACAGCTGGGGCCGGTTCATGGGAGCGGGCTTCGCCGGCTACGGGCTGGCCTGGTTGTGGGCCGGACGGCAGCACCCGGTCCCGGCCGGGCCGGTGAGGTGGCTGGCCGGGGTCTTCCTGCTGGGCGGCGCGGGTCGGCTGCTCTCCCTCGCCGTGCACGGCCGGCCGCAATGGTTCCAGCTCGCGCTGACGGTCATCGAGCTCGGCCTGCCGGCCGTCTTCTTCTGGCTGGCCGGCGCGGAGGAGCGACCGGTTGCTTCCCCAGCGGAGGCCAAGACGGGAAACGGGTGAAGAGCCCCCGGGTTTCGACGCGGTTGAGGCGGGCCGGCGCCGGCTCGGCCTCCAGGCCGGCTACAAGTGGCGTCGAAGGGGTCGTTTCCGTGGGTGGAGAGGTGCCCGCGACGGTCTCGACGTGCACACCGCGGGTCAGGAGGACGCCGGACAGAAGCACGGCCCGGCCCGTACGCGCAGCGGCGGACCGCATCGGAGCGGGCCCGGCGAGCATCGGTGTGCGTAGAAGGGCCGGCGAGGCCTCCCAGGTCATCGCCCGGCTCGTACGGGCCCGAGTCACCGACGTTACGGGCCCGGTGAGGAGCAGGGGCCCCGAGGGCTGTGCCCCCGGCCGCGTCCCTCCGCGGGGGACGGGCCGGGGGCAGTGGTCGACGGTAGTCCTCATGACGAGTGGCCGCGGAACTACTTCTGGGTGGCGCAGGGGTCGCAGCAGGCGGGGGCCGGCTGCACGCAGACGCTGACGGTGTCGGCGTTGTTGGTGGTGTCGGGATCCTTCTCGTTGCCGGTGGCGGTGGCGGTGTTGCTGATCAGGCCCGTCTTGGTGGCCTTGGCCCGCAGCACGAGGGTGGCGGTGGCGCCGTCGGCCAGGTTGCCCGCGGTCCACTGCCCGGTGGCCGGGTCGTGGCTTCCGGGTCCTTCGGCGGACAGGAAGGCGAGGCCGTCGGGGAGCTGGTCGGTGACGGTGACGCCGGTGGCGTCGTTCGGGCCGGCGTTGTGGACGGTGATGCGGTAGGTGACCGTCTGGCCGACGGTGACGGTGGTCGCGTCCGCCGCCTTCGTCACGATCAGGTCGGCAGCCGGTTTGACCTGCGTGACCTGCTCGTTGGAGGTGGACGTCAGGGACTCCGGGGTGTCGCCGAGTCGGTTCTCGTAGGAGGCGGTGGCGGTGTTGCTGATCTGCTTGCCGGCGCCGGCCCGGCCGATGGTGACCCGGTACTCCACCGTGGTCCCCGCCGGCACGGTTTCGGTGCTGGGCAGGCTGCCCCCGTCCGCGGCGGTGGCACCGTTGCCGAGGTGGAAGACGACCTTGTTCGCCTGGGCGTCGTAGTACGCCTGGTCGTCACCTCGGGCGTCGGTCTTCGCTCCGGCGTTCGGGCCGGCGACGATGCGCAGGGAGCCGGGCAGATACGTCGTGCCCCGCGGGATGCCGTCGGTCAGGGTGAGGTTCTCGGCCGCGCCGCCGCCTTCGTTCCTGGCGGTGATGCGGTAGGTGACGACGTCGCCCACCTCCAGCGGTCCTGCGGGAATCGCGGTCTTGTCCAGCACCACGTAGGGGGCGGTGCCGAAGAAGATGCCGTCCAGGAAGTTGCCGATGGCGCGGTTGCCGCCGGCGGCGGAGATGGAGCGGAAGGCGAAGCGCGTCAGCGTCTGGCCGGCCGGGACGGTGTAGGTGCCGGTGTAGTACCCCCAGGCGGTGTTGCCGTCGGTGAAGCGCCTCTGCTCCACCGTGGAGCCCGGCACGCCGATGTCCAGCGCCATGGTGTCGTCCCCGGCGCGGCCGCGGTGGTACAGCCGCCAGTACAGCTTCTGACCCGGTGTGGTGTGCAGATCCTGGTAGAGCGTGGAGACCTGGTTCGCGTTGAGCTCGGCGAACTGGGAGCCGTCGGCTGCCGGCACACCCTGGAAGCCCGAGCGCCACAGCTCGATCAGGTGGTCGGAGGCGGTGGTGAGCCAGCCCGGGACTCGCTTGGACGCCTGTGTCTGTGAGGCGTCCGGGAGCAGCTCGTAGTCGGTCACGGAGGGCTGTTCGAAGCTGCCGTTGACCAGGGCCACGCGGAGCGGAGCGGCAGGAGGTGTAGCCAAGGTTCTTCCCCTCGAGTCGGCGCTGCCGGAACGCACCGCCGACCGGCCGCACTTCTGCGCGCCGTGGCGGAGCGGGAAACGGGTGGTAGCGCACAGCATTCGATCGGGTACGTAAAGTGACGAGCGGTGGGGTTCGGTCAGCCCGTCGCAGCAGGTTTGCGAAAACCGGTCCCGGACAGCCCTGGCCACGCCGTCACTCCTGAAACGGCCGGCAGACCACTCCCGTCACACACCGGCTCCCAGCTCTCTCCCGCCCATCCCGTCATGACCGAAAGCCCCCGTCGCACCGCTGACGCTCGCCCGTGCTCAGGGTGAATCAGCCGCCGGCAAGTTGACGCTGGTGTGGGGCGCGCATCGGAACCGGTCGCGGTCTTCTCGGTGTCGACCGGCGGTCGGATGGCGGCCCACCGCTTCCGCGAGGACGAACGGACCACGGTCGACGGGGGGTTGGCCAGGCCGGGCGGCGCCCGGGGCGTACGCGCTGCTCCTGAGCTTCATGGGGATCGACGCGCCCGGCGCCGTAGCGGGCACGGAGGCGGCCGGCGAGAGGGCGGGCGGGCTGCCTCCCGCGAAGGCGACGAAGGGACCGCGCTGCTCGGCGGGCACCCCCCGCGCGGCCAGCAGGGCGTCGGACTCGGCGGCGTCCAGCGGCCGTACGGCCAGCGCCGTGAAGAGCCGCGCCCATCCGGGGTCCAGCGACCATTCGACGTCGGGGGCGACCCGGCCGGCCAGGATCACGATCGCGCGGTCGGCGAGCCGCCGCAGGAACGTCTCGCGCAGCCACGCCTCGAGGGACTGGCACTGCTCGAAGGCGTCGATGAGCAGCACCGCGCCGGGTTCGGCGCACGCCGGGGCCGCGGCTTCCTCCAGCCGGCGCGGATCGGCGTCGAGGAACCGGCCGTCCACGTGCACCACGCGGCGGCCGCCGAGCTCGGCCTGCCGCGCGGCTAGCGCAGCAGCGAGGACTTGCCGATGCCGCCGGGACCATGCAGGTAGGCCACGGGCGGAGCGTCCGCCGCGCCCGACGGCATCCGGTCGAGCACCGCCCGCTCGGGCTCCCTGCCCACCAGCGCGCCGGCGCGTGCCGCGGCCAGCCGCTCCGCCAGTCCCACCGCTCCCGATCCGCGCTCCTCGGAGACAGCAGTGACAGTCGGAGCCAGCCGTGACGGTCGGACACGGCCGCGTCTGTGACCGGCCAGGACCCCGGCCAGCCGGCCCCCGGGCTAGACGAACTCGCTCCGGTAGGTCGCGGCCAGTTCGGCCGCGCGGCGGCGACGCTCCATCAGCTCCCCCTGCATACGCCGCCGGCGCCTGGAGGAAGCGGCCGCGGCACTCACCGTCCCCGGATCACGCCTCACCGTGTCCGAGGCCGCCGCACGCTGGCACTTCACCGACAGCAGCCACTTCATCCGCGCCTTCAAGATGCAGTACCGGACGACACCGGCGCGGTTCGCACGCCGGCCGGTCCGATGAGGGGCTGCGGGACCTGCCGAGTCCTCACGCTCCGTCTCTGCGGCGGCGTCGAGGCGCGGCCGAGCGGGGCGGGGTCGAGCGCATGTGGTCGCGCACCGGCGCCAGCAGACCGGCGAGGGTCTTCACGTCGTCGCGCGAAAGCGGCTCGAACAACAGGCCGCTGACCACCTCGACGTGACCCGGCAGCACCTTCGCGAGCAGCTCACGTCCGGCGTCGGTGAGGGTGACGGTGACGCTCCGCTCGTCGTCCGGCGAGGGAGCGCGGACGACCAGGCCCTCCTTCTCGAGCAGACCCACCTGGTACGTCAGGCCGCTGCGGCTGTAGACGACGCCGTCGGCCAGGTCGGTCATGCGGTGGCTGCCCGTCGGCGAGTCACCGAGGCGGGCCAGCAGCTGGAACTGGACGTAGCTGATGTCGCCGCTCTCGCGCAGTTGCTGCTCGACCGCGTGCTTGAGCAGGCTGGTCACTTCGACGAGGTCGAAGTAGGCGCCGAGCTGCACGGGGTCGAGTGACGGCGATGGATCGGGCATGACCGGAGTCTACTGCGGCTTTACCGGGCGGACGCGGGGGTCTCGTCGGCCCGGTGCCGTGACCCGGTGAGCGCGCCGCGTGGGCAGTGCCGGGCCCGGCTGGGCGCCACCGGACATGGAGACCGGGCAGGGGCGCGGCGCAGGGTTGCGCGGAGGAGGACGGCGCCGCCGCCCACGGATCCCGAGGACCGCCATGAGCATCCCCCGCCACGCGCCGCGTGCGGACCAGCAGCGCGTCGCCGCGTGGAGTCCGGTGTCCTTGGCCGTCGTGAGCGCCGGCGCCCGCCACGCGCGTCCGACCCGCCTGCTCGCGGACCGGGTCGCGGAGGCCGTGTGCCGGTCACTGGCGGCCGGCGGTGCGCGCGCCGAGGTGGAGGTGCTGCAGCTGCACCGGCTCACGGACGACCTCGCCCGGCACGTCGCCCAGGGCCGCGCCGGCCGACGGGCTGGTGGTGGCGACACCGGTGCTCGCCGCGTCCCCGAGCGAGGTGTTCGACTCGTTCTTCGCCGTCCTCGGGGACGGAGTCCTCTCCGGCATGCCGGTGCTCCTGGCGCTCGACAGCGGCTCCGGCCGGCAGCCGGCCGACCTCACGCGGGTCATGCGCGGGCGCTGGCCGGCGTGCGCGCCCGCCCGGTGCCCGCGGTCGTCGTCGCCGGTCCCGCCGACCGGCAGGCTACGGCGCGACGCGAGTCCGGGCGGCCGGGCGCGAGCATCGGCCGGGCCGCCGCCGAACTCGCCGCGGCGATGCGCTCGCACCGGCGGTGACCGGCACCACTTGCTTCGAATTCGAAGCAGATGTATCGTCCTCGACAATTGCTTCGAATTCGAAGCAACTTGGATCGCGGTGAAGGTGAGAACCGAAATGAAGGCAGTGCGTTTCCACGAGTACGGCGACCCCGGCGTCCTGCGCCACGAGGACGTGGAACTCCCCGTCCCCGGAGCCGGTGAGGTCCGGATCCGCGTCGCCGCGACGTCGTTCAACCCCGTGGACGGCACCATCCGCGGCGGTTTCATGCGCGGCCCCATCCCGGTGGCGCTGCCGCACACCCCCGGCATCGACGTCGCCGGCACGGTCGACGCGCTGGGCGAGGGCGTCGACGGCGTATCGGTCGGTGACGACGTCGTCGGCTTCCTGCCGATGGACGGCGCCGGAGCCGCGGCGGAGTACGTCCTCGCGCCGGCCGAGGTCCTGGTCCCGGCCCCCAAGAGCGTCCCCCTGGCCGACGCCGCCGCGCTCCCGCTGGTGGGCCTGACCGCGTACCAGGCCCTGTTCGACCACGGCGGTCTGACGGCCGGGCAGCGCGTGCTGATCAACGGCGCCGGCGGCGCGGTCGGCGGCTACGCCGTGCAGCTCGCCAAGAACGCCGGCGCCCACGTCGTCGCCACGGCCGGCCCGCGCAGCGGCGAGGCGGTCAAGTCCGCCGGCGCCGACGACGTCATCGACCACACCACGACCGGCGTGACCGCGGCGGTGACCGAACCGGTCGACGTCGCACTCAACCTCGCACCGGTCGATCCGGCCGAACTGGCCGCGCTGGTCACCCTGATCCGTTCCGGCGGGGTCCTCGTGAACACCACGGTGTGGATGCCGGCCCCCGGCGACGAGGAGCGCGGCGTACGCGGCATCGACCTGTTCGTCCGCAGCGACGCCGACCAGCTGGCGCGGTTGGTGTCGCTGGTCGACCGCGGCGAGCTGCGCGTCGACGTCGCCGAGCGGGTGCCGCTGGCCGAGCTGCCGGCCCTGCACGCACGGGCCGCGGAGGGCGCGGTGCACGGCAAGGTCGTCGTCGTCCCGTAGCGAGGACGTCAGTTCGAGTCCTGGTGGCAGGGTGTCCGACGGTGGCCCCGTACAGGCCCCCTTTGCGTCGAAGTCGACAATGGCGGGCATGGTCGTTGTGGGCGATCAGCGGCCACCGTGACGATTTCTCCCATGGAACGGAACACCGCCGGTGAACTCGAGGACGTCCGGGATGTAGACCACTTCATGACGTTGCTGCGGGAGCTCAAGGCCCGCTCCGGGCTGTCGTACCGGCGGCTCGAGGAGCGGGCCGCCGCCGTGGGGGACGTACTCCCGCGCAGCAGCGTCTGCACCATGCTGAGCCGTGACCGGCCGCCCGGGCCGGAGCTGCTCGCGGCCTTCGTCCGGGCCTGCGGGGACGGCGAGCGGGTCGCGCGGTGGTGCGCGGCCCGGGACCGGGTGGTACGACCCCCCGTGCCGGCGGGGGAGACGTCGAGGGCGTCGGCGGAGGCGCCGGACGCGTCGTCCAGCGCCGCGGGCGCCGGTACCCGGCCGCCGGGGGAAGATCAGGACACGCCGGACACCGGGAGCGGTGGCGTCGCGCCTGCCGGACCGGGGACGGGCGGGCGGCGGGCGCGCCTCGGACGGCACCGGCGGGGTCTGACGGTCGCCGCCGTCGCCGTGCTGACGATCGCCCTCGGGGTCGTCATGGCCTTCCGTCAGGTGCCAGGGCCGTGGCGGCAGTCACGCGCCGCCGACCCGCCGTCCGGCGTACCGGCCGGCGGCCGGCCGACACCGCCAGGCGGCTGGGTGACCATCAGGATCGCGGAGGACCCGGATCTGTGTCTGACCGACGGCCGGGTCCGCGACTGGCGGTACACACCGCTCGTCGCGGTGCAGCGCCCCTGTGCCGAGGCCGCGCCGCAGAGCACCCTGCTGGAGCCGGCAGGCGACGGGAGGTACCACATCGTCTGGTATCACCCCGACTACGGCCGGGGCTGTCTGAAGGCGCTCACCGACGGGGACGGCGCGGGACTGCTGGAGCCGATGGACGTCTGCTCGGACGGCAGTCTGTTCACCATCGAGCCGTCGGGTGAGCTGCGGAAGGGCGGATTCGTGCTCCGGGTCGAGGGAAGCGGCTGTGTGGGCATCGTCGGTTCCAGCTCCGCCCACGGTGCGGAGGCGGTGATGCAGCGCTGCGAGGGCAAGGGCCGTCAGGTGTTCCTCATCCGGCGTGCGGGCTGACCCGGGCCGGTTACCTCGCCCAGGACGCGTGCCGCGGGGAAGTAGCCCACGTGGCGCGAGTCGTGGCTCTGCTCGCTGTTGTCCCCGAGCAGGACCAGCATGCCCTCCGGGACGGTCCGGTCCGGGGTGTCCCGGAGCGCGGGCAGTACGGACCGGGGCACGGGATCGCCCGGTACGGCCGCGACCCGTTTGATGAACCACTGCCGTGCGTAGATCCGGTGCGCGGGCGCGGTCCGCGACACGGGCGGGTCCGGCCACGGCGCCTGGTACGGGGGACGCTCCACCACCACGACCGCCCCGCGCCCGGGCGTACGGCCGCGACGGACCAGCACGGCGTCCCCGTCGTGGTAGGCCGGTTCCATGCTCCGGCCCGAGACGACGACCGCCACCAGCCGCAGTTCCGCGGCCCGCGCGAGGGCGAGCCCGGCGGTGAGGAGGAGGGCAGCCGCCCCGCACGCTGCTCCCCAGCCGGGGCTGTGCGCGGGCCACAGGAGCGTGGCGGCGCCCGCCGCGAGGGCCACGTCCGAGGTGAGCAGGGCGGTCCGGGTGCGGCGTGCGCGCCGGGCGCGGACACGGGCCCGGTCGGGGGCGGTCTCCGCCCAGGACGCCTGGACCTGCGGGACGCGGGGGCCGCTGCCGGGACTCATCGTGGTTCCTCCTCCGCGGGGTGCGTGGGGACGGGGACCGCTCGGGCGATGTGCGGCGAGGCGCCGGGGCCGGTGGCCGGGTCCGGGTCCGCCTCGTGGCGGTACCCCGCCGCCTGGAGGGCGTACAGCTCCGCGTACCGCCCTGCCGCACACAGGAGTTGGCCGTGGCTGCCGCGCTCGGCGACCCGCCCGCCGTCGAGCACGACGATGATGTCGGCCTCCCGTACGGCGCCCAGGCGGTGCGAGACGAGGACGCTGGTGAGCCCCTGCCTGTGGGTGCGCAGCGAGGTGTGGATCTCGTGCTCGGCCGCCGCGTCGAGCCCGGCGGAGGGCTCGTCGAGGATCATCAGCTCGCGGCGGTCGCGTACGAACGCCCGGGCCAGGGCGAGGCGTTGGTTCTGCCCCCCGGACAGCATGACCCCGGTGTCCGGGTTCCGCTTGTCCGCCCCGGCGAAGAACGTCCGGGACAGCAGGGTGTCGTAGCCGTGCGGCAGCGCCGCCACCACCTCGTGGATCCCGGCCCGCCGCGCCGCCCTGCGCAGGCGTTCCGGTTCACGGAGGGCGGCGAGGTCGCCCTGCGCGATGCTCTCGGCAGCCGTCATGTCGTAGTCCATGTAGTCCTGGAACACCGCGCTGATGCGCCGGCGCAGTTCGGCGACGTCGGCGTCGCGCAGGTCGACGCCGTCCCACCGGATGCTCCCCCGGACCGGGTCGTAGAACCGGCACAACAGCTTGACCAGCGTGGACTTGCCCGAACCGTTGAGGCCGACGAGGGCGAGCGACGATCCCGCGGGGATCCAGAGGTCGATACCGCGCAGCACCCAGGGATGGTCGGGCGCGTAGCGGAACCACACGTCGCGCAGCTCGATGCCGCGCCGCAGCTCCGGCAGCGGGCGGGGATCGGCGGGCGCGGAGAGTTCGGGCCCGGCGCGCACCACGGCCAGGTAGTGCCCGAACAGCAGCAGGGCGTGGTGGGTGGTCGCGACCTCGCCCGCGAGCGCCGTCAGGGCCGTCTGGACCCCGGCCACGGCGGCCAGGAAGACCGCCACGTCGCCGGGGGTGAGTCCGCCTCCCCGGGCGCCGGCGACCGTCCACAGCAGCCCGGCGCCCGCCACCGACGCGGACAGCAGGCCGAGTCCGGCGCGCACCCGCACCTCCCGCCGGTCGACCGTCCGGCGGGCGGCGTCCGCGCTCCGCCGGCCGGCGAGCATCCGGCCGCGCAGGAAGGCGCCGGTGCCGAAGAGGCGGATCTCCTTGGCCGCCTCGACGTTGGCGAGCAGGCCCATGTAGAAGAACTGGCGCCGCTCGTCGGGCCCGATCTCCCAGAGGGTGGCGGCGCGCCTGCGCGACAGCAGCAGTTCGGCCGCCAGCACGGGCAGCGCGGCGAGCAGGACGAGCGCCGTCGCCGCCGGGCTGATCACGAACAGGGAGCCGAGGAAGCCGACGACGGTGAGGACGGACCGGACGACGCCCAGGGCTCCTTCGACGGCCTGGCCGGCGACCGGTTTGGCCACCACCGTCTGCTGGGCGAGGCGCAGCCGGTCCAGGAAGACCGGGTCCTCGAAGCGGGCGAGCCCGGGGAACCGGTCGACGGCCAGGAACAGCCGGTCCTGGGCGTACACCCCGACCCGGCGGTCCATCTCGGTGCGCAGGTAGTGGGCCAGGTGCGGCAGCGCCCCGGTCGCCACCCCGGTCGCCGTCAGCACGGCCACGGGGAGCAGCAGGGCGCCCACGGTGGCGCCGGCGGCGAGGCGGTCGACGACGAGTTTCAGCGACCAGGCGGCCGCCACCGGGAAGAACCCCAGGGCCAGCGCGGGTCCCGTGTACAGCGCGAGGACGCCGGGTGCCGCTCGCGCCACCATCCGCGCCGCGTCCAGGACATGGGACGGCCGGAGTCGGATCGGACGTTGGTCGTCGGGGGGCTCGGCGGCGGCGGCCAGGGCGGGGTGTGGAGGCGTCATGGCGTGGTGGACGGCGACGCCGCTCAGCGGGCGGCGACGGCGGGACGGTCCACATCGACCTGGTCGGCCATGACCAGCAGACGGCCGTCCGTGCTCCGGTTGACCTTGAGGACGACGGGGAAGCCCTGCACCTTGCACGCCTCGGCGACGGCGTCGGCGTCCCGGCCGGTCAGCACGCGCGCCACCGGGCGCAGCGCGGTCAGCATCGGGGCCGCCGCCTCCGCCTCCTCCGGGCTGTCGGCGATCACCGCGGCGAGGACCTGTTCGGGTCCGCGCGGCACGCTCCTGGCGTACTCGGCGAACTTCGGGAGCTTCTCCTTGCACGGGCCGCAGGTCGGGGAGAAGAAGGCGACGACGGTCTCACTGTGGATCATGCCGTCGTGCACCCGCTCCCCGTCCACGGTGACGGCGGAGAACTCCCCGACCTCGTCCCCGGTGCCGAGGGAGAGCCGGCCGCCGCCCCGGGCGGCGAGCAGTTCGGTGTGTTCCCGCAGCCGCTTGACGACACCGACGGTGAGCACCAGATCGAGCAGGCACAGCAGCCCGACGAGGACGAGAACGGCGATGACGATGGACACGGTGGTTCTCCGTTTCCTGTGCGGAGGTGGGTGGGGGACGGCGCGGGACCCGGCTCACCGTCCCGGGCGGACGGGACGCCGGGACCCGGTGGTGCCTACGGGGCCCATGGGCCGGAACAGGCCGGCGAGGGTGTCGAGCGCGGCGACGCAGCCGCCCACGAGCAGCCCGCCGAGCGCCGCCACGAGCAGCCCGGCCGGCCGCGCGGAACCGGTGTCCGGGCGCGGCATGGCTCCGGCAGCGGCCAGGGCGAGCCCGGCGAGCAGGACGTTGCGTACGATGTGGCGCGCGCCGAGCGGGCCGGCGGACGCTCCTCCGAAGCACCGGCACACCGCACGGGTGCCCCGGGCCACGGCACAGGCGATGGCCGCCGCGAAGGCCAGGAGCAGGACCGCCGCCACGGTCAGACCGAGCGCCGGGAGACGCGCCCACGGCGCGGCGAGCAGCAGGCAGACCAGCGCCTCGCCCGCGACGACGGCCACCGCCACCGGGCGGACGGCCCGGAGCGGCACCAGCCCCAGGTCGCCCAGGGACGAGGTGAACGCGGCGAACGAACGCCCGCTCGCCGCCTTGCCGACGGCGGCGGCCAGGAACACCGTGCCGATCAGGCAGCGGATGCCGAATTCCAGGTACTGCACGGGGACCTCCTGCGGAGCTGGAGCCCGGAACCGGGAGCCGGGGGCACCGGTGGACGACGGCACGGCGTTCCGCCCGGCGCCGCACGCCGGTGCCCCCGGTCACGTCACCGGATCAGCAGGACGGACAGGACCGCCAGCAGTTGATGGAGCCGCAGGCGGTGTTGACGCAGCATGCGCTGCGCGCGCACTGCCAGCACTCGTTGAAGCACTGGCACGCCTGGGCGGAAGCGGCGGCCTCCACCTTGGGCACGAACAGGCCGAGCAGCCTGCCGCCCATGGTTTCCAGCACCTTGGACATGGTTCTCCTCCTCAGGGGATGGGGTGCGTCGGGAGTACGTCGCGCGAACCGCTCCACGGGAGCGGCGAGCAGCCGTCGGCCGTTTGCCTCCGCCGAGTCGGACTCGCGACGTCTCCGGATCCTAGGGAGGCCCGCACCGCCCCCTCCAGCGTCCCGCCGTCCGGGACACGTCCCGGACAGTCCGGGACGTGTCCCGGCTGGTCCCGCACCGCGCGGGGCAGGTGGCGCGCACCAGCCGACGGCGTCGGCCTGGACGGCCCGGAGGCGGCCGACGGCGTGGACGCCGTGTGCGGGGTGAGCGGACTGGTGCCGGGCACGTCGGCTCCTCGACGTACGAGTCGCCCCGCTGACCGCGCCTCGGACGACGGTGTCGCCGTTCCCGCGCCCGCGTCTTGGACGACGGCGTCCCCGTTCCCGCGCCTGTGCCGCCGCCGCGGCCCGGCGCTGGACTCTCCCACGGGGGGAGAGTCCACGATGACGGCATGCAGGACGGACTTCTCACCATCGGGCGCTTCGCCCGCCTGTGCCGCCTCAGCGTCAAGCGGCTGCGGCACTACGACGACCTGGGGCTGCTGGCGCCCCGCCGCGTGGACGCCGGCTCCGGCTACCGCTACTACGCACCCGAGCAGGCGCGCGACGCCCTGACCATCGCCCTGCTGCGGGAGATGGACCTCCCGCTGGCCGTCATCGCGCGGGCACTGGCTGCCGGGCCCGAGGGCAGGGCGGCGATCCTGGGCGCCGAGCGGGACCGGCTGGCCGAGCGGATCCGCAGGGACCGGGCCCGGCTGGAGATGCTGGAGCGGCTGGCGCAGGACGGTCTGCCCGGCTACGAGGTCACGCTGGGCAGGGAGCCGGAGCGACACCTGGCGGTGGTGCGCGCGGTGTGCACCCCCGCGGGGATCGGCGCCGCGATGCAGGAAGGCATGGGCAGGCTGCTGTCCGGGCTCGGCGGGAGGGGGGTCGCGTGGCAGCCACCGCTGTGGGGGCTGTACCCGCTCGACCTGGAGGAGCGGATGGAGATCGGCGTCGGGGCACAGATCCCGCAGGGGGCCGGCGTGCCCGGTCTGCGCCGCGAGGTGCTGCCCGGCGGCCCCGTCGCCGAGACCGTGCACGTCGGGCCCTACGCCCAACTGCCCCTCGCCTACCACGCACTCTTCGCCGCCGTCCACGAGCGCGGCCTGCGCCCGCTGGCACCGGTACGCGAGACCTACCTCGTCGGACCGGCGCAGGCGCCGCCAGAAGAGCTGACGACCCGGCTGATCGTCCCCGTCGAGGAGAGCGCGGCATGACCACGGTGACGGGCATCGACGCGCGCGGCATGCGGCACTGCGAGACGACGGCCCTGGGCGTGCTGCTCGGGCACGAGGGCCTCGACCTGTCGGAGCCCATGCTGTTCGGTCTCGGCTCCGCCCTGTCCTTCCTCTACTGGGACGGCAGGAGCATGGACTTCCCCTTCCTCGGAGGACGGGTCAAGCCCTTCGACCTCACCAGGAACCTGGCCGGCAGGCTCGGACTGGACCTCCTGGTCCAGGAGACCACCTCCCCGCGCAAGGCATGGGCGCACGTGACGGCCGCCCTCGACGCCGGCCGGCCCGTGGGACTCCAGCTCGACAGCTACCACCTGGACTACTTCGGCTCGAAGGTCCACTTCGGCGGCCACGTCGTCGCCATGTACGGCTACGACGACCACAGGGCCTACCTGGTGGACACCGACCAGCAGGGCGGGGCGGTCTCCGTCGGCCTGGCCGGTCTCGCCCGGGCCAGGGCGGCGCGGGGCCCGATGACCGCCAGGCACCGCTCCTTCACCCTGACCGTGCCACGGGACCTGCCCGCCCCGTACGGACAGATCGTCCCGGCCATCACCGCCTGCGCCGACGCCTTCCTGAATCCGCCCATCGCCAACGTCGGCCACCGCGGCATCGAGAAGGCCGGCCGGCTGGTGCGCACCTGGCTCCAGCGCACCGACGACCCGCAGCGGGACCTGCCCCAGGCCGCCCTGCTGATGGAGAAGGCCGGCACCGGTGGCGCCCTGTTCCGCAACCTCTACCGCGACTTCCTCGCCGAGTGCACCGGGTTGCTCGACAGCCGTCACCTGCGCACCGGCCACACGCTGTACACCGAGGCGGCCGGCCTGTGGACGCGCACGGCGGCACTGATCGCGAAGGCCGGTGAGACGGGTGATGCGCGGTGCCTCGACCAGGCAGGCTCGGTCCTCGGCGACATCGCCCGGATCGAACGCGAGGCCATGCGGGCGCTGAACCGCCTGAGCGGTGAACCCCCGGCGTGAGCCGGCCCTCCGGAAGACGATCCCCTACCGCCGCGTGATCACAGAGGTGAGTGTTCTTCTCCTGGCACCTCCTCACTCGGCGGCCACCATCGCCTGCCACGCGCCCGGACGTCGGCCCGTGGCCTTCTGGAAGAACACCGAGAAGTTGGACGCGTCGGCGAAGCCGAGCACGTCGGCGCAGCGGGCGGCGGTGAGACGGTCGTGCGCGAGGAGCCGTTTGGCTTCCAGGGTGATCCGTTCGACGATGTACGCCTTCGCGGTGCGGCCGGTGGCCTGCTGCACCGCTCGTGAGAGGGTGCGGGGCGAGTATCCCAGCGTCCGGGCGTAGTACCCGGCGTCGTGGTGTTGCCGGAAGTGCGCTTCGACGCCGGCGCGGAACGACCGGAACACCGGATGCGTGAACCGTGCTTCGGCGTGCGGGGGGCGCAGCCGGGTGATGAGCGCGGAGAGCAGGATTTCGGGCAGCTCCGTCGAGGAGTCACCGGGTGGGGCGGAGGCTTCGAGGAGCAGATGGCTGCGCGCCGTGTCGACGAAGGGCCATTCGGCGTCGGGGATGTCCCAGTGCGCGGCCGGGTCCGGGGAGGCGACGAGTTCCCGGGTGGCGTGGGTGACCGGTGCGGTCGGCACGAACAGCACGAGGTGCCCTGCCACTTCGGCGATGTCGTCCCACCGGTGCACCGCGCCGGGTGGAATCCACACCGCGGACCGGTCCCGGAGCGGGTGGCGGCGGAAATCGACCGTGACCGCGCCGGGTCCGGCGTCGATGACGCCGAGGACGTGGAAGTCGGCGCGCTGCGTGCCGCCGTCGTTCAGCTCGCGGAGGCGGCCGAACGTCATCGTCTCGACCGACGCGGCGCGGCGTCCCGCGGGCTGGTAGGTCATCTGCCGGATCACGCTCACGTGTCCAGTTTTCGCCATCGGGCGACCAGTCACGCCGATGCCCCGCCCGGGTGCGGACGCTTCAATGGACACACGGGCAAATCGCCCCAAGCATCGACCGGAAGAGCCTTCGTGAACACCACGCAGCAGACGCCTCTGCCCGCTTACGACCATCGGCCGGGGACCGGTCCGACTCTGGTCCTCCTGCACTACTGGGGTGGTTCGGCCCGCACCTGGGACCTCGTCGTCGACCGCCTGGCGGGCCGTGACGTGCTCACGGTCGACTTCCGCGGGTGGAGCCGGTCGAGCGCTCTGCCCGGTCCCTACACGCTCGGTCAGCTCGCCGACGACACGCTGGCCGTGCTCGAGGACGCGGGGGTCACCGACTACGTCCTGGTGGGGCATTCGATGGGAGGCAAGGTCGCACAGCTGGTCGCGGCCACCCGGCCCGCCGGGCTGCGCGGCGTCGTTCTCGTCGGCTCCGGCCCGGCGAAGCCCGCCCCCCAGGTCACTCCCGGGTACCAGGAAGCCCTGTCGCACGCCTACGACTCCGACGAGTCCGTGGCCGGGGCACGGGATCACGTCCTGACCGCGACCGAGCTGCCCGCTCCGGTCAAGGCGCGGATCGTGACCGATTCGCGGACCGCCACCGACGCCGCCCGCACCGAGTGGCCGCTGCGCGGCATCGCGCAGGACATCACCGAGCACACGCGCATGATCGGCGTGCCGGCTCTCGTCGTCGCCGGAGAACACGACCAGGTGGAGCCGGTCGGCGTGCTCCGCGACAACCTGGTGCCCTACCTCTCCCAGGCCGACTTCGTCGTGATCCCCCGCACCGGTCACCTGATCCCGCTGGAAGCCCCGGCCGACCTCGTCGACGCCCTCACCGCGTTCGCGCCGCCGGCCGGACCGTGACGCCGACCGCCGCAGGCTGTCGCGAGCGCCCGGGTCCCGAGCGCGGGCGGGGGGGGGTGTTCTGCTCCAGGTGGGTGCTCAGGGTGGCGGCGAAGTCCTCGGCGCGGGCCAGTTGGACCCGCGGCTTTGGACGAGGCCACCGTCAAGGCGCTGCGCCGCCAGGACGGGCGGGCGTGACTCATGCCCCGCAACCTGGCCACAGCTCTGTCAACGGCTGGCGCCGATGATTGTCGGTGGCCGTGGTTAGGGTGGCGATCATGAGTCTGTCAGCAGTGATGATCACGGTGGATTGTGCGGAACCTCAGGAGCTGGCCCAGTGGTGGGCCACTGCGTTGGGAGGCGATGTAGCCCAGGACCACGGCGACTTCGTCATCGTCAGAGCGCAGCCTCTGGCACTGGGCTTCCAGCGTGTGGCCGAAGAGCGCCGGGGCAAGAACCGTGTACACGTCGACTTCTCCGCCGCGCCCGGCACGGACATGGCGGAGGAGGTGAAGCGGCTGGTCGCTCTGGGTGCGAGCGTCGTCGGCGAGCACAGCGTTCCGGGCCTCACCTGGACGGTGCTGCAGGACCCGGCCGGCAACGAGTTCTGCGTCCACTGAGTCATGGCCACCGTGCCGATCACAGCCATTCTCCGATGACTGCGCGGACGGCCCGCACGGTCGTCCACGCCTTCGGCCGATACGGCTTGGACGGCCTGACCTCGGCTTGCCCGGTTCTCCGTGACGCCGCGTCAGACGAGGAGGTCCTTGTAGCAGAAGCTGCGTGTGCCGTGGCATGGCGCCTCCGACTGGATCAGCCGGTTCGGTACCTGCCGTACGGGAAGCGGCCTTCGTCTGAACATGTGCTCCGGCCAAGGAACACCTGTCCAGCGCGAAGGCCGTGAGAACGAGTCCGCCCCGGTGCTTGCAGGCGCGGGCAGTCTCGGTGTGCGTCGGTATGGGAGTTCGGCGCCGGCGCGGTGTTCTCCTCGGACCGCGTCACCCCGTACGGAACCGACCCTTGGAGCGACCATGCTCGCCGCTCGTCTGCACACCTGGAACACCGAACCCGGCCTTGAGGAGACCGCGCCCCCCGGGCCGCCCCGGGAAGGGGAGGTGACCGTGGAAGTGGAGGCCGCCGCCGTCACCCACCTGGACCTCACCGTCATGACCGGCACCTTCACGCACCGGCCCGCGCTCCCGTTCACCCCCGGTACCGCCGGTGTCGGCACCGTCGTCGAGGGCGACGCCGCGCTGCTCGGGCGCCGGGTCCTGGTCCGTGGCGGCGGCGTCGGGTTGGAGCGGGACGGCACCTGGAGCGAGCGCGTCGCGGTCCCGGTCGGCGCGATCCGCGCGGTCCCCCGGGAAGCGGACGCCGCGCTCGCCGCCACCTGTTATTCGCCCATGACCACCGCGTGGGCCGCGGTGGAGGCGGTGGGCCGGATCGCGAAGGGGGAGCGGGTACTGGTCACCGGCGCGGCCGGCGCCGTCGGTTCGCTGTGCGTGCAGTTGGCCGCGCGGGCCGGGGCATACGTCGTCGGCGCGGTCCGAGACGAGGGCGCGGCCGACGCCGTGCCCGGTACGGCACACGAGGTCCTGGTCCGCCCGGCCGCGGAAGAGGTCGTGATCAACGGGGAGGTCGACGTCCTGCTCGACACCGTCGGCGGGGACACGGTCCCCGGCTTCCTGAGCGCCATGCGGCCCGGCGGGCGGGCGGTCCTCATCGGGTACGTGGCGGGCACCACACTCCGTGTCGACCTGCCCACGCTGATGTCCCGGGACGTCGCCCTGCTGCCGATGAACATGGTCCGCCGCGCTGTCCCCGCCGAGGTGTTCGACCGGTTGCTGAGGGACCTGACCGAGGGCCGGCTCACCCTCCGCACCGCCGTCCTGCCCTTCGCGCGGATCGCGGAGGCGGTGGAGACCCGCCGGAAGGGGGGAGGGCGCGGCACGCTCGCCGTGCTGATGTGAGGCCGGCGGCACCGAGCGGGACAAACGATCCACGGCATGCCGATGGACCACGGAGCACCAGCTGGTCGCGATCCAGGTGCCGGTCAGCCTGGTGATGATGCCGTCGTTCGCGCCGCCGTACGGTGGCGAACCGCCCGGCATGGCCGACCAGGAACTCGCGGACCTCATCCCTTGCCCCGTCGATCACGCGCGGGCGGGGCACTCGCGGCACGTCACCTGGCGGACGCCGGCCACTTCTCCATCGCCTGCGTCAGCCGGGCCCCCGGACTGCGTCGGGTCGGAACCGGCGCACCGATGCCCCGCAGGCCCGTACTCAGGCCGGCCCTGGTCCGGACGCGCTGCGCGAACTGCCGGCCGAGCGCCCGATGTCGCCTCCGGCTGCGGCGCCGGTGCTCGCCATCGTGAAGGGCCCGATCCAGCGGCGTGCGCGGCAGGGCACCTGCGGCGTCACAGGAAGCGTCGTATCGGAGTGACGGCGGCTTCCTTGGCACGCTGGAGTATGGCCCGCCGTCTCCATCGGGTGAGGTCGATGTCGACGCTGCGCCGCAGGTCCGCGTCGTAGTCGCGGTCGAGTTCCGCGGTGAACGTCTCGTCCAGGACGGCGAGCATGACCTCCTCGTCATGGTCCATGGACCGGCGGTTGAAATTGGTGGATCCGATCAGGGCGGCGACCGAGTCCACGGTGATGATCTTGGCGTGCATCATGGTCGGCTGGTACTGGCGTACCCGCACGCCCGCTTCCAGTAGACGTGTGTAGGAGTGCTGGCCGGCGAGTTGGCAGGCGCGCTGGTCGGTGTGCGGTCCGGGAAGCAGGATCTCCACGCGCACCCCTCGGCGGGCGGTCTGACACAGCAGGTCGATGAAGTAGGTGTCGGGGGCGAAGTAGGCGGTGGCGAGGCGGAAGCGCTCCTCGGCGGAGGTGAGCATGACGCGGATGAGCGTCTGCATGTCCTGCCAGCCGATGCTGGCCGAGCCGCGTACGACCTGGACCACCGACTCGCCGGCCCGCGCGTGCTCGATGAAGCGGTCGCGATCGTCGTAGAGCTGGTCGTGGCACTCGGCCCAGTTCTGCGCGAACGCGGCAGCGATGCCGTCCACGGCCGGTCCGCGCACCTGAACGTGGGTGTCGCGCCACTCCCCGGGGTTGCGGGCGTCACCGCACCACTCCTCCGCGATACCGACGCCGCCGGTGAAGGCGGTCTGCTCGTCGACGATGAGGGCCTTGCGGTGGCAACGGTGGTTCTGCTTGAACGGCGACAGCCAGGCGGGCTTGCGGAACCAGGCCACCTGCACACCGGCCGCATCCATGAGATCCAGCAACCGCTGCTCGATCTCCTTGGCGCCGAAGCCGTCCAGCAGCAGACGGACGCGCACTCCCGCCCGCGCGCGATCAGCGAGAGCGACGGCGAAGTCCCGGGCGATCTGACCACGCCAGTACACGAAGGTCATCATGTCGATCGTGTACTGGGCCGACCTGATCGCCTTGAGCATGGCGGGGAAGATCTCATCGCCGTTGCGAAGGGGCAGGAGATCGTTGCCTTCGGTGGCGGCTACACCGATCAGCCGTTCCAGACGGCGGCGCAGCCGTTGCTTGCGTGCCGCCGCGTCAGACGTCGTGAGAAGGTCCGGGGCTGCCGGTCCACTGCCTGGGGTCACGTCGTATCTCCCGTTCGACCATGAGAACGGATGGTTGCGGGCCGCTGGTGGAGCCCGAGAAGCAACATGCCCGGCGGGTACTGCCGCATGTCGGCGGCCGCGCGTGCGTGGGGAGCGGGGCGGGGGGAACCATGCAGGGCGGGCGGCCCGCATATGCCCCGTACTTTGTGAAAGTAACCCATATTTTATGTGCATGTCAGTGCGAGGTAAGGGCACGTGGGGGCCAGGAGGTTGATAACAATGGTTCCCCTGCTTCTGGTTCTTCTGCTGGCTCTGATCCTCTTCGGTGCGGGTTTCGCGCTGAAGGCGCTGTGGTGGGTCGCGGTGATCGTGCTGGTCGTGTGGCTGTTGGGCTTCGTCGTCCGTACGGCGGACGGCGGCGGCCGCAAGGGCCGCTGGTACCGCTGGTAGACGGCGGACGCGCTCGGCGCGAGGTACGCGCCGCGCACGAGAGGTGAGTGGGGCCCGGCCGGATACGGCCGGGCCCCACTCGCGTACGGAGGCGCGTGGCGAAGGTGGTTGGGAGGGATCGGGCGTATCGGGCGCATCGCTGGGTACGTGAGTCATGCACCGGCTCCGCGGACCCAGCAGTGGAACCCTGCTCCTCCTGTCCGCGGGGCCGTTGCACGCCGCGCGGGCCGCGTCGTCATCCCTCCTGAGCGGATCAACCGAGGCCCACTGGTCCGGCCGCCCGGTATTCGCCCTGCGACGACCGTCCGTCGGACGTCTGCCGCCTGACACAACGCGGGGTCAAGGCAGGCGGATGTTGCCGTACCTGGTGTTCGGCTCGCCGTCGGCGTACACGCGCGGGGACGTGAACACCCCGACCAGTTCCTCACCGACGATCGCCCTCCGGGGAAGGCCCAGCCCGTAGTGCTCGCCCATCAGCCGGTACACGTCCCCGATGTCCGGGACGTGCAGCCTCCAGTTGTCCGGCTCGCCGGGCGAGTCAGGGTTCGGGACGAGGCTGCCGAGCCCGAGCTCGGCGGTCATCCGCCGGGTGAGGGGATGGTCCGCCCTGACCGCCCGGTGCACCTCGCCGTCGAAGTAACTCCAGTCCAGCTTCCCGTCCACGGTCACATGGATGACGGGTGGGTCCATGGTGGTGTCCATGATGGTCAGCCATGTGCGGCCCTCCCACCAGTGCTTCACGTGGTCGGGGCGGTCCATGTAGAACCCGTCGTCACCCCCGCACAGGGCGAAGGCCCACCCCGCGTGCTCGCCCAGCCTGGACCAGTCCGGGATGTCGCCGGAGCGGTCCAGCGCCGTGTTGAACACCTCAGGGGACATGATGCCGAGGCCGGGATCCGCCCCCCGCATCTCCGCCAGTTCCTCGACGCTCACGCCCTTGACCATCTGCAGGTAGAAGCCCCAGGAGGCGAGCTCTTGCTGTATCCACTCGAATCCCTCGTCGCTCATGGACGGAAGTGTGGCAGCCATCGGCACTGCGCCCGGCGTCTCAGGCCGGTACTCGAAGACCGGCTCAGAACAAGGTGTCGGTGGTGTCGGTGGGGGGCGGGGCCGGCGTGCGGGTGCGGCGGGGACGCTCGGGCTCCGGTTCCTTCCCGAACAGTGCCTGTGTCCCGCACTCGTCGGGCACGGCGGGGACCGGCCGGCACACGGCCGCCTCGACGAGATCGAGCGGGGCGGAGTCGTCGAAGTCGGCGCGCCGCATACGGGTCCAGTCGCGGCCCTGGGGTATGTCGGTCACTGGCGCTCTCCTGACTGTGCTCGAGGGCGGGCGGCGGGCTGCGCGGGCGGTCGCCTGCGTGGTGACGGTTGCGCGACGGTTGCGGCCGCTGTCGTCCTCCTCGATGCCGTATCACGATGGTCGTCGCCCAGCGCACCGGCCCGCGCTGTCACTCCATCCTTCTGCCCGCACAACGGTCCCGGGATCGCGCGTCACTTCGGCTCGTGTCCGTCCATGGTTCCCCCTGATCAAGCAGCCCCCGCAGAATGCCAGAACCGCCCGTCCCCGTGCTGCCCTGACCGGACCCGGACGCTCACTGACGGTCGGGCCCTAGCCGATCAGGCGGCGCCGCCAGTCCAGGGGGGTGACGGTGATGGCCCGTCCGGGGTCATGGTCCCACTCGGCGTGGAGACCGACCGCTTCGAGCGCGGCCACGACCTCGTGACCAATGGCCGCAGTGGTCTGCGGCGAGCCGTCGAAACCGCCGTACAGGAGCGTCAGTCCGCGGCCGGCCGCGGCCGAGTCCGTGCACTGGGCGTGGAAGTAGACGAAACCACGGGCGTCGGGGCCGGCTTCACCACCGATCTCGGACTGGCCACAGTTATGGCAACAGGTGAAGTTCTCGCGGGCCGTGATGCCGGCGTCCTGGAGGGCGGTGAACGCGCGGGTCAGCCGCTCAGGGTCCGTCTCGCCCTGCCACCCGGCCTGCTCCGCGACCCGCTCCAGCCACAGCCGGTCGGCCAGCGACTGCGCCTGCTCGCGTGAGACGGGCCGGCGGTCCTGGGTGACCAGGTACTCCTCGGCCAGCTCGGCCAGTTGGGCGCGCGAGGCGTAGCCGCCGACCAGCACCTGACGAACGCGCCCCTCCAGCTCCCCGCGCTCGTCCTCGCCGAGGTCGAGCGGCGGCACCTCCCGGGCGGGGCCCAGGTCGAGCGACGACCAAGCAAGACCACCGTCCCATCCGGCCTCCTGGCGTGCCCAGCCGGTAAGCGCCGCGATCACGGCCTCGGGTCCGTCGACCATGGCCTGGAACTGCCGGTCGGCGGCACCGTCGCGGTACTCCAGCGTGTAGTCACCACCGGCCTGGTGCCACACCTGGGCGAAGACGTCGGGCAGGTCGGGTATCCGCTGGACCACCAGGAACCGGTCACCGTCACCACCGATCCGCCGGACCAGCCCTCCCAGTTCCCCGGCGGACACACGGACGTGCCGCTCCCAGTTCTCCGTCCTCACCACGATCTCGAGCATGCGCAGACTCTGACACACGCCTCTGCGCGCGGTCCTCCCGGGACCCGCGGCGCAGCCGCTGCTGCGAGGGCTCGACCAGCCCTGGAACTGGACGGTGGGAAAGGCGCCCTACTCGGGGTTTCCGGCGCGCGGTTAAGGTGCGGGCATGACCAACCAGGCCCCGACGCTGGAGGACGTCGCCCGTGAGGCGGGCGTCTCGCGGGCGACCGTCTCCCGGGTCGTCAACGGTGTCCGCAACGTGGACCCGGCGATCCAGAAGCTGGTGCACCGTGCGATCGAGCGGACCGGTTACGCCCCCAACCGGGCCGCCCGGTCGCTGGTGACCCGGCGCGCCGAGACGGTGGCGCTCGTGGTGTCCGGCGCCGGGGACACCTCGCGGGAGACCCAGGACGCCTTCGTCGCCCGGGCGTTCGCCGACCCCTTCTTCGGAAGGGTGGTCTCAGGGATCGTCGGCTTCCTGCGACCGCGCTCCATGTACCCGGTGCTGATGTTCGCCGAGTCGCCCGAGGACCGGCAGGAGGTGCTGACCTACCTGCGGCAGGGCCGTGCCGACGGCGCGCTCGTCGTCTCCACCCACGCCGACGACCCGCTGCCCGCGCTGCTGGCCGAGGCGAAGCTGCCCACCGTGCTGTTCGCCCGCCCGGCACGCGAGGTCCCACTGAGCTACGTGGACCTGGACCACCGGCACGGCGGACGGCTCGCGGCGGAGCACCTCCTCGCCCGCGGCTGCCGCAGACCGGCCACCGTGACCGGCCCGCTGGACCTGCCGGCGAGCCGGGAGCGGCTCGCGGGTTTCCGTGACGCGCTGGCAGGTGGCGGCCATCCGCACGTGCCGGTGGCCGAGGGCGGCTTCACCGTCGACAGCGGCATCGCCGCCATGGAGCGGCTGCTCGCCGAAGAACCGCACGTGGACGGCGTGTTCGCCGCCAACGACCTCATGGCACAGGGCGTGTGCCAAGTGCTCCGCGCGTGGGGCAGGCGGGTGCCCGAGGACGTCGCGGTGATCGGCTTCGACGACTCGGGGGTCGCCCGGACCTGCACACCGCCGCTGACGACGGTTCGCCAGCCGGTCGAGCGGATGGCGGCGGAGATGGCCCGCCTCCTCGACGAACTCGTCCGCCGGAACCGTACCGGCCCGACGCGTGTCCTCTTCGAGCCGGAACTGGTCGTCCGGGAGAGCGCGTGACGCGCGTGACCGGGACCGGGGCCGGGAGCGGACCGAGGGCCCGGCCGGCCCCGCGGTGTGCGGGACCGGCCGGGCCGAGGGGCGGGACCGGCGGTCAGGGCAGCCGGTAGTCCGCGTTCAGGGCCGCACCCGCCTCCGGGTGCGTCTGGTCGTAGCCGCGGGCGTCGCACTGGAGGCCGCCCACGATGCAGTGGTCGACCATGGCCTTGAGCGTGCGCTCCTCCCACGCGTTGAAGAAGTCGTAGTGGAAGGAGTAGCCGCGCCCGCTCGCGAGGCGAACCTGCGACATGTCGCCGTTGACCGGGAAGGCCATCTTGAACTCGATCATCGGCAGTGCGACCGGGTGGTCGTCGGGGCACATGTTGTCGTTCGTTCCGGGCTTGACCACCGGGTAGGACATGTGGCTCTTGTGGTCCGGTGTGTCGAGGTACTTCCCGTCCCAGCAACTCGGCGCCTGGAAACGGATGTTGAGCTGTACGTCGGCCCGGTTCGGGCAGCTCGCGGGGAAGTCGGTGTTGAAGTAGCTGTCGCCGCACTCCCAGCCCTCGACGAAGCCGCGGTGGTGGCGGAACTGGTCGGCGCTCTGCATCGGATCGCCCACCACGAACCGCAGGCCCTTGGGGAAGGGCCGGACACTGGTGTAGTCGGTGACGCCGGCCTTGTAGTAGATCGTCTGGGGCCCGACGGGCAGGATCTTCTGGTCGCCCTTGTACAACGAGGGCATCCAGTACCCCGAGGCGTCGGCGGGCGCCTTGCAGGTGGTGGCGCCGCCGTAGAGGGAGGCCGTGGTGCTGCCCGCGTCGGTCGAGGTGTTGCCCATGAAGGTGTGGTCGTGGGACTTGCCGGGCTGGCCCGGGTAGACGATGGGGTCGTCCGGAGCGGTGTGCGTGACCGAGCAGTTGGCCTGGAACTCGTGGAAGTAACGCGGCGGCGGAGTCTTCGTGGACGGCGTGACTCCGGTGACCTGCGGCACGGCCGGTATGTAGCCGTCGCCGTCCGGGTCGTCGCCGGACGCCTGGGTGGAGACGGCCATCACGTGCCCGGTGCGCGCGGCCGCGGCGGCGGGAACCTCGCGGTTGTCACCGGCGGCGGAGGCGATGGTGCCGACGCCCAGGACACCGGCGAGGAGGGCGGTGCCGAGGAGGAGTGCGGGGAGTCGTTTCGGACTCGATCTCATGGGGGGTCTCCTGCCCGTGGGGTGGGAAGAGGGCCCGCGCGCACACGTGTGTCACGCGGGTGGTGCGTCCGGTGCGGTGGCGGCGGAACACCGCGGAGAGTGCCGTCACCGTCGTCCGGGGTCGTCCGGGGCACAGCCGTCAGCTGTAGATCCCCAGTTCGTGGAGGGAGTAGCCCCAGCCCGTGCCGCGTGCCGTCAGCCGGAGGCGCACGTAGCGGCCGGTGGCCGAGACGTCGAGGGTGTCGACGTCACCGTCGCCGGCGGTCGTGGAGTACACCGAGCGCCAGGTGGTCGCGTCGTCGGACACCTGCACCTCGTAGGACTTGGCGTAGGCGGGGTCCCAGACGAGCTGAAGCCTGCGCAGCGCCTTGGAGGAGCCGAGGTCGACCTGGAACCACTGCGGGTCGCTCCAGTCGCTGGCCCAGCGGGTGTCCGCGCGGCCGTCGACGGCCAGCTCCGGGGTGCAGGGGCAGTCGCCGTAGGACTGCTGGGAGGAGGAGGCGGTCGCGGGCCGGTTCAGCGCCAGGTCGGTGCCGCTCACCGGCGGGGCGACGACCTTGACGGACCTGGTCTCGATGCCGGCGTTGCCGTGCCCGTCCTCGGCCTGCACGTAGACCTTCCACACGCCGAGCTTCTGCGGCGCGGTGACCGTGAAGTTCCCGTTCCCGGTCGAGCGCCACTGCGCCTCGACGAGCCGCTTGTCCCCGTTCGCGTAGTTGCCGCTGAGGAAGACCTTGTACGTGACCGCGTCACCATCCGGGTCACGGACGTCGGCGTGCACGGTGAAGTCGCCGCCGGCCGGTGCGGAGGAGGCCGGGGAGACGGTCATGCCGCTGATGACCGGGGGCGTGTTCCCGACGGACGCCGAGCCGGTGTACGCCTTCTTGACGGCGTAGTACGACAGTCGCTTCAGCCCGTCGGGCACGAGGTTGAACCAGACGCCGCCGAAGTCGTGTTCGGTGCCGTAGTGGAAGAGGGTGGCGCCCAGGGCCACGCCCTGGTGGCCGGTGACGCAGTTCCATGCCCTGGTGTACCCGTCCGCCTTCTGCACGTCGGTCGGCTCGTCGGGGACGCCGTTGGCGTCGTCGGGCACCTCCCACTCGCCGGCCGGTCCGGTCTCGGTGATGATGTACGGCTTGGTGTACCCCCCGTCGATCCAGTCCTGGCGGACCTTGCACACGTTGCTGTACGAGTTCATCGCGTACAGATCGAGATCGGGCGCGTTGCGCTTGTAGTACGGCCAGGCGCCGGTCCACGCGTCGGTGGAGGTGACCGGGTGGTCGGGGTCGATGCCGTGGATCTTCCTGGCGACGTCGTTGACGAAGCTGGTGTAGGCGTTGCGCTGGGCCTCCAGTTGGGTGCCGCTGTAGCAGTTCTGGAGACCGAGGACCGACTCGTTGCCGACGTTCCACATCAGCGTCGCCGGGTGGCTCTTGTAGGCGTCCACCCACTTGGCGAACTCGGTGAGCATGGTGTTCTTGTACGTGGTGTCGGTCACGTAGTCGACGCAGCCCCCGGCGCCCGGTCCGCCGCCGGGCTGGAGCCAGAAGCCGTTGATGACGCGGATCCCGTTGGACGCCGCGGCGTCCAGCAGGGCCTTGCTCGTACCGTCGGTGCCCCAGGTGCGGATGGTGTTGGCGCCCATGGCCCTGACGTCCGGCAGGTACCTGGGCGCGTCGGAGACCGCCGGGCCCCAGGTGACTCCCTTGACGGTGTACGGCTGGCCGCCCACGGTGAGGCGCCAGTTGCCCTGGCCGCCCTCGACCTTCACGGCGCCCGGGGCGGGGGGAGGTGCGGTGCCGCCGGCGGAGCCGTAGACCTGGAACTCCCAGAGCGAGTACCCGTACCCGCCGGACCGGGCCAGGCCCTGCATCCGGACGTAGCGGCCGCTCCCGGACACGGCGAGGTCGTCGGTGCCGCCGTCGCCGCCGGTCACCTTCTTCAGGGTGCGCCAGTCGGCGCCGTTGTCGGACGCCTGGATCTCGTAGTCCTTGCCGTAGGCCGACTCCCAGGTCAGCACCACACGGCTGAGGTCCGACACCTGGCCCAGGTCGACCTGGAACCACTGCTGGTCGCTCCACTGGCTGGCCCACCGGGTCCCGGTGAGGTCGCCGTCCACGGCGGCGGCCGCCGCGTAGCCGTCGCCCTCCTGTGAGGAGGCGGTGGCGGGCCTGCCCTGGGACAGGAGGGCGTCGGCCGCGTGCGCGCCCGGGGCGAGCGCCACGGTGAACGAGGAGGCGAGGAGGGCGCCGAGGGCGACGAAGGGCATGGTCGCACGGCGGCGGAGGGGGGTGGTGGTAGCCGGTCTGGACAACGGGTGCTCCTGACGGGTCGGGTCGCGGAGGACGGGACGTGGTGCCGGAGGGGGCCGGTCCGTGGCGGTGCGGGCATGCGCCGGCCGCGCTCCGGCGGAGGGGGCCTTCCCCGTGCGGATCGTGCGGGGGCTGCGGTCCCCTCCGGGCCGCGGTGCGGGGCAGGCTGGTCCGGCCCGGAGGGGAGCCGTCGCCGGTCCGCGTACGGGTGAGGCGGATCGAGTGGGTTCACCACGCTGGTACCGGGACCGGGCACGAAGTCGTCTCCTCTAGAAGCGGAGTTGAGAGAAGGGGGCTCGGAACGGGAGTGCGGGAGAGCGCTCTCCCGACCATGCCCGGCAGTCATCCCCGGGTCAAGGAGTCGGGCGGCTTTTCTTTCAGCTTTACTTAAGTGGGAGTCGAGCGGGCTGCGCCACGGCGGACTTCGCCCACGCGGTCGTCGAGTCGGGGTCCGCCTCCCGGCGGCCGGCCGGGAGCGTCAGAGACCGGCAGCGGTCGGCGACCGACTTCGATTGGTGAAGGGGCGGGTGCCGGTCGGTTGAACGAACCCGGGCCATCGGCCACCCGCCGGGACAGGTCGGCCGTCCGCTACGAGGTCACCGTGCCGGTCGCTGTCCCGAGCGCATGGCCATGACCGGCGGCGGAGTCCTCCTCAGCGGTCACCTTGTAGCCGGGGACAGAGGGCCAGCGGACTGTCAGAACCACGGACTCCTCCTCCGCGAACCAGGAGTGATCCACGCCCCGGCCCCACACGACGTAGTCCCCCTGCTCGGCCAGGAGAACACTGCGCCCGGGCAGTTCCACCCGGAAGCGGCCGCTGATGAGGACCAACAGCGCGGTGCGCTCTTCGCCGGTCACCCACTGGGCCCGCTCATCGCCCTGGGCGTGGACGCCCCATTTGATCTCCACGTCGTCGCTGTGACGTGGATCGGAGGCGTCCTTGAAGTGTCCCAGCAGCCACCCCCGGTCCAGCGCCGCGTCCCTGCCGGCGTTGCCCACGTACACCCTGTCGGTCATGGCTCCCGAAGGTAGCAGCGAGCCGCGTCGACACTCACGGCGGCAACCGGACCGCCGGTACGCCGCCCGTCCCCGCCTGTCACACGTACCGGCCGCGCTCGCGCAGTTGCGGCGGGCAGACCTCCAGGCATGCCGCAACCGGCGGGGACCGGTTCAGCGGCGCAGCACGTTGAAGGCGAAGGCGTCGCCCCGGTGGTAGTCCTCCGCGTACAGCACCGGCCGCCCCGCGGGCGTGATCACCGTCTCCGAGATCAGCAGCCAGGGCCCGAGGCCGCCCAGGGAGTACCGCCGCTGCACGTCCTCGGGCAGCTCCACCGCGCTCAGCCGGGCGGCGGAGGACACCGGTGGATGGCCGTGGGCGGCGAGCATGTCGCTCAGCGACCCGCTCCAGTCGAAGTGCCGTACAGGCCCCGGAATCGCGTCCCTGACGATGCTGGCCACGCTGTAGACGAGCGGGTCGTCACCGTCGGACCGCAGCCGTTCCAGCCGGATCACCGTGTCGTCGTCCGCGAGGCCCAGCGCCTCGCGGGCGACCTCGCCCGGGGTCTGCTCCGCGACGGAGAGCACGACGGTGTGCGCCTGGTAGCCCAGGGCCTCCAGCATGCTGCTGATCGACTCGAAGCGGGTGATGGGACGTTCCACCTTGAGCGCGCCGAGGGGAGACATGAACCGTCCGCGGCCGCGTTCGGCGACCACCATGCCTTCCTGCTCCAGCAGCTTGAGCGCCTCCCGGGCGGTGGACCGGCCGACCCCGCACAGTTCCGCGATCTCCGCCTCGCTGGGCAGCTGGTCGCCGGGGACCAGCCCACGGGACCGGAACAACTCCACCAGCCGGTCGCGCACTTGGGCCGACATGGGGCGTTTTGCGGGCATGTGGGGCTTCCTGTCGGGCGGAGCGGATCCGGCTGCGGACTCAAGGCACCGCACAGTCTATGACGAGCGCCGTGCGGCGGGAGCGTACGCCCGACGCCCCCGTGTACCGGGGCCGTTCACCCGGCCGGAACGGTTTCCTGCGGCCAGGCTCCCTCGTGGGCGCAGGTCTCGGCGGCGGTGCGGGAGCCCGCCCGCATCGACTGTGCGACGTCCGCTCCGGCGGTCCGCGCCGCGAGGAAACCGGCGATGTAGCTGTCCCCCGCGCCTGTGGTGTCCACGACGTCGGTCGGCAGGGCCGGCACCTGCCACCAGGAGCGCCCGTCGTGGCCGATGCTGCCGGCCGCCCCGCAGGTGACGATCGCCAGTGCCGCCCCGCCGGCGACCGCCTGACCGGCCAGCAGTCGGGCGTGGGACACGTCCTCGCCGGCGGAGCAGAAGGCGATGCCGAGTCCGTCGAACCCCTCGGTGACCGCGCAGTCCTGGCTGAGGAGCACGCCCCGGCCGGCGAGCGTCCGGCGGACCAGTGCGGCGGACTCGGCCGGCAGCATGCCGATGTGCACGGCGCCGCACCGGCCGAGCCGCTCCAGTTCGGCTTCGTCCGGCCGGTACTGGGCGCAGACGGCGAAGTCCTCGTACTCGAAGGACCGGTCGCCGGTGGCGTCCACCCGTATCCGGGAGACCGAGGTGCGGCCGGGCAGCACCACGAGTCCGTCGGTGCGCACGCCCTGGGCGGTGAGGGCCGCCCGGACGCGTGCACCCGCCCGGTCGGGGCCGACGGCGCCGGAGTAACGGCAGGCGTTGCCCGCGCGGGCCAGGTCGACCGCGACGTTCAGGGCGTTTCCGCCCACATAGCTCCTGCTGAGGGTACCGACGTACTCGTCGATGGTGTTGTCCCCGACCGTGGCGAACAGCAACGGGCTCTCCTCTCGTGGCGGACGCCGGTGTCAGTAGGACACGCGCTTGTAGTAGCGGCGCGTGGTCAGCGGGTGGTCCCGCTTGACCTCCAAGTGTGCGCTGACCCGCTCGAAGGCCGTGGCCAGCAGCACCGGGGAGATCAGCGACCGGGTGCGGGCGCCGACGCCGGGCAGTTCGAAGGCGGCGGTGTCGAAGACGGAGAGCTTGTCGGTGTAGCGGGGGGCGAAGGACTCGACCCGTTCGACCAGCGCGCGGCCGTCGTCCTCGCCCTTGAAGGTGATGACGCTGACGTCCTTCTCGACCAGTTCGAGGGTGCCGTGGAAGAAGTCGGCGGCGTGCACCGGGCGGGTACGGATCCACTGCATCTCCTCCAGGATGCACATGCCGTAGTAGAAGGCCTCCGCCCAGGTGGAGCCCGCCCCGGTGATGATGTGGTACGGCTCGTCCTGGATCCGCGCGGCGAACCGCTCCGCCTGCTCCTCGAAGCCCTGCTTGACGTCCACCAGGAGCTTCGGCAGCAGCTTCAGGTCGGCCACCACCTCGTCGTAGTCGGTGATCTCGCCGCGCTCCTGCATCAGCGCCAGGGCGAGGACCAGGGACTGCAGGTAGAACGACTCGCAGGAGGTGTCGTCCTCCGCGAAGTTCACGAAGGAGTGGTCCGCGCCTTCGGCGAGCGGGGTGTCCGCGTGCCCGGTGAGCGTGATGACGGTGGCGCCCCGGCTCTTGCAGTATTCGAGGGCCTCGACGCTCTCCGCCGTGGTGCCGGACAGGGACGGGATGACCACCACCGAGTGCGGGCCCAGGTGCACCGAGCCGCCCGCCACCAGCTCCGCCGGGGCCTCGACGTGCACCGGGAAGGCCGAGCGGGTCTGGAGCAGCCGGGCGGCAGGCAGCATCAGGATGCCGGCTCCGCCGGAGCCCACGAAGAAGAGGTTCCGCGCACCCTCGCGCAGACACCGGGCGACCGCGTCCCGCAGCCCGTCGGCCAGGTCGATCGCGCCGGACTGGATGCGCAGGAAACGGTCCGTGTCGAAGTTCAGCATTGACGCCTTCATCTCCGGTGGTCGGACGGCCATGAGGCCGATTTGTTGTCTGACAAGCTCGAATTGAAGTCAGACAAGTTGAGTCTGTCAAGGCGCCTGGAAACTCTTGACACTCGTCGTTCACCTCCGTGACAGTGGCCTGCACCCACGTCAGACTTCCGCAAATCCTGTCTGACAAGTTTTCCGTGAACAGTGCGAGAACCGAACCGGGAGGGCGCCCATGCCCGTCGACCACACATCGGGAACCGTCCGAGCCGGCGGGGAGAAGCAGCGTGCGCGCGACGGAGGCGGAAGCGGCGACGCGCCCGCCGGGCTACGCCGCAACCTCAGTCTGTGGCAGGTGCTCGGCGTATCGATCGGCGTCATGGGCCCGACCCTGTCCGCCAACATCAACCCGCAGGGCGCCGAGCCCGCCGTCGGCCGGGCGATTCCACTGGCGATCGCCATCGCCACGGTGGGCGTGCTCCTGCTGTCGTACAGCTTCGTGCGGCTCAGCCAGCACTTCAACACGTCCGGATCGGTGTTCGGCTTCGTCGGCGCCACCCTGGGCGCCCGCGCGGGCACCGTCGCCGGCTGGTGCCTGCTCGGCACCTATCTGCTGTTCGGCATGAGCAGCGCCTACTCGGCCGCCATCTTCTCGACCTCGCTGATCGAGTCGCTCGGCCTCCTGTCCGACCCCCCGAACTGGCTGCCCCACCTGATCGCCCTGCTCGTCCTGCTGGCCGCGGCGGTGATCACGGTGTTCCCGGCCCGACGCGGCGCCGACCTGCTGCTGTGGATAGAGGGAGCCACCGTCGTACTCATCCTGCTGATCAGCGCGGTGGTCGTCTACCGGATCAGCACCGCGCACGGCCCGCAGGGCCAGCAGTTCACCCTGTCCGTCTTCCGGCCCGCCGAGGGCACCGGCAGTTCGGCGCTCTTCCTCGGCGCCGTGTTCGGCTTCCTGGCCTTCGCGGGCTTCGAGAGCGCGGCCACCCTCGGGGAGGAAGCCCGCGAGCCCCGCCGCACCATCCCCCGGGCCGTCATCGGGACCGTACTGATCGGCGGCGTCTTCTACATCGTCACCAGCGCCGTGGAGGTCATGGGATTCGGCACCCGCGCCCCGGATCTGGCCCGTCTTCATGCCAGCGGTTCGCTCTACGGTGATCTGGGCGGGGCCTACCTGTCCTCCTGGGTCGGTGACATCGTCACGGTCGGGACCACGGTCTCGGCGCTGGGCGGCGCGATCGGCTGCCTGATCGGCGCTTCCCGGATGCTGCTGTCCCTGTCCAGGGCGGCGACGACCAGGGACACGGTGGTCACCCGGGTGTCCCGGCGGTACGGCACACCGGTCGGGGCCGTCGGCGTGGCCTTCGCCGTGATGGTGGCGTCCGTGGTGGTCTTCGGATGGGTGGCCCGCGTGCCCGTCGCCCTGCCCTGGGCGTGGATCGGGACGGTGGGGACCCTGATCGTTCTGGTGGTGTACCTGCTGGCGACGGTGGGCGCCGCCGGGATGCTGCTGCGGACCCGCCGGGTGCCGCGCCGGGAAATGGTCATCCCCGCCGCGACCGTGGCCGTGCTCGGCTACACGCTGTACCGCAACATCGTGCCCTACCCGACGGGCGCGGCCTTCTGGCTGCCGATCACCGCGGGCGCCTGGATAGCGGTGGCACTGGCCGCCGTCCTGCTCTCTCCGGCACTGGTACGGAGGATCGGGCACCGGCTCACCGAGGAGGAAGGACTCACCTGACCCCGACCTGCGGGCGCGGCTCGCGTTTCGCGGCAGCCGGACCGGAGGGCCGTCGTGCCGTGGGCGGTTCGAGCCGCGGGTCGTCATCGCCGGTGGTCCCGGCGTTGACGTGACCTGGGCGACGCCCCGGCGGCGGTCACCGCGCGGGCGAGGCCGGGATCAACGGCCGGGCCGGTCCGGAGCCGGTGGCCCCCCGCATCCCTGCGGGCCGCCGCCGCCAGGACCGGCCGCGCCCTTTCCCGGCAACACCCGCGGTGCCGCCCGGCCGCGCAGTGACCCGCCGGCGAGCCGTCGGGCGCGCGACCCCCTGACGGGGGGAGCGGTCGTGGCTGCCCGGAGCACTCTGCCTCGTGGCGCCGGAACCGGCCGCGTGCGCGCCGCCGGCCCGCCGTCAGCTCGCGGGAAGCCGGCGTGGGATCCGGCCGAACAGCAGCAGGTCGACGATCCGTTCCGCGAGGTCGTGCGGGGGCGGGGTTCCCGTCATCAACTGCCGGTAGAAGACGGGACCGGCCAGGACGTCCATGAAGAGCTCGATGTCCGTGTCGGCGGGAATGTCACCCCGGTCGATGCCGCGGCGGATGACCTGCGCGCAGTTGGCCCGCCGCGGGTCGAGGAAGGCGGCCCGGAACGCCTCCAGCGTGCCGGGTTCGTCGGCGAGGTCGTTCAGGAGCCCGGGAAGGGCCCTGCCTGCCGTGGTGGAGGTGTAGTTGGCGATGGTGACCTTGAGCCAACTCACCAGGTCCTCACGGGTGTTGCCGGTGTCGGGGATCGGCCCGGTGGACAGCGAGGCGCCCAGAGCCCACCCCACCAGGTGTCCTTTCGACGCCCACCAGCGGTACAGCGTGGCCTTGTGGACGCCGGCGTGCGATGCGACGGACTCCATGGTCAGGTCGCGGTAACCCTGCTCGGCGAGCTGCTGCAAGGTGGCGGAGAGGATGGACTCCCTCCGTCGCGGTCCGGCTTCGCCGTCCGGTGACCGCTTTTGTATGGAGACCCCTGCACGCTCTGGCATAGGGGCCATTATGCATGCGAGTATTGCGACGCGACGTCGCGTCGCAGTCGGCTGCGCTCGTGCGTCGTGCACCCCGAGAGGGCGTCGCACGTGCCCGGATATCGCGGACCCTTCCTCGCGGGAGGGCTGGGTGAGAGGTGGCATGTCCCATTCGGTGATCCGGGGACTCCGCGCGGTGGGCTCACGCCGGTTGCTCGCGGCGTGCCTTCTCGGCGGAACCGCGGGATGGTCACTGACCGCGGCAGGAGCGGAAGCGACGTCGCTCGCTCACGCCTATCACCTCAGCCTGCCCCAAGTCGGCATCCTCACCTCGGCGTTCAGCATCACCTACGCCACCGCCCAGGTGCCGTCCGGAATGGCGGTGGACCGGTTCGGCGCGCGGCGGGCGGGTGTGTGGGGAGCGGCCATGGTGGCGGCCGCGTACGCCGTCGCCTCCGTCGCCCCGTGGGGTGGTGTGGCCTTCGCCTGCCGGGCGATCGCCGGCATCGGCGCTGCCCTGTGCTATGTCGCGGGTGCCGAAGCGGCACGCGCCAGCGGCACCGGCGCGGTGGGCCAGGGCGTCTTCGGCGGTGCGGCCGCGGCAGCGGGCGGAGCCGCCCTGCTGGTCGTACCGCTCGCAGGCCACGCACTGGGATGGCGCTCGACATGGGTGACGTCCGCGCTGCTCGCCCTTGCCGGCCTGGCGGCCGTCCTCGGCGCCGTCCCCGCAGCCGTGCCGGACGGGGCACGCGAAGCGAGGGAAGGACCCGGCGCTCGGCACTCCCTCCTCCGGGACGGGGAGTTGTACCGCCTGGCCGCGGTCCACGCCGTCACCTTCGGCGGATCGGTGGTCCTGAGCAACTGGGCGGCCCTGATCCTTCGACGGACCTGGCACGTCTCGGGCACCTTCGCCGCCGTCAGTGCCTCACTGATCCTTCTGACGACGATCGTCAGCCGCCCCTTGGGTGGCTACCTGGCCCGGAGGCGGCCAGGACACGGCCTTCGCCGGACCATCGGCGCACTGCTGACGGGCAGCCTGTGCGTGCTGGCCCTGACCGCCGGTCAGCCCGTCGCCGTCGCACCGCTGCTGTGCGTGGTGCTCGGCATCGCCTCCGGACTTCCCTTCGCGGGCGTCTTCGCCGCGGCGCAGCAGCGCCGCCCGGACCGCTCCGCGGGCGCGGTCGGGCTGATCAACGCGCACGCCAATCTGGTCATCGTCATCGGCACACCACTGCTGGGAGCAGCCGTGGCCGGAGGGTGGACGAGCACGGCGATCGTCGTGTCAGCGGCCGTGTGGACCATCCCCCTGATCTGCCTGCCGGGCGGACCACCCGGCCCAGGGCGCGGCCGGACGGGAGAGAGCCCCGAACGCGGTACGGCCACCGGCCACGGGGCCGCCCCTCCCTCGGAACGAACCACTGTTCGTGACCCATAGACAAGACCCATGGACAAGAAGGGAACGTCACGTGCGCATCAACCATGAGCGCCTCCAGCAGCGGATGGCCGGAGCCCGGCTCGACGCGGTCGTGAGCACCACGGCCGAGAACCTGATGTACCTGACGGGCATCGACAGCGTGCACCTGGACATGTTCCCGCACTCGGGACGCGCCTTCGCGGCCCTGTCCCAGGACACCCGGCGCGGTGCCGTCTTCGTGTGCGGGCGCTGCGAGGTGGACCAGTTCCTCGACGCCGACGAGCCGATCCGTGAAGCGGTCGCGTACGGGCCCTTCTTCCGGGAAGTCCCCGAGGAAGCGGTGCTGGATCCCGAGAACGAGCTGTTACGGGAGGTCAGCTGGGACACCCGCTTCGACGACGCCGGCTCCGCGCTCGTCCACGCCATCCGCAGCGTCTGCCCGGGCGGAGGGCGGGTCGGCATCGACGAAGACGGCGTCCCCTCCGACTTCCTCGACGCCCTGGCGAAGGAACTGCCGGGGTGGGAACTCGTCCCGGCGGCCCGCCACCTGCGCTGGGTACGGCAGGTGAAGACCGCCCGGGAACTCGAACGGGTGGCCGCCGCGGCGGCCGTCGCCGAGCAGGCCATCCGGGCCACGACCGCCATCGCGCAGGAGGGCGTCACCGAGCGCGAACTGGTACGGGAGTTCAACCGATCGGTCGCGGCCCAGGGGGGCGTTGCGAAGTTCACCCTCATCCGCATCGGCGCCAACGCCGTCGCCGGGCAGCGCCGCCCGACCGGCACACCGCTGCGGCGCGGTCAGGCGATCTGGTTCGACGTCGGCGCCGTGGTCGACGGCTACTGGTGCGACATCGCCCGCGTATGCACCCTCGGCGAACCCGAACCGCGTCTGGCACGCCTCTACGACGCCGTACTCGCCGGCGAACAGCGAGCGTTGGAGGCCGCGCGCCCGGGCATGACCGGTGAACAGCTCTTCGACCTCACCGTGGACGCCGTCCGCGCGGCCGGCATACCGCACTACCGGCGCAACCACGTCGGCCACGGCATCGGGGTGGAGGTCTACGACCCCGTCCTGATCCGCCCGGGCAGCACCGACGAGCTGGAGCCCGGAACGGTCGTGAACATCGAGACGCCGTACTACGAGTTCGGCTTCGGGTGTGTGCACGTCGAGGACCCGTTCGTGGTGGGCGCCGACGGCAACCGGCTGCTCACCACCATGCCGCGGGAGCTGATCGTCCTGCCCTGACCCGAAACCGACCCCCCGCCGGATACGCCAGATCGAGGAGATCACGTGATTTACGAGAACGTACTCGAAACCCTCGGCGACACCCCGGTCGTCCGATTGCGCAACCTCCTGCCCCGGCCGCAGGACCGGATATACGTCAAGCTGGAGGGCACCAACCCCTCGGGCAGCATCAAGGACCGGGCCGCCCTCCACATGGTCGAGGAAGCCGAACGCGACGGCCGGCTCGCCCCGGGCCGCACCATCATCGAGTCCACCTCCGGGAACCTGGGCAAGTCCCTGGCACTGATCGGCGCGGTCAAGGGCTACCGCGTCATCCTGGTCGTCGACCCCAAGACACCCCAGTCCGTGCTGTCGTACGCCACCAGCCTCGGCGCGGAACTCGACATGGTCGACCGCCCCGACGCCGACGGCAGCTACCAGGCGGCCCGGATCCGCCGCGTCGGCGAGCTGCTCCTGCGGCACCCGGGGGCCTACAGCCCGGACCAGTACAACAACCCGGACAACCCCCAGGCACACGCGCTGCGCACGGCACCGGAAGTCGCCAAGGACTTCGACGACCTCGGCGCCCTGGTCGCGACGGCCAGCACCGGCGGACACGTCAGCGGTCTCGGCAGCGCCCTCAAGGAACGTTTTCCCTCCCTGCACGTGCGCGCGGTCGACGCCTACGGCTCCGCGGCGTTCGGGCACTCCTTCGCACCGTACAAGATGCGGGGGATCGGACTGAGCTGGCAGCCAGGCAACCTGCACACCCGTTACGTCGACTCCCTGCACCGGGTCGCCGACACCGAAGCACTGTCGACGTGCCGTGTCCTGGCGCGGGAAGAGGGGCTGCTGCTCGGCGAGTCGGGAGGGGCCGCCGTCTTCGCGGCGCTGACCTACGCGGCCGAGCATCCAGGCCGTCCCGTGCTCGCCATCGCCCCGGACACGGGGGCCAACTACCTGTACGAGTCCTACGACGACATGTGGCTCGCCGGCCACGGCGTCCCGGTCGACGTGCTGTGGAGCACCAGCCGGGACCTGCTGCGGCACGTCCGTTCCCCCTTGCATCCGCCGGCCGAGCCGGCACACGCCGGAGCGGACGTACGGACGACGGCGGAAGGGGCGCGGGCATGAGCGTGCGCACCGGAGCCGAGTACCTGCGGGGACTGCGGGACGGACGGGAGGTGTGGCTCGGCGGACGCCGGGTGGACGACGTCCTGGACGAACCCGTCCTCGCCAGCGCCGCACACACCGTCGCCCGCCTCTACGACCTCCAGCACGATCCCGAGTTACGCGACCAGCTCGTGCACGAGGGCGACGACGGCGTGTACCCCGTCTCCCTCGTCGCCCCGCGCACCGCACAGGAGCTGCGGGCACGGGGCCTTGCCTTCCGCACCACCGCCTCCGCCACGTTCGGCCTGCTGGGCCGCTCGCCCGACTTCGTCAACACCGCGGTGACCGCGTTCTCCTCCGCCGAGGAGTTCTTCTCCCGTACCGACCCGCGATTCGGCCGCAACGTCCGCGCCTTCCACGCGTACTGCCGAGAACGCGACCCCTTCCTCTCCCACGCGACCATCAACCCGCCGCTCAACCGCGCCCGCGCGTCCAACGACCAGGACGACCCCTTCGTCCACCTGCGCATCGTCCGGGAGACCAGCGACGGCATCGTCGTCCGCGGAGCCAAACTCATCGGCACCCTCGTCCCGGTCGCCGACGAGATAGTGGTCTTCCCCCTGCCCAAGTACGCCCCGGGAGACGAGCCCTACACGGTGGCGTTCTCCCTTCCCGTGGCCACCCCGGGCCTGCGGATCGTCTGCCGTGAACCGCTCGTGGCCGACCCCACCCGTCTCGTCAGCACCCCCCTCGCCCCGTACGAGGAGATCGACGCGACGTGCGTCTTCGAGGACGTCGTCGTCCCCTGGGACCGGGTCTTCTTCCACGGCGACGTCGAGGCCGCCAACCGCCTGTACGACGCGACGACCGCCCGGCACCACACCGGCCAGCACGGCATCGTGCGCGGCGCGGTCAAGGCCGAACTGCTCACCGGCATCGCGGTGGCCCTCGCCGAGATGTCCGGGACCAACGCCTTCCTGCACGTGCAGGAAATGCTCGGAGAGGTCCTCGGGTCCCTGGAACTGGCGAAGGCCGGCGCCCTGGCGGCCGAAACCGACGCCCGGATCTCCGCATGGGGCACCCTCACGCCCGCCATCGCACCCGTCATGGCGCTGCGCTACCACTTCCCCCGGATGACCGCCCGCATGATCGAGGTCATCCAGGTGCTCGGCGGCGGCAGCCTGCTCAGTACCCCCGCGGAAGAGGACCTGACGAGCGAACTGTGGCCCTCCATCGAACGGTTCTACCGCGGAGCCGACGGCGTCTCCGCCGAGCACCGCGTCCGGCTGCTGAAACTCGCGTGGGACGCCACCGGCAGTGCCTTCGGCCAACGCCAGATGCAGTACGAGCGCTACCACTCCGGCGACCCGGTGCGGCTGGCCGCCGCCCAGTACTTCGGCTACGACACCACCCCGCTCTTGGAGACGGTCAACCGGGCTCTTCAGCCCGTCCCTGCCGACACGACGCCCCGGCAGGAGGCCCGCACATGAACACCCCGACGTCCAGGCGACTGCTGATCCTGTCCGGAGCCGCGTCCCACGGCTCACGCACCCACGCCGTAGCCGAAGCCGTGAGCCGTCACGTCGTCGCCACCGGCGGCCGTCCGGTCCTGCGCGATCTGTCCGAGCACGAGCTCCCGCTCCTGCACACCGCTCCCCAGGCTTCCGACGCCCTCGCGGACCTGCGGCACCAGGCAGCCGAAGCGGATGCCCTCGTCTGGGTCACGCCCTGCTACCACGGCAGTTACTCCGGCCTGCTGAAGAACGCCCTGGACCACTTGCGGGAACCGGACCTGCGGGGCAAGCCGGTGGGACTGGTCGCCGTGGGCACCTCGCTGACGGCGGTCCAGGCCTGCGACCATCTGCGCTCCGTGGCCCGCGCCCTGGGGTGCGTCGCGGTGCCCACCCACGCCGTGATCACCGGCATGGCGGCGTCCGCGGACACCTCGGCGGACGACGGTTCGGAACAGGACACCGCGGCCCGCCTCTCCAGGATGATCAGCGAAATCCACGTGCTGGCCGAGTCGACGTGGCGGCTGCGCCACGACCCCGCGCTCCTCGCCTCCCTGGGAGCCGGTTCATGACCCGCCCGCCGCACCACCGTGCCGGACGAGAGAACGGCACGGTCCTGCTGCGCACCGACCACTCCCACTACACCAGCGTCGAAGTGGCCGCCCCGCACCTCGCCCACCGGATCGGCCCCGGCCAGTTCGTCTCGGTGCCGGCTCCCCACGGCTTCGGCCCTCCCGGCCGCTGGATGTTCTCTCCGGCGGCGGTGCGGCACGACGCCGGAGACACCTCGGCCCTGCGCCTGGTCGCCCGCAGGGGCGGCAACGGACCAGGGGCGCTCGACCACCTGCGCGCGGGAGACACACTGCCGCTCATCGGCCCCCTGGGGACGCCGCTCCACCTGCCCGAAGCCGACGACACCACGGTGGTCGTCGGAGTGGACCACGGCGCCTCCGCCGCGCTCCTCACCGCCGAGGCCCTCCACATCGACGGCCGGTCGACCCGCCTGCACCTGTTCGCCCCCGAGCCGGTGGAGGAGACCGCCGCCCCCTGGCTCGAACCACCTCCTCGCGTCGCGGCCCGCGCGGAGGCGACGCCCGATCCGCGGGAGTGGCCCCGGCGCGTCGCGGCCCTGACGGACGGCGCCGGCCGGGCCGTCGTCGCCGCACCGACGCCGCTCGCCCACGCGGCGTTCCAGGTCTGCCGCGAGCGAGAAGTGCCCTGCTGGGTCCTGGTGGAGCCCTTCATGGCCTGCGGGATCGGCGTCTGCCTCACCTGCGCCGTCCCGCTCGCCACGGAAGACACCTATCTGCGCGCCTGCGTCGACGGCCCCGTCTTCCCCGCCGACCGGCTCGCATGGGAGCGGATCACGCCCGCCGGGAGGCCGGCATGACCCTCCGCCCGGACGACGTCGACCTCACCGCCGACCTCGCGGGACTCGAACTGTCGACGCCCCTCGTCCTGGCCTCGGGGACGGCCATGTACGGGCGGGAGATCGCCGACTTCCTCGACCTCGCGGAGATCGGCGCCATCGCCACCAAATCGGTCCTGGCAGGACGACGGGCGGGCCTGCCACCCGTCCGGGCGGCCGTCACACCCGCCGGGATGCTCAACAGCATCGGCCTGCAGGGCGACGGCGTAGGGAGACTGCTCGACGAACACTTGCCCTGGCTGGCCAAGCAGGGGGCCACCGCGATCGTCTCCATCGCCGGGCACAGCGTCGACGCGTACGCGCATTGCGCACGACTCATCGCCGGACACGACCAGCCTGTCGACACGGTGGAGATCAACATCTCCTGTCCCAACGTGGAGGACCAGAACCAGGTCTTCGCCCGCGACTCCCGCGCCGCCGCCCGTGTCGTCGCCGCCGTGCGCGGCGTCCTCCCGGACACCCGCATCACCGCCAAACTCAGCCCCGACGTCGCCGACATCGTCGAGATCGCCCGGGCCTGCGTCGCCGAGGGGGCCGATGCGCTCAGCCTCGTCAACACGGTCCTGGGCGCGGCCGTCCACCCGCGGACCCTGCGGCCCGCACTGTCCCACGTCTTCGGCGGCCTCTCCGGTCCCGCGATCAAACCCATCGCCGTCCGCTGCATCTGGCAGGTCCACCAGGCCCTGCCCCACATCCCGATCCTCGGAGGTGGCGGTGTCCGTTCCGGCCAGGACGCGCTGGACCTCACAGCCGCCGGGGCGTCCGCCGTCTCCATCGGCACCGTCAACTTCGAGGAACCCGACGCCGCCCTGCGCATCGCCGCCGAACTGCGCGCCCTCCTGGCCGCCCACGACATCGCCCGCTACCGCGACGCCGTCGGAATCGCCCACACCCCCCTGGAGCCACGATGACTTCCCCAGCTCGCCGTGACACCGGTGAACTCGCTGACCTCATCAGAGAGTTGGCCATAGTCAAAGGGGAGGTCACCCTGTCCTCCGGGGCTGTCTCCGACCACTACTTCGACCTGCGCCGTGTCAGCCTCCACCCACGCGGCTTCGACCTGATCGGGCCGGCCGTCCTGCACGAGGCCCGGTCCTGGCGGTACGAGGCCGTGGCGGGCCTCGTCCTGGGCGCCGTCCCCCTGGCCCTGGCCACCATGGCGGCCGCACACCAGGCGGGCCGGGAACTCCCCGCGGCCGCCATCCGCAAGGAGGCCAAACAACACGGTCTCGCCCAGCGGATCGAGGGCGCGGACCTGACCGGCACACACGTACTGGTGGTCGAGGACACCTCCACCACGGGCTCCTCCACCCTCACGGCCATCGAAGCCGTCGAAGCCGAGGGCGCGACCGTCACAGGCGTCGTCCTCCTGGTGGACCGCGGCGGCGCACGGACCGTCGCCGCCACAGGTGTCCCGGTCCGCAGCGTCTTCACGGCAGCCGAGCTGCTGGAAGGAGGAGGGCGTCCATGACGCGACATGCCGCAGTGCCCGCCCCGGCAGGGGCCGGCAACGGCCAGCCGCTGGTCGTCGTGGCGGCCGCCGTCACACGCGCCGGACGGCTCCTGGTCGTGAGCAAGCAAGCGGCCCCGGAGGTCTTCTACCTGCCCGGCGGCAAGCCCGATCCGGGCGAGAAGCCGCTGGAGGCGCTGTCACGCGAGCTGGACGAGGAACTCGGCGTCCGGCCCGTCGAGCCGCGCCTGCTGGCCGACGTCGAGGCCATCGCCGCCCTGGAGAAGGTGCCGATGAGAATGACGGTGTACGAAGCCGGCATCAGCCAGGCGCCCCGGCCCGCCGCCGAACTGGCGGACCTGCGATGGATCTCCGGTGCCGAAAACGGCGTCGAGCTGGCTCCGGCGGTCAGGGACCACGTCCTGCCCCTGCTGTGGGACCGAGGCCTGCTGGCGCGCTGAGCGGGCCGGACCCGGGTCGCCGGCCTGGTCACTCCGGCGCCGGCGACAAGAGCATGTGGATGCCCCGACATTGCCGGAGACGCCGGCCGCGGTCACCCAGACGGCGAAGAGGGGAGACGGAGAAGCTGCCGTGACCGAGGACAAGACGAACTCGGAGAAGGCGGCCCGGGCTCAGTCGGCGAGGGCGTGGGCCGGGGAGGGCGGGCCGGCGGGGCAGGGCCCGGCGGCCGGCTCGCGATGGTCCGAGGGCGTCGACTCCGGCCGGGCGTCCGCGGATTCCAGACGGAGCATGGCCTTCTCGTCCGGGGTGCCGGGGGCCGCCTGGTAGACCACCATCCGCTGGCCGCCAGTCCGGGCCAGCCGCATGACCTCATAGGTCAGCGTCATCGGTCCGGCCTTCGGATGCCGGAAGGACTTCTGCCCGCCGCCGCGCTCGCAGACGTCGTACCGCTCCCACAGCCGCGCGAATTCCGGTGACTTCAGCACCAGTTCGCCGACGAGCGCGGTCAGCTCGGGGTCGTCCGGGTCGGCCCCGGCGACCGCGCGCAGATGTGCCACCGAGAGCGCGACCGTTTCCTCCCACGGCTCGTAGAGCGTCCGGCCGACCGGGTGGAGGAAGAGGTAGCGGGTCAGGTTGCGGCGGTTCTCCGGCCAGTCCCAGAGCCCGGGCATCAGGCGCCGGCCGGGCGGGTTCGCGGCCAGGACGCGGTTGTAGCGGCTCACCACATAGGCCGGCAGCGGACGCACCGACTCCAGCATGCGCACCACCGAGTCGCGGACGGTATGGTCCGAGGACGCCGGCAGCTCCGAGACCCGGCCCGAGGCCAGTTCCGCGAGCTCGTGCAGGCGTTCGTAGCCGTCCCCGCGCAGCCGCAGGGCGCGGCCGAGGGCGTCCACGACGGCGGGGGAGGGGTTGGTCTCCCGGCCGCGCTCCAGGCGGATGTAGTAGTCGACGCTCACCCCGGCCAGCGCGGCCAGCTCCTCACGGCGCAGTCCGGGGGTGCGGCGCAGTCCCCCGCCGGCCGGGAGACCGACATCCTCCGGGCGTACCTGCGCCCTGCGCGCCTTCAGGTACCGGCCCAGCTCCGTGCCCCTCGTATCCCCTGCTGCTGCCATTCGGTCATTGTCGCAGGCGGTCGAGGAGCGTGGGGGGCCGTGTCAGGGCCCCGAACGCCGCACCCCGGGTACGGCGCGGTCTGGCGGGCGGGCGGGCACGGGCGGAGAGTCGGTCCCGGAGCGGGCGGCCCGGCCGCCGGAGCCCAGGGGGTGCGAGACACCGGACCGCGGCCCCGGCGCGCTGCGACCGCCCGCCCGTTCATCTGCGATGAGCCGCCACCCGCACCCGCCCAGGAGTTCACCATGCCCGCCACCCCGTCCCCGTCCAGGACCACCGCCGTCCCCCGCGGGCACGACGACGAGCCGCCGGCGCCCGGGCTCCGACGGCGACAGGCGGAGGGGGCCCGGGCGACCGCGCCACCCCCCGGGCCCCCCGCCGTGCAGCGGCGGAGCGGCGTCGAGCTGGTCGCTTCGCTGCTCGGATTCACCGTGATCACCATCGATGTCTCGGCCGTGAATATCGCGCTGCCCGCGATCCGGGACTCCCTCAGCGGCGGGATGGCCGGGCTGCAATGGGTGGTGGACGCGTACACCCTGATGTTCGCGGCCCTGATGCTCTCCGCGGGCGCCCTCGCCGACCGGGCCGGTGCCCGCCGCGCCTACTCCTGGGGCGTCGCCCTGTTCACCGTCGCCTCCCTCGGCTGCGCGCTCGCGCCCGGCATCGGCATGCTGGTCGGCGCACGCGTGGCGCAGGGCGCCGCCGCCGCGGTCGTGATGCCGGCCTCGCTGGCGCTGATCCGGCAGGCCTACGAGGACGCGCGGGCGCGCGCCCGCGCCATCGCGCTGTGGACGGTCGGCGGCTCGGTGGCGATGGCCGCGGGTCCCGTGCTGGGCGGGCTGCTCACCGACTCGGCCGGCTGGCGTGCCGTCTTCCTGCTCAACCTCCCCGTGGGCGCGGTGATCCTCGGCCTGCTGCTCCGGGTCCCGCGCTCCCCGCGCCGGCCCGCCGCGCTGGACGGCGGCGGCCAGCTCACCGCCGTGGTGGCTCTGGCCGGGCTGGCCTTCGCGGTGATCGAGGGCGGCCACCTGGGCTGGACCAGCGGCCCCGTGCTGACAGCCGCCGCGCTCGCCCTCGTCTCCGGGTACGCCTTCCGCGTGGTGGAGGCCCGGCACCGCCAGCCCATGGTTCCGCTCGGCATGCTCACGAACCGCCGGGTGGCCGTCCCGCTCGCGGTCGGTTTCGCCGTCAACGCCGCCTTCTACGGCGGGATCTTCCTCCTCGGGCTGTACTACCAACAGCTGCGCGGGATGACGGGGATCACAGCCGGGCTGATGTTCGTCCCGATGTCGGCGGTGGTGACGGCGACCAACCTGGTCTCACCACGGCTGGCGGAGCGGATCGGGCGGCGGCCGGTGATCGTCGCCGGGCAGCTGGTCTTCACCGGCGCGATGGCGGCCATGCTGCCGCTGGCCGCGCACACCCCCGTATGGCTGGTGCTCGTACTGCTGCTGCCGCTGAGCGTCGGCGGGGCGCTCGCGGTGCCCGCGCTGACCGCGCTGCTGATGGACGCCGTCCCGCAGGAGCGCGCGGGGGCCGCGTCAGGGCTGCTCAACTCCCTCCGCCAGACCGGCGGTGCGCTCGCCGTCGCCCTCTTCGGCAGTCTGCTCACCGGCCCCGGCGGCAGCTTCTCCCTCCCGGGCATGCGCATCGGCCTGCTCGCTGTCGCCGCCCTCCTCTTGGTCACCGCCGCCCTCTCCCGCCTCCTCCTGCCCCGTGGCTGACCCCCTCAACGGGCTCCGCTCGCCCGCGTACAGCCGCCCGAGCTTCGTCGATTCCCGAGGTTCACGGCGGTGCCTTCCCGTCATGCGCGCCTCGACCGGCGAGGCCGCATTCTCCGGCACGATGTGTACCGCGGGCGGCGGCACCGCCTGGTGCACGGTCATTCACGTCCGGGCCTCGCCGCGGACGGTGTGCCGGCGGCGTGGTGCAGCGAACGCCACGTCACCACCGCCCAGGCCGCCGCGAGCAGGAGGTACAGCCCGACCGCCGTCCACACGAGGGGCTGTGACCCGGTGCGGGCGGCCAGCGCACTCGTGCCGGTGACGCAGGCGCCCAGCGGGAAGATGAAGGACCACCAGGTCGGCGCGAAGGGAAGTCCCGACCGCAACTGCCGTACGGTCAGCGCCGTGGCGAGGACCAGCCACAGCATCGCGAAGCCCCACAGCCCGATTCCCCCGAGCAGCGCGAAGGCCGCCGCGCCCCGTGCGTACGGACCGGACAACGCGCTCGGCGTCGCCGCGGCGAGGGCGCCCATCGCCGTCACCGCCTGGTCGACGGCGCCCAGACCGATCCACACCGTGGGCACCACCGCTCCCGTGGGAGCGTCGTGGTGGACCAGGCGGCTGAAGACCATCGCCAGCACCAGCAGCGCCGCCACCAGGCCGAGCCCGAGCATCGCGTAGCAGCCGAGCAGCAACGCCAGCCGCGGCTGGCCGGCGGGTGTGTGCGGGACGAGCAGTGCGCCCGTCGCGGCGGAGACCAACGGCGGCACCACCGGCATCAGCCAGCCGCCGAACGCCGCGTCCGGCCCGAAGCGGTGCCGGGTGACCATCACGAACAGCACCGCGCAGGTCGCGGACAGGCCGAGCGCGGTGCCCAGCGACCACAGCACCCAGTCGACGGTCAGGGCCGTCCGCGCCCCGATCACCGGTCCGCCGAGCAGCAGCGCGCCCGAACCCACCGTGAGCAGTGCCATCGGCGGGGCCCCGAGGAACGGCGCCAGCACCGGATCGGTGACGTGCGCCCGCAACGCCCGCTGCCCGAGGTACCGGACCGCGAGGACGACCAGCAGCACCGCGGCCCCCACCCAGACCACTCTGGCCGCGTCATGCAGCCAGGGGGAGCTCCGCGGCAACGTCACCGCCGCGTTGGCGACGATGCCGGTGCCCATCACGGCCGCGAACCAGCTGGGGCCCACGTGCGGACGTCGCGTCGCGCCGGCCGCCGGAGGCCGGGGGCGGGCATGGGCGGCGTGCCGGGTCCCCGGCCCGCTCCGAGACAGGAGGGACCGGGTGTCGCTGGGATCGGATGTCACGGCGGAGAACGCTTCTTTCCTCTGGTCGGCAATCACCGTCGGCAATCGGCACACCGGCACCCCGCCCCCACGGCACACGGGCCGCGGCCGCAGCCGTCGGCTCGTTGGCCCCACGACGTTACGGTCACATCCGGCCACCACCGCAGCATTCCGCGTGCCAGGACACCCTCACATCAGGACGTCCGGCCCCCGCTCCCGGCGGACACCGCGTCCACCGGCACGGCACGGCGCCGGCAACGTCCTGATGTGAGGCCTCCCCGGCACCTTCGGACCCCGGCAGCGACCCGGCGCTGCCGTAGCGTCGGTGGTGCCACACGGTCAGCGATGCGCGCACCCCACCGCGACGGAACGCGGCCGCACTCCCGCCGGGAGCGACCCCCGCCGCGGGCGACGCGCGGACGACGGGGCCCGCGTGAACGCGCCCGCCATCGGCTGTCCCGAACGAGGAAAGAAGGCGATCCACCCAGTGGCGTCGACATCCAGCGCCGGAGAAAGGGCGCTTCAAGGACCGGAATTCGGCCTCAACGAATGGCTCGTGGACGAGCAGTACGAGCGCTACCTGCACGATCCCGAATCGGTCGACCAGAAGTGGAGGGACTTCTTCGTCTCCCGGACCTCCGCGACGGGCTGGCGCGGGCGTACGGGCACGCCGTCCCCGGACGGCGACGCGCACGAGGCGGCACTCAAGGCCGTGCGCGTCGCCGCGCTGATCCACGCCCATCGCGTGCGCGGACACCTGGCGGCCCGCACCGACCCCCTCGCGGCCGGCGGACCGGTGCCCGCACACGCGGAGCTCGACATCGCGGCCTTCGGGCTGAGCGAGGAGGACCTGGACGAGGAGTTCGTCGTCGACGGCTTCGCCGGGCGCGACACCATGACCCTGCGCGCCGTGCTGGACGTCCTTCACGCGTCCTACCGCGGGACGGTGGGCGCCGAGTACATGCACATCCAGGCCGTCGAGGAGCGCCGCTGGGTGCAGGAGCGGATCGAAGGGCCCCCACCCCTGCCGGACAGGGCGGACCAGCTGCAGATCCTGTACCGGCTGGGCGCGGCCGAGGCCTTCGAGACGTTCCTGCAGACCAAGTACGTCGGCCAGAAGCGGTACTCGCTCGAAGGCGGCGAGTCGGCCATCGTGCTGCTGGACGCCCTGCTGCACCGCTGCATCAGGCGCGGGGTGCGGGAAGCGGTCATCGGCATGGCCCACCGGGGCCGGCTCAACGTCCTCGCGAACATCGTCGGCAAGTCGTACGGGAGCATCTTCCACGAGTTCGACGACGCGGTGGACATCCTGTCGGCCCAGGGGACCGGCGACGTGAAGTACCACCTCGGGGCGGACGGGACCTACCGCGCCCTGGACGGCGGCTCGCTCGCCGTCTCCGTCGTGGCCAACCCCTCTCACCTGGAGATCGTGGGTCCGGTGGCCGAGGGGGTCGTGCGCGCCAAGCAGGACCTGGCCGACGGCGGCGGCGAGGACTTCTCCGTCCTGCCGGTCGTCGTCCACGGCGATGCCGCCTTCGCCGGGCAGGGCGTGGTCTTCGAGACGCTGAACATGTCGCAGCTGCCCGGCTACCGCACCGGCGGGACGGTGCACGTCGTCATCAACAACCAGCTCGGCTTCACGACCTCGCCCGCCAGCGGCCGCTCCAGCACCTACGCCACCGCCGTGGCGCGGACGGTCGAGGCCCCGGTCTTCCACGTCAACGCGGACGACCCCGAAGCGGTCGTCCGGATCGCACGCCTGGCCTTCGACTACCGCCAGACGTTCCACAAGGACGTCGTCATCGACCTGGTCTGCTACCGCAGGCACGGCCACAGCGAGGTCGACGACCCGTCCATCACCCAGCCGGGCATGTACGACCGCATCGGCGTCACACCGTCCGTGCGTACGCTGTACGCACGCGCGCTGGTCGGCAGCGGGGCCATCGACGAGCGGCAGGCGGAGGGCGCCCTACGGGACTACCGGCAGCGCCTGGAACGGGCCTTCGCCGAGACCCGGGCCCTGCCGGCCACCGGTTCCCCGGGGCCCGCCACCCCGACGGGCTCCGAGGACGGCACCGCCGTGCGCAGGCCGACCGCGATCACGGAGGCCACCGCCCGGCACGTCCTCGCCTCTCAGACCGGGCAGCCGGCGGACTTCACCGTCCACCCGCGCGTCCTGCCGCAGCTGCGCAGGCGCACCACGATGCTGGACGCCGGAACCGTCGACTGGGCCACCGCCGAGGCCCTGGCGATCGGCTCGCTGCTGATGGAGGGGGTCCCGGTGCGGCTGGCCGGTCAGGACTCCCGTCGCGGCACCTTCGGCCAGCGCCACGCGGTGCTCACCGACCGGCGCACCGGAGCGGAGTACACCCCGCTGAACGGACTCGGCGCGGGCGCAGCGGACTTCACCCCCTACGACTCGATGCTGTCCGAGATGGCGGCCCTGGCCTTCGAGTACGGCTATTCGCTGGAGCGGCCCGACGCCCTGGTGCTGTGGGAGGCCCAGTTCGGCGACTTCGCCAACGGCGCGCAGAGCGTCGTCGACGAGTACGTCGCGTCGTCGGAACAGAAGTGGGGAGAACGCTCCGGGGTCACGCTGCTGCTGCCCCACGGCCTGGAGGGGCAGGGTCCCGACCACTCCTCGGGCAGGATCGAGCGGTTCCTCCAGCTGTGCGCGCAGGGGAACATGACCGTCGCCGTCCCGACGCTGCCCGGCAACTACTTCCACCTGCTCAGGCAGCAGGCGCTCACCGAGCGCAGGAGGCCGCTGGTGGTGTTCACCCCCAAATCGATGCTGCGGCTGAAGGAGGCCACCTCCGGGCTGACGGACTTCACCGCGGGCTCCTTCCGTCCGGTCCTGCCGGACGCAGCGGTCGACGGTGCCGGGGTCCGGCGCGTGCTGCTGTGCTCGGGGAAGGTCTTCTACGACCTGGACGCGTACCGGCGGAACGCCGGCCTGCGGGACACCGCGATCGTCCGGCTCGAGCGCCTGTACCCGTTCCCAAACGCCGAACTCGCCGCTGAACTCGCCCGCTTCCCTCGTGACGCCGAGGTGCGGTGGGTGCAGGAGGAGGCCGGCAACCAGGGCGCGTGGTCGTTCGTGCGGCCGCACGTGGAGCGGCTGGCGGACCGCTCCCCGGAACTGGTGGGCCGGCCGCCCGCCTCGGCCCCCGCGGTGGGCTCCGGCAGACGGCACGCGGCCGAGCAGAAGGAGCTGGTGGAGGCAGCCTTCCGCTGACGGATCCCGTCGCCGCCCCGGCGATGCCCGAGAGCGACGGTGCCTCTCCCCTCGCAGGAGAGGCACCGAGGTCCACCCCCCCCGCTACGGCTCGGGTCCGGCGTTCGGCACGCGCGTGATCCACCCCACGGCACTTCCGGACACGCCGCGGGCACTTCGGGCCGTGCGCCTCCGCAGCGCCCGAACGCGCGGATCGGAGACGTAGCTTCGATGTCGGCAGTCCTGCCCGTCCGGGCGGTGCAGGCGAATCCGTGGCCGGGCCGCGGACCCTCCGGCTGACCTCGACGCCCTTGTGGCGGGCGCCCGGAGCCGTATGACAGCCCGCCGCCCTCACCTCTGAAGGAGTTCCGCAATGAAGACCGTCGTCCACTGGATAGGTGGCAAGCCCTTCGGGGACGCCGCGGCCGCTTCCGGCACCTGGGGCCGTGTGACCGACCCGGCGACCGGAGAGGTCACCACACGGGTCGCGATGGCCGGAGCCGACGAGGTCGATGCCGCGGTCGCGGCGGCGAAGGAGGCCTATGCGACCTGGCGCAGGTCACCCCTCGCGCGGCGGACGGCGGTCCTCTTCCGCTACCGTGAGCTGCTGGACGCGCACCGGGACGAACTCGCCGCGCTGATCACCGCCGAGCAGGGCAAGGTCCACACGGACGCGCTGGGCGAGGTGGCGCGGGGCCTGGAGATCGTCGAGCTGGCCTGCGGGCTCGGCACGGCCCTCAAGGGGGACACGTCCACGGAGGTGTCGGACCACGTCGACGTGGAGTCGCTCCGCCAGCCGCTGGGCGTGGTCGCGGGCATCTCGCCGTTCAACTTCCCCGCGATGATCGGCATGTGGATGTTCCCCATGGCGATCGCCTGCGGGAACACCTTCGTCCACAAGCCGAGCAGCAAGGCTCCCTCCGCCTCCGTGTTCCTCGCGGAACTCGCGGCCGAGGCCGGTGTGCCCGACGGTGTGCTCAACATCGTCCACGGCGACGAGACCGCCGTGAACGCGCTGCTCGACCACCCGGACGTGGCGGCCGTGTCGTTCGTGGGCTCCACGCCGGTCGCCCGGCACGTCTACCGCAGGGCGTCCGCGAGCGGCAAACGCGTCCAGGCCCTCGGCGGCGCGAAGAACCACATGCTGGTGCTGCCCGACGCCGATCTCGACGCCGCCGCCGACGCCGCCGTGACCGCCGCCTACGGCTCTGCGGGGCAGCGCTGCATGGCGGTGTCCGTGGTGGTCGCCGTCGGCTCCGCGGGCGACGCGCTGGTGCCCCGGATCGTCGAGCGGGCCACGAAGGTCAGGATCGGTCCGGGCAACGAGCCGGGGTCCGAGATGGGCCCGCTCGTCACCAGGGAGCACCGCGACGAGGTCGCGGACTACGTCGCCGGGGCGGCCGCCCAGGGCGCCGACGTGGTCCTGGACGGCAGGGACTTCACCGTCGAGGGCTTCGAGAACGGGCACTGGATGGGCATCTCGCTCCTCGACCGGGTCAGTACGCGGTCGGACGCCTACCGGAACGAGATCTTCGGCCCCGTCCTGTGCGTGGTCCGCGCGGAGACCTACGAGGAGGCCATGCGCGTCATCAACGGTTCCCCGTTCGGCAACGCGAGCTCGATCTTCACACGCGACGGCGGTGCGGCCCGCCGGTTCAAGCTGGAGGCCGAGACCGGCATGGTCGGCGTGAACGTGCCGATGCCGGTGCCGGTGGGCTACCACTCCTTCGGCGGCTGGAAGGACTCGGCCTTCGGCGACCACCGCATGTACGGCAGCGAAGCCGTGCACTTCTACACGCGCGGCAAGGTCGTCACGAGCCGCTGGCCGGACTCCGCCGGGACGGCGGCCGGCTGACGGCGTTCCGCTCCCGCTCCGGCCGAGCGGGGGCCGGCGACCGCAGTGGCCGGAGTCCGGCGTGCCACGAGGTCTTCCACGTCCTGATGTGCGGCCGACGTGACCTGCGGGAACCTCCGCCCCCGGCCTCTTCCGGATCTACCGTCGTCACCGCGAGGAAGGAGCAGCGGCATGAGCCTGCTGGCAAGGATCGGACAGCCCGCGGACCTGAGGGGGCTGAGCCGTCCGGAGCTGGTGCGGCTGGCCGGGGAGATCCGCGAGTTCCTGGTCCGGCACGTCGCGGCCACGGGCGGGCATCTGGGGCCCAACCTGGGCGTGGTGGAACTGACCCTGGCACTGCACCGGGTCTTCGACTCCCCCCGTGACCGGCTGCTGTGGGATGTCGGGCACCAGGCGTACGTCCACAAGATTGTGACGGGGCGGGCCGGTGAGTTCACCGGCCTGCGGCAGCGCGGCGGTCTGTCCGGATACCCCAGCCGGGAGGAGTCCGCGCACGACCACATCGAGCACTCCCACGCGTCGGCCGCGCTGTCGTACGCCGACGGTATGGCCAAAGCCGGGGCGCTCGCGGGAGCCACGGACCGGCACATCGTCGCCGTGGTGGGCGACGGAGCACTCACCGGGGGGCTGGCCTGGGAGGCTCTCAACAACATCGCGGAGGCACCCCACCGGCCCGTGGTGATCGTCCTCAACGACAACGGCCGTTCGTACGCGCCGACGGTGGGCGGACTCGCGAGGCACCTGGCGGCCCTGCGCGGCCATGCCGGCTACGAGCGTCTGGCGGGCTGGGGCAGACAGGTCCTCGGCGGCGCCGGGACGCCGGGGCGCGCGCTGCACCGCACCCTGCACGCGGCCAAGGAAGGCCTCAAGGAGGGCATCAAGGAGGGGCTGAGGCCGGGTCCCGGGGAGGGCTCCGCCGAGGCCGTGGCGCCGCACTCGCTCTTCGGCGCGCTGGGACTGCACTACCTCGGTCCCGTCGACGGCCACGACCTCACCGCCGTGGAAGAGGCCCTGCAGCGGGCCAAGGCCCACGGCGAGCCCGTCGTCGTGCACTGCATCACGCGCAAGGGGTTCGGATACGCGCCTGCCGAGCAGGACGAGGAGGACCACCTGCACGGCGTCGGCACCATCGACCCGCGGACGGGGCGCCCCCTGCGGGCTGCCGGTCTGACCTGGTCGGCGGCGTTCGGCCGCGAACTGGTGGACCTGGCGGACACGCACCCGGAGGTCGTGGCGATCACCGCGGCCATGCCCGGCTCGGTCGGTCTGAACGACTTCGCCGCACGGTACCCGGCACGTTTCTTCGACGTCGGGATCGCCGAGCAGCACGCGGTCGCCTCGGCCGCCGGGATGGCCATGGCCGGACTGCATCCGGTGATCGCCCTGTACGGCACCTTCCTGAACCGCGCACTCGACCAGGTGCTGATGGACCTCGCGCTGCACCGGCTCGGCGTGACCCTCGTACTCGACCGGTCCGGAGTCACCGGTGACGACGGACCCAGCCACAACGGGCTCTGGGACCTGGCGATGCTCCAAGCGGTCCCCGGGCTGCGCATCGCGGCTCCCCGGGATGCCCCTACGCTGCGGCAGCGGCTGGTGCAGGCGGTCTCGGTCACTGACGCGCCGACGGTCCTGCGCTACCCGCGGGGCGCCGTCGGCCCGGAGGTTCCGGCGGTCGGCCGAGCCGGTGCGGTCGATGTGCTGCGTGAGGGCGCCGTCGCCGGCGGCGTCCTGCTGATCGCCGTCGGGACGATGGCCGTGGTCGCCCTCGAGGCGGCGGGGCTGTGTGCCCGGCACGGGGTCGAGGTCACCGTGGTGGACCCGCTGTGGGTCAAGCCGCTTCCCGGTGAACTGACCGCCCTCGCCGCCGATCACGCGCTGGTCGTCACGGTCGAGGACGGCCTGCGCCACGGGGGAGTGGGTACCGCCGTGAGCCAGGCGCTGCAGGAAGCCGGCATCCGCACTCCGGTGCGTGTCCTGGGCGTGGCCGACGGGTTTCCCCGCCAGGCCGGCCGTGCCGAGATTCTCATGGAGGCGGGCCTGACGGCCCAGGCCATCGCGCACACCGTCACCCAGGCCCTTGCCGGGGCTGCCGCCGGGGTGGTGCCGGACGATGCCCCGACCGTCCGGCGCCCGAAAGGCGGTGAAACGCACATATCGGTAACGTCTCTACCGCGGGGGCATCCGGAGGATGTGTGACAGCCGAGATCATCTGCCGTGGAATCGACGAGCAGACGCCCTCCGAGGACGGCGTGCGCGTGCTCGTCGACCTGGTCTGGCCGCAGGGCGCGCGCCGGGACGGCGCGCCGTTCGACGCGTGGGTGCCGGAGGTCGCACCCTCCGTCGAACTGCAGCGCTGGTACGACCGCAACCCCCTGCAATTCGGTGAGTTCCGCCGCCGCTACCGGACCGAACTGGGCGACCAGCGGCACCAGCACGCGGCTGCCCGACTGCGGGACCTGGCCGGACACGGCGGCCTCACCCTGCTGACCGCCGCCCAGGACACGGGCCGCAGCCATGCCGCGGTCCTCGCCGAATGGCTCACCGACACCGGCCCCCGCGACGAACGGCGTCCGGACGCCGGACCTCCCACGCCCCGAGACACCGCGTCCGGTGTCCGGCCGGCCGGCCGCCGCGCGGGCTTGTCCGCCGCGGTGGCCGACCTCAACGCGGGCGCGCTGGCCTTCGTCATGGGCACCGGCATCGTCTCCACGGCCCTGTACGTCAACGGCGCCGGCACCGCCTCCGCGGCACTGCTGTGGGTGGCACTAGCCGGATTCGCCGTCCTGGTACCGGCCTACGGCTGGCGGCTGCTGCGGTGGCGAGAGCGGTTCGTCGCGGACCTCCTCGGGCCGCGCGCCTTCGCGTTCCTCACCCTCGCCATCTCCTCCAACGTACTGGCCGCGCGCTTCGTGCCGGACGGCCACACCGCGCTCGCGGGTGCGTTCCTGGCGTTCGGGACGCTGGGGTGGGTGGTGCTGGACTACGGCATTCCGGTCGCGCTCATCACCACGTTGAAACGGGGGCCCTCGTTCGACCAGGTGAACGGCACCTGGTTCCTGTGGGCGGTGGGATCGGAGTCGGTGGCGGTCGCGGCGGCCTCGCTCGCGCGGGTGATCCCGGGCCACGTACTGCCCGTGCTGGCGGTGGTGTGCTGGTCCGTCGGCCTGACGCAGTACCTCTTGACCGCCGGCATCGTCCTGGCCCGGCTGCTGGGCCGGCCGGTCCAGCCGGAAGGTCTCATGACGTCCGTCTGGATCTTCATGGGAGCGGCGGCGATCGCGGTGCTCGCCGCGGTGCGGCTGATCGCCCTCCCGCCCGGCGGCGCCGTGCTGTCGCGCCCGCTCCTGGTCGGGTCGGCCGTCGTCCTGTGGTCGTTCGCGAGCTGGCTCATCCCCCTCCTGCTGGCCCTGGGCGTATGGCGGCACGCCCTGCGCCGCGTTCCGCTGCGCTACGAGCTCGGCTGGTGGAACCTCGTCTTCCCGGTCGGCATGTACGCGGTCACCACACACGAGTTGGGACGTGTCACCGCAAGCTCCTGGATGACGAGCGCGGGCCGCTGGGAGGTCTGGATCGCGGCGGTGTTCTGGGCCGTCGTCTTCGTCGCCATGGCGGCCGCGAGGCTCCGGCCCCGCCGCACGGCCGTGCACGGTTGCGCTGCCGGTGCGGGGCAGGGGCCGCCCGCGGGGTAGCGATGCGACGCCGTCCCGGACGCTGCCGTGGACCGTGAAGGGGAGCCCGCGCGGTTCCGGCCGGACAGCCCCCGACGCTGCCCGCGCACGGACGCCTGGACTACGACCGGCCGGCCGTGGAGGTGCGGTCGCCGGTGCCCAGGCCGGTCGTCCGGAAACTGGCCCGGAACGCGGCCGGTGTCACGCCCAGGTGGCGCACGAAGGCCCTGCGGAGCGACTCGGGTGAACCGAAACCGGTGCGCCGCGCGACGACCGCCATGGGGTCGTCACCGGTCTCCAGCATCGCCTGGGCGGCCTCCAGCCTGACCTGCTCCACGTACCGGCCGGGACTGGTGCCGACCTCTTCGTAGAACAGCCGCGTGACGTGGCGGACGCTGACGCCCGCCCTGCGGGCCATCGCCGTCAGGGAGTGGTTGCCTCCGGGGTTCTCCGCGACCGAGTCCAAGACCTCGCGGAGCATCTCCTGACGCGGGTTCGCAACCCGGGAACGGGCGCTGAACTGGGACTGGCCACCGGGTCGCTGCATGAAGACGACCATGTCCTTGGCGACCGCCCGGGCGACCTCCGCCCCGTAGTGCTCCTCGACGAGGGCGAGGGACAGATCGATCCCGGCGGTGACACCGGCGGAAGTCATCATCTTCCCGTCGCGCACGAAGATGGCGTCCGGCTCGACACGCACCGACGGGTAGCGCAGGCCCAGTTCACGCGTATGCCGCCAGTGGGTCGCCGCCCGCCGGCCGTCCAGGAGCCCCGCCGCGGCCAGCAGGAAGGCTCCCGTGCACACCGACGCCGTGCGACGTGCCCTGCCGCTCAGCCCCCGTACGGCGTCCAGCAGCGCGTCGTCCTTGACCAGCGTCTCCCACTCCGGACCACCCGGGATCACCAGGACGTCGCAGGTCTCGTGCGCGTCGCCGACCGACATGTCGGCGGCCAGACGCGTCCCGGCGGCGGTGACCACATCCGCGCCGTCCTCGGACGCGACCTGGACCCGGTACTGCCCACCCCAGTCATTCGCCGACGTGAAAACCTCGATGGGGCCCGTCACGTCGAGCAGGCGTACCCCCGGGAAGACGAACACCGTCACCGTGAGCGGACCCGCTCCAGGGTACTTGTGGTACATGAGGCGCCTCCCGGTTTCCGCCCACCATCGTGCGCCCGCCCCGCACGCCGATGCCACGACCTGTTGGCTCCCTGTTGGTAGGCGCAGCCTCCCAGTCGGCCCGGCCAGTACCGCTGTCCCGCGGTGCCGCGACGGCCGCCGCGCCGCGCCGCGTTCCGGTTCGTGTCACGGGACAACACGCTCGCGTGCCCGGCCCCTTCGCGGGAGTCGTGCGCACCGGCTCGCCGCCCGTCCCCGCTGTGGACCGCGCCCAGGAACTGCGCGGAACCATCACGGACTTGACGGACCACACCGCCGGCTTCCGGCCGGCACCGGTCGTCGTCCTCGACGGCGCCCGTCACGTCCGTCTCGCCGGACCCCTGCGGCCACACGCGCGTACCCCGTTGCCGGGGACGCGGGACACGGGTGAACAGATCACGCGACCCACCGCGTTGACGGCCCCGGCGGGACCGGGCGCGGGTCCGGTCGAAGAGCCGGCCCCGCGCCCGGGCGGATGACAGGGTGGAGTTCCACGGTCGGCGGTGTCAGACCTCGCCGCGCCAGGCGCCGGTCTCATTGCCGCCGCGGGATTCGATGAACTCCTTGAAGCGCTTCAGGTCGCCGGTGGCCTGCCGCTTGACGAAGCCGAGTTTGTCGCCGACGGTCTCGGTCAGCCCTTCGGGCTCGTACTCGAGCTGCAGCATGACCTTCGTGGTGGTCGCGTCGATGTAGTGGAACGTGACGACGCCGGCCTGCTTGGCCTCACCGTCGACGCTGGTCCAGGCGACCCGCTCGTCCGGGATCTGCTCGGTGATCGCCGCGTCGAACTCCCGCGTGACTCCGCCGATCTTCGTCACCCAGTGGGTGAGGGTGTCGCTGCGCTGCTCGATGCGCTCGACGCCGTCCATGAACTGCGGGAAGTCCTCGAACTGGGTCCACTGGTTGTAGGCGGCGTTGACGGGGACGTTGACCTCGATGGATTCCTCGACCTGCGACACGGGTGATCCTCTCCGGAAGGTGATGTCAGTTGTGCTGTGACAGGTTCCTCCTGAGGCGGTTCTCATGCCTGCCCGCGTACGCCCGTCGCGGCCGGCCTTTGCCGACGCCTGCACGACAGCGCCGGCGACCGGCTGACCGTCAGGGCAGAAGCGGGGTGACGGCGCGGGCGTGCTCCCACATCCCGTGCAGTTGCTCGAGGGGCCGTTGCTGTTCGCCGTGCAGGGCGTTGAGGACCACGAGGCCTCCGGTCAGGGCCGGCACCGCCCACTGCACACAGGCGAGCCGGCGCCGGGCCTCGGCGGTGTCGATGGGGTGCTCGGCTGCCTTCCCGGCGTCCTGGGGGTCGGGGGAGGAGGCGAGTTCGATCTTCTTGCCCAGGACGCGGGCATAGGCGGTGGCGGCCAGCGCCGCCGCCGTGACGACCGTCTTCGCGGTGGTGGAGCCGGCCACGCCCTTCTGCTTGCACACCCGGTGGGCGTTGACGGCGAGCAGGCCTCCGCCGCCGTACAGGTGCGCGGCGACCGCGGCCGCACTGACCGGCATCCACTTGGTCCAGCCGGCTGACGCGATGCGCGCCTGGCCGGTCTCCGTACCGCCTTCCTGCCGGGCGGCGCCGTTGAGACCGACGGCGCCCATCAGGGAGCCGCCGAACCACGCGGCCAGCCCCAGATCGTGCAGGCTGCGGATGACGGTATTGCGTCCGGACATGACGGCGCTCCTTGCGATGCGGGACATCGGCGAGCCGATGACAGGGCAGGTCTCCGATCACCCTCGCCCGGTGACGGGCTGCTCGCGATCGCTGATCGCCCAGTCGTGGCCGGTGGCTTGCCGTGGCTCTCGTCCGCGGTCGGGCCCTGCCGTCGTCAACCAGACCCCGGCCGTCGGTCAGGGCGCACGGTGGACCGGATGCCACGGACCGTCGCCCGGCGGCACGATCCGTACCGGCGGCTGTACCGGCGGCTGTACCTGCGGCTGTACCGGCGGCTGTACCTGCGGTGCGGCGCTCGGGTCCTCCGCGGGCTGGTTCCCCGTGCCCGGGGCCTGCGCGAGTCCGGTGGTCCCCCACAGCTGGTCGACACGCGCGCGCTCGGTGGCGTCCGGGTACCGGTTGGTGCAGGACGGGCCGGGGCCGCCGCCCGACATCAGCTCACTGCACGGCCCGCTGTAGTCGTCCGGAAGACCCAGCACGTGTCCGGTCTCGTGGGTGACGACGCGGATCGAGTCGTTCTGCTGGGCCTGGGCGTAGTCGATGAAGACGGAGCCTTTTCCGTGGCCGTTGGTGTCCGCGTGGGACCCCCGGGGGTCGTTGCCCTCCGAGTAGGAGAAGTCGGCACCGCTCGAAGCCTGGGCCTCTTTGAGCTTGACGTTGGATTCGGAGGCGTTCCAGATCGAGGCCGCGCTCGATATCTGTGAGCGGAAGCTCGGCGCCTTGGAGGCGTCGTAGTAGAGGGTCACTGCCTGCGCGCCGGGCTGGGCGGCGCGCTTCTCGGCGACCGACTTGACCACAGCATCGAGAAGCGCCTTGTTGTTCGCGGCCTCCTGGGCCGACCCGTCGTACCGCGCCACGGAGGTACCGGCGGAAGCGGGCGGGGTGGCGGCCGGCTGTGCGCTCGCCGGCACTACCGCGCCCAGCGCGCTGGAGGCCAGACCCAGGCCGAGAGCGAGGGAGAGGAGTCTCGGGGACGGTCGGGACAGTTTCACGTAGGGGGCTCCTGCTCACTCGGTGACCGATCGCCGCAGTGCGCGGTCGAGTCGGTGTGAACACCGGCTCTCAACTGCGGCGACGTCCTGTGGGCCGCCATTCTTAGAACGGCTCGACAGGGTGCGCAACGGGTCCCGCCACTACGCCGCCTCGTAGGCCCCGGGACCTCGCTGGGCCGGCGCGCAGGCACCCGATCAGGACATGGCGACAGCAGGATGAAGCTGTCGTGACGTCAGAAGCCGCACAGAACGGCGCAGTTGGTACGCATGCCGACCGGGCGGAGTTCTCGTACGTACGACCGGATGCCCATCCAGTCCAAAATGGACAAAGCTGTGCATACTCATCGCGGCGCGTCTACTAAGAGCTCTGGTTGATTGGCGTATGGCCGTGACCGACGTCACCGGATCGGCATTCATCGATCAACGGGAACGGACGGCTGTGACGATCGCGTTCCCTGGCGGAGCTGGTCCGTCCGGCATCACCGGACGCGGCGACCGTTCCGCCGGCGTCTTCTGAAGCACTCCCGCCTGCCGGACGCCGCCGCGGTCCAGGGGCCTCGCGGTCGGCGACTCCCCCCCACGCGGGCGGCAGGCAGGCGACGGCCGCCACCTCACGGAGTGGTCCGCACCCGCGGTGCGTGAGGAGGACACGCTCTACGACACGATCGAGACCGTCGTCGGCATCGCCTCCGTCCGGGGCGCCTCGCCCGCCCATGTCTCTGCTCGCCAAGCCGCGAAGCCGGACCTCTTCCTGCGCCGTCCAGCCAAGTGACCGGCCGGGGTGCCGTAGCGCTTCCCGGGTCCGGCCGAAATTGCGTACAGCTGACATATACGCCGTCGGTATGCGGCCCTGTCGCACCGGTCGTATTGTTTTCAAGAGCGCGTCGCTGTCGGATCAAGCAGGTGATACGCGAAGGAGGCCCCCATCAACCGGTCGGCGGGACAGCCGAACCGCCCATTTCCTCCAGGAGCAACACCATGCCTGAGTTCCACCACAACATGTTCGAACACGAAGGCGTCCGCATCCATTACGTGACCGCGGGCGAACCGCCGTCCAAAGGCGGGGACGACAAAACCATCGTGCTCATCCACGGCTGGCCCCAGACCTGGTGGGAATGGCGCCACATCATAGAACCCCTGCACTCCGACGGCTGGTTCGTCGTGGCTCCCGACGTCCGGGGCGCAGGCGGGTCCTCGAAGCCCGAGGGCGGTTACGACAAACAGACGATGGCAGGCGACATCAGGGCACTGCTGCGGCACCTCGGCGTGCAGAAACCGATCACCATCGTCAGCCACGACCTCGGGATGCTGGTCGGCTACGCCTACGCCACCCTCTGGCCGGACGAGGTCGCACGCCTCATGGTCTCGGAAGCCCCCATCCCGGGCACCGAGGGATACGAAAACGCTGTGGCGACGACCAATTACAGCAAGAACAGGATCTGGCATTTCCACATGCACGGCGCGGCGGACAACGCCGCCGAAATGCTCATCGCCGGCCACGAATTCCCGTACCTGCGCTCGTTCTACGTCAGGCTGAGTGCCAATCCTGACGCCATTTCGATCGCGGACGCGGAGCGCTACGTCGCGGACTACACACAGCCAGGAGCCATGCGGGCGGGCATCGAACTGTTCAGGGCGTTCGAGAAGGACGCCGAGGACAACCGGCGCATCCTGGCGGAGAAGGGCAAGATCAAGATGCCCGTGCTGGGACTCGGGGGACCGCCAGCTTCTTCCTGCCCATAGCGGAGAAGATGCTCTTGGAGGTCGCCGAAAACGTCACCGTCCGCGCGGTCGAGGGCTCGGGCCATTGGATGGCCGAAGAACAGCCGGAAAAGTTCCTGGAGCGCCTGCGGGAATGGTTCCAGGAGACTGGTGGGTGACGACGTGTACACGGCGATCTCTCGGGGTCTTCCCCGCCGCGCGGCTCCCGCTCGTACCAGCCGACGGTGATCGCCTCGGCCGGGCCGGTGAACCTGCAGCCGGCAGCCCGCCGACGCGGCGATGCCCGCGGTGCATGACGGCGATGTGACCGGCGTGTCCGCTTGCTCCTCCGGGCGTCTGCGGTGACGTGGGTCGG
>NZ_JBVIJO010000013.1:0-331668 GCF_055581365.1 Streptomyces sp. NPDC031445
TCGCTTCCTTTGTACTCACCCTCTCGGGCTTTCCTCCGGGCGCTTCCCTTCGGTCTTGCGTTTCCGACTCTATCAGATCTTTTCTCGATCCGATTTTCTCGGTGCTTTCCAGGTTCCCGCTCTCGCGTTTCCCTTTCCGGCGGTTCCGACTTTATCAGAAGTTCTGAGTCGGTTTTCCCACCCGCTCCGGGCATCCGTGTCCAGCGCGTGAAGTGCTGGGGTTCCCGGTTGGGCGGAGCCGTAAACGTACTGGAGCGGGGTGCCTCGATGCAAATCGAGGCACCCCGCTCCAGGTTCGGGCCGACGAGGCGTCAGACCTCCACGACCACCGGCAGGATCATCGGCCTGCGGCGATAGCTGTCCGAGACCCACTTGCCGAGGGTCCGGCGGATGAGCTGCTGGAGCTGGTGGGGCTCCACGACGCCGTCCTGGGCGGACCGCTCCAGGACCTCGGTGATCTTCGGGAGGACGTCCGCGAACGCCGAGTCCTCGATGCCGGAACCGCGCGCCTGGACGTGCGGGCCGCCCGTGATCTTGCCGGTGGAGGCGTCCACGACCACGAAGACCGAGATGATGCCCTCGTCGCCGAGGATCTTGCGGTCCTTCAGCGCCGGCTCGCCGACATCGCCGACCGAGAGGCCGTCGACGTAGACGTAACCCGCCTGGACCTTGCCGGCGATCTTCGCCTTGCCCTCGACCAGGTCGACGGCCACGCCGTCCTCGGCGATGACGATCCGGTCGTGCGGGACGCCGGTCAGGGCACCCAGCTCCGCGTTCGCCCGCAGGTGCCGCCACTCGCCGTGGACGGGCATCAGGTTCCTCGGGCGGCAGATGTTGTAGAAGTACAGCAGCTCGCCCGCGGACGCGTGGCCGGAGACATGCACCTTCGCGTTGCCCTTGTGGACGACGTTGGCGCCCCAGCGGGTCAGCCCGTTGATCACGCGGTAGACCGCGTTCTCGTTCCCGGGGATCAGCGAGGACGCGAGGATGACCGTGTCGCCCTGGACGATGCGGATCTGGTGGTCGCGGTTGGCCATGCGGGACAGCGCCGCCATCGGCTCGCCCTGCGAGCCCGTGCAGACGAGGACCACCTCGTGGTCGGGCAGGTCGTCCAGCGTCTTGACGTCGACCACCAGACCCGGCGGCACCTTCAGGTAGCCGAGGTCGCGGGCGATCCCCATGTTGCGGACCATGGAGCGGCCGACGAAGGCGACCCGGCGGCCGTACTCGTGGGCCGCGTCCAGAATCTGCTGGATGCGGTGGACATGGCTGGCGAAGCTCGCCACGATGATCCGCTTGCGGGCGCCGGCGAAGACCTGCCGCAGGACGCTGGAGATGTCGCGCTCGTGCGGGGTGAAGCCCGGGACCTCGGCGTTCGTGGAGTCGGCGAGGAGGAGGTCGATGCCCTCCTCGCTCAGCCGCGCGAAGGCGTGCAGGTCCGTGAGGCGGTTGTCCAGCGGGAGCTGGTCCATCTTGAAGTCGCCGGTGTGCACCACCATGCCGGCGGGGGTGCGGATGGCGACCGCCAGGGCGTCCGGGATGGAGTGGTTGACGGCGACGAACTCGCAGTCGAAGGGGCCGATGCGCTCGCGGTTCCCCTCCGCCACCTCCAGGGTGTACGGGCGGATCCGGTGCTCCTGGAGCTTGGCCTCGATCAGCGCGAGGGTGAGCTTGGAGCCGATCAGCGGGATGTCCGGCTTCTCGCGGAGCAGGAAGGGGACGCCGCCGATGTGGTCCTCGTGGCCGTGCGTGAGGACGATGCCCTCGATGTCGTCGAGGCGGTCCCGGATGGACGAGAAGTCCGGCAGGATCAGGTCGATTCCGGGCTGCTCCTCTTCGGGGAAGAGCACTCCGCAGTCGACGATCAGCAGGCGACCGCCGTACTCGAAGACCGTCATGTTTCGGCCGATCTCGCCGAGGCCGCCGAGCGGGGTGACCCGGAGGCCGCCCTGCGGCAGCGGGGGCGGCGGGCCGAGTTCAGGATGCGGATGACTCAAAAGACTCTCCTCACCACGCGCGCCACGTACCGGTACGGCACGTGGCGCGCATGACGTTCGTGCGGAAGCAGTTGTCGTTGTTGATCGCAGGCACCGGTGGCCTGCCTCTTCTTCTGTTGTTCTTCAGTTGTGAAGCCCCTGTGGTGCAAAGTCTGTTGTCAGAGCTGTACCCCGCCGGCGGCAAGATCGATCTTGAGCTGCGCGATCTCCTCGGGGGAACACTCGACCATCGGCGAGCGCAGCGGTCCGGCCGGCAGTCCCTGGAGCGCAAGGGCGGCCTTGGTGGTCATGACGCCCTGGGTGCGGAACATGCCGGTGTAGACCGGGAGCAGCTTCTGGTGGATCTCCGTGGCCTTGACGACGTCACCCGAGGTGTACGCGTCCACCAGGGCGCGCAGGTCGGGGGTGACCAGGTGGCCCACGACGGAGACGAAGCCGACGGCGCCCACGGAGAGCAGCGGGAGGTTGAGCATGTCGTCGCCGGAGTACCAGGCGAGGCCGGACCGGGCGATGGCCCAGCCGGCGCGGCCGAGGTCGCCCTTGGCGTCCTTGTTGGCCACGATCCGGGGGTGCTCCGCGAGCCGGACGAGGGTCTCCGTGCTGATCGGGACGCCGCTGCGGCCGGGGATGTCGTAGAGCATGACCGGCAGGCCGGTGGCGTCGGCGACGGCCGTGAAGTGCCGGTACAGGCCCTCCTGCGGGGGCTTGTTGTAGTACGGCGTGACGACCAGGAGGCCGTGGGCGCCGATCCGCTCGGCTTCGCGGGCCAGCTCGACGCTGTGACGGGTGTCGTTGGTGCCGACTCCGGCGACGACGTGGGCGCGGTCGCCGACGGCCTCCAGGACGGCTCGTACGAGGTCCGATTTCTCCGCGTCGCTGGTGGTGGGGGACTCGCCGGTGGTGCCGTTGACGATCAGGCCGTCGTTGCCTGCGTCCACCAGGTGGGCGGCGAGTCGCTGCGCGCCGTCGAGGTCGAGTGCGCCGTCCGCCGTGAAAGGCGTGACCATGGCGGTGAGGACCCGCCCGAAGGGGGTCTGCGGAGTCGAGGTCGGAGCCATGGTTACACGCTACTCGGTGCTCGATGCGGGGTGCGTCCTCGGGGTGCCGGGAAAGTCAGGACAAAGAGGGAACCCGGCACTGCCTGCTCGGGGGTTCAAGCAGTGCCGGGTCCGTTTGATCAGGCTAGATGAACTTCTCTAAATGCCGCAATACGGACACCTCGCCAGGCTGACCCGTACATCCGTTCCCGGCAGGGGAACAAGGCTTCGTTACGGGGCCACACGCCCGTTCGCATTGAAGGCGGCGTGCGTCAGCGGCATGAGCGCGGCGAACTCCGCCTCCATCTTCTCGCCCACCATCTCGATCTCCCGCTGCGGGAAGGACGGCACCTTGGCCAGCTCGTGCTGGGTGCGCAGGCCGAGGAAGTGCATCAGGGAGCGCGCGTTGCAGGTGGCGTACATCGAGGAGTAGAGACCGACGGGGAGGGCGGCGCGGGCGACCTCGCGGGCGACGCCGTCGGCGAGCATCTTCTGGTAGGCCGTGTACGCCTGCTCGTACGACTCGCGCAGGGCGCCGCTCACTGCCTCGTGCTGGGCCGGGGTGCCCTCGACGAAGACGTACTTGCCCGGGCGGCCCTCCTGGACCAGCTTGCGGTCGGGGCCGGGGACGTAGAAGACCGGCTGGAGTTCGCGGTAGCGGCCCGACTCCTCGTTGTACGACCAGCCGACCCGGTGCCGCATGAACTCGCGGAAGACGAAGATCGGGGCGCTGATGAAGAAGGTCATCGAGTTGTGCTCGAACGGGCTGCCGTGCCGGTCGCGCATCAGAAAGTTGATCAGGCCCTTGGAGCGCTCGGGATCCTTCTTCAGCTCGTCCAGGGACTGCTCGCCGGCGGTGGAGACACGGGCGGCGAACAGCACGTCCGCGTCCGAAGCGCTGGACTTCACCAGCTCGACGGTGACGTCACTGCGGAACGTGAGCGACTCGGGGGTGGTCACGGGGGTTGAGGTCCTTCCCATCACTTCGGTGGTTGCGACCACCTTACGGGGGCACCCGGCGGGGCCTGGCACCGCACCACCTCGCCGCAAAAAACGCACCCACGATTTTTTCGGACATGGGCACCTTTTGTGTCACTCGATCGTCTGTATCGGTGAGGTCCGTACATTCGATCACCAACCCTGGAAGGAACGGCACCCACGATGCCCCGCCCCCAGCTGCCGCCGGGAGGTACCCCCCGCGCGTCCGTACCCTTCGCCTTCCTGGCCGAGGCGGACCGGTTCCGCAGCAATGTCACTCCCCCGCCCCGTCGGCGGGCGTCGTTCGGCGAGATGGCCGGGCGCTGGCTGCTGGGTCTCACCATCGTCGCCGGGCTCATAGGCGCCCTGGTCCTGGGCATGCCGGCGCTCTCCACGCCGGCCCACACACCGGCTCAGCAGTCCCAGGCGTCCCAGGGGCACTGACCACCGGCACTGCCCCTTACGGACGCTCAAGGCTGGTGGGCGGGAACGGGGCCGGATAGCCTCACCGCACAGCTCCCGTGAGGACCGAGTGAGGACCAGCCGTGCCCCTGCCCTTCCTGACGGCCGACCGCACCTTCGAGACGACGGCCGAGAGTGCGCTCCCGTACGACGACCCGGACCGCTGGCGGCGCCCGTACCGGCCCGGTCCCTGGCGGGTGGGCGTGGCCGCGCTGGTACTGCTGCTCGCCTCGTTCGTCCTGTTCGCCGGCGTGCTCACCGCTGTCACCGGCTCGCTCGCCGACGCCGGGGCGGTCCTCGGCGTGGGCCTCGCGATCGTCGTCGGCGCGCTCCGGCTGCTGCGCATGGGGGTGTGGGTGAGCCGGAGCGGACTGCGCCGCACCGGCTTCCTGCTGACGCGGACGGTGCCGTGGGCGCGGGTGGTCTCGGTGCGGACCGTCCAGCAGCCGGTGCGCTGGCTGGGTCTGCCGCGCACGGTGCAGGGGCAGGCGCTGGCGTTCGTACGCAAGGACCGGCGGCCGGAGGACACCCCACCGCTGCTCACCACGCACGGCCTGGACTTCCTCGGCCGGCCGATGGCGTTCGACCGGGCGGCGGACGCGGTGGAGGCGTGGGCGGCGGAGTACGGGCGCCGCTGAGCCGGCGCCGCGGGGGCTCTCGGGCGAGGGCGCCCGGTCAGGCGGCCTGGACCGGCTTCCCGTCGTGCAGGGCGATGGCCCTTTGCATCGCCTTGCGGGCGCGGGGGGTGTCGCGGGCGTCGTGGTAGGCGACGGCCAGGCGGAACCAGCAGCGCCAGTCGTCCGGGGATGTCTCCGTCTCGGCCTTGCGCCTGGCGAACACCTCGTCGGCCGAGTCGCGGTCGATCCGGCCGCTGGGCAGGCGTCGCAGTTCGTCGACCGGCAGGCCGCCCTCGGCGTCGAGTTCGGCGGCCAGCCGGTTGGCCTTGCGGACGAACTGGGTGTTCTTCCACAGGAACCACAGGCCGATGAGCGGCAGGATCAGCACCGCCACGCCGAAGGTGACGGTGACGGCCGTGCCGGACTGGATGAGCAGCACGCCACGGCTGCCGACCAGGACGAAATAGAAGACCAGGACGGCGGCCGTGACGAGATAGGTGATCTTCGCGCGCATCGGAGGGGTGTCTCGGCTCGTTCGTCTCAGCTCAGGTCCAGGAAGTGCTCCAGGCCGAAGGTGAGGCCCGGAGTGGTCACCACCCGTCGGGCGCCGAGCAGGATGCCCGGCATGAAGCTGCTGTGGTGCAGGGAGTCGTGCCGGACGGTGAGGGTCTCGCCCTCGCCGCCGAGCAGCACCTCCTGGTGGGCCAGCAGACCGCGCAGGCGGACCGCGTGCACGGGGACGCCGTCGACGCTGGCGCCCCGCGCGCCGTCCAGGGCCGTGACGGTGGCGTCCGGCGCCGGTGCCGTCCCGGCCGCCCGGCGGGCCTCGGCGATGAGCTGGGCCGTGCGGGTGGCCGTACCGCTGGGTGCGTCCACCTTGTTCGGGTGGTGCAGTTCGACCACCTCGACCGACTCGAAGTACGGCGCGGCGAGCTGCGCGAACTTCATCGTCAGCACGGCTCCGATGGAGAAGTTCGGCGCGATGAGCACGCCGGTCTCCGGGGACTGGGCGAGCCAGCCCGTCAGCTGCGCGAGGCGGTCCTCGGTCCAGCCCGTCGTACCGACGACGGCGTGGATGCCGTGGCGCACGCAGAAGTCCAGGTTGCCCATGACCGAGGCGGGGGTGGTCAGCTCGACGGCGACCTGGGCGCCGGTCTCCGCCAGCGTCTCCAGCTTGTCGCCGCGGCCGAGGGCGGCGACCAGCTCCATGTCCTCGGCGGCCTCGACCGCCTTGACGGCCTCCGAACCGATCCGGCCCCTGGCACCGAGGACCGCCACGCGCAGCTTGCTCATGTTCCTGTTTCCTAACCGGTGGTGTTTCAGGCGACCGCGTCGTGCAGCCGGGAGGCCTGCTTGTCCTTGAGCGGGCCGATGACCGACAGCGACGGGCGCTGTCCCAGGATGTCGCGGGCGACCTCGCGGACCTCGTCCGGAGTGACCGCCGCCATCTTCGCGAGCATGTCGTCCACGGACATCTGCTCGCCCCAGCACAGCTCACTCTTGCCGATACGGTTCATCAGCGCGCCGGTGTCCTCCAGGCCGAGGACCGTGGAGCCCCGCAGCTGGCCGATGGCGCGGGCGATCTCGTCGTCGGTCAGGCCGTTCTGCGCGACGTGGTCGAGTTCGTCGCGGCAGATCCGCAGGACGTCGTGCACCTGGCTGGGCCGGCAGCCGGCGTAGACGCCGAACAGGCCGCAGTCCGCGAAGGCGGAGGTGTACGAGTACACGCTGTAGGCGAGGCCGCGCTTCTCCCGGACCTCCTGGAAGAGGCGGGAGGACATGCCGCCGCCGAGGGCGGTGTTGAGCACGCCCATGGCCCAGCGGCGGTCGTCGGCGCGGGCGATGCCGGGCATGCCGAGGACGACATGGGCCTGCTCGGTCTTGCGGGCGAGCAGGTCGACCTTGCCGGCGGCGCGGATCGTCCGGCGGCCCTCGCGCGGGGCGATGGGCCGCGCGTCCGGGTCACGCAGGGCGCCCGCCTTCTCGAAGGCCGCGCGGACCTGTCGGACGACCTTGTTGTGGTCGACGTTGCCGGCGCAGGCGACCACGAGGTGGGTCGGGTCGTAGTGCTTCTTGTAGAAGCGGCGGATGCGGTCGGCGGTGAGGGCGTTGACCGTGTCGACCGTGCCGAGGACCGGGCGGCCGAGGGCGTTGTCGCCGAACATGGTCTGCGCGAACAGGTCGTGCACGCAGTCGCCCGGGTCGTCCTCGGTCATGGCGATCTCTTCGAGGATCGCGCCGCGCTCGACGTCGACGTCCTCCTCGCGGATCAGCGAGCCGGTCAGCATGTCGCAGACGACGTCGATGGCGAGGGGCAGGTCGGTGTCGAGCACGCGCGCGTAGTAGCACGTGTACTCCTTGGCCGTGAACGCGTTCATCTCGCCGCCGACCGCGTCGAGCGCGGAGGAGATGTCGAGCGCGCTGCGACGGTCCGTGCCCTTGAAGAGCAGGTGCTCGAGGTAGTGCGTGGCGCCGTTCAGCGACGGGGTCTCGTCGCGGGAGCCGACGTGCGCCCAGATGCCGAAGGTGGCGGAGCGGACCGAGGGCAGGGTCTCGGTGACGACGCGCAGGCCGCCCGGGAGGGTGGTCCTGCGGACCGTGCCGATGCCGCCTGTGCCCTTGATGAGGGTTTGGGTACGGGCGACGGCCCGCGCCTCCGAGGAGGAGCGGGCCGTCACCTTGGAGCCATGGGACGTCACTGCTCGGCGTCGTCCTTCGCCTCGTCGGAGCCCTCTTCACCCTCGATCACCGGAACGAGGGAGAGCTTGCCGCGGGAGTCGATCTCGGCGATCTCGACCTGGACCTTCTGGCCCACGCCGAGCACGTCCTCGACGTTCTCCACGCGCTTGCCGCCGGCGAGCTTGCGGATCTGCGAGATGTGCAGCAGACCGTCCTTGCCGGGCAGCAGGGAGACGAACGCACCGAAGGTGGTGGTCTTGACGACCGTGCCCAGGTACCGCTCGCCGACCTCGGGCATCGTCGGGTTGGCGATGCCGTTGATCGTGGCGCGGGCGGCCTCGGCCGAGGGACCGTCGGCGGCACCGATGTAGATCGTGCCGTCGTCCTCGATGGTGATCTCGGCGCCCGTGTCCTCCTGGATCTGGTTGATCATCTTGCCCTTGGGGCCGATGACCTCACCGATCTTGTCGACCGGGATCTTCACGGTGATGATCCGCGGAGCGTTCGGGGACATCTCGTCGGGCCGGTCGATGGCCTCCATCATCACGTCGAGGATGTGGAGGCGGGCGTCGCGGGCCTGCTTGAGGGCCGCGGCGAGGACGGAGGCCGGGATGCCGTCCAGCTTGGTGTCGAGCTGGAGGGCGGTCACGAACTCCTTGGTGCCGGCGACCTTGAAGTCCATGTCGCCGAAGGCGTCCTCCGCACCGAGGATGTCGGTGAGGGTGACGTAGTGCGTCTCGCCGTCGATCTCCTGGGAGATCAGGCCCATGGCGATACCGGCGACCGGGGCCTTCAGCGGCACACCGGCGTTCAGCAGCGACATGGTGGAGGCGCAGACCGAGCCCATGGACGTCGAGCCGTTGGAGCTCAGCGCCTCGGAGACCTGGCGGATCGCGTAGGGGAACTCCTCGCGCGCCGGCAGCACCGGCACGAGGGCGCGCTCGGCGAGGGCGCCGTGGCCGATCTCGCGGCGCTTCGGGGAGCCGACGCGGCCGGTCTCGCCGGTGGAGTACGGCGGGAAGTTGTAGTTGTGCATGTAGCGCTTGCGGGTCACCGGGGAGAGGGTGTCCAGCTGCTGCTCCATGCGGAGCATGTTGAGGGTGGTGACGCCCAGGATCTGGGTCTCGCCACGCTCGAACACCGCGGAGCCGTGCACGCGCGGGATGGCCTCGACCTCGGCGGCCAGGGTGCGGATGTCGGTGACACCGCGGCCGTCGATGCGCTTCTTCTCCTTGATCACGCGCTCGCGGACCAGCTGCTTGGTGAGCGAGCGGTACGCGGCGGAGATCTCCTTCTCGCGGCCCTCGAACTCCGGCAGGAGCTTCTCGGCGGCCAGACCCTTGACGCGGTCCAGCTCGGCCTCGCGCTCCTGCTTGCCGGCGATGGTGAGCGCCTGGGCCAGCTCGGGGCGGACGGCCGCGGTCAGGGCCTCGAACACGTCGTCCTGGTAGTCCAGGAAGATCGGGAACTCGGCGGTCGGCTTGGCGGCCTTGGCGGCGAGGTCGGCCTGCGCGCGGCACAGGACCTTGATGAAGGGCTTCGCGGCCTCCAGACCGGCGGCGACGACCTCCTCGGTCGGCGCCTCGGCGCCGCCCTCGACCAGCTTGATGGTCTTCTCGGTGGCCTCGGCCTCGACCATCATGATCGCGACGTCGCCGTCCTCCAGGACGCGGCCGGCGACGACCATGTCGAAGACGGCGTCCTCGAGCTCGGTGTGCGTCGGGAAGGCGACCCACTGGCCGCGGATCAGCGCGACGCGGACGCCGCCGATCGGGCCGGAGAAGGGCAGACCGGCCAGCTGCGTGGACGCGGACGCGGCGTTGATCGCCACGACGTCGTACAGGTGGTCGGGGTTGAGGGCCATGATCGTGGCGACGACCTGGATCTCGTTGCGCAGGCCCTTCTTGAAGGACGGGCGCAGCGGACGGTCGATGAGGCGGCAGGTGAGGATGGCGTCCTCGGACGGCCGGCCCTCACGGCGGAAGAAGCTGCCGGGGATCTTGCCGGCGGCGTACATCCGCTCCTCGACGTCCACCGTCAGCGGGAAGAAGTCGAGCTGGTCCTTGGGGTTCTTGGAGGCGGTGGTGGCCGACAGCACCATGGTGTCGTCGTCCAGGTACGCCACGGCGGAGCCGGCGGCCTGCTTGGCCAGGCGGCCCGTCTCGAAGCGGATGGTGCGGGTGCCGAAGGGACCGTTGTCAATGACGGCCTCGGCGTAGTGGGTCTCGTTCTCCACTAGCGTTTTCTCCGTTACGTATCGTCTTTCGTCCCTTGGCTGCCCGTGTGGCAGGGGGACGGTGGCGGAGAAGCGCTCCGTGCGGTGCGGGCCGGTCTTCGATCGAAGCACCCGGGGCTCGCTTCCCCCCGGGGGCCACTACCGAGGACCGGCGGCGGCTGGTGCGCTTCTCCTCGTTCAGTGACGTACCCCGTCATGCGTGGCGTACGTCGTTCCGTGTCGTGCGTCGTTCCGTGTCGTGCGTATTGCGTTGTGCTACCACACTACAAAGCGTGAGTGACACTCCGCACGTCTCCGCTCGTACGGCGGAAGGTTCCGTGTGCGCGGCGGGGCCCCGCATACGGCAAAGGGAGCGGCCCCCGACTACGTTCGGGAACCGCTCCCCTCATGGCGTCTTACCGGGCGCCCGCCGCACCGCGGCGGATGCCGAGGCGGTCGACCAGCGCACGGAAGCGCTGGATGTCCTTCTTCGCCAGGTACTGCAGAAGGCGGCGGCGCTGACCGACGAGGATCAGCAGGCCACGGCGGGAGTGGTGGTCGTGCTTGTGGGTCTTGAGGTGCTCCGTCAGGTCGGAGATCCGACGGGACAGCAGAGCGACCTGGACCTCGGGGGAGCCGGTGTCACCCTCCTTGGTACCGAACTCGCCGATGATCTGCTTCTTCGTAGCGGCGTCGAGCGACACGCGTACTCCTCATAGTCTGTTGAGTGCCACCGAGTGCCCCCGGTCTACGTCTCGGGGAAGCTTCCGTTACTCGGGAGGCGGGGATCCGCTGGGCGCGGCCTCCAGAACGAGCACGGGGCGGTTCCGGGGGTGCGTACACAAACGGCCGTCACTCAGGGTACCAGGCGACGGCGGGCACCTTGCGCCCGGTCGGCGAACCGCCCTGGTGGGGCGGCCCCGGCCACTAGGGTGAGCGCCCGGACCGTACCTACCTCGGGAAGGGGTCGCTGCACGATGGCGGAAACGGAAGCGGAGATCAAGGCGCGCAAGGAGCGGGAGCGGGACGAGCTGTACGCCCTCGACATCTCGGGCGTCGAGTGGCACTGCGCGCCGGGCACGGAGGAGCACGAGGAGCGGGTCGAGATCGCGTACCTGCCCGGCGGGGCGGTGGCGATGCGGTCCTCGCTCGACCCGGACACGGTGCTGCGCTACACGGAGGCGGAGTGGCGGGCGTTCGTGCTGGGAGCCCGGGACGGGGAGTTCGATCTGACGCCTACGGCTCACAACGGGGGGCTGGAGGCGTAGCGAGCCGGGCATGAGAAAGGGCGGCACGCGCGCGTGCCGCCCTTTCTGCCGCGCGCGTGCCGCCCTTTTTCTGCCGCCCGGCTCATCGCCGGTGACGGCCGGTGGCCCGGGCTCGCGGGCCGGCGCTCCGGTGGTCTGGCGGACCCCGACGCGCTGTGCGCCGCTCCCGCCGTCGGGCTGCTAGCTGGTCATGGCCCGTGCCTGCGCGTACACGTCGAAGACGGCCAGGGACAGGGGGATGAGGGTGAGGAGGACGAAGCTCTCGGCGATCTCCAGGAAGCGGCCCCAGAAGGGGGTGACACCGCGTCGCGGGGTGATCAGTGCGATCGAGGTGACCAGGGCGGTGGCCGCGGCGACGGCGGCGGCGAGCCAGACGCTGCGGATGTCCAGGGCCGTGGTGTCGCCCCGGAGCGCGTCGATCAGGTAGTCCTGGGGCGGGTTAAGGGCCAGCCCCAGGCCGAGGAAGACGATGGCGGCGAGCCCCGCGGCCAGGGTGGCGCCGACCTGCGCGGTGTAACGGAAGAGGTGCGCCCGCATGAGCATCGCCACGCCGGTCGCGAGAGCCAGCAGCTGCGCCCAGATGTTGCTGGAGAACCCGAGGACGATGGACGCGCCCACGGCGACGAGAGCGCAGCCGCCGACGAGGCCGACGAGGAGTTCGTGGCCGCGCCGGGCCTGGGCGGCCACGCGTTCGGCGTCCACGGGCTCCTGGGGAGCGGGCTCGCCGGTGTCGTAACCGCCGCGCGAGGGGTTGGGCGGTTCGAAACCGATGGGCAGCCGCGCGAAACGCATGGACAGCCCGGGCAGGAAGGCCAGCGCCACGACGGAGAGCGGGGCGCAGACGGCGGCCGTCTCGATGGACTTCAGCTCGGTGAGGATCGCGACGAAGGTCGTGATCAGGCCGATGGCGGAGGCGAAGACGAACGCCACGAAGGGTCCGTCTCCGCCCGGCGACACCAAGGTGAGCACCAGGGAGGCGACCAGGACGGTCGTGCAGGCGAGCAGGAACTGCAGTCGCCCGATGCCCTCGCCGGCGGAGAGCGACAGCAGGCCCGAGCCCGCCACGGCCACGTTGGGCAGTGCGCCGAGTCCCAGCGCGACGGCGGAGGCCCGGTCGTCGTACACACGCGCGCGTACGCACGCGATCGTGACGAGCAGGACGCCGCAGACTCCGGCGATGATGCCCTGCAGACTGTGCATGTCGTGCCGGATCTGCGAGCTCCAGGCCACGAACGCGAGCAGCGCGGGCAGGATGCCGCCCGCGACGAGCCCGGCGGCGCGGGTGAGGTCGCCGCTCCACAGGGTGCGGTCCCGGGTGACGGCGGCGGCCACCGCTTCGGAGACGTCGTCGAGGACAGCCGGGGGCAGCGACTCGGCGAACGGACGCAGGGTCAGCAGCTCGCCGTCGAGGATGCGCTGGGCCGTGAAGGACCGGGAGCCGTCGAGGACGGTCCCGTCACGGCGCACAAGGTGGTAACCGACCGGAGCGCCCTCGGCGGGGCTCTGCTGGGACAGGCGCAGGATCTCCGGATAGAGGTCGGCGACCGGTACGTCGTCGGGCAGTGCGACGTCGATGCGGCTGTCGGGCGCCACGATGGTGACGCGGCAGAAGCCGAAGCCCATCCCCGCCCCGGAAGGGGCTCCGGTGCCCGGTCCGCCGGTCGCGCCGGCCGGCACGGAGGCCGTCATGCTCACCTGCTGTTCCCCCTCGTCGGTGGTGGGGCGGCCCACGGTGCCACCGCGCACCTTCCGCCCGTAAAGATGCTGTGTAGGTTGTGCGGCGCCCTCCCGCCCCACCGGCCGACCGAGCGGTTCTGGCCGGGATCCGCGCAAGGCGCTGGCTTCGAGCAGGTGCGGATTGCCCGGGTTTTCCCGGAACGATTCGCAACTGCTCACGCGCTCCACCGGCACCCTACCGCCCGCCGTTGGCCGTGGTTGTCAGTAGGATCGCGGTTCGCGATCGACGTCCGTCTGACACGGGGCGGCGGATGAAAAATCTCGGTCCGGCAAGGGAATTGGTGCGTAGTGAGCCACATCATCGTCAAGCGCCCGCCACGGGCACTGCCGAAGGAAGTGCCCACGGACGAGATCGTGCTGCAGGCTCCGCCGGAACTGCCGCGCGGTCAGCAGGAAGGCGCACTGATGCAGCTCCTGCCCATGCTGGGCATGGGCGGATCCGTGGTGTTCTTTTTCAACCCGCAGGCCCAGCCCTTCATGAAGATCATGGGCCTGGTGATGGTGGCCTCGACAATCGCCATGGGCATCTCGATGCTCGTCCGCTACCGCCGCGGCAATCAGGGGCAGATGGCCGACCTGCGCCGTGACTACCTCCGTTACCTGTCACAGACCCGACGCGTCGCCGTGGAGACCGCGCAGGCCCAGCGCGACACCCAGTACTATCTGCACCCTTCGCCGGAGCAACTGTGGGCACTGGTCGCCGAGGGCAGCCGGGTATGGGAACGGCGCACCGCCGACGAGGACTTCGGGCAGGTGCGCGTGGGCCTCGGTCCGCAAGCCCTGGCCACGCCCCTGATCCCGCCCCAGACCGCCCCGGTCGACGAGCTGGAGCCACTGACCGCGGGCGCGATGCAGCGCTTCCTCGCGACGCACAGCACCCTCGACGACCTGCCGATGGCGGTGTCGCTGCGCGCCTTCTACCACGTGACGATCAGCGGCGAGCCGGGCACCGTGCGCGGCACGGCCCGAGCCGTCACCGCCTCCCTCGCCTCGCTGCACTCCCCCGAGGACCTGGTCATCGCCGTCGTCACCGCGCGTGAGTCGGCGCCCGAATGGGAGTGGGCCAAGTGGCTGCCGCACGTACAGGCCCCGGGCGTCACCGACGGCGCCGGCAGCATGCGCCTGATCAGCGCCGACCCCGTGGAGCTGGAGGACCGGCTCGCCTCCCGCCTCGAGGGCCGTCCGCGATTCCATCCCTCCGGGCCGCCCGTTCCGGAACACCCCCACCTGGTGGTGGTGCTCGACGGCGTCTCCCTACCGCCCACCTCCTTGCTGGCCAGCCCCGAGGGCCTGCAGGGCGTGACGGTCCTGGAGGTCGTGCCGGGCGACCTCACCATCGGACGCGGCGACCTGTCCGTCGTCGTGCAGCCGAAGGAACTGCGCCTGGAGTCCGCCCACGGCATGGTCTACGAGGGCACCCCTGACGTCCTTTCGTACGAGGCGGCGGAGGCGTTGGCGCGCCAGCTGGCGCCGTTGCGCATGGCATCCGGTGGTGACGACGACGAACCGCTGCTCTCCAACCTGGAGTTCACCGACCTGCTGAACCTGGGCGACGCCGCCTCGGTCGACCCTAAGCGGACCTGGCGGCCCCGGTCGCAGTCGGAGCGGCTGCGCGTACCGATCGGTGTCGGTGAGGACGGCCGGCCCGTGATGCTCGACCTCAAGGAGGCGGCGCAGGAGGGTATGGGTCCGCACGGCCTGTGCGTCGGCGCGACGGGCTCCGGCAAGTCCGAACTGCTGCGCACCCTCGTCCTCGGTCTCGCCGTGACCCACTCCTCCGAGACGCTGAACTTCGTCCTCGCCGACTTCAAGGGCGGTGCCACGTTCGCGGGTATGGCCCAGCTCCCGCACGTGGCCGCCGTGATCACCAACCTCGCGGACGACCTCACCCTCGTCGACCGCATGGGTGACTCCATCCGCGGTGAGCTCAACCGCCGGCAGGAGATGCTCCGCGACGCGGGCAACTACGCCAACATCCACGACTACGAGAAGGCGCGCGCGGCGGGTGCCCCGCTGCAGCCGATCCCGTCCCTCGTCCTGGTGATCGACGAGTTCAGCGAGCTGTTGACCGCCAAGCCGGACTTCATCGAGATGTTCGTGCAGATCGGCCGTATCGGCCGTTCGCTGGGCGTGCACCTGCTGCTGGCCTCCCAGCGCCTGGAGGAGGGCCGCCTGAGGGGCCTGGAGACGTACCTCTCCTATCGGATCGGTCTGCGGACGTTCTCGGCTGCCGAGTCCCGCGCCGCGCTCGGCGTCCCGGACGCCTACGAGCTGCCGAACGTCCCCGGTTCCGGCTTCCTGAAGTTCGGCACGGACGAGATGGTGCGTTTCAAGGCCGCGTACGTCTCCGGGGTGTACCGCACGAGCTCCCAGCAGGCCGCGGTGTTCGGCGGCCCACTGCCCGTCGACCGCAGGCCGGTCCTGTTCACGGCGGCCGAGGTACCGGTGCAGTACGTGCCGATCCCACAGCAGCGGCAGGAGGAGACCGGCAAACGGCAGGACGACGCGCTCGCCGACACCGTGCTCGACGTGATCGTGCGGCGTCTGGAGGCGCAGGGCCCGGCCGCCCACCAGGTGTGGCTGCCCCCGCTGGACAGCCCGCCGTCGCTCGACGCTCTGCTGCCGGGGCTCGCTCCGGTGCCCGGCCGCGGCATGACCCAGCCGGGCTACGAGGGCGCGGGCAGACTCGTCGTCCCGGTCGGCCTGATCGACAAGCCGTACGAGCAGCGGCGCGACCCGCTGTGGCTGGACTTCGGCGGCGCGGCCGGCCATATGCAGATCATCGGCGGCCCGCAGTCCGGCAAGTCGACGCTGCTGCGCTCGATCATCGCGTCGTTCGCACTGACCCACACGCCGTGGGAAGTGCAGTTCTACGGCCTCGACTTCGGTGGTGGCGGGATGGCCTCGGTGGCCGGCCTGCCGCACGTGGGCGGTGTCGCGTCCCGCCTGGACCCGGAGAAGGTCCGGCGCACGGCGGCCGAGGTGTACGGCGTCATGACCCGGCGCGAGGAGTACTTCCGCTCGGCGGGCATCTCCTCCATCGCGGAGTACCGTACCCGTCGCGCGCGCGGCGACATCTCGGTGACCGACCAGCCCTGGGGCGACGTCTTCCTGGTCATCGACGGCTGGGGCAACTTCCGCACGGATTATGAGGCGCTGGAGCCGTTGGTGCTGGACATCGCCGCGCGCGGCCTGGGCTACGGCATCCACCTCGTCCTGACCGCCTCGCGCTCGATGGAGGTCCGCGCCAACCTCAAGGACCACCTGATGAACCGCCTCGAGCTGCGGCTTGGCGACCCCATGGACTCCGAGATCGACCGCAAGGTCGCGGCGAACGTCCCCACCGGTGTGCCGGGCCGCGGTCAGACCCCGCAGAAGCAGCACTTCATGGCGGCGGTCCCGCGCATCGACGGTCTTTCGTCCGCCACGGACCTCGCGGAGGCGACGACCGCCCTCGCGGCCGAGGTCACCCGCCACTGGCAGGAGCCGGGCGCGCCCGAGGTGCGCCTGCTCCCCCGGGAGTTCCCGGCCACGCAGCTTCCGCCGGGCGACCACTTCCCGAACCGCGGCGTCTCCTTCGCCCTCGACGAGGACAACCTGGAACCCGTGTTCGTGGACTTCGAACAGGACCCGTTCTTCCTGGTGTTCGGTGAGAGCGAGTCCGGCAAGTCGAACCTGCTGAAACTGCTGATCAAGCGCCTGACAGAGCGGTACGACGGCAACACCTGCAAGCTCTTCGTCGTCGACAACCGCCGCTCGCTGCTCGGAGTGACCCCGAAGTCGCACCTGGCCGAGTACATCCCCATGTCGAACCAGATGCAGCACCACATGGACGCATTGGCCGACCTGATGCAGCGTCGCACGCCGACCGCCGACGTGACCCCGGAGCAGCTGCGCAACCGCAGCTGGTGGCGGGGCCCCACGGTGTACGTCGTCATCGACGACTACGACCTGGTGTCCACGTCGAGCGGCAACCCGCTGGCGGGCCTGACGGAACTGCTGCCGTTCGCCCGTGACGTCGGCGTCCGCTTCATCATCGCCCGCTCCACGGCGGGCGCCGGCCGTGCCGGCTACGAGTCCTTCATGCAGCGCATCAAAGAGCTCGGCGCCCAGGGCGTGGTCCTCGCGGGCGACCCGGCCGAGGGCGACCTGCTGGGCGGTGTCCGACCGCGGCCGATGCCGGCGGGGCGGGGGATTTTCGTGTCCCGGAAGCGGGGGAAGCCCATGATTCAGGTGGGGTCGATGGACATGGAGAACTGAGGCACGTAGGCACGGCTGACCTGACGAGGCTCTCGCTCATGAGCCGGAGCGGAGAGACGGGAGGAACCGCGCATGGCGTGGGACGAGTGGGAAGAGCTGAAAGCAAGGGCAGCGCAGAACCAGTCAGCACACATGCGGCTGAACCATGTGACGCCCGACGACGGAGGAGGCGAAAGTACGCGTGGCGATCTCACCGTGCGCCAGAAGGACCTCACCGCGATCGGTTCCGCGGCCCACGAATTGTTCCAGGACCTCAGCCGGTTCAGCGACCACGCTCGTCTGTCCTCCATCAAGGCGGCGGGAGGGCTCGAGAGTGAGGGCTTCGCCATCGGGGCGGCGCTCGATCACGTAGCCGAGCGCTGGGTGGACCAGGTACAGAGCCTCCTCGATGCCTGCGCCCACATCTCCAACCATCTCCGCTACACCAAGAACCAGCACGACGCTGACGAGTCCTACATCGCCGGCACTCTCAGCAGCATCTCCCAGCTCGACCAGGGCTTTGACGAGCGGAAGGGCAGCTGACGGCCATGGATCTCGACGCTTTGCGCTACGGAAACTTCTCGCAGCTGGGAGAGGCCATCACCGACTGGGAGGAGATGACCAAGAATCTGGCTGCGCTGAAGGAGGATGCCCAGAGCAACCTGAAGGGTCGCGCGGACAAGGCGGACTGGGCCGGTGTCAACGCTCAGGTGAGCCGGGAGTTCATCGACAAGACCGCGGAGGAGTTCGCGGACGCCCACGCGCAGGCGGATTCCATCACCAAGATCCTCAAGGACACCCGCGGCGAACTCATCGGCTACCGCGATCAGCTGAACGAGACCCTTGAGCGGGCGCCGTACAAGTACTGCACCGTCATCGACACGGGCGGCGGGACCTTCAGCGTCAGCGGCAACCCTCGTCCCGACTGGACATCCGATCCCAGTGGCAACACAAGCCCGGTCGGCCAGGCAGACGTCGATGCCCTTCGAAACGAGATTCAGCGCATTCTCAGCAAGGCGACCGAGAGTGACAGTACTGCGGCCAAGGCACTCGGTCTCCTCGTCGACCAGGCGAAGTACGGCTTCTCGGGCGCCCACTACGAAACCCGGGACGAAGCTGCCCATGCCATCTCGGAGGCCGACCGGATGGCCAAGATCCTTGCGAAGAACCCGCACGACGTGACGAGTACGGAGCTCGCCTCACTCAACTCGACCCTGACCAAGTACAAGAACGACCCTCTGTTCGCGGAAGAGTTCGCCACGCAGGTCGGCCCGAAGAAGGTGCTCACCTTCTGGGCCGGCATCGCCGATCCCTACCAGGGAACGTACGACCCCGACCGCGCCAAGCAGGCGAAGCAACTGCAGAAGAACCTCGGGACCGTCATCGGCCAGGCCACGCTCTCGGACAGCGACAAGATGCAGAGCTGGGAACGGCAGATGATCCGGCTGGGGCCCGACCAGCTCGGAATCGACGACGCGAGCAACCCGACGGGTTACGCGGTCATGAGTAACCTCATGCGCTTCGGCGACTACGACGACCAGTTCCTCAACGACTACGGCGACAAGCTCCTCGCGTACGACAAAAAGATGAACGGCCAGGGCATCAACGCCTGGGTCAACAACTTCAACGACGGTGACCTCAACTACTGGGGCTACAAGAACGATCGTGGCCGCGACCCCATGACCGGATTCCTGGAGGCGCTCGGTCACAATCCGGATGCGTCGACGCAGTTCTTCGCCCAGCCCGATGGCAGCGGCGAAACAGTCAACAAGGACGCCGAGGTCAACGAGCACCTCAAGTACCTGACGAAGGAACGGGTCTGGGTCTCCGACGCCACGATGGAGGGCGACCACGACTACGTCGCAGCACGCAACTCACTGGGCCGAGCGCTGGAGGCGGCCACGACCGGCTACTCTGCGGACGCCTCCCCGAAGGACGTCGCGGCAGGTGACCGACGCACCGCGGCCACGGCCGGCGTCATGGAACAGGTCGCCTACCTCTACGGTGGCGAGGACGGCCCGAAGATGCTGCACGATCAGCCCGAACTGGCCGACAGTCTGGGCAAGATGGCCGGCGCGTACATCGATGACATCGACTACGAACTGTCCGGTATCGGGGACCACGGCAAGGACGCCGGGGACTTCCCTGCGCGATATGCCGGACGCGCCCACTTCGGCAACCAGGGAGCCATCGATTTCCTGAGCGTCCTCGGGCAGGACGAGCACTCGCACAAGGCCGTGACCGCCGCCCAGCATGTGTACACCTTGAGCATGCTCGACGCCCATCCCCCGACCAGTGATGCCCATATGAACCAGGCGCGGGACATCATGTCGGTGGGTGCGGAAGCCCGCGGCATTCTGGATAATTCGCGTGTAGAGCAGGCGGCAACGACATACGGTGAGGACTCGGACGAAGCCAACAAGGCACTGGGACGATCGGGAGACTGGAAGAAACTCCTGGTCGGAGCAGTAGTCGCTGGTGGAGTCGCCTCCATCCCGCTGCCCGGTTCGACGGCTGCCGCAGTCGTCATCGCCCCCGTCGCGGCGGACACGATCACGAATGCGGCCAACACGCTGCTCGGGCACGAGATCGACAAGGCCACCGATGACGCGGAGTCCGATCCTCTGATTCCGTCACAGATGACGAGCCGTGAATTCTACGGCCGAGGGGTCGACGATCTCGGATCGACCTACGATGCGTACTTCAAGGACCACCCAAGCGCCAGGGCTGCCGCTGACCAGCAGCAATGGGTCGAAGAAACAAAAAGCAGTTACCTGGGCACCGGCTCCCACGAGAACGACTACCGTGGCCGGCCTCCCTACAAGGACTGAGCAGGGGCGTAAAGTGCTGCAAATCGTAAGGAATGGTACATATGGGACTGCTCTCTCTCTTACGGCTGTGGCGCTTCTTGTCGCAAGTTGCAGCAGTGATCCTGAGCATGAGCAGGCGAAGACGTCCGATACGACAGCGAGCAAGGTTTGCGGCGGAGCGCTCGACACTTCCGCCAGGCAAGCCCTGCGGAACCTGGCCGGTACGGATCAGTTCGACGACTCCACAGGTGCCGACGGGGCCGGACAGTCTCGTACGTTTTCCGTGCAGAACGCGGTCAGGCACCTGCACGACGAATATCGTCAGCGCGCAGCGTGCTGGGTGTACAGGGCCGGCGACGAGAGCGGGAAGCCCCTTCTTGAAATACGCTTCTCGGCGTCCCAGAGTTACCCCGCACCGTCCGACAGAGAAGTCAGCGGCAGTAAGGTCAGATACCCCGTGGGGCTGTATGCCCAAGTGGGCCGCGACGGAGCTGACTTGTTTTTCCGGTGCCCCACCAGAGCGGGATCAAAAGACGCGTACATCGGTGACACCAAGTATGTGAAAGCGGAACTCTATTCCACTCGTGCCCAACTGCGCGGGGACAGCGTCAACAAAGACCGTATGGTGATCCTCAACTCCGTCTCCCGCGAGGTGGCCCGAGAGGCAGGCTGCGCTTCGGAGGCCGGCCTGCCGACCGCGGTTCCCGATGCGTGATCGAAGCCGCGGGCGGCGAGGGGGACGCCGGCTGAATGCCGCGCAGACCGCCGGGCATGTCGTCGATGACGGCTGGGGCCGCCATAGGCGAGCCGGTGTAACGCTCCAGCCCGGTCCATAGCCGGGGACGGCGCGCGCAACTTCAGCCCTGTCCGCTGATCGGCTTCCTGCCGGACACGACAACAGGGTGGGCGCCTCCCGCACACGCCCACCCTGGAGTTGCTTCGTCACTTCCGCGAGTCTCGGCCTAGCGGAAGTAGCTGGCCGCCTTCTTGTCGCCTTCCATGTACGTACCGCCGGACTGGGCGACGACGTGGCCGATACCGGCCAGCGCCTGGTGGATGTCGTTCGCTTCCTTGTCCCAGTGGTTCAGCTTCTCGTGGAAGGTGTCCTGGGCCTGGCCCTCCCAGTACTGCAGGCTGCTCACGACCAGCCGACGCAGCTCCTGGAGGTCCTGCTCGAGCTGGCTCGCCTCGTTGCCGATCTTGGTCGCCGCGACGTCGAGCCCGTCGTAAGTGACGGACAGACCGTCAGCGTTGTTGGCCATACCTGTTACCTCGTCTCGCTGATGTGGATCCGATGGACGTGCCGGGGGTGCCCGGCCGAAGTTCTGGGTGCCGACCGGTCAGTAGGAGCTGAGCGGAGACACGGTGGGAGCGCCGTCCCGCACGTCGATCTTGTTGACGGCGGCGCGGACCTCGTCTTCCTTGCTGTCCTTGATGTTGCGCGTCGCGGTCATGGCCTCGATGACGTCACCGAGGATGCCGCCGATGGCCTGGAGGGACTGGTTGATCTCGTACTGCTTCGAGTCGAAGGCGGCACGACCGATACCGTGCCACTGGCCCTCCAGGCCGTCGATCACGCCCTGCAGCCCGTGCACCCGCTTCCGGATGCCGTCGTACTTCTCCAGCATCTGCTTCTGCAGGTGGATTACTGCGGCATCTTCGAGCTTCTGCTTGTTCTCGGCCATCTCAGCCCTTTCTCTCTGTCTCGTTGGTCCAACTGTCTCGGCCCACTACCGCACAGTGCGGTACGGCGGCGGGCGCGTACTGCACGCCCTATCCGAAGAGCACAGGGCTACAGACGGCTGACGTCGTCACTTGGCACGTCGCGCCCGCGCGACGGCCAGCCCGCCACCGCCGATCACGACGAGGGCGGCCACGGCGGCGAGCACGGCCCAGAGGGTGGTGTTGTCGTTCAACGACCGCGTGCTCGATCCTGCCGCCGAAGTACCGCCGGTAGAACCCTTGTCAGGGGCTTGTGACGGGGTTGATGCGGAGGAGGAAGCCGCGGACGGGGACGAGGAGGGAGACGTGGAGGACGCCGCGGACTTGGCCAGCAGGTCGCCGCCGTTCTCCTTGGCAAGCGGATCAACGTTCGCAGGACCGGGGTCGTAATGGGGGTTTGCCAGAACCACGCGCGGGCGAACGGCACCATAGCCAAGGTACTTGCTTGGTTTGTTCTTCGGCCAGCTACGGCCGGCGGTGTCGATCAGGGCACGGGTGACCTGGTTCACCGTCCAGTCGGGGTGAGCGGACCAGATCAGAGCGGCAGCCCCCGAGGCGATTGCGGCTGCCGGACTCGTTCCGTTCGCGTCATCGCAGTAGGAGCGGAAGGATATGTCGCACCAACCGGGGAAGCCCTGGCCCGGTGCCGCGAAGTCCACGTAGCCGCCGGACGAGGCGAACTTCGAAACAGTGCCGGTCTTGTCGGCCGCCGTCACACCCACTACGTAGGGGAAGGCGGCTGGGTAGCCGATGTTGTCCCCCGACGTCAGGCCCTCATTGCCGACCGCGGCGATCAGTAGCTTTCCCTTCGAGGCCGCGTACTTGATGGCCTCTTCCACTTCGGGTATCGGCGCGGACTCGCCGAAAGACATGCTGATGATCTTCGCGTCGGTGTCGGCCGCAGCCCTGATCGCGTCCTCGGGCTCGGGAGTCCTCTTCTTCTCCTCCGCCCCGCCCTTCAGATCGTCGAGCTCGATCCGGTACGGAACGATTTTCGCACCCGGCGCCAGCCCCTTAAGACTGCCATCGGCTCCCGTACCCGCGATCAACTCCGCCATGGTCGTTCCATGACCCTCGTAATCGACCGTCGCACGGTACGCCACCGACTTCGGGGTCTCGTCAACCAGAACCTGACCCTTGAGTGACGGAGTATCCGCGTTCACCCCACTGTCAATAAGGGCGACCTTCACCCCCTTCCCCGTGCTGACCTTCCACATCTGCTCGGCCTGCATCGGACCCAGGTACCACTGCTTCGCCTGGACGTCATCCGCAACAGCACCCGGCGCAAACACCACGGTCACAGCCACCAGGGCACCGACGGCCGCGCCTACAGCACTCACTCGTCTGCCACCGCGCGCCCCGTGGAGCGTATTCCGCTCGGCTCGTCGGCTCATCCCTGACTTCATCGTCTTCCGTGTCCTCGCTCGCGGTCAGTTCGCCACCGGCGGCACATCACGCCGGGGCTTGTCGGGCAGCTGTGTCTCTTCGTCCGCGTCCTCGGCCTTCCGTTTACGGTCGGCGCCGCGTACGAGACCGGCACCACCACGCGTCATACCGTTCCGCTCGGCACCCGCAGCTGAGTTCCGCCCAGCAGGCCTGCCCGTGACAGCTTCGGACACACCGGCGCTGGTACGAGCCCTGGAAGGGTTCGCTGGCTTCGCGCCGGGCCGCGCCGAAGACTCGGGCGCTCCGAAGACTCCACGCTGACCGAGCCGACCGGCCGTGGACTGCGAATTGGCCTGTCCCTCAGCCCCGATGACCGTGCCACGGGGAATCCTCGCGCCGCCCTTCACCGGACTGCCTGCGGCCGTCGGGCGCCCACCGACGACTCCGTTAGAACGACCGGCGCCGGTGGCCGGCGTGGCGTTCCCCTGGGGTGCCGCCGTGCCACCGGGCCGCGGCGTACCACCTGAGACCGCACGGCCCATCGAGGAAGCAGTACCCCCCCTGCCCGCGGGCTGTCCCGTCGACGCGGCACGCCCTATCTCGTTCATGGGCCCTCGTGCCGCGGTACGCCCGGGACCCTGGGGATTGGTAAGTCCCTCCGCACCCGCACGCCCCTGAACGAAGGGAGGCGTTCGGTACCCAGCCGAACCACTCATGCTTCGGCCTGACGTCGGATTGGGCAGTGGAAGCCGGTATCCAGCGCCACCCATCGGGTCGGGCTGACCGCCGCCCAGTGGGGGCGTTCCGGTGACCGGCGGGGTGGGACCGGTCGTGTGCGTGGTCGTGGGCGGAGGCAGCGTACCGGTGCTGTCGATGTTCGTACCGACCGGCACCTCTGGCACCGGGATTGTGTGGGTGTTGTGTGTCGTCGAAACCTGGGGCGGGGTGGCGTCACCGGTGACGTGGTGGGCGACGTTGTCCGCTCCCGCCATAGTTGCGTGATGGCTGACGACAAATGCCGAGCCGGTACCTGTGTGCAAGCCCGTGCCGGCCGTTGGACGGTCAGCCCCGTACGAGCTGACGGGCTGCGGCCGGGGCACTCCGACCTTGGGCATCGACGTGAAGTTCGGCGTCTTGTCCTTGGCGGGCAGCGCCGCCAGCACCTCTTCCGAGACCGCGTAGTACGACGCCAACCGGTTCATCTGGTTGATCGCCTCTTGGCGGTGCTTCTCCACCTGAACGGCGTGGTCGTACTCCGTCTTGTTCGCGGCCTTCTCCGCCTCGGTGAACTTCTCGGGCCGCTTCGGGTTCGCTCTGGTGTCGCGCGCCGGCATGGCACCCCGGACAGACGCGAGGCCCACGGCGGCAGCCGTGATCTGGTCGCCTGCTGCTCCGGCGAACTCACTGAGATGATGGGTGTTCGTGACCAGGTTGTTTCCCCAATCACGGAAGTCCTGACCTGACACTCCGACCCAATGCACCTTGTCGATGTAGGCCTTGAGGTCGTCAGCAGCCTTCTTGATGGCGTCGCGCGCATCCCACAGGGCCTTGCCGGATGACTCGAGGTCCTCCGGGTCGGTCTCCTTGACCAGATCGATCATCTTGTTGAGATCAAGGTCGCGCTTGTCGAAGTCGGTCCGAGCGGCAACCGCCCGCCCGAAGGGCGTCGTTTCCACTACCGAGCGCATCATGCCGTTGAGGAATCCGCCGAGCGGACCGTCCTCGATACCCCGGACGATGTCCGTCGCGGAGTTCTGCTGAGACACTCGATGCAGGTCGTCTCTGTGCTTCTTGTCCGTCATCGTCACCACTCCGCGCCGGTCTTCGAGTCGTTGGCGTCCTGATGGCCGTCCTTCTTGCGCTGGAGCTTCCCGATCTCCGTCTGGATTGCCCAGAACCGCTGACGCTGCTCCTCTTCGAGGTTGTCGAAGCCTTTGCGCGCACCAGTGACCGCGATACCGATCGCCTCGATCTGCAAGTGCAGGATCTTGGACAGGTTTGTCAGTTCCTGATGAACTCTTGTGTACTGCTTGTACAGACCGTGCGCCTCAGGGAACTCGCTCTCCCCGCCCGACGTCAGCGACGTGGCCCTGATCGTCTGGGCGCCAACCTTCGCCGGGTTGCCCGCAGATCCTTCGAGAGCGCTCAGCACCTCGTCCACTTGGCCCACGAACTTGCCCAGCGCCTCGCCACTGGCCTCCAGGTTCGCCGCCCTGGTCGCCGACACGCCCCCCACCATGTCTGACGGAAGCACGACGCTCCTCCCCGTTTCCCCGTACATCCATCGGCCACTCCGGAGCGAGGGCCGACCAACCGCTCGCCGTACGATCGCAAAGCGAGCCGCGTCTCACAACGCCTTTACCACTCTAGTCAACCCGTCCAACCGGTCCAACCAAGCAGGCGTGTTGACTCGGCTTCGCCGCCGAGGCAGGTGCCACACTTCGCCGGAAGTGCCGGTTTCTAGCGAGCGAACACGCACGGTGCGACGGAGTCACGCCTCACCACTCCATCGGTGAACCATGAGCTCACCTGAAAGGCATCAACGCATCGCCCTCATGCGATCTGCAACAAATCTCCACTCCTCATGGAATCTGTTCTCCGACGATTCCAGGCGAAGGTCTCGCCGGAGCCGCGTTCGGACGATGGCCAGGACTCGACCGTCCCTCATGGCAACGGCGGTCAGTGCGCCAAGCGTCACGCAGGAAGGGCTTCCGGCTCTTAGGCGGGGCTGATACGGAGAGGAAGGGGAGGGACCACGCAACGACACGCACGAGCAGACCGAACGGCGGAGCGGAAGCCTTTGTGGGTCAGGTCCCCGGGGCTACGACCTCGGTGACGCCATGGATCACTGAGGTCGCAGGCGCCTCCGGCTTTGCAAGCGCACTCGAGCGCCGAACGCGGGGCTCCATCTTCATCGGACCTCCACAGCCCGCGGCCACCGGAACGGTTGGGGCACGGCGCCGGCTCGCAGTACAGGCCATCAGACATAATCGCGTCCCATGACCGTACTGATGCCCGTGCTCATGATCCTGGTCGTGGGAGGGATCTTCGCCCTCGTCATCACCATGATGGTGCGCGCCCAGCGGAACCGGGCGCACGGCGTGCAGGCGAGAGCCGCGGCGATCCAACTCGCCCAGGAGCGCGGCTATGGCTACCAGCAAGCCGCCTACGGGGTGATCGACGGACTCTGTGGCACGGCGCCGTTGCCCGTCAGAGGTCACAACCTGCGGGCGGAGCACTACATCACCGGGGAGTTCCGGGGCCGCGGCTTTCGCTGCTTCGAGTATGTGACCGGCACCCTCAACGTCCACGACGGCCCGGGGCGGAGCCAGCCCGTCTTCTGGACGGTGTTCGCGGTAGCCGCGCCGGGCCCCGGGCCCGAGATGGTGGTGCGGCGGCCGCAGACGCTCGACGGGGTGACACAGCGGGGCCATGTGGTGCAGCTCGGCGTGCCGGAGTTCGACGAGGCGTTCCGGGTGATCACAGATGACGAGTCGTTCGCCCGTAACGCCCTGACGGGCGGCGTGGTGCCCTTCCTCACCGCGCAGCCACAGGCCGTGCAGGACTCCCCGATCCGGCTGCACAACGACGAACTGCTCACCTGGCGCCGCGGCCGACTGAGCCCGCAGGACTTCGACGAGCGGCTCGACTACCTGTGCGACGTGCTGGACCGCATCCCACCGCAGGTCTGGTCGGCGGTCTGAGCCCCCCGCCCCGGGGTCAGGCGGCTTGGTCCGCCCGTACCGAGCGGACGAACCGCTTGAAGTCGTCCAGCACCGCCGCCAGCTGTTCCGGCTTCGCCGTGAGCACCAGCTCGATCACGGCCCGCTGTGACGGACGGTCCACGTCCTCCAGGCCGAGGTAGACCTGGCTCTGCACCAGTTCGAGCGGTTCTCCGTGCAGGGTGGTCGACAGGCGCAGGTTCTGGACGATGCCTGGTGAGTCGGTCAGCCCCGGGATGTCGGGAGTCCCGACCTCTTCCTGCTTGGTGACTTCCACGGCGCCGGCCTGCCCGAGCCGCCGTACGGACTCATCGGCGATCTGCCGCATGGTAGCGCTGTCGTTGCGCATCCCGCCGGCGATGGTGATGTTCGCCGTGAACCCGTCGATGGAGGCGGGGTGCAGCGCGACGAAGGCCGCATCGGGCGCCCCCACCTCGTCGGGCGTTGCCGACCGCCAGCCGTCCGGCAACGAGAACGAGATCTTGACCGGCAGTGTGCCCGTCATCGTGAACCCACTTCCTTGCTGAGCTTCATCGCCGGCCTAGAACCACTTGCCCAGTGTGTGGTCGTACGCCGAGCCTGCGGCATCGCCGATCGCGTCCGCCGCGTCACCGACCGTGTCGACGACCTCACCCGGATCGACGGTGACCTGGAAGCCCACCTTCCCACCGAGTCCGAGTCCGACACCGACCTCACCGCCGACGTGGTACTTGCCGTCGTCCCCCTTGCCGACGTCGGCGCTGGCGGAGGCCCCCGCGCCGGCCCATGCCTCGCCGGTCACACCGGCACCGACACCGCCCACATCAGCGGCGGCCGACCCTTCGGCCTTCGCGCCGGCGAAAGCCTCCGCGCCCCCGTGCAGGCCGTCCTTGCCGACGGTGGCCTTCGCTTCGGCGTTGGCCCCCACCAGGGCGCTGCCCTGGGCCTGGAGACCGAGAATCCCGTACTCGGCCCTGCCGCCGACCTCGGCCTTGGCGAGATACAGGCTGGCCGTCCCCTTCACCTCCAGGTTCCCGTCGGTGACGCCTGCGACCGCGGAGGCGTCATAGCCGAGCAGTGAGACACCCGCGTTGCCGGACAGCTTGACGCCGCCCACCGTGGTCTCGCCCTTGGCGTCCGCCGACCAGACATTGGCGCCACCGCTGAACTCGGCGATCTTCACCGACCAGCTGACCTTCTTGGGCGCGTCAGGATCCTCCGACGTGGCGTTGGGGTCCTGGTAGCCCCATTGCCGCTTCCGCTTGTCGGCAGGGTTGTTGCCGTACTGCCACAGCTCGTCTTCCTTGACGGTGGTCTGGCCGAGCCCGAGCTCCTTGGCGAGCTGTCGCGCCTGGGTCAGCCAGCTCGGGCTGTCCTTGGCGCCGCCGGACAGCTTCTCCAGCTTGGACGACAGCGTTCCGGCCTCATGCTCCAGCTGGGTGCGCGCGGTGCTGAGGACCTGCTGTGCTCCCGCGTGATCGCCCTTGTCCCACTTCTCTATCGCGTCGGCCGCCTGCCCCTGTGCCCAGTGGAGCACGCTGGTGTACGACTTGATGGCACCGGCCGCACCTGCCATGTGGTCGGAGGCGACGTACCACTTGCCCTTCTCGCCGTCCAGGCTCCTCCAGAACGCGTCGCTGGCCTCTCCGTGCCAGCCGGGGACCTTCACGTCCCGCAGATTGGACCCGACCTTGTCGAACTTGTCGGACCAGTGCTGCAGGGTGTCTGCGAGCTCGGTCAACGCGTGTACGTCACCGGGAATGAGCTCCTTGGGGTCCTTCGTCGACCCGAGTGCGGCTGCCACTGCTTCCCCGCTCTTGCCTTACTTGCCCTGGTTCGTCTTGACGGAGTTGGCCGCGTCCCGGACCTGACCGTCCGTGTCCGTCAAGGTGCCCGACGCCGAGACCAGCCCGGCCGCACGCCGGGCCGTGCTGCCACTGAGGAGCTGCGCGCCCGCCTGCCAGGTCGCACAGAACGCCACGAACGACGAGGACACCGACGAATGTCCGAAGGACGAACCCCGCCCTGCCGACTCCTCCAAGTCGAAACCCTCGGTCGGGCGCAGGGCCTCGGTGACGTCTTTGGCGCCCTTTTTGAGAATCTGTGAATCCGCACCCAGATCAGGGTCACCCATTGCCGTCCTCTCCTTCTTCAACTCCTGCCGAAACGCTGCCTATTGGCGTACGCAGTGATCGGCGCGCGAAGTGTAGCATCGGCACTCACGAGCATCAGAAGGCGAACTCAGCGATGAACTTCGAGGACCTGCCGCATCCGGCGAAACGACGCGACGTGGTCATCGTCAACGACCGGGAGATACCCCGTCGTTACTTTCTTCTGGCCGCCGCAGGTGTCTTCGTCCTCTTCGGCGGCGCTTTCGGTGGGATCGTCTGGGCGAGCTGGTCCGACGCCCAGGAGGACCCCCTCGGTGATGACGAGGCGTCCGCCCTCGTCTCCCTTGCGCAGCGGCGGGGGTGGACGTACCGGGCGCAGGTCGCGGGAGGCGCCGATCGCTACGAGGGTGCGGCTCCCTTTCCTGACGTGTCGTCGGGATTGAGCGCCTGGAACTGCGTCGACGGCCGGCATCGAGGCCGCACCATCCGCTGCTTCGAGTACCGCGATGTGCGGACCGTCCAGTCGGCGGGCCCCGGGCACTCCCTCACGAAGACGTCGTACTACGGCGTCTTCTCCGCCACCGCCCCGGACACCGTCCCGCGTACCGCGCTCCGCGCAGCGGACGCCGAAAGGCCGCTGCGATTCGACAGGGGTGAACTCGTCACGTGGACCAAGGGTCGGCTCCGGGAAGAAGACGTCCTGCCGAGGCTCAATTACCTGTGCGATGTTCTCGACCGCGCGTTTGATTCCCGGTGATGCTTTTCGGCAGGCCAAGTGAAGGGCCGCGCAAGGGGAGTGGAGGATCCATGAAGCTTTCCGGGTGCCAGTATGATTCCGCCGTTCTCTCGTCCTGACACCCGGAATGGAGCCCCCTATGGTGATAGCCCGCGCGTCCGCGGCAGCATGGAGTCTTTCGGCTGTGGCCGCCGGTGTGCTGCTCGTCGGCTGTTCGGGATCGGTCACCGTGGAGAAGTCCGAGCCTAAGATCTCCGCCGGCAAGCTGGCCGACACGGTGGCCGGGAAGCTCGCGGCCCAGACGGGTCGGCCGAAGCCGGACATCACCTGTCCCGAGGACCTCACGGGCAAGGTCGGCGCCACCACCCGCTGCACGCTCACCGCCGACGACGGCAGCACGCTGGGCGTGACCGTGACCGTCTCCTCCGTGAAGGGGAGCCAGATCGGCTTCGACATCAAGGCCGACGACAAGGCCTCCCCGCCAACGAGCTGACGCGGGCGCTTCAGAGCGAACACCGTGGTACGACGTGCGGCGGCGGTGCCTCCCGAGGCACCGCCGCCGCACCACGTCTCCGTCTCCAACGGCGCCGAGAGCCGCTGTCAGGAGGTGCGCGGGCGGCCACCGCGTCTGCGGCGCGCGTCCCGGACCGCCACCGCCGTACCCGCCAGGCCTGCCACCAGCACCAAACCTCCCACGACCGTGTACGTCGCCAAACGGCTGTCGCGTTCCTCCGCCGTCTCACCGAAGTGCAGGGGCGTCACCGACGGGGCCTCTCCCCTGGCCATGCCGTTCTCGGGTTTCGGCGACTCGACGGGGTGCGCCGGGTCCACCTCCGCGAGTGCCTTCACTGGGTCCACCACGCCCCAGCCCACCAGCCGGTCGCGCCCGGGGATCGAGCGTTCCGCGGTCTGTTCGATCTGGGCGACGACCTGCTGGGCCGTCCAGTCGGGGTACTTGGACTTCAACAGGGCGGCCACGCCCGCGACATAGGGCGCCGAGAAGCTCGTACCGTTGTCCGAGCAGTGGCCGTTGCCCGGGACCGTGGAGATCATGTCGACGCCCGGCGCCGCGACACCCACGAAGTCCCCCGACTGTGAGAAGGCGGCGCGTTCGTTGTTGCGGTCGGAGGCCGCCACTGCCAGCACTCCTTCGTATGACGCCGGGTACGTGACCTTGACGTTGCCGCCCAGGCCGTCGTTGCCGGCGGAGGCCACCACGACGACCTTGCGGTTCAGGGCGTAGTCGACGGCGTCCTTCAGCTTCGAGGTCTTCGGGTTGAGCGCCTCGGCCGTGTCCTGGGAGATGTTGATGACGTCGGCGCCCGCCTGGACCGCGTACGTGATCGCCTGGGCCAGTGAGTCGGCCGTGCCGTCCCCCTCGGCGTCGTTCTGCTTGATCGGGATGATCGTGGCGTCCGGCGCCAGGCCCACGAAGCCCGTGCCTTTCGCAGGGCGGGCCGCGATGATGCCTGCCACGCGCGTGCCGTGGCCGACCGTGTCGGTGGTGCCCGACTTGTTGCCGCGGTCTATCTTCTCGCCCTCGCGGTTCTTGTCGGGTAGCAGGTTCCTGCCCCTGGACGCGTCAACGGCCTTGGTGAGCTGCGGGTTCTTCACGTCCACACCCGTGTCGATCACGGCCACCTGTACGCCCTTGCCCGTGGACCGCGCCCACAGCTCGTCCAGGTTGACGCGTTGGAGCGCCCACGGTCGGCCCGCGTACGGCTTCGAGGGGAACGTGCACTGGCCGTCGTCCGCGCGAGCCGGGGAAGCGGGCAGGGCGAGCACCGTGGTGGACGCGGTGAGGGCCACCGTCGCGGCCACGACCGCCGCCCGGCTCGCAGCTGCCGACACCCTTGCCTTCAGCATGAGTCCGTCCTCCTCCGCGCGCCGCTACGAACCCTGCGGCTGACGCGCCGCCGCCTCCGACAGGCGCGGGCCCGTCGGCAGGAACGTCGACCACGTGAGCGGGATGGGCGTGGGCGTCAGTTTCTCGTAACCGAGGCGGGTCTGGGCGATCCTCGCCTCGGCCAGTTCCTCCTTGCGCTTTTTGGCGGAGGTGCCGATGCCCTTGTCGTCGGTGGCGCTGTCGCTGTTGGACTGCAGGGCGTAGCGCAGGCCCGTGTCGGTGACCAGGAAGACGCCGCCGGCCGCGGTCTCCGTGCCCTGGAACTGACGGTAGAGCTGACCGGAACCAGCGGTGACGTAGGCACTGGAGGAACCCGTGGGCAGTTGCGCCGGGAAGTCCTTGCCGACCCAGGTGGACAGGGTCGTCACTCCCTTGGCGCCGACCGAACGCAGCACGTTGCAGACCGTGTTGCGGCCGCTGGTGGCGCTGGAGCCGTCGTTCACCGTCCTGGGCTTGTACGTCGGCCAGTCCTTGTCCGCGTCGAAGGCCGTGCTGTCGGCGACCGCGCCGGGGCTCACCTGCTGCGCCTCACCGGCCTGGCCGACGCCGACGAGCTGACCGCTGTTGAGCAGGAGCGTGGCGGTGAACTCGGAGATACGGGCCACCTCGCCCCGCAGGACGACGTAGTACCGCAACACCTGTCCGTCGTAGGCCTTGATGACCTCGCCTACCTTGTCGTACTGCGCGGGCATGATGCCGGCGTCGGCCTTCGCGCCGGGTGTGCCCTTGATCGGCGGGATGCTGATCGGGGTGCCCTTGCGGAGGGTGTCGAGCCATTCCTGGGAGACGCGCTGCGGGGCACGGCCCCGGGTGTCGAGGGCTTTGAGGAGTTCCTTGTCGCCCGGGTCGGCGAGCTTGTACGCCGTGCCCCGCGCGTCGACGACGTACTGGGTCTTGCCGTCCGGACCGACGACGTACATCAGGTCACCGCGGGTGAGCCTGTCGGGTCCCTCCGTCTTGGACCACTCCTTCTTCGCGAGGACGAACGCCGCCTTCTGGATGGCCCGGCCGCCGTCGGCGGGGCGCTCGCAGACCGCCCAGCGCTTGGCGGCCCCGGCCTCGTCCGGGGAGGGCATGCGGTCGGGGGCGTACGGGATGCCGATGGTGGCGCCGTGCGGAGGCTTGCCGCTGTCCAGGATCTTCTCGTCGACGGTGATGACGCTGGCCTTGCCGGGGTCCAGGAGCAACTTGGCCGAGGCCATGTTGAGGACGGGGTGGAGCTGCTTCTGCTTGCCCGTCTTCAAGACGACGTATCGGGTGGTCGACTTGCTGGCGACGATGACGTGTTCCTCGGGGGTGTCCCAGCCCTTGGGAGCCGTCGGGCTGAACATGCCGATCGCGCCGAACACCGCGAGGATCACGACACCGACGACGACGCCGGGGACCAGCGCGCCCAGCGGCTTGGGAGCACTCTCCTCAGAGCCGGAGGGGGAAGGCTGCAGGAAGGACGCGAGCGTGCGGCGCTTCGCGAAGGTGTAGGCGTTGAGTTCGTCCCGCCGTGATGCCATCTGTGTCCGCTCTCTCCCCGTTGCGGAGCCGTGGGGGACCTGTGAAGATCCGTCCCCCGTCCTCGGTTTGCCTCTGGTGACTCGACTGTCAGACCCGGCCCCTACTATGCCTGTTACGGAGACGTGCTGGTGGCACGGGTAGGGTGCTCAGGGCTTGAAGGGACCGGAGCGCACGGTCTTTCGGGAGAGTTCGGGGGTTTTGAAGTGATGGCTTCCGCAACGCGGATCCGGTCGCGATCGCAATCGAGGGCACGATCGGGCGGCGCACGCCGGTCGGGTGCCCTCGGCTCTTCCTCCGAGCGGGGTGGCGCCTCGCAGGCACCCACGTCCTACCGGGGCGCCTTCGCGCCTCGTCTGGCATCCCGATCGGGCCGTGGCGGTTCGTTCGCGGTGCAGCGGCTGGTGCTGCTGGAGATCACGGGCGCGCTCGCGCTGTGCGGCTGGCTGATCGGGACAATCGCGCTGATCGCCGTCGCCCCCGTCTGCGTGGTGCTCGTGGGCCTCGCCGTCGTGCGACGCCGGGGACGTTCCCTGCCGGAATGGCTCGGCACCCTGCTGGCGATGCGCGCCCGCATACGGCGGGCCTCGAGCATTCCGGTGGCTCCGGGGACCGACTCCGGTCTCGCGCCCGCCGTGGAGTGCGACCCGACCCTGCGCACATACAGCTTCAACCGCGGTGACGACCGCGATCAGCGGCCGATCGGCATGGTGGGCGACGGCGGCTTCCTGACCGCGGTGCTCCAGGTGGAGTCGGACGTCGACGCGCTCCGCGCGGAGCACGGAAGGCGACCGCTGCCGATGGCCCTGGTCCGGGACGTCCTCGGAGTCGACGGCATCCAGTTGGAGTCGGCGCAGATCGTGGTGCACACCCAGCCCGCGCCCGCGCTGCACCTGCCCCAGCAGTCCGTCGTCGTCAGCAACTACGCGCCGTTGCAAGCCCAGACCGGCTCCCCCGCGGTCCGCATCACGTGGATCGCGCTGAAGCTCGACCCCGAGCTGTGCCCGGAGGCGGTGGCCGCGCGCGGCGGCGGGCTGCTGGGGGCCCAGAAGTGCCTGGCACGCTCGGCCGAACACCTGTCGAGCCGGCTGACCGGCGCCGGGTTCCGGGCGAACGTGCTCACCGAGGAGGAGCTGACGGCCGCCATCGCCACTTCGGCGTGTGCCAACCCGATGGTGACCGCCCAGGCCGGGCGGGGCGAGGCGCCACAGCGGCGGACCGAGGAGTCCAGCCGAAGCTGGCGCTGCGACAACCGCCGGCACACCACCTACTGGGTGCGGCGCTGGCCCCAGCTCGGCGGCTCCGAGGGCTCGCTGGCCCAGCTGGTGGCACAGCTGACCGCGGTGCCGGCGCTCGCGACGACCTTCAGCCTGACGCTGGCCAAGGGCGCGCAGCAGGACGTGTCCGTCACCGGCCACGTGCGGATCACCGGCCGCAGCAAGCAGGAACTGACCGACGCGCGACGCGATCTGGAACGTGCGGCGCAGCAGGCACGCACCGGGCTGGCGCGCCTGGACCGTGAACAACTCCCCGGCGTTCTGGCCACGCTGCCGCTCGGAGGTGCCCGCTGATGACCACGACGACCCCATCCGCCCCGTCCGGTCCGGGCCTCGGTGAGCGGCTGCGCACCGGCTTCGGGCTGCTCGGTCCCCGTCACCCGCGGCACACCCTGCCCGTGGAGCAGGCGGACGCGCTGACGCTGCCCATCGGTGACGACGGTGTGGTGGTCGGCGTCAACAACGAGGGGCGGCCCGCCATCCTCGGGGTGAACCGCCCCACGCCGTACGACATCGTGCTCATCGGCGGCCTGTGGACCGCGCAGGTCATGGCTCTGCGCTCCGCCGCCACCGGTGCCCGGGTCGCGGTGGAGACCGGGCGGCCGCAGGCATGGATGCAGATGGTGCATGCCATGGGCGGTGGGCAGAACGGGTTGTCCGTGTACGACGTCGGGCGGGTGCCGCCGCAGGGGGCCTCCGCCGGTACGCCGGTGCTGGTGGTGCGGGACTGCGGTATGCGGCCCCCGCGCGGCCGGGTGGTGTCCGGGCCCTGGCAGTCGGTGCTGACCCTGCTGCCGTACCTCAGCCCCGTCGCGCCCCGGCTGCTGCGGCAGGCGCGGCTCGCCGGTATCCAGCGGGTCTCGCCCGACGAGGCGGCCGAACTGGGGCGCACGATGGGGTTGTCGCGGACCGAGGTGGAGTCGCTGCCGGGGCTGCCCGACGGCGTCACCCTGTGGTGTACCGACCGCGACCGGCAATACGTGCTGACGCAACCCACCGATGCCGAGATCGGATTGTTGGGCACGCCTCGCCGGATGGACTGAACTGCCCTTTTCCCTCCCTTTTGTTCAGGGTGACGTAGGCGATCGCGCGGCGCGGGCGGGTGTCTGCGCGCGTGCCGTGACCTGGTGCGCGGGCGCGGAGGGGCGGGCGGCCCTGCCGAGGGGTGGCTCCTGGTGATTAGGCTGGGAGCGGGCGCGATGGCAGGACCCGTGAACCGGCGTCGGTGTCCCCGGGGGGAGAGCCGGTGCTTCGGACCGCCCCGAACGACTACGGACGACTCGGTACGACACGACATGGTCGCCCCGGCACGGCATGAGGGTGCTCGACCACACCAGGAGGAACTGTGAGCAGCGATCGGGACGGGATGCGCGGGGGCTGGGACACACCCGGCGATGACCAGCCCGACGCGGAGGCCGTCGAGACCACCGGCGAGTTCACCATCGACTACGCTCCCCCCGCCTGGTACACGCAGAACGCGTCCGGAGCGGGCGGTACGGGTACCGGTGGCGCGGGCGGTGCGGGCGGTTTCGCCGCATCCACCGGGTCCGCGGCCGCCGGTGAGCCGGTCGCTCCGGCGGCTCCTGGGCTGCCGTTCCCCACGGGCACGCCGGTTCCGGGTCCGACACCGCCTCCGCCGGCCGCCCCGCCGGTGGGTACTCCGCCGCAGGGGACGCCGTTCATTCCGGGGCAGGGGGCTCCCTACGGTCCGGCGCAGGACGCCTCGTCCACTCCGCCGCAGGGCGCTGCCCACGCTCACCCGGCCGGGCCCGCGCAGCCCGCGCCGCCGACCGGTGATCCCGTCCCGATGCCGCGGCTGCCCGAGGGCTTCGAGCCGCAGCCGGCCCAGCCCGCCCAGCCGGAGGCGTCGGCCGCTTCCGGCGCGGTCGAGCCGGAGACCGACAACGGGGATCTGGAGAGCGGGGCGACCATGCGGTTCTCCGCCGTCGCCCTGAAGCGGCAGATGGCGGAGATCGCCGAGCGGGCCGGCACCGGGGGTGAGGGTTCCTCCGGTAACGAGGGCGCCAACGGTGCGGGGCGTTCAGGTGGTTCGGAGGGTTCCGGTAGGTCGGACGACACCGCTGGTGTCGAAGGGGCCGCTGGTGCCGACGGTTCCAGCGGCTCAGACGGTTCTGTCGGTGCTTCCGGTGCCGCCGGTGGCGACCGGGCCGTCGATGCCGAGGGCGACGTCGGCCGTGCCGGGACGTCCGGTGGCCAGGACGGTGCCGAGGAGTCCGGTGGCGAGGTTGCCGCGCGGGACGGTTCGGTGGCGGAGGCCGCCGTTTCCGGGGGTTCCGCGTCCGACGCGACCGCCGCCGATGAGAAGGCCGCAGCGGAAGAGAGCATGGCCGAGCAGGCCGCCGCCGAGCTGACCGCCAGTGAGAAGGACGGCTCCGACGAGGAGCGCGCCGAGCAGGGTGGTGCCGACGAGGGCGCGGCCGACGCCGTGCGCCCTGCCCCGGCCTCCGTAGGCTCCTCCGACTCGGCGCGGTCCGACGTGCCGGAGCCCTCGACCGCCGGGGCAGCGGACCTGGCGGCCCCGGCCGGTGCGCCTCAGGCGGACGCGGCGGAAGACGGCGCCCCGTCGGGTGGTGAGGCTGCGGACCACGGTGCCTCCGACAGCCCGGACCAGCAGGCCGGCGCCGCCCAGCCCGGTACCCCCGGACCCGGCGCTCCGCAGGCCGACGCGCCCCAGCCTGTCCCCGGCGCGCCCGGCGGATACGGCTTCCCCCAGCGGGACGCCGCCCTTCCCGGCGCCCAGCCCGCCCCCGGCGCCCAGCCCCTCGCGGCTCAGCCCGCCCCCGGCGCCCCCTACGGCGCCCTGCCCCCCGCTCCCCCGGCCCCGCCGGGCGCCCAGCCCGGCTGGACCGCGCCCGCGTCGCAGGGCGGGGTGCCCCCGCTGCCGCCGTCGTACCAGCCGGCCGCCCCTGCCGCCGCCGCCCAGTGGCCCGCGCAGCCCGGGCAGCAGCCGGGTGCCGCCCCGCAGCAGCCCGGTCCGATGCCCGGTCAGCAGCCGCAGTCGACCGGCCCGCAGGGCCCCGCCGGCGCACCCGGTCAGCAGCCGCCGTTCCACCCGCAGGCCCCGCAGCCCGCGCCCGCCGCGTGGAACCAGCCGCACCACACCGCGGACCAGGCCGACCCCGCCCAGCGACCGGGCCAGCAGGGCGCAGCCGGCGCGCCGGTCCCCAACGGCCCGACTCCCGGCCCCACACCCCCGAGCGGCTACGGCTTCCCCCAGCCCGGCGCCCCGGCTCCCGGCGTTCCCAGCCCGTCGGCCCAGCCCGGCGCCGGCCATCCGCCCGCCCAGACAGGCGGTTACGGCTTCCCGCAGCCCCCGGCACCCCAGCCGCACCCCAACGGTTCCACTCCGCCGAGTGGTTACGGCTTCCCGCAGCCGGGCGCGCCCAACCCCCCGGCGCAGACCGGCGGCTACGGTTTCCCGCCGCCAGGGAATCCCAACCCCCAGGCCCAGCCGGGCGGTTACGGCTTCCCGCAGCCGCCCCACAACCCGGACGGCACCCCCGGCGCCCCGCAGGTCCCGCACGCCCCGGTCGACCCCCGCTCCGGTGCCTCGTGGCCGCAGCCCGTTCAGCACGATCAGCGGCAGCCGACCAACCCCGGTGCCGCGCCGCTGGGTTACACGGCCGCCGTGGAGCTGTCCTCGGACCGGCTGCTCAACAACAAGAGGCAGAAGGCGAAGAGCGGGCGGCCCGCGGCGGCGGGCGGCCGGTTCAAGCTCGGGGGCAAGAAGGAGGAGGCCGAGCGGCAGCGCAAGCTGGAGCTGATCCGTACGCCGGTGCTGTCCTGCTACCGGATCGCGGTCATCAGCCTCAAGGGCGGCGTCGGGAAGACCACGACCACCACCGCGCTCGGCTCCACCCTCGCCACCGAGCGGCAGGACAAGATCCTCGCCATCGACGCCAACCCGGACGCCGGTACGCTCGGGCGGCGGGTGCGCCGGGAGACCGGGGCCACCATCCGTGACCTCGTCCAGGCCATCCCGTACCTGAACTCGTACATGGACATCCGGCGGTTCACCTCCCAGGCGCCCTCCGGTCTGGAGATCATCGCCAACGACGTGGACCCGGCCGTCTCGACCACGTTCAACGACGAGGACTACCGGCGCGCGATCGACGTGCTCGGCCGGCAGTACCCGGTCATCCTGACCGACTCGGGCACCGGGCTGCTGTACAGCGCCATGCGCGGGGTGCTCGACCTCGCCGACCAGCTCATCATCATCTCCACGCCGTCCGTGGACGGCGCCAGCAGCGCCAGTACGACGCTGGACTGGCTGTCCGCGCACGGCTACTCCGACCTGGTCTCCCGGTCCCTCACCGTGATCTCCGGGGTGCGCGAGACCGGCAAGATGATCAAGGTCGAGGACATCGTGGCGCACTTCGAGACCCGCACCCGCGGGGTCGTCGTCGTGCCGTTCGACGAGCACCTGGCGGCCGGCGCCGAGGTCGACCTGGACATGATGCGGCCGAAGACGCGCGAGGCGTACTTCAACCTCGCCGCGCTGGTCGCCGAGGACTTCACCCGCCACCAGCAGGCACACGGCCTGTGGACGAGCGACGGCAACCCGCCCCCGGTGGCCGCCCCGCCCATGCCGGGAGGGCCGATGCCGCCCGCACCCATGCCGGGAGCACCCATGCCGGGCCAGCCCGGGCCCGGACAGCCCGTGCCCGGACAGCCGCTGCCGGAACAGCTGTACGGCGCCGGGCAGCCGTACCCCCAGGCTCCCGGCCAGCCGTATCCCCCGGCCGCAGGCCAGCCGTACGCCCCGGCCCCCGGTCAGCCGTACGCCCCGCCCGCAGGCCAGCCGTACGCTCCGGCGCAGCAGCCGTACCCGCCTCAGCCGGGCCAGCCACAGCCCTATCCGGGGGCGCCGCAGCAGCCGGGCTACCCGCAGGCCGGACAGCCGCAGCCGCAGCCGCCGTCACAGCCGCAACCGCAGCCGGAACCGCAACCCCAGCCGGGGCAGCAGGCGCAGCAGCCTCCGCAGGCGCCCCCGGCCCCGCCCCAGCAGTAAGGGCCGCGAAAAGAGGGCGGCCGGTGCTCACCGCACCGGCCGCCCTTCTCGTGTGACGAGGCCCGCCGAGGGCCTCCCGCCGCAGCGGCTACTCCTGGGCCGCCACGATCTCCCGGCACCGCTTCACGTCCGCGGCCATCTGCTCCAGCAGGGCCTCCAGCGAGTCGAACTTCGCCTGCCCGCGCACGTAGGCGAGGAAGTCGACCGCGACGTGCAGGCCGTACAGATCGAGGCCGACGCGGTCGATCGCGTACGCCTCCACCGTGCGCTCGGTGCCGTCGAACTGCGGGTTCGTGCCGACGGAGATCGCGGCCGGCATGGCCTCGCCCTGCGCGTGCAGATACCCGGCGTACACGCCGTCGGCCGGGATGGCGGTGTGCGGGAGCGTCTCGACGTTGGCCGTCGGGAAGCCCAGTTCCCGGCCGCGCTGGGCGCCGCGGACGACGACGCCCTCCACGCGGTGCGGGCGGCCGAGGATCTCGCGGGCGCCCGCGACGTCGCCCTCGGCGACCAGGCGGCGGGTCAGCGTGGAGGAGAACGGCTCGCCGCCGCCCGCCTCACCGGTGACGTACAGGTCGACGACCTCGACGTCGAAGTCGTAGATCTTGCCCTGCTCGATGAGGAACTCGACGTTGCCGGCCGCCTTGTGGCCGAAGCGGAAGTTCGGGCCCTCCACGACCGCCTTGGCGTGCAGCTTGTCCACCAGGACCTTCACCACGAAGTCGGCGGGCGAGAGCTTGGAGAACTCGGTGGTGAAGGGCAGGACGAGGCACGCGTCGACGCCCAGCTCGGCCATCAGTTCCGCACGGCGGTGGTGCGGGGCGAGCAGCGGCGGGTGGCTGCCCGGGCGGACGACCTCGCTGGGGTGCGGGTCGAAGGTGACCATGACGGCCGGGACGCCGAGCTCGCGGGCCCGGTCGACGGCGTGCTTGATGATCAGCTGGTGGCCGCGGTGGACGCCGTCGTAGGAACCGATGGTGACGACGCTGCGCCCCCAGTCCTGGGGAATGTCCTCCAAGCCACGCCAGCGCTGCACTGTGACCGCTCCTCGAACCCGTGTCCGTGTCTACCTTGACCTCGTCGTGCAGGTCTAAGGGTGCCATGCCGGGTGCATCTCGCCAGCATCGGCATGGGGGCTGTGACGGGGCGCACGCTCCCGCCGCCGCTCAGGCCGGTACGCGGATGCCCGACAGGTTCTCGATCGTGCGGCGGGCGCTGGGGCCGACGACGGCCGCCCAGTCGTCCGGGGCCTCGGTCAGCCAGCGTGCCATGCGGGCGGCGAAGCCGGGCACCTGCCGGCCGATGTCGACCAGGGCGCGGTCGAAACGAGTGGCTCCCTCGGGTGTGCGGACGAGGAGCAGGCCGGTGCGGTGGACCAGGCCGCGGGCCTCCTCCGCCCGGCCGCCGTGTTCCGTGGCCGCGTACAGGACGGCGAGCAGGACGGACGGGTCCTCCTCCCGGGCGAGCAGAGCCTCCAGCAGCTCGCGGCGGAGCGGGTGGGAGGCCGGGGTGCCGGGGGCGGCGAGGACGGTGGCGAGGGCCGCCCGGAGCGGTTCGGGGCCGCCGTCCAGCAGGCCGGTGACGAGGGGCAGCAGGACCGGGCGGGCGGTGGGGCCCTGTTCCAGGCGGCGCTCGACCTGGACGGCGACCTGTCCGGCGACGGGTCCGGCGGCCTCCGGGCGCCGCAGCAGCGCCTCCCGGACGAGGACGGCGACCCGGCGGGCCAGGGCCGCGGTGGGGACCTGGGTGAGACCGCGCAGGACCGCTCCGGTGTCCGGACCACCGGCGCCCGGAGCGCACAGGCGGGCGCGGAAGGCCTCCAGGACCGGTTCCGGGTGCGTGGCGAGGGCCGGGACGAGGGCGCTGGGCGGGAACTGCGGATCGCCGTCGGTGAAGTGGCGCAGGGCCGCGGACAGGTGCCGGTCCCGGGTGCGCGGATCGCGGACCAGCAGGGCCAGCGCGGCGCCGTGCAGGCCGCGGTCGGCGGGGCGGGCGAGCAGGGTGAGGGCGGCGTAGCGCAGCAGCTCGCGGTCGGCGTCCGAGCGGGTGTGGGGGGCCGCGCGCAGGGCGAAGGCCACGGCCGCGACCCGGCGGGCGGGACGCTCGTCGTGCGCCCAGCGGTCCACCGCCCGGCACAGGGCCGACGGCTCCTCCTCGGCGAGGACGGCGAGCAGTTCGTCGGCACGCCGGTGCGCGCAGGCCACCAGCACCTCGGTGAGGTCGTCCAGGGCACCGTGCCGGTGGGTGTGCAGCAGTGCCTGCGCGGCGGTGGCCACGGTGGCGTGCGGGGTCGCGGGCAGCGGCCGCTCGTCCGTGAACCACTGGGTGAGCAGGGGCTGTACGACGGCGGGTGCGGCGGCGAGCAGTCCGGCGGCGGCGTCCAGGTACCGGTCGCCGGCGGCGGGCGGCGCCGGGTCCGCCAGGACGAGGCGGCGCAGCAGGTCCACGCGCTCGGCGCCGGGGAGGGGCAGGCCGGTCCAGAAGGCGGGGCGGAAGTCGGCCGGCACGGGCCGTCCGTCACCGTGCCAGGCGACGACACGGTCCGCGAGCAGACGCAGCACCTCGGTGTACGGCGTCGCGTCCGGGACCTGGAGCAGGGTCCGGGCGAGCAGCCGCGCGGCCCACCAGGAGCCGGTGTCACGGTCCAGCGCGTCCACCATCTCCCGCAGGCGGAGGGCGAGTTGTCCGGGACCCTGCTGGCGGGCGAGGAGCAGCAGCGCCTGGACGACGGGGCCGACGCGGTGGTGCGGCACCGGAACCGGGCGGGCCGCGCCCGGCTCGCCGGCGCGGTGCACCAGGGCCGGCAGTGCCGCGTCCAGGTCCAGGTGCGTGCCCTGGATCCAGTCGGCCAGCTCCTCGTGGGCGAAGCGGTAGCCGGTGCCGGCCGGCACGAGGAGGCCCTCGGCCAGCACGGCGGACGCCCAGCCGGTGCCGCCGCCGAGCCGGGCCGGGGCGGGACCCCGGGGGAACAGCGCCTCGAACGACTCCCGGTCCAGCTCCCCCTGACCCGGTCCGAGACTGCGCCGGGCGGCCTCGTGCACCTGCCCGGCCACCCGCGCCGCGAGCCGCCGCAGGGCCGTGCCACGCGGACCGCCGGCGGCGGCGAGGCGGACCGCGACGCGCAGGCACATCAGATCGAGGTAGGCGGCGAACACGTCGTGCCGGTCGACGGGCCCGGCGACCGGTGCGTCGGGTACGGCGGCCCGGACCTCGGACAACAGCCGCAGCACGAGCGGATGCCGCGCGTCCCGCTCACCGAGCACGCCCTCCGGGATCCCGTACCGCACCCGAGCCCACCGCGCCTCCCCGAACGAGAAGTCCCCGATCCGCAGACAGGGCGGAAGGGGATCGGTGGCTGGGGGGTGGGGGGCTTCGCCGGGGGGCGGCTCGGTGGGTACGGGGCGGGGCGGAGGCTCGGAGGTGCGGGCAGGGCGGTCCGGTGCGGGGCTGTCGGACGGGGAGCTGAGGTGGCCCGGTGGGAGGTCCGGGTCGGGGCTGCCCGCCGGGGAGGTGAGGCGGACCGGGGTGTGATGGGGCTCGGGACCGCCCTCCGAGGAGGCGAACCGGGGCAGGGGGACCCGCGGTTCGCCGCCGTCGGTGGAGGCGCCGCCGGCCGAGGCACCGGGCGAGGGCAGGCGACCGGCGAGACCGTACGGCGGCTCGGCCGGTCCGGCTGAACCCGGGGGCGCGGCCGGAGGACCGGCCGGTGCGCTGCGCGGCGGATCACCGCCACACGCCAGGACGACGGGCCCAGCCGGGCCGCGCCTCGCGCCGGCACCGTCCGCCTCGGCCACAGGGCCGGTCGACGCACACCCCGCACCGGCACCGTCCGCCTCGACCGCGGGCCCAGCCGACGCGCGCTCCGCTCCGGCACAGTCCGCGGCCGACGGCTCACCGTTCTCCGCCGCAACGCTGTGATCCCGCTCCCCCGGGTCGCCCGGCACGTGCAGGACGTCCGGTGGGAAGGCCCGGCCAGTGCGTTCCCAGTGTTCCTCCCGGCAGGCCACCACCAGGCGGGTTCCCGTCCCGGTCAGCCAGGTGGCCGTGGTCCGGGCCCAGGCGGACAGGCGGTCGGCGAGGGCGGGGGGCATCTCCTCGGGGCAGTCCAGGAGGAGCAGCAGCGGACGGCCGGCCCGGGCGGCCAGGCGGGCCACGCGTTCGGGCGTGACGTCGCCCAGGTCGTCGGGCCGCCCGGCACGGGCCCCGGCGACGACCCGGGCGGCTCGCGCCAGGGTGCGGCGGGCCACGTCGGCCACCGAGTCGTCCGTGGCCCTCAGGTCGGCACCGCGCAGCCAGAGCGTGGGGGCCGGCCGCTCACCCCGGGCACGGCGGGCGGTGAGCGCCGCGAGTTGTGTCGTACGCCCGCAGCCCGGCGCGCCGACGAGGCCGAGCACGGGCCGGTCGCCCGTGGTGAAGGCGGCCAGCTCGCGGGCGACGCCGGGGCGTTCGACCGGCTCGACGGCGCCCGGAGGGCCGTCGGGTCCGGCCGAGGCCGTGGTCAGCTGGAGGATGCCGGCGAGGTTGAGGTCGGCGCCGTACGCGGGCACGGTGGCCGCGTTGCGGGCGAGCAGGTCGGCGAGGGCGCCGTCGAGCGGCCGCAGCGGCACCGCGAAGCCCGCGTCGCGCTGGGCGCTGTGCAGGGCGGTGCCGAGGACGCCGACGACCGCGCCGGTGCGCGCGTCGAGCACCGGTCCGCCGGCCGCGCCGCCGCCCAGCCGCAGCGCGTCCCGGCCGGCCGTGCCGATGGCGAGTTCCAGCGCGTCGTCCAGGAGGTGGAAGCGGTCCGTGGCGGTGTACGTCACCTGCGTGGCGGCCAGCACCCGCGCCTCGCGCCAGCAGCCGGCGGCGACCTGCACGTAGGTGCCGGCGTCGATGCGCTCCCGCACGGTCAGCGGCAGCGGCTCCACGCCGAGGCCCTCGGTGCGCACCAGGGCGAGGCCGAGACCGGGCAGTGCGGTGACCGCGTCGGGGCCGACCACGCAGGTACGGTCCCCACCGGCGTGCAGCACCAGCCGGGGCAGGCCGTCGACAGCCTCGTGGCTGGTGAGCAGGGTGCCCTGGTGATCGGCGAGGAAGCCGAGTCCGCGCGGGCGCCCTGCCAGGTCCCGGATGCGGACGAGGGCGGCGGCCCGGTCACCCGGACCCGCACCCGGCGCGCCGCCCGCACAGCCCCCGTACGCGCCGTCCCCGCCCGCGCGGTCCCCCTCCGCGCGCTGCTCGGACGGCCGCTCCTCGCTCCCGTCCCCCCGGCGCCCGCTTCCGCTCCGCGGGCCCCGTTCCGTCATGCTCGTACCTCCCCGCCCGTCCCCGTGCCCTGGGTCCGACGGTAGGCGCGGGATGATCGGCCGGAAAGATCGCGCGGGGAACGCGCCCCCTTCCGCTCCCCCGGTTCACTCCGAGCGCCTGCCCGGACGGGTGAATAGGCGGATGTCGCTGGATATCCCTAGGGGTGGGGGAACCGAGGGGGGACCGTGGAGCGGCGGCAAGACCGACCCCGTGTGGCCGGCCGCCGCTCCACGGCGGACGGCCACTCCACGGCGGGCGACCCGGGGCCCGGACGCCGGCGCCTCAGCCGAACACGGCCAGGCTCTTCGCCTTCCCCCGGTCCTCCTCGACCAGCGCGAGGAAACGGCCGTCGGGGTCGAACACGGCGACGGCACCGGCTCCGGCGTACTCGTCGGGGATCTCCAGCCGGACGCCGTTGAGCAGCAGCCGGGACCGCTTGGCGTCGACCTCCCAGCGCGGGAACGCGGCGGTGGCGGCCTCGGCGATCGGCATCACGGTCAGCTCCTGCTGGAGCTGGTCCAGTGTCCTCGCCGCGTCCAGCCGGTACGGGCCGACGCGGGTGCGGCGCAGCGCGGTGAGGTGGCCGCCGACGCCGAGGTCGGCGCCCAGGTCGCGGGCGAGGGCGCGGATGTAGGTGCCGGAGGAGCAGACCACCGACACCACCAGGTCGAGCACGGGCGTGCCGTCCTCGGCGACCGCGTCCCGGACGTCGTACACCGCGAAGGAGGAGATGGTCACCGGCCGGGCGGGGATCTCGAAGTCCTCGCCCTCACGGGCCCGCTTGTACGACCGTACGCCGTCGATCTTGATGGCGCTGACCTTGGACGGCACCTGCATGATGTCGCCGGTCAGCTTGGCGATGCCCGCGTCGATGGCGTCCCGGGTCACCTTGGAGGCGTCGGTGGACGAGGTGATCTCGCCCTCGGCGTCGTCGGTGAGGGTGTTCTGGCCCAGGCGGACCGTGCCCAGGTACTCCTTCTCGGTGAGCGCGAGGTGCCCGAGGAGCTTGGTGGCGCGCTCGACGCCGAGGACCAGGACGCCGGTCGCCATCGGGTCGAGGGTGCCGGCGTGGCCGACGCGGCGGGTCCTGGCGATCCCGCGCATCTTGGCGACCACGTCGTGCGAAGTGAAGCCCGACGGCTTGTCGACGATGACGAGGCCGTCGGGCGTGGTGTGCTTCGAGGTCATTCGGTGGCGTCGCCGTCCGTGTCGGTGTCGTCGTCCGCCGGCTTGCGGTACGGGTCGGCGCCGCCGGCGTACGTGGCGCCCGTGGCCGCCTCGCGCACCTTCTCGTCGGACTGCCGGGCCTTGTCGAGGAGGTCCTCGATGGTCCGGGCGGTGTCCGGCAGGGCGTCCGCGACGAAGGCCAGGGTGGGTGTGAACTTCACCCCGGCCGCGCGGCCCACCTCGGAGCGCAGGATGCCCTTGGCGCTCTCCAGGCCGGCGGCCGCCGCCTCGCGCTCCTCCTCGTCGCCGTAGACCGTGTAGAAGACGGTCGCCTCCCGGAGGTCACCCGTGACCCGGGTGTCCGTGATGGTGACGTGTGAGCCGAGCCGCGGGTCCTTGATCCCGCGCTGCAGCTTCTGGGCCACCACCTCCCGGATGAGGTCCGCCAGCCTTTTAGCCCGCGCGTTGTCGGCCACTGGTCCGTCTCCCGTTCTTTCTCTTGCTTGCGTTTCGTGGTCAGTCGTCGTCGCCGTGGATGCGCCGTCGCACGGACAGCAGTTCCACCTCGGGGCGGCCGGCGACCAGCCGCTCGCACCGGTCCAGGACGTCGGTGAGGTGCGCCACGTCGCCGGAGACCGCGGCGAGGCCGATGACCGCCCGCCGGTGGAGGTTCATGTGGTCCACCTCGGCCGCGCTCACGGCGTACTTCCGCTGGAGTTCGGCGACGATCGGGCGGACGACGGAGCGCTTCTCCTTCAGCGAGTGGACGTCGCCGAGGAGGAGGTCGAAGGACAGAGTCCCCACGTACATGTGTGCAACCGGTTCACCCGCCGGTACGGGATCGATGGCCCCGGGTCCGTGTGGCCGGGGACATCAAGAACCGTACCGCGTACCCGCCGGTGGCTCGACAGGGTTTCGGTGCGGCCGGCCGGACGGGCGCCCGGCGCAAAACGGCGCGCTGGCCGACGGGACCGCAGTCCCGCCGGCCAGCGCGAACCCCGGGCGTTACGCCCGCGGCTTCTCCCGCATCTCGTACGTCGCGATGACGTCGTCGACCTTGATGTCGTTGAAGTTTCCGAGGTTGATACCACCCTCGTAGCCTTCGCGGATCTCGGTGACGTCGTCCTTGAAGCGACGCAGACCCTCGATGTTGAGGTTCTCCGCGATGACCTTGCCGTCGCGGATGAGGCGCGCCTTGGTGTTGCGCTTGACCTCGCCGGAGCGGATGAGGACACCCGCGATGTTGCCCAGCTTGGACGAGCGGAAGACCTCGCGGATCTCCGCCGTACCGAGCTCGACCTCTTCGTACTCCGGCTTGAGCATGCCCTTGAGGGCCGCCTCGATCTCCTCGATCGCCTGGTAGATGACCGAGTAGTACCGGACGTCCACGCCCTCGCGCTCGGCCATCTGCGCCGCGCGGCCGGCCGCGCGGACGTTGAAGCCGATCACGATGGCGTCCGAGCCCATCGCCAGGTCGATGTCGGACTCCGTGACCGCACCGACGCCGCGGTGCAGGACGCGGATGTCGACCTCTTCGCCGACGTCCAGCTGGAGCAGGGAGGACTCCAGGGCCTCGACCGAACCGGAAGCGTCACCCTTGATGATCAGGTTCAGCTGCTGGACCTCGCCGGCCTTGAGCACCTTGTCCAGGTCCTCCAGCGAGACGCGGCGCGTGCGCTTGGCGAAGGCCGCGTTGCGCTCGCGGGCGGCGCGCTTCTCGGCGATCTGACGGGCCGTACGGTCCTCGTCGACCACCAGGAAGTTGTCGCCCGCACCCGGGACGTTGGTCAGGCCCAGGACCTGCACCGGCGTCGACGGGCCGGCCTCGGCGACGTTGTTGCCGTTGTCGTCGAGCATGGCGCGCACACGGCCGTAGGCGTCGCCCACGACCATCGTGTCGCCGACCCGCAGCGTGCCTCGCTGGACGAGGACCGTCGCCACGGCACCGCGGCCGCGGTCGAGACGGGACTCGATCGAGATGCCCTGCGCGTCCTGGTTCGGGTTGGCCCGCAGGTCGAGCGAGGCGTCCGCCGTGAGGATCACGGCCTCCAGCAGCGAGTCGATGTGCAGACCCTGCTTGGCGGAGATGTCGACGAACATGGTGTCGCCGCCGTACTCCTCGGCCACCAGGCCGTACTCGGTCAGCTGACCGCGCACCTTGGTCGGGTCCGCGCCCTCGACGTCGATCTTGTTGACCGCGACGACGATCGGCACGTCGGCCGCCTTGGCGTGGTTGAGCGCCTCGACCGTCTGCGGCATGACGCCGTCGTTGGCCGCGACGACCAGGATCGCGATGTCGGTCGACTTCGCACCACGGGCACGCATGGCGGTGAACGCCTCGTGACCCGGGGTGTCGATGAAGGTGATCTTGCGCTCTTCGTCGTTGACCTCGGTCGCGACCTGGTAGGCACCGATGTGCTGGGTGATGCCGCCGGCCTCGCCCGCGATGACGTTCGTCTTGCGGATGGCGTCGAGCAGCCGGGTCTTACCGTGGTCGACGTGACCCATGACGGTCACGACCGGCGGACGGACCACCAGGTCCTCGTCGGAGCCCTCGTCCTCGCCGAACTCGATGTCGAAGGACTCGAGCAGCTCGCGGTCCTCCTCCTCCGGGCTGACGATCTGAACCGTGTAGTTCATCTCGTCGGCGAGGAGCTGGAGGGTCTCGTCGGAGACGGACTGGGTCGCGGTGACCATCTCGCCGAGGTTCATCATGACCGCGACGAGGGACGCCGGGTTGGCGTTGATCTTCTCCGCGAAGTCGGTGAGCGACGCGCCGCGGGAGAGACGGATGGTCTCGCCGTTGCCGCGCGGCAGCATCACGCCGCCGACGCTCGGGGCCTGCATGGCCTCGTACTCCTGGCGACGCTGCCGCTTCGACTTGCGGCCACGACGCGCCGGACCGCCGGGACGGCCGAAGGCGCCCTGCGTGCCACCGCGGCCACCGGGACCGCCGGGACGGCCGCCGAAGCCGGGACGGCCACCGCCGCCAGCGCCGGGACCGCCGCCGAAGCCGCCGCCACCGCCGGGACGGCCGGCGAAGCCGCCGCCACCACCCGGACGGGCACCGCCGCCGCCACCGGGACGGCCGGCGAAGCCGCCGCCACCGGGACGACCGCCGCCGCCGCCGGGACGACCGGCACCGGCCGGGCCGCGACCGCCGCCGGGGCCGGGACGCGGGCCGGCAGCGGGACGCTGCGGCATCATGCCGGGGTTCGGACGCGGACCGGCCGGGCCGGGACGCGGACCGCCCTGCGGCCGGGGCATGCCGGCCGGCGACGGACGGGCACCGCCCGGAGCCTGCGGACGCGGACCGCCGCCCTGGGCGCCGGGCGCCTGCGGACGGGGACCGGCGCCGGGGGCACCGCCGGGGCCGGGACGCGGACCGCCCTGCGGGCGCGGGGCCTGCGGACGGGCCATGCCGGCGTTGCCGCCGGAGGTGAAGGGGTTGTTGCCCGGACGCGGACCGGCCGGACGGGCACCGGGACGCGCGGCCTGGCCACCGGGGCGGCCACCGCCCTGACCCGGACGGGCACCCTGGCCCTGGCCGGGGGCCGGACGGGCGCCACCGGGCTTCGGGGCACCGGGACGGGCGCCGGGACGCGGGCCCTGGGCGGCCGGAGCCTGCGGGGCCTGCGCGGCCGGGGCCGGCGGAGCGGTGAACTCCGGGGCGGCCGGGGCCGGACGCGGCGCGGGCTTGGGACCCGGCACCGGGCGCGGGCCCGGGGCCGGAGCCTGGGCGGGCGCCGAGGGGGCCGACGGGGCGGCCGGCTGCTGGGCAGCGGGCGCCGTCGCGGGCTTGGGGGCCGCCGGCCTCGGGGCCGGAGCAGCCGGACGGGCCGCCTGCGCCGGAGAGGGCGCGGCGGGCCTGGGGGCGGCCTTGCGCGGGGCGGGCTTGCCGGCGGACTTGCCGTTGCCACCGCCCTGGAAGGCGTCGGTCAGCTTGCGTACAACCGGCGCTTCGATGGTCGAAGACGCCGAACGGACGAATTCACCGAGTTCCTGGAGCTTGGCCATGACGACCTTGCTCTCGACACCGAACTCCTTGGCGAGTTCGTAGACCCGGACCTTAGCCACTTCGCTCCTTTGAGGTCCGGGTTGAAGCCGGACCGTCGCTAGTTCATGGGCGTACTCATCGCGTACTCATCGAGTGCTCATCGCAATCTCGACCTGCTTTCGACTCGCGAGGTACCAGACCGCACGGGGTTCCGTGCGGCTTGTCTTACCGCGTTGCCTGCTCGGCAACTGTTGTCTGCTCGACGTATCGGCGCAACGCCTTTGTGTCGAGCGGTCCCGGGACGCGCAGTGCCCGCGGGAACGCCCGGCGGCGTACCGCCTGGTCGAGACAGACCAGGGCGGGGTGTACGTACGCACCCCGGCCGGGCAGCGTACCGCGAGGATCGGGGACGCACGCATCCCCGGTCTTCACGATCCGCAGGAGATCGTTCTTGGCCGCCCGCTCCCGGCACCCCACACAGGTGCGTTCAGGGCGTGCTCGGTCGTGCGTCCGGCCAGACACAGCTAAGTCTACCTCCCCGTACCGACCTCACCCCTTCGGGGCAAAAATCGAACGGCTGTTGTCGTGATCTCAGCGCCGGGCGGCTTGGATCTATTCCCCCGGCGCCTCGGGCCGCTCCCCGGTCTACTCCCCGGCCTGCTCGGTGTCGGGCCGGATGTCGATCCGCCAGCCGGTCAGCCGGGCCGCCAGGCGGGCGTTCTGGCCCTCCTTGCCGATCGCCAGCGACAGCTGGTAGTCCGGCACGGTCACCCGCGCGGACCGGGCGGCCATGTCCACGACCTCCACCTTGCTCACCCGAGCGGGTGACAGGGCGTTCGCGACCATCTCCGCCGGGTCGTCCGACCAGTCGACGATGTCGATCTTCTCGCCGTTCAGCTCGCCCATCACGTTGCGCACCCGGCCGCCCATGGGGCCGATGCAGGCGCCCTTGGCGTTCAGGCCCGAACGGGTGGACCGTACGGCGATCTTGGTGCGGTGACCGGCCTCGCGGGCGATCGCCGCGATCTCCACGGACCCGTCGGCGATCTCCGGCACCTCCAGGGCGAAGAGCTTCTTCACCAGGTTCGGGTGCGTACGGGAGAGGGTGACGGACGGCCCGCGCACGCCCTTGGCCACCCGGACGACGTACGACCGCAGGCGCATGCCGTGCGGGTAGGTCTCGCCGGGCACCTGCTCCTGCACCGGCAGGATGGCCTCCAGCTTGCCGATGTCCACCAGCACGTTCTTCGGGTCGCGGCCCTGCTGGACCACACCGGTGACGATGTCGCCCTCGCGGCCGACGTACTCGCCGAGCGTCGCGTCGTCCTCGGCGTCGCGCAGCCGCTGGAGGATCACCTGCTTGGCGGTGGTGGCGGCGATGCGGCCGAAGCCGGACGGGGTGTCGTCGAACTCACGGGGCTCCTGCCCCTCGGCGAGGTCGTCGGGGTCCTCCTTCGCCCACACGGTCACATGCCCGGTCTCCCGGTTGAGCTCCACGCGCGCGTGCCGGCGGCTTCCCTCGGTGCGGTGGTAGGCGATGAGGAGGGCCGACTCGATCGCCTCGACCAGCAGGTCGAAGGAGATCTCCTTCTCCCGAACCAAGCCCCGCAGGGCGCTCATGTCGATGTCCACGGCTACGCCTCCTCCTCTTCCTTCATGTTCTTCTCGCCGGCCTGGCCGGCGCTGTCCTTGCGGTTGAACTCGACCTGCACGCGCGCTCTGGCGATCTCCGGGAAGCCGAGTCTGCGGGCGGTGGCCTTGCGGCCCTTCACGCCGGGCACCTCGACGTCGACGCCCTCGTCGTCGACCTGAAGGATCCGCGCGACCAGCTCGCCGCCCTCCGTGAGCTGGAACCTCACGAGCCGGTCGGTGGCGCGCACGAAGTGCCGGTGCTCGGTGAGGAGGCGCTCCGCGCCGGGGGTTCCGACCTCCAGGTCGTACGCCGCGTCACCCATCGCGTTGGTCTCGTCCAGCTTCGCCGAGAGCGCGCGGCTCACATCGGCGACGGCGTCCAGATCCGCCCCGGCGTCGGAGTCGACGACCACGCGCAGCACCCGCTTGCGTCCGACGGAGTCCACGGCGATCTCTTCGAGATCCAGCCCCTGGGAGGTGACGAGCGGTTCCAGCAGCTCTCGCAGCCTCTCGCTCTGGGTGGTGCTCATCCGGGTGACTCCTCGGCCGCGTGTGCTGTTGTGGGATGGGTCGCGTGTCTGATCAAAGGGTACTGCCTCCGGCGGGGGCCGGATCGCAGGAGAGGTCCGGGGCGGTTCGCGGGCAGGACGGGCAGGACGGGCGGCCGTCGAGCCGGTGACGCGAGGCGGAGGGACTCGCGGGTACCGTGATCAACGGCGGGCCGGCGTTCCCGCCCGTGTGTTCGTACGAGCCCCCGAGGACGTCAGCCGTGCCGTACCCCCCGCCTCCGCGCGTGCCCCCGGGGCCGCGCAGAAGAACCCTGCTCGCCTCGGCCGCCGGCGGCGCCCTGCTGGTGGGCTGCTCGGCCGGACCAGGCTCCGGCGACGACGGTCCGTCGGCCGCGCAGCGGGCACGCGCGCGTGCGGCGCGCGACAGCCGGGGGCTGCTGGCGCGGTACGACGCCGTGCTCGCCGCGCATCCCGGGCTGGCCGGGCGGCTGCGCCCGCTGCGGGCCCAGGTGGCGGCGCACGCGGCGGCCTTCACGGACGGCACGGCGCCCACGGCCTCCGCCACGGCCACCGCCTCGCCCGCTCCCGTCCCGGCCGGCGAGAAGGACGCCGTGGCCGGGCTGGCCGCCGCCGAGCGCGCCCTCGCCGACCAGCGCGCCAAGGACCTGCTGGAGGTGCCGGGCGAGTTGGCGCGGCTGCTGGCGTCGGTCGCGGCGGCCGGGGCCGCGCACGCGTACCTGCTGACGGAGGGGGCCAAGTGAGCGACGGGACCGAGCAGGCCGCGGATGCCGAGCTGACCGCGTTGCAGGCCGCGCTGGCGGCGGAGCACGCGGCGGTGTACGGGTACGGCGTCGTGGGCGGACGGATCGGCGAGCCGCGGCGGGCGGAGGCGCGGTCGGCGTACGACGCCCACCGCGCGCGCCGGGACGCGCTGGTGCGCGCCGTGCGCGACCTGGGCGGCGCGCCGGTCGCCGCGAGCGCCGCGTACGCGCTGCCGTTCCCGGTCGAGGACGGGGCGGCCGCGCTGCGGCTGGCCGCGCGGCTGGAGGAGCGGGTGGCCGGCGTGTACTCGGACCTGGTGCGGGCCACGAGCGGCGCGCGGCGTGCCGACGCGGCCGGGGCGCTGCGGGAGGCCGCGGTGCGGGCGGTGCGCTGGAGCGGGGGGAGCGTAGCCTTCCCTGGTCTGGCCGAGCGGTCCGGCGAGCGGACGGGCGCGGCCGGCACGGCGCCGTCGCCGTCCGGGTCGCCGGCGCGTTGACCGCCGGCGGGGCGGCAGGACGGCAGGACGGCACCGGACACGAAGGGAACGACTCGCGCATGGCTTTCGAACCGCCGCAGCGCCTGGTGCGGGCGCTCGGTGAGACGGCACCGGCCGGTGACGACTGGCTGGCGCGGCTGCCCGCGGTGGCCGAGCGGGCCGTCGCCCGGCGCGAGTTGACCGTCGAGCGGGTGCAGGTGCCGGGCGGCCGCAGCAGCCTGGTGGTGCTGGTGCGGCGGGCCGACGGCACCCCGGCCGTGCTGAAGCTGGCGCCGCCCCGGGCCCGCCCGGAGAGCGAGCGGGCGGCGCTGGCGCACTGGGGCGGGCTGGGCGCCGTACAGCTGCTGGAAGCCGGGGCGGAGGACGGGGTGCTGCTGCTGGAGCGGCTGCACCCGGACGTGTCGGTGCGGTCGCTGCCGGAGGCGAAGGCGCTGCTGGAGGCGGCGGGCACGCTGCGCAGGCTGTGGGTCGCGCCGCCGGCCGGGCACGTCTTCGAGACCGTCGCCGAGCGGACCGGACGGCAGGCGGTGGCGATGCGGGCGGGTGCCGGGGCCGACCCGGAGGCGGCCCCGCTGGTGGAGGCGGCCCTCGCCGCCCGTGCCGAGCTGCTGGCCGCGCCGCCCGAGCACCTGCTGCTGCACGGCACGTTCCGGCAGAGCAAGGTCCTCTCCGGGGACCGGATGCCCTGGCTGGCGGTGGGCCCGGACCCGGTGGTCGGCGAGAGCGCCTTCGATCTGGCGCGGCTGGTGCGCGACCGGGTGGAGGACCTCATCGCGGCGTCCTCCGGGCCGTCCACCACCCGGCGCCGGATCAAGCGCCTCGCCGAGTCGCTGGAGGTCGACCAGGAACGGCTGCGGGGCTGGACCCTGTTCCGGGCGGTGGAGTCCGGGGTACGGGCCCGCCGGGTCGGCCGCGAGAAGGACGCGGAACTCCTGCTGGAGTTCGCGAGCTGGCTCTGACCGGCCGACGCCGCCGTGCCCGGACCGGCGACGAGAAGCGGCGCCATCGAGCCGGGCGCGGGCGGGCCGCGTCGGCCGGCGGGGCCTGATGCGCGCGAGACCCGTCGGCCGGCGGCAGCCCGGTGCGCGCAGGCCGCGCAGGCAGCGGAGCGTGCTAACACGAGGGGCCCCGCGCGAGCGCGGCCGAACGACGGGGCCAGGCGGAGCCAGGCCGGGCCACAGGGCCCGCGAGCCGTGAAAGGCTCCCCCGCACCACCGAGCCAGGCGCGGCGGAGCCTACGGCGCCCGGACCGCGCAACGCGCCAACGGAAGGGCCCCGCGCGAGCGCGGCCGAACGACGGGGCCAGGCGGAGCGCGGCCGGCCCGCCACCCTCGGGAGCCGTGAAGGACAAGTCGTCCGGCGCCGGCGAGCCGGTCGCGGCGGGGCCTGATGCGCGCGAGACCCGTCGGCCGGCGGCAGCCCGGTGCGCGCAGGCCGCCCAGGCGATGGACGGCGCCGACGCGAGAAGCCCGCGCGAGCGCCGCCGAACGTCAGCGCCTGGGTGAGCGGGGCCGGGCCGCCAGGCCCGTGAGCCGTGAAGGACAAGTCCCCGGCACCACCAGGGCTCCGGGCGCGGCGACCGCGCCCGGGCTCACGGACTGCACGGGCTCCTGGGACGCCCCGGTCCCATGAGACGCCCCGTGTCCATGGAACGCCCCGGGGCGGACCCGGGGTGTCCCTCGCCGCTGCCGCTCCCGCTTACCGTGCGGTCAGGCGGGCGATCGCGGCCTCGACCGTCAGTTCCTCGCGCTCGCCGGTCTTGCGGTCCTTCAGCTCCAGGACGCCCTCGCCGGAGCGGCGGCCGGCGACCAGGATCTGCGGGACGCCGATCAGCTCCGCGTCGGTGAACTTCACGCCCGGGGAGACCCCGGCGCGGTCGTCCACCAGGACGCGGACGCCCGCGGCGGCGAGCTTGTCGGAGACCTCGAGGGCCAGCTCGGTCTGGAGCGCCTTGCCGGCGGCGACGACGTGCACGTCGGCCGGGGCGATCTCCTTGGGCCAGACCAGGCCGTGCTCGTCGGCGGTCTGCTCGGCGAGCGCGGCGACGGCACGGGAGACGCCGATGCCGTAGGAGCCCATGGTGACGCGGACCGGCTTGCCGTTCTGGCCGAGGACGTCCAGCTTGAGCGCGTCGGCGTACTTGCGGCCCAGCTGGAAGATGTGGCCGATCTCGATGGCGCGGTCCAGCTTCAGGCCGGTGCCGCACCGGGGGCAGGGGTCGCCCTCCTGGACCACCACGACGTCCACGTACGCGTCGACCTCGAAGTCCCGGCCGGCGACGACGTTCCTGGTGTGCGTGTGCTCCTTGTTGGCGCCGGTGATCCAGGCGGTGCCGGGGGCCACGCGCGGGTCGGCGATGTACTTCACCTTCTCGCCCAGGCCCTGCGGGCCGACGTAGCCACGGACCAGGTCGCCGCGCGCGGCGAAGTCCGCCTCGGTGACCATCTCGACGGTGGCCGGGGCGAAGTGGGCCTCGACCTTGCCCAGGTCCACCTCGCGGTCCCCGGGCACGCCGACGGCGACGATCTCGCCGTCCACCTTGACCAGCAGGTTCTTCAGCGTGGCGGAGGCCGGGACGCCGAGCGAGGCGGCCAGCGTCTCGATGGTCGGGGTGTCGGGGGTCGGGATGTCCTCGGCGGCGGGCACGCCGGAGGCGTCCACCGGCTTCAGCTCGTACGTGATCGCCTCGGTGTTCGCGGCGAAGTCGCAGTTCGGGCAGTCGGCGAAGGTGTCCTCGCCGGCCTCGGCCGGGGCGAGGAACTCCTCCGACTTGGAGCCGCCCATGGCGCCGGCGGTGGCCGCGACGATGCGGTAGTCGAGGCCGAGGCGCTCGAAGACGCGCCGGTAGGCCTCGCGGTGCAGGGCGTAGGACCGGGCGAGGCCCTCGTCGTCCAGGTCGAAGGAGTACGAGTCCTTCATCAGGAACTCGCGGCCGCGCAGGATGCCGGCGCGGGGCCGGGCCTCGTCACGGAACTTGGTCTGGATCTGGTACAGGATCACCGGCAGGTCCTTGTAGGACGTGCACTGGTCCTTGACCAGGAGGGTGAAGATCTCCTCGTGGGTGGGGCCGAGGAGGTAGTCGCCGCCCTTGCGGTCCTTGAGCCGGAACAGCTCCTGGCCGTACTCGTCCCAGCGGCCGGTGGCCTCGTAGGGCTCACGCGGCAGCAGGGCGGGCAGCGTGACCTCCTGGGCGCCGATGGCGTCCATCTCCTCGCGCACGACGCGCTCGACGTTGGCGAGGACCTTCTTGCCGAGGGGCAGCCAGCTCCAGATGCCGGCGGCCGTGCGGCGGACGTAGCCGGCGCGGACGAGGAGCTTGTGGCTGAGGACCTCGGCGTCCGCCGGGTCGTCGCGCAGCGTCTTCGCCATCAACTGGGACATGCGCTGGACCGGTGCGTTGGCCATGGTTCTCGTACTCCTGCCGGGTAAAGGTGATGGCATGGAGGTTAGCCGGGCCGCCCGTGCCGGTGGAAATCGGTTAACGCCTGCGCAGTGGCAGCGGGGCGCCCATCACGGCGTACGGCCTCGGCGCGCTCGGGAAGTGGACTTGGCGGGCGAGGTCGACGTAGCCGAGGGAGTGGTAGAGGCCGCGGGCGGGGCTGTCGGTGTCGATCGCGGAGAGGATCGAGCGGGGTTCGTCGGCGGTGTCGGTGATGGTGGTGATCAGACGCCGGCCGATGCCGCGGTTCTGGTGGTCGGGGTGGACGTGCAGTTCGGTGATGACGAAGGAGTCGTCCAGCCAGAAGTCGTTGCCGCCCGCGCGCAGGTAGGGCTCGACGACGGTGGACCACCAGTGGGTACGGCTGTTGGGCATGCCGTAGACGAAGCCGACGAGCCGCCCCCGGACGGTGGCCCCGTAGGCGCGCGCGCCGCGGTACTGCATGTGCCGCTGGACGATCTGCCGGCGCACGGCGACCTCGTCCGGGCCGAGCCCGAAGGCGAGGGCTTGGACGGCGAGGGCCTCGTCCACGTGGGCGGTGAGGTCCAGGGGGCCGATCACGAGGTCCATGCGGGGAGCGTACAGGGCGGTCAGAAGAGCACGCTCATGAAGGCTCCCACCTCACGGAAGCCCACCTTGCGGTACGCCCTGCGCGCCGCGGTGTTGAAGTCGTTCACGTACAGGCTGACCACGGGGGCCACGTCGGTCAGGGCGTAGCGCAGTACGGCCGCCATGCCGGGGGCCGCCAGGCCCCTGCCCCGGTACTCGGGGGCCACCCACACGCCCTGGATCTGGCAGGCCTGGGGGGTCGCCGCGCCGATCTCCGCCTTGAACACGACCCGGCCCTGGTCGTCGACGCGGGCGAAGGAGCGGCCGGAGCCGACGAGTTCGGCGACCCGGGCCTGGTAGAGCAGGCCGCCGTCGCCGGCGAGGGGCGAGACGCCGACCTCCTCGGTGAACATCGCCACGCACGCCGGCATGATCGTCTCGATCTCGTCCTTGCGGACGCGGCGGACGTACGGGTCCGGGGTGATGTCGGCCGGCATACGGTCGGTGACCATCAGCGGCTGGTGGGCGCGGACCTCGCGGGCCGGACCCCAGTGCGGCTCCAGCAGCCGCCACAGTTCGGCGGTGGATTCGGCGGGGCCGACGATGGAGGAGCAGCGCCGGCCGGCCCGGCGGGCGCGGTCGGCGAAGGCGCGGACGGCGCGGGGGGTGGCGCAGATCGGCACGAGGTTGGCGCCCGCGTAGCACAGGGACGTGAGCATGCCGTCCTCGTACCAGCCCCACATCTCGCCGCCGAGCCGCCAGGGGTCGAGGCCCGCGACCTGGACCCGGGAGGTCACGAAGGCGTTCGCGACCGGCTCGCGGTCGAGGACGGCGAGCGCGGCGTCCAGGTCGCCGGGTTCGAGCACTCGTGAGGTGGTCTGGGTCAACACGTGCGGGGCCTCACGCTGGGGGTCTGCTGATCTCCGCACTATAGCCGCGCCGGCTTCGGGGTGCGCCTCCGAGGCCGGGGGCCGGGATCGCCGCCGACCGCGGGCCGGCCGTGGCCGCGCGCCCCCGTGGCCGAGCCGCGCATCCAGCGTGGTCCCGCGCCCCTTGCGGGGCGCGGTCCGGCCGGTGCCGGAAAGCTCAGCCCGCCACCGACACCGACGGTTCGCCGGAGGCGACGCCCTCGGCCTCCATCTGCTCCGCCAGCTTCATGGCCTCCTCGATGAGGGTTTCCACGATCTTGGACTCGGGGACGGTCTTGATGACCTCGCCCTTGACGAAGATCTGCCCCTTGCCGTTGCCGGAGGCGACGCCGAGGTCGGCCTCGCGGGCCTCGCCGGGGCCGTTGACGACGCAGCCCATGACGGCGACGCGGAGCGGGACCTCCATGCCGGTCAGGCCGGCGGTGACCTCTTCGGCGAGCTTGTAGACGTCGACCTGGGCACGGCCGCAGGACGGGCAGGAGACGATCTCCAGGCCGCGCTGGCGCAGGCCGAGCGACTGGAGGATCTGCAGGCCGACCTTGACCTCCTCGACCGGCGGGGCCGAGAGGGAGACCCGGATCGTGTCGCCGATGCCCTGGGAGAGCAGGGCGCCGAAGGCGACGGCCGACTTGATCGTGCCCTGGAAGGCGGGGCCGGCCTCGGTGACGCCGAGGTGGAGGGGGTAGTCGCACTGTTCGGCGAGCTGCCGGTAGGCCTCGATCATCACGACCGGGTCGTTGTGCTTGACGGAGATCTTGATGTCGCGGAAGTCGTGCTCCTCGAAGAGGGACGCCTCCCACAGCGCCGACTCGACCAGGGCCTCGGGGGTGGCCTTGCCGTACTTCTGGAGCAGGCGCTTGTCCAGGGAGCCGGCGTTGACGCCGATGCGGATCGGGGTGCCGTGGTCCTTGGCGGCCTTGGCGATCTCCTTGACCTTGTCGTCGAACTGCTTGATGTTGCCGGGGTTGACGCGGACGGCGGCGCAGCCGGCCTCGATGGCGGCGAAGACGTACTTGGGCTGGAAGTGGATGTCCGCGATCACCGGGATCTGGGACTTCTTCGCGATGGTGGCGAGGGCGTCGGCGTCGTCCTGGGTGGGGCAGGCCACCCGGACGATCTGGCAGCCGGAGGCGGTCAGCTCGGCGATCTGCTGGAGGGTGGCGCCGATGTCGGACGTGCGGGTCGTGGTCATCGACTGGACCGACACGGGCGCGTCCCCGCCGACCGCCACGCTTCCGACCTGGATCTGCCGGCTCTTCCGGCGCTCGGCGAGCTTGGTCGGAACGGACGGCATGCCGAGAGAAATCGCAGTCATCTGCTGTGCAACCCCAAGTCGTGAATCAAGGTCCGGTCCCGTGCAACGGCGGGCTCCAGGCTTTGAGATTACGGCACCGGGTCCCGCGTCAGCACATCCCACCCGTAAACCACCCGATGGAATGCGGCCCGGAACCCGAGGGTCCGGGCCGCGGTGGGGCGACGGGCGGCTAGGAGATCTTCACCGGGTTCACGACGTCGGCGATGAGCACCAGGACGGTGAAGCAGACGAAGATCCCGGCGACCACGTACGCCACCGGCATCAGCTTGGCGACGTCGAACGGTCCGGGATCGGGGCGGCGCAGCACCCGGGCCAGGTTGCGCCGCAGCGACTCCCACAGGGCGCCCGCGATGTGCCCGCCGTCGAGCGGGAGCAGCGGGAGCATGTTGAACAGGAACAGGGAGAGGTTGAAGCCGGCCAGCACGAACACGAACATGGCCAGCTGCTGTGAGGCGGGGATGTCCAGGGTGGCGATCTCGCCGGTGACCCGGGCCGCGCCGACGATGCCCATCGGGGAGTCCGGCTCGCGCGGGCCGTCGCCGAAGGCCGCGTCCCACAGGGCCGGGATCTTGCCGGGCAGGGCGACGAGGGAGTCGACGGCGTCGCCGACCCGGTCGGTCATCCAGGTCACGGACTGGCCGAAGTCCTGTTTGACGACGCCGGTGGCGGGGCTGAAGCCGAGGAAGCCGGCCTTGACGTAGCCGTCGACGTAGTTGCCGCCCGTGTCCTTCTTGGCGACCTGGTTCGTGGCGATCCTCGCGTGCAGGGTCACGTCCCGGCCGTCGCGGTCGACGACGAAGGAGACGTCCTTCCCGGCGCTGTCCCGGATGAGGTCCGAGAGCGTGTTCCAGTCCTCGGTCGGCTTGCCGTCGAAGGAGACGATCCTGTCGCCCGCCTTCATGCCGGCCTGCGCGGCCGGGGACGACGGGTCGGACTTCTTGCAGCTGTCGCGGTGCTGGCTCTGCGCGATGACGCAGGGCGAGACGGATTCCACGACGGTGGTCTCCTTCTGGATGCCGAAGCCCATCAGCACCGTGAGGAAGAGGGCGACCGCGAGCACCAGGTTCATGAAGGGGCCCGCGAACATGACGATGACCCGCTTCCACGGCTTGCGCGTGTAGAACATGCGCGTCTCGTCGCCGGGCTGGAGCTCCTCGAAGGCCGCCGAGCGGGCGTCCTCGATCATGCCGCGCCACGGGGAGGTGGAGCGGGCGGAGACCCGGCCCTGGTCGTCCGGCGGGAACATCCCGATCATGCGGATGTAGCCGCCGAGCGGGATCGCCTTGATGCCGTACTCGGTGTCGCCCTTCCTGCGTGACCAGATGGTCGGGCCGAAGCCGACCATGTACTGCGGCACGCGGATGCCGAAGAGCTTGGCCGTCGACAGGTGCCCCAGCTCGTGCCACGCGATCGAGACGAGCAGGCCGACCGCGAAGACCACTATGCCGAGGATGAACATCAAGGTCGTCATGCACGCGCCTCCGCGGTCGCCGTCGTGGCTGTGAGTTCACGGGCCCGGGCCCTCGCCCAGGTCTCCGCTTCGAGGACGTCCGACACCGTGAGTGAAGTTCCCGTGACCGGGGTGCCGTGCTCCTCCACCACCCGGGTGACGGTATCCATGATCCCGTTGAAGGGCAGCGCGCCGCTCAGGAAGGCCGCGACGCACTCCTCGTTGGCGGCATTGAACACCGCCGGGGCCGTGCCCGCGAGCCGCCCCACGTGCCGGGCGAGGTTCACCGAGGGGAAGGCCTCGTCGTCCAGCGGGAAGAACTCCCAGGTGGATGCCTTGGCCCAGTCGAACGCGGGGGCCGCGTCCGGGACACGTTCGGGCCAGCCCAGTCCGATGGCGATGGGCCCGCGCATGTCGGGGGGCGTCGCCTGGGCGATCGTGGATCCGTCGGTGAACTCGACCATCGAGTGGACATACGACTGCGGGTGCACGACCACCTCAATGCGGTCGAAGGGAAGGTCGTAGAGGAGGTGGGCCTCGATGACCTCCAGCCCCTTGTTGACGAGGGTCGCGGAGTTGACGGTGATGACCGGGCCCATCGCCCACGTGGGGTGGGCGAGGGCGTCCGCGACGGTGACGTGTTCCAGTTCGTCCCTGGTCCGGCCGCGGAAGGGGCCGCCGGAGGCGGTGACGACGAGCTTGCGGACGTCGGCCCGGGTGCCGGCGGCGAGCGCCTGGAAGAGGGCCGCGTGCTCGGAGTCCACCGGGATGATCTGGCCCGGCTTCGCGAGCGCGGTGACCAGCGGGCCGCCGACGATCAGCGACTCCTTGTTGGCGAGCGCGAGGGTGCGGCCCGCCTCCAGGGCGGCGAGGGTGGGCGCGAGGCCGATGGAGCCGGTGATGCCGTTGAGCACCGTGTGGCACTCGGAGGCGGCGACCTCGGTGGCCGCGTCCGGTCCGGCGAGGATCTCGGGCAGCGGCTCCGCGCCGCCGTACTCGGCCGCGAGCGCCTCGCGCAGCGCGGGCACGACGTCCTCGCGGGCGACCGCCACGGTCCGCACCCGCAGCCGGTGCGCCTGCTCGGCGAGGAGCGCCACCCGGCCGCCGTTCGCGGACAGGGCGGTGACCCGGAAGCGGTCGGGGTTGCGCAGCACGAGGTCGATGGCCTGGGTGCCGATGGATCCGGTGGAGCCGAGGACCACCACGTCCTTGGGGCCCCCGCCGGGGGCGGGGTCGTAGACGAGGTGCGGGTCGGCGAGGGGGGCCGGACGGGCGGGACTGTCGGTCATCCCCCCATTGTGGCGGCACGCGGTGACGGCCCGGACAGCGCGTCCCCCGCGCGGGTGCGTTCAGCAGAACTGTGGACACATGGTGAAGATCATGTGATAACACTTCAGTCCGGGCCGGTCGCCGACCGGCCCGGCCACGACTTCGCGGACGACATCCTGGGGGGATCTCTCCATGCGTACTGTGCGCATACGCGCAGCCCTGCCCGCCCTCGCCGGCGCGGCCCTGCTCACCGGCACCCTGCTCAGCACCCCGGCCGAGGCCGCCGGTGGCGTGCGGATCCACCACGTGTGGTTCGACAGCCCCGGCACGGACAACCGCTCGAACAAGAGCCTGAACGCCGAGTGGGTGCAGCTGAAGAACACCAGCGGCTCGGCGGTCTCGCTCAAGGGGTGGGTGCTGAAGGACGCCTCCAACCACAAGTACGTCTTCGGCAACGTCAAGATCGGCGCCGGGAAGTACGTGAAGGTGCACACCGGCAGCGGCTCGGACACGGCGTCGGACAAGTACCAGGGCCGCCGTGCCTACGTCTGGAACAACGACAAGGACACGGCGACCCTGACCAAGGCGGGCGGCAGCAAGGTCGACACCTGCTCCTGGACGACGCGGGACCCGAGCGACAAGTACTGCTAGCCGCCGAAGGGGCGGCGGGCGTTCTCGTGGGTCGAGGGTCCGGGGGTCGCGTCCGCGATCCACGGCCCCTCGCCCGACGGGTCGAGGATGCCCTCCTCCAGCCAGGTGTAGGCCCCGCCGAGGACGTGCTTGACCACCTTGCGGTCCAGGTCGTCGGTGTTGGTCCACAGCCGGGCGAAGAGTTCGTCCACCCGGATGCGGGCCTGGCGGCAGAAGGCGTCGGCGAGCTGGTATGCCTCGCGGCCGTGCTCGCCCTCGCGCCACAGCCGCTCGGCGCGGACGCAGGCCGCGCTCATCGCGAACAGCTCGGCGCCGATGTCCACGATCCGGCCGAGGAAGCCCTGCTTGGTCTCCATCCGGCCCTGCCAGCGGGACATGGCGTAGAAGGTTGAGCGGGCCAGCTTGCGGGCCGTGCGCTCGACGTAGCGCAGATGCCCGGAGAGGTCGATGCCGTGCTTGAACTCGCCGTACGCCGTCGGCAGCTGCCCCGGTCCGGCGACCAGCTTCGGCAGCCACTTGGCGTAGAACACGCCCGCGTTGGCGCCCGCCTTCGCCTTGGCGGACAGCGGTTTGTCGGGGTCGATGAGGTTACCGGCGACCGAGAGGTGGGCGTCGACGGCCTCCCGTGCGATCAGCAGGTGCATGATCTCCGTGGAGCCCTCGAAGATGCGGTTGATGCGCAGGTCGCGCAGGATCTGCTCGGCCGGCACCGCACGCTCGCCGCGCGCCCGCAGCGACTCGGCCGTCTCGTAGCCGCGCCCGCCCCGGATCTGGACCAGTTCGTCGGCCATCCTCCAGGCCATCTCGGAGCCGTAGAGCTTGGCGAGGGCGGCCTCGATGCGGATGTCGTTGCGGTCCTCGTCGGCCATCTGCGAGGACAGGTCGAGCACGGCCTCCAGGGCGAAGGTGGTGGCCGCGATGAAGCTGATCTTGGCGCCGACCGCCTCGTGCAGCGCGACCGGCTTGCCCCACTGCTCGCGCTCGGCCGCCCACTCGCGGGCGATCTTCAGGCACCACTTGCCGGCACCGGCGCACATCGCGGGCAGCGACAGCCGGCCGGTGTTCAGGGTGGTGAGGGCGATCTTCAGCCCGGCTCCCTCGGGGCCGATGCGGTTGGCCGCAGGGACCCGCACCCGGTGGAAGCGGGTGACGCCGTTCTCGATGCCGCGCAGCCCCATGAAGGCGTTGCGGTTCTCGACGGTGACGCCCTCGGACGCCGCCTCCACGACGAACGCGGTGATGCCGCCCTTGTGCCCCTCGGACTTCGGCACGCGCGCCATGACGACGAGCAGGTCGGCGACCACCCCGTTGGTGGTCCACAGCTTCACCCCGTCGAGCACGTAGTCCTCGCCGTCGGGTACGGCGGTGGTGGCGAGGCGGGCCGGGTCGGAGCCCACGTCCGGCTCGGTGAGCAGGAAGGCGGAGATGTCGGTGCGGGCGCAGCGGGGCAGGAAGGCGTCCTTCTGCTCCTGGGTGCCGAACATCTTGAGCGGCTGCGGTACGCCGATCGACTGATGGGCGGAGAGCAGCGCGCCGACGGCGGGGCTGACGGAGCCGACCAGGGCGAGGGCCTTGTTGTAGTACAACTGGGTGAGGCCGAGGCCGCCGTACGCGGGGTCGATCTTGATGCCGAGGGCGCCGAGTTCCTTCAGGCCCGCCACGACCTCGTCGGGGATGCGGGCCTCGCGCTCGATCCGGGCGGGGTCGATCGCGCTCTCGCAGAACGCGCGCAGCTTCGCCAGGAACTCCTCGCCGCGGCGCACGGACTCGTCGTCGGGCAGCGGGTGGGGGTGGATGAGGTCGAGCCGGAAGCGCCCGAGGAACAGCTCCTTGGCGAAGCTGGGCTTGTGCCAGTCCTGCTGCCGGGCGGCCTCCGCCACCTGGCGCGCCTCGCGCTCGGTGACGGTGGTGCGTGGGGTGGTGGTGGCGGACATGCAGGCTCACCTCGCCGCGAAGAGGGACGAATGGGACCGTTCGTTACCGACCAGTGCTACTGGATCGTTGGTACCCGAAACGGGCCGACCCCACCACCCCTCGCGCGCGAACGGTGGAAGGGCCCGCCGGAAGTGTCGAAGCGCTTCGACACCTATGGACACCCTGCCTAGCTTGCGGTTAGTGTCTGCCTTACCCTTACCCACCTTGTCCGTACGGCGCAGCGTCGAAGCGCTTCACAAACTCTGGAGAGCCGGATGGTCACCCTCGCCGAGGTCGCTCAGCACGCCGGGGTCTCGGCGAGCACGGTGAGCTATGTCCTCAGCGGCAAGCGGTCCATCTCCGCGGCCACCCGGCAGCGGGTCGAGCAGAGCATCCGGGAGCTGGGCTACCACCCGAACGCGGGCGCCCGCGCCCTGGCCGGCAAACGGTCCAACATCATCGCGCTGATGGTCCCCCTGCGCACCGACATGTACGTGCCGGTGATGATGGAGATCGCCATCGCGGTGGCCACCACGGCCCGGGCGCACGGCTACGACGTCCTGCTGCTCACCGGTGAGGAGGGGCCCGACGCGGTGCGCCGGGTCACCGGCAGCGGTCTCGCCGACGCGATGATCCTGATGGACGTCGAACTGGAGGACGAGCGGCTGCCGCTGCTGCGGGGCACCGGCCAGCCCTCGGTCCTCATCGGTCTGCCCGCCGACACCGCCGGGCTGACCTGCGTGGACCTGGACTGGAGCGCGACCGGCGCGCTGTGCGTGGAGCATCTGGCGGGGCTCGGGCACCGCGACATCGCCGTCATAGGCGAGGCCCCGGCGGTCTACGAGCGGCACACCGGCTTCGCCGAGCGCACCCTGGACGGCCTGCGCTCGCGCGCCCGGGAGACGGGCGTGCGGGTGCTGCACCGGCCGTGCGAGGGCGGCTACGACGCGCTGGCGCTGACCGTGGCCCGGATCTTCGACGAGCGGCCGGGGACGACCGGGTTCGTGGTGCAGAACGAGTCGGCGGTGGAACCGCTGCTCGCGCTGCTGCGCCAGCAGGGCCGGGCCGTGCCCGAGGACGTGTCCGTGGTCGCGGTCTGCCCGGACCAGGTCGCCGTCCAGGCCTCGGTACGGCTGACCTCGGTCGCCATCCCCGCCCAGGAGATGGGCCGGCAGGCGGTGGAGCACCTGGTGGCGAAGCTGGACGGGCCGGGCGGCGACGAGGTCGTGCTGCTCACGCCCGAGCTGACCGTACGGGCGAGTTCGGGACCGGCGCCGGCCGCGCCCTGACCACCCGCCGGGCCCGGCATCGGAAGGCATGCCGGGCCCCTACGGGGTGGCGGGGTGCGGGGGACGTGCCCTGTCACCGTTAGCGGACCACGATGATCACGGTGCCTCCGTTGCCGAACCGGTGATCGAACCGATGATCGAAGCGGTGGTCGAAGCGATGCCCGAAGCCGTGGTCGAAGCGATCGCCGAAGCCGTGGTCGAAGCGATGGTCGAAGCAGCTCCAGCCGTAGTGGCCCCAGCACCAGTCGTCGGTGACCCGGGTGGACACGGCGGGGGCTGCCGCCGAAGCCGTGCCTGCCGCGCCGACCGCGGCGCCGCCGGCCATCACCAGGCCGGCCGCGGACGCCGCGACGAGGCGCCTCGCGCGTGATGCTCGCATGATGGCCCTCCTTCTTCCCTCGGGGATGCGGCCCTACTTTCTGTACGTCCGCGGAGCCCTTCCGGATTGCCTCGGCGAGAGGGAACGGCGAACGGCCGCAGCCCCCGCACAGTGGGCTGCGGCCGTTCCGTTTCCCGACCTGTCCGAGGCAGGTCAGAGCGCGAGGCCGGTGAGGACCAGCACGCGCTCGTAGGTGTAGTCCTCCATCGCGAACCGCACACCCTCGCGGCCCACACCGGACTGCTTGACGCCGCCGTACGGCATCTGGTCGGCACGGTAGGACGGGACGTCGCCGATCACCACACCGCCGACCTCCAGGGCGCGGTGGGCCCGGAAGGCGGCCTGGAGGTCGTGGGTGAACACGCCCGCCTGGAGGCCGTACTTGGAGTCGTTGACCGCGGCGAACGCCTCGGCCTCGCCGTTCACCTTCTGCACGGTGAGGACGGGCCCGAAGACCTCCTCGCAGGAGAGGGTCGCACCGGCCGGTACGTCGGTGAGCACGGTCGGCGCGTAGGAGGCGCCGTCACGGTCACCGCCGGTGAGCAGGCTGGCGCCGGCCTCGACCGCCTCCTTGACCCAGGACTCGACGCGCTTGGCCGCGTCCTCGCTGACCAGCGGGCCGACGTCGGTCTTCGGGTCGGACGGGTCACCGGTGACCTGGGCCTCGACGGCGGCGACGATCCGCGGCAGCAGCCGGTCGTACACGGAGGCGTCGGCGATCACGCGCTGCACCGAGATGCAGGACTGGCCGCCCTGGTAGTTGGAGAAGGTCGCGATGCGGGTCGCGGCCCAGTCCAGGTCGGCGTCGGAGGCGTAGTCGCCGAGGACGACCGCGGCCCCGTTGCCGCCCAGCTCCAGCGTGCAGTGCTTGCGCGGCACCGAGTCCATGATCGCGTAACCGACCTTCTCGGAACCGGTGAAGGAGATGACCGGCAGGCGCTCGTCCTGGACCAGGGCGGGCATCTTGTCGTTCGGCACCGGCAGGATGCTCCACGACCCGGCCGGCAGCTCGGTCTCGGCGAGCAGGTCACCGATGATCAGGCCGGACAGCGGGGTGGCCGGGGCCGGCTTGAGGATGATCGGGGCGCCGGCGGCGATCGCCGGGGCGACCTTGTGGGCGCACAGGTTCAGCGGGAAGTTGAACGGCGCGATGCCGAGCACGACACCCTTCGGGAAGCGGCGGGTGAGCGCGAGCCGGCCCTGGCCGCCGGCGTCGGTGTCGAGCCGCTGGGCCTCGCCGCCGTTGAACCGGCGGGCCTCCTCGGCCGCGAACCGGAACACGGAGACGGCACGGCCGACCTCGCCCCGGGCCCACTTGACCGGCTTGCCGTTCTCGGCGGAGATCAACTGGGCGATCTCCTCGGTGCGCTCGGCCAGCCGCTTGCTGACGTGGTCCAGAGCGGCGGCGCGGACGTGCGCCGGGGTGGCGGCGAAGTCATCGCGGACGGCGTACGCGGCGGCCACGGCCTCCTCGACCTGGGCGTCGGTCGGCACGCTGACCTTGCCGACGAGCCGGCCGTCCCACGGGGAGGTGACGTCGAAGGTGTCCTCGCCGGTGGCCTGGCGGCCGGCGAGCCAGAAGGCATGGGTGGAAGTCATGTACGAGTCCCGGCCCTTCCGCGTTGGAGGTGTGTCGCTTGGCTTGCGTGGTCCACGGTAGGGCGGGGCCGGCTCGGGGGTGCTTGTCCGAGTCGTAGCAGTGGGCGGACGGGACACTACTGATTGGACTACTCGGCGCTCCAGCCCTCTCCATGCCACTTCGTCCGACTGGGGTCTAGTCCGTGGACGTCGCCTTCAGGGCGAGCCACAGCTCCATCCGCACATCGGGATCGTCCAGGCTGCGCCCCAGGATCTCCTCGACCCTGCGCATCCGGTACCGCAGGGTGTGCCGGTGCACCCCCAGGTCGGCCGCCGCCGCGTCCCACTGCCCGTGCCGCGACAACCACGCCCGCAGCGAGGCGACCAGGTCACCCCGGCCGGTGGCGTCGTGCTCGTGCAGCGCCCGCAGCAACCCGTCGGCGAACGCCTTGACCGCGTCGTCGGCCAGCAGCGGCAGGACCGACCCGGCGGCGAGCTGCTCGTGCTCCACGAACACCCGCCCCCGCCGCCGCGCCACCGACAGCGCCTGCTCGGCCTGCTTGTACGCCGCCGCCGCCGCGATCGGCCCGGCGGGCGCGGACAGGCCGACGACCAGCGTGTCCTCCTCCGCCCGCCCCTGCTCGGCCGCCGCCCGGTCGGCCTCCCGCGCCGCCGCGTGATCGACGCACGCGGCCACCGCGGCGCCCCGGTCGGCGGCCAGCACGACCAGCCGCTCCCCCTCGGGCACGACCAGCACGGCCTCCCCGGCCCGCGCCGCCGCGCTCTCCACGGTCTCCGCCAGCTCGCCCAGCGGTTCGCCGGCCGGGCCGGAGCCGGACTCGGCGACGATCATCCGGAACGGGGCGTCCAGCAGCTCGCCGTACAGGTCCCCGGCGACCGCCCGGGCGTGGTCGGGCTCGCCCGCGAGGAGCATGCGCAGCACCGCCGCACCGACGCGCTGCTCGGCCGCGTGCAGCGAGCGGGAACGTTCGGTGGTGAGGGTGAGCAGGGCGATGGCGGAGTGCACGGCGTACCGTTCGGCGGTGCCGAGCGCGGCGGCCGTCCCCACGGCGAGCGCGGCGCGCGGGCGGCGGCCGGTGCCGAGGCTGTGCAGCTCCACCCGGTCCTCGTGCTCGGGGCCGCCGACGACGGAGGACGCGGGCGCGGGCCGCTCCCGCAGCCGTTCCACCTCGGTGGTGAGCCGGGCGGCGCGGCGGCCGGCCCACTCCGGCGCGGCGGCGACGACGGCGCCCGAGGCGTCGTACAGCGCGGCCCAGCCGTCGACCTGGGCGGCGAGCGCGGTGAGCACCCCTTCCGGGCCGGCGTTCAGCGCCTGTCTGGTCAGCTCGCGCTGGGCGGCGAAGCCCGCGGTGACGGCCCGGTACTGGTCGGCGGCTATCGCCGCGGAGACGGCCTTGCTGATGGCGAGGAAGGGGGTGCGGCGGGGCACCTCCAGCAGCGGCAGCCCCTCCTGCGCGCAGGCGTCGACGAGGGCGTCGGGGATCTGTTCGTAGTTGACCCCGACGGCGAAGCCCAGCCCGACCACGCCCGCGCCGACGAGCCGCCGCACGTACCGCCGCATGGCCTCGGGATCCTCCGCGTCCAGCTTGAGCGCGGTGATCAGCAGCAGCTCGCCGCCCTCCATGTAGGGGACGGGGTCGGCCAGCTCGCTGACGTGGGCCCAGCGGACGGGCACGTCCAGACGGTCCTCGCCCGCGCGCACGGTCAGCTTGAGCGCGGAGTGGTGGACGAGCGAGGCGAGAGTCGGAGGCATGGGGCCTTCACGGTGAGGGAGATCCGTCGATCCCGGTGATCTTGGCCGCCGTGTATGAACGGCCCACGCCGATTCTGCCTCACCGTACGAGCCCGCGCCCGCCCCTCACCCCCGCAGATCCACCAGCAACGGCGGCGCGTGCTCGCCTTCCACGGTGGTCAGCGACAACACGGCATGCCCCGGCGGCACCCCGTGGGCCAACTCGGAAGCCGACCACCGCTCCCGCTCGACCTGGCGCACGGTGACGGCACGGGCGGTGGGCGCCTGGCCGGTGATGACCCGGCGCAGCATGTGCACGGCCTTGCCGGCCGGGGTCTCGGCGATGATCTGCCGGTCGGTGACGTCCCGGGTCTCGGTCCACTCCTTGCCCCACACCTCGGCGAAGTCCTGGCCGTCCCAGGGGGTGAGCCCGGACAGCGCCATCCGGCAGCCCGTGGCGCCCAGCAGCGGTCCGCGCAGCGGCCGGGGCGCGTCGTCCAGGGTGCGCAGCGTGAGCACCACGCCGGCGTTGGCGCTGCGCAGCCGCTGGATGCCGCGTACGGCCTCCGGCGTGACGACCCCGGAGGCGTCGTCGAGCAGCAGGCAGGCGAAGAGCGACCGGTCCTCCCGCACCGTCACGGAGGCCGTGAACTGGGCGAGCACCAGCCGCGCCAGGATCCGGGAGGCGTCGGCGTGACCACGCTGGGGCAGGTCGATGCGGACCCGGACCGGGTGGTCGAGAGCCTTCAGGGAGAACGGCCGGCTCTGTCCGGAGGTGTCGAAGAAGGCGGCGAAGGCGGGCCGGTCGAGCAGGGCGATCCGGTCGGCGAGGACCGTCCCGACGTCGCCCGGGTGGGCCATCTGCCGCTCCCGGGCGTCGAGTTCCCTGAGCAGGGACGCGTTCCCGGTGTCGGTGAGGCCCTTGCGCAGCGCGGCCAGCGGGCCGGGGGCGCCGTCGAGCAGTTGCCGCAGCTCCGGCACGGAGGGGAAGCGGTCGTGGACGGCGCGGAACGGGCCGAGCAGCTGGGCGAGGACGGTGGTGGACCGGCGGCTGTCGCTGCCGGGGTGCGGGTCCGCGAGGTCGCCGACGAGGGCCTCGGCGAGTATGGCGGCGGCCTCGTCGGGGTCGGTGGTACCGCCGTAGAGGTCGAGGTCGTACACGGATTCGGGGTGGCCGACGCGGACGACGACGTCGTAGGCCTCGGCCGGCCCGAGCCCGGCGCCCGCCGCGCCGACCACCACGACCGACGTCCGGCCGGCCAGCGCGTGCAGGCACAGGGACTCGGCGAGCGGACGCACCACCGCGCCGGTCTTCCCCGAGCCGGCCGGGCCGACGGCGAGCAGGGAGGTGCCGAGCAGGTCGGGGCCCAGGGCGAGGCCGGCGCCGCGGTAGTGGTACGGGTTGCGGGGGTCGTCGGCGGTGGTGCCGAGCCGGACCTGTCCGGTGAGCAGGTCGTGGCGGGCGTGCCGGGCGGGCAGGTCGCGTTCGCCGGAGGGGTGCGGGCAGGCGGCGGCGCCGTCCTTCAGTACGGCGCCGGTGAAGCCGGCCAGGCTGTGCCGGCCGGACCGCACGCCCTGCCAGGCCCTGCTGATCCGCGCGTGATCCACGTCTCGCATGAGCCCGGCCCTCGCCTCACCGGCCAGCCGCTCGGCAGCCTCGTGGGCTCCGGCCTGCCGCAGCAGCGGCCATTCGGCGGGGTCTTGTCCGGGGGTGGGCGGGGGTGCGGCCGCGGGCGTGGCGGGACGCCAGGCGCGCGGCCCATAGCGGCGCCAGACCTCGCCCCAGCGGCCCAGGCGGCCGACGACGAACAGGATGGCGAGGGCGATGAGGGTGTAGTACGAGTACCAGAGGATCGCGTTGCCCACGGCGTCGTTGCCCTGGCGCCAGGAGTCCGGTGTGAACAGCTCCAGCGGCAGCACCCACCAGGCGCCGAGGTAGCCGTTCCACAGCAGGGACCACACCAGCCAGCCCACGAGGAAGGCGATCAGCGCGCCGCTGAGCAGCTGCCGGGAGGGGATCTGCTCGGGCTCCTGCTCGGGACGGGGCCGGTGTCCGAAGCGCCACACACCCGGCGGCGCCTCCGGGCGGGGGGTCCGCAGCCAGGTGAGGAAGACAGAGCCGTCCGGTTTCGGCGGTGCGCCGGGCGGCATCGGGGGCGCCGGCGGCACCCCGGGCGGCATCGGGGGTACTCCCGCCCCCTCCGGCGCCGCCATAGGCCGCGGTAGCGGGTTCGCGTGGGTGCCGCGGGTCTCGCGCGTCGCGTCGCTGTCCATCGACCTTGCCCCCTGACCAGCCGTTCCGTCCGTCGTCAGCGAGTCAATCTAACGCCCCGGCAGGGGGAGTTCACCGCTTACGCGGCCGTAAGGAGCCGGCCCGCCCGGCCGGGCTATGTCCACGGCGGACAAGGGGGGCCGCCGACAACGCCCACATGGAGCATGCCCACCTTCCGGAACCGGTCTTAGCCTGCGAGAAAAGAAGGTATGCGTCCGAAAACGCACCGCCCGGAACCGCCCGGGACCGCCCGGTACGCAAGATCATCAGGGAGCCCCCATGACCGCACTTCCGCAGGAGCGCCGCGTCGTCACCGCCATCCCCGGTCCGAAGTCGCAGGAGCTTCAGGCCCGCCGTACCGCCGCGGTCGCCCAGGGCGTGGGCTCCGTGCTGCCCGTGTTCACCGCGCGCGCCGGCGGCGGCATCATCGAGGACGTCGACGGCAACCGGCTGATCGACTTCGGGTCCGGCATCGCCGTGACGAGCGTCGGCGCCTCCGCCGAGGCCGTGGTGCGCCGCGCGAGCGCCCAGCTCGCCGACTTCACCCACACCTGTTTCATGGTCACCCCGTACGAGGGCTACGTGGAGGTCGCGGAGGCGCTCGCCGAGCTGACCCCGGGCGACCACGCCAAGAAGTCCGCGCTGTTCAACTCGGGCGCCGAAGCCGTGGAGAACGCCGTCAAGATCGCGCGTGCCTACACCAAGCGGCAGGCCGTGGTGGTGTTCGACCACGGCTACCACGGGCGGACCAACCTCACGATGGCGCTGACGGCGAAGAACATGCCGTACAAGCACGGCTTCGGCCCGTTCGCGCCCGAGGTGTACCGCGTGCCCGTCGCGTACGCGTACCGCTGGCCGACCGGCCCGCAGAACGCCGGCCCGGAGGCCGCCGCGCAGGCCATCGACCAGATCACCAAGCAGGTCGGCCCGGACAACGTGGCCGCGATCATCATCGAGCCGGTGCTCGGCGAGGGCGGCTTCATCGAGCCGGCCAAGGGCTTCCTGCCCGCCATCCGGCAGTTCGCCGCCGACAACGGGATCGTCTTCGTCGCCGACGAGATCCAGTCCGGCTTCTGCCGGACCGGGCAGTGGTTCGCCTGCGAGGACGAGGGGATCGTGCCCGACCTGATCACGACCGCCAAGGGCATCGCCGGCGGTCTGCCGCTCGCCGCCGTCACGGGCCGCGCGGAGATCATGGACGCCGCGCACGCCGGCGGCCTCGGTGGTACCTACGGCGGCAACCCGGTCGCGTGCGCCGGTGCGATCGGTGCGATCGAGACGATGAAGGAGCTGGACCTCAACGGCAAGGCCAAGCGCATCGAGGAGATCATGAAGGGTCGCCTCACCGCCATGGCCGAGAAGTTCGACGTCATCGGTGACGTGCGCGGACGCGGTGCCATGATCGCGATCGAGCTGGTCAAGGACCGCACCACCAAGGAGCCGAACCCGGAGGCCACCGCCGCGCTCGCCAAGGCCTGCCACGCCGAGGGCCTGCTGGTCCTGACCTGCGGCACCTACGGCAACGTGCTGCGTTTCCTGCCGCCGCTGGTCATCGGCGAGGACCTGCTGAACGAGGGCCTCGACATCATCGAGCAGGGGCTCGCCCGCATCTGAGCGGCGCCCCGGGACCCGCGCATCCGAGCGGGAGGTCCGCACCTTGGAAGGCGCCTGCGGCAGGCCGTGTGAAGAAGGTGTGCGGGGTGGATGACGGGAGCCGATTCCGTCTGCCCAAGCGCCGCCGCCTGCCGTAGGTTCTCCTCAGATGAGAGATACACCCGCCCGCGGGGGACTGCGGGCGGACGCCGGGCCGGGGCCTCCCCAGCTTCGACCTGGTCGTGCCCTCGCGCACACAACCGGCGCCTGACGGCTCCGGGATCTCCTCACCGATCGGACGGTCGCCGCCCCAAACCCCCCGGGGCGCGCGACGTTCCGGTCCGGACGGCCGCCTCGGAACCACCCCCCCGTTCCGGGGCGGCCGGCCTCCTCCCCCGCGGCCGTCTGCCAAGCTGGGCCCATGCTGCTCCTGGTCCTCCCGGCGCTCGTCTTCGCCCTCGTCACCTGGCAGGTCGTCGCCGACGGGCCGCTGCTCGGGCTGGACGCGGACGCCAGCCGGGCCCTCGTGCACCCGGACCGGTTCTCCCAGCTGCTCTCCGACCTCGGCAACGTCCAGGTCGCCCTGCCCGTGCTCGCCGTGGCCCTCGGGTACACGGCCTGGCGGGGCCGGGCCGCCGGTGCCGGGCGGTGGTGGCTGCCGCCGCTCGCCGCGGCCGTGCTGATGGCGCTGGTCCCGGCGGTCGTCGTCCCGCTGAAGGAGTGGACGGCCCGGCCGGGGACACCGGTGGTGCCCCCGGGGACGGGCTACTTCCCGTCCGGTCACACGACGACGGCCGCGGTCGCGTACGGTTCCGCGACCCTCCTCCTCCTCCCCTGGCTCCGCTCCCCCGTCGCCCGCCGCGCCCTGGTCGCGGGGTGCGCGGCCCTGGTCCTCGGGGTGTCGTACGGCCTCGTCCGCCACGGCTGGCACTGGCCGCTGGACGTGGTGGCCGGCTGGTGCCTGGGCACCGTGCTGCTGGCCGCCCTGTCCCGCGTGCTCAGCCGAAGTACGCGTCGAAGTTCTTCTGGAACTCCCAGTTCGCGTAGCGGTCCCAGTTCACCGACCACGTCATCAGGCCCCGCAGCGCGGGCCAGGTCCCGTGGGTGGCGTACGAGCCGCAGTTCGTCCTCTTCGTCAGGCAGTCCAGGGTCTTGGTGACCTCGGACGGGGAGACGTAGCCGTTGCCCGCGTTGGTCGACGCCGGCATGCCGATCGCGACCTGGTCGGGGCGCAGCGGCGGGAAGACGTTGCCGGGATCGCCCGCGACCGGGAACCCGGTCAGGAGCATGTCGGTCATGGCGATGTGGAAGTCGGCGCCGCCCATGGAGTGGTACTGGTTGTCCAGGCCCATGATCGGGCCGGAGTTGTAGTCCTGGACGTGCAGGAGCGTGAGGTCGTCCCGGAGCGCGTAGATCACCGGGAGGTAGGCGCCGCAGCGGGGGTCCTGGCCGCCCCATTTGCCGGTGCCGTAGTACTGGTAGCCGTTCTGCACGAAGAAGGTCTCCGGGGCCATGGTGAGGACGAACTTCGCGCCGTACTTGGCCTTCAGGGTCTTCAGCGCGGAGATGAGGTTCACGATCACGGGGGTGGTCGGGTTCCTGAAGTCCGTGTCGTTCGCGTTCAGGGAGAGCGAGTGGCCCTCGAAGTCGATGTCCAGGCCGTCGAGGCCGTAGGTGTCGATGATCTTCGAGACGGAGGAGACGAAGGTGTCGCGGGCCGCGGTCGTGGTGAGCTGGACCTGGCCGTTCTGGCCGCCGATCGAGATCAGGACCTTCTTGCCGGCGGCCTGCTTGGCCTTGACGGCCGCCTTGAAGTCGGCGTCGCTCTCCACGTTCGGGCACTCGGTGACCGGGCAGCGGTTGAAGCGGATGTCCCCGGAGGTGACCGAGGTGGGCTCGCCGAAGGCCAGGTCGATGACGTCCCAGCTGTCGGGGACGTCGGCGAGGCGGGTGTAGCCGGCGCCGTTGGCGAAGCTGGCGTGCAGGTAGCCGACGAGGGCGTGGGCGGGCAGGTCGGACGTGCCCCCGCCGCCGGTGCCGGTGCCGGTCGTCGCCGTCACGGCCGCTGACTTCGCGGACTCGCCGGCGTCGTTCACCGCGGTGACCTGGAAGCTGTACGCCGTGGAGGCCGCGAGGCCGGAGACGGTGGCCGAGGTGCCGGTCACGGTCTGCGCTTTGGTGCCGTCGCGGTAGACCGCGTAACCGGTCGCGCCGGTCACCGCGGACCAGGACAGGCCGACGGAGGACGAGGTCACGGTGGTGGTCCGCAGACCGGTGGGGGCGGCGGGCGGCTGCGCGGTGCCGCTGCCGCCGGGGCCGACGAGGGTGAGGTCGTCGGCGTAGTAGGCGCCGGTGCCGTACCAGCCGTGGGTGTAGATCGTGACCTTGGTGGTGGCCGCCCCGGTGCGGAAGGTGGTGCTGAGCTTCTGCCAGTCGGGGGCGGACTGGGTCCAGGTGGAGACGTCGGTGGTGCCGGTGCCGCTCGCGCCGAGGTAGACGTAGGAGCCGCGGACGTACCCGGAGAGGGTGTACTGCGCGTTCGGCTGGACGGTGACCGTCTGGGAGCACTGGGCGTTGTCGCTGCCGGCCGGGGTGGCCTGGAGCGCCGCGCTCCCGCTGTGCACGGGCGAGGTGACGGTGGTGCCGGCGGTGCAGGTCCAGCCGGTCAGGCCGGACTCGAAACCGCCGTTGACCGCGACGTCCGCGTCGGCCGCGCGGGCGGCCGACGAGAGCGCGGTGATGCCGGGCACGGCCAGCAGTGCGGCCGTGAGCACGGCGAGGACGGATCTGGGGCGTCGGGCACGATCCACAAGGGCCTCCGGGTGCCGGGGAGTTGGAGGGGCGGAGCGCACACAACTTGGTCCAGACCAATCGCGTTGTCAAGGTGTCGGGGCGTCAGCGGTTCCCACCTCTCTCCCTCGCCGCCCCCGCCGCCGCCTCGTGCATCGCCAGTTCCAGCAGCGCCGGGTCGGTCAGCGTGCCCGAGCCGTCCGGCGGCACCAGCCAGCGCACGCCCCGGGTCGCCCGGCCCGGATACGGCACGACGATCCAGGTGCCGGCCCCCGCGGTCCTGATCCCGGTGCCGAGCCAGCGGGCCGCGGTGCCCGGGGGCACGAGGAACCCGACCCGGTCGTCGCCGAAGCCGACGAGCACCGGGCCGAGTTGGTCGAGGACGCGGGTGAGCACGTCGAGGGTCGGGTAGCCGAGGGCACCCGGCAGGATCAGGACGTCCCACGCCTTGCCGGCGGGCAGCAGCGCGACCCCGAGGGGGTTGCGCTCCCACTCCCGGCGGCAGGCCTCGGGGTCCGGTGCGGCGGATGCCAGCCATTCGACCGCCGTCTTCGACCCAGTCATGGCAGGGCCTCCCTCTCTCCCGTGGTTGTCGTGGACGCGGTCGCGTCCGTCACGGGGGAGAGGGAGGTCCTGCGGGGAGCATTACGCGGGTTCGGCCGACTTGTCACGGTGGCCCGGGGTGGACCCGGGCTAACTGTCGAAGCCCAGTCCCAGCCGGTCCATCGTCCGCAGCCACAGGTTCCGGCGGCCCCCGTGGGCGTCCGCGCGGGCCAGCGACCACTTGGTCAGGGCGATGCCCGTCCAGGCGAAGGGCTCCGGCGGGAACGGCAGCGGCTTCTTGCGGACCATCTCCAGCTCGGTCCGCTCGGTGCGCTCCCCGTCCAGCAGGTCGAGCATCACGTCCGCGCCGAACCGGGTCGCGCCGACGCCGAGGCCGGTGTAGCCCGCCGCGTAGGCCACGCGGCCCTGGTGGGCGGTGCCGAAGAACGCCGAGAAGCGGGAGCAGGTGTCGATCGCGCCGCCCCAGGCGTGGGTGAAGCGGACGCCCTCCAGCTGCGGGAAGCACGTGAAGAAGTGGCCCGCGAGCTTGGCGTACGTCTCGGGCCGGTCGTCGTACTCGGCGCGGACCCGGCCGCCGTAGGGGTAGATCGCGTCGTAGCCGCCCCACAGGACGCGGTTGTCGGCGGACAGCCGGAAGTAGTGGAACTGGTTCGCCGAGTCCCCGAGGCCCTGTCTGTTCTTCCAGCCGATCGAGGCCAGCTGCTCGGCGGTCAGCGGCTCGGTCATCAGGGCGTAGTCGTAGACGGGGACGGTGTACGAGCGCACCCGGCGCAGCAGGCTCGGGAAGATGTTCGTGCCGAGCGCGACCTTGCGGGCGCGGACGGCGCCGTACGGGGTGCGTACGGCCATCCCGGCGCCGTAGCCCTTCAGGGTCAGGGCGGGGGTGTGCTCGTACACCCGCACCCCGAGCTTCAGGCAGGCCTTCTTCAGGCCCCACGCCAGCTTGGCCGGGTGGAGCATGGCCACGCCCCGGCGGTCCCACAGGCCGGCCTCGAAGGTGGGCGAGTTCACCTGCTCGCGCACGGCGTCGGCGTCCAGGAACTCGATGCCGTCCGCGAGGCCCTTCTCCTGGAGCTGCCGGTGCCAGTCGCGCAGTTCCCGGGCCTGGTAGGTCTCGGTGGCGACGTCGATCTCGCCGGTGCGTTCGAAGTCGCAGTCGATGCCGTGCCGGGCGATCGCCGCCTCGATCCCGTCGAGGTTGCGCCGGCCCAGCTCCTGAAGCCTGTGGATCTCGTCGGGCCAGCGGGCCAGGCCGTTGGGCAGGCCGTGCGTGAGGGAGGCGGCGCAGAAGCCGCCGTTGCGGCCGGAGGCGGCCCAGCCCACCTCGCGGCCTTCCAGCAGCACCACATCGCGCCGCGGGTCGCGCTCCTTGGCGTTGAGCGCGGTCCACAGCCCGCTGTAGCCGCCGCCGACCACCAGCAGGTCGCAGGTCTCGGTGCCGGTGAGGGCGGGCTCGGCGGGCGGCTTGCCGGGGTCTTCCAGCCAGTACGGGACCGGCTGGGCTTCGGAGAGAGAGGCGGTCCAGTCGTCTTTGCCACGGCTCATGGCGCTCGGGGCCATGATTTCAACTCCCTACAGAGGACGTGCCGGGAAAGGGCTTATGCCTTTTGCTTGTTCCGGCGATTGCCGACGACCATCGACGTCAGCACGAGGAGAACGGCGATCAGGAACATGGCCGTGCCGATCACGTTGATCTGGACGGGTGTTCCACGCTGGGCCGAGCCCCACACGAACATGGGGAAGGTGACGGTCGAGCCCGCGTTGAAATTGGTGATGATGAAATCGTCGAAGGAGAGCGCGAACGACAGCAGCGCGCCCGCGGCGATCCCGGGGGCCGCGATGGGCAGGGTGACCCGCACGAAGGTCTGCGCGGGACCGGCGTACAGGTCCCGGGCGGCCTCCTCCAGGCGCGGGTCCATCGACATCACGCGGGCCTTGACCGCGGTGACGACGAAGCTCAGGCAGAACATGATGTGGGCGATGAGGATGGTCCAGAAGCCCAGCTGGGCGCCCATGTTCAGGAACAGGGTGAGCAGCGAGGCGGCCATGACGACCTCGGGCATCGCCATCGGCAGGAAGATCAGCGAGTTGACGGCGCCGCGCGCGCGGAAGCGGTAGCGGACCAGCGCGAAGGAGATCATCGTGCCGAGGATCGTGGCGCCGACCGTCGCCCACACGGCGATCTGGAGGCTGATGGACAGCGAGCCGCACATGTCGGCGACGCCGCAGGGGTCCTTCCAGGCGTCCGTGGAGAACCGCTGCCATTCGTAGTTGAAGCGCCCCTTCGGTTTGTTGAAGGAGAACACCGTGACGACGACGTTCGGCAGCAGGAGATAGGCGAGCGTCAGCAGTCCGGCGATGACGACGAGACGGCGCTTGAGCCAGGTGACGAAGGGCATTTAGACCAGATCCTCCGTCCCGGAGCGGCGGATGTAGAGCGTGACCATGGCCAGGATCGCGGCCATGAGGATGAAGGAGAGGGCCGCGGCCGTCGGATAGTCGAGGATGCGCAGGAACTGCGTCTGGATGACGTTGCCGATCATGCGGGTGTCGGTGGAGCCGAGGAGTTCGGCGTTGACGTAGTCACCGGCCGCCGGGATGAAGGTCAGCAGCGTCCCGGAGACCACGCCGGGCATGGACAGCGGGAAGGTGACCTTGCGGAAGGTGGTCCACGGCTTGGCGTACAGGTCGCCGGCCGCCTCGTGCAGCCGGCCGTCGATCCGCTCCAGCGAGGTGTACAGCGGCAGGATCATGAACGGCAGGAAGTTGTACGTCAGGCCGCACACGACCGCGAGCGGGGTGGCCAGGACGCGGTCGCCGGCCGTCCAGCCGAGCCAGTTGGTGAGGTCCAGGACGTGCAGTGAGTTCAGCGTGTGCACGACCACGCCGTTGTCGGCGAGGATCGTCTTCCAGGCCAGGGTGCGGATCAGGAAGCTGGTGAAGAACGGCGCGATCACCAGGATCATGATCAGGTTCTTCCACCGGCCGGCACGGAAGGCGATGAGGTAGGCCAGCGGATAGCCCAGCAGCAGGCACAGCACGGTCGCGGCGGCGGCGTAGAACACGGACCGCAGGAACTGCGGCCAGTACGCGGACAGGGCGTCCCAGTAGGTCGCGAAGTGCCAGGTGACCTTGTAGCCCGCCTCCAGGGAGCCCTGCTGCACGGAGGTGGAGGCCTGGTAGAGCATCGGCAGCGCGAAGAAGACGATCAGCCACAGCATGCCGGGCAGCAGCAGCCAGTAAGGGGTGAACCTGCCGCGCCTGCGCGGGGGCTCCTTGGCGGGTTCGGCGGGGGCGAGGGGCGGTGGCGCCTCGGTGAGCGTCGACATCAGGCGGCGACCTCTTCCTCGGTGCCCGCGGAGCCCACTGTCCCAGCAAGCAGGGACTGAGCCGCGTCCAGTCCGAAGGTGTGCGCCGGGCTCCAGTGCAGGACGACCTCGGCGCCGGGCACGAGCCGGCCGTCCCGCTCGACGTTCTGCACGTACACCGCCAGCTCGTCGCAGACCGGGCTGTCGATGACGTACTGCGTGGAGACGCCGATGAAGCTGGCGTCGGCGATCGTGCCGGTGAGGCGGTTGCGGCCCGCCGGGATCTCCCCCGCGTCGTCGGCGTGCGTGAGCGAGATCTTCTCCGGGCGGATGCCGACCAGCACCTTGCCGCCGGCCGTCGTCGGGGCGGAACACCGCGCCTCGGGCAGCACCAGCTTGCCGCCGCCCGCCTTGAGCACGATGTCGTCGCCGTTCTTCGTGTCGACCTCGGCCTCGATGAGGTTGGAGGTCCCGAGGAAGTTCGCGACGAAGGTGCTCCGCGGGTTCTCGTACAGGTCGGCCGGCGAGCCTAGCTGCTCGACCCGGCCGCCGTTCATCACGGCGACCGTGTCGGCCATCGTCATGGCCTCCTCCTGGTCGTGCGTGACGTGGACGAAGGTGATGCCGACCTCGGTCTGGATGCGCTTGAGCTCCAGCTGCATCTGGCGGCGCAGCTTGAGGTCCAGGGCGCCGAGCGGCTCGTCCAGCAGGAGCACCTTGGGGTGGTTGATCAGCGCGCGGGCCACGGCGACGCGCTGCTGCTGGCCGCCGGAGAGCTGGTGCGGCTTCTTGCGCGCCTGCTCGCCGAGCTGGACCAGCTCCAGCATGTCCTCCACCTGCTTCTTCACGCTCTTGATGCCGCGCCGGCGCAGACCGAAGGCGACGTTCTCGAAGATGTCGAGGTGCGGGAAGAGGGCGTAGGACTGGAAGACCGTGTTCACCGGCCGCTTGTACGGCGGCAGGTGCGTGACGTCCTGGTCGCCGAGCCGGACCGTGCCCGTGGTGGGCTCCTCCAGGCCGGCGATCATGCGCAGGGTGGTGGTCTTGCCGCAGCCGGAGGCGCCGAGCAGGGCGAAGAAGGAGCCCTGCGGCACGACCAGGTCGAGCGGATGCACGGCGGTGAAGCCGTTGTCGTAGGTCTTGCTGATACCGGAGAGGCGGACGTCGCCGCTGTTGTCTGTCGTCATGGTCGTCACGCCCCTGTGAGCTTCGCGAACTTCTCTTCGTAGGCCGTCTCTTCCTTCTGGCTCAGCGAGCGGAAGGAGTGGGACTTCGCCTGCATGGCCTTGTCGGGGACGATCAGCGGGTTGTCCGCCGCGTCCTGGTCGATCTTCGCAAGGTAGGGCTTCACGCCGTCGACGGGAGTCGCGTAGTTGATGTACGCGGCGAGCGCGGCGGCCTGCTCCGGCTCGTAGTAGAAGTCGATCAGCCGTTCGGCGTTCGTTTTGTGCCGCGCCTTGTTCGGGACCAGCAGGTTGTCGCTGGACGTCATGTAGCCGCCGGCCGGGATGACGTAGTCGACGTCCGGGCTGTCGTGCTTGAGCTGGACGATGTCGCCGGCCCAGGCGACACAGGCGGCGATGTCGCCCTTGGTGAGGTCGGACGTGTAGTCGTTGCCGGTGAAGCGGCGGATCTGGCCCTTGTCGACGGCCTTCTGCAGCCGGGCTATGACCGCGTCGAAGTCGTCGTCGGTGAACTTCGCCGGGTCCTTGCCCATGTCGAGCAGCGTCATGCCGATGCTGTCGCGCATCTCCGACAGGAAGGAGACGCGGCCCTTCAGCTTCGGGTTGTCGAGCAGGTCGGAGACCGACTTCACCTCGATGCCGTCGAGCGCCTTCTTGTTGTAGGCGATGACCGTCGGGATGCCCTGCCAGGGGTAGGAGTACGCCCGCCCCGGGTCCCAGTCGGGGTCGCGGAACTGGGGCGAGAGGTTGGTGTACGCGTGCGGGAGGTTCGACGGGTCGAGCTTCTGCACCCAGCCCAGGCGGATCAGCCGGGCGGCCAGCCAGTCGGTGAGGACGATGAGGTCGCGGCCGGTGTCCTGGCCCGCGGCCAGCTGCGGCTTGATCTTGCCGAAGAACTCGTTGTTGTCGTTGATGTCCTCGGTGTAGTCGACCGTGATCCCGGTCCGCTTGCGGAAGGTCTCCAGGGTGGGGTGGTGCTTGCCGCTGTCGTCGACGTCGATGTACTCGGTCCAGTTGGAGAAGTTCACGGTCTTCTCCCGGGCCGAGCGGTCCTCGGCGGAGGTGCCGCCCTGGGTCCTGCCCGCGGCGGGGATCCCGCAGCCGCTCAGCGCCCCGAGGCCGCCGGCGGCGAGCGCGCCGCCCGCGGACGCCCGCAGCAGCGACCGGCGGGTCAGAGCGGCCCTTCCGCCCAGCAGGCTGCGCCGCATGGCGGCCACCTGGGGCGGAGTGAGGCGGTCGGGCTCGTACTGCTCCATGCGCGTGGTGCCCTTTCGGAGGATCGGCCTGGTCGGTGGCCTGGTCGTCGCTAGCGGTCCCCGAAGATCGTGCGGTGCCAGTCCTTCGCGGCCACCGCGGTGTTGTCGAACATTACGTGTTTGACCTGCGTGTACTCCTCGAAGGAGTACGCCGACATGTCCTTGCCGAAGCCGGATGCCTTGTAGCCGCCGTGCGGCATCTCGCTGATGATCGGGATGTGGTCGTTGATCCAGACGCAGCCCGCCCTCAGCTCGCGGGTGGCCCGGTTCGCGCGGTAGACGTCGCGGCTCCACGCGGAGGCGGCGAGGCCGTACGGGGTGTCGTTGGCCAGCCGGATGCCCTCATCATCACTGTCGAACGGCAGTACGACCAGTACCGGACCGAAGATCTCCGACTGGACGATCTCGCTGTCCTGGGCCGCGTCGGCGATCAGGGTGGGCCGGTAGTAGGCGCCGTCCTTGAGATCGCCCCCGGGGGCCTCGCCGCCGGTCACCACGCGCGCGTAGCCCCGCGCGCGGTCCACGAAACCGGCGACCCGGTCGCGCTGGACGTGCGAGATCAGCGGCCCCAGGTCGGTGCCGGGCGCGAAGGGGTCGCCGAGCCGCACGGTCTCCATCAGCGCGGCGGTGCGCTCCACGAACGCCTCGTACAGCGGGCGCTGCACGTACGCGCGCGTGGCGGCCGTGCAGTCCTGCCCGGTGTTGATGAGCGCGCCGGCGACCGCGCCGTGCGCGGCGGCCTCCAGGTCGGCGTCGTCGAAGACGACGAAGGGCGCCTTGCCGCCCAGCTCCAGGTGCAGCCGCTTGACGGTGGCGGTGGCGATCCGGGCGACGCGCTTGCCGACGGCGGTGGAGCCGGTGAAGGAGGTCATGGCCACGTCGGGGTGCCCGACGAGGTGCTCACCGGCCTCCTTCCCGGTCCCGGTGACGACGTTGACCACGCCCTCCGGGATGCCGGCGTCCACGGCGGCCCGCGCGAACAGCAGCGAGGTCAGCGGGGTCAGCTCGGCGGGCTTCAGCACGATGGTGTTGCCCGCGGCGATCGCCGGGAGGATCTTCCAGGCGGCCATCTGGAGCGGGTAGTTCCAGGGTGCGATGGAGCCGACGACCCCGATGGGCTCGCGCCGGACGTACGACGTGTGGTCGCCCGAGTACTCACCGGCGGACTGCCCCTGCAGGTGCCGCGCCGCGCCCGCGAAGAACGCGGTGTTGTCGATGGTCCCCGGCACGTCGAACTCGCGGCTGAGCTTGAGCGGCTTGCCGCACTGGAGGGACTCCGCGCGGGCGAACTCCTCGGCGCGGTCGGCGAGCACGGCCGCGAACCGGTGCAGGGCGTCCGAGCGCTCGCCCGGGGTGGCGGCGGCCCAGCCGGGGAAGGCGGCGCGCGCGGCGGCGACGGCCGCGTCGACGTCCTCGGTACCGGCCAGCTCGTAGGTGTACACCTCGGCGCCGGTGGCCGGGTCGACCACGGAGTGCGTACGGCCCGAGGTGCCCCCGGCGGGCCGGCCGGCGATGAACTGCGCGCCGTCCGCGAGGCGGTCCTGTGCGGGGAATCGTTCCGGGGTGGCGGTGCCCGGGTTGTGCATGTCGCTCTCCTCCGCCGTGCGCCCGTCCCGAGGGGCGGGGGGCGTGGCTCCAGCTCGATTTGAGTGCCGATCCTGACAGAGGGGCCGGACGCCAACAAGTGATTCCGTTGTTGCCTTTTGGTTACGCGACGGAATCTGTCGACCAGGTGTCGAGTCGGGGCGGAAAAGGACGGACGGAGTGTCAGTGGTGCGTGCCACACTCGCGTGCATGGGGAAGATCGACGGGGTGGACGCCCTGATCAGGGAGGTCCGGGCGGGGTCCCGGATCAGGTACCTGCACTTCTGGGGACACCGGCCGCGGCCGGACGGCCGGATCGGGGCGAGCTGTCTGAGCCAGTGGTGGCCGTCACCGTTCGTGGTGGACGGCGTGCGGTACGCGACGGCCGAGCACTGGATGATGGCGGGCAAGGCCCGGCTGTTCGGGGACGCGGAGGCCGAGCGCCGGGTGCTGGCCGCGGAGCACCCCGCGGAGGCGAAGAAGGTGGGCCGGCTGGTGCGGGACTTCGACGCGGCGGTGTGGGAGCGGGAGCGCTTCCGGCTGGTGGTCGAGGGCAGCGTGCACAAGTTCGCCGCCGACGACGACCTCGGGATGTTCCTGCTGGGGACCGGTGAGCGGGTGCTGGTGGAGGCGAGCCCCGTGGACCGGATATGGGGCATCGGCCTCTCGGCGGGCGACGAGGCGGCCTCTGACCCGGAGCGCTGGCAGGGCCTGAACCTCCTGGGCTTCGCCCTGATGGAGGCCCGGGAACGACTGGCGGGGGCCGGCGCGTAGGCCTGCGGCGCTTCGGCGGGGTCGTCGGCCTGTGGTGCCTCGATGGGGCGGCGTGTGCCGGGGTGCTTCGGGAGGGTCAGCGGGTGCGGGGGCACCTTGGCGCGGCGGCCGGTGTCGGGGTGCCTCGGGAGGGTCAGCGGGCGCGTGGGCACTTTGGCGCGGCGGCCGGTGCTGGGGTGCTTCGGCGGGGCGGCGGGGGCCGGGGTGCTTCGGGCGGGGCGGCGGGGGCCGGGGTGCCTCGGGTGGGGCAGCGGGGGCCGGGGTGCCTCGGGTGGGGCAGCGGGTGCCGGGGCGCCTTGGCGAGGCAGCCGCTTCGGCACGGCGGCGGGTGCCGGGCACATCGGCAGGGCAGCGGGTGCTGGGGCACTTCGGGCGGGGCGGCGGGGGCCGGGGTGCCTCGGGCGGGGCGGCGCGTGCTGGGTGCTTCTGGCGGGGCAGCCGGTGCCGGGACACTTCGGCGAGGCGACGGGTGCTGGAGCTTCGAGCGGGGCGGCGGGTGCCGGGCGCCTCGGCGAGGCAGCCGGTGCTGGGGCATTTCGGACGGGGCGGCGGGGGCCGGGACACATCGACGGGGCAGCGGGTGCTGGGGCACATCGACAGGGCAGCGGGTACTGGGGCATTTCGGGCGGGGCGGCGGGTGCCGCAGTGCTTCAGGCGGGGCGGCGCGTGCCGGGGCACATCGACGGTACAGCCGGTGCTGAGGTGCTTCGGGCGGGGCAGCACGCTTCGGCGGGCGGCGCGCGCCGGGCGGTGCGTCAGACGCCCGTCGCTATGAACGCGGCGAACAGGACCAGCACCAGGACGATCCCGGCGGCGCCGCAGATGATGCCGGCCAGGGCCACGCCCGGGTTCGTCGCCTCGCCCCGGTTGGCCTTGCGCCGGCCCAGCCCGCCGAGGATCAGGGCCAGGATGCCCATGGCCAGGGCGATCGGCCACAGGACGAAGCCGACCGTCGAGACGATGCCCAGCACCAGCGAGGCCGTACCCATGCCGTTGCTGGGGGGCGGCCGCATACCGGGCCAGGCGTAGCCGTGGGCGGCGGGGTAGGGGGCGACGCCGCCGTACGGGGCCTGCTGCGGGCCGGGGTAGCCGTACGCGGGCCCGGGCCCCGGGTAGCCGTACGCCGGCGCCGCACCCGGGTAGCCGTACGGCACCTGGCCGGGCCCGTCGGGGGCGATGGGGGGCGGCGGCACCGGCTCCGCTCCCCCGTGCGCGCCCACGGGGGGCGCCGGCGGGGCGAAGGGGTTCGCCGTGGGCGAGTAGGAGTGCGGCGGCGGTGCGAACGGGTTCGGCGAGGGGGCCGGGACCCTGGAGGTGGGGCCTTCAGCCGGGGCGGCCCAGGGCGCGGGTGCGGCGTCGGCGGGCGTGGCCGGGCCCGGGAACGCCGGCAGCGACGTCACCGTCTGCTGGTCGTGCACGGCGCCGGGGCCGGGCGCGGGGGCGGCGTCCTGGACGCGTGCCCCGTCCGCTCCCCGGGCGGCCGGTGCCGTCCGCTCCGGTTCCTTGTCGAAGGAGACCCGGGGTGTCACGGAGTAGGGCCCGTCGCTCCGCTCCCCCGGCGTGGACCGCGGAACCTCGTCGGACATGGTCGGCACACCCCTCGGCTGGACGTCCCGTCATGCTACGGGCAGCGCGGGGCACCGCGGCCCGGGGCCTACGATGATGCGGCGCAACCCGATCAGCCGATCACCGCGCCCGCACCACGGACCGCGTCCACCGCACGACGTGCCGGGGACCACGTGCCGCGGGCGCCCGTCCCGGGGAGGACCCCTTGACCGACAGCTCCGTACCCGCCACCGGCACCGCCGACCGCGATCTGCGCGCCTTCATCGCCGGCCTGCCGAAGGCGGAACTGCACGTCCACCACGTCGGCTCCGCCTCCCCCCGCATCGTCTCCGAACTGGCCGCCCGGCACCCCGACTCCAGGGTCCCCAGCGACCCCGAGGCCCTGGCCGACTACTTCACCTTCACCGACTTCGCGCACTTCATCGAGGTGTACCTGTCGGTCGTGGACCTCATCCGCACCCCGGAGGACGTCCGGCTGCTCACCTACGAGGTGGCCCGCGACATGGCCCGGCAGCAGGTGCGGTACGCCGAGCTGACGATCACCCCGTTCTCCTCGACCCGGCGCGGCATCGACCCGCGGGCGTTCATGGACGCCATAGAGGACGCCCGGAAGGCCGCCGAGGCAGAGTTCGGGACCGTGCTGCGCTGGTGCTTCGACATCCCCGGCGAGGCCGGTCTGGAGTCGGCCGAGGAGACGGTGCGGCTGGCCACCGACGACCGGTTCCGCCCGGAGGGCCTGGTGTCGTTCGGGCTCGGCGGGCCGGAGATCGGCGTGCCCCGGCCGCAGTTCAAGCCGTACTTCGACCGGGCCATCGCGGCCGGCCTGCGCTCCGTCCCGCACGCCGGGGAGACGACCGGCCCGGAGACGGTGTGGGACGCGCTGACCGAGCTGCGCGCCGAGCGGATCGGGCACGGCACCAGCTCGGCGCGGGACCCGAAGCTGCTCGCCCACCTCGCCGAGCACCGCGTCCCGCTGGAGGTGTGCCCGACCTCCAACATCGCCACCCGCGCGGTCCGCACGCTGGAGGAGCACCCGATCAAGGAGTTCACGCGGGCCGGGGTACTGGTCACGATCAACTCCGACGACCCGCCGATGTTCGGCACCGACCTGAACAACGAGTACGCGGTGGCCGCCCGGCTCCTGGACCTCGACGAGCGGGGCGTGGCGGACCTGGCGAAGAACGCCGTTCAGGCCTCCTTCCTGGACGCGGCGGGCAAGGCGCGGATCACGGCGGAGATCGACACGTACACCGCCGCCTGGCCGGCCTCCTGACACCGGCCACAATGGGGCCATGCAGACGCTGACCGCCGTGGCCCACCGCGGCGACCCCTACCGTTTCCGTGAGAACACCCTCCCTTCACTGCGGTCCGCGCTCGACCGGGGCGCGGACGCCGTGGAGGTCGACGTACGGCTCACCCGGGACGGCGTTCCCGTGCTGCTGCACGACGACACGCTGCGGCGGCTGTGGGAGGCCGACCGGCCGCTGGCCGCGCTGTCCGCCGACGAGCTGCGCGGGCTCACGGCGGGCGGTGTGCCGACGCTGGCGGAGGCGCTGGCCGCGACCGGGGACAGCAGGGTGATGGTGGACCTGTGCGGACCGGTCGGCCGTCGCGCGGTGGCGCGGACCCTGGACGTGGTCCGGCAGTGCGGGGCCGGGGAGCGGGTCTACTACAGCGCGCACGCCGAGGCGATGCTCGCCGTCCGCGCCGCCGACCCGGCCGCCGAGATCGCCCTGACCTGGACGAGCCTGGCGCCGCCCCGGCCCGCGCTGCTGGCCGCGATCCGCCCGCGCTGGCTCAACTACCGCTTCTCCCTGGTGAGCCGGGAGCTCGCGGCCCGCGTGCACCACGACGGTCTGCTGCTGTCGGTCTGGACCCCGGACACCCGCCGTTCCATGAGCCGCCTGCTGGACCTGGGCGCCGACTCCATCACGACGAACCGGATCGACGTCCTGCACGCCCTGCGCACCGCGGGCTAGGGTCCTTCGTTCGGACCGGGCCCGGATCAGCGAGCGGGGTCCGGTGCCGTGCATCGCGTTCGAGCACGGCGACGAGGTGACGGCCGCACGGGAGCACCGCACCCGCGCGGGAGCGGACCGTAGGGGTGATCCCGGACAACTCCCCTAGAAAAGCGGCTGGTTGATCGGGGACGAGCAAGGGGCGCGGGACCTCCTCGGTGAGGATCCGCCGCCCGGCCCGGCGTCTGAGGATGATCACGCACCGTCTTCCGGTGCCCGACGTCCGGCCCCCCGAAGGAGTCCCGCATGCCCCGCACCAGCCGTTCCGCCCTCCTGGCCGCCGCCCTCGTCACCGCGGTGGCCGCCGGCCCGCTGGCCGCCCCCGCCTTCGCCGCGCCCGCCCGTACCGCGGCCACGACCGCCACGACCACCCCCGACACCACCGGCCCCGACACCGAGGCCCTCGCCGCCGCGATCGCCGGGCTGCCCGACCACGACGCCACCGCCGCGCTGCTCCGCGTCGGCGGTGACGGGACCTGGCGCGGGACGGCCGGGGTGCGCGACGTGCGCACCGGAGCGCCGGCCCTGGAGGACGCGCGCTTCCGGGCCGGTTCGGTGACGAAGGTGGTGACCGCGTCGATCGTGCTGCAACTGGCCGCGGAGGGCCGGATCGACCTCGACGGGACCGTGCAGCACTATCTGCCGGGCCTGCTCACCGCGGACTTCGCGCCGGTCACCGTACGGCAGTTGCTGAACTACACCAGCGGACTGCGCCCGGGTGCGTCCCTCGGCGACACGGTCGAGGAGGGCTACCCGCACCGCTTCGAGACGCTGACGCCACGTCAGGTGGTCGCGGACGCCGTGGCGGGGGGTCCGGCGTACGCGCCGGGCACGCGGCAGACCTACGGCAACATCCACTACACCGTGCTCGGCATGCTCATCGAGAAGGTGACCGGCGACTCGTACGCGCACCAGGCCGAGGTGCGGGTCTTCCGGCCGCTCGGCATGCGGCACAGCTCCTTCCCGGTCGGCGCGGACCCCCGGATCCACGGCCCGCACAACCGGGGCTACGACTGGATCGACGGCGAACTGGTCGACGTGACCGACTGGAACATGTCCGACCGGTTCGCGGCCGGCGACCTGATCTCCACGACCGCCGATCTGGAGCGGCTGCTCGTCGGGCTGTTCCGCGGCCGGGTGGTGCCGCAGCCGCAGCTGAAGGAGATGTTCACGCTGCCGGACGTGCCCGGGGCGCGGTACGGCGCGGCGCTGGAGCGGTTCGAGGTGAACGGCAAGGTGATCTGGGGCAAGACCGGTTCGCGCCCCGGCTACGCGACGGTGATCGCCGCGACCCCGGACCTGTCCCGCACGCTGGTCTACTCGGTCGACTCCACGGACGCCAAGGGCGACGGGCTGGCCACCGCCCAGCGCTTCGCGTTCCCGGCGTTCAACCGCTGACCGGGGATGACCCGTTCGCCGGTGCCCCGGTTCAGCCCGCGGCGGTGGCGGCCGGGAACCCGGACGGCGCGCCGCCGAGCGCCTCCAGCCGCTTGGTCTTCTTCCGTACGAGGTACAGCGGGACGATCCCGAAGACCCCGAACGACATGTCGATGACGCTCCACCAGAAGGGGATTCCGCGGACCGGTCCGCAGACGAGGGCGAGCGGGATGATCCCGGCACAGGCGATCATCCCGAACTCGACCACCCAGATGTTGCGGACGGGGTCGCGGTAGGGGCCGTAGAACGCGACCGCGATGACGAGGTGGGCGAAGGCGAGCCAGTCGGTGCCGTACAGGACGAAGGGCTGGTCGGCGTCGACGGTGTCCAGCCCGTCCCGCACCCGGGAGATCCACGCCATCAGCCCGGGCAGGTACTCCGGCACGGACAGCGCCCGCAACGCGCTCTCGGTCCAGCGCAGTTCGTGCACCAGCGGGAAGGCGGTCGCCCCGCTGAGGGCGAGGCACACGACGAAGAGGGCCAGCCAGACGCGGATGCCCTTGAGCAGGGCGGCTCTGTCGCTCATGGAAGCAGCGTACGCGTGGAATTGAACATGTTCAAAACCTTGCGAGCGAGGTGACGGGTACCGCCGAATCGGAACGAACCTCCCTGAATCATTGCGAAATTCCCGGACATCCCAGTAAATTGCGCCCCACCCTTCGAGACGTCACCGGCAGACGGGGCAACGGATGAGCACGGACGACCGCGCCGCGGTGACGACCGGGATCGAATCTCCGACCGGTTGCGGCGCGCCGTCGACGCGGGCGACGACCCGCTGCCGCTGTGCGACCCACCGGCACCACCCGCCGACTGGGCCGGCGCCGACGTGCTGCTCTACCCCTGAGCCCGCGGCCGCCGTCGTACGCCCCGCCCCGGCACCGAGGCCGTACCGACCGCCCTCGCCGCCCACTGCCCCGCACCCGCGCAGGAAGGACACCGCCGTCGATGACCGACCGCACGACGACATCCGGGGCCGGGACGCGCGGTTTCCGCGTGGGTGACGGGCCCGGGCTGGTGGAGGCCTGGCGGCGGAGCGCGCCGGCCGATCCCCTCACCCCGGACCGCTTCCGCTCCCTGGTGCTGCTCGACGCCAACTTCGATCCGGAGGGGCTCCGGGTCGCCGTCGACGGCGACCGGGTCGTCGGCGCGGCCTACGCGGTGCGCCGCCTGACGCCGATGAGCGGCACCGACCTGGAGCCGGAGCAGGGCTGGATCCCGTTCTTCTTCGTCGACCCGGCCGCCCGTGGGCGCGGCCTCGGCCGCCGGCTGGTGACCGACGCCCTCGACTGGCTGCACGGTCACGGCCGCACCCGCGTGGACTTCTCCTCGTACACCCCGAACTACGTCCTGCCCGGGCTGGACGCCGAGACGTACCCGGAGGCGGCGAAGCTCCTCGACTCGCTGGGCTTCCGGACGCTGTACGAGGCGGCGGCGATGGACCGCTGCCTGGTCGGCTACCGCTTCCCCGGCGTGGCCGCGCGCCGCCACGACGAGCTGACGGCCCGCGGCCACCGGTTCGCCACCCCGTCCGACGACGACCTGGTGGACCTGCTCGCGCTCGCCGGACGCTTCAACCCGGACTGGGCGCGGGCGATCCGGGGCTGCCTGGCCGCCGGCACGCCGCTGGACCGGATCGTCGTCGCCCGGGACCCGTCGGGCCGCCTGGCCGGGTGGGCGATGCACGGCGCGTACGCGTCGGCGGACGAGCGGTTCGGGCCGTTCGGCGTGCTGGAGGAGATGCGCGGCACCGGGCTCGGCACGGTCCTGCTCCACCTGGTCCTGGAGCGGATGCGGGCGCGCGGCGCGCACTCCGCGTGGTTCCTGTGGACCGGCGAGCGGTCCCCGGCGGGCCGGCTGTACCGCGCGGCCGGCTTCACCACGACCCGGGTGTTCCGCGTGCTGCGCCGGGAGGCCGCCCGATGACTCAGCCCCGCCGCACCGACGGCCCGCCCGGCCGCCGGCCACCGCGCCGCACCACGCGCCTGAGCCGCCGTCACTTCGCGCTGGCGCTCCCCTCGGCACTGCTCGCCACCGGCTGCGCGGCGCCGCACCGGGGCACCGGGCGGCCCGGTGACCCCATCGTCCTCACCATCCTCTCCCACTACGCGAGCGGGGAGCTCAAGGAGGCGCTGCGGGGCCCGGTGGACGAGTGGAACGCCACGCACGACCGGGTCAAGGTGCGGACGACGGCGGTGGAGTTCACGGACCTGCTGACCACGTTCATGGTCCGGCAGGCCGCCGGCCAGGGCGCCGACATCCTCCACCCGTACTGCCTGTGGAACGGCCAGCTCGTCCGGGCCGGCGTCCTGCGGCCCGCTCCGGACGAGCACGCGGAGGAGATCCGGCGCGGCTACAGCGCCGCCGCGGTCGGCGCGGCGTCGGTGGGCGGCCGGGTGTACGGCTACCCCACCGAACTCCAGACGTACGCCCTGTACTACAACAAGCGGCTGCTGCGCGCGGCCGGCGTCGACGGGCCGCCGCGCACCTGGCGAGAGCTGGAGGAGACCGCCTACCGCACCACCAGGCGGGACCCGTACGGCAACACGCTCGTCCAGGGTTTCGGCCTGTCGGTCTACGACGACTCCACCACCGTCGGCCAGACGCTCGCGCTGCTCAACGCCGCCGGCGGGGCGTTCGTCTCGGCGGACGGCAGGAGCACCGGCATCGACTCACCGGCGGGCCGGGCCGTCTTCGGCCTGGAGGACCGCCTCGTCACCAGGGGGGCCAGCTCCCCCGGGGTCAACGTCTACCGCGCGTTCCCGTCCGGGCAGGTGGCCATGGTGATCAGCGCCGGCTGGTGGACCGCCAGCCTGAAGAGCGAGATGGGCGCGGACTACCGCGACGTCGGCGTCGCGCCGCTGCCCCTGCCCGAGCCGGGCGGCACCCGCGCCACGCTCTGCACCGGGTTCATGCTCGGGGTCAACACGGCCAGTGCGCACCCGCGCGAGGCGTGGGAGTTCCTGCGCTGGCTCAACGCCGAGCGGGCGGCCGCCGGGAAGGGTGCGGTGGCGACCCGGATGAGCGCCCTCCAGGTGGCGGTCGGCTCCCTGACCGGCCGCGCCGACGACATGCGGGCGCTCCTGGGCGCGGGCGGCGGGAAGGGCGGGGCCGGCGATCCGAACCTGCGGCCCTTCCTGGACGCGCTGGCCTACGCGGTGCCGGAGCCGAACGTGCCGGGCGCGCAGCAGGCCAAGTCGCTGCTGCGCACGAACATCGAGGGGCTGTGGACCGGCCGGCGGTCGGTCGAGGAGGCGCTGCGCCTCACCCGCCGTCAGGTCGATCAGGAGGTGGCGCGCGCATGGTGAACGCCCTGGTGCCGGAGGCGGCCGAAGGGGCCCCGCGCGAACGGGCCGTCCGGCCCGCCGTCGACGGCCGCGTCCGCCACCGGCGCCGCCAGAGTGTCGTCGCCTACCTCTTCCTGGCGCCGGTGCTGCTGTTCTTCGCGGTCTTCCTGGTGCTGCCGCTCGGTTTCGCGCTGCTGCTGTCGACGTCCCACTGGTCCGGGTTCGCGCTGGGCGACATCGAGCCGGCCGGCCTGGACAACTTCACCGGCCTTGTCGCGGACGGGTCGACGTTCCTGACGCCGGTCCTCACCAACACGCTGCTGTTCGCCCTGGGCACCGTCGCCCTCGCCCTCACGGGCTCGGTGCTCGTCGCGACCTGCATCGACAGGCTGCGGTTCCAGGGGCTGTGGCGCACCCTGTACTTCCTGCCGATCGTCACGACCGTCGTCGCCGTCGGCAACGTGTGGAAGTACATGTACGAGCCGGGCGGTCTGGTCAACGGCGTCCTCAACGCCGTCGGGCTGGACTCGGTGGCGTTCCTCGCGGACCCGGACACCGCGCTGCCCTCGGTCGTGGTCGTCCAGGCGTGGGCCTCGCTCGGCTCGGCGGTCCTCGTGCTGACCGCCGGGCTGAAGTCCGTCCCGGAGTCGTACTACGAGGCCGCCGCGCTGGACGGCGCCGGGCCGGTCACCGTCTTCCGCAGGATCACCCTGCCGCTGCTGCGGCCGTCGCTGCTGTTCGTGTGCGTCACCCAGTTCCTCACCGGTCTTCAGTCGTTCGCGCTGATCACCGTGATGACCAGGGGCGGGCCGGGTGACGCGACCGACGTGGCCGCGCTGGAGATGTACCGGCTGGCCTTCGGCTACGGCGACTGGGGCACCGCGAGCGCCGCGGCGTTCGTGCTGTTCGTGGTGGTCCTCGCGGTCACGCTGGCGCAGTTGTGGTGGTTCCGGCGCACGGGGGAGGACGCGTGACGCGGAAAAGGGGCGCCGGCCGCCGTGGTGTGCCGTGGCTGTCGTACCTCGTGGTCGTGACCGGCGCCGTGCTCACGGTGGTGCCGTTCCTCGACATGGTGATGACGTCCTTCAAGGGCCCCGGTGAGGCCGGCACGCTGCCGTACCGCTTCCTGCCCCAGGCGTTCGACCTCTCCAACTACCGGGCGGCGGTGCGCCAGTTGGACCTGCCGGTGCTCTTCCGCAACAGCGTGGTCGCCACCGCGCTGATCACCGGCTCCGTGCTGCTGACGTCGTCCCTGGCGGGCTACGCGCTCGCCAAACTGCGCTTCCCCGGCCGCGACTTCGTCTTCCGCCTCGTGCTGTCCACGATGATGTTCCCGCCGTTCCTCTTCTTCGTCCCGCACTTCCTGATCCTGGTGCACTGGCCGCTGGCGGGCGGCAACGACCTGTCCGGGCGCGGCGGCGCCGGCCTGACCGTCAGCATCGCGGCGCTCGCCGTGCCGTTCCTCGTCAACGGCTTCGGGATCTTCCTGACCCGCCAGTTCATGGTCGCGATCCCGGACGAGGTCCTGGAGGCGGCGCGCATCGACGGGGCCGGGGAGTTCGCCGTGTGGTGGCGGATCGTGGTGCCGCAGACCAAGCCGGTCCTGGTCACGCTCGGGCTGCTGACCTTCGTCGACGCCTGGAACGAGTACATCTGGGCGCTGCTCGTCTCGACCGCCAACCCGGACGTGATGACCCTGCCCGTCGGCATCCAGCTGCTCCAGGACCACGTCGACCCGGCCCGCACGATGCCCATCGTCATGGCCGGCCTCGTCCTGAGCGTCCTGCCGGTCCTGCTCCTGTTCCTGCTGCTCCAGAAGCACTACGTCAGGGGCGTCATGCTCAGCGGCCTGAAGTGACCCCGGCCCCGCCGCCGGCCGGCCGCGCGCCGGGGCCTAGAACCCCACGATCCCGTTCCACCGCCGGGTGAACTCCGGGCGTTCCGCGGAGGTGATGTCGCGGGCGACGGCGAGGCGGCGGCGCATGCCGGAGTCCGGGAAGATCAGGGGGTTGCCGGCGAGGGCCGCGGTGTCCTTGTCCTTGGCGGCGGCCAGGACCTCGCGGGCGGCCGGGACCGGGCAGACGTAGTTCACCCAGGCGGCGAGCCGGGCCGCGACCTCGGGGGCGTAGTAGTAGTCGATCAGGCGCTCGGCGTTGGCCTTGTGGCGGGCCCGGTCGGGGATCATCAGGGAGTCCGACCACAGTTCGGCGCCCTCCTCGGGGACGACGAAGCGGATGTCGGGGTTGTCCGCCTGGAGCTGGATGACGTCGCCGGAGTACGCCTGGCAGGCGAGGACGTCCCCGCTGACCAGGTCCTTGGTGTAGTCGTTGCCGGTGAACCGGCGTATCTGGCCCCGGTGGACCTGCCGCTCCACCTGGTCGCAGACCCGGTGGAAGTCGTCCGCGGTCCACCGGGTGATGTCGACGCCGTTGCCCTGCATGAGCAGCGCGAACGACTCGTCCAGGCCCGACAGCAGGGTCACGCGTCCCTTGAGGTCCTTGGCCCACAGGTCGGAGACGGACCGTATCTCGCGGCCGAGCCCGCGGCGGTTGTAGGCGATGCCGGTGATGCCGGACTGCCAGGGCACGGTGAACCGGCGGCCCTTGTCGAAGGCGGGCGAGCGCAGCAGCGGGTCCAGGTGCCGCGCCACGTTCGGCTGGCGGGCGCGGTCCATCTCCTGTACCCAGCCGAGCCGGACGAACCGGGCGCACATCCAGTCGCTGATGACGATCAGATCGCGGCCGGTGGACCGGTGGCTCATCAGCGCGGGGCTGATCTTGCCGAAGAACTCGTCGTTGTCGTTGATCTCCTCGACGTAGTCGACGGAGATCCCGGTGCGTTTCCCGAACCCCTCCAGCGTGGGCCGCCGGCCGGGGTCGTCGTCGGCGGTGTCGATGTAGAGCGGCCAGTTCGCCCAGGTCAGCTTGTTGTCGCGGGCGGACGCGTCGGCGACGGCCCGGTCACCGGGCGTCACGTACGCCGCGGGCACCCCGCAGCCGGCGAGGGCACCGAGCGCGGCGGTGCCCCCGAGGGCGGCGAGGAGGGAACGGCGGGACGGCCAGGGCGTGCGGGAAGGGGTCCGGAACACCCCGGAAGCATGCCGTCCCACCGTGTCCACGGACAATCAGCCCCGTCGGCCGTCAGCCGTCAGCCGTCCAGCGACGTCATCACGTGCTTGATGCGGGTGTAGTCCTCGAAGCCGTACGCCGACAGGTCCTTGCCGTAGCCGGACTTCTTGAAGCCGCCGTGCGGCATCTCGGCGACCAGCGGGATGTGGGTGTTGATCCACACGCAGCCGAAGTCGAGCTTCTTGGACATGCGCATCGCGCGGGCGTGGTCCTTGGTCCAGACGGAGGACGCGAGGGCGTACTCGACGCCGTTGGCCCACTCGACGGCCTGGTCCTCGTCGGTGAAGGACTGGACGGTGATGACCGGGCCGAAGACCTCGTTCTGGATGATCTCGTCGTCCTGCTTCAGGCCGGAGACGACGGTCGGGGCGTAGAAGTAGCCCTTGTCGCCGACCTGCTGGCCGCCCGCCTCGACCTTGGCGTGGGCGGGGAGGCGCTCGATGAAGCCGGAGACCTGCTTGAGCTGGTTGGGGTTGTTCAGCGGGCCGAACAGCACGTCCTCGTCGTCCGGCCGGCCGGTCTTCGTCTCGGACGCGGCCTTGGCGAGCGCGGCCACGAACTCGTCGTGGATGGACTCCTGCACGAGGACGCGGGTGGCGGCCGTACAGTCCTGGCCGGCGTTGAAGAAGCCCGCCACGGAGATGTCCTCGACGGCCTTGGCGATGTCGGTGTCCTCGAAGACGACGACCGGGGCCTTGCCGCCCAGCTCCAGGTGGACCCGCTTGAGGTCCTTGGACGCGGACTCGGCGACGGACATGCCGGCGCGCACGGAACCGGTGATGGAGGCCATGGCCGGGATGTCGTGCTCGACCATCATGCGGCCGGTGTCGCGGTCGCCGCAGATGACGTTGAAGACGCCCTTGGGCAGGATCGAGCCGATGATGTCGGCGATCAGGACGGTGGAGGCCGGGGTGGTGTCCGACGGCTTCAGGACGACCGTGTTGCCGGCGGCGATGGCCGGGGCGAACTTCCACACCGCCATCATCATCGGGTAGTTCCACGGCGCGACCTGCGCGCAGACGCCGACCGGCTCACGGCGGATGATCGAGGTCATCCCGTCCATGTACTCGCCCGCCGAGCGGCCCTCCAGCATCCGGGCCGCGCCCGCGAAGAAGCGGATCTGGTCGACCATCGGCGGGATCTCCTCGGAGCGGGTGAGCCCGACCGGCTTGCCGGTGTTCTCCACCTCGGCCGCGATCAGCTCCTCGGCGCGCTCCTCGAAGGCGTCGGCGATCTTCAGGAGGGCCTTCTGGCGCTCGGCCGGCGTGGTGTCGCGCCAGCCCGGGAAGGCACGGGCGGCGGCCTCCATGGCGGCGTCCACGTCCGCCTGCCCGGACAGCGGCGCGGTGGCGTACGCCTCGCCCGTCGCCGGGTTGACCACCTCGGTGGTCCGTCCGTCGGCGGCGTCCCGGAACTCACCGTCGATGTAGTTGCGCAGACGACGCAGCTCGGTGCTCACTGCCGGCCTCCTGATCTGGTTCAAGCTGTCCGATCTCTGAGACACCCACCCTAGTCGGCGCGCCGACGTTTTCAACACCCCCAGCGCGACCAGTTCTGCGAAATCCGCAAGGTGTGGTCCCGTAAACAACGAATTTCATCGCTCGGGCCTTGCGAAACTGTCGAGACGTCGTGCACAGTGAGGCCGTGGCCAGTCGAAGCGCAGACCAGAGGGACCCGTCCCGCGAGTCAAGGAACGGCGGCAGTCCCCAGCTGGACGCCGTCTCCCTCGCCATCATCCAGCAGCTCCAGGAGGACGGCCGCCGGCCGTACGCCGCGATCGGCAAGGCCGTCGGCCTGTCCGAGGCGGCCGTGCGGCAGCGCGTGCAGAAGCTGCTGGACCAGGGCGTGATGCAGATCGTCGCCGTCACGGACCCGCTCACCGTGGGCTTCCGCCGGCAGGCGATGGTCGGGATCAACGCCGAGGGCGATGTCGAGAAGATCGCGGACGCGCTGACTGACATGTCGGAAGTCGAGTACGTGGTGATGACCGCGGGCTCGTTCGACATCCTCGCCGAGATCGTCTGCGAGGACGACGACCACCTGCTGGACGTCATCAACAAACGCATCCGGTCCCTGCCCGGAGTGCGCTCCACCGAGAGCTTCGTCTACCTGAAGCTCAAGAAGCAGACCTACATGTGGGGAACCCGATAACCGTGAGGACCCGATAACCGTGAGCAGCAAGGACCTCAGCCGCACCGCGTACGACCACCTGTGGATGCACTTCACCCGCATGTCCTCGTACGAGAACTCCCCCGTACCGACCATCGTGCGGGGCGAGGGCACCTACATCTACGACGACAAGGGCAAGCGCTACCTCGACGGTCTCGCGGGTCTGTTCGTGGTCCAGGCCGGACACGGCCGCACGGAACTCGCCGAGACCGCCTTCAAGCAGGCCCAGGAGCTCGCCTTCTTCCCGGTGTGGTCCTACGCCCACCCCAAGGCCGTCGAGCTGGCCGAGCGCCTCGCCGACTACGCCCCGGGCGACCTGAACAAGGTCTTCTTCACCACCGGCGGCGGCGAGGCCGTCGAGACCGCCTGGAAGCTCGCCAAGCAGTACTTCAAGCTCCAGGGCAAGCCGACCAAGTACAAGGTCATCTCCCGCGCGGTCGCCTACCACGGCACCCCGCAGGGCGCCCTGTCGATCACCGGCCTGCCGGCCCTGAAGGCGCCGTTCGAGCCGCTCGTCCCGGGCGCGCACAAGGTGCCGAACACCAACATCTACCGCGCCCCGATCTTCGGTGACGACCCGGAGGCCTTCGGCCGCTGGGCCGCCGACCAGATCGAGCAGCAGATCCTCTTCGAGGGCCCGGAAACCGTCGCCGCGGTCTTCCTGGAGCCGGTGCAGAACGCCGGCGGCTGCTTCCCGCCGCCGCCCGGCTACTTCCAGCGCGTGCGCGAGATCTGCGACCAGTACGACGTGCTGCTCGTGTCGGACGAGGTCATCTGCGCCTTCGGCCGCCTCGGCACGATGTTCGCCTGCGACAAGTTCGACTACGTCCCGGACATGATCACCTGCGCCAAGGGCATGACCTCGGGCTACTCCCCGATCGGCGCGTGCATCGTCTCCGACCGCGTCGCCGAGCCGTTCTACAAGGGCGACAACACCTTCCTGCACGGCTACACCTTCGGCGGCCACCCCGTGTCGGCCGCGGTGGGCCTCGCCAACCTGGACCTGTTCGAACGCGAGAACCTCACCCAGCACGTGCTGGACAACGAGGGCGCCTTCCTCCAGACGCTCCAGAAGCTGCACGACCTGCCCATCGTCGGCGACGTCCGCGGCAACGGCTTCTTCTACGGCATCGAACTGGTGAAGGACAAGAACACCAAGGAGTCCTTCAACGAGGAGGAGACCGAGCGCGTCCTGTACGGCTTCCTCTCCAAGGCGCTGTTCGACAACGGCCTGTACTGCCGTGCCGACGACCGCGGCGACCCGGTCGTCCAGCTCGCCCCGCCGCTGATCTCCGACCAGGGGACCTTCGACGAGATCGAGCAGATCCTGCGGGCCACCCTCACGGAGGCGTGGACCAAGCTCTGATCATCCGACGGGATGACCGAACCCGGCCCCGGCGCCCTCCGTTCGAGTGAGAACGGCGGCCCGGGGCCGTGTGCTGTCCGGGCTCCCGTCCGGGACCTGCCTAGCGTGCCAGTGACCGATCGGCCCTGCCTTCGTTCCCCCGGACGGGGGAACAGGCACGGGAAAAACGGATCTGAACCGAGGTGTACGCCCATGGAGGCTCCGCCGGACAACGACGTGCTCTGGGCACGCTCCCTGCACTTCACCCACCGCGACGGCTCCCCCGGACTCGCCGGGATCTCGCTCGGCGTACGGCAGGGCGAGATCCTCGCCGTGAGCGGACCCCGCGGCAGCGGCAAGACGACCCTGCTGCGCTGCCTGTCCGGCCTGGAGCCGGTGCGGTGCGGCGAGGTCTGGTTCAACAGCTCCCCCGTGCACACCCTCGGCCCGATGGCCCGCGAGCGGCTGCGCCGGGACCGCTTCGGCTGGATCGACCCGGAGCCGTTCCTCGTCCCCGAGCTGAACGTCTGGGAGAACGCCGCGCTCCCGCTGATGCTGCGCGGCGCCGGGCGCCGCCGGGCCAAGGTGGCCGCGCTGGAGTGGCTGGAGCGGCTGGACGTCGGCGAGAAGGCCCGCAGCCGCCCCCGCGACCTCCAGCACGCCGAACGCCAGCGCGTCGCCATCGCCCGCGCGCTCGCCCCCGGGCCCACGGTCCTCTTCGCCGACGAGCCCACGGCCCCGCTGCACCGCGCCGACCGCGGCCACGTCCTGCGCACGCTCACCGCGGCGGCCCGCTCGCACGGCATCACGGTCGTCCTCGCCACGCACGACGCCGAGACCGCCGCCCTCGCCGACCGTACGGTGGCCCTGCTGGACGGGCGGCGCGTGCACACCGTGCACCTGCCGGACAGCCCCGACACGGAAGGCCGGGCCGCGTGCTCGCTCTCCGCCTGACCCGTGCCGCCCGGCCCGCCGTCCAGCTGCGCCGCCTGCTGGTGGCCGCGGCCTCGGCGGGCACCGGTTTCCTGCTGCTGTCCTGCCTCGCGCACGCCCTGAAGCACCCGGAGGCCGCGAGCGCCTCCGCGCAGCGCCTGGCCTGGTGCGCGGTGCCGCTCGCCGCCACGGTGTACCTCGCGCTCGCGGTCGCCCGCACCGACCCCGGCACCCGGCCGCGCCCCGGCCTGTCCGCCGTGGGCCTGGGCCCGGCCCGCCTCATGGCCGTCTCCGCGCTGACGACGGCCCTGTCCTGCACCCTGGGCTCGCTGCTGGCCCTGCTGGTCTTCCTCCACCTGCGCGGCGACCTGACGGGCATGCCGTTCGACGGCGCGGCCGCGGGCATGCTGGCGGCGGACCGCTCCCTCCCCCTCCCGGCGACCCTGACCCTCCTCGCCCTGCTCCCGGCCACGGCGACGGCGGCGGTGGCCCTGGCCCTGCGCCCGAGGGACCCGGTCCCGCCGCCCCGCACCGGCCGGGGCTTCGGCCGCTTCGGCGCGTACGGGGGGTCGCCGGGGAAGGAGACGTTCAGAGCGGCGGGACGCTTCAGGGGACGGGCGACAAGGCCGAAGGCACCGGCCGCGGCGAACCCGTCCGCCACGGGCGGCCGTGCCGCCGGGGCGACGGTCACGGACGGCGACGCACCGGCGCCGGGTACCGGAGCCGGCCCCGAGCCCTCCGCACCGGCGCCGGACACCGAGGTCCGGCCCCCGGCCGGCCTCCCCTGGGGCGTGGCCCTCGTCACCGCCGGACTGGCCGTACAGGCCTACTCCGGCCGCACCGCGCCCGCCCCCGCCCTCGCCGTGCTCCTCGGCTGGCTGCTCACCGCCACCGGTCTCGTCCTGGCCGCCCCCGGCCTCACCCACCTGTGCGGACGGCTCCTGCAGTCCACGCGCCCGGGAGCGCTGAGGCTGCTCGCCGGCCGGGTGCTCATGGCGGAGGCCGCCCGGATCGGCCGCCCGCTGGGCGTGGTGTGCGCGGTGGCGTCCGCCGGCTACGCCATGACCGCCCTGTACGACGGCACCGGCCCGGGCTCCGCCTCCGGGCCGCTGTCCGCCCTCGGCGCGCTCGTCGTCGCCGGTTCCACGCTCGCCACCCTGCTCACCGCGGCCGTGGAGGCCCGGCAGTGCCGTGCCGACACCATCGCCGCGCTGCTCCGCCTCGGCGCGCCCGCCGGGATGCTGCGCGGTGCCGCCGCCCTCCGCGCGGCGGCCCTGCTGGTCCTGTTCGTTCCGCTCACCCTCGGGATCGCCGCGCTGTCGGTGCTGCCGCTCAGCTGAGAGCAACCCCGGCGGTCGCCGATGAGTTCGGCGCGGGCCGCCGGTCTACCCACCGAACGCGACGAACGCGCACCACCCGGACGGGAGAGGCCCGCATGTACCAGCAGATGATCTTCGTGAACCTGCCCGTGAACGACCTGGACGCCTCGAAGAAGTTCTTCACGGAACTCGGCTACTCGATCAACCCGCAGTTCAGCGACGACAAGGCGGCCTCCGTGGTGATCAGCGACAGCATCGTCGCGATGCTGCTGACCAAGCCGTTCTACGCGACCTTCACCGACAAGGAGATCGCCGACGCGACGACGACCAGCGAGGTGCTGCTCTGTCTGAGCGCCGAGAGCCGCGAGAAGGTGGACGAGCTGGTCGACCGGGCCGTCGCGGCCGGCGGCACGGCGAGCGGCCGGACCCAGGACCACGGCTTCATGTACGGCCGTGCCTTCGACGACCTCGACGGCCACACCTGGGAGGTCGTGTGGATGGACCCGGCGGCCGTCCAGGGCTGACCGCGCGGCCCGAACATCCGTGCCAGCATGGGCGGGTGCAACCGACACCCGCCCAGCCGCACCGCGCCGCCCACGACCGCGAGATAGAGTCGCTCGCCGAGTTCGACGAGGCCGTCGCCGAACACGGCTCGCTCGCCCGGTTCCGGGTCCAGGCCGTCGACCTGACCAGCCGTACGGACGTCCTGCTCCGCCTCGACACCACGGGAGCCGTCTTCCTCGGCTGCCCGATGGACCCGGAGGCCGCCGCCCGGGTCCGGGCGTCCGGGGCCCTGGTGTTCCCGCCGGTACCCGGGCTCCCGTTCGACCCGTACCGCGCCTTCGTCTACACCCCCGGCGAACTGTTCGAGTCACTGGACACGGGGTACGAGGTGACGCCGGACGCACGCGCCTACGCCTGGTACCAGCGCACGAAGGCCGACGGAGACGTCTTCTCCTCGATGCTCCGCGCGATACACGACGACGCCGTCTCCGACGCGCTGGACGAACTCCTCGCCGGAGCCCGGGTGGTGGGCGTCATGGGCGGCCACGCGATGGCCCGTGGGACCGAAGCGTACGCCGGTGCAGCCCGGCTCGGCCGCGAACTCGCCCGCGCCGGTTACACGGTCGCCACCGGCGGCGGACCGGGCGCGATGGAGGCCGCCAACCTCGGCGCCTACGCCGCCCCGTTCGCCGACGGCATGCTGGACGACGCGCTCCGGCTGCTCGCCAAGACGCCCTCGTTCCGGCCGTCGGTCAGCGAGTGGGCGCGCGCCGCGTTCGAGGTGCGCGAGCGCTGGCCGGGCGGCGGGGACTCGGTGGGCATCCCCACCTGGTTCTACGGCCACGAGCCGCCGAACGCCTTCGCCGCGCACATCGCCAAGTACTTCGCCAACGCCACCCGCGAGGACGGCCTGCTGGCCCGCTCCACCGCCGGGGTGGTCTTCCTGCCGGGCGCCGCCGGGACCGTGCAGGAGGTCTTCGACAACGCGACGCCCAACTACTACGAGTCGCGCGGCGAGCCGACCCCGATGGTGCTCGTGGACAGCGGGCACTGGACGCGGGAGCTGCCGGTCTGGCCGTTGCTCCGGTCGCTGGCGCGGGGGCGGGCCATGGAGTCCCGTATCGCCCTCGTTGACCGGATCGAGCAGGCTCCGGACGCGCTCAAACGTCTGGGCGGTTAATAAGCGGGCAAAGTCAACGGCCGTTGACGGCCTGCGCGTTGACACTTCTTATGGAGCGCTTATAAACCTGGGAGCCTCCCGGGGATGCTGGGGCCTCAGCTGTCCGTCGTCTCGTCCGACGCCCCAACTCCCCCTCCACCCCCCGCAATTGCACTCTGTAAAGGACAAACGTTGTCCATGACTCTCCGCGGCGTACGCCGTTCCGCACGCGTCCTGGGTGTCGCCTCCGGGTCGGCGGCGCTGGTGCTCGGACTGGCCGGCTCGGCCCTCGCGTGCAACATCAAGGACTTCTCCGCCGAAGCCAAGTGCGACGGTGACAAGGGCGTCATCGTCGTTACCGACACGGACGCGTCCGCCAAGGACGCCACCGTCAGCGTCTTCCTCAAGGGCGTCGGCGGCATCGAGACGAAGGTCGGCGAGCAGCCGGTCACGGGGTCCAAGGAGGGCGCCCGGATCACCTTCTCCGAGGACTGGAAGCCGAGTGCCACCTACCGGATCCACGTCAAGGCCGGGAACATCGTCGACGAGGACATCCAGCCGGACCTGGTGACCCCGTCCACCGCCTGCACGACCGAGAGCGAGACCCCGAAGCCGACGGCCAGCGCGACCCCGTCGCCCTCGGCGACGCCGTCGTCGTCGCCGAGCGAGTCCGCCCCGGCCCAGCCGGCGACCCCGGTCCCGTCCGCCTCCGGGTCGAGCTCCGCCCCGGCCGGCACCTCCGGGAACGCGCCGTCCCCGGCCGCCGGTGAGTCCAACCTCGCCGAGACCGGTGCGAACTCCAACACCGGTCTGATAGCCGGTGTCGCGGCGCTCCTGGTCGTCGCCGGCGGCGGCGCCGTCTGGTTCGGCATGCGCCGCCGCGGGGCGAGCCGCAACGGCTGACCGCACCTCGGTACCACGTCCCGGCCCGTCCCCCGCACCCAGGGGGGCGGGCCGGGGCGCGTCAGCCGAACGAGGTCCGCTCAGAACGCCGGCACCTAGGTGAGCGGGCCGCGCGGGGCGACCGTCGCCTTCTCGTGCCCACGCCCCTGCGGACCGGCGCCTTTTCGCCAGGGGCGCGTTGATCAGTCGAGCACGACCGTTTCGGCCGCGTCGAACTCCACGCCGACCGGCGCGCCGGGCTCCGGCGCGTCCCGCAGCGGGCAGGCCGCCTCCAGCCGGGGGCCGTCCGCCGGCTGGAGGCGGACGGCCACATGGGTGCCCTTGAAGGTGCGCGCGGTCACCGTGCACGCCAGGCCCTGGTCGGCGGGCACGAGCCGGACGCCGGCCGGGCGGACCAGGACCGTGCGGTGGCCCTGCGCGGACCCGTCGGGCACCGGCACCTTGCCCCACGGGCTGTCGGCGGCGGTGCCGGCGACGGTCGCCGGGACCACGTTCTCGAAGCCGAGGAAGCGGGCCACGAACGCGTCGGCGGGCCGCTGCCACACCTCGAGCGGCGTCCCGGACTGGGCGATCCGCCCGTCCCGCATCACCACCACCCGGTCGGCCAGCGCGAACGCCTCCGACTGGTCGTGCGTCACGGCGAGCACGGTCGTCCCCAGCCGGCCGAACAACTCCCGCAGTTCGACCACCAGCCGCTCCCGCAGCGAACGGTCAAGCTGGCCCAGCGGTTCGTCCAGCATCAGCAGCCGGGGCCGGGGCGCGAGCGCCCGGGCGAGGGCCACGCGCTGCTGCTCGCCGCCGGACAGCGAGGCCACCGCCCGCCGGGCGGCGCCGGGCAGCCCGACCAGCTCCAGCAACCGGCCCACCTCGGCGTCCCGTTCGCCCTTGGCGACGCCGTGCATGCGCAGACCGAAGGCCACGTTCGCGCCGACGTCCCGCTGCGGGAACAACTGGTGGTCCTGGAACATCAGTCCGACGCCCCGCCGGTGCGCGGGTACGCCCGCCTGGTCCCGGCCCCCGAGCAGGACGCGGCCGCCGGACAGGTGCTGAAGCCCGGCCACGGCCCGCAGCAGGGTGGACTTGCCGCTGCCGCTGGGGCCGAGGACGCACACCACCTCCTGCTCGGCGACATCGAGGGCGACGGCGTCGAGCACGGCCCGCCCGCCGAAGCGCACGGTCGCGGCATCCAGGTTCAGCAGCATCTAGAACTCCCCCGTCCGGTCGGTCCGCAGCCGCTCCAGAACGAGCAGCGCGGCGGCGCACACCACCATGAGAATCGTCGAAAGGGCCATCGCCTGGCCGTAGTTGAGTTCGCCGGGGCGGCTGAGCAACCGGGCCACCGCGACGGGGAGCGTCGGGTTGTCGGGCCGGGCGATGAACACGGTGGCCCCGAACTCGCCCAGTGACACGGCGAACGCGAACCCGGACGCGACCAGCAGCGCCCGCCGCACCAGCGGCAGGTCCACCTCCCGCCACACCCGCCAGGGCGAGGCGCCGAGCACGGCCGCCGCCTCCCGGAGCCGGACGTCCACCGCGCGCAGCACGGGCAGCATGGTCCGTACGACGAAGGGGGCGCCGACCAGTGCCTGCGCGAGCGGCACCAGGATCCAGGACTGGCGCAGGTCCAGCGGCGGCCTGTCGAGGGCGATCAGGAAGCCGAAGCCGACGGTCACGGCGGAGACGCCGAGCGGCAGCATGAGCAGGGCGTCGAAGCCCCGCACCAGCCGTCCCGCGTCCCGCCGGGCCAGCGCGGCGGCGGCGAGAGCGCCGATCACCACGGCGATGGCGGTGGCCGCGACCGCGTACTGCAGCGAGGTCCACACCGCGTGCACGGGCGCCACCAGGAACGTACCGCCGTCCGCGCGGGTCAGCGCCCGGTAGTAGCCGAGACCGGGCGCGTCCAGGGAGCGGCGGACGAGGACGGTAAGGGGCAGGACCAGCAGCAGCGCGACGACGGCGAGGACCGAGGCGAGCAGGGTCCACTGTCCGGCGCCGCGCGGGCGCCGGGCCGTCACCGCCGGGTCCACGAGCCGCAGCGCGGTCTCCCGGCGCCGTACCGTCCAGGCGTGCACGGCGAGGACCGCGCCGACCGCCGCGAACTGGACCAGGGTGAGGACGGCGGCCGTGGACAGGTCGAAGACCTCGGAGGTCTGCCGGTAGATCTCCACTTCGAGGGTGGAGAAGGTGGGGCCGCCGAGGATCTGCACCACGCCGAAGGAGGTGAAGGTGAACAGGAACACCATCAGGGCGGCGGCGGCCACGGCGGGCGCGAGCGCGGGCAGGGTGACCTTCCGCCAGGCCGTCAGCGGTGAGGAGCCCAGCATCCGGGCGGCCTCCTCCTGCCGGGGGTCGAGCTGCGCCCACAGGCCGCCCACGGTCCGCACGACGACCGCGAAGTTGAAGAAGACGTGGGCCAGCAGGATCGCCCACACCGTGGTGTCCAGCCGTACCCCCCACAGCTCGTCCAGCAGCCCGCCCCGGCCGAGCAGCGCCAGGAAGGCGCTGCCCGCGACGACGGTCGGCAGCACGAACGGGACGGTGACGACGGCCCGCAGCAGCTGCTTGCCCGGGAAGTCGAGGCGGGCGAAGACGTAGCCGGCGGGCAGGGCGAGCAGCAGGGTGAGCGCGGTGGAGGCGAGCGCCTGCCAGGTGGTGAACCACAGCACGTGCCGGATGTCCGGCCGGGTGACGACGCCCGCGATCCGGCCGAGGTGCCAGGCGCCGTCCGTCTTCAGCCCGCGCGCGACGATCGCGGCCACGGGCCAGGCGAAGAACAGCGCGAAGAACGCGACGGGCAGGGCCATGAGGCCGAGCCGCACCGCGCTCCCGCGCCGGTCCCTGACGCGGGCGGTCACTTCAGTACGAGTGACGTCCACGACTTGACCCACTGGTCGCGGTTGGCGGCGATCTTGTCCGGGGCCACGGTCGCGGGATCCTTGGCGGCCGGCCCGTACTTCGTGAAGTCGGCGGGGACGGCCGCCCCCCGCACCACCGGGTAGACGAACATGTTCAGCGGCATGTCCTGCTGGAACTCCTTGGTCAGCAGGAAGTCGAGGAACGCCTTGCCGCCCTTGGTGTTCTTCGCGTTGCTCAGCAGTCCGGCGTACTCGGTCTGCCGGAAGCAGGTGCCGTACGACACCCCGGTCGGGGCGGTGCCGGGCCGCTTCTTGGCGTAGATCACCTCGGCGGGCGGGGAGGAGGCGTACGACACCACCAACGGCCGGTCGCCACCCGCCTTCTTGCCCTCGGAGGAACCGGAGAACTCCTGGTAGTAGGCCTGCTCCCAGCCGTCGACGACCTTGACGCCGTTGGCCTTGAGCTTCTTCCAGTAGTCCTGCCAGCCGTTGTCCCCGAACCGGGCGGCGCTGCCGAGCAGGAAGCCGAGGCCCGGCGAGGAGGTGGCCGCGTTCTCGGTGACGAGGAGGTTCTTGTACGCGGGCTCGGCGAGGTCCGCGAAGGACTGCGGCGGGGTCAGCTTGTGCGCGCTGAACCAGGCCTTGTCGTAGTTGACGCAGATGTCGCCGGTGTCGACGGGCGTGACGCGGTGCTTGTCCTGGTCGACGCGGAACTCGGGCCGGACGGTGTCGTAGCCCTTGGCCAGGTACGGCTGGAACAGCCCGTTGTCCAGGGCTCGGGAGAGCAGGGTGTTGTCGACGCCGAAGAAGACGTCGCCCTGCGGGTTGTCCTTGGTCAGGACGGCCTTGTTGACGGCCTGCCCGGCGTCGCCGTCCTTGAGGACCCTGACCTTGTACCCGGACTGCTTCTCGAAGTCCTTCAGCACGTTCTTGGAGACGGCCCACGAGTCGTGGCTGACCAGGGTCACGGTCTTGGAGTCCGCGGCCGGCCCGCTCGTGCCGGAACCGCACGCGGACAGGCCGAGCAGGCCGAACCCGACCGCCACGGCCACGAAGGTCTTGTTGTGCACTGGATGTCCTCCTGGGGTTGGCCAGGAAGAGGCGCGGCCCTGCCCGGGCTCCGCTGGGGAGACCGGGCAGGGCGCAACAGCTTGAGTGGTGACCGAACTTCCTACCCAGAATGACCTGGGCGAGGTTCAGAGGGTCTGCGGCCCGGTGCCGCACTCTCAGCGCTGTGGCGCTCCCCTGTCGGAATATGAAGATATGTGGACGGGGTCAGATTACCGCTCGGTGGCCGCGAGCTGACCGCAGGCCCCGTCGATCTCCTGCCCCCGGGTGTCCCGGACGGTGACGGGCACGCCGTGCGCGGCGATCGCCTCCACGAACGCCTTCTCGTCCTCCGGCCGCGACGCGGTCCACTTCGACCCCGGCGTCGGGTTCAGCGGGATGAGGTTGACGTGCACGGGCTTGCCCTTCAGCAGCCGCCCGAGCCTGTCGCCCCGCCACGCCTGGTCGTTGATGTCGCGGATGAGCGCGTACTCGATGGACAGCCGGCGCCCGGACTTCTCGGTGTACTCGAACCCGGCGTCCAGCACCTCGCGCACCTTCCACCGCGTGTTCACGGGGACGAGGGTGTCGCGCAGCTCGTCGTCGGGGGCGTGCAGGGAGATCGCGAGCCGGCACTTCAGGCCCTCGTCGGCGAACCGGTGGATGGCCGGCACGAGTCCGACGGTGGAGACGGTGATCCCGCGCTGCGAGAGGCCGAGCCCGTCCGGGGCGGGGTCGGTGAGCGCCCGGATGGCGCCGACGACCCGCTTGTAGTTGGCGAGGGGCTCGCCCATCCCCATGAAGACGATGTTGGACAGCCGCGCGGTCCCACCGGGCACCTCGCCGTCCCGCAGCGCCCGCATGCCGTCCACGATCTGGTGGACGATCTCCGCGGTGGACAGGTTCCGGTCCAGCCCGGCCTGCCCGGTCGCGCAGAACGGGCAGTTCATACCGCACCCGGCCTGCGAGCTGATGCACATGGTGACCCGGTCCGGGTACCGCATGAGCACCGACTCGACCAGCGTCCCGTCGAACAGCCGCCACAGCGTCTTGCGCGTGGTCCCCTGGTCGGTGGACAGGTGCCGGACGACGGTCATCAGCTCCGGGAACAGCGCTTCCTGAAGCTTGGCGCGGGAGCCGGCGGGGATGTCGGTCCACTGCTCCGGGTCGTGCGCGTACCGCGCGAAGTAGTGCTGCGAGAGCTGCTTGGCACGGAACGGCTTCTCACCGATCCCGGCCACGGCGTCCTTGCGCTCGGCGGGCGTGAGGTCGGCGAGATGCCGCGGCGGCTTCTTGGCTCCGCGCGGCGCGACGAAAGTGAGTTCTCCGGGCTTGGGCATGGTGCATCCAGTGTCGCAGATCGACTCGGGTGACCTGGGGCTGCTGGCTGCTACGACTGTCGATAGTGGCCGTCAGCGGTTGCGATTGATCGACCTCGGACGGCCCGGAGACGGCCCAGCGGACAGGCTCAGGCACCGGCCTCCGGATCACGATTTCTCCGGAACACCCCCCTCCACGCATGACCTAGGTCACACTGACTGTCCAGTCGAAGCAACAGGGGAGATCGTGAGCAACCCGTACATCAACGCGCCCATCCGTGCCCGCATGTACACGACCACCCTGCACAAGGTCATCTGGGTTGTAGTGGTCGTGGCATCGGCCGGCCTTCTGGCGCCGCCCCTCTTCTTCATCGCAGCCAAGAAGCGTGTCGTGAGCATGGCCGTGCCCGCGATCTACGCTGCGATCATCTACGGCTCAGCCATCCTGGGGTCGGTGCTCGGCAACCCGAAGAACTGGATGGGTGGCGTCCTTGCTATCACGATGATCGTTGCGGCCGTGCACGCAGCCATCCTCGACACAGACTGGAAGCCGGGTCGGTAACGGCCCGGACAGCTACCCTGCCGGGCCGGGCCCGAGGGTTCCCGTGTGGGCACGACGAGTCGGGTCCGGAAGCCCTGCTAGTAACCGTGGTTCCCCGTCTATCGGGCACGGATGGGGCACGGGCTTCAGTCGCCCTGGAACCACAGATAGCTGCCTGGAGTGCCGGCGCACTGCTCCAGCGACTTTGCAAGGTCGCCCAAGGCAGCGAGCTGACGCTCATCGGTGCACCGTTGCCGTAGATCGGGGACCTCACCGAGAGCAACGGCAGCCTCCTGCTCGTTTATCAGAGCATCCCCATACGGATCCAAGGCGGCCAGCCGCCCAGGCACTCCGAGCAGCCGGAGCGAGCCGATCGCATCGGCCAACGCGTCCCCGTGCCCGTACGAACTCTGTAGCAGCGTCGCTCGGGACTTGCGCCAGTTACGCGTTGGCCGTGCTGAGTGCAGCTCCACGTCTATCCCCACGTGGCCATAAGGCCTGCCCCAGAGGCTCAGCATCTGATCCGTAGCTATATGTGGATCGGTTGGCGGCGGTCATACCGGTTGCGCTGAGGTCCTGTAAGTGCGTTGCCGACCGAGGGCGGTTGCTGTGGTTGCTGTACTTCGCTGCTGTACAGCGCCTGTTGTCGGGGCGGTCAGTCCTTCGGCCTAGGCTGCACCTATGTGGAAAGAAGCCGCTGCCGAGGCCTTGCCCGAGGTCGAGTTCCGCGCACCCGTTGACGCGACTGCTCTAGCCAAGGCGGAACGGCGCCTTGGCCGAGGCTTGCCGGCGCAGCTGACTGCTCTGCTGATGGAAACCAACGGAATGGTCGGCGAGTACGGGACTGACGTCGTATGGCCCCTGGATCGGATTGTGGAGCAGAACCTGCTGTTCTGGTCCCCCGATACCTACTCTGGCCTGTACATGCCCTTCGATCCGCTGCTGTTCTTCGGCGACAACGGCGGGGGCGACCAGTTCGCCTTCGTTCTAACGCCTGAGCGTCCGGACGTCTTCGCCTGGGACCATGAGAATGACAGTCGGCTGTGGGCTGCGCGCGAGCTGGAGGACTACCTGCACCGTTCCCTCGCAGGCGATGGCGACTGGTACCGGTAGCCACCCTCTATGTCCCTAGTTCGGAAGATCGCGTATGTGGATGGGGTCTGACCTGGCAAGACGCTGACCTGCGTGTTCCCGGACTGGTTACCGTGACTCCTCGCTGTTCCCCGGCTGCTACTACCAGATCGGGCACGCAAGGGGCACATGAGGCTCCGGGGCGCGGTCAGGGGTTCCCGCGCGTGGCTGTCTCTTGGTCGTAAAGGCGCTGATACTCGGCGACGGTGTCACCAAACTGCCTGCCGCCGAGTTCCTCGAGGCGGCCATCGCGGCGGTCAACAACGATAGGTCCGGTCCCGACCCACATGTCTCGCGTGTTGCCCGTCTGCACGTACATGGAGCTTTGATACCGAAATTCCCACCCGAAGCGGTGTTCCTGGACTCGGATGATCACAGCGGTAACGCCCGGTTCTGGAGGGTATGGCTCCATCTGGGCGAGATGGGCGTCAACAATCTCTCTAGCTTGTTCAGCCGTGATCACCATACGAGTCTACATAGGGCCGTAGGTCGGAGGAGTCTCAGTGATCGAGTCAACGTGACCGGCGCCGACCCACAGTGAGGAGGGCGCCCGCACGCGGTCAAGGCTTTGAGGCCGGTGCTCATCCTTATCAGGTCGATCACGGGGAGTCGGCGGCGTCGAGCACCCGGCCCTGCGCCTCGGCCGGTCGTCCGCTGAGGTCTGACGCCGACCGCTGCCGTGCGTGGTCGTTGGTGTCAGACACTGGTGCCAGACTCAGGAGCGTGCCGGAAGCTATCAGCACCGAACCCTTCCCATTCGACCGTCATGCTCTTTTTTGTCAGGCCCCAGACTTTGCCCACGGTCCGTTTTGCATGCGGAGCCTTGCATTTCAATCGAATAGTGGGGATATCACCCTCTTGAGTGACGGTGCCTTCGCATTGATCCCTGCTCTGCAGTTCGACTCGATGACCGTTGATGTGAAGCCCTACGGTGGAATCGGGATTGAAAGCAACCCACGATCCATTGAGTGCGCTGTCGATCTCACCAGTGGTGGTTGGCGGTTCGGGCGCCCCTGTGACGTCTTCAGCCGTAGCTGATGAGGAAGACGTTGGCGTACCTTCTGCCCCTGAACTGGAGCTGCACCCGGCCAAGCCGAGCATCGCAAAGACAGCCATTGCTTGGTATATCCGCTTGATCACTTGAGCCCCCGGGCGTGCTACCCGCAGCCGGGTAGCAAAGAGGTACGGGTCGAAGCGGCAGAGAGTATCAATGCGCGACCCTTGCGTCCTTCATCGACCCACCACTCTCCCCGGTTCCCATCCCGTACGCCGTCGACCCACACACCGTGGAGCGGGCGTGGTTCATGGCGTCCAGGTGGAGCGCGCCACTGCACGAACGACCTGGACGCCATGGGCCGCGCCTGCTCCACTCTGCCTGGGTCGATGGCGTACGGGATGGGAGCACCCCGCGCACGCCACTACGAACCCGCGGCCGGAGACGGCGCCCCTCCATCCCGGTGCCGGCCGATCCCCCGCCGGAGGCATCGTCCTTGACCGTGCCCGCTCTATGCGGTGATCGGCTCATGGCCACCGGCCCTCTCCACCTGTGGGCACGCGTCGGCGCAGCGCGCGCGGAGCGGGCCGAAGGCAGGAGCGGCGCGCGGAGCGGAGCCGGGAAGCGCGCCCGGCGGAGCGGAGCGCAGCCGGGGCTTGATGAGGTAGAGAAACCTGTAACAGCTCTCAGGCTGCGGTCACGCAGAACCGTCAGGCAGAGGAGTGGCCGGTAACCAGGAGTCGGCTGGTGAAGCCCTCGCGGCACAGCCGGTCGTATGCCTGGCGTACGTCGTCCGGCACGGGCTGACTGATCATGAAGCCCTGTGCCGGGTAGATCAGCAGTCGCTGTAGCGCTCCCGCGCCGCCCAGCAACGAGCCGCCCTCGGCAGGCCCGACCCCGACGAAGAGACCGAGGCCGCCACGCTCACCCCCGCCCACTGGACCTACGCCGGCCACGGCCACACCCCCGGCGAATCCTGGCTCGCCGCCAACATCCGCCGCGACATCCAGCACAACCGCGAGATCGCGCGCGAAGAACTACCCGCCCTGCTCGCCGACGAAGGGAACTGCTTTGTTCGACCTTCCCAGCGGGGCGCCGGAAGCACACCGGTCCCCGCGGCTTCCGCGTCGGCCGACACCTGCGCTTCGACCCGCGCGACGTGCGGGCCTGGGTGGACTCCCAGCTGGGAGAGGCTGCCTGATGGCCGGCCACGTCCAGGACCGCTGGTACAAGACCGAGCCCGGACCGGACGGCAAGCTCGTCAGGGTCAAGACCGAGCGCTACGGCACCGGCATGCGCTACCGCGCCAGGTACATCGGGCCTGACGGCACCGAGAAGTCCAAGAGCTTCCCGGATCGGCAGAAGCGCCTCGCCGAGCAGTGGCTGACCGACATTGCGTCGGACATGTCGCGCGGTCAGTACATCGACCCGCGTGCAGCTCGCGTCACCTTCAAGAGCTACGCGGAGAAGTGGCTCAAGACGCACGTCATCGACCCGGCCAGTGTGGTCGTGGTCGAACAACGCCTGCGTCTGCACGCGTTCCGGCTGATCGGTTCTCGGCCACTGGATTCGTTCCGCCCGGAGCACATCCGCGGCCTGGTGAGTGCGCTGGAGAATGACCCGGCCGTGAGTGGCGGCTACGCACGCAACATCTACGGCGACGTGCGGGCCGTGCTCAGTGCGGCGGTTGACGATGGGCTGCTGCCTCGCAACCCTTGCTCCGCAAAGTCCGTCCGCCCGCCGGCCACCGAGCAACGTCGCGTCGTGCCGTGGATGCCTGCGCAGGTTCGCGCGGTCCGTGCAGCACTCCCCCGGCGCTACCGGCCCATGGTGGACGTGGGTGCCGGGTGCGGATTCCGCCAGGGGGAGATCGTGGGACTGGCTGAGGATGCGCTCGACTTCGACAGCAGCATCATCCGGGTGGTCCGGCAGGTGAAGCTGATCAGGGGCAAGGCCGTGTTCGCTCCGCCGAAGTGCAACAAGGAGCGGGACGTACCACTGCCGCCATCGGTGGCTGAGGCTCTGCGCGCCCACATGGACGCCTTCAAGCCGGTCGAGATCACGTTGCCCTGGCGCAAGCCGGACGGTCCAAAGGTGTCGGCCCGTCTCCTGTTCACGAACACCGCGAGCGGGCTCGTCTGGCGCAGCAACTTCAACATCCAAGAGTGGAAGCCTGCCCTCGCGTCGGCTGGTCTGATCGCAGCGGCCGGTGAGGACGGCAAGTACGCGTCCGCTCGTGAGCACGGCATGCACGCCCTGAGGCACTTCTACGCCTCGGTGCTGCTGGACGCCGGCGAGAGCATCAAGGCCGTGAGCGAGTACCTGGGCCACTCCGACCCCGGGTTGACGCTGCGGGTGTACGCGCACCTGATGCCGTCGAGCCAGGAGCGTACGAGGAAAGCCGTGGACCGGGTGCTTCTCCCGGCCCCGCGCGAGCCTGACGGCCCAGAGACGGCCCAGTGACCCACACCAGGCCCCCTATCCACGCCGAAAGCGCTGGTAGGGGGCTTGTTGCTGCCCAACTACTGCCAGTTCTCCGGGCTTGGGCATGGTGCATCCAGTGTCGCAGATCCACACGGGTGGCCCGGCGGGTGTGTGACGCGGCCGTTCCTGGTCGCCGTCGGTGTTCCCGGTCCGGTTCCGGTTCTTCTCTTGCCACCCGGCCTGTCACCACGTCACGGGCAGGGTCCTCGGCCCGCGGATCAGCCCCTGCGTCTGGAACTCGACTTCCTCGGGCGGCACGGCCAGGCGGATGCCGGGGAAGCGGGTGAGTACGGCGCCGATCATGACCTCGGCCTCCATGCGGGCCATGACGGCGGCCAGGCAGTGGTGCGGGCCGTGCCCGAAGGCCAGGTGGGCGGGGCTGTCGCGGTCGAAGTCCAGGGCGTCCGGGCCGCGGAAGACCTCGGGGTCGCGGTTGGCGGCGAGGTAGGCGTTGTAGACGACGTCGCCGGCCCGTATCAGCCGGCCGCCGACCGCCACGTCCTCCGTGGTGACGCGCGGGATGCCGACGCCGTTGCGGTGCGGGACGTAGCGGAACAGCTCCTCCACGGCCCGGGGCAGCAGCTCCGGCTCACGGCGCAGCCGGTCCAGGAGCCCGGGGTGGGTGAGCAGCGCGTACATCATCGAACCGCTGTTGTTGCGGACCGCGTGACCGCCGCTGACCTGGACGGCGATGGCCAGGGACACCGCCTCGTCGTCCGTGATCTCGCCCGCCTCGGCGGCCCGCGCCAGCACGCCTGCCAGATCGTCGCGGGGGTCCTCTCGGCGCCTGTGGAGCAGTTCGGTGATCCGGGCCCGGGTGACCAGGGCCGCTTCCCTGGCCCGCTCCTCCGCATCGGCTCCCGCGGACGCGGACAGCAGGGCCTCGCCCGTCACGGCCCAGCGATGCCAGTCCTCCTCCGCCACGCCGAGGAAGTCGCGGAGCACGGCGATCGGGAAGGGGCCGTGCAGGTGTTCCATGAGGTCGGCCGGGGCGCCGGCGCGTTCCATCCCCGCGAGCAGGCCGGCGGCCCTGCGCTCCGCGAGCGGCCGGAGCCGCCGCATGCTCCGCCCGGTGAACGCGCGGGCGACGACCCGGCGCAGCCGGGTGTGCCGGGGCGGATCGATGTACTGCAGGCCCGCCGTCTGCGAGGCCACCGGCACCGGGCGCATGGTGGTGACGGCCCGGCCGGCGACCCGTTCCCGGGAGAAGCGCGGGTCCGAGGTGACGAACCGGACGTCGTCGTACCGCGTGACCAGCCAGGCGCACCCCTCGCCGTACGGCAACCTGATCCGCGCGACCGGTTCCTCCCGCAGCAGCACCTCCAGGAGGGGATCGGGGGCGAGTGCGGGCAGGTCGTCGACGGGCCAGAACCGGACGGGCGGGGGTGGCGGGGCGGCGACGAGGTCGGTGACGGGGGCAGCGGAGGCGGGGGCCGGGTCGGCAGGGGCGAGGGCCGGGTCGTTCGGGGTGGGCGTCGGGTCGAGGCGCATCGGCTCACTCCCTGCTGCGTCGCCGGGCGTCGGTGGAACGGCCGTCCTGTGAAGGAGTCTGCCGCGCGCCGGCGCCGGCCGCCGAGTCGAGATGCGGCATCCGGGTGCCGCGCGGGGAGGGTCCGGGTACGGCAACGGCCCCCGCCCTGTTCCAGGACGGGGGCCGAAGAAGACGTACCGCTACCGCTACGGCCACCGCTCACGCGGAGCCGACGAAGATCACCATCAGCAGCCACACCACCGGCGCCGTGGGCAGCAGCGAGTCGAGGCGGTCCATGATGCCGCCGTGCCCGGGGAGCAGGGTGCCCATGTCCTTGATGCCCAGATCCCGCTTGATCATGGATTCGCCGAGGTCGCCCAGCGTGGCGCTGGCCGCGACCGCGAGGCCCAGCAGCAGGCCCTGCCACCAGCGGCCGCCGTCGATCAGGAAGTGCATGCACAGCGCGCCGGCGACCATCGCGAACAGCACCGCGCCCAGCAGCCCCTCGCGGGTCTTGCCGGGGCTGATGCGCGGCGCGAGCTTGTGCTTGCCGAAGCGCCAGCCGACCGCGTAGGCGCCGGTGTCGCTCACGACCGTCAGCAGCAGGAACGTGAGCACCCGCCAGGGACCGTCGTCGGCGGTGAGCATCATCGCGACGAACGTGGCCAGGAACGGCACGTAGAACGCGGCGAAGAGACCGGCCGTGACGTCCCTGAGGTAGTTCTCCGGCGGCTCCGTCATCCGCCAGACCAGCGCGGCCAGCGCGGTCAGCGCCATGGCGACCCACGCGCCCTCGGCGCCCCGCACGTACCCGGCGACGACCATCGCCGCGCCGCCGACCGCGAGCGGCACCAGCGGCGCCTTGATGCCCTTGCGCTCCTGGAGCCTGCTGGTCAGCTCCCACAGGCCGACGACGACGGCGACCGCGATCACGCCGACGAAGACGGCCTTGACGATGAACAGGGACGCGATGATCACCACACCGAGCCCGACGCCGACGCCTATGGCCGCGCTCAGGTCACGGCCCGCGCTCTTCTTCTGCGGCGCTGGCGCCGGCTGCGGGGCGTCGGGCATGGGCTCCGGGTTCTGGGTCTCGGCCGGGAGTTCCCGGGCCTGATACGTCTCGTCCAGGAACAGGGGGCCGCTCAGCCGAGCGGCCCCCCGGTCGTCGTCCTGGTCTCCTCCGCCGTACGCGGGGGCGTCGGGCACAACGGACATGGGGCGGGTCTGCTGCGCCTCAGGCGCATCGTATGCGGGACCCGCCGGGCCGGCCCCCGGGACAGGCTGGGCGGGCCCGCCTGCGGTGGGAACCCAGTACCCGGCCTGGCCCGCCGATGGCGGCGCCCCCCAGGAAGAGTCGCTCATCAGACTTCGAGCAGCTCCGCTTCCTTGTGCTTGAGGAGCTCGTCCACCTGGGCGACGTACTTCGCCGTGGTGTCGTCGAGCTCCTTCTCCGCACGACGGCCCTCGTCCTCGCCGACCTCGCCGTCCTTGATCAGCTTGTCGATGGCGTCCTTGGCCTTGCGGCGCACCGAGCGGATCGAGACCTTGGCGTCCTCGCCCTTGCCCTTGGCCACCTTGATGTACTCGCGGCGGCGCTCCTCGGTCAGCTCGGGGAACACCACCCGGATGATGTTGCCGTCGTTGCTGGGGTTGACGCCCAGGTCGGAGTCGCGGATGGCCTGCTCGATGTTGCGCAGAGCGCTCTTGTCGAACGGGGTCACGACCGCCATGCGCGGCTCCGGCACGGAGAACGAGGCCAGCTGGTTGATCGGCGTCGGGGCACCGTAGTAGTCGGCCACGATCTTGTTGAACATCGCCGGGTGCGCACGGCCGGTGCGGATCGCGGCGAAGTCCTCCTTGGCGACCACGACGGCCTTCTCCATCTTCTCCTCGGCTTCGAGGAGGGTCTCTTCGATCACCACTTGCTCCTGCGTGTCTTGAGTAAGGCCCGGCTGCGGTTCCTGAAGTCGGTCGGCGGCCGGCTGCGTCGCGTCTTCTTCCTGCACGGTTCCCGACCGGCAGGACATTGTCCATCCCCCGGCCGGGGTCCGGCCCCCTCACAGGGCCGCACATCACCGGCCGGGCTGGTCCAGGTCAGCCCCGGCTGCCCTGGTCACCCACCAGCGTGCCGATCTTCTCACCCTTGACGGCGCGGGCGATATTGCCCTCCGCGAGAAGCTCGAAGACGAGGATCGGGAGCTTGTTGTCGCGGCACAGCGTGATGGCGGTGGCGTCGGCGACCTTCAGGTCGCGGGTGATGACCTCGCCGTAGCCGAGGGCGTCGAACCTGACGGCGTCGGGGTTGGTCTTGGGGTCGGAGTCGTAGACCCCGTCCACGCCGTTCTTGCCCATGAGCAGCGCCTCGGCGTCGATCTCCAGGGCACGCTGGGCGGCGGTGGTGTCGGTGGAGAAGTAGGGCATGCCCATACCGGCGCCGAAGATGACCACGCGCCCCTTCTCCAGGTGGCGCACGGCGCGCAGCGGGATGTACGGCTCGGCGACCTGGCCCATCGTGATGGCGGTCTGCACGCGGGACTGGATGCCCTCCTTCTCCAGGAAGTCCTGGAGGGCGAGGCAGTTCATCACGGTGCCGAGCATGCCCATGTAGTCGGAGCGGGCACGGTCCATGCCGCGCTGCTGGAGTTCGGCGCCGCGGAAGAAGTTGCCGCCGCCGATGACGACCGCGATCTGGGCGCCGTCACGCACGACGGCCGCGATCTCACGCGCGATCTTGTGCACCACGTCCGGGTCGACGCCCAGTCCCCCGCCACCGGAGAAGGCCTCTCCGGACAGCTTCAGCAGAAACCGGCCGCGTACTTTGCCGTCGTCGCTCTTCTGGGCCTTGGTGGTCATGGGGATCCCAACTCTTTCACGTGTTGCACATACGAAGAAGGCCATTGCCGGTGGGGTTGCTTTTCGCTCCCATGCGCGGCAATGGCCTCCTCGTCAGATCTGCTGCCGTCCGCCCCACGCCGGGGTGCGGCGGTGTGCGCGGACGACTGCGGTCGACCCTATCGGGATTTCCTCGTGGATTTCTCCGGGGGTCGCGCGTCGATCGCGTACGGACTCAGATGCCGACCTTGATGCGCGAGAAGCGCTTCAGGGTGACACCGGCCTCGTCCAGCACCTTCTGGACCGACTTCTTGTTGTCGAGCGCGTACGGCTGGCCGAGCAGCGTGGCGTCCTTGAAGAAGCCGTTGAGACGACCCTCGACGATCTTGGCGATCGCGGCCTCGGGCTTGCCCTCGGCGCGGGTGGTCTCCTCGGCGATGCGGCGCTCGGACTCGACGACGTCGGCCGGCACGTCCTCCTTGGAGAGGTACTTCGGCGCGAAGGCGGCGATGTGCTGGGCGACGCCCTTGGCGACCTCGGCGTTCGGCTTGTCGAGCTCGACCAGGACACCGATCTGCGGGGGCAGGTCGGGCATGGTGCGGTGCATGTAGGCGGTGACGTAGCCGTCGGCGAACTGCGCGAAGCGGTCCAGGACGATCTTCTCGCCCAGGTTGGCGTTGGCCTCGTCCACGTACGCCTGGACGGTCTTGCCGGGCTCGATCTCGGAGGCCAGCAGGGCCTGGAGGTCGGCCGGGTTCGTCTTGGCGACGTGCTCGGCGATGGCGTTGGCCACGGCCTGGAACTTCTCGCCCTTGGCGACGAAGTCCGTCTCGCACTTCAGCTCGACCAGGACACCGGAGGAGTTGTCGTCGGCGATGATGGAGACCACGGCGCCGTTCTCGGCGGAGCGGCCCTCGCGCTTGGCGACGCCCTTCTGGCCCTTGATGCGCAGCGCCTCGACGGCCTTCTCGACGTTGCCCTCGGCCTCGTCCAGCGCCTTCTTGCAGTCCATCATGCCGGCGCCGGTCAGCTCACGGAGCTTCTTGACGTCGGCGGCGGTGTAGTTCGCCATGAGTCTGTGAGTCTTTCTCGAAGTCTGGTTTAGATCCGCACGGTCGCGACCCACATGTAGTCGCGGACCGCGTACGTCGTGCCGACCTACGGGTGAACAGCGGGGGCGGAGCCATGTCCCGCCCCCGCCGTCGAACGCTGACGGACCGGCGTCAGGCCTGCTCGCCCTCGGCGGCCGGAGCCTCGGCAGCCGGAGCCTCGGCGGCCGGAGCCTCAGCGGCCGGAGCCTCGGCAGCGGCCTCGGCCGGCTTCTCGGCCTCGGCGGCCGGAGCCTCGTCCTTCTTCTCACCCTCGAGCAGGTCGCGCTCCCACTCGGCGAGCGGCTCGCCCGCGGCCTTCTCGCCCTTGTCGCCGGTGGCGACGCCGGAACGGGCGATGAGGCCCTCGGCGACGGCGTCGGCGATCACACGGGTGAGCAGGGTGACGGAGCGGATCGCGTCGTCGTTGCCCGGGATCTTGTAGTCGACCTCGTCGGGGTCGCAGTTGGTGTCGAGGATCGCGACGACCGGGATGTTCAGCTTCCGGGCCTCACCAACGGCGATGTGCTCCTTCTTGGTGTCCACGATCCAGACGGCGCTGGGCACCTTCTGCATCTCGCGGATACCGCCGAGGGTCTTCTCCAGCTTGGCCTTCTCGCGCGAGAGCACGAGAAGCTCCTTCTTGGTCAGACCGGACGCGGCGACGTCCTCGAAGTCGATCTGCTCGAGCTCCTTGAGGCGCTGCAGACGCTTGTAGACGGTCGAGAAGTTGGTGAGCATGCCGCCCAGCCAGCGCTGGTTGACGTAGGGCATGCCGACGCGGGTGGCCTGCTCGGCGATGGCCTCCTGCGCCTGCTTCTTCGTGCCGACGAACATGACCGTGCCGCCGTGGGCGACGGTCTCCTTGACGAACTCGTAGGCGCGGTCGATGTACGACAGCGACTGGAGCAGGTCGATGATGTAGATGCCGTTGCGCTCGGTGAAGATGAAGCGCTTCATCTTCGGGTTCCAGCGACGGGTCTGGTGACCGAAGTGGACGCCGCTCTCCAGCAGCTCCCGCATCGTGACGACGGCCATGGCCGTTTCTCCTTGGTTTCTCGGTTGTGCCGCTTCCGCCGGACGGCGAAGGCGCCTGACGCCCGCGATGCGCCGTGCCGCGAAGGACCGAGGGGCGCTTGGTACGAACCGTTGCCGGCTGCCGTACCGGGGCGTGCGAAGTCGACCCGGTGACCCGGATCGCCAGAAGAAGTGTACGGGACCGGCGGGGTACCGGGTGACGCCGCTGTCCACAACCGGCGAGTGGTCCACAGGGCCGGGGCACGGCCGGCGGGTGTGCGGGACGGTGTCGGCATGCGACGAAGGATGCGATCTGCGCTGTTGTGGCCGGTGCTGGTCCTCGGGCCGGCGGCGGTCCTGCTCACGCCCCTGGCCTGGGCCGACACGTTTCCCGGGGCTCCGCAGGCCCCTCCGGCGGCGCCCGTGCCGCCCGTGGCCCGCGCCTGGCCGGTCGGAGCCCGCCCACCGGTCCTGCGTGGCTGGGAACCACCGGTGACGGTGTACGGCCCCGGGCACCGGGGGGTGGACCTGGGAGCACCGGCCGGGTCGCCCGTACGGGCGATCGCACCGGGCCGGGTGCTGTTCGCGGGCCGGGTGGCGGGACGGGGCGTGGTCTCGGTGGAACTGCGGGGAACGGATCTGCGGACGACGTACGAGCCGGTGCGGGCGTCGGTCCGGAAAGGGGAGGAGGTGGGGGCGGGGGCGTTGGTCGGGGTGGTGGAGCCGGCGGGGTCCCACTGCGGGACGCGGACGTGCGTGCACTGGGGTCTGCTGCGGGGTGACGCGTATGTGAACCCGCTGTCCGTACTGCCGCCGTGGCTGCTGAACGGGGGGCCTTCGAGGTTGCTGCCGGTTGCGCCTTAGCGGGGCCGGCTGCGCCTTGGCTGCGGGGTGGGCTGCGGGATGGGCTGCGCCCTGGTTGCGGAGTGGGCTGCGGGGTGGGCTGCTGCGGGGCGGGTGGGGGGAGGTCGCTGCGGTCGGGCGTCGGGCGCGGGTCCGTCGTGGTCGTTCGCGCCGTTCCCCGCGCCCCTTTCGGGGCGCTGCTGCGCCCGAGCTGCCGGAGTGCTGCCGGGGCGGCCGGATTGCCGCGGTCGTGTGTCGGGCGCGGGTCCGTCGTAGTCGCTCGCGCCGTTCCCCGCGCCCCTTTCGGGGCGCTGCGCCCGGCCCGCGTCGGTGGGGTCAGCCCTTTACCCCTCCCAGCGCCATGGCCACGGCCGCGTTCGTCACCACCGTGGGATCCTCGGCCGCGCCCAGCTCGATGCGCCGGACCGCCGCGTCCACGACCCCCTGCAACAGCATCGCCGCCAGCCGGGGCTGCTCGTGTCCCAGTTCGTGGAGTGCCTCGACGATCATCGCGACCAGGCCCCCGTGGGCCGCCCGGATCTTCTCCCGGGCCCCTGCGTCCAGCTCGCTCGCGGAGATGGCGACGACCGCCCGGTGGCGCCGGTCCCCCACCAGCGCCAGCTGCCGGCGCACATACGCCTCGACCTTGCCCTCGGCCGTCCCGGCCCGCTCCATCGCCGCCGCGACCTCCGCCGCCCACACCGGGAAGTCGACCTCGCACAGCTCCTCGACCACGGCGGCCCGGGACCGGAAGTACTCGTACACGGACGAGCGCGCCAGCCCGGTCCGCTCGGCCAGCGCGGGAAAGGTCAGCGCCTCCGTCCCGCCCTCGGACAGCAGGGACCGAGCCGCGTCCAGCAGGGCGGCTCGCTGCATCGACCGGTGTTCGGCCACGGAGGCCGCTCGAATCCTTGGCACGTCGACCACTGTACGGACACGCCCTTGTGGAAGGGAGGAGTCAGCGCCCGAAGCTCGCCAGCTTGGCCCGGAGCTGGAGCACCGACTTGGTGTGGATCTGGCTGACCCGGCTCTCGGTGACCCCGAGCACGTTGCCGATCTCGGCGAGGGTGAGCCCCTCGTAGTAGTACAGGGTGACGACGGTCTTCTCCCGCTCGGGCAGCGTGTTGATCGCCCGCGCCAGGAACCGCCGCAGCTCGCGGTCCTCGGCCACCTCCACCGGGTTGTCCGCCGCGGTGTCCTCCAGCGTGTCCATCAGGCTGAGCCGGCCCCCGCCCTCGCCACCGACGTGCAGCAACTCCTCCAGGGCGACGACGTTGGCCAGCGACAACTGGCTGAAAACAGCGTGCAGTTCGTCGACCTCCATGCCCAGCTCGACGGCCACCTCCCCCTCCGTCGGCGTCCGTCTCAGCCGCGCCTCCAGAGTGGCGTAGGCACGCTCGACGTTCCGCGCCTTCTGCCGGACCGAGCGGGGGATCCAGTCCAGCGCCCGCAGCTCGTCGATCATGGCGCCGCGGATCCGGGTGATCGCGTACGTCTCGAACTTGATCTCCCGGTCGATGTCGAACTTCTCGATCGCGTCGATCAGCCCGAACACACCCGAGGAGACGAAGTCCGCCTGCTCCACATTGGGCGGCAGCCCGACACTGACCCGGCCGGCCACGTACTTGACCAGTGGCGAGTAGTGCAGGATCAGCTGCTCTCGCAGCCGGTCGTCCCCCGTCGCCTTGTACGACCGCCACAGCTCGTCGAGCGTCGAGGGAGCGGGCGGTCGCACGCTGCCACCGTCGCGGGCGGCTGGGGGGATCGCCGCCCGGTCGGACCCGGAGGTGTGCTGGGGCATTCGTCGCCTTGTGCCGTTCTGCCGTGAAGTGCTGTGAAGTGCCGTGGAGTGGGTGTGGGTGGGGTTCCTGGGGTGAAGTAGGGCTGCATGGGTGAGCTGACGGACTGATGCAGGGTTGGCGCGATCTGCGCCACCGCCTTCGTGAGCGTAGCGTGACTGAGGAGTCGCGGTGTGCGAACAGGGCTGCGCCACCCGTGCGCGGGGCGCTCGCGCCGGTCGGGCGACCCCCTGCCGGGGCTCGCTCTGTGTGACCGGCCAAAGGCGCCAACTCCGGGAAACGTCAAGGGCGTCGGGAGTTCCCCCGGACGGCCGAACACCGTCGGTCAGCACGGACGGTCACCGTTCCGGACCGAGATCACCGCCTGGCGTGTCAACTTCCAGCCGTCGCCGTGTCGTTCGACGTAACCAAGTGCTCGGAGTTCGTACAGTCTCGCGATCGCGTCGTCCCGCGTGGTGCGCGCGCCGAGCGCGATCTCGTCGGCCGGGGCCGCCCGGTCGCCGGGGAGGGCGGCGAGCACGGTCCGGGCGGCGGGTTGCAGCAGGTCACGCGGGAGTACGGGACCACGCCGGGCCGGCGCCAGCTCACCCATGTCACCCACGAGTTCGATGACCTCCGTGGCATCGGTGACCAGGGTGGCCTCCGCGCGCAGCAGTTCGTGCACACCGGCGGAGAGGGCGCTGGTGACCGGGCCGGGGACGCCCATGGTGAACCGGCCGAGGCGCTGGGCGGCCCGCGCGGTGGCCAGCGAGCCGCTGCGGCAGGCGGCCTCCACGACGACGGTGCCTCTGGTCAGCGCGGCGATGACGCGGTTGCGCAGGATGAACCGGCTGGGTGTCGGATGGTCGCCCGGCGGCAGCTCACCCACCACCAGCCCCTGTTCCGCGATCCGGGCGATCAGCGCGGCGTGGCCGCGAGGGTAGGACTGGTCGACGCCACAGGCCAGGACGGCGATGGTGGCGCCGCGGGTGGCGAGGGCGCCGCGGTGGGCGGCGCCGTCGATGCCGTAGGCGCCGCCCGAGACGACGACCCAGCCGCGCTCGGCGAGACCGCAGGAGAGGGTGGCGGCGGCGTGGGCGCCGTACTCGGTGCAGGCCCGGGCGCCGACCACGGCCACGGACCGCAGCGCCCACATCCGCAGGTTCGGCCGGCCCCGCACCCACAGCCCGAGGGGGCGCGCGTCCCCCAGGTCGTCGAGCTGCCGGGGCCACTCGGCGTCCCCCGGACAGACGAACCGCGCCCCGGCGGCCCGGGCCGCCTCCAGGTCCCGCTCCGGCTCGGCCCGCCGGGCCCGTGCGACGAGCCCCTCCCACCGGTTCCCGCTGACGCCCGGCAACGCGTCCTCGCCGCACCGCAGCCGCCGTACCACCTCCCCCACCCCGAACTCCCGCACCCACCGACCGCCGACCTCGTCCCCCGCCTCCACGACCCGCCCGAGGAACACCCGCCCGAGCAGTTCCGCACCGGGGTCCTGCTCTCCGGTCATGTCAGCGCTCCGATGGCCACCGGCACCCCGCGGGGGACGCCGGTGCGCAGTTGCAGGGCCAGGGCGACGTCGGCGGCGTCCGGGCGGTCGTGTCCGACGAGGTCGGCGACCGTCCAGGCGACGCGCAGGACACGGTCGATCCCGCGGGCGGTGAGCACGCCCCGCTCCAGGCTGCGTTCGGCGTCGTCCATGGCCCCGGGGGCGGCGTGGTACCGGCTGCGCAGTTCGCGGCCGGGCACCTCGCTGTTGGTGCGCCACGGGGTGCCGGCCAGGCGGGCCGCCGTCCGCTGCCGGGCCTGCCGCACCCGGTCGGCCACGGTCGCCGTGGACTCCCCGCGGGCGCCGGGCTCGGTGAGCTGGGCCCGGGTGACCGGGTCGACCTCGACGCGCAGATCCACCCGGTCCAGCAGCGGGCCGGACAGCCGGGACTGGTAGCGGCGGATCGCCGACGGCGGACACTCGCACAGCGAGTCACGGAGGGAGAAGCGTCCGCAGGGACAGGGGTTGGCCGCCAGGACCATCAGGAACCGCGCGGGGAACCGGACCACGCCCGCGCTCCGCGCGATGACGACGTGCCCCGACTCCAGCGGCTGCCGCAGGGCGTCCAGGGTCTGGCTGTGGAACTCGGGCGCCTCGTCCAGGAACAGCACGCCGCGGTGGGCGAGGGACACCGCGCCGGGCCGGGCGATGCCCGGTCCGCCGCCGACGAGTGACTGCATCGTCGCCGAGTGGTGCGGGGCGCAGTAGGGCGCGACGTCGATGAGCGGCTTGCCCGGGGGCAGCAGCCCGGCGACCGAGTGCACGGCCGTGACCTCCAGCGACTCCTGCCGGGCGAGGCGCGGGAGCACGGCGGGCAAGCGCTCGGCGAGCATGGTCTTGCCCGCGCCGGGCGGTCCCTCCAGGAAGAGGTGGTGTCCGCCGGCCGCGGCCACCTCCACCGCCGTGCGGGCGGAGATCTGCCCGACGACATCGGCCAGGTCGTGCTCGTGGTCCTGGTGAGTGGCCCCGATGCTGTGCATGCCGGTGGCGGCGCCCGTGCCCGGTACGCGCAGTCCTGCCAGGAGGGGGTCGAGCCGTCCCTGTTCGTCCGGCGTCTCGTCGGGGACGGGCTCCTCGGTCAGGACCGCGACGAGCTGTCGCAGACTGCGGACGCCCAGCACGGACACACCGGGGACCAGCGAGGCCTCGGCGGCGGCGCACTCGGGTACGACCACTTGCTCGTACCCGGCGTCGGCCGCCGCGAGGACGGCCGGCAGGATGCCCCGCACGGGGCGCACCCGGCCGTCCAGGCCCAGCTCTCCGATCATGACGATGTCGGCGAGGACCCGGGGATCGATCCGTTCGGCGGCTCCGAGCACCGCGCAGGCGACGGCCAGGTCGAATCCCGAGCCCGCCTTCGGTACGGAGGCCGGGCTGAGTCCGACGGTGAGCTTCTTCTGCGGCCATTCGCCGCCCGAGTTCACCACCGCCGCCCGCACCCGGTCCCGGCTTTCCGTCAGGCTCTTGTCCGGGAGGCCGACCAGGGTGAAGGCCGCGACTCCGGGTTCGAGGTCGGCCTGGACCTCGACGACCACGCCTTCGACGCCGACGAGGGCGACCGAGCATGTACGGGCGAACGCCATTCAGGCCACCCCCCGCGCGTGCTCGACGGACGGGGCGCCGCGGCGGGGCAGCAGGACGCCGACGAGGTCGATGCGGACGCCGCCCGGCGGTGCTCCTCCGTGGACCTGGAGCCAGTGCTCGGCGAGGGCGCGGAGCCGGGCGGCCTTCGCGGGGGTCACCGCGGCCATCGGGTGTTCGTAGCCGCCGCCCCTGCGGGTCTTCACCTCGCAGACGACCAGGGCGTCGCCGTCCCTGGCCACGATGTCGATCTCGCCGGACCTGCCGGAGCGCCAGTTGCGCTCCAGGATCGTCATGCCCTGTTCCGCCAGCCGCCGGGCGGCCAGGTCCTCGCCGTACCGGCCGAGTCCGTTGCGTGCCTTGCTCATGTCGGCACCACCTCCGGCGCCAACGGTCACGCATCCGGCCGAGCGGTGTTGATCTTGGTGGACTACTCAGCGGTTGTGGAAAACTCCGTCACCCGCCCGGCAGCTCCAGATCGCTCTTGTTCAGCTCCTCGATGTTCACGTCCTTGAACGTCAGCACCCGGACCTGCTTCACGAAGCGAGCCGGCCGGTACATGTCCCAGACCCAGGCATCAGCCATGGTGACCTCGAAGAAGACTTCACCCTGTACCGAGTGCACCTGCATCTCGTAGTCGTTGGTGAGGTAGAACCGCCGCTCGGTCTCGATCACGTATTTGAACAGACCGACGACATCTCGGTACTCCCGGTAGAGCTTCAGCTCCATCTCGGTCTCGTACTTCTCGAGGTCCTCGGCGCTCATGGCATGTTCCCCTTCAGCCGTGCGATCCCCCCATTGTGCGCCAGTCCCGGGAACCCTCAGACGATTTCCGTGTCGAGGGTCACGGGCCGGGCGGGGGGACCTTCGACGAGCAGCGTGCGCAGCAGCTCGGCGAGTCTGGTCGGATACACCGTCTCATGTGCCCGGGTCAGTTCCTGACACGTCCACCAGCGCGCTCCGGCGACGCTGCGCCGTTCCAGCTCGGTCAGCCCCGTCGCCGCGGTGGCCGTCTGGGTCGTACGGGCCAGGTAGTACCACTCGTCCTGGTCCCAGCGGCGGCCCGCGAACGGGAACGAGCACCGCCGCCGCCAGAGCACGGGCCCGAGGACGACATCGGTGATGCCGGTCTCCTCCGCGAGTTCCCGCAGCGCGGCCTCCTCGCGTGTCTCGGCGCCCTCCAGGCCCCCGCCGGGCGTGAACCACCAGTCGTCGGCCGGGTCGTCCGGTTCGTGGCCGTGCAGGAGCAGGATGCGGTCCTCCGGGTCGAGGAGGACGACCCGGGCCACCTTCCGCAGGCCGGTCCCGGCCCCGCCTTCGTCCTCGCCCTCGTACGACTCCCCCGCCGGCCGCGTGGTCTCAGCGCACACCGGCCGTCTCCGGAGGGGCCGTGCGGGCGCGGGAGCGGCTCATGCGGCCCGCGACCGGGCCGTAGGCGCCGCCGCCGAGGACCAGGACGGCGCCGGCCACGATCAGCAGCTCGATCGTGCGCAGCGGGCCGGGCTCGGAGAGGGCGCCGAGCGTCTCGAAGCCGGTGGGGCGCTTGAGCGTGCCCTTCCAGGGCCAGACCACGGCCTCCACACGGGCGGACACGGCACCGCGGGACACGGTGCCCTGGGCGGCGTCGGTGAGGTGGGCGGTGGAGTCCAGGGAGCCCTGGCGCTCGTCGCCGAGGAGGAACAGCCGCCCCGCCGGGACGGTCACCGTGGCGAAGTTCTTGATCTCGGCGAGGCTGCCCTCGGGCAGGTACGGCTCGTCGATCTGCTTGCCGTTGACGGTCAGCTTGCCGTTCGTGCAGCAGGAGACGGTGTCCCCGCCCACGGCGACCACGCGCTTGACCACCTTGGCGTTGCTGACCCAGGTCTTGTCCTCGAAGACGACCACGTCACCGCGCCGCACCTCGCCGCCGTCGACCCGCTGGGCCAGCACCCGGTCGCCGGCGTCGATGGTGGGGGTCATCGAGCTGGTGGGCACGGTGTAGGGCCGGTAGACCAGCGCTCCCCAGACGAAGCCGCCGAGGAACAGCACCAGACCCAGCGCCACGGCCAGTCCGGACAGCCGCTGCCCGAGCCGGCTGCCGCCGCCGGCCCGTGCCGTGCCGGTGCCGCCGCCCCGAGGGGCCGTACGCGTCATGCTCTCGCCACCCATGGACCCGCACCCTACCCGGCGGTACCGAACGGGGGCAGCCCCTCCCGCCCGGCCAGGGCGGCCGCTTACCGCTTCTTGAACTCCGCGGGCTCAAGCCCGGCGTTCCCGGACTCCTGGCCGTCGGCGCGCCGGCGCCGCCACAGCACCACCGGCAGGACCGCCGCGACGGCGATGCCCTCGGGGGCCACCGTCAGGGACGCGGCGGCGGAGGACTGCTCGTTCAGACCGGGCTGGTCGAAGGTGTCCGGGACCGGCAGGGTGCCCCAGCGGTTGATCGGCCAGGCCTTGACGATCGCGCGGCCGACGACCTTTTCGACCGGGACCATGCCGTGGTTCTTGTCGGACTGGTTGTACCGGGAGTCACGGGAGTTCTGGCGGTGGTCGCCCATCACCCAGATGAAGCCCTCGGGCACCTTCACCTTGAACTGGCCACCCTGGTCGTCCACGCTGCACGGTGTGTTGCCGGGGTAGACGTACGGCTCGTTCAGCGCCTTGCCGTTGACCTTCAGCGGGCCGCTGCCCTTGCACTCGACCGTGTCGCCGCCGACCCCGATCACGCGCTTGATCAGGTCCTTCTCCTCCGCCGACGGCATCAGGCCGATCCAGCTGAGGACCTTCTGCACCGGGTTCGGCGTCGGCGTCGGCTCGCCCGCCAGCCAGTTGTCCGGGTCGTGGAAGACGACGACCTCACCGCGCTCGGGCTCGGCGCCGAACCACGGCGTGAGCTTGTCGACCAGCACCCGGTCGCCCTGCTGGAGGGTGTTCTGCATCGAGTCGGACGGGATCGAGAACGCCTGCACCAGGAACGTCTTGATCAGCAACGCCAGGACCAGCGCGATGCCGACCAGGATCGGCAGCTCCTTCCAGAAGGAGCGCGGCTGCCTCGGCCGCGCGGCCGAGGCGCCCGCGCCGTCACCGCGCGGCTCCGGCCCGCCCTCCGGCGTGCCCTCGTCGCCCGCCGGCGCGTCATTCCCGGAGCTCATGGCGCTGCCCGGTACGGGAACGTCCGGTTCCACAGGGTGCCCGCGGTGCTCCTCGCCGTCGTGTCCCGACCGTGCGCCAACCGCCACATCCCCCACGCCAACTCCTCACTCTGTGCCGCCGCCCGCGCCGCACCCGGCGCAGGCCCACCACTCCCATAACGAGCGGGAGTTCCGCAGGGGTCGGGAGCTGGGTCATTCCGTTCGGATTCTCGGAGGCAACCCTATGCGACGCCTGGGGACCAGCGGTCGTCCCCGACGCCGAGTCGGTGACGCTTGCGAAGGTTTTAGGTTCTTCCAGACGCGTCCAGTGGCCGACCGGCCAGCCGATGACCATGGCCCGGCCGACCACGGACTCCAGCGAGACCGTGCCGCCGTAGGCCGTGTCCTGGTGGGAGCGGGAGTCCGCGGAGTTGCCGCGGTGGTCGCCCATCACCCACAGCCGGCCCTTGGGGACGGTGATGTCGAAGGGCATGGCCGACGGCGCGTCCCCGGGATAGAGATAGTCGCCCTCGGTGAGCGGGACGCCGTTGACGGTGACGCGGCCCTGGGCGTCGCAGCACTTGACGTGGTCGCCGCCGACACCGATGACCCGTTTGATCAGGTCCTTCTCGTTGTCGGACGGCAGCAGGCCGATGAAGGTGAGGCCTTCCTTGAACTGCTTGACGACGACGGGGTCGTGCTTCTTGGCGGTCTGCTCGTCCTGGAGCCAGCCGCCCGGGTCGTGGAAGACGACCACGTCCCCGCGCCGCGGCTCGGAGCCGAACCACGGGGTGAGCTTGTCCACCAGGACCCGGTCGCCGATCCGGATCGTCTCCTCCATGGACCCGGACGGGATCACGAACGCCTGCACGAGGAAGGTCTTCAGGACGAGCGCGATGAGGACGGCCACACCGACCAGGAGGGGGATCTCCCGGACGGCCGAACGTCTGCGCTTGCGCTTGACCTTGCGCTGCAATTGCCGACGCTCCGCGCGCGTGCGGCCACCGCCGGGCGCGGAGGTGCGGCGTACCCCGGTGGGCAGCAGGTTGTCGGCGGGCGTGCCGGGCACTCCGCGCGGTTTGCCGCGGTTACCCATGGGCGCCTCCGGTGGGGGCGGCGGGCACGCGCGCGTAGGCGGACGGCCGGGTCAGGTGCGTCCAGTGGCGGTACGGCCACACGATCCAGTCGGCCCGGCCGATGACGTCCCCGACGGGGATCATGCCGCCGCCGGGCGAGCCGAGGTGGTCGCGGGAGTCGCTGGAGTCGCTGCGGTGGTCGCCGAGGACGAAGAGGCGGCCTGGGGGCACGGCGACGTCGAAGGGGACGCTGGAGGGGCTGTCCCCGGGAAAGAGGAACGCCGTCTCGTCGACCGGTCGGCCGTTCACCTCGATCCTCCCCTTCTTGTCGCAGCAGACCACATGGTCTCCCGCCACACCGGCCACGCGCTTGATGTAGTCGGCGTCCCCGAAATACCCGGTGCCGTCGAACACAATCACGTCGCCGCGGCGCGGCTGGGCACCGAAACGGTACGCCAACTTGTTTACGAGAACGCGGTCGCCGATCCTCAATCCCTGCTCCATGGATCCGCTTGGAATCTGGAACGGTTGCGCCACGAACGCGTTGAGGACCAGCAGGAACGCCAGGCAGAGGAAGAGCGTGAGGGTGATCCTGCCGCCGGGCAGCCACTCGGCGGCCCGCGACACCAACGCGAAACGCGACCGGCCCTCCGGCCCCGGAGTACCGGGGTGGGAGGAACGGTCGCGTTCCGTCGGCTGTGCTTCGGTGTCCATCGGAGCCAGATGCTATCCGGCTCCGCTGTGACTCCGGGAAAGCGCTCAGTTCTCGCGCTTCTCCTTGATCTTCGCGGCCTTGCCGCGCAGCTCACGGAGGTAGTACAGCTTGGCGCGGCGCACGTCACCACGGGTGACCAGCTCGATCTTCTCGACGATCGGGGTGTGCACCGGGAAGGTGCGCTCGACGCCGACGGAGAACGAGACCTTGCGGACCGTGAAGGTCTCGCGGACACCGGAGCCCTGGCGACGGATCACAACGCCCTTGAACTGCTGCACACGGGAGCGGTTGCCCTCGATGACGCGCACGTGGACGTTGACGGTGTCACCCGGGCGGAAGGCCGGGATGTCGCTGCGCAGCGACGCGGCGTCGACGGAGTCGAGCAGGTGAGACATTTCGTCTGCTTTCTTCGCTGATGCCACAGGTCATCAACGGGAGCTAGGTGTACAGGAGGCTGCCGTGCGGGTCGGGACGGGCGTCGTGTCCCCCTGTGGCAGGGGCGCACGCCGGACGGGCGCACAACAGCCGCCTATTCTTCCACGCCCTCGGCCCGGCGCCAAAATCGGCCGTACGGCTCCCCGTCCGGGTCCGGTTCCCAGCCCAGGATGGACAGCATCTCGCGGTCCTTCTTGTCGAAGGCCTCGGGGTCGCAGCGCTCGATCAGGTCGGGGCGGTTCAGGGTCGTGCGCCGCAGGGCCTCGTCCCGTCGCCAGCGGGCGATCTTCCCGTGGTGGCCGCTGAGCAGTACCTCGGGGATGTCCCGGCCGCGCCAGACGGGCGGCTTGGTGTAGACGGGGCCTTCCAGGAGACCGGCCATCGCCCCGGGGGCGAAGGAGTCGTCGCGGTGCGACTCCGCGTTGCCGAGGACGCCGGGCAGCAGCCGGGCGACGGCCTCGGTGATGACCAGGACGGCCGCCTCGCCGCCGGCGAGGACGTAGTCGCCGATGGAGACCTCGTGGACCGGCATCCGGGTCGCGTACTCGTCCATGACGCGCCGGTCGATGCCCTCGTAGCGCGCCGGGGTGAAGATCAGCCAGGGGCGCTCGGACAGTTCGACGGCCAGCTCCTGGGTGAAGGGGCGGCCGCTGGGCGTGGGCACGATCAGCGCGGGCGCCCCGGCGCCCGTCTCGTAACCGTCGGCGAGGACCGTGTCCAGGGCGTCTCCCCACGGATCGGTCTTCATGACCATGCCGGGGCCGCCGCCGTACGGCGTGTCGTCCACCGTGTTGTGCCGGTCGTACGTCCACGCGCGCAGGTCGTGCACCTGGACGTTGAGCTGCCCACGCGCGCGTGCCTTGCCGACGAGGGAGACGTTCAGCGGCTCCAGGTACTCCGGGAAGATCGTGACGACGTCGAGCCTCATGCGCCGTCTTCCCCGGACTCCGCCCCGGCTTCGTCCCTGGAGGAGGCGATCACGGCGCGGTCGTCGATCAGGCCGGGCGGGGGCGCGATGACCGCCTTCTGCTCCGCCAGGTCGATCTCGGTGACGATCTCCTCCACGAAGGGGATCAGCACCTCGGTGCCGTCGGGGCGCTCCACGATGAACAGGTCCTGCGTGGGCAGGTGCGAGATCTCGGTGATCCGGCCGACCTCCGTGCCGTCCTCGGTGACGACGTCGAGGTCGATGAGCTGGTGGTCGTAGTACTCGTCCTCGCCCTCGGGCAGTTCCTCGGGGTCCACCTCGGCGATCAGCAGGGTGTTGCGCAGGGCCTCGGCGGCGTTGCGGTCGGTGACGCCCGCGAAGCGCAGCAGGAGGCGGCCGCTGTGGACGCGGCCCGTCTCGATGGTCAGCGGCCCCGCCGAGGCGGGATCCGTGGCGAGTACGGCGCCGGGCGCGAGCCTGAGTTCCGGCTCGTCGGTACGTACCTCGACGGTGACCTCGCCCTTGATGCCATGGGCACGGCCGATCCGTGCGACTACCAGCTGCACGTGTCCAAATCTCCTGTCGTACGACTGCGGGCCGGGGACGGCCCTGTGGCCCTCCCCGGCCCGAGCCGGTTGCGATGAAGCGTCAGCGGACGTGGTCCACGTCGACCAGGTCGACGCGGACACCGCGACCGCCGATGGCGCCCACGACGGTGCGCAGGGCGCGCGCGGTGCGGCCGTTGCGGCCGATCACCTTGCCGAGGTCGTCCGGGTGGACCCGGACCTCCAGCACACGCCCACGGCGCAGGTCGCGCGAGGCGACCTGCACATCGTCAGGGTTGTCGACGATGCCCTTCACGAGGTGCTCAAGCGCCTCTTCGAGCATGCTGCTCAGGCCTCGGTGGACTCGGACTCGGCAGCGGCCTCGTCCTTCTTCTCAGCCTTCTTCTTCTGGGTGATCGCCTCACCCTTGCCCTCGTCGTCACCGCCGAGAGCCTCGAACGACGGGCGGGTGGCCTTCGGCTCGGCGACGAGCAGCGGCGCGGGAGCCGGCTCGCCCTTGAACTTCTGCCAGTCGCCGGTCTTCTTCAGGATGGCGAGCACGGGCTCGGTCGGCTGGGCGCCGACGCCGAGCCAGTACGCCACGCGCTCGGCGTCCACCTCGATGACCGACGGGTTGTAGGTCGGGTGGTACTTGCCGATCTCCTCGATGGCCCGGCCGTCACGGCGGGTACGGGAGTCGGCGACGACGATGCGGTAGTGAGGCGCACGGATCTTGCCCAGACGCTTCAGCTTGATCTTGACTGCCACGGGAGTGGGTTCTCCTGGATTTGACGTGGTTGGGCACGGCGAGTCGCCGCGTGGGGTTGCGGTACCCGAGTGCCCGATGGACGCGTCAGCCGGAGGAGAGAGGGGTCCTGTGCGGCTGTCGAGTACAGCTGGCCATTCTGCCATACCCCGCGGGCCGCTCCGGGCCGAGGGTGCGCCGGCCCTGCCCGGGCATGCCGGGGAGGCACCCGGCGTGGAGGTGAGGTCACGTCGGGTGCGCCGGCCGGTGCGGTGAGGTCGCCGTCGGCCACGGCTGCCACGAGCAGCCGTGACCGCTACGCCGCTCCCACGACCTCCGGGATCCTGAACGGCTTGCCGCAGCCGCCGCAGACGATCGGGGCCTGGGCGAGGACCGAGGGCACCACCCGGACGTTGCGGCCGCAGTCGCACACCGCCTTGACCCGGACGCCGCCGCCGGAGGAGCCGTGCCGGGCGGCCGGGCCGCGGAAGGTGCGGGAGGTGTCGGCCGAGGTGGCCGCGGTGTGGGCCTTCAGGGCGCGCTGGAGCCGCTCGATGGTCGGGCGGTAGCGCCGCTTGGCCTCGGTGTTGAGCGTGACCAGCGAGAAACCGCTGCTCGGATGCGGCTCCTCGGGGTGGTCCAGGCCCAGCTCCTCGGCGATCGCGAGGAAACGCCGGTTGTGGTAGCGGCCGGCCCGGGAGGTGTCGCGGACGCCGCGGGCGGCGGCGATGCCGTGGACTGCCTCGTGGAGCAGCCTTTCGAAGGAGAGTTCGTGACCGCACGCGGACGACGACTCTCCGATCAGGGATTCAGGCGCGGCAAGGTCGGGCAGCTCGGGGTGGTGCCGCTGAATGTCGGCCCACGCCTGCGCCAGCTCTGCGGCGAGAACAGGTGGTGTCTGTGTCGTGCTCACGTAATGACAACGAGCGGGAGTGCCACTGTGTTCCTATTCCGGGGCATCCCAAATATTTTGCACGTACCCGTCAGTTGCCACTGATGCGTCCTGACGAGGGCGGGTGCGCTGATCTGCGGAGAAGCGTCACAGCTCCTACCAAGCTGGTGCGTAGCCCGCACTACGCACCGCCGGTGAGCCCTGGGGCGACGGGCGCGGGCCGCCGCGCAAGGGAGGTTTCGGCCGCTCTCGGCGCGCGCCCTCATCCCGGTCAGCGTCCACGGCCTCCGTGACGTTACCGCGTACCGCCGCGACCTCCGTCACCGGCCCGCCTTCCGGGGGCCGGCTCCGCGGGGCCGTCCGGATTGCCGGGATGTGAAATCTCGCCACACCGGCGTCCACACCTCAAGCCGGGCCCCACGACCCCTGGACGCCACCGCGAGCCGGGAGTTACCTGGCATACGTGGGAAGGGCGCGCGCACGGCACGGGGGCACGCAACCGGGCGCGGCGGCGAACTGTCGGCGGATTGGGGCGCTTACCTATGACACCTACGCTCGTGCGGCAGCACACGTCCCACGCGGAGTCCTCACCCCGCGTGGACCCGGGCGCACGCGCGCGTGACTGGTCCGAGATCCAGGAGCGGATGCTCGTACCGCTCTACGAAGCCGTGTACGACCGACTCGAGGTGGGCCCCGCCACCCGGTTGCTGGGCCTGAACTGCGGTTCGGGGCTCGCCCTGCTGATGGCGGCCTCCAGGGGCGCCGCGGTCACCGGTGTCGACTCCGCCTGCCCCGAACGGCTCGCCCTCGCGCGCGAGCGCCTGCTGCCGGACGCCCCGCCCGGCCGGGGCGGCGACGGCGGAGCGGGCACGCGCGCGCGTACGCCGGTGGAGCTCTACGACGGCCCGCCCTCGGCGGCGCAGGCGGCGGACGGCACGCGGGCGGGCGCGTACACCCTGGTGACCGCCTTCGAGCCGGTCGGCGGCCTCGCGGGCGACGCCGAGGGGCTGGGCGACCTGCTCGCCGGTGTGCTGCCGCTGGCCGGGCGGGGGGCCGCCGTGGTGCTGGCCGCCTGGGGACCGCCGGAGCGCTGCGCCACCTCCTCGGTGCTGCGGGTGGCCGCCAAGCTGGCCGATCCGCTGCGCGGCGCGCGCAGCCGGACCTCCGCGCGGCGCGACGTCCTGGAGGAGGTCGCCGGGCGGGCCGGGCTGAAGCCGGACGGCTCGGGCCGGGTCGCCTGCCCGTTCGGGTACGCGGACCTCGACAGCGCCGTACGGGGGCTGCTGTCCACCGGCCTGTTCGACGCGGCGGTCTCGGCGACGGACGCCAAGCAGGTCGACAAGGAGCTGACGGAGGCCCTGCACCCGCACCGGCGCCCGGACGGCACGGTGTGGATGCCGAACGTCTTCCGCTACCTCGTCGCGCGCGTGCCCTAGGGTCTTCCGTCCGGGTCAGGCCGGTGCCGGGGCCCGCGAGCCCGGCGTGATCCGGACGAGAGGCCCTGGTGTTGGACAGGCCCCGGGGAAGCCGGTCCGTCGTCAGTCCGCGCCCTGCTTGGTCAGGCGTGTGATCCCGGCGATCCGGTAGGCGTCCGCCTCCTCCAGCGTCTCGTTCTCCAGCAGCGCCCGCGCGAGGTCGTCCAGCCGGCCCCGGTGGTCGCGCAGCTTGCGGCACGCCTCCTCGTAGCACTCGTCCACGATCCGCCGCATCTCGGAGTCGATGACGTCGAGCGTCTGCGGGGCGGCCGACAGCCCGTACGCCTGCTGGGCGTCGCTCGGCAGGGCGGACAGCCGGCCGACGCGCTCGCTCATGCCCCAGCGGCCCACCATCCCGCGCGCGATGTTGGTGACCTGTTCCAGGTCGTTCTCGGCGCCCGTCGTGACGACCCCGTAGACGACCTCCTCGGCCGCCATGCCGCCCAGGGCGCCGATGATGCGCCCGCGCAGGTACTCCTCGGAGTGCGCGTACCGCTCCACCTCGGGCGTGGACATGGTCACCCCGAGCGCCCGGCCGCGCGGGACGATGGTGATCTTGCGGACGGGGTCGGCGCCCGGCTGGAGCATGCCGAGAAGGGCATGGCCGCTCTCGTGGTACGCGGTACGCCGGCGGTCCTCCTCCGGCATGACCAGGGTGCGCTCGGCGCCCAGCTGCACCTTCTCCAGCGCCTCGGACAGGTCGGCGCCGGTCACCTGCTCCTGTTTGCGCTTGACGGCGAGCAGAGCGGCCTCGTTGGCGAGATTGGCCAGATCCGCGCCGGTCATGCCCGGGGTGACGCGGGCCAGCTGCGTCAGGTCCACGTCGGGCGCGAGCGGGATCTGCCGGGTGTGGATCCGCAGGATCGACTCGCGGCCGCCGCGGTCCGGCGGGGAGACGGTGACCACCCGGTCGAAGCGGCCCGGCCTGGTCAGCGCCGGGTCCAGGATGTCCGCGCGGTTGGTCGCCGCGATGACGATCACGCCCTCGGCCCCGGAGAAGCCGTCCATCTCCGTGAGGATCTGGTTCAGGGTCTGCTCGCGCTCGTCGTGGCCGCTCACCGACGCGCTGCCGCCGCGCGCGCGTCCGATGGTGTCGATCTCGTCGATGAAGATGATCGACGGCGCCACCTTGCGGGCCTCGGCGAACAGCTCGCGGACGCGGGACGCGCCGACGCCCACGATCATCTCGATGAACTCGGACGCCGAGGCCGAGAAGAACGGCACGCCGGCCTCGCCCGCGACCGCCCGTGCGAGCAGGGTCTTGCCGGTGCCGGGCGGTCCGGCCAGCAGCACCCCGCGGGGCAGCTTCGCGCCCATCCTGCGGTAGACGTCGGGGTGCTCCAGGAAGTCGACCACGTCGTCGAGTTCGCCCTTGACCTCGTCGATGCCGGCGACGTCGGCGAAGGTCGTGCGCTCGGTGTCCGGCCGCGGCCCGACCGGTCTGGGCGGTGACCGGCGGCCGAAGAGGCCGCCCCCGCCGGGCAGCATCCCGCCGAGCCGCCGCTGGACGAGGAGCCACACCACGACCAGGACCGCGAGGGGGATCAGGGACATCAGCAGGTTGGTCGCCAGGCTGCGTTCCTGCACGACCGGCCGCGCGGTCACGGTGACCCCGTGGCTGCTCAGGTTCTGCCACAGCCGGTCGTCCGCGAAGGCCGGTCGCTGTGTCTTGAACTTGGTGTACGAGCCGCCGCCCTCGGGATCGGAGCGGGGGGTCCTGAGCTGGCCCTGGATCGCGTCGCCCTTGGAGTAGATCGTGGCGACATTGCCCTCGCCGACCTGCCTGCTGAACTCCGTGTACGAGATCGTCGGCTCGTTGCCCTGGCCGAAGTAGTGCAGCCCGGCGTAGGCCAGCACGAAGACGACCACCGCGGTGGCGAGCAGGCCCCACCATCGGCCACCCCGGAACCTGCCGGGCCGCCGGGGAGGCTCCTCCGGTGTGCCCTCGGCGCGCCACGGCTGATCAGGCGCCTTGCGGGGCGGCGCCGCATCACTCATATCTGGACGTTACGACACCCCACGGGCCTCGGCACGCGCAAAGGGGCGCCCCCCGCGACAGGAGGCGCCCCCGGCGTTTCGTGCGAGCGGGACTCCGTCCGTGCCCTTCCCGGACCCAGCCCGCGCCCTTCGGCGCACTCAGCCCATGAACTTCTTGAACTCGTCCGGCAGTTCGAAGTCCTGGCCGTCCTGCTGCGGCAGCCCGAAGGCGTTCCCGCCCTGCGCGGCGGCCTCGCGGCGCTGCGCCGCCTCCAGTTCCTGCTGCCTGCGCTTCATCGGGTTGCCGGAGCGCTGCTTGCCCTTGGCCTTCTTCTGCTGCTTCTTCTGCCGGCCGGGGCCGCCGCCCATGCCCGGGATCCCCGGCATGCCCGGCATACCGCCCTGGGCCATGCGGGACATCATCTTGCGGGCCTCGAAGAACCGCTCGACCAGGCTCTTCACGGCGCTGACCTCGACACCGGAACCCCGCGCGATACGGGCGCGGCGGGAGCCGTTGATGATCGTCGGGTCCTGCCGCTCGGCCGGGGTCATCGACTTGATGATCGCGGCGGTGCGGTCGACGTCCCGCTCGTCCAGGTTGGCGATCTGGTCCTTGATCTGGCCCATGCCCGGGAGCATGCCGAGCAGCTTGCTGATGCTGCCCATCTTCCTGACCTGCTCCATCTGGGACAGGAAGTCGTCCAGGGTGAAGTCCTGGCCCTTCTTCGACGCCAGCTTGGAGGCCATCTTGGCGGCCTCTTCCTGGCTGAACGTCTTCTCCGCCTGCTCGATCAGGGTGAGCAGGTCACCCATGTCGAGGATGCGGGAGGCCATCCGGTCCGGGTGGAACGCGTCGAAGTCGTCCAGCTTCTCGCCGTTCGACGCGAACATGATCGGCTTGCCCGTGATCTGCCGGATGGACAGGGCCGCACCACCGCGGGCGTCACCGTCGAGCTTGGAGAGGACCACGCCGTCGAAGCCGACGCCGTCGCGGAAGGCCTCGGCGGTGTTGACGGCGTCCTGGCCGATCATCGCGTCGACGACGAACAGGATCTCGTCCGGGGAGACGGCGTCGCGGATGTCCGCGGCCTGCTGCATCATCTCGGCGTCGATGCCGAGGCGGCCGGCGGTGTCCACGATCACGATGTCGTGGACCTTGGACTTCGCGAAGTCGATGGAGTCCTTGGCGACCTTCACCGGGTCGCCGACGCCGTTGCCCGGCTCCGGCGCGTACACCGCGACACCGGCGCGCTCGGCGACGACGCTCAGCTGGTTGACGGCGTTGGGGCGCTGGAGGTCGGCGGCGACCAGCAGCGGGGAGTGGCCCTGCTCCGCGAGCCACTTGCCGAGCTTGCCCGCGAGGGTGGTCTTGCCGGCGCCCTGGAGACCGGCCAGCATGATCACGGTGGGCGGCTGCTTGGCGAACCGCAGACGCCGGGTCTCGCCGCCGAGGATGGTGACCAGTTCCTCGTTGACGATCTTGAGGACCTGCTGGGCGGGGTTGAGCGCCCGGGAGACCTCGGCCCCGAGCGCGCGCTCCTTGACGTTCTTGATGAACGCCCGCACGACGGGCAGCGCCACGTCGGCTTCGAGGAGCGCGATGCGGATCTCGCGCGCCGTGGCGTCGATGTCCGCCTCGGAGAGCCGTCCCTTGCCGCGCAGGTTCTTGAAAGTCGCTGACAGGCGATCGGAGAGAGTGTCGAACACGGCGCTCGCGGTCCTCGGGGTCGGTGACGGTCTTGAAGGTCGCCCTCCAGGGTATCCCGGCGCCGCAAGCACCGGGGCAGGTCATCCGCGCAGCGTCTCCTCCAGCACCCCCGCCAGCGACGCCGCGTCCCCGGCGGGCAGGGGCGCACCCGCCCCCGTCGTGACGTAGAACGCGTCCACCGCGTTGGAGCCCAGCGTGCTCACGTGCATGCTCCGGACCCGTACGCCGGCCTTCTCCAGGGCCATGCCGATGCGGTACAGCAGGCCCGGGGCGTCCTGGGCGCGGACCTCGATCACCGTGGCGTGGTGGGAGGCGGCCGGGGCGACCGTCACGCGGGGCGGCGGGGCGGTCCAGCCGCGGCGGCGCGGGTAAGCGGCGTCGCGTTCGGCGAGGCGGCCGGCGATGTCGAGGGTGCCGTCCAGGGCGCGGACCAGGTCGGTGCGCAGCCGGGCCGCCTGGGGCAGGGAGCCGTACTCGGCGGCGACCCGCCAGTTGAGGAGGAGGACGGTCGCGTCGTCGACGTCGTCCGGCAGACGCAGCGCGCGCAGTTCCGCCGTGCGCACGGTGAGGCGGTGCACGGCGAGGACGCCGGCGACCGCGGGGAGGACACCGGGCTGGTCGGGCACGGCGATGAGCAGCTCCACGCCCAGGGGTTCCGGGTCGCCCGCCGGGTCCTCGGCGGTGACCGGTTCGGTCTGGGCGCGCAGGGCGAGGACGGGGCCGCCGGTGCGGTAGGCCTCGATGGCGAGGCGTTCCTGCTCGGCGGTGGGCGCGGCCGGCTCGGGCTCGTCGGGGGCGTCCCCGGCGAGGACGGCGCGGACGCGCCGGACGAGGTCGGCGACGAGGGAGCCGCGCCAGGAGGACCAGGCGGCCGGGCCGGTCGCGAGGGCGTCCGCCTCGGTGAGGGCGTGCAGCAGCTCCAGGGTGCCCTGGCCGCCGACGGCCTCCGCGACCGAGCGCACGGTGGCGGGGTCGTCCAGGTCGCGGCGGGTGGCGGTCTCGATGAGCAGCAGGTGGTGGCGCACCAGCAGGGACAGCACGGCCACGTCCGTGCGGTCGAAGCCGATCCGCGCGGCGACGTCCTTGGCGATGATCTCGCCGGCCACCGAGTGGTCGCCGGGCCAGCCCTTGCCGATGTCGTGCAGCAGGGCGGCCACCAGCAGCAGGTCGGGGCGGCTGACGCGGCGGGTGAACTCGGACGCGCGGACGGCCGTCTCGATGAGATGGCGGTCCACCGTCCACACGTGCACGGCGTTGCGCTGCGGCCGGCAGCGCACCCGCTCCCAGTCGGGCAGCAGACGGGTGACCAGGCCCTCGGCCTCCAGCGCCTCCCAGACCTCGATCGTCGGGCGGCCGGAGCCGAGCAGGGTGACCAGCTGCTCGCGGGCCTCGGCGGGCCAGGGCGTGGGCAGGGGGCGCGCGGTGGCGGCCATGCGCCGTACGGCGTGCAGGGAGAGCGGGAGGCCGGCCTGGGCGGCGGCGGCCGCGGCGCGCAGCGGGAGCACGGGGTCGCGCTCGGGGCGTGCGGCGCGGGCGAGCACCACCTCGCCGTCCTGTTCCACCACGCCTTCGGCCAGCGGCGACCGTTCGGCGACCGGCTTGCCGCCGCCCATGATGGCGCGCAGGCGCGGCCGGACGGCGCGCGAACGCAGCACGCGCCCCACTTCGCGCCAGGTCACGTCACTGGCGTACGCGATCACCCGCGCCGCTTCGTAGACCTGCCGCAGCAGGGTGTCGGCGTCGAGCAGTCCCAGCTCGGCGGCCACCTGGTCCTGTTCCTGGAGGGCGAGCCGGTCGGTGGCGCGGCCGGTGGCCAGGTGGAGGGCGTCCCGGACGTCGAGGAGGCGGCGGCGGGCGTCGGCCAGGCCCTCGCGGGGGGCGTCGGCGAGCCAGGAGGCGGCGACGGCGCGCAGGGCGGTGGCGTCGCGGAGGCCGCCGCGGGCCTCCTTGAGGTCGGGTTCCAGCAGGTACTGCAGCTCGCCCTGGCGCGCGGCGCGTTCGGCGCACAGTTCCTTGAGTGCGGGGAGCCGCTTGGGGGCCTGGTTGCGCCAGTCGGTGAGGACGGCGGTGCGCAGGCCGGCGGTGAGCCCGGCGTCGCCGGCGAGGTGGCGGGCGTCCAGCAGGCCGAGGTGGACCTTGAGGTCCTCGCCGGCCGTCTTGCGGGCCTCGGCGGGGGTGCGCACGGAGTGGTCGAGGGCGAGGCCGAGGTCCCAGACGGGGTACCAGATCCGGTCGGCGAGGGCGGCGACCGCGCCGGGGTCGGAGCCGTCGTGGAGCAGGACGAGGTCGAGGTCGCTGCGCGGGGACAGTTCCCCGCGGCCGTAGCCGCCGACGGCGACGAGCGAGACGCCGTGTGCCGCGCCCGCCGCCGCGCCGAACAGTCCGGCGAGCCAGTCGTCGGTCAGGCCGGAGAGGGCGGCACGGCGCGGCGGCCCTGACCGCGCCCCCTCCGTGAGGAGGCGCAGCCGGGCCGCCGCGTAGCCGCCGGGTCCCGGGTCTTCCGTCTCTTCGCGCACATCCGTACCGGTCACCCAGCGACTCCTGTTCCGTTTCCCGCGGCCTTCCCCTGACCTGGATTGTGCTCTGTCAGAGCGCGTCCGGCCCGCGTTCGCCCGTGCGGACCCGTACGGCGGTCTCCACGGGCAGCGACCAGACCTTGCCGTCCCCGATCTTGCCGGTGCGGGCCGCCTTGACGATGACCTCGATCAGCTGCTCGGCGTCGTCGTCCTCGGCCAGCACCTCGACGCGGATCTTGGGCACGAGGTCGACGGTGTACTCGGCGCCGCGGTAGACCTCGGTGTGGCCGCGCTGCCTGCCGTAGCCGCTGGCCTCGGTGACCGTGAGTCCGTGGACGCCGAAGGCCTGGAGGGCGTCCTTGATCTCGTCGAGCCGGTGCGGCTTCACGACGGCGGTGATGAGCTTCATGCGTCCACCTTCCTGTTCTGCGCGGCGGCCGGGGCCGGGGCGGAGAGGGACCCGGCGACGCCGCCGCCGGCGCCGCTGAAGTCGTATGCGGTCTCGGCGTGCTGGGCCTGGTCGATGCCGGAGACCTCCTCGTCCTCGGTGACGCGCAGGCCGAGGGTCCTGTCGAGGAGGAAGGCGAGGACGGCGGAGACGATCAGGGAGTAGGCGAGGACCGCGAAGACACCGGCGCACTGCTTCCACAGCTGGGTGAAGGTGTGGTCGCCGTAGAAGACGCCCGTGGCGGTGGACTGGCCCTTGCCGGTGGCGAAGAAGCCGATGAGCAGGGAGCCGATGATGCCGCCGACCATGTGGACGCCGACCACGTCCAGGGAGTCGTCGTAGCCCCACCTGAACTTCAGGCCGACGGCCGCGGCGCAGGCGACACCGGCGATGGCGCCGACGGCGATCGCGCCGAGCGGGGAGACCGCACCGCCGGACGGGGTGATGGCGACGAGACCGGCGACCGCGCCGGAGGCGGCGCCGAGCGTGGTGAAGGCGCCGTGCCGGATCTTCTCGTAGGCGAGCCAGGCCAGCATGGCGGCGGCCGTCGCGACCTGCGTGTTGACGAACATCAGCGCGCCGACGCCGTCGTCGTTGCCGAGCCAGGAGCCGGCGTTGAAGCCGAACCAGCCGAACCACAGCAGACCGGCGCCGAGCATGACCAGCGGGAGGCTGTGCGGGCGCATGGGGTCGCGCTTGAAGCCGACGCGCTTGCCGATGACGAGGATGACACCGAGCGCCGCCGCACCGGCGTTGATGTGGACCGCCGTACCGCCCGCGAAGTCGATCACGCCGAGCTTGTAGGCCCAGCCGTCGGCGCCCCAGACCCAGTGGGCGACCGGGACGTAGACGATCGTGGCCCACAGGGCGACGAAGAGCGCCCAGGCGGAGAACTTGACCCGGTCGGCGAGGGCGCCGCTGATCAGGGCCGGGGTGATGATCGCGAACATCAGCTGGAAGACCATGAACACGAAGATCGGGATGGTGTAGCCGTCCCAGAGCTGTGTCAGGCCGACGTTGCTGAGGCCGATCCAGTCGGCGTTCCAGCCGAGCAGGCTGTTGCCCGTGCCGAAGGCGAGGGAGAAGCCGTAGAGGACCCACAGGATGGTGACGATCCCGAGGCTGATGAAGCTCATCATCAGCATGTTCAGGGTGCTCTTGACGCGGACCATGCCTCCGTAGAAGAAGGCCAGTCCCGGGGTCATCAGCATCACCAGGGCGGAACAGATCAGCATGAAGCCTGTGTTCGCGGACGACAGTCTGGGTGCGTCCGCCGCAAGCATGATGGCTGGTGCCATCGGCGTCTCCTCGTCGGTTGGTACGGCCCCGTGCGGGCGGTGCCTGAGCGGTCCGGGCGGGTGAGGGGTGGGCCGGTTATGCGCCACGAGACTGACGCAGCGCGGTTTCGGTGGAAGCCCCTCGTTGTTTCGCCGGGGTGACGAAGGCGCCCTGTGTGTTACGCGCCCGTGAAGTGCGGGGTGCCGGGGCCGCGCGCTCGTTATCGTGGCGCGACCTTCCGCGGGGGACCCGTTCGCGGACACAAGCCGGCCGCGGCGGGCCTTCCGATGACCTGGCATGGGGGAGCCGAGTCGGGCGGTTCGGGAGGACCGGCCGCGGCCGGGGTCCGGGGTGCTGCGGTGGTCAGACGGCTTCGGCGTTCTCCGGGAGGTCGACGGCGAGCTGGTCACCGAGGTCGATGACGGCGGCGAGGTCGCCGTAGTCGCGGACGGCCGTGTCGACCGTCTTTCGGATACGGGTGTTCACACGCTCGGAGCGGACCTTCTTGGCGATCTCCATGGCACGCGTGGCGTAGGCCGTGCTCTCCTCGGGCTCGCGCTGGAGCAGGTGCACGGTGGCCATGCCGATGAGGTTGAGCGCGTACGACCGCTGGTGCTCGGAGTCGTCGGCGAACAGCTCCACCGCCCGCCGCATCAGCGGCTCGGCGAGGGAGGCGTAGGTGGGGCTGCGCCCGGCCACGTAGGCGAGGTCGCGATAGGAGTGGGAGTTCTCTCCGTGGAGCTCGGCCTCGGAGAAGAAGCGGATCCAGTCGGGGTCCGGCTCGTCCCACTCGTCGACCTCGGCGAAGGTGTCCTCGGCCATGCGGACGGCACGCTTGGTCTTGCCGGGCTGGCCCATGTTGGCGTAGGCGCGGGCCTCCATCGCATACAGCATCGACTGGGTGCGCGGGCTCGCGCAGTCGCGGCTGCCGTACTGGGCGAGGTGGATCAGCTCCAGGGCGTCCTCCGGCCGGCCGAGGTGGATCATCTGGCGGCTCATGCTGGAGAGGATGTACGAGCCGAGCGGCTTGTCCCCGGCTTCCTTGGCCGCGTGCAGTGCGAGCACGAAGTACTTCTGGGCGGTGGGCTGGAGGCCGACGTCGTACGACATCCAGCCGGCCAGCTCGGCCAGTTCCGCGGCGACCTTGAACAACGTGCGGGTGGTGGCCTCGGGCTGGGGCTCCTGGAGCAGGTCGGTGACCTCGTGCAGCTGGCCGACGACCGCCTTGCGGCGCAGGCCGCCGCCGCACTGGGCGTCCCACTGGCGGAACATGCGCGTGGTGGACTCCAGCAGCTCCAGCTCCGGCCGGGACAGCCGGCCCGGCCTGCGCGCGTCGAGGGCGGTCTGCAGCTCGGGCGGGGCCGGGGAGGGCGGGGCGGGCACCAGCCAGCGCTGCATGGGCTCGATGAGGGAGGGACCGGCGGACAGCGCGAGCGAGGTCCCGAGGAAGCCGCGCCGGGCGAGCATCAGGTCGCTGCGGGAGAACTCGCCGAGCAGGGAGACCGTCTGCGGGCCCGTCCAGGGCAGGTCGACCCCGGAGGCGGCGGGCGGCTGACGGGCGGCGCGCAGGCCGAGGTCCTCGATGGAGACGACACAGCCGAAGCGCTCGGAGAACAGCTCCGAGAGGATGCGCGGGATCGGCTCGCGCGGGTTCTCGCCGTCCAGCCAGCGGCGCACCCGGGAGGTGTCGGTGGAGATGTGGTGGGCGCCCAACTGGCGTGCCCGGCGGTTCACTTGGCGGGCCAGCTCGCCCTTGGACCAGCCGCTGCGCACGAACCACGAGCCGAGCAGCTCGTTGGGGCGCTTGTCAGCGTGTGTCCCGCCTCCGCCGTTGCCGCCCACTGGAACGCCCCCATCCCTGAGACCACTTGCCGCCCGATGCGCCAAGCCCTATCAGAATGCCGGTAAATACGGCCTCGCGTCCGCCGGTTCTCACCCTTCGAACGGTTTGGCGACTTGCCTCCGGCATACCCGCGAGTGCATGTGCCCCGGGGACTCGTGCACTCACAGTAATCCTACGATCACCCGTCCAACCACAGGGATCCCTGAAACGCCACCATTCGCCACCCCTTCGAATGAACTCACGGTGGCCGGGGCGCGATTCACTTGACACAGGACGGCCGGAAGTGGGCGGAGTGATGCACCCAGGGGCGCGTTTCCCTCCGGTGCGCCACCCTCCGTACTCCAAGAAGCCGCCTTAGCGCCGCGTCGCCGCGGGGAGGCGGAGCCGTAGCGTTACGTTCCGCTTCCGTATCGCTCCGTGGCGTAACCACCGGCGCGCTGGACCCGTTGGAGGGGGCATGGGCTTCACGATCGGCGGCATCCGCGAGATCCGCTCCGGCACGCGCCGGCGCGGCCGGTCCGCGGAGTGCACCGCCGTCGCCGAGTTCACCGGGCTGTGGGGCTGGGACGTCGTGCCGGGGGCGCGGGCCGCGGGCGGCGTCTGCTCGTGCGGGCGGCGGGACTGCCCGGCGCCGGGCGCGCATCCGCTGGGCTTCGCCCCGCCCGTCCCGGCCGGGGCCACGCTGGACGAGGTGGGCAAGGCCTGGTCGGAGTTCCCGGGCGCCTCGGTGATGCTGCCGGTGGGCCGGGCCTTCGACGTCATCGAGGTCGCGGAGCCGGCCGGCCGCCGCGCCCTGGTCCGCCTGGAGCGGATGGGCCTCCCGCTCGGCCCGGTGACCGCGACCCCCGACGGCCGCGCCCACTTCTTCGTCGCGCCCGGCGCCACCGCCGACCTCCCCCGGCTGCTCTACCGGATGGGCTGGGACGATCCGGGCGCGCTGGACCTGCGCGGCCTCGGCCCCGGCACGCACATCACCGCGCCGCCCTCCGACCGGGGCGGCCTGGGCCCGGTGCGCTGGCTGCGCCCGCCCGCGCTCGACTCGGCGACGCGGCCCCCGGCGGCCCGGCTGCTGCTCGGCACACTGGCGTACGTGGCCCACCGGTCACGGGCCAGGGCGTAGGTCCTGTCGTCGAACTCCCGTCTGCCCCGCGACGCCATGCACGCTCCCCCACTGCCTCAACGGGGTGGGAGGTGCCCCCACTCGCCGCACCGGGCCCCGACCCAAGTACATCCAGTACGAGGGCCAGGGCCCGGCACTCCCCCAGCCTTCGGCCGGGGGACCCCCAGAGCGCGCACCTGACGCCGCGCGGCCCACCCTCCGGGCGGACGACGGGAGTTTGACGACAGGCCCCAGCTAGGCCCCGCCAGGACGAAGCTCCCGTCCCCGACTGCACCTCGGGGCGGGAGCTTCCTGGTGGCCGCGCGGCCACCTGTCGGTGTCCGCGGGTGGTTCACTCTCCGATGAGCGCGTCCACGAACGCCTCCGGCTCGAACGGCGCGAGGTCGTCCGCGCCCTCGCCGAGCCCGACCAGCTTGACCGGCACGCCCAGCTCGCGCTGGACCGCGACGACGATGCCGCCCTTGGCCGTACCGTCCAGCTTGGTCAGCACGATGCCGGTGATGTCCACGACCTCGGCGAACACGCGGGCCTGGACCAGGCCGTTCTGGCCGGTGGTGGCGTCCAGGACGAGCAGCACCTCGTCCAGCGGCGCGTGCTTCTCGACCACGCGCTTGACCTTGCCCAGCTCGTCCATGAGGCCGGTCTTGGTGTGCAGGCGGCCGGCGGTGTCGATGAGGACGACGTCGACCCCCATCTCCTTGCCCTCCTTGACCGCGTCGAAGGCGACGGAGGCGGGGTCGCTGGCCTCGGGGCCGCGCACGGTGTAGGCGCCGACGCGCTCGCCCCAGGTCTGGAGCTGGTCGGCGGCGGCGGCGCGGAAGGTGTCGGCGGCGCCGAGCACCACAGTGCGGCCGTCGGCGACGAGCACGCGGGCGAGCTTGCCCGTGGTGGTGGTCTTGCCGGTGCCGTTGACGCCGACGACCATGACGATGCCCGGCTTGCGGTCCTCGGGCTCGGTCCTGACCGTGCGGTCGACGTCGGTGCCGATCAGCTTCAGCAGCTCCTCGCGGAGCAGGATCCGCAGCTCCTCGGGGGTGCGGGTGCCGAGCACCCGGACGCGTTCGCGCAGGCGCTCGACCAGTTCCTGGGTCGGCAGCACGCCGACGTCGGCGGTGAGCAGCGTGTCCTCGATCTCCTCCCAGGTGTCCTCGTCCAGGTGCTCGCGGGAGAGCAGCGTGAGAAGGCCCTTGCCGAGGGCGTTCTGCGAGCGGGACAGGCGGGTGCGCAGGCGGACCAGCCGGCCTGCCGTGGGCTCCGGGATCTCGATCCCGGGAGCCTCGACCACGGGAGGCTCCTCGACGACGACCGGTGCGGGGCCGCCGGGAAGATCCACCTCCTCGATCGTCCGGCGCGGTTCGTCGCGCGGCGTCTCGGCCTCGTCGCCGACGTGCGGCTCGGCCGGGGGCGCGGTGATGTCGGGCGCTTGGGGGGGCGGCGGGGGCAGCGGCTTCCGGCGCCGGCTGCCCACGATCAGCCCGCCGAGCGCGCCGAGCACGACCACGGCGATGACTACAGCAAGGATGACGGTTTCCATAACGCGTCCAGTATCGGCCATGGGGTGTTCGCGGACGCCGTTTGTGGCTTCCTCCCAGAGACAAACGCCACGTATCGCTAGGAGTGGGAGCAAAGTACGATGGTGGGTGCGCTGTTGACGCGCGTAGAGTCCCCTCGTCCCTGTCCCCCCACGTCTGGCACCTCCTTCATGACGAAAACCGTCGAGACCGAAGGCGCTCTCGAAACGCGCGGTATCGAACAGGTCCCCGACCACGAGCGCACGGCGAAGACCCGGGAACTGTTCCCCACCTGGGTCGGTGCGAACATCAGCGTGCTGCTGCTGACGATGGGCGCGAGCCTGGTCGTCGCGTACCACCTGGACATCTGGCAGGCGCTGGTCGTCGCGGTGACGGCGCCGGTCGTCTCGTACGGCCTGGTGGGCCTGATCGGCATCGCTGGCAAGCGGGGCGGCGCGCCCGGCATGGCGTTGTCGCGGGCGGTCTTCGGGCAGCGCGGCAACCTGCTGCCGGGTTCGCTGATCTGGGTGGCGCGCTGGGGCTGGGAAACGATCAACGCGGTGACCGGCGCCTACGCGATGCTCACCATCCTGGACATCCTGTTCGGCATCAGGGCGAACAGTGTGCTGGACATCGTGACGCTGCTGGTGTTCGTCGTCGCGACCTTCGCGATCTCCGGGCTCGGCATCAACGCCGTGCAGCGGTGCAACACGTACGCGACCTACCTCTTCGGCGTCTTCTCGGTGCTGGTCCTGGCCTATCTGGCGGCGAACACCGACTGGTCGAAGGTGATGGACCACAGGGCCGGTTCCACGGCCGCGGTGATCACCGGCGTCGGCATGATCGCCGCGGGCGGGGTCAGCTGGATCCCGTCCGCCCCGGACTTCACCCGCTACCTGCCGCGCACGGCCTCGTCCAGGGCGATCGTGGGTACGGCGGTGGGCGGCGCCGGTGTCGTCGTGCTGCCCATGGTCCTGATGGGCGCGGTGATGGCCGTCGCCACGCCGGACCTGGCCTCGGCGAGCGACCCGGTGTCCTTCCTCGGCGAGATCCTGCCGACCTGGATCGCCGTGCCGTACCTGTGCATCGCGCTGATCGGCATGCTGCTGATCAACTCGATGTCGATGTACTCGGCGGGCTTCACCGCGCAGACCCTGGGCTTCAAGGTGCCGCGGCACTGGGCGGTCTCCGTCAACGCCGTGATCTCGCTGGTCTTCGGCGGGGTGCTGATGCTGGTGGCCACGAGCTTCATGGGCTCGTTCATCGCCTTCCTGTCGCTGCTGGCGGTCGCCTTCTCGGCCTGGGTCGGCGTGTTCGGCGCGGACATGTTCCGCCGCACGGAGTACGACGGCCGGGCCATGGCCGACACCACCCGCACCAGCGCCTACTGGTACCGGGGCGGCTTCTCCCCCGCGGCCGTGGCCGCCTGGGCGGTCGGCCTGGTGTCGGGCCTGATGTTCACCACCTCGGACTGGTTCACCGGCCCGCTGGCGGCGAACAACGTGATCGGCGAGTACGGCCTCGGCTGGGTCGCGACGATCGTGATCTCCGGCGGCCTGTACCTGGTGCTGCCGAAGCCGGCGGTGGCCCGCCAGGCCGGGACGGCCGAGCCGGCCCCGCAGCGGGAGACCGCCGGCGTGTGAGGCGCCCCCGCCGGACGCGGCGCTCCCCCGCCCGGAGGGGCCCCCGCCTCCCCCGGACAGACCGCCCTCGTGCGGGGCGGCACTCGCCCGGAAACGCAGCCGGCCGCGCCCCCGTCTCCCCGGTCCCGGATATCTGAGTCAGCTGAGGTCCCCCTCCACCGCAGCGCAGCGGAGGGGGACCTTCCGCTGCCCGTCACGGTCGTCCAGCCCTCGCCCCTCGCCTTCGCGGGCGCGGTGTTCGGGGCGACCCGCCGGATCGCGGTGACGGTGTCGGCGGTCCTCGGCCCGCTGCACGGCCCGCTGCGGCCGGCCGAGGAGATCGCCGTGCTGGACCTGCTCAGCGGCGGCCGGCCGGTGTCCGGGCCGGGATCGGGTACCGGCCGCAGGAGTGCCGCCCGGCGGGCGGCCGTTCTTCCCGAGCGTGCACCTGCCGGAGCCGGAGACGTACTACAAGGAGAGGCTCACCGAGTACGGCACCGGGGCCTGGACCAAGATGCCGACGGCCGAGACCCCGCTGCTGCACCTCGCCGAGGACCCGTGCCGGGCGTGGGCCGAGTACGGCGGGCACTTCCCGCACGAGGCGCGCGGATCGACCGCAGCCCCGATCCCGCCGACCGGCGCTCGTGCATCCTGCGCCTGCCGGGCCATCACAAGGCGCGCACGTACGCTTCCCGGCAGTCGGGCGGGGTCCGCTCGGCGGTGAGGTCGGCGGCCACGACGGTGGCGGGGCTGCGCGCCGCGGCGGGTCCTTCCGGCGCCGGCGGACGGACTGAGCCGGGCCGTCCGGCCGTACGACACACCGCCGCCCCCGGTCCGGGCAGTGGCCGGGCCGGGGGCGGCGGACGGTTCGAGGAGAGGGGCAGCGGGGACTTGGCCCTTCTCCCCGAGTTCGGGGCGCCTCGCTACGAGGCTCAGCCCATCTCCTCCAGGGACTTGCCCTTCGTCTCCTTGACGAACTTCAGGACGAACGGGATGGAGAGCGCGGCGAAGACGGTGTAGATCACATAGGTGCCGGAGAGGTTCCAGTCGGCCAGCGACGGGAAGCTCGCGGTGATGGCCCAGTTGGCGATCCACTGCGCGGCGGCGGCCACGCCCAGGGCGGCGGCACGGATCCTGTTCGGGAACATCTCGCCGAGGAAGACCCAGACGACCACGCCCCAGGAGAGGGCGAAGAAGAGGACGAACACGTGGGCGGCGATCAGGGCGATCCAGCCCTGGGTGGCCGGCAGCTTGCCGTCGACCAGGTGGTGGCTGAACGCCCAGGCCTCCAGCGCGAGGCCGACGACCATGCCGACCGAGCCGATGAGGGCGAGCGGCTTGCGGCCGACACGGTCCACGAAGATCATCGCGATCACGGTGCCGATGATGTTGATGATCGACGTCGTGAAGGAGTAGAAGAACGAGTCCGTCGGGTCGACGCCGACCGACTGCCACAGCGTCGAGGAGTAGTAGAACGCGACGTTGATGCCGACGAACTGCTGGAAGACCGACAGGCCGATACCGATCCAGACGATCGGCTTGAAGAAGAAACCGCCGCCGAGCAGGTCCTTGAACGTGGACTTGTGCTCGCTCTTCATCGCGTGCTCGATCTCGGCGACGCGGGCGTTCAGGTCGACGTCCTTGCCCTCGACCTCGGCGAGGATCTCCTTGGCGCGCTCACGCTTGCCGACGGAGAGCAGGAAGCGCGGGGACTCGGGGATCGCGAGGGACAGCAGGCCGTAGAGGACGGCCGGGACGACCATCACGCCGAGCATGACCTGCCAGGCCTCCAGGCCCATCAGCTTGCCGCGCTGGTCGCCGCCGGCGGCGTTGAGCAGGCCCCAGTTGACCAGCTGCGAGATGGCGATGCCGACGACGATCGCGGCCTGCTGGAAGGAGCCGAGCCGGCCGCGGTAGGCGGGCGGGGCGACCTCGGCGATGTAGGCCGGGCCGATGACGGAGGCCATGCCGATGGCGAAGCCGCCGACGACGCGCCAGAAGGCGAGGTCCCACAGCGCGAAGGGCAGCGCGGAGCCGACGGCGCTGATGGTGAAGAGGACGGCGGCGATCTGCATACAGCGGATGCGGCCGATGCGGTCGGCGATGCGGCCGGCGGTGGCGGCGCCGATGGCACAGCCGATCAGGGCGATCGCGATGACCTGGGCGAGGGCGGCGGACCCGACGTCGTAACGGTCGCGGATGGCCTCGACGGCGCCGTTGATGACGGAGCTGTCGTAACCGAAGAGGAAACCGCCCATGGCGGCAGCCGCCGCGATGAAGATGACGTGCCCGAGATGATCGGGGTGAGCCGTCCCGGCTCCTGACTGAGGTGCCTGCGCTGTGCTGGTCACGTGTAACTCCTCGGGCCACGGCAGCGCTGCCGCGGGTGGGGGCGAGCCCTTACAGGTGGGACCTGAAGGTAAAAGCAACGTTGCAGAGACTATGCCTTCAAGTTTCGAAGTCAATAGCTCAACAGCTGTGAGTTTTTCGATATGCCACCGCGCTCTGTGTTCATTTCTTGAACACAGAGTCAGTTGATCTTGAGCGAAGTGCCTACCGGAGGCGCTGGGAGATGACCTTCGAGACACCGTCGCCCTGCATGGAGACGCCGTAGAGCGCGTCGGCCACCTCCATCGTGCGCTTCTGGTGCGTGATCACGATCAGCTGCGAGGCCTCCTGCAGCTCCTGCATGATCCGGATCAGCCGCTGGAGGTTGGTGTCGTCCAGCGCCGCCTCGACCTCGTCCATGACGTAGAAGGGGCTCGGCCGGGCCTTGAAGATCGACACCAGCAGTGCGACGGCCGTCAGCGAGCGCTCGCCGCCCGACAGCAGGGAGAGCCGCTTGACCTTCTTGCCCGGCGGGCGCGCCTCGACGTCCACGCCCGTAGTGAGCATGTTGTCGGGGTCCGTCAGGACCAGCCGGCCCTCGCCACCGGGGAAGAGGCGGCTGAAGACCCCCTCGAACTCCCGGGCGGTGTCCCGGTAGGCCTCGGTGAAGACCTGCTCGACGCGCTCGTCGACCTCCTTCACCACCTGGAGCAGGTCGGCGCGGGTCTTCTTCAGGTCCTCCAGCTGCTCGCTGAGGAACTTGTGCCGCTCCTCCAGCGCCGCGAACTCCTCCAGCGCCAACGGGTTGACCTTGCCCAGCTGCTGGTACGCCCGCTCGGCCGCCCTGAGCCGCTTCTCCTGCTCGGCCCGCACGAAGGGGCGCGGCTGGTTGCGCGGGTGCTCCGGGTCCTCGGGCAGCTGCTCGCCGTCGGCGGGGGGCGAGGGCGGCACGAGCTGGCGCGGCCCGTACTCCGCCACCAGACCCTCCGGCTCGACACCCAGCTCCTCCAGCGCCTTGGTCTCCAGCTGCTCGATGCGCAGCCGCTTCTCCGCACCGAGTACCTCGCCCCGGTGAACTGAATCCGTCAACTTGTCGAGTTCGGCCTTCAGTTCACGGCCCGCCGTACGGGCGGCGGCCAGCTCCTGCTCGCCCCGGGCCTTGGCCGCCTCGGCGGCGGACCGCTCCCGCTCCGCCCGGGCGAGGGACACCTCGACGTGCGCGAGCAGCTGCCGGGCCCCCGAGGCGACGGCTTCCGCGACCGCCGCCTCGTGCCGCAGCCGCGCCCGGCGCTGCTCGGCACGCGCGCGTGCCTCGCGTTCGGCACGGGCCGCGCGGTCGAGCGAGTCGGCGCGTCCGGCGAGCCCCTTGACCCGCTCCTCGTGCGTACGGACCTGGAGGCGGGCCTCCATCTCGGTCTGCCGCGCGTTGGCCCCGTCGGCGGCGAGCCGGTCGCGCACCGAGGTGTCCGGCTCCTCCTCCACCGGCATCTCCTCGGCCACGGCCAGCCGCTCGGCCAGTTCCTCGGCCTCCTGCACGGCCTTCTCCAGCGCCTCCTGCGCACGGGCCGCCGCAGCGGCCGACCGCTCGGCCTCCCCGGCGGCGCCGCGCGCCTGTCCGGCGAGCCGGCCGAGCTGCTGGGCCACGGCCGACTTCTCGCGGTCGGCGGCGCGGCGGCGCTCCGCGAGCTCTTCCACGAGGGCGGCGGCCCGCTCGCGGTGCCCGGCCGCAGCCCGCTGCGCCTCGGCCAGCTCCCGGCAGCGGACCTCCAGCTCGGCCAGCTCGGCCGCGGCCTCGTCGACGGACGCCTGCACCTCCAGCAGGCTGGGCGCGCCCGCCGAACCGCCGTGCGCGAAGTGGGCACCGAGGAGGTCGCCCTCGGCGGTGACGGCCGTCAGCTCCGGGTGTGCGTGGACCAGGGCCTCGGCGTCGTCCAGGGTGTCGACCACGACGATGCCGGCCAGGAGGCGGCGGACGGCGGGCATCAGCTCGACGGGTCCGCGGACGAGGTCGGCGGCGAAGGGGGCGGTGGCGAGGGGGGCGGTGGGCCGCCGGCCGGGTGCGGGACCGTCGTGGTCGCTCGCGCCGTTCCCCGCGTCCCTGGCCTGCGCCTGCTCCGGGGCTCCTGAGAGGAGGAAGGTCGCCCGGCCGCCGTCCTGCTTGCGCAGGAGGTTGATGGCCTCGGTCGCCGCCGCGGGGGTCGTCACGGCGAGGGCGTCCGCCGCCGTGCCCAGGGCCGCCGCCAGCGGGATCTCATAACCCGGTGTGATCGTCAGCAGCTCCGCCGCGGGGCCGAGGAGTCCGGTGAGGCGGTCCCGGGCGCCGAGCAGTATCCCGGTGCCGTCCTTCCGGCGCAGGCCCAGCGCCAGCGCCTCGTGACGGGCCTGGGTCGCGGCCCGGCCGCGCTCGGCGGCGGTCAGCGCCTCGCGGGCCGCTGCCAGGGCGGTATCGGCCTCCGCCAGCCGCCGTCTGGCAGTCTCGTGCTGTTCGGCGAGGTCGGCGTCGCCGGCGTCCAGGCCGTCGACCTCGGCCTGGAGGGCCTCGTACTCCTCCTGGGCGCGGACGGCGCGTTCCTGCGCCTCGTCGCGGGCCGTGGCCAGCCGGTCGATCTCGGCCTGAGCGGACGCGGCGCGCGAGCGGGCCGCGTTGACCTGCCCGGACAGGCGGGCCAGCCCTTCGCGGCGGTCCGCGATGGCGCGGGCGACGTCCTTCAGCCGGCGTTCCTCGACCGCCAGCTCGCGCTCGAGTTCGGCGCGGTGGGCGACCGTGTCGTCCAGCGCGTGCTGGGCCGCTTCGAGGGCGGCCTCCAGCTCGGCCTCCTGCTCACGGACGCGGGCGGCCTCGCGCTCCAGGTCCTCCGGGTCCCGGCCGCGCCGCTCGTCCGGGGGCGCGGAGGTGGCGCTCTTGACCCGGGCGTCGGCCAGCGAGATCGTGCCGCGCACGCGTTCGGCCAGCTGGGACAGCTCGTACCAGGTCTGCTGGGCGCGCTGGAGGCGCGGGGTGAGCCGCCGTACCTCGTCCTCCAGCAGGGCCTCGCGGTGGAGGGCCTTCTTCAGCTCCTGCTCGGCGGACTCCTTGCGCTCCTTCAGCGCGGCCTCGTCAGCGATCTCGGCCTGGAGCGCTTCGCGCAGGCGGACGAGGTCGTCGGCGAGGAGCCGCAGGCGGGCGTCGCGCAGGTCGGCCTGGATGACGGCGGCCCTGCGAGCGACGGCGGCCTGCCGGCCGAGGGGCTTGAGCTGGCGCCGCAGCTCGTCCGTCAGGTCCTGCACGCGCGCGAGGTTGGCCTGCATCGCGTCCAGCTTGCGGAGCGCCTTCTCCTTGCGCTTGCGGTGCTTGAGGACCCCGGCCGCCTCCTCGATGAAGGCGCGGCGGCCCATGGGGTCGGCGTGCAGGACGGAGTCGAGCTGGCCCTGGCCGACGATGACGTGCATCTCGCGGCCGATGCCGGAGTCGGAGAGGAGTTCCTGGATGTCGAGGAGGCGGCAGGTGTCGCCGTTGATCTGGTACTCGCTGCCGCCGTTGCGGAACATGATCCGCGTGATGGTGACCTCGGCGTACTCGATGGGCAGCGCGCCGTCGGAGTTGTCGATGGTCAGGGACACCTCGGCGCGGCCCAGCGGCGGGCGGCCGGTGGTGCCGGCGAAGATGACGTCCTCCATCTTGCCGCCGCGCAGCGACTTGGCGCCCTGTTCGCCCATGACCCAGCTGAGCGCGTCCACGACATTGGACTTGCCCGAGCCGTTCGGTCCGACGACACACGTGATGCCCGGTTCGAACCGGAGTGTGGTCGCCGAGGCGAACGACTTGAACCCGCGGAGGGTCAGGGCCTTGAGGTGCACGCCGCTGGACTCTACCCGCCGCCGCCATCTCACTCCATGAACCCTCGTGACCGCGCGGTTTCACTCGTGACCATGCAGGGCACACCAGATGTTGAAGAGCCTGAAAGGATGCGGCCAACTGCCGTCGGGGGAAGGCGGGGGAAAGAAAGAAGGGACGCCGAAGCGTCCCTTGCAACTCTGACGGCTGGATCTCAGCCGTCCGATCAACTGAGCGGTTGATACGGGCAGCCCGATCGTTGCGACTGCTCTCGTGGAGCGATGCAGCGATCAGGTGAGCGCAGGCTCCGCCTGGTGTGCGTCGATGCTCTCCATGATCCTGTCCTGAGAGGCGGCAGCCGTCAGCGCTTCGTTCTCCGCCTGGATCCGTCCGAGCTCGGACTCCAGGTCCTGGACTCGCTGCTGCAGCCGTCGCATCTCGGCGAGGAGTCGAGGGTCGGAGCCGCCGACGTAACCGAGAAGCGCCTTTGCCATGATGGATGGTCCTCCACAATGAGTGACCGACCGATGCGGTGTGGGTCGTGAGGGATTCGCACCCGTGGTGCTTGGCACATCCGGGTGTTGCTCTGGTGTTGCTCCATGCCAAACAGCTAAGGTGCGCGGGGCTTTCAGCGTCTCACCAAAAAGTTTGACGGTCAACACGATCACGCCCTGTATTGGCGGGCGAACCGGGGCGCGCGGCCGGTGAAGCGGCGGCGCTGCGACTCCTCCGGACCCTCAGGGCGTGGCGACCAGCAGTACGTGCGGAGCCTGCCACGCCGCGCCCGTCTTGGCAACCACCAGGGCGTTTCCGTCTCCCGCATGTGCCCCCGGCAGCTTGCCACGCTCCCGCACGCCGGGCCGAGCCCTCCGGATCAGCGGATGGCGAAGCCGTCGTAACCGCCCCGCGGTGTGTCCCAGATCTCGGTGACACCGTCCACACGCCCGGGCGTGTCGCTGCCCTGGAGCCAGTCCAGGAGCCCCTCGCAGCCCTGCCGCGACCCCTCCGCGACCACCTGGACCCGGCCGTCGGCCAGATTGAGAGCAAAACCACTCAGCCCGCCGATCTCCAGCGCCTTGGCGCGCGTGAACCAGCGGAATCCCACGCCCTGCACGTGTCCGCGCACCCAGGCGATCAGTCGTACTTCCTCGTTCATGGGTGCAACCTAACCGGCCGGTGTAGGCCGGGACACACCGTCCCCGAGCGGCATGGGGTACCGTCCGAACTCGATGCATTTCGTATGAAACTCACTCGATCAAGTGAGTTCGGTTGGCCAGAGGAAGTCGCTCGCCGTGAGTCGCTCGGGGACTCACGCGCCGCGCAGGCGCCGGTCAACCGCAGGCACGAGGAAGAGGGCAAGGACATGGGACGCCACCGACGCTCCGACGCCGGCCGCGCCGCCACGGGCCGCGCCACGGGGGCCGACCACACGCAGCACCCGGGATCCGGGAGCGACGGCCCCGAGCACTCGTCCGCGGAGGAACGGCGGGTGCCCACGGGCATCGCGCCCTATCTGGCCCCGGAGGCCTACGCCGACGCCACGGCGAAGGCCCGCGAGTACCTGTTCGCGACGGACGACGGGGCGGCGCCGGGCGCGCCGGGGCAGGGCTCCGGATCCGGCGGTGGCTCGGCGGGCGGCGGTTCCACCCCGTCCGGCGGGCCGTCCGGTGAGCCCCGGCGGCGGAACGGGCTCGGGCGGCCGGTGCGCGCGGGTCTGCTCGGTGCGTCCCTGGCCGTCGGCATCGGCGCGATCGCGGTGGCCACGGGTTCCATACCGGGCCTGGAGCAGTACCAGCTCGGCGGCGGTACGCACACCTCCGGCGGGGACCGGGTACGAACGGCTGCCGCCCCCAGCGACACGGCCGGCGAGCAGGGCGGCACGTCGGGCAGGGCCGGGGTGTCCGCGGGCCCGACCGGCAGCGGGAACGGCACGCGCGGCGGCTCCACGAGCCCGTCGCCGTCACCTTCGTCGTCCGCCCCGCGCGCCTCCTCCACGCACTCCTCCCCCACGCACTCCCCCTCCGCCTCGCGTCCGGCGTCCCCGCCTGCCGCGAAGCCGGAGGCTCCCTTGAAGACTGCGGCCCCCTCGAAGCCGAAGGCTCCCTCGAAGCCGAAGGCTCCCTCCAGGACTGCGGCCCCCTCGAAGACCACCGCCCCGGCGAAGACGGCGAGCCCGCGGACGACGGGGACCCCCTCGGAGAGGGCAACCCCGTCGAAGAGGGCAACCCCGTCCAGGACGGGAAGCCCCTCGAAGACGGCAATGCCCTCCAGGACAGCGACTCCCTCGAAGACGGCAATGCCCTCCAGGACAGCGACTCCCTCCAAGACGGCGACGCCCTCCAAGACGGCGACCGGGAAGCCGACTCCGACCAGGACGGCGCCGAGGAGCACGCCCTCCTCACCGGCCAGGCCGCCCGCGCCGTCCAAGACGCCCGCGCCGTCCGCATCGGCCAAGCCGTCGACGTCGGCCAAGCCATCCGCACCGGCCAAGCCGTCCACGCCGAAGGCCGCCCCGTCCCCTGCGGCCACCAAGACCCCGACCCGCACCTCCGCACCGGTGACGGTGTCGCGGGAGGCCGCGGCCGAGGCCCAGGTGCTGAAGCTCGTCAACGACCAGCGGGCGAAGGCCGGCTGCAGTCCGCTGGCGGCGAACTCCTCGCTGACGAAGCTGGCCGAGGTGTTCAGCGACGACATGGTGGCGCGCGGCTACTTCGACCACACCGACCCGGACGGCAGGACGCCGTGGGACCGGGCGGCGGCGGCCGGCGTCACCGGTCTCGGCGGCGAGAACATAGCCCGCGGCCAGGCCGGTGCGGCGGCCGTGGTGGCGGCCTGGATGAACAGCCCCGGCGACCGTGCCAACATCCTGAACTGCGGCTTCAAGACCCTCGGTGTCGGCGTCCACTTCGGCCCGGGCGGACCCTGGTGGACGCAGGACTTCGGATACTGAGCGGCGCCCTCGGAGCCCTGGTCGTTGTTGCTCCGGGCGGCGGCGCCGGCGCGGGCGCTAACCATGGGTTAGTGCAACCTGGTGGAGAGCGCTGCGTCGGCGTACGCTTGCCTGTATGACCGCCACCACCCAGGGCCACGAGGACCTCGCGTACAACGTCTTCGCCAAGGCGTGCCCGTCACGGGGCACGCTGGAGCACGTCACCGGCCGCTGGGGCGGGCTGACGCTCGGCGCGCTGCACGAGGGGTCGTTGCGCTTCAACGAACTGCGCCGGCGTGTGGACGGGGTGAGCGAGAAGATGCTGTCCCAGACGCTGCACGCGCTGGAACGCGACGGCCTGGTGCACCGCGAGGCCCAGCCGACGAACCCTCCGCGCGTGGACTACGAGCTGACGGCCCTGGGACGGCAGGTCGCCGAGCGGCTGCTGGCGCTCATCCACTGTGTGGAGGGCGCGATGGACGACGTCCTCGCGTCCCGCGCGCGTTACGACGAGACGCGCGGCGCCCTCTGACACTTGGGGCAGAAGTAACTGGACCGGTTCATCCAGGGGCGCCGGCGTATGGGGGTGCCGCAGCGGCGGCAGGGCTCGTCCTCGCGGCCGTAGGCGTCCAGGGAGCGGTCGAAGTAGCCGGACTCGCCGTTGACGTTGACGTACAGGCTGTCGAAGCTGGTGCCGCCGACGGCGAGGGCGGCGTTCATCACGTCGCGGATGTGACCGAGGAGTTCCGCCGTGACCGGGCGGGTGAAGTTCGCCGTGGGGCGTTCGTAGTGGATGCGGGCGCGCCACAGCGCCTCGTCCGCGTAGATGTTGCCGACGCCGCTGATCAGCGACTGGTCCAGCAGGGCCCGCTTGATGGTGGTCCGCTTGCGGCGCAGCGCCTGGTGGAAGGCCGCGTCGTCGAAGAGCGGGTCCAGCGGGTCGCGGGCGATGTGCGCGATGACGTCGGGCAGGCCGTCGGGGGTGTTGTCGTGCAACGACAGCCCGCCGAAGGTGCGCTGGTCGACGAAGCGCAGTTCGGTGCCGAGGGAGTCGGCGAACCGCACACGGATGCGCAGGTGCTTCTCGTCGGCCGCGTCGTGCGGCTGGACCAGCAGCTGGCCGCTCATGCCCAGGTGGGCGAGGACGGACTGGTTCGTCTCCTCCAGCGGCAGCCACAGGTACTTGCCGCGCCGCCGGGGCGTGCCGATGTGATGGCCCTTGAGCCGGTGCGCGAAGTCGTCGGGCCCGGCGGCATGCCGGCGTACGGCTCGCGGGTGCAGCACCTCGGTCTCGGCGACGGTCCGGTGGGCGACCCAGCGCTCCAGGCCCCGGCGGACGACTTCAACCTCGGGCAACTCGGGCACGGCACTCCTTCGGGCGACTGCGGAAGAGCTGAGGGCAGGGTATCCCGGCGCTCGGCCGGCCCACCGGGCCGGTGCCCTCTGCCGGCAGCGCCCGCGGACGGCGGGCGCCCGCGAATGGCCCGGCAGCCGTGGACGGCCGAGCGCCCGGCCCGCGGGAGGCGGGACGGGCGCTCGGGTGCTGCCGTTTTGCGTTCCGGTCAGGCGGTGGCGGACGACGCGTCGCCGTCCTTGGCGGCCCGGCTGCCCTTGACGGCCTCGTCGGCCGTCTCCTTGATGGGCTCCTTGACCACCTTGGCCCGCTCGTCCGCGGCGGCCCGGATGGACCGCCAGGCGGACTCGGCGGCCTGCTGCTCCGCCTCCTTCTTGCTGCGGCCGGTGCCGGTGCCGTACGAGACGCCCCCGACGCGGGCGGCAGCAGTGAAGGTCTTCTCGTGGTCGGGGCCGGTCTCCGTGACCAGGTACTCGGGCACGCCGAGCCCCTCGATCGCGGTGAGCTCCTGGAGGGACGTCTTCCAGTCCAGGCCGGCACCGAGGTTGGAGGACTTCTCGATCAGCGGGTCGAACAGGCGGTGCACCAGTTCGGAGGCCGCGTCGAGGCCCTGGTCGAGATAGACCGCGCCGATCACCGCTTCAAGGGTGTCGGCGAGAATGGATGCCTTGTCCCTGCCGCCCGTGCCCTCTTCACCCCGGCCGAGCCGGATGAAGGCGCCCAGGTCGAGGCCGCGGCCGACCTCCGCCAACGCACGCGAGTTGACCACCGCGGCCCGCAGCTTGGCCAGCTGGCCTTCGGGCAGGTCGGGGTGGGTGCGGTACAGCGTGTCCGTGACGACGAGGCCCAGCACGGAGTCCCCGAGGAACTCCAGGCGCTCGTTCGTCGGCAGACCGCCGTTCTCGTACGCGTAGGAACGGTGGGTCAGCGCTCGCACCAGAAGGGCGGACTCGAGCTGGTAGCCGAGCCGCCCTTCCAGAAGCGTGTGGGACGAGGCCTGGTTGTCCGCAGAGGATTTCTTCGGTGTGGACACAGTGCCTCTCACCAGCCCGCTCAGACTTCGAGGACCTGGCGCTTGTTGTAGGTGCCGCAAGACGGGCACGCGATGTGCTGCTGCTTGGGCTCGTGGCAGCGCTCGCACGCAACCAGGGTGGGGACCGCAGCCTTCCACTGCGACCGGCGGTGGCGCGTGTTGCTGCGCGACATCTTCCGCTTCGGAACAGCCACGGCTACTTCTCCTGCTTCTCGTCGACGCCCGCTTCGGCGCCGCTCATCTCGTCCTTCTCGCCGTCCGTCATCGAACCGGCGAGTCCCTGCAAAGCCGCCCAACGGATGTCGACGGCGTCATGGTGGTGGTCCGGGTCGTCCGCGAGCCGTGCTCCGCACTCGGAACACAGGCCCGGGCAGTCGTCCTGGCACACCGGCTGCATCGGCAGTGCGAGCACCACCGCATCGCGCAGCACGGGTTCGAGGTCGAACAGGCCGTCCTCGAGGAAGAACCTGTCCTCGTCGTCCTCGGCGTCGTCGCCCGGTTCCGCGATCACACGGCCCCGGTCGTCGGCGTCAGGGTACGAGAACAGTTCCTGGAAGTCCGCTTCGAGCTCCAGCTCGACCGGCTCAAGACACCTTACGCACTCCCCTCGGGCCGTTGCACGGGCGGTGCCTGTGACAAGCACACCTTCCATGACCGACTCGAGACGGAGGTCGAGTTCCACCGGGGCGCCTTCCGGCACTCCGATGACTCCCTGGATGCCGAGATCCCGGGGAGCGTCGATCTCGCGGGTCAGGCGCTGCAACGCGCCAGGACGCCGACCCAGCTCGTGCGTGTCGAACACGAGGGGGTTGCGGTGGTCGAGGCGGGCGTTGGGAGCCATTCCTGCTTTCAGTCTTCGAACTCGAAGGGACACCACCCGTCGGTGTTCCGGGCAGCGGTGATCGCGGACATACGCGCGACCGAACAGCCAGGATACTGGACCTTTCGCTCAGCGCCCAATCCGCCCCTGGCTACAGGCCCCGGCCCTGCTCGTACGCCCTGAGCTGCTCCGCACTGATCATGCTCGTGTCGAAGAGGCTGGTCTCGTCGAGGGCGTACCCCTGCTGGTCCTGGTGCGGCGCCTGCTGCCGGCCCTCGTGCGGGTGCGGGGCCTGCTGGGGGTCGTAGCCGGTCTGCTGGGCGTCGTAGCCCTGGAAGGGGGCGCCTCCCGCCGGAGCGTATCCGGGGGCGGCGGAGTACGGATCGGCCTGCTGGTAGCCGTACGGGTCCTGCTGCGGGGCGTACTCCGGCTGCTGCGGGAAGCCCGCGTACGGGTCCGGCTGCTGCTCGTAGCCGTAGGCCGGCTGCGGCTCGTACGACGGCTGGGGCGGCTCGGGCTGCCGCTGTGCCGCGCGGTCGCTGTCCGCGAGGGCCGCGAGGTCGGCGAGGTAGTCGGCGTCGCTGGAGTGCTGGAAGGTGGTGGTGTCGTCGGCGAGGGCGCCGAGGTCGTCCGTGGCGATCCGCCCGTGCAGCTTCTGCCGGCCCCGGCCGACGGCCTCCAGGGTCTTGGCGAGGACCGCCTCGAAGGCGCCGAGCTTGGCGTCCACGTAGGCGTCGGCGTTGTGGCGCAGGGTCTCCGGGTCCTGGCTGCGCTCGGGGGCGTCCTCGTCCTCGTAGCCGTTCTCGTCCAGGCCCGGGCCGGTGCCGAGGAGCTTCTCACGGCCCCGTCCGACGGAGCCGAGGGTCTTGGTGAGCACGACCTCGAAGTTGGCGAGCTTGGAGTCGACGTAGTCGTCGGCCTCGGCGCGGATCTCCTCGGCCTCCTGGCGGGCCTCGGCGAGGATCCGGTCGGCCTCGGCCTGGGAACGGCGGGCGATCTCGGTGTCGGAGATCAGCGATCCGCGCTCGGCGTGCGCGTTCTCGATGATCCGCTCGGCCTCCAGCCGTGCCTGCTCGACCATCTGCTCACGGTCGCCGATCAGCTCCTGGGCCTGGGCCAGGGAGCCGGGCAGCGCCTGGCGCACCTCTTCGAGCATCGCGAGCAGCTCGGCGCGGTTGATCACGCACGACGCCGACATGGGCATGGACCGGGCACTGGAGACCGAGGAGACGATCTCGTCGAGCTTCTTCTGCACGTCCACCTGTGCTCGCCACTCTCTACAGCCGGGTTGGAGACGGACGGGACGACTGTAGCCCCATCATCCCTTGGCGAGGCGCTTGTTCAGCGCCTCCAGGACCTCGGCCGGCACCAGGTGGGAGACGTCGCCGCCCCAGGCCGCGACCTCCTTGACGAGGGAGGAGGAGAGGAAGCTGTAGGTGGGGTTGGTGGGCACGAACAGCGTCTCCACGCCGGTCAGGCCGTTGTTCATCTGCGCCATCTGCAGTTCGTAGTCGAAGTCGCTGACGGCCCGCAGGCCCTTGACGATGGCGGGGATGTCGCGCTGCTTGCAGAAGTCGACGAGGAGGCCGTGGAACGCCTCCACCCGGACGTTGGCGTACTCGGCGGTGACCTGGCGGATCAGCTCGATCCGCTCCTCGATCCCGAACAGGCCCTTCTTGGACTTGTTGATCATCACCGCGACGTAGACCTCGTCGTAGAGACGGGAGGCCCGGGCGATGATGTCGAGATGTCCGTTGGTGATCGGGTCGAACGACCCGGGACAGACGGCGCGGCGCACTTGTGATCCCTCGCTCTCCGGTCCGGTCATCGTGCGTCTTCGCACGTAGAGGCGGCGCGACCGTACCAAAACGTTCCCTCGCCGTAGCGCCGGGACCGAAGGGGCTCGAAGCCGTCCGGCCAGTGGAATGCGCCGCCTCTGGTGCTGCGCTCCACGGTGACGAGGGCTTCTTCGGCGAGCCAGCGTTCCGAGCGGAGTGTGAGCAGGATCTCTCGAAGATCGTCGTCCGTGACGGCGTACGGGGGGTCGAGGAAGACGAGGTCGTAGGGTTCTTCCGGTACGGCTTGCCTGACGACCTGTTCCGCTTTGCCCGTTCTGACCTCGGCACCGGGCAGGCCCAGGTTTCTCACGTTCTCCCGGACGGTCCGCGCGGCCCGGGTGTCCGCCTCGACCAGCAGGACGTGACGCGCGCCGCGGGACAGGGCCTCCAGGCCCACGGCGCCCGAGCCGGCGTAGAGGTCCAGGACCCGTTCACCGTCCAGGGGGCCGCCGAGGAGGGACTGCCAGGTGGAGAAGAGGCCCTCGCGTGCGCGGTCGGAGGTCGGCCGGGTTCCGGTGCCGGGCGGTACGGAGAGGCGCCGTCCGCCTGCCCGGCCGGCGATCACGCGAGTCATCTTCGGTCCTTGTTCGGGGTGTGATTACGGATTCAGTCTGGCAGGCGGCGGGGACGCCGCACCTCAGCCCTTCTCCAGGTACTGCTCCCTCTCCTCGTCCAGGAGGGCGTCCAGCGCTGCGCGCAGGCCGGGCAGGTGCTGTAGCTCCGGGTCGGCCGCGACCACCGCCGCCGCCTCCTGCCTCGCCTCGGCGATGACCTCCTCGTCCTCGATGACCGCCAGGACCCGCAGGCTGGAGCGGGCGCCGGACTGGGCCTGGCCGAGGACGTCGCCCTCGCGGCGCTGTTCGAGGTCGATGCGGGAGAGTTCGAAGCCGTCGAGGGTGGAGGCGACGGCGCCCAGGCGCTGGCGGGCCGGGCTGGCCTCGGGCATCTCGGTGACCAGGAGGCACAGGCCGGGGGCGGAGCCACGGCCGACCCGGCCGCGCAGCTGGTGGAGCTGGGAGACGCCGAAGCGGTCGGCGTCCATGATGACCATGGCCGTGGCGTTGGGGACGTTGACGCCGACCTCGATGACGGTGGTGGCGACCAGGACGTCCGTCTCCCCCGCGGCGAAGCGGCGCATCACGGCGTCCTTGTCGTCGGGGTGCATCCGGCCGTGCAGCACCTCCACCTTCAGGCCCGTCAGGGGGCCGCGGGCGAGCTGGTCGGCGACGTCGAGCACGGCCAGCGGGGGGCGTTTCTCCGCCTCGTCCTGCGGGGGCTTCTTCTTGCCGGACTTCCCGGGGTCGTCCTCCTCGTCCCCGATCCGCGGGCAGACCACGTACGCCTGGTGGCCGCTCGCGACCTCCTCGCGGACCCGTTCCCAGGCACGGGCCAGGAAGTGGGGCTTGTCGGCGGCCGGGACGACATGGCTGGCGATCGGGGAGCGGCCGGCCGGGAGCTGGTCGAGAACGGAGGTCTCCAGGTCGCCGAAGACCGTCATGGCGACCGTGCGCGGGATGGGGGTGGCGGTCATGACGAGGAGGTGCGGGGACCGCCTCTCCCCCTGGGAGTGCGCCTTGCCGCGCAGCGCGTCGCGCTGTTCCACGCCGAAGCGGTGCTGTTCGTCGACCACGACCAGGCCGAGGTCGTGGAACTGGACTTTGTCCTCGATCAGGGCGTGGGTGCCGATGACGATCCCGGCCTCGCCGGTGGCCAGGTCCAGCAGGGCCTGGCGGCGGGCGGCCGTGCCCATGGAGCCGGTGAGCAGGACGACCTTGGTGGCGTGCTCGGCGCCGCCCAGCATGCCTCCCTCGGCGAGTTCGCCCATCATCTCGGTGACCGAGCGGTGGTGCTGCTGGGCGAGGACCTCGGTGGGCGCGAGCATGGCCGCCTGGCCCCCGGCGTCGACCACGGCGAGCATGGCGCGCAGGGCTACCAGCGTCTTCCCGGATCCGACCTCGCCCTGGAGCAGGCGGTGCATCGGGTGGGCGGTGGCGAGGTCGGCGAAGATCTCCTGGGTGACCTTGCGCTGGCCCTCGGTGAGGGTGAAGGGGAGGCGGTCGTCGAAGGCCGCGAGGATGCCGTGGGGGCCGGGGACGCGGGGGACGGCGGGGAGCTGGGTCTCGGCGTGCCGGCGGCGGGCCAGGGCGACCTGGAGGACGAAGGCCTCGTCCCACTTCAGGCGGGCGCGGGCGTCGGCGACGTCGGCCTTGGTGTGCGGGCGGTGGATCTTGAGCAGGGCCTCGGGGAGCGGGAGCAGGCCGCGGCCCTCGCGCAGGCTGCCGGGCAGCGGGTCGAGGGCTTCCTGCGCGCTCGGCAGGACCGTCTGCACGGCCTTGCCGATCTTCCAGGACTCCAGTTTGGCGGTGGCCGGGTAGAGGGGGATCAGGGCGCCCGCCCAGGTCTCGACGGTCTCCTCGCCGTCGCCTCGCAGCAGTTCGTAGGCGGGGTGGGCCAGTTGGAGGCGGCGGTTGAAGACGGAGACCTTGCCGGCGAACATCGCGCGGGTGCCCGGCAGCAGCTCCTTGTGGGGCTTGTGCACGCCGTTGCCGAAGAAGACGAGCTGGAGCCGGCCGCTGCCGTCGGTGATGGTGACCTCCAGGCGCTGGCCCTTGCCGCGGGGGGCCTTGGCCGAGGCGAAGGTGTGCAGGCGGGCGTCGGCGACCTGGGCGACCACCGTGACGTGCTCGTCCATGGGGAGGTCGGCGAGGTGCGTGAGCTGGCCGCGCTCCTCGTATCTGCGCGGATAGTGGTGGAGCAGGTCGCCGACGGTGTGCAGGCCGAGGTGCTCGGCCATCACCTTCGCGGTGGCGGGGCCGAGCACCTTCTTGAGCGGTTCTTGCAGTGCGGGCACGAGATCCATTGCACACCACGCCACTGACAATGCCGTACACCCTGCCCCGCGGATTGGCGGCCGGATGCCGTAAACATCAGGGAAACTCCTGGTCAGGCGGGCTGCTCCGGCTCTAGGATGGCGCGCTCCGGCCATCCTTCGCGGTCACCGCCCCGCCGGGACCGCCCGACCCCGCGCCGCACGCACGCCCCCTCCGGCGCAGTGACGATGGACTCCCAGACCTCTCAGGCATCCCAGCCCTCCCAGTCGCCCCATCCACCTCACAGCTTCCAGGTCGACCTGCGTGGTCTGGTGGACCTGCTCTCCCATCACCTCTACTCCAGCCCCAAGGTCTATCTGCGCGAGCTGCTGCAGAACGCCGTGGACGCCGTCACCGCCCGCCGGGCCGCCGACCCGGACGCCCCGGCGCGGATCCGGCTGTACGCGGCGGACGGCGGGCTGCGGGTGGAGGACACCGGCGTCGGGCTCACCGAACCGGACGTGCACGGCCTGCTGGCGACCATCGGGCGCAGCTCCAAGCGGGCCGAGGGCCTGGAGGAGGCCCGGTCGGACTTCCTCGGGCAGTTCGGCATCGGGCTGCTGGCCTGTTTCGTGGTCGCCGAGCGGATCCGGGTCGTCAGCCGCAGCGCCCGGACGCCCGGGGCCCCGCCGGTGGAGTGGACCGCCCGGGACGACGGCTCGTACACCGTGCGCACGCTGCCCGACGCCGAGCGGCCCGAGCCGGGCACGACCGTGTACCTGACCGCGCGGGCCGGTGCGGCCGAGTGGCTGGCCCCGGAGCGGGTCCGCGACCTGGCCCGGGACTTCGGCTCCCTGCTGCCGTACGACGTCCGGGTCGGCGACGAGCCCGTCACCGAGCTGCCCGCGCCCTGGGACCGCGTCCATCCCGGTCCGGCCGGCCGCCGGGTGGCGCTGGCCCGGCACTGCCGTGAGCTGTTCGGGTTCACGCCGCTGGACTCCATCGACCTGGACGTGCCGGTGGCCGGGGTCCGCGGGGTGGCGTACGTGCTGCCGTCGGCGGTCAGCCCGGCCCAGCGGGCGACCCACCGCGTGCACCTGAAGGGCATGCTGCTCACCGAGCGGGCCGAACAGCTGCTGCCGGACTGGGCGTTCTTCGTGCGCTGCGTCCTGGACACCGACAGCCTGCGGCCGACCGCCTCGCGCGAGTCGCTGTACGAGGACGAGACGCTGGCCGCCGTGCGCGACGCGCTCGGGACGCGGATCCGGTCCTGGCTGACCGGGCTCGCCGCCGGCGATCCCGAGCGCCTCGCGGCCTTCCTCGCCGTGCACCACCTGGGCGTGAAGTCCCTCGCCCGGCACGACGCCGGCATGCTGCGCACGATGCTGCCGTGGCTGCCGTTCGAGACGACCGACGGGCAGCTCTCTCTGGAGGAGTTCGCACGGCGGCACCCGGTGGTGCACTTCACGCGGACGGTCGAGGAGTACCGGCAGGTCGCGCCGATCGCGGCCGCCCAGGGCGTCGGCGTGGTCAACGGCGGTTACACGTACGACAGCGAGCTGGTCGAGGCGCTGCCGCGGGTGCGGCCGGGGACGGTGGTCGCCGAGCTGGACGCGGACACCGTGACCGCGCACCTGGACGCGGTGGACCCGGCCGAGGAGCTGGCGCTGTCCGGGTTCCTGGCCGCCGCGCGGGACCGGCTCGACCCGCTGGGCTGTGACGTCGTCCTGCGGGCCTTCCACCCGCTGACCGTGCCCGCGCTGCACCTGGACGACCGGGCCGCCCGGCACGAGCAGGCCCGCGCGGCGGCCGAGGAGCAGGCCGACGACCTGTGGGCGGGCATCCTGGGCTCGCTGCGCGGCAGCGCCCCGCGCGCGCGTCTGGTGCTCAACCACCTCAACCCGCTGGTCCGGCGGATCGGTTCGCTCGGCGACCCGGAGCTGATCGGCACCGCGACCGAGTCGCTGTACGGGCAGGCCCTGCTGATGGCGCAGCGCCCGCTCAGGCCGGCCGACTCGGCGCTGCTCAACCGGGCGTTCATCGGGCTGCTCGAATGGGCGACCCACGGGGAGGGGGACGGACGATGAGCGGGATCACCGACTTCGACGCGCTGCGCCGGGCACTGGCGGAGAACTCCGAGCAGCCGGAGGGCCCGGCCCGCAACGCGCGCGCGGAGCAGCTGCTCGCCGAGGCCGAGAAGCTGGACGTCCCGCTCGCCGTGATCGAGGCGCTCGGGCACCAGCTGAAGGTCTACAACTACAGCTCCGAGAAGGACAAGATGTTCGTCCCGTTCGCGCGGCTGCTGCGCATGTGGGACGAGCGGCCCGAGGACTTCGACGCGTACGAGACGCACTCGCTGTACTGGGTCTTCAAGTGGATGTCGGCGGGCATGCTGGACCAGCCGCACATCCCGCTCGCGTCGGTGGAGAAGTGGCTCGGCGAGATGGAGCACCGCTACCGGCTCGCCGGGCACTCCGAACGGGCCGTGCGCAGCGCCGAGTTCAGCGTGGCCGCGCACATCGGGGACCTCGCGCGCGCGGAGCGGGCGTACGCGGCGTGGCTGGCCGCCGACCGGGACCGGATGGCCGACTGTCACGCCTGCGAGCTGCACGGGCAGGGCGTCTGGCAGGTGCGGTGCGGGCGCGACGCCGAGGCGCTCGAACTGTGGCGGCCGGTGCTGGAGGGCGAGTTCGCGTGCGCCCACGAGCCGCACAACGTGCTCGCCTCCTCGCTGGCCCCGCTGCTGCGGCTGGGGCGCGTCGAGGAGGCCCGCGCGCACCACCTGCGGGGCTTCCGGCTGGTGCGGTCCATGGAGAGCATGCGGGGCGCGTACGCCGACCACGTGGAGTTCTGCGCGCTGACCGGGAACGAGGCGCGCGGTCTGGAGCTGCTGGCGGAGCGGCCGGCGTACTTCACGGACACCGGGCAGCCGCGCAGCCGGCTGGACTTCCTGGCCGTGGTGACGCTGCTGATGGACCGGCTGACCGAGCTGGGGCACGGCGGGCAGCGGGTGCCGGGGCCGGCCGGGCGGAGCTGGACCGCGCGGGAGCTCGCCGCGCACGCGCGCGCGGAGGCGACGGAGCTCGCCGAGCGGTTCGACCGGCGCAACGGCACGTCCGCCGTCGGCGACCGCGTCCGCGCGCGGATGGCCCAGCGCCCGCTGGCGGACCGCCTCCCGCTGGGCGTGCGTACGGTGCGTACCGCGCCGGCGCCTTCGCCCGCGGTCGCCCCCTCGGCGCCGGCGGCCCCCGCCGAACCGGACCTGCCCGCCCTGCTCGCCGAGGCGCGGCGCCTGTCGGACACCCTGCGGCCGCAGGCCCTCGATGCATGGGCGGCGGTCGCACGGGCCGCGCGGGACGGCGCCGCCCTGACGGCACGCGACCGCGCGGAGATCGCCGACCACGAGGCGATGGCCCGGGGGCCGGAGGGGATCGGGCTGTTCGAGCGAGCCGCGGCCCTGTACGCGGAGGCGGGCGACCCCGGCGAGGCCCTGGCGGCCCGCGCGCGCGGGGCCCATATCCGCGCCCTGACGGGCGAGCTGGACGCGGCGCTCAGCACGGTCACGTCCCTGTACGACGAGGTGCTCGCCCTGTACGCCGACGAGGCCACCGGAGTACGCCAGACGGCGTCGGTGGCGATGAGCCGGGCCCGGGTACTGATGCGCCGGGTGCACGAGGCGGCGGGCGCGGGCGCCGGGGTCAGCGGGGATCAGGGGTTCGAGGAGTCCGCGGGGGCGGGTTCCCGGGAGGCCGGGCAGGCAGGGGACGAGCCCCGGGGAGACGGCATCGCTGAGGCCGAGGCCGCCGTGCGGGAGGTGCTGGCGCTCGTCGACGGGCGTGGTGGCGACGACGTGCGGCTGGCGGCGCGGGGCGCGGAGGCGTGGGCCATGCTCGGCGAGCTGGCCGGGGTGACCGGCGACGCCGGGCGGGCGGCGGAGTCGTTCCGGCGGGCCGCCGACGCGTACGTGGCCGCCGGGCTCGCCTGGTTCGCGGTGGAGTACCAGGTGCAGGTCGCCGCCCTGGCCCACCAGACCGGTGACCCGGCCGGGGCCGAGCGGGCGCTGCGGGCGGCCCTGGAGCACGGCGCGCCGTACGTGGAGCCGGTCGGCCGGGCCCAGTTGCACCTTCAGCTCGCCGAGGTGCTCGGTGGCCGGGACGCGCCCGGTGAGGCGGCCGAGCACGCGCTGGAAGCCGCGCACTGGGCCGACGAGGCCGGTGAGAGCGGCACCCTGGGGGCCTGGGCACGGCAGCAGCTCGGCGGTTTCCTGCTGCGCCGGGGCCGGTACGCGGAGGCCGCCGAGGTGCTGGAGTCCGCGCTGGCCGACCTCAGCGCCGACACCCACGGCGACGGGACGGTCGTCCAGGCCCGCTGGTGGCTCGGGGACTGCCTGGGCGAGCTGGGCGAGCACCGGGCCGCGGCCGAACAGCGGCTCAAGGCCGCCGACCTCGCCCGGCACTGGCCCGAGCAGCAGGACCACGCCACGCTCGCCCACCTCGCCGCCGAGTCACTGGGCAACGCCGGGCTGGCGGCGGAGGCCGACCGCGCGTACGCGCGCGCGGGTGACCTGTGGCGCGCGCTCGGCAGCACCCCGTTCCTGGTCCGCTCGCTGCGCGCCCGCGCCTGGCTCGCCCTCGACGGCGGGCCGGGGCCCGCGGACGCCCGCGCGCTGATGGGCGAAGCGGTACGGGAGTGCGAGACCGCGCTGGCGGCGGCCGAGGAGGCGGCGGACCGGGCGGAGCTGGCCACCGAACTGGGCGGCACGTACCGGCAGTTCGCGGAGCTGCTGGCCCGTTCGGCAGCCGGGGAAGCCCAGGAGGCCGGGGGACCGGCGGCCGGGGACGCGTTCGAGGCGGCGCTGGAGCAGATGACCCGGGCCGTGGCGGTGTTCGCGACGCTCGGCGCGGCCGGACTGCACGACCGTACCGGCGCGGAACTGGCCGCGGGCCGGCTGGAGGCGGCCCTCGGCCGTCCGGCGCGGGCGGCGGCACGCGCGCGGGGGGTGCTCGCGGTCTACGAGGGCGCGGCCGGCGGGGACGACACGGCCCGGGCCCGGCGGGAGGAGGCGGCCGAGTTGCTGGAGACGGCAGTCGAGCTGGAAGGGGAGGACGCCGAACGGGGCTGAGCCGGGGGCCGAGCCGTTCCCGCCGTCACTCCACGCCGATCAGCAGCAGGGCCCCCTGCCGGCCGCCCCGGTACACCACCGTGTCCACGGCCAGGTAGGACTCCCGTACGCGTGCCTCCAGTCGGGCGGCGGCGTTCTCGGGCGCCTCGTCGCCGACGACGAGCGTGACCAGTTCGCCGCCGGCCTGGAGCATGCGGTCGAGGACGGTGCGGGCGGTGGCGGTGACGTCCGTGCCGATCACCGCGACGTCGCCGTCGATCAGACCGAGCACGTCCCCGGCCTGGCAGACGCCGGCCGTCGTCCAGGACTGGCGCTCGGCGACGACGACCTCGGCGTACCGGGTGGCGCCCGCCGCCGAGGTCATCTGGACGACGTCCTCGTCGAACCGGCGCCCCGGCTCGTGCACCGCGAGCGCGGCGATGCCCTGGACCGCCGAGCGGGTCGGGATGAGGGCCACGCGGATGCCCTCGGTGCGGGCCTGTTCGGCCGCGGCGGCGGCCGTGTGGCGCAGGTCGGCGTCGTTGGGCAGCAGCACGACCTCCCGCGCGTGGGCCCGCCGCACCGCCTGCACCAGCTCTCCGCTGGCGGGCGGCTCGCCGGGGCGGGCGAGGACGGTCGTCGCGCCCGACTCGGCGTACAGCGCGGCCAGCCCCTCGCCGGGTACGACGGCGACGACCGCCCGCTGGGCCCGCTCGCGCGGCGGGCGCTCGCGGCCGGTGCGCATGTCGCCGAGCCCGAAGTGGGTGATCCGGATCCGGTACGGCCGCCCGGCCTCCACCCCGGCTTCCACGGCGGCACCGGCGTCGTCGACGTGCACATGGACGTTCCACAGCCCGTCGCCGCCGACCACGACCAGGGAGTCCCCGAGGGCGTCGAGCCGCGCGCGCAAGCGCGCCACGGCCGCGTCGTCGGCTTCCAGGAGATAGATCACCTCGAAGGCCGGTCCGCCGGGTGCGGCGGCGTCGGCGCACCGCTCGGGGGCCGCCACGCGCGCGTGCGCGGGTGCGTCGCCGTCGGCAGCGGACACGGGTACGGACACGGGTACGGGCACAGGTACCGGCACGGTTCCCTGGGGCTGCGGGATCTCCCGCAGCAGGGACTCGCGGGCCGGAAGCTCGCGGGCCGGGACGTCACGCACCGGAAGCTCGCGCACCGGCTCCCGTACCGCCTCCCCCGTGAACGCCTCGACCAGCGCCCCCAGCACCGCCACCAGCCCCCGGCCGCCCGCGTCGACCACACCGGCCCGCTCCAGCACGGCCAGCTGGGCCGGGGTCGCCGCGAGGGCCGTCCGCGCTCCCTCGTAGGCGGCCCGCGCGACCGTCCGGCAGTCGCCGTCGGCTCCCTCGGCGGCGTCGGCGGCGGCCGAGGCGACCGTGAGCACCGTGCCCTCGACGGGTCGGGCCACGGCCTGCCGGGCGGAGTCGGCGGCCCGGCGCAGGGCCAGCCGCAGTCCCTGGCCGTCGATGTGAGAGGCGTCACCGTCGTCCGCGAGCACCTGCGCCATCCCGCGCAGCAGCTGCGCGAGGATCGTCCCCGAGTTGCCCCGCGCCCCGATCAGCGCGCCGTGCGCCATGGCCCGGACGGCGTCCGCCAGCGCGGGCTCCCCCGAGCCGGTCTCGTACCCGGCGAACACCGCCTCGACGGCCGTCGCCGCCGACTCCACGGTCAGGTACAGGTTGGTCCCGGTGTCGCCGTCCGCCACCGGATACACGTTGATCGCGTCGATCTCCTCGCGGGCCCTGCCCAGGGCCCGCAGCGCCAGACCGCACCAGGTGCGCACCGCGAGAGCATCGAGGAACGTCTGCGGCACCTGCGTCACCTGCGCCTCCTTGAGCTGGCTCGACGTGGGACGCAGCGTAGACCCCGGACCGGTTCCCTCCGGAAGAGGGCCGGGCCGGGGGCCCGCGCTGCCGTGGTAGTTTCGTTGTACGGACGCAGCCGTTGTATGCTGCTCCGGTTGCCCGATCCGATCGGGCCATTCCCCTGGCAGCGCCACTCAAGATTCAGGTTCCATAGGATCTCGATCCCGGCATGCCGGGATCAACCGTAAGTGCATCTGAAGTCTTTGGAGTGACCCGTGGCTGCCAACTGCGACGTCTGCGGCAAGGGGCCGGGCTTCGGCAACAACATCTCGCACTCGCACCGCCGTACGTCCCGCCGCTGGAACCCGAACATCCAGCGTGTGCGTACCGTGGTGGGCGGGACGCCGAAGCGCGTGAACGCTTGCACCTCGTGCATCAAGGCCGGCAAGGTCTCGCGCTGACGCAACCTCCCCCACTCTCGATTCGTTCGAGCGGGGGGACCCCCATCCGCGCGCGGCCACTGTCTGGTTCGCTGCACTGAGCCGGTCCACCTCCGGGTGGGCCGGCTTTTTGCCGTGCCCCCGGGGCCCTCGGCGCGCACCAGTCCCAGATCCCCCGGCCACGCCCTCGCCGTCGCCCCGGACGCGGCCGACGTGCGCCGCCTCGCGCGCCTGAAGCCGGCGCCAGCGCCTCGGCGGACCGCCCGGTCGCGGGCAGGGCCCGCATCAGCTGCCCGTGCAGCCGTTCGTCCAGCGGACGTGAGCGAAGCAGCGCCCGCAGCTCGGGCACCAGCTCCGGCCCGCCTTCGAACCGCCGTCGAGCCGCCGGCCTGCCCCGCCTGAGCCCTCAGCGGGCGTCCCGCCGCAGCGCCCACCCGTGGTCCACGGGCCCGATCCCCGCGCCGAGCGCGAACCCGGCGGCGATGGCCCCGGTGACGTACTCCTTGGCCGCCGCGACCGCCTCCGGTACGGACCGGCCCCTGGCCAGGCCGCAGGCGATGGCGGAGGCGAGGGTGCAGCCGGTGCCGTGGGTGTGCCGGTTGTCGTGGCGAGGCGCCCGCAGCAGGTGGACCTCGGAGCCGTCGGTGAGCAGGTCCACGGCGTCGCCCGCCAGGTGTCCGCCCTTGATCAGCACCCAGCGCGGCCCGAACTCCAGCACGGCCGCGGCGGCCCGTCGCAGATCGTCCTCCGACGCGACGCGGACGCCGGTCAGTTGGGCCACCTCGTCCAGGTTCGGGGTGGCCACGGTCGCCGCCGGCAACAGCCTCGTCCGTACGGAGTCCAGCGCGGAGGCGGCCAGCAGCGGGTCGCCGTGCTTGGAGACGCCGACCGGGTCGACCACGGCCGGTGCGTCCGTGCCGGTGATCAACTCGGCGACCGCCTCGACCAGTTCGGCGGAGGCCAGCATGCCGGTCTTCACGGCCTGGACGCCGATGTCGTCCACGACGCTGCGGTACTGGGCCCGGACCGCCTCCACGGGCAGTTCCCAGGCGCCCTGCACCCCCACCGAGTTCTGCGCGGTCACCGCGGTGAGCACGCTCATGCCGTGCACGCCGAGCGCGAGCATCGTCTTCAGGTCGGCCTGGATGCCGGCGCCGCCGCCGGAGTCCGAGCCGGCCACCGTGAGCACCCGGGGGATCACGACTCGATGTCCCCGAAGTGGTCCCAGCCGCCCTTGCTGGTCCAGGGCGCCCCGTCGACGGTCACCTGGGGCAGCGCGGAGGGGTTGAGGACCTCGCCGATGACCTTCCAGCGGGCCGGGAGCTTGGCGTCCGGCGGGAAGGTCGCCACGATCGCGTGGTCCTCTCCCCCGGTCAGCACCCACTGGAGCGGGTCGACGCCGACGGCCTGCCCGATGTCGTTCATCTGCGTCGGGATGTCGATCGCGCCGGAGCGGATGTCGATGCGGACCTTGCTGGCCTCGGCGATGTGCCCGAGGTCGGCGATCAGGCCGTCGCTGACGTCGCACATCGCGGTGGCGCCGAGCGCGGCGGCGGCCGGGCCCGCGTGGTACGGCGGCTCGGGGCGCCGGTGGGCCTCGACGAAGGCGCGGGGCGAGCGGAAACCGCGGACGAGCACCGCGTACCCGGCCGCCGACCAGCCCAGCCAGCCGGTGACGGCCACGAGGTCGCCGGGCTGGGCACCCGCGCGCGTGACGGGTTCGTGGTTGCGCAGATCGCCGAGCGCGGTGATCGACACCATGATCGTGTCGCCGCGTACGACATCCCCGCCGACCACGGAGGCGCCGGCGACCTGGCACTCGTCGCGCAGGCCGTCCATCAGCTCGGTCGGCCAGGTGACCGGCAGTTCCGCGGGGACGACCAGGCCGAGCAGGAGCGCGGTCGGCACGGCGCCCATGGCGGCGATGTCCGCGAGGTTCTGCGCGGCGGCCTTGCGGCCGACGTCGTAGGCCGTGGACCAGTCGCGGCGGAAGTGCCGGCCCTCCAGCAGGATGTCGGTGCTCGCCACCACCCGTCGGTCGGGCGCGGCGACCACCGCGGCGTCGTCGCCGGGGCCGACCCGGACCGCCGGGGTGGTGGTGAGACGGGAGGTCAGCTCCCGGATGAGCCCGAACTCACCTAGCTCACCCACTGTGCCCTTCATTGCCTCAAGCCCCTTCTGTGCCTTGCCACGCCCGGTCGCGCGTCACCAGTGTCCCCGATACGGTCGAGGTGACCGTCAACTTCCGTCGTGCCTGCACCCTGGCGCGCAAGCCCGGTTCCCGCAGGTCTCCCCTCGGGGAGCGGCGACGCGATACCGTGGCGTTCCTTTTCCCCACATGATCCTCGTGGCCGCCCTGGAGGTTCCGTGGTACAGGCGTACATCCTGATCCAGACGGAGGTCGGCAAGGCGTCGACCGTCGCCGAGACGATCAGCAAGATTCCCGGAGTGCTCCAGGCCGAGGACGTGACCGGGCCGTACGACGTCATCGTGCGGGCCCAGGCCGAGACGGTCGACGAGCTCGGCCGCATGGTGGTCGCGAAGGTCCAGCAAGTGGACGGCATCACGCGCACCCTGACCTGTCCGGTGGTGCATCTGTAGCCCCCGTCTACGCTTGGCCGGTGAACATCTTCCGTCACCGGCCCCTCGCCCTGCTCGCGCCGGCCCTGCTCGTCGCGGTCGCGGGCTGTTCCACGGCAGACGACAGCGGCACCGTGGCGGTTCCCACCCCTGACGCGCGGACCGCCCCGCTCTGCCGGGACCTGGACAAGGTCCTGCCGCGGAAGGTGGACGGGCAGCCGCGCGCCGACCCCGAGCCCCGGTCCGCCTACACGGCGGGCTGGGGAAGCCCGGCGATCATACTGCGCTGCGGCATCGTCCGGCCGCCGAAGATGGTCGATGCCAAGGTGGCCCTGGGCGAGGACCCGAACGCGATCGCCGGCGGGGTGAACGGCGTCGAGTGGCTGATGGAGAAGCAGGGCGACGGCACCTGGCGGTTCACCACGTCCAACCGCCGGGCGTATGTGCAGGTGACCCTGCCGAAGAAGCTGTCCGGGCCGGACGACAGCGCCCAGGTGATGACGGACCTGGCGCCGGCCGTGAAGAAGGCGATCCCGAAGGGGATCGCCTCCATGCGCGGCTGAGGGCCGAGGGGGTCAGCGCAGCCCCGTCGAGCGGCGCAGCGCCGCCTGCACCAGGCGGTCCACCAGCTCGGGGTAGCTGATCCCGCTCGCCTGCCACATCTGCGGGTACATCGAGATCGGCGTGAAGCCGGGCATGGTGTTGATCTCGTTGATCACGAACTCGCCGTCCTCGGTGAGGAAGAAGTCCGCGCGGACCAGGCCCTCGCAGGAGGCCGCCTCGAACGCCTCGACGGCGAGCGCGCGCACCTCGTCGGTCTGCTCCCCGCTGAGCGGGGCCGGGACGATGCCGGGCGTGGAGTCGATGTACTTGGCCTCGAAGTCGTAGTACGCGTGCGCGTCCGGCGGCGGGATCTCGGCCGGGACGGAGGCGCGCGGGCCGTCCTCGAACTCCAGGACGCCGCACTCGATCTCACGGCCGCGTACGGCCGCCTCGACCAGGATCTTCGGGTCGTGGGACTGCGCCTCGGCGATCGCCTCGTCCAGGCCGGACAGGTCGTCGACCTTGGTGATGCCGATGGACGAGCCCGCGCGCGCGGGCTTCACGAACAGCGGCCAGCCGTGCTCGCCGGCGAAGTCGACGATCCGCTTGCGGGCGGCGGACTCGTCCTGGGCCCACTCGCGGGGGCGGATCACCAGGTACGGGCCGACCTTGAGCCCGTAGGAGGTGAAGATCCGCTTCATGTACTCCTTGTCCTGGCCGACGGCCGAGGCGAGCACGCCGGAACCGACGTACGGCACTCCGGACAGCTCCAGCAGGCCCTGGAGCGTGCCGTCCTCGCCGTAGGGGCCGTGGAGCACCGGGAAGACCACGTCGACCTCGCCGAGCGCCTTGGGCACGGAGCCGGGCTCGCTGTAGACGACCTCGCGGTTCGACGGGTCGACGGGGAGCACCACGCCGCCCTCGTGCGATTCCGCCAGCTCGGCCACGCTGGGGGTGCGGCGGTCGGTGATGGCCATCCGCTCCGGCTCGTCGGCCGTCAGCGCCCAGCGGCCGTCCGTGGTGATGCCGATCGGCAGGACGTCGTACTTCGTCCGGTCGATGGCCTTGAGGACGGCGCCGGCGGTGACCACGGAGATCCCGTGTTCGGAACTGCGCCCACCGAACACGACGGCCACGCGCGGCTTGCGCGACGGCTGCTCAGGGCTCTGGGGAAGGTTCTCGGTGCTCATATCGCGTTGAGAGTACCTGGAGGCAGCGCCCAAGTCAGCGCGCGCTCCCGGGCCGTCGCTCAGCGTCGCACGGACGGTCGCTCAGTGTCGTACCCAACCCCTCCCGAACGGCCCGACGCCTCCCCGAGCCCGGCACGGGGACGCCCCCGCGGGCCCACGTCCCGGACTTCCCGGGCAAGGTCCGCCGGCCCGGCCCATGCCCCGGCACCTCCCGGCGCCGACGCGTCCTCAAGGCGCCGGCGTCTACGGGCTCGGCGTCTCCCCTGCCCCGGCGCCTCCGGACCTCGGCCGCTTCCGGCGCCGGCGCGTCCCCGGGGCGCAACGTCTCCCGGACTCACCGCCCTCGGACAACGCCTGACGGCCCCCGCGCTTTCCCGGGTGCCGACGCCTGTGGTCCTCACCGCCTCCCCAGGCAACGCCTCCGGGCCTCCACGCCTCCCGTCCTTGGCGTCTCCCCGTCCCGACGCATCCCGGCTCTGGCACGTCCCCGGGGCCCAACGCCTCCCGCGCTGACCGCCCCCAGGCAACGCCTTCGGGCCTCGACGCCTCCCGTCTCTGGCATCTCCCGGTCCCGACGCATCCCGGCACTGGCACGTCCCCGGGGCCCAACGCCTCCCGCGCTGACCGCCCCCAGCCAACGCCTCCGGGCCTCCACGCCTCCCGTCTCTGGCATCTCCCGGTCCCGACGCATCCCGGCTCTGGCACGTCCCCGGGGCCCAACGCCTCCCGCGCTGACCGCCCCCAGCCAACGCCTTCGGGCCTCGACGCCTCCCGGGCCCGGCGCCTCCCAAGCCTCGGAATCTCCCGGCGTCGGCACCTCCCCAGGCCCAACGCCTCCCAGGCCCAACGCCCCCGGGCTCACCGCCTCCCGGGCCAACGCCTTCCGGCTCCGGCATCTCCCGGCGCGGGCACCCGCCGGGCTCGCCTCACCAGGCAACCTCTTCGGGCCTCCGCGCCTCCCAGTGTCGGCATCTCCCAGGCCCGACGTCGTCCCGGCCTCCGCCTCCCCCAGGCCCAACGCCCCCGGGCTCACCGCCTCCCGGGGCAACGCCTTCCGGCTCCGGCAGGCACCCGCCGGGCTCGCCTCACCAGGCAACCTCTTCCGGCCTCCGCGCCTCCCGACGTCGGCATCTCCCAGGCCCGACGTCGGCCCGGCCTCCACGCCTCCCCAGGCCCAACGCCTTCCGAGCTCACCGCTTCCCCGGACAACGTCCCCTGACCTCAGCGCCTCCCCAGGCCCAACGCCCCCCGGGCTCACCGCCTCCCAGGCCCGGAATCTCCCGACGCCGGCGCCTGCTCAGGGCCCAACGTCTCCAGGCCCCGACACCGCCCGACTCGGCTCCCCCCGCCCCGGCACCGCCAGGTCCCCGCACCGCCAGGTCCCCGCGCCTTCCCCGCCCCGGCATCTCCCGGCCGGCGGCGGACCGGCGTCTTCGAGACCCGGGGTTCCCCCGGGCTCAGTGGCGCTCGGGCTTGGCGCTGCGGGCCATCAGTTCCTTCAGCGCGACGACCGGCGACTTGCCCTCGTGCACGATGCTGACGACCGTCTCGGTGATGGGCATGTCGACACCGTGCCGGCGGGCCAGATCCAGCACGGACTCGCAGGACTTGACGCCTTCGGCGGTCTGCTTGGTGACCGCGATGGTCTCCTCCAGCGTCATGCCCTTGCCCAGGTTGGTGCCGAAGGTGTGGTTGCGGGACAGCGGCGAGGAGCAGGTGGCCACCAGGTCGCCCAGGCCCGCGAGTCCCGAGAAGGTCAGCGGGTCGGCGCCCATCGCGAGGCCGAGCCGGGTGGTCTCGGCGAGGCCGCGCGTGATGAGCGAGCCCTTGGCGTTGTCGCCGAGCCCCATGCCGTCGGCGATGCCCACCGCGAGCCCGATGACGTTCTTCACCGCGCCGGCGAGTTCGCAGCCGACCACGTCGGTGTTGGTGTACGGCCGGAAGTACGGCGTGTGGCAGGCGGCCTGGAGCCGCTGGGCGACCCGCTCGTCGGTGCAGGCCACGACCGCCAGGGCGGGCATGCGGGCGGCGATCTCGCGGGCCAGGTTGGGTCCGGTGACGACCGCGATCCGGTCCGCGCCGACCTTGGCGACGTCCTCGACGACCTCGCTCATCCGCATGGTGGAACCGAGTTCGACGCCCTTCATCAGGGAGACGAGGACGGTGTCCGGAGCGAGCAGCGGGGCCCACTCGGCGAGATTGGCGCGCAGGGTCTGGGAGGGGATGGACAGGACCGTGAAGTCGGCGCCGGCGGCGGCCTCGGCCGGGTCGGTGGTGGCCCGGACGTTCTCGGGGAGTTCGACGCCCGGCAGGTAGTCGGGGTTGGTCCGGGTGGTGTTGATCGCGTCGGCGACCTCCGGCCGGCGGGCCCACAGGGTGACCTCACAGCCGGCGTCGGCGAGCACCATGCCGAAGGCGGTGCCCCACGAGCCGGCGCTGAAGACCGCCACCCTTACCGGTGCGCTCACTTGCTCTGCCCTTCCACTTGCCGGCCCTCCGCCTGCGCCCGGGTGCGACGGCGCTGCTCGATCCGCTCGCGGCGCGGGTCGTAGGGCGTCTCGGGCGCCTTCTCGCCGCGGATCTCCTCCAGCTGGCGGGTGATGGCCGCCATGATGACCTCGGTGGCCTCCTTCAGCACCTCGGGGGTCATCTCCTGGTCGTAGAAACGGGAGAGGTCCACGGGGGGTCCCGCGAGCACGTGGTGCGTCTTGCGCGGGAAGAGGTTCGGCTTCTTGGCGTACGGCGGCAGCAGTTCGTTGGCGCCCCACTGCGCGACCGGGATGACCGGGCACTTGGTCTGCAGGGCGACCCGGGCGGCGCCGGTCTTGCCGGTCATGGGCCAGCCGTTCGGGTCGCGGGTGAGGGTGCCCTCGGGGTAGAACGCGACGCACTCGCCGCGCTCCACGGCGTCGATCGCGGCCCGGAAGGCGCTGAGCGCGTCCGTGGACTCGCGGTAGACGGGGATCTGCCCGGTGCCGCGCATGGCGGCGCCCACGAATCCCTTCCTGAAAAGCCCGCTCTTCGCCAGGAATCGCGGGACGCGTCCGGTGTTGTACTGATAGTGCGCGTACGCGAAGGGGTCCACGTGGGAATTGTGGTTCACCGCGGTGATAAATCCGCCCTCGGCCGGAATGTGCTCCATTCCTCGCCAGTCCCGCTTGATCAGAACCACCAGCGGCGGTTTGCAGATCACCGCGGCGAAGCGGTACCAGAAGCCGATTCTGCGGCGGGACACAAGGACACCTTCCTCTAGGGCTGCAACCCCGGCGGGGGCCGCACAAGTGTGGCCCCGGGCCGCCGGTCTGTCGAGAACACCGTACGCCCCGCCTCCCGCGGCGCCGGAGGGCGCGGGGGACAATGAGCGCGACTAGAGAGGGACGGTACGCCGGTGCAGTGGACCTTGGTCATCCCCCTGAAGCCCCTGGCGCGAGCCAAGAGCAGGCTCGCGGACACCGCCGACGACGGGGTGCGGCCGGGCCTGGCCCTGGCGTTCGCGCAGGACACGGTGGCGGCGGCGGTGGCATGTCCGGCGGTGTCCGATGTGGCGGTCGTCACGGACGACGAGCTGGCCGGCCGGGAGCTGGCCGCGCTGGGCGCGCGGATCGTGCCGGACACCCCCGGCAGCGGCCTGAACGCGGCGCTGGCGCACGGCGCGGCCGTCGTGCGCGCGGTCCGTCCCGGCGCCGCGGTGGCGGCCCTGAACGCCGATCTGCCGGCCCTGCGTCCGGCGGAACTGTCCCGGGTTCTGGCGGCGGCCTCGCAATTCCCGCGCGCCTTTCTCGCGGACGCGGCGGCACTGGGCACGACTTTGCTGGCGGCGGCCGGTGATCGTGAATTGCGGCCGGCGTTCGGCCTCGATTCCCGTGCCCGCCACCGGGCCTCCGGGGCGGTGGAACTCGGGCTCGCGGAGGTGGATTCGGTCCGCCAGGACGTCGACACGGCGGCGGACCTGCGGGCGGCGCTGGCACTGGGCGTGGGCCCGCACACGGCGGCGGCGTCGGCGGGACTCCTCATCCCGGGCCCCTGAAGCGCCCGAAAGGGCACGGGGCCGTATCGAAAGCGCCGAAAGGGCACGGGGCCGTACCGACGTGCGGCTCCGCCGCGTGGGCGCGAGCGGCCCGTGACGGCCGGCGGCCGGCGTACGACGCGCACCCCCGGCGGCAAGCCGGCGCAGGCACTACGCTGGCGGCCATGCAAGCGACCGCCTACACCTACGACCCGGAGACCCGCAGCGGCCAGGTGCTCCTCGACGACGGCACCCCGGTGCCCTTCGACGCGGCGGCGTTCGACCGGGGCGGACTGCGGCTGCTGCGGCCGGGACAGCGGGTGCGGATCGAGACGGAGTCCGAGGGCGGCGCCCTGCGGATCACCCTCGTAACCCTTCAAACCCTCTGACCGTCCTTACACACACCGCGGGCCGGGCTCCCTGGGGAGCCCGGCCCGGCGCGTGAATGCCCTGGCGGCCTTACGACGTCGCCTTGCGGGCGGTGGTCTTCTTGGCGGTGGTCTTGCGGGCCGTCGACTTCTTCGCCGGGGCCTTCTTGGCGGTGACCTTCTTCGCCGGAGCCTTCTGGGCCGTCGTCTTCTTGGCGGCGGTCTTCGTCGCGGCGGTCTTGGCGGTCGCCGTGGTCTTCTTGGCGGGAGCCTTCTTCGCCGTGGTCTTCTTCGCGGCGGCGGTGGTCTTCTTCGCCGCCGTCTTCTTCGCCGCGGTGCCCGCGGTCTTCTTCGCCGCGCCCGCCGTCTTCTTGGCGGCGGCCTTCTTGCCGACGGCCTTCGCGATGGTGGGCGGCGGGCCGGACAGGCTGCCCTTCGGCGCCTTCTTGACCGCCACCTCGCCCCCGCGGGGGAGCTTCTTCGAACCGCTCACCAGGTCCTTGAAGCCCTGACCGGCGCGGAAGCGCGGCACCGAGGTCTTCTTGACCCGAACCCGCTCGCCCGTCTGAGGGTTGCGCGCGTAGCGGGCGGGGCGGTCCACCTTCTCGAAGGACCCGAAGCCGGTGACGGAGACCCGCTCGCCCGCGACGACCGCGCGGACGATGGCGTCCAGAACATGATCGACAGCGTCTGCGGCCTGCTGGCGGCCGCCCAACTTGTCGGCAATCGCTTCTACGAGCTGCGCCTTGTTCACGTCTTCCCCTTCGGAGACATCGCCAGAACGAAAGTGTTCAAGCTTTTTCGCACGTTAGGCAGATATATACCGCAAATCAAACACGAAACGGGCTTATCACCCTTGTGCCGCAACGGACTCGGCTGTCCCGGACGGTTCAGCGGTCCTCTTCGGGGACCCGGCCCGCGTCGAGATCCGCCGTGAACCGATCGAGCCGCCTTGCCGCGTCGGCGAGATCGTGCTTGGCCGCGGCCGTAATGACCAGCAGCTTCCGGGTCAGCGCCATCCGTACGCCCTCCGGGACTTGCAGTGCGCGCACCCTTGCGTGCGCTTCCTTGAGCTGGTTCGCGACCGCCGTGTAGAGCTGGAGTTGGCCGTCGTGTTCCATGCACAGATTGTGCCATCTGGGGCGAGTTGTCGCCTGCGCAGGGTGCAACTACCGCCTCAAATGGCTTTCCAGGCACTTGCGGAAGACGCGAACACAGCACTCACCTACCCGGACAACAGCCCGCGTAACGTGGGAAGTTGAGCGGGCCGGGGCAGAGCCGCAGGGCCGTTCGGGTGCAGACATGGCTGTACCCCCAATCGTGGCGATCGGGGGTACAGAGGGGGTGTTGGAGTGGCCGAAACCTGACCTTCGCGGAGGCCGGCCCGCTCCGGATCAGACCTGGAGCGTCCGCGGCTTGTAGGCGGGCCGTCCGGCCTCGTAGGCGGCGATCTCGTCCTCGTCGCGGAGGGTGAGGGAGATGTCGTCCAGGCCGTTGAGCAGCCGCCAGCGGGAGTTCTCGTCCAGCTCGAAGGGGGCGGTGATGCCCGCCGCGCGCACCTCACGCGCCTCAAGGTCCACAGTGACCTCAGCCGTGGGGTCCGCTTCGACGATCTCCCACAGGGCGTCGACGGTCTTCTGGTCCAGGACGACGGTGAGCAGGCCGTTCTTCAGCGAGTTGCCGCGGAAGATGTCGGCGAAGCGGGAGGAGATCACGGCCTTGAAGCCGTAGTTCTGCAGCGCCCAGACGGCGTGCTCGCGGGAGGAGCCGGTGCCGAAGTCGGGGCCGGCGACCAGGACGGTGGCGCCCTGCCGCTCGGGGCGGTTGAGGACGAACTCGGGGTCCTTGCGCCAGGCCTCGAACAGCCCGTCCTCGAAACCGTCCCGGGTGACCTTCTTGAGCCAGTGAGCAGGGATGATCTGGTCGGTGTCGACGTTGCTGCGGCGCAGCGGGACGGCCCGGCCGGTGTGGGTGGTGAAGGCTTCCATGGTTCTCAGACTCCAGCGGGGACGTCGGTCAGGTCGGCCGGGGAGGCCAGGTGGCCCAGGACGGCGGTGGCGGCCGCGACCTGCGGTGACACCAGGTGGGTACGGCCGCCCTTGCCCTGCCGGCCCTCGAAGTTGCGGTTGGAGGTGGAGGCGGAGCGCTCGCCGGGGGCCAGCTGGTCGGGGTTCATGCCCAGGCACATCGAGCAGCCCGCGTGCCGCCATTCGGCGCCGGCCTCCTTGAAGACCACGTCCAGGCCCTCGGAGACGGCCTGCAGACCCACCCGTGCCGAGCCGGGCACGACCAGCATCCGTACGCCGTCGGCGACTTTGCGGCCCCGCAGCAGGTCGGCGGCGGCGCGCAGGTCCTCGATGCGGCCGTTGGTGCACGAGCCTACGAAGACGGTGTCCACGGTGATGGACCGCAGCGGCTGCCCCGCCTCCAACCCCATGTACTCCAGGGCTTTTTCGGCGGCCAGGCGCTCCGAGGCGTCTTCGTACGAAGCGGGGTCGGGGACGTGCGCCGAAAGCGGTGCGCCCTGGCCGGGGTTGGTGCCCCAGGTCACGAACGGCGACAGCTCGGCGGCGTCGATGACGACCTCGGCGTCGAAGACGGCGTCCTCGTCCGTGCGCAGCGTCTTCCAGTACGCGACCGCCGCGTCCCAGTCGGCGCCCTCGGGGGCGTGCGGGCGGCCCTTGAGGTAGGCGAAGGTGGTCTCGTCGGGGGCGATCATGCCCGCGCGGGCGCCGGCCTCGATCGACATGTTGCAGATGGTCATCCGGGCCTCCATCGAGAGCTTCTCGATGGCGGAGCCGCGGTACTCCAGGATGTAGCCCTGACCGCCGCCGGTGCCGATCTTCGCGATGATCGCCAGGATCAGGTCCTTGGCGGTGACGCCCTCGGGCAGCTCGCCGTCGACCGTGATCGCCATGGTCTTCGGGCGGGCCAGGGGCAGCGTCTGGGTGGCCAGCACGTGCTCGACCTGCGAGGTGCCGATGCCGAACGCCAGCGCGCCGAACGCGCCGTGCGTGGAGGTGTGCGAGTCACCGCAGACCACGGTGGTGCCGGGCTGGGTCAGGCCCAGCTGCGGGCCGACGACGTGGACGACGCCCTGCTCGACGTCGCCCAGCGGGTGCAGCCGCACCCCGAACTCGGCGCAGTTCTTGCGCAGGGTCTCCAGCTGGGCCCGCGAGACGGGGTCCGCGATGGGCTTGTCGATGTCGAGGGTCGGGGTGTTGTGGTCCTCGGTCGCGATGGTGAGGTCGAGGCGGCGCACCCGGCGGCCGTTCTTGCGGAGCCCGTCGAAGGCCTGCGGGCTGGTCACCTCGTGCAGCAGGTGCAGATCGATGTAGAGGAGGTCGGGCTCGCCCTCGGCGCGCCGGACGACATGGTCGTCCCAGACCTTCTCCGCGAGTGTCCTACCCATCGCTTTCCCTCCGGCCGGCAAGCGTCCACCGACCCAACTAGAGATCTTCAGCAGCGGTGGCCTGCCCGTCTCGGGGCCCCTGAACGTCGTGATTCCGGGCGTCCACCGCCAGGCCCGTTCGTCTGCGGGCCGCTGTGTGATTCAAGGGTGGCGCGTTCCACGGAAAATTGAACTTGCGTTTCACAGAGTGAGACGTGAGTATCGTTGCATGGACAACAGTAGCGGCGTCGGCGTTCTGGACAAGGCGGCCCTCGTCCTGAGCGCTCTGGAGTCCGGTCCGGCCACCCTCGCGGGACTGGTCGGCGCGACCGGACTGGCACGACCCACGGCCCACCGCCTGGCCGTGGCCCTGGAACACCACCGCATGGTGGCACGCGACATGCAGGGCCGGTTCATCCTCGGCCCGCGCCTGGCGGAGCTGGCGGCGGCCGCGGGCGAGGACCGCCTGCTCGCGACGGCGGGCCCCGTGCTCACCCACCTCCGTGATGTCACCGGCGAGAGCGCGCAGCTCTACCGTCGCCAGGGTGACATGCGGATCTGTGTGGCCGCGGCGGAACGCCTGTCCGGTCTGCGGGACACCGTCCCGGTCGGCTCCACGCTCACGATGAAGGCGGGCTCCTCGGCGCAGATCCTGCTCGCCTGGGAGGAGCCCGAGCGCCTGCACCGGGGGCTGCAGGGCGCCCGCTTCACGGCGACGGCCCTGTCCGGCGTTCGGCGGCGCGGCTGGGCCCAGTCCATCGGCGAGCGCGAGCCGGGCGTCGCGTCCGTCTCCGCGCCCGTGCGCGGCCCCTCCAACCGCGTGGTGGCCGCCGTCTCCGTCTCGGGCCCCATCGAGCGCCTGACCCGCCACCCGGGCCGCATGCACGCCCAGGCAGTCATCGACGCGGCGGGCCGCCTCTCGGAGGCCCTGCGCCGCTCGGGCTGAGAGCGGCGGAACCGCTCGGCCGGGAAGCGGCCGCCTCAACGCCGCGGCGGCCCCTTCGCACCCCGAGCGCACTCCCCCACCGCGCCTACGCGCGCACATCACCGCCCGACCGGTACGCGAACCGGTCCCTCGCGTACCGCCCCCGCTCCTCCAGCGGCACCTGCCCGTGCGCGGCGGCCAGTCCGAACGCCGGCATGTCCCCGTAGACCGCTTCGTAGGACCCCTCCGGCACGACGTACGCCTCGTGCCAGATCCCGACCTGCCCGCGCAGCTTCCCGGCCCGCTCCTTGCGGTTGATCCGGGCCCAGACCTCGTGGTGGAAGGCGTCCGGCGCGGTCGCGTAGGCGTGCAGCTTGTCCTTGGACTCCCAGTACTGCACGACGTAGTACGTGCGCGGTGACGCCGTCAGCAGCACCTTGGCCAGCAGCCCGCGCGCGGGGTCCTTCTCCAGTTCCCGCAGCATGCGCAGCATCGCGAGCATCACCGGCAGCCACAGGTGGACGGCCCGAAAGCGGTTGACGCGCATGCCGATCAGCAGGACGACGACGTCGCCCTTCGCGTCGGCGGTCGTACGGGACACCATGGCGGCCCCTTCATAGGTGAGCGGCACTATCCAACGGGCACTGCTTGGATAGTGGCGGTATCCCAAGAGGAGCGCAAGACATGCGGCTCGCCGAACTGAGCAGACGCAGCGGTGTGGCCACCGCGACGATCAAGTACTACCTGCGCGAGGGCCTGTTGCCGCCCGGCCGCCGGGTCAACGCGACCACGGCCGACTACGACGAGGCGCACCTGCGCCGGCTGCGGCTGGTCCGCGCGATGATCCAGGTCGGCGGGCTCCCGGTGGCCACGGTCCGGGAGGTGCTGCGCCACGTCGACGACGAGTCCCTGGGCCGCACGATCCGGCTGGGCGCGGCTTTGTGGGCGCTGCCGCAGGTGCCGGAGCCCGACGAGGACGACGCGTACGTCCGGGCCGCGCGCCGGGAGGCGGACGAGCTGCTGGACCGGCTGGGCTGGTCGAACGCGCGGCTACTGACGACGATCTCCCCCGCGTACCGCTCCCTGGTGGTGGCGGTCGCCGCGTTCCGTCGGCTCGGCTACGACTGGGACGGCGAACTGCTCGTGTCGTACGCCGAGTTGATGCACCGGACGGCGAGGCTCGATCTGGACTTCGTGGAGACCCGTCCGTCGGAGGCGGAGAAGGGGGAGACGGCGGTCCTCGGCGCGGTGCTGACCGAACCGATCCTGCAGGCCCTGCGCCGGCTGGCCCAGGAGGAGGAGTCGGCCCGGCGGTACGGCTTCGAGTAGCGCCCGGCACGGCGAAGGCCCCCCACCGAGGTGGAGGGCCTTCCCTGTGCGTACCCCCGACCGGATTCGAACCGGCGCTACCGCCTTGAGAGGGCGGCGTGCTAGGCCGCTACACAACGGGGGCGTGGACTCTGCGTTTCCGCAGGTCCGAGCTGGTCTACCTGGACTCGAACCAAGACTAACTGAACCAGAATCAGTCGTGCTGCCAATTACACCATAGACCAATGATGGTTTAGACCAGTCAGTACCCCCGACCGGATTCGAACCGGCGCTACCGCCTTGAGAGGGCGGCGTGCTAGGCCGCTACACAACGGGGGCCCTAGCGATCCCGACGAGGTCGAGATCAGTACCCCCGACCGGATTCGAACCGGCGCTACTGCCTTGAGAGGGCAGCGTGCTAGGCCGCTACACAACGGGGGCTTTGCAGATAAGCTCTGCGAGCTGGCCTACCTGGACTCGAACCAAGACTAACTGAACCAGAATCAGTCGTGCTGCCAATTACACCATAGGCCACTGGAACTCAAGCCCCTACGGGGTTCTCGTTCTAGCTTGCTCCGCGGGGCTCCGGCCTTCCGGCCCGCGCCCCTCGGCGCAGGAAGAACATTACCCGAAGGTGGACGGGGCTCCAAAACGGCTATCCGCACGGACGAGCGCCGGGAGTTCGGCGAGGGTCGAGATCCGGTGCGCCACGACCTCCCCGGCGGCCCGCGCGTAGGCCGCCCCGCGGTCGATCCACACCGACAGCAGCCCGGCCTCGGCGGCACCCCGCCCGTCGATCTCGGGGTGGTCGCCGACGTACGCCACCTCGTGCGGGGGCAGCCCCAGCGCCTCGCAGGAGGCCAGGAAGGCGCCCGGCTTCGGCTTGGAGACGCCCAGCTCGGCGGCGCACAGCACGGACTCGAACCGGTGGAGCAGGCCGAGCCTGCGCAGCTTGTGCTCCTGGACGGCCACGCTGGAGTTGGACAGCACCGCGTGCCGGTGGCTGGCCGCGAGTGCCTCCAGGGCGGGCAGGACGTCCGGAAAGACGCTCCAGGCCGCCTCGTAGTGCCCGATGTACCGCCCGAACCAGTCGTCGGCCTCCGCGTCGGTCAGGTCCTTGCCCAGGAAGACCCGGACCCGGTCGCGCCGCTGGTCCTGGAAGGTGGTCTCGCCGGCGGCGTAGCGCGCCCACTGCTGCTCGGTGATCTCCCGCCACCGGGCCAGCGCGGCCTCGGCGCTGCCGTGGCCGGCGAGCAGCCCCTCCACCGCGAGGTGGGCCCGCATGCCCTCCCGGTCGGCGGTCGTGTAGTCGAACAGGGTGTCGTCCACGTCCCAGACCACGGCTCTGATCGTCATACGACCGACGGTACCGCCGCGCCCGCGGGTGCCGGGGAACCGGACCGTGTCCGTCGGGCCCGGTCAGACCTGCTCACAGGCCGGGTCCGGGGCCACGAAGAAGTCCGTCACGAAGCAGGTGACCTCACCCGACGCCGAGCGGCCCGTCCAGGTGGGGTAGCAGCCGTCACCCCAGCCGGAGGTGAACGCGGCCAGGCTGTGTCCGCCGTCCGCGGACCTGACCAGGTGCGGCCCCGCCGACCAGTCGCTGTTCTCGAACGCGTCCCACAGCGGCCCTTCCTCCTCCTGGGTCCCCGGGAACGCCTCCTCGGCCGAGGCGTCGTAGAAGCAGCCCGTGCCGGCGTCGACGCCGTACCCGTAGAACTCGTCGTCCCCCAGGCCGGCGGGGTCCTGGCCGGGGAGCAGGGCCAGTTCCCAGGTGACGGCCGGCTCGTCGCGGATGACGAGGCGGGCGGCGGCCACGCGCAGGTGGGGTATCCCGGACGGGGGCTCGCCGGGCCGGGTGAGGGTCGCGACGGCCGCGTCGACGCGGTAGCGGCCGGGCTCGACGGTGGCCGTGAAGGGCTCGACGTCGCCGCTGCCGAGGTAGACGAACGGGTCGCTCGCGACGACCCGGCCGGTGGGCAGGTCCAGCTCGCCGCCCTCGGCCAGGTGGATCACACCCGTGGTCCCGGACTCGTAGGCGAACGTGCTGCCCGGGGTGAACAGCCAGGTGTAGTCCCGCGGACTCATCGGCATGACGGCGCCCTCCTCGATCCCGCTCGCTGCGCGAGCCCTGTGAGCCGGAACACTAGTGCGGCCCGCTGACAGGCATGCCGAAGGGGCGGCAGCCGTACGGCCGCCGCCCCTCGGGTGCGCGTGCGCCTACGCCGTCAGCCTGGCCAGCGCCGCGTCGACGCGGGCCAGGGTCTTCTCCTTGCCCAGGATCTCCAGGGACTCGAAGAGCGGCAGGCCGACGGTGCGGCCGGTGACGGCCACCCGGACCGGGGCCTGGGCCTTGCCGAGCTTGAGGCCGTGCGCCTCGCCGGCGGCCAGGACGGCCTCCTTGAGCGACTCGGCGGAGGTCCAGTCCGCCGCCTGAAGCTTCTCGCGGGCGGTGCGCAGCAGGGCGTCGGAGCCCTCCTTCATCGCCTTGGTCCACGAGCCCTCGTCGAAGACCGGCTCCGGCAGGAACAGGAAGTCGACGTTGTCGGTGATCTCGGACAGGACCTTCAGCCGGGTCTGGGCGTGCGGGGCGATCGCCTGCCACTTGGCCTCGTCGAAGTCCTCCGGCGCCCAGGGCGCGAACGGGGCCTTCAGCCAGGGGCGGCAGCGCTCGGTGAACTCCTTCACGTCCAGCATGCGGATGTGGTCGGCGTTGATCGCCTCGCACTTCTTCAGGTCGAAGCGCGCCGGGTTGGGGTTCACGTCGGCGACGTCGAAGGCCCGGACCATCTCCTCGATCGAGAAGATGTCCTGGTCCGCGGAGAGCGACCAGCCCAGCAGGGACAGGTAGTTGAGCAGGCCCTCGGGCAGGAAGCCGCGCTCGCGGTAGAGGTTGAGGGACGACTGCGGGTCGCGCTTGGAGAGCTTCTTGTTGCCCTCGCCCATGACGTACGGCAGGTGGCCGAAGCGCGGGACCTCCTGCGCGATGCCCAGCTCGATCAGCGCCTTGTACAGCGCGATCTGCCGCGGGGTGGAGGAGAGCAGGTCCTCGCCGCGCAGGACGTGGGTGATCTCCATCAGCGCGTCGTCGACCGGGTTGACCAGCGTGTACAGCGGGGCGCCGTTCGCGCGGACGATGCCGTAGTCGGGCACGTTCTCCGGGGTGAAGGTCAGCTCGCCGCGGACCAGGTCGGTGAAGGTGATCGTCTCGTCCGGCATCCGGAAGCGGACGATCGGGGCGCGGCCCTGGGCCTTGTACTCCTCGACCTGCTCGGCGCTCAGGTCGCGGCAGTGGCCGTCGTAGCCGGAGGGCCGGCCGGCGGCGCGGGCGGCCTCGCGGCGGGTGTCCAGCTCCTCCTGGGAGCAGTAGCAGTGGTAGGCGTGGCCGCCGTCCAGCAGCTTGCGCGCGACGTCGGCGTAGACGTCCATGCGCTGCGACTGGCGGTACGGCGCGTGCGGTCCGCCGACCTCGGGGCCCTCGTCCCAGTCGAAGCCGAGCCAGCGCATCGCGTCGAGCAGCTGGTTGTACGACTCCTCCGAGTCGCGGGCCGCGTCGGTGTCCTCGATGCGGAAGACCAGGGTGCCCTGGTGGTGCCGGGCGAACGCCCAGTTGAACAGGGCGGTGCGGACCAGGCCCACGTGGGGGTTACCGGTGGGCGAGGGGCAGAAACGGACGCGTACGGAGCCGGGTGCGCTAGCCACGCTTGACAACCTTGTTGGTGAGAGTGCCGATGCCTTCGATGGTGACGGCGACCTCGTCGCCGACGCTCAGGGGGCCGACCCCCGCGGGGGTGCCGGTGAGGATCACGTCGCCGGGGAGCAGCGTCATGGCCTCGGAGATGTTGACGATCAGGTCCTCGATGGGGTGGATCATCTCGCTCGTGCGGCCGAGCTGGCGCTGTTCGCCGTTGACCGTGAGCTGGACGGTGAGGTCGTTGGCGGCGTCGACCGTGAGGCCGGTCTCCACCCAGGGGCCGAGCGGGCAGGAGGTGTCGAAGCCCTTCGCCCGGGCCCACTGCTTCTCGCGCTTCTGCACGTCGCGGGCGGTGACGTCGTTGGCGCAGGTGTAGCCGAAGATCACGTCCTTGACGCGCTCGCGCGGGACCTCGCGGCACAGGCGGCCGATGACGACGGCCAGCTCGGCCTCGTGGTGCAGTTCCCGCGAGAACGAGGGGTACTGGATGTCGTCGCCGGGGCCGATCACGGAGGTGGACGGCTTGAAGAAGGCGAAGGGCGCCTCGGGCACGTCGTTGCCCAGTTCGCGCGCGTGCTCGGCGTAGTTGCGGCCGAAGGCCACGACCTTGTTGGGGAGCACCGGCGGGAGCAGCCTGACCTTGCTCAGCGGCACCTTCGTCCCGGACAGCTCGAAGTCCGCGAACGGGATGCCCTTGATGATGTCGAGGACGAGTTCGTCCTGCTTGTCGCCCTCGACCGCGCCGAAGGCTACGTTCCCGTCGATGGAGAACCTGGCGATGCGCACGGGATGCTCGCGCCCCTATCTGAGAACCGGCGTACTGACGCCTCAGGTTATCGGAGCTATGCGAAGTTGTTCGCTTCCGGGGGCATCGCCGCAGGTCAGAAGCGGGTCACCAGGGCGGGCGGGGGCATGGCCGCCGCGGCCGGCCCACCGGACCGTACAAGCGGGCGCGGCCGGAAGGGACCGTCGTGGTCCTTCCGGCCGCGCCCGGCGGAGCCGTCGGTCACTCGCCGGCCGGGGCGCCCGCGCCGGCCGGGACCTCCATCAGGACGGTGCGCCTGGGGTTGGCGGTCTGGGCGGGCAGGTCGACGGAGTGCTCCGGCAGCTCGGGCGTGTGGAGTTCGCCGGTGTCCTTCAGGTGCGCCAGGGTCGTGCGCCGCGGGTTGGCGATCTTGTGGAACATCATCGTCGTCTTCACCGTTGTCGTCCTGTGCCCTCTGGTCGGGTGGTTGGCAGAGTCTTCCCTCTTGTAAAGCGTCAGGCTAAACATCCGATTCCCCGACGAAGACGCCAACTCCCTACGAGTCGCGTGTGAGTTTGCTCACGAAGTCACGGGCAAACCGGTCAATTCCGACCGGCAACCCGCCCTGGAGAAACGGACATTGACCCCCTGAAGGCATCATTCCGCTCCTGATCATGGCGACTGGGACAGAGGGCGCCGCGCGGCGTCTCGCATGGGTACGCCCGTTATGCCCAAGATCCGGTTCCACTGCTGGTAACCCGGCACTCACGGGCCGTCACGGAGGTCACAGCTCGGCTCACTGCCCTTGTTGGAGATCCTGCACTGTGCTGGAATTCCACGGACCGCCGCGGGATGAACCGGCGCAGGGGGCGCGCACAGCGCCGAGCGGCGGCGAGACAGGGGGGAACCAGCGCCGGTCACTCAAGACCACCCGGGGGGCGTATTCAGGGCGCTCCCCACAACGCCGACACCGTGTCCCTCCGTTCGCGCGGAGGGGCGCCTGGTCCAGAGGTTGCGACGCTAGTGCAGGGACGTTTCAAGAGGGATGGCAGCGCTTCGGCGGAGCCGGAGCCGCACGGCGGGACTGGCCCCAAGGCCGTCAGCTCCTCGCCCCAGCACGCCCAGAACCCGGGCCAGGGCCAGGCCCCGGACAGCGGTGAGCGCGCCGGGCGTCCGGGCGCGTCGGCCTCCGCGACCGCGACGCCCTCGGGCGACCCGGCGCCGCCGGTGAAGCCCGCGCAGGGCCCGACCGGCACCGGTTCGCGGCTCGCCCTGCGCAACTGGCGCATCTCCACCCGCCTGGTGTCGCTGCTCGCGCTGCCGGTGGTCGCGGCCACCTCGCTCGGCGCGCTGCGCATCGACCAGTCCGTCGAGGACATCCAGCAGCTCGACAACATGAAGCTGCTGACGGAGATGACCAAGCAGGCCACCGAGCTGGCCCACGCGCTCCAGGAGGAGCGCGACCAGTCCGCCGGTCCCCTGTCGCACGGCGGCCTGAAGGCGAACGACTACCAGATCAAGGCCTACCAGCAGAAGACCGACCGGGCCCGCGAGAACTTCCTCGACTCCTCCGAGCAGATCGACGCGGCCAGCAAGGACGGCAATCTCCAGGGCGTCCGCGACGCGCTGGTCGGCCTCGCCAACCAGCTGGACGACCTCGCCAAGATCCGCAAGTCGGCCTACACGTCCAAGGACAACGCGACCCAGACCGTCGAGTCCTACCACCGGCTCATCACCCAGCTGATCGGCCTCTCCCAGGACATGGCCGAGGCGTCCAGCAACCCGGAGATGATCTCGCGCACCCGCGCCCTGGCGGCCTTCTCCACCGCCAAGGAGTACGCCTCCGTGCAGCGCGCGATGATCGCCGCCGCGCTGCCGGCGACCACCAACACCAAGGGCGACCTCACCGAGAACGACCGCCTCTACGGCCAGTCGGCCTACGAGAGCGAGGGCTCGGAGCTGGCGATCTTCCGCAAGATCTACGCCAGCCAGAACGCCGAGGAACTGCTCAAGCCGATCGACGAGGGCAACCCGACGATCGAGTCCGCCGACACCTACGCCAAGCGCTCCTTCGAGTCCCCGGACGGCCTCCAGCAGCTCCCGGCGCGGTCCTACAAGGACTGGGTGGACGACAGCTCGACCAAGATCGAGCAGATGAAGAAGATCGAGCGCACGCTCCTGGAGGAGATGGAGCAGAAGGCGCGCGAGCTCAAGAGCGCCACCCAGCGTGACGCGATCATCTCCGGTGCGCTGATCCTGCTCGTGCTCGGTGTGTCGCTGGTCGGCGCGTTCGTCGTCGCCCGGTCCATGATCCGCTCGCTGCGCCGGCTCCAGGAGACCGCGACCAAGGTCGCCCAGGACCGCCTGCCCGAGCTGGTCAAGCAGCTGTCGGAGTCGGACCCGCAGGACGTCGACACCTCCGTCGAGTCGGTCGGTGTGCACTCCCGGGACGAGATCGGCCAGGTGGCCGCGGCCTTCGACGACGTGCACCGCGAGGCGGTCCGCCTCGCCGCCGAGCAGGCCCTGCTGCGGGGCAACGTCAACGCGATGTTCACCAACCTCTCGCGCCGCTCCCAGGGCCTGATCCAGCGCCAGCTCTCGCTCATCTCCGAACTGGAGTCCCGCGAGGCCGACCCGGACCAGCTGTCCTCGCTCTTCAAGCTCGACCACCTCGCCACGCGTATGCGCCGTAACGGTGAGAACCTCCTCGTCCTCGCGGGTGAGGAGCCCGGCCGGCGCTGGACCCGCCCGGTCCCGCTGGTCGACGTGCTCCGCGCCGCCGCGTCCGAGGTGGAGCAGTACGAGCGCATCGAGCTGGCCTCCGTCCCCACCACCGAGGTGGCCGGCCGGGTCGTCAACGACCTCGTGCACCTGCTCGCCGAGCTGCTGGAGAACGCGACCTCGTTCTCCTCGCCGCAGACCAAGGTCAAGGTCACCGGTCACGCGCTGCCCGACGGCCGCGTCCTGATCGAGATCCACGACACCGGTATCGGCCTCTCCCCCGAGGACCTCGCGGCGATCAACGAGCGGCTCGCCTCGCCGCCCACCGTGGACGTCTCCGTCTCCCGCCGCATGGGCCTGTTCGTGGTCGGCCGGCTGTCCCAGCGGCACGGCATCCGCATCCAGCTGCGCCCGTCCGACTCCGGTGGTACGACCGCGCTGGTCATGCTGCCCGTGGACGTCGCCCAGGGCGGCAAGAAGCCCGCTCCGGGCAAGCACGGCGCCCCCGTCTCGACCGGTGGTCCCGCCGCCGCGCAGGCCGCCGCCGGTGCGGCCGCGGCGCGGCGGCAGACCGCCGGCAACGGCGGCGCCCCGGGCGGTGGCGGTCTGCTCGGCGCCGGTCCCGGCCCGCGTGGCCAGACCGGCTCCGCCCAGGGGTCCCGGGCCGCGCTGCCCGGCACGGGCCAGGGCGGCCGTCCCGGCGCCCGCGGTCCCCAGGGCGGCCGGCCGGCGCCGGCCGGCGCCGGTGCGGGCGGCTTCGGCGGTCAGGCTCCGGGCGCCCCGCAGGGCCTCCAGGCCGCGAACCCGGCCGGGCCCCAGCAGGACGTCTTCGGCGGCCGCGGCCGGAAGCGGTCCGGCGGCGCCCCCGACCAGGGCCGCCGGCCCCAGCTCCCGCCGCGCGGCGGCCCGCGGGCCGAACTGCCCGGCGGTGACCCGCAGTCCCGCACGCCGGACTGGAGCGACGCCCAGGCCCCGCTGTCGCGCGCCTCGCTGGACACCCCGCGCGGCCACGACGAGCAGGACCCGGCGCAGACCGCGCACATGCCGCGCGTGGACGACCGGCAGGGTCCGGGCTCGACCGCGGAGATGCCGCGGATCGACGCCCAGGGACCGGCCGCGACCGGCGAGTTCCCGCGCGCCGAGCTGAACGGCGGCTCGCCCACGGGCCAGTTCGGCCGCCCGGACTCCGCCCAGCAGGGCGGCCAGTACGGGCGTCCGGAAGGCGCCCAGAACACGGGCCAGTTCGCGCGGCCCGACAGCTTCCAGCAGACCGGCCAGTTCCCGCGGCCCGAGAACCTCCAGCAGACCGGCCAGTTCCCGCGGCCCGAAAGCCCCCAGGACACCGGCCAGTTCGGGCTTCCCGACGACGGCCGGCAGCAGGGCCGTTTCGACGGCGGCGACCAGCAGGGCACCGGCTCGTACGTCCGCTCCGACGTGTTCGGCACGCCGGCGCCCGGGCGGCAGGACGACGGTGCTCGGCATACGGGTCAGTTCCCGGTCCAGCAGTCTCCGCAGGGGTACGACACCGGCTACGACGCAGGCTCCACCGGGCAGCACGCCCTGCCCGGCCGCCAGAACCCCGGTCACACCGGTCAGTTCGAGCGCCCGCAGCCGGCCCGCGCCGACTTCGGCGCCCCCCGTCCGCCGGCCCCGCAGCAGCGTCCGGTCCAGCAGGAGTCCGGCAACCGGGGCGCCGCCCAGGCGCCGGGTGACGGATGGGCCCTGCCGCCGGCCAGCGGCCCGGGCGACGGCCGTACCCCGCTGTACGACACGCTGGAGACCAACTGGTTCCACGGTCAGCAGCAGGAGGAAGCGCCCGCGCAGCGGCAGCCGCAGGCACCCGCTCCGCAGCGTCCCGCGCCCGCCGGCAACAACGGCAGCGCCAACGGCAACGGCAACGGCTCCTGGCGCACCTCGCCGAACGACGAACTCGTCCGGCAGGCCGAACGCGTCCGTCAGCCCGCGGCCGGCGGGATCACCACCTCCGGCCTGCCGCGCCGCGTCCCCCGGGCGAACCTCGTGCCGGGCACGGCACAGCAGCAACAGCACCAAAGCGGTCCGCAGGTCTCGCGCGCGCCTGACGACGTGCGCGGACGGCTGACCAATCTCCGTCGGGGCATCGCTCAGGGCCGTCAGGCCGGCAGCGGCCAGACCGGCAGCTTCCCGAGCCCCACTCACCAGCAGGAGCGTTAGTTGAGTCCGATGAGCCAGGCGGCACAGAACCTGAACTGGTTGATCACCAACTTCGTGGACAACACCCCTGGGGTGTCCCACACCGTGGTGGTCTCCGCCGACGGCCTTCTGCTGGCGATGTCCGAAGGCTTCCCTCGGGACCGCGCCGACCAGCTCGCGGCCGTCGCGTCCGGTCTGACGTCGCTGACGGCCGGGGCGTCCCGGATCTTCGAGGGCGGCACCGTGGCACAGACGGTCGTCGAGATGGAACGCGGGTTCCTGTTCCTGATGTCCATCTCGGACGGGTCGTCCCTCGCGGTCCTGGCCCATCCCGAGGCGGACATCGGTCTCGTCGGCTACGAGATGGCACTGCTCGTCGACCGCGCAGGGGCGGTCCTCACTCCGGACCTGCGCGCCGAACTCCAGGGAAGTCTGCTTCACTGACCGCCCCCGGCACCACCCACCTCACGAAAACACCGTCCGGCCGCCACAATCCCCCCACCGGCCCCGTCAGACGGCTTGACTGACCGACTTGCTGTCCCGCCCGGAGGATTCATGACCCCGCCCACCGCCCATCATGATCCGTACGCGGAGCCGTACGGGGACGAGGGGGACCAGCCGCTGGTGAGGCCGTACGCCATGACCGGCGGCCGGACCAGGCCTCGCTACCAGCTCGCCATCGAGGCGCTGATCAGCACCACGGCCGACCCGGCAGCGCTCATGGGGCTGCTCCCGGAGCACCAGCGCATCTGCCACCTGTGCCGCGAGGTCAAGTCGGTCGCGGAGGTCTCCGCGCTGCTGGCCATGCCGCTCGGTGTGGCCCGGATCCTGGTGGCCGACCTCGCCGAGGCCGGCCTGGTCGCCATCCACCAGCCGGGTGGGGACGAGAACAACGGCGGCGCACCGGACGTGACGCTGCTCGAAAGGGTGCTCAGTGGACTTCGCAAGCTCTGACGGGGGCCGGGCCACCACCTCCGCGAAGATCGTGGTGGCGGGCGGCTTCGGCGTGGGCAAGACCACGTTCGTCGGCGCCGTCTCGGAGATCAACCCGCTGCGCACAGAGGCCGTCATGACGTCCGCTTCGGCCGGCATCGACGACCTCACCCACACCGGGGACAAGACGACGACCACCGTCGCCATGGACTTCGGCCGCATCACCCTGGACCAGGACCTGATCCTGTACCTGTTCGGCACCCCCGGCCAGGACCGCTTCTGGTTCATGTGGGACGACCTGGTCCGCGGCGCCATCGGCGCCGTCGTCCTCGTCGACACCCGCCGCCTCGCCGACTGCTTCCCCGCGGTCGACTACTTCGAGAACTCGGGCCTGCCCTTCGTCATCGCCCTCAACGGCTTCGACGGCCAGCAGCCCTACACCCCGGACGAAGTACGGGAAGCCCTCCAGATCGGCCCGGACACCCCGATCATCACCACGGACGCCCGCCACCGCGCGGACGCCAAGAGCGCGCTGATCACCCTGGTGGAACACGCCCTGATGGCACGGCTGAAGTAGCACTCAAGTAAGACGGTCCGTACGGCAGTTGCCGTAGGGGGTGCGGAGCCGACTGTGGCCTTTGACACGGTCGGCTCCGGTGTTCATAACAGTTCGGCAGAGGAATCGCCCGGCATCACCACGCGACGCGGTCGTGTGGTGCCGCTGTGCGTACGAACGCCCCGCCTTTTGGCGGGGCTCGCTCTTTATGACCGTTTTATCTGTCGCTTACAACCGCTCCGTCACCGGGTTCCCACTGTTTGGAAGTGCACTGGTCCACGTGCTGGAATGCCTGAACTGCCCAATGGTCGAAGACGTACTGAGTACGTACCGAGTACGTACTGGTGGTCGATGGCGAACCGGGCTCTGAGAGACTGCGGCACGACGTAGGTGCCGACCGCCGAGAGGTTGTTGGTCGAGTGAGGCGAAGCAAGAACGGTCCCGAGCCGTCGGCACGGGGCAACTTCACCCCGCCGCCGCGCGCTGCGGCGCCCACCCCCGTTCCCGCTGCGGAACCGGCGGCCACTCCCGCGCCCAGCGGCGGTCGTCTCTCCCCCCGGAACTGGCGGGTGCCGACCCGGCTGAACGCCATCCTGCTCATACCCGTGGCCGTCGGTCTCGTCATGGGCGGCTTCCAGGTGAAGAGCTCGATCGACACCTGGCAGCAGGCCCGCGACGCCGAGAACACCGCCCTTCTCGTACGTGCCGCCCTCACCTACGCCGACGCGCTGGAGAGCGAGCGCGACGTCACCGCGGCACCGCTGCTGCTGAACAAGAAGGACCCACAGAGCAAGGCGGTCGTCGACAACGCCCGCAAGGCCACGGACCAGGCCGCCGACGCCTTCGACCAGGCGACGAAGAGCATGCCCGCCACGTCCGGCCTGCAGCGCCGGCTGAAGCTGTTCCGCGAGACCGAGCCCAAGCTGACGCAGCTGCGGCAGCTCGCCTACACCTCCAAGGCGACCGGCGTGAAGACCGAAGAGGGCTACGTCGAGGTCAGCCACCCCCTGATGGAGTTCGCCAACGAACTCGGTCTGGGCACCGGGAACATCACCTCCTACGGCCGTACCGTCTACGCCATCTCGCTGACCAAGGCGGCACTGTCGCTGGAGCGTTCGATCGGCACCCACCTGCTGGTCAAGCCCGGCCCGGACGCCCCGAACCTCGCGACGCAGCGGGTCTCCCTGTCCTCGTACGCCTACCTGGAGCGCATCGCCCGGGAGGAGTACCTCGGCGGTGGCACCGAGGCCGACGCGCAGAAGCTGAGCGACGCGGAACAGAAGATCAAGACGGACGCGGCCGCCATGGTGCAGAAGGCCAAGGCGAGCAACCCGCAGTACGTCGCCCCGCCCTCCGAGCTGACCCAGCTCGTGACCGCGGTCGCCACGATGAAGGACACCAGCAATGCCACGCGCGACCAGTTGGCGGCGGGCGGCATCACCGCCGACAACTGGTGGGCGGTCAACACGCTGAAGTACAAGGCCTACCGACAGATCGAGTCGGACATGGCCGACAAGGCGGTGAACGAGGCCTCGGCCATCGCCGACGACGCCAAGACCTCGGCGTTCATCACCGGTGCCGCCGTCGTGATCGCGCTGCTGCTGGCCTTCATCCTGGCCGGTGCGGTGGCGCGCCAGATGAGCCGCTCGATGCGCCAGCTACGCAACGCCGCCTTCGGCATCGCCGAGCAGCGGCTGCCGATGCTGGTCGACCAGCTCTCCCGCACCGACCCCGGCCGGGTCGACACCCGGGTCGCGCCGATCCCGATCACCACCAAGGACGAGATCGGCGAGGTCGCCCGCGCCTTCGACCAGGTCCACCGCGAGGCGGTCCGGCTCGCCTCCGAGCAGGCCCTGCTGCGGGGCAACATCAACGCGATCTTCACCAACCTCTCGCGCCGCAACCAGTCGCTGATCGAGGGCCAGCTGACCCTCATCACCGACCTGGAGAACAACGAGGCCGACCCGGACCAGCTGGAGAACCTCTTCAAGCTGGACCACCTGGCCACCCGTATGCGCCGCAACGGCGAGAACCTCCTGGTCCTCGCGGGCGAGGAGCCCGGCCGCCGCTGGGACCAGCCCGTGCCCCTCGTCGACGTGCTGCGCGCCGCCTCCTCCGAGGTGGAGCAGTACGAGCGCATCGAGCTGTCGGGCGTGCCGGAGGCCGAGATCCACGGCCGCGCGGTCACCGACCTCGTGCACCTGCTGGCCGAGCTGCTGGAGAACGCCACCACGTTCTCCTCCCCGCAGACCAAGGTCCGCGTCACCGCGACCCGTCTCCCCGACGGCCGCGTGATGATCGAGATCCACGACAAGGGCATCGGTCTGACCGCCGAGGACTTCGCGGACATCAACCACAAGCTGGCCAACCCGCCGACCGTGGACGCCGCGATCTCGCAGCGCATGGGCCTGTTCGTGGTCGGCCGGCTGTCCGACCGGCACGGCATCCGGGTCCAGCTGCGCCCCTCGGGCGAGCAGGCCGGCACGACGTCCCTGGTCATGCTGCCGGACGCGATCACGCACGGCGGCGGCGGCGAGGGCCCGCTGGACCGCGAGGAGTTCACCGTCTCGCAGATCATCCCGGAGCAGCAGTTCCAGGGTGAGAGCTTCGGCCAGCTGCAGCCGATGCGCACCGCCGCCGAGCTGGGCTTCGACGACAGCCAGTACCCGCAGGTCCCCGACGACATCCGCGACCTGGACCCCGTGGGCCGCTCGCTGATGCGCGAGGAGCGCCGCGCCGCCCTGGAGGCCCAGAACCACGGCCAGCAGCCCGCCGAGCCGCGGCAGGAGGCCGCCGAGACGCCCGCCGGCTACACGGACCCGTTCACCGGGCAGCAGCAGGCGTACCTGGAACAGCAGCAGCAGTCGTACGAGGCTCCGGTGTACGAGGAGCAGCCGCAGCACACGTCGTACGAGCAGCAGTACGAGCAGCAGTCCTACGACGAGCGGTACTACGCGCCGAACGGCGAGGTGCCGCAGCACGACGGCTTCTCCGCAGGCGGTGGTTACCCGGAGCCCGCGTCGCCGTATGCGGAGCCTGCCCAGACGACGTCCTACCAGGACGACTGGCCCCAGCAGGACGGCTACCAGAACGGCTATCCGGCCCAGTACGCTCCGGAAACGGAATCCTCGGGGGCCGCTGACGCGAGCGAGCGGAACCGCGTAGGCTTCGACCGTCCGGGAACGGCCTCTCCCGCCGAGCACGCGCTGACCGACGCCGGGCTGCCCCGCCGCGGTGGTTCCGCGAGCGACTCCCACGGCGCCGGCTCCGCGAACGGCACGGCCCACGTGCAGCAGGAGGCGCCGGCTCCCGCACCGGGGAACGCTCCGGGGACGGGCGGCCAGAGCAGCTGGCGTTCGGCGAACGACGAGCGGTGGCAGCAGGCCGCACAGCTCCGGAAGCCCAAGGCAGGCGGGGTCACCGCCTCGGGCCTGCCGCGGCGGGTGCCCAAGGCCAATCTGGTCGAGGGTTCCGCCGAGACCACCCCCCAGGGAGGCCCGCAGGTCTCCCGCGCCCCGGAGGACGTCCGGGGCAGGCTGAGCAACCTGCGCCGGGGCGTCCAGCGCGGACGCAGCGCAGGCAGTGAAACGAACGGCCAGGGCTTCGGTCCTGACAGCACCTACAACCAGGAGCGTTAGTGTGAGCCCGATGAGCCAGGCGGCACAGAACCTGAACTGGTTGATCACCAACTTCGTGGACAACACCCCGGGGGTGTCCCACACGGTGGTGGTCTCCGCCGACGGACTCCTTCTGGCGATGTCCGAAGGCTTCCCCCGCGACCGCGCCGACCAGCTCGCGGCCGTCGCCTCCGGTTTGACGTCTCTGACGGCGGGCGCCTCCCGGATCTTCGAGGGAGGCAGCGTAAATCAGACGGTTGTGGAGATGGAGCGGGGATTCCTCTTCATCATGTCCATCTCCGACGGTTCCTCGCTCGCGGTCCTGGCCCACCCGGAGGCGGACATCGGCCTCATCGGGTACGAGATGGCCCTTCTGGTGGACCGCGCGGGCACGGTCCTCACCCCGGATCTCCGTGCGGAACTCCAGGGAAGCCTTCTCAACTAATAATCGGACGGTGCGTATTCGCGTCCCGGGGCCGTAAGGTTTCGGGACGGGTTCCCCAGGAATGGGTGCCCGGCGCAGTCGGAGGAGGAGAAAGTGGCAACACCCCCAGGCGGTTCGTCTTCGGGCAACTGGTCGTACGGTCCCGCACAGGGGCAGGGCGACGGCTCGGCGAACCCGTACGACTTCCCCTCCGCTCCCCGCCACCGGCAGCCGTACGCCCCCCAGGGTCCGGGCCCGTCGCCGTACGACCAGCCTCCGGCGCCGCGCATCCAGCCGGTCCAGCCGCAGCGCCGCCCCGAGCCGGCACCGGCCTCGGCGTCCAACAACCCCTTGGTGCGTCCGTACGCCATGACCGGCGGCCGGACCCGCCCGCGCTACCAGCTCGCCATCGAGGCACTGGTGCACACCACCGCCGCTCCGCACCAGATGCAGGGTCAACTGCCCGAGCATCAGCGGATCTGCAACCTCTGCCGGGAGATCAAGTCGGTGGCCGAGATCTCGGCCCTTCTCACGATCCCCCTCGGCGTGGCCAGGATCCTCGTCGCCGACTTGGCGGAGGCGGGCCTGGTCGCCATCCATCAGCCCGGCGGCGACGAGAACGCCGGTGGCCAGCCAGACGTGACACTGCTCGAAAGGGTGCTCAGTGGACTTCGCAAGCTCTAGCGGCGGTCCTTCCCGCTCCACCACCTCCGCGAAGATCGTGGTGGCGGGCGGCTTCGGCGTGGGCAAGACCACGTTCGTCGGCGCCGTCTCGGAGATCAACCCGCTGCGCACAGAGGCCGTCATGACGTCCGCTTCGGCCGGCATCGACGACCTCACCCACACCGGGGACAAGACCACCACCACGGTGGCCATGGACTTCGGCCGCATCACCCTGGACCAGGACCTGATCCTGTACCTGTTCGGCACCCCCGGCCAGGACCGCTTCTGGTTCATGTGGGACGACCTGGTCCGCGGCGCCATCGGCGCGATCGTCCTCGTCGACACCCGCCGCCTCGCCGACTGCTTCCCCGCGGTCGACTACTTCGAGAACTCGGGCCTGCCCTTCGTCATCGCCCTCAACGGCTTCGACGGCCAGCAGCCCTACACCCCGGACGAGGTCCGCGAGGCGCTGCAGATCGGCCCGGACACCCCGATCATCACCACGGACGCCCGTCACCGCGCGGACGCCAAGAGCGCGCTGATCACCCTGGTGGAACACGCCCTGATGGCCCGCCTGCGCTAGCCGGTCCCGCGCGAGGGGCCCTTTCCGTCCGGAGAGGGCCCCTTTGCCGTACCCCGGGGGGCGTACGGCGGCCCGGCGCGCGACCGGGTGCCGGACGCACCGCGGCCCCGCCTCCCACGAGGGGTGGCGGGGCCGCGGTCGCGTGCCTGAGGCTCAGTGCCAGCTGTGCGGGGCCCGGAAGCCGGGCTCGCGCTCCAAGCGGCGCCAGCCCGCCTTCGGGCGGGCGCGGTGGGTCACCGTGGGCTCGGGGCGGGCGGCGGCGCGGGCCAGCAGGATCGCCGTGATGGCGGCGACCTCCTCGGGCTCGGCGTGGCCCTTCTCGACGCGGATGTCAGCAGTGCTCATGGGTGTCGTTCTCCCTGGGAGAGGTGTCCGCCGGGTTACTGCGGAGGGTTGCCGTGCTTGCGGGAGGGCAGGTCGGCGTGCTTGGTGTGCAGCATCGCCAGGGACTTGATCAGCACCTCGCGGGTCTCGGCGGGGTCGATGACGTCGTCGACCAGGCCCCGCTCGGCCGCGTAGTAGGGGTGCATCAGCTCGGACTTGTACTCCTTGACCATCCGTGCCCGCATGGCCTCGGGGTCCCGGGCCTCAGCGATCTGCCGGCGGAAGATGACGTTGGCCGCGCCCTCCGCGCCCATCACGGCGATCTCGTTCGTCGGCCACGCGTACGTGAGGTCGGCGCCGATCGACTGGGAGTCCATGACGATGTAGGCACCTCCGTACGCCTTGCGCAGGATGAGCGAAATCCTCGGCACGGTCGCGTTGCAGTAGGCGTACAGCAGCTTCGCGCCGTGGCGGATGATTCCGCCGTGCTCCTGGTCGACACCGGGGAGGAACCCGGGAACGTCCAGGAACGTGACGATCGGGATATTGAAAGCGTCACACATCTGGACAAAGCGCGCAGCTTTTTCGCTCGCCTCGATGTCCAGCACGCCCGCCAGGACCTGCGGCTGGTTGGCGATGATGCCGACCACCTGGCCGTCCAGACGGGCGAGGGCGCAGATGATGTTGCGCGCCCAGCGCTCGTGGACCTCCAGGTACTCGCCGTCGTCGACGATCTCCTCGATGACCTTGGCCATGTCGTAGGGCCGGTTGCCGTCGGCCGGGACCAGGTCCAGCAGCACGTCGCCGCGGCGGTCCGCCGGGTCCGCGGAGTCGACCCGCGGAGGGTTCTCGCGGTTGTTCTGCGGGAGGAGCGACAGGAGGTAGCGCACCTCGGCGATGCACGTCTCCTCGTCGTCGTACGCGAAGTGGCAGACGCCGCTCGTCTCGGCGTGGACGTCCGCGCCGCCCAGACCGTTCTGGGTGATCTCCTCGCCCGTGACGGCCTTGACCACGTCGGGGCCCGTGATGAACATCTGGGACGTGTCGCGGACCATGAAGACGAAGTCCGTCAGCGCCGGGGAGTACGCCGCGCCGCCCGCGCACGGGCCGAGCATCACGGAGATCTGCGGGATGACACCGCTCGCCTTGGTGTTGCGCTGGAAGATGCCGCCGTAGCCGGCGAGGGCGGAGACGCCCTCCTGGATGCGGGCACCGGCGCCGTCGTTGAGCGACACCAGCGGCGCGCCGGCCGCGATGGCCATGTCCATGATCTTGTGGATCTTGGTGGCGTGGGCCTCGCCGAGGGCGCCGCCGAAGATCCGGAAGTCGTGGGCGTAGACGAAGACCGTACGGCCCTCCACCGTGCCCCAGCCGGTGATGACACCGTCGGAGTACGGCTTCTTGGCCTCCAGGCCGAAGCCGGTCGCCCGGTGCCGGCGCAGCTGCTCGACCTCCTGGAAGGACCCGGGGTCGAGGAGCAGCTCGATCCGCTCCCGCGCCGTCAGCTTGCCCTTGGCGTGCTGCGCCTCGGTCGCCTTCTCGCTCGGGCCCGCCAGGGCCCGGGCACGGATCTCGTGCAGTTCGGCGACCCGTCCGCGTGCGTCCGTCGGCTCACCGGTCGGCTCACCCGTCGTCTCTTCCAAAACGGTCATGTAGCGACCTTACGAAGGACCCGAAGAAAAGCGAGCCGTCGACTCCGTACAGTCTCCGGCCCGTTTTCCTGGTGCCAGTGAACAGAACCGTGACGGCATGCAGGCATTCCGACTGCTCAGGAGGGCGTCCCGTTGTAGGGAGACCACAAGGCCGTCAGCCGAGAGCCAGCTCACATTCGTGGGTGGCACATGCCATCCCCGGAGTGACACGGAGCCTCAGACGGCGGTCAGCCGAAAGGACCTCGACGCCGTCGCCGGCCCGGGTCACCCCGCGCACCGGACGGTCCCAGACCAGCTCCAGCGGGGCTCCGGTGCGGGGCGGCTCGCTCACGCGGAGGGCGGCCGTCCGGCCCCGGCGCACGACGAGCACGCTCGCGCCGGCCGAGACCGTCAGGTCCCCCACCGTACCGGCCCGCCAGAAGTTCCACGCCGTCAGGCCCAGCCGGGGGACGGCGACGGCCTGGTGGCCGGCGTCGTTGGCGAGGACGGACAGCCAGTGCCGGTCGGCGGCCCGGGCGGCGGTCTCGGCGCGGGAGGCGCCGGGCAGCAGGACGTAGACGTAGCGGGCGGCCTCGGGGTCGGTGCCGTGGTCGAGCCAGAGGGTCTGCCACCGCCGGGTGCGCCGCTCGTCCGTGCTGGTGGTGTTGATGTCCGACCAGGCGCCGGTGCGGTCCTCGCGCAGGGTGCGCAGCTCGCCGCCGTACGGCAGGACCCAGCCGCCGTGCTCCTCCAGATGGGCCCAGTTCCGCCCGCGTACGAAGCCCTGGGCGCCGTCCTCGCCCAGGTTGCGGCTGTCCACCACCGTCTCCACCGGGACGCCGTCGGCGCAGGAGATCCCGGCGCCGAGGCAGACCACGGCGTCGTCGAGGAAGAACCAGGACTTGTGGGCCTCAAGGGTGGAGCCGAGGCCCTTGAGGTGCTGTCCGACCGCCGCGTACGTGCCGTCGGTGGTCCCGCCGACCCAGCGGACGTCCGGCTTGGGGGCGCCCCACTCGCCGCCGGCCCGGTCGGACAGCCGCTTCGTGGACACGGTGGTGCCGGGCAGCCGGTACCAGTCGACGGTGGGCCAGTACCAGTCGGTGTACTGGTCGCTGCGGCCCCGGGGCCACCAGGAGAGCATGCCGGACCCGGTGTGCCAGCCGCGCGGGTTCTCGCCGTTGCCGCACTCGTAGTGGGCGATGCGGTCGCTGGCCATCGCGAGGGCGGCGGTGAAGCGGGGGGTGCGGTGGACGGCGCGGTCCATGGCCGGGAAGAGGCGGTGGCCGAGGGGTTCCGGGGCGGCGGGTCCGGGCGAGGCGGCGATGGCGCGCAGCCGCGCGAGGTCGGCGACACCGAACTGAGGCGACGTCAGCACGGGTACGACGGTGTCCCGTTCGATCCAGCCCCTGATCCGGCCGTGCCACCGCTCCCGCTCGGCCGCGCTCGCGCCGTCCGCGAGCAGGGCGACGGCGGCGATCAGGGCCTGCCCGTGGTAGTGGTCGCCGCGCAGCACGTGCTGGTCGTCACCGCGCAGGTAACCGCGGCTGATGGCACGGCCGTTGACGCAGTCCATCACCAGCCCGTCGTGGATCAGGGGTGCGTAGGCGTGCTCGACGCCGTCCAGGATGTTCTGCCGGGCGGGGTCGGTGACCTCCCACTGGGACCCGGCGAGCAGCGCGAACAGCCGGCCCAGCCCGTCGAGCAGGACCTGGCCGTACGTACCGGAGTAGGCGACCCAGGTGTGCTGGACGAAGGAGCCGTCGGCGTAGAGGCCGTCGCCCCGCGTCACGTACGGGAAGACGGGCGAGAGGGCGTCACGGGCCAGGGAGATCTTCTCCGGACTGCGGCCCAGGACGCCGCGCACGGCGACCGAGCGGCACAGGTCGACGCGGTTGGCGCCGGTGGAGGTGCCCGAGTAGTCGGTGAGCACGGCGTCCGGGACGAAGTGGTCGACGGCCGCGCAGGCCGCCGCCACCCGCGCGGGGCCGGCCTGCTCGTACAGGGCGGCCGTGATGTCCGTCAGCAGCCGGGGGCTGCCGATCTGCCACTCCCACCAGTTGCCGTAGCGGGTGGTGGCCGGGTTGTAGACGGTGGCGGAGAGGTGGTCGAGCCCGCGCAGTACGTCGGCGAGGAGACCGGGATCGCCGGTGGAACCGGTGCCGGCCTGGACGTACGCCTGGGCCATGGTCCACAGGCGGTCGTAGCTGGAGGTGATCCCGGAGGGCGGGTCGAAGGGGTGCCCGGGCCAGAGCGAACCGGGACCGGGGACCATCCCGGCCCGGAACTCCCTCGCCTGCTCCCCGAGTTGAGCGAGCCGGGAGGCGTACGGCTCGGCGGCCGGGTCGTACCCCGTGCCCAGGGCGATGCCGAGCCAGCGGCGGCGCAGCACGTCGTACGGGTCGCCGGCCGCCCGCGCGCCCGGCGCCGGGACGGCGGCGAGGGCGGCGGCCAGCAGCAGCGCGCGTCGGGTCATGCGCATGGGCCCGGTCACCGCCCTCTCCCGCCGGCTGCCGGCTCAGCAGCCGCCGCAGTTGTAGTAGAGGACGTCCCAGTGGCTGCCCTCGTCGGCATAGATGTTGCCGGAGCCGGACTGGTACTGCGGGGCGCCGTCGCCGCGCAGGCCGATGTAGCCGAAGTTGTTCTTGATGTACGACGTCACACAGGTGTTCTTGCCGTAGTCGAGCTTGTAGCCGTTCCAGTGGGAGTAGGTGCCGGAGGCGTGGCCGGTCTCGGTGCCGCCGGTGATGTTGAGGGCGCAGCCGCTGGCCCGCTTGAGGGTCTGGGCGCCCTGGGCGGTGGCGAGGTTGAGCTGCTCGAAGGAGGTACAGGTGGAGTTGTTGCGGTCGGAGCAGTTGCCCGAGGAGGACCAGGTGATGCCGACGTCGCGGAACATCTGGGTGGCGGTCGCGTGGCTGATCTTGGTGACGGCGAAGGCGTCGGTGGCGGTGCCGAGGACGGCGACGCCGGGGGCGACGACGAGGGCGAGCGCGGTGAGCAGCGAGCGGGTCGTGAGCGGCTTCATGGGGACCTTTCCTGCGGTGGGCCGTGCGTCCTGTGGGTCGGCTGTGCAGGTGGTGCAGCCAGATGGTGCCCGAGCGCTCGGCCGGTGCGCCAGAGGGCGGAATCGATTACTCGGAGCATTCACGGAAACACGCTGCGGATGATGTTGAAAACCGAACCGAATGGGTCTACTGTCTGAGTCGCAGGTTGGTTCAACGTTCAACAAAGATCTCGAGGAGCACGCCATGGGAATCTTCAGCCGCAAGGACACCACCCCCGCCCCCGCCGCGCAGGCCGCCGCCGGCCCCGACCTGACCGCGCTGACCGGCGACTACACCGTCGACCCGTCCCACAGCACGATCGGTTTCGTCGCCCGGCACGCCATGGTCACCAACGTCAAGGGCGGCTTCCAGGACTTCACCGGCACGCTCCACCTCGACGGCGCCGACCCCACCAAGTCCACGGCCACGCTCGACGTCCAGGTGGCCAGCATCGAGACCGGCAACGCCGACCGCGACGGCCACCTGAAGTCGTCCGACTTCTTCAAGATCGACGAGCACCCGGTCATGACGTTCCGCTCCACCAAGGCCGAGTCCCTGGGCGGCGACGACTACCGCATCACCGGCGAGCTGTCCCTGCTCGGCGTCACCAGGCCGCTCACCATCGACCTGGAGTTCAACGGCGCCGCGAAGGACCCGTTCGGCAACGAGCGCGTCGGCTTCGAGGGCAAGGCCGAGATCCTGCGCTCGGAGTGGGGCCTGACCTGGAACGCGGCGCTGGAGACGGGCGGCGTCCTGGTCTCCGACAAGATCAAGCTGGTCTTCGACATCTCGGCGATCAAGAACGCGTGAGCCTCCGGCGGCCGACGGGGGGCGCCACGTCATCCCACGCTCACCGCAGCCGGCCCGGAACGGCCACCTCGTCACCCCGCACCGCGAACTCGCACCACACGATCTTGCCGGGGTTCCGCTCCCCCACCCCCCACTTGTCCGCGAGGGCCGCGACGAGGAGCAGACCCCGGCCGTGTTCCGCCTCCGCAGCCGGCTCCGGGGTCCGCACCTCGCCGGGACCACTGTCGTGCACCTCGACGCGGAGGACGCCGTCCGTGTGCAGGGTCAGCCGCAGGAGGAAGCCGCGGCCCGCGGGCACGCCGTGGAGAAGGGCGTTGGTCGCAAGCTCGCTCACGCACAGCAGTACGTCGTCGCCGCGCTCGGCCGCGGCCCAGTCCGTCAGCGCCTGGCGGGCGAACTCCCGCGCGAGCCGTACCGACCTGCGGTCCCTGCGGTAGAAGGTCTGGCGTGTGCGGGGGTGTCGGGGTTGTGCGTTCATGCCGCGAGTGTCACTGTGCGTCACTACACTGGGTCAGTGAGTGAGGTCGTAGTTCTGATTGCTACGAGTCCACTACGAGAGCTTGGCGTGCATACGGGGGAAGGGAACGGCCATGCACGTGGCATCGAGGCCCAAGAAGGTCGGTTCGTGGTACGCGGTCGGCGCGCTGGTGGCGCACTTCCGGAAGAAGGCCCGCCTCACACAGGAACAGCTCGCGGAGTCGGCGAACCTCGCGGTCGACACGGTGAGGTCGATCGAGCAGGGGAGGCTGGCCCTCCAGCCGGATCGCGCCGAGCAGTTCGATGAACTCCTCGACACCGGTGGGGCGTTAACGGTGGTGGTGGCCAAGCTGCCGGTACGGGACCGGATCGTTCAGTTCGCGCAGGGGTTGGTGGATCATGAGCAGGAGGCGGTGGGCGTCCTCTCGTACCAGAGTCTGGCGGTTCCGGGGCTCCTCCAGACGCCCGAGTACTGCCGCGCCGTGTTCGACTACCGGTACCCGGCGATCGGGAGCGAGACCGCAGAGCAGTGGGTGCAGGCCCGCATGGAACGACAGTTGATCTGGCAGCGGGACAGGCCACCGGTGGGGCACTTCATCCTGGAAGAGAGCATCCTACGGCGGGAGGTCGGCGGGCCGGAGGTAATGCGTGCGCAGATCCGGCAGATCCTGGAGTACACGCGGCCCATTCACATGAGCTTCCAGATCATGCCCATGCACCAGAGGCCTCACGCGGCACTCGACGGACCCATGGTGCTGCTGGAGACTCCGGAGCACGAACGGCTGGTCTACCTGGAAGTCCAGCGCGCGAGCTTCCTCGTGGATGACCCGGATGAGGTCAGCGACTATTACCACAAGTATGGGATGCTGCGGTCACAGGCGCTCTCCTGCGACAAGAGCGAGCGCCTTCTGATGGGACTGCTAGGAGAGTCATGAAGACCGCAGCACTGGCATGGTTCAAGTCGAGCTACAGCGGTAGTGAGGGCGGCGACTGCGTCGAACTCGCGTACACCTGGCGTAAGTCCAGCTACAGCTCCAGCGAAGGCGGCAACTGCGTGGAAGTAGCCGCCCACCCCACCACCATCCACATCCGCGACTCCAAAACCACCCCCGGCCCCACCCTCACCCTCTCCCCCGCCACCTGGACCCGCTTCCTCGACGGCATCGCCCGCTGAGCGGCGGCGCACCGCTCAGAAGTCCCCGCCGAAGTCCCCTCCCCCGCCCCCGCCGTCGAATCCGCCCCCGTCGCCGAAGCCGCCGCTGAAGTCGCCGGGGTCGAAGTCGGTGCCCGAGACGTCGCCGCCCTCGTAGCCGCCGCCCCCGCCGAAGTCGCCGTATCCGGTGCCGTAGTCGGCGGCGTACGACGGGGTCGCCATCACGCTGCCGAGCAGGGTGCCGACGAGGAGGCCGGGGAGGAGGCCGCCGCCGAAGTAGCCGCCGGCCCAGGGGCCGTAGGCCGGGCCCGCGTCCCAGTAGGGGCGGCGGCCGTAGTCGGTGTCGACCTCGCGGATCACCGGGTCGCGGCCGTCGGCCAGACGGGTGGCGTCGGCCGCGCAGACCGGGACCTCGCGCGGGGCGCCGCCGGGCGGGGTCCAGGTGGCGTCGGTGACGGAGGGGCCGTGCCGGGGGTCGAAGAAGCAGGGCGGGCGGCGCTCCGGGAGCGGGCGGCCCTCGCGGCGGGCGGCCAGCTGGGCGAGGGAGAAGCGGCCGTCCTCCACCGCCTCGGTGACCGACCGGACGTCCTCCGGTCTGCGGGCCGCGGCCATGCGCTGCTTGGCGGTCTCGTAGGCGTCCAGCGCGCGCTCGTAGTCGGCGCGCATCGTGTCGTCGGCGCCCGCTTCCGAGGGGTGGAAGTCCAGGCGGTCGAGTTCCTCGCCGAACGCGGTGATGTCCTCGTCCACGACCACCCGCAGCCGGTCCAGGGCGGCCCGCTGCTCGTCCTCGCGGCGCCGCCGGTTGCGGCGGACCAGCGCGTAGGCGCCGCCGCCCGCCGCCACCAGGACGGCGGCCGTCGTGATCAGCGCGGTGGCGGAGGCGCCGCCGCCGGCCGAGCCGCCCCAGCTCCGGGGGGCGTGGCCGCCCATGTTGGCCAGGGCGCGGTCGGTGAAGTCGGTGAGCTGGGCCTTGGCGTCCTCGCCCTGGACGCTGCGGACCAGGTTCTGCCGGGCCGTGGCCGACATGACGGAGGAGTCGGCGCGGGCGTCAAAGCGGTCGCCGAGGCGGATGCCGTACAGGCCGGTGACGCCGGTCGCGGAGCGCAGGTCGGCGAAGAGGCTACCGGTGGGGTATCCGGTCGGGAGGACGGCGATGAACAGGGGTTTGCCGGCGTCCTTGATCCGGGTGGCGAGTGCGCCGGCGTCCGCGGCGGACAGCTGGTCCCGGGCCGCGGGGTCGACGTAGACGGGGCTCTTGCGCAGCGCCTGCGCGATCGTGGAGACGCTGGTGTCCGCACTCGCCCCGGGCGCGAACAGGGTCGTCAGCGCCAGGGCGAGGGCGGTCAGCAGCAGGGCGGGGAGGCTTCGGGTCCGCGGCACGGCCTTCATGTCTAGAAACTACCCGAAGCCTTCCCAAAGCGGTCACTCGTCCGATGGCGGGATCAGACCGCCCGGTACGCCTCCGCCAGCTTCTCCACCGCCTTTCCGTACCCGCCGGTCAGCAGCAGGTGGTCGGCGTCGGCGAAGGGCTTCGCCACGGCCGCCGTGAGGTGGCCGTCCGCCTTCTGCTGGACGAGCAGCCGGGCCTGGGTGACCAGCGCGCGCCCGGTGCGGGCGTCGTGGCGCCGCTCGGCCTTCGCCGCCCGGACGGCGAGGTCGCGCAGGGTGGCCGTACCGCCCTTCGGGACGTCGGTGCGGGTGCTCAGGCCCCAGCCGTACGGGAACTGCGGGTCGTACGCCGTGTCGCCCACGTTGATCGGCAGCTGCGCCTCCGACTTGGGCCAGGTGACCGGGAGCTGTCCGGTGAAGGGGCGCTTGCCGTAGAGGACGTCGGCGACGCCCTCGCCCTCGGTGCCGGGCAGCCAGGACGCGACCAGGGCGTCGATCTCGCCCAGCCGGTCGCCGACGAGCTGCGGGCGGCCGGAGACGATCAGCACCGCGCACTTCATGGCCGCGCACACCTTGTCGACGGCGGCCTGGTCGGCGGCGGACAGCTTCAGGTCGTGGCCGTTGCCGACGTCGCCGACGCCCTCGGCGTACGGGGTCTCGCCGACCACGACCACCCCGACGTCGTAGCCGCCGGTGGGAGCGGAGGCGTCCTTGGAGTAGGTGACGTTCCCGCCCGCCTCGCGCAGGCCCTGGAGAATGGTCGTGCCGGGGACGGTGTTGCCGGAGGCGCCCTGCCAGGTGAGGGTCCAGCCGCCGGTCTGGTTGCCGATGTCGTCGGCGTTGGACCCGGCGACGTACACCTTCTCGCTCTTCTTCAGCGGCAGCAGCCCGCCCGCGTTCTTCAGCAGCACCTGCGACTCGGCGGCGGCCCGGCGGGCGACCTCGCGGTGGGCCGGGGAGCCGATGGCGGCGGCCCCGCTGGTGTCGGCGTACGGGTGCTCGAAGAGGCCGAGCCTGAACTTCTCGGTGAGGATGCGGGAGACGGCGTCGTCGATCCGCTGCTCGCTGATCCGGCCCGCCTTCACCTCGTCGGCGAGCGTGGTGCTGAACTCCTTGTAGGTGTACGGCACCATCATCATGTCGACGCCCGCGTTGACCGAGGTGCGGACGTGGGACGCGTAGTCGCCGGGCAGCTGGTCGATGGCGTTCCAGTCGCTGATGACGAAGCCGTCGAAGCCCATGCGGCCCTTGAGCACGCCGTTGATCATGTCGCCGCGGGCGTGCATCTTCACCGCGCCCTTGCCGTCGCCGGCGATGTCGAGGGAGGAGTACGACGGCATGACCGTGCCGACGCCCCGCTCGACGGCCGTGCGGAACGGCGCGAGGTGGATGTCCTCCAGCTCCTGGCGGGTGACCTTGGTGACGCCCTGGTCGATGGTGTACTTCCCGGTGGTCGAGGAGCCGTACGCGGTGCCGCCGTCGCCGACGAAGTGCTTGGCCGTGGCGAGCACCTTGTCGCCGCGCCCGAGGTCCTGGCCGCCGGCGCGGCCCTGGAGGCCCTGGATCACGGTCTCCATGGACTGCACCAGTGCCGGGTCCTCACCGAAGGACTCGTAGGAGCGGCCCCAGCGTTCGTCGCGGCTCACGCACAGGCAGGGCGCGAAGTCCCAGGGAACGCCGGTCGCGCGGACCTCGGCGGCCGTCACCGCGCCGGTCTGCCGGGCCAGCCGGGGATCGCGGGTGGCGCCGATGCCGACGTTGTGCGGCATGACCGTGGCCCCGGAGAGGTTGTTGTGGCCGTGGACCGCGTCGACGCCGTAGACGAGCGGGATCTGGAACCGGGTCGCCTGGGTGCGCAGCTGGAAGGCGTCGATCATCTTCGCCCAGGCCGCGGGCGTGTTGGGGGTGGGCGTCGAGCCGCCGCCGGAGAGCAGGGAGCCGAGGGCGTAGGCGGCGATGTCGTTCGGCTGGGACATGGCGCCGCGTTCGGCCTGGGTCATCTGGCCGGCCTTCTCCGCCAGGGACATCCGGCTCAGCAGGTCGGCGACCCGCTTCTTCACCGGCAGCTTGGCGTTCAGGTACGGCAGTCCGTGCGCGTCGATCACGACCTGCGGTGTCTCGGCGGGGGCCTTGGCGCCGGTGACCGTGAGCTTCACGGGGACGGTCTCGGCGGGTTCGGCCGCCCGGTCCCGGCGGGTGGGCACGGCGATGGTCCGCGCGGTGCCGGAGGCGGTGCCGGCCGGGAAGGTGAGGGTGCCGGAGACGGGGGTGTAGTCCTGGCCGGCGGTGGCGGTGCCGTCCCCGGTGGTGTAGGTGACGGTCACGGGGTCGGTGAGGGGCTGTTCGCCGGTGGTGGCCACGGTGACCCTGACCTTCGCCGTGCCGCCCTCCTCGACCGGGTACACGGGCGCGTCGGTGCCGACGGTGGCGCGCAGCGCCTGGTCGGCCCTGCCGTACAGCTCGACGTCGTCCATGGCGAAGTCGCCCTTGGCGCCGGCCGGGAGGGTCAGGGCGTAGCCCCACATCTCCTTCAGGCCGAGGACGTGGTCGATGCCGCCGACGGGCTGGTAGTCGGTGCGGTAGGCGAAGTCGGTGAAGGGGAGCTGGATCTGCTTCCAGCCGGTGAAGTCGTCGGTGAAGGAGGTCGTCCACAGCTCGGACGCCTCGCCGTTGGCTCCGCCGTCCTTGATCTCGAAGGGGATCTTCTTGCCGGTGTTCCGCCCCTCCCACCAGAACCGGATGCCCTGGTGGGCGGACCAGTCGTGGGCGGGCGCGGTGGCGGCGAAGTCGTGGGTGAAGCCGCCGTAGCCGCTGATGTCGTAGGTGCCGGCGAGGACCTTGCCGCCCTCGGGGGCGTCGGCGCGGTCGGCCAGGCGGAGCGTGGGCGGGTCGTCGGAGTCGCCGCCCCAGGTGAAGATGCCCTCGGCGGGCTGGGAGGCGAAGGGCACCTCGCCCTCGAAGCGGTCGACGGGTACGGGGGCGGGCTCGTCGGCGGCTCGCGCGGTCGCCGCCCAGGGCAGCAGACCGGCGAGGAGTGCGGCGGAGGCGAGCAGGGCGGTTCTTCGCATGGACCTTCCCTCGGCTCTCGTGGTTCACTCAGGGCTTAGCTCACGCCGTGAGTTAACTAGGGGCACACACCCCCGTCAAGACGACCCGTCAGCTCCGCCGATCCGAGAGGAAGGGCGACGCATCATGAGGAGATCCCCCCGCGCAGTCCGGCTGTTGCTCGCCGGGCTGCTCTCCGCAGCCGGTCTCAGTGTGGCCGTACCCCCCGCGCACGCGGCCGGTGAGCAGGTCACCGCCTGGCTCACCACCACCGACGACGCCGCCGGCCGGCACGTCGTGCGCGGCCTCCAGCCGCAGACGCCGTTCGCCTTCCAGTCCGGGACGGGCGGGAGCGGCGAGAACATCACCGTCGACGAGAACACCCGCTACCAGACCTTCACCGGCGGCGGCGCGTCCTTCACGGACACCGCCGCCTGGCTGATGAACAGCAGCGGGGCGCTGTCCCAGGCGACCCGGGACGCGACCATGCGCAAGCTGTTCTCGCCGACGGACGGCATCGGACTGTCGTTCCTGCGCAATCCGATGGGCGCCTCGGACCTCGCCCGCTACGGCTACACCTACGACGACGTGCCGGCCGGGCAGAGCGACCCGTCCCTGGCGAAGTTCTCCCTCGCGCACGACCTGGCCGACGTCGTCCCGCTGACCCGGCAGGCGCTCCAGCTCAACCCGTCCCTGACGGTGATGGCCTCGCCGTGGACGGCGCCGGCCTGGATGAAGGACAGCGGCTCGCTGAACGGCGGCTGGCTGAAGGCCGAGGACTACGGGGCGTACGCCTCCTACTTCGTGAAGTACCTCCAGGCGTACAAGGACCAGGGCATCAACGTCTCGTACGTCACCGCGCAGAACGAGCCGACCTGCTGTTCCGGCTATCCGTCGATGAGCTGGAACGCGAGCGGCCTCGCGTACTTCACCAAGAGCGAGCTGCTGCCCAGGCTCCAGTCGGCGGGCCTGACCACCAAGGTGCTGGCGCACGACTGGAACTGGGACGTCTACGACTCCTACGCGGCCCAGACCGTGGACGACCCGGCCGTGCGCAACCACCCCAACTTCGGCGGCATCGCCTGGCACGGCTACGGCGGTGACATCACCAAGCAGACCTCCGTGCACAACCAGTACCCGGCGCTGGACGCCTTCGGCACCGAGCACTCCGGCGGCACCTGGATCGCCGACCAGCAGCGCGAGGACATGTCCAACATCATCGACTACACCCGCAACTGGGCGAAGTCGGTGACCAAGTGGTCGCTGGCCGTGGACCAGAACATGGGCCCGCACAACGGCGGCTGCGGCACCTGCACCGGTCTGATCACCGTGCACAACGGCGACGGCGCGAGCGGGACCGTGGACTACACCGTCGAGTACTACGACATGGGCCACCTGACCAAGTTCGTCCGCCCCGGCGCCCAGCGCATAGCCTCCACCGCCTCCACCACGGTGCCGAACGTCGCGTGGCGCAACCCGGACGGCAGCAAGGCGCTGATCGCGTACAACGACTCCTCGTCGGCCCACACCGTGACCGTCAACTGGGGCTCCCAGCACGCCACGTACTCGCTGCCCGGCAACACCTCGGCCACCTTCACCTGGTCCGGCACCCAGTCCGGCGGTGGCGCCAGGACCGGAGCCTTCGTGGGCCTCGCCGGCAAGTGCCTGGACGTGGCGGGCGGTTCGAGCGCCAACGGCACGGCGGTGCAGCTCTACGACTGCAACGGCAGCACGGCCCAGCAGTGGACCGTGCAGGCCGACGGGTCGGTGCAGGCGCTCGGCAAGTGCCTGGACGTGACCTCCGCTTCGACGGCGGACGGCGCCAAGGTGCAGTTGTACGACTGCAACGGAACCGGTGCGCAACGGTGGTCGTACAACGCCGCCACGGGTGATGTGGTGAACACGGCGGCGAACAAGTGCCTCGACGTCACCGACAACTCGTCGGCGAACGGGGCGCGGGCCCAGATCTGGTCGTGCACCGGCGCCGCCAACCAGAAGTGGACCCTGCGGTGAGGCGGTAAGGCGGACCATGCGACGTACGGGGGCCGTGGCGGCGGGGATCGCCGGCGGGATGCTGCTGCTCAGCGGCTGTGGCGCCGCCGACCTGCCGCTCGCGGGGGTATGGGCCGCGCCGGACGGGACGCCGTACGCGGTGTTCCGTCCGTGCGGTGACGACGGCTACCGGGGCCCGGCCCTGGACGGGCGGGCCCGGGGCGCCGGGAAGGGCCCGGTCACCACCGGGTGGGACGTGCGCAAGGACGGCCTGCGCGGCGACGCCGGCTTCCCCCTGTTCGACCCGCCCGCCGCCTGGCACGCCCGCCACCGGGGCACCCGGCACCTTCTGCCCCGGCACCGCTACGTCCTCCGGTTCGGGCACTACGCCGGCGGCGACTCCTACAACGGGGTCGTTGAGTTCACCGGCGAGCAGATCGGCCGGCTGAAACCCGGCCAGGTCTGGGCGGACGACCGGGCGATGAGCCTCGCCGCGTTCGAACGGCTCGCCGCCGGCTCGTGCTGAGCGGCGGCCGCCCGGCGGCTGGGGGACGATGAGGGGGGCCGGTCCCCAGCCGGCCGGCCACCCACCGAGAAAGCGGGATCATGCGCGAGTTCCTGGTCGAGATCACCACCTCGGTGCCCGACGGCACCCCCGGGGAAGAGGTCGCGCGGCGCCGGGCCGCCGAGGCCGTCCGGGCCCGGGAACTGGCCGCCTCCGAACGACCCCGGCCGCGGCTGACGGCCGGTGACCTGGAGCCCTCATGACGACACCGCAGGACCTGTTCCTCGTCAGCCTGGACGTACCGGGCGAGCACCCCGTCGAGCAGGGCGATCTGTCGCTCGCGCTCGCCGGTGCGGAGCTGATCGACCTGCTCGGCGCCCGCGCGCTCACCCTGGACGGCGAGCGCATCGTGCCCGGGCCGGTGCTGACCACGGGTGACCGGCTGCTGGACGAGGCCGGGGCGAAGCTCGTCCGCGAGGAGCCGTACGAGACGGTCGAGGACTGGCTGTGGCGGCGCGGCGAGGGGCTGGCCGTGGCCTACCGGGACGTCCTGGAGGCCGACGGGCAGCTCACCGGGAAGCGCCGGCACTGGTGGCCGGGGCGGGGCGGCACCGAGACCCCGGCCGACACCGCCGCGCGGCGGCACGCGACCGACCGCTGGGACTCCCACGACCCGGTGCTGACGGGCCTCGCGGGCACGCTGGGCATCGAGCCGGACCGGGCGGCCTCCTCCGGACTCGACGACGAGGCGGTGGTCACCGTCCTGGCGGCGGTCGGCGACGCGGTCACCGAGCTGGAGGCGGTGCGCGAGCGGCGCCGCATCGAGAACATCGCCTTCGACAACATCTGGCGGGCGCCCTGAGCGGCGCGGGACCGGCCGGCCGGCGTCACAGGATGAGCTGGCCGATGCCCAGCAGGTTGCCCTCGCTGTCCCGGAACCACGCGCCCCGCTCCGCCTGCGCGCCCTTGCTCGGGTAGTTGCCCTCGATCTCGGCGATGCCGTCCCGGGTGCGCAGGCCGGGCACGTCGACCTCCTGGAACTCGACGCCCCGGCCGCGCAGCTCGGTGACGGCCGCCTCGATGTCGTCCACCTCGAAGGCCATCTGGGTGAAGGTGCCGGGCGAGGCCCCCGTCGAGCGGAACACGACGAAGTCCGCGCCGGCGCAGCGGTACAGCAGCCCGCCGGGCCGTTCGTCCACCGGGTACAGGCCGAGCTTGTCGGCGTAGAAGCGACGGGCCCGGTCCAGGTCCCGGGCCGGCAGCCGGGTGGCGACGCGGGCCCGGGACAGCACGTCTGGGTCTTCTGAGGTCATGCCTCCACTGTGGCTACTCCGCGGGCTCCACGCCCGCGCGGAGGAGGCCGTACGTGTACGCGTCCTCCAGCGCCTGCCAGGAGGCGGCGATGACGTTCTCGGCCACGCCGACCGTGGCCCACTCGCCGGAGCCGTCCGAGGTGGAGATCAGCACCCGGGTGGTGGACTGGGTGCCGTGCTTGCCCTCCAGGATGCGGACCTTGTAGTCGACCAGGTCCAGCTTGGCGAGCTGCGGGTAGATCTTCTCCAGGGCCACGCGCAGGGCGCGGTCCAGGGCGTTGACGGGGCCGTTGCCCTCGGCGGTGGCGACGATCCGCTCGCTCTTGGCCCACAGCTTCACCGTGGCCTCGTTGGCGTGGGTGCCGTCGGGGCGGTCCTCGACGATGGCCCGCCAGGACTCGACCTCGAAGTACTTCAGCGGCCTGCCCTCGGCCTCGGCGCGCAGCAGCAGCTCGAAGGAGGCGTCGGCCGCCTCGTAGCTGTAGCCCTTGAGCTCGCGCTCCTTCACCCGTTCGACCACCCGGCCGACCAGCTCCCGGTCGCCGCTCAGGTCGATGCCCAGCTCCTTGCCCTTCAGCTCGACCGAGGCGCGGCCGGCCATGTCGGAGACGAGCATGCGCATGGTGTTGCCGACCAGCTCGGGGGCGATGTGCTGGTACAGGTCGGGGTCGACCTTGATGGCGGAGGCGTGCAGGCCGGCCTTGTGCGCGAAGGCGGAGACGCCGACGTACGGCTGGTGGGTCGACGGCGTCAGGTTGACGACCTCGGCGATGGCGTGGGAGATGCGGGTCATCTCGCGAAGCCGGCCCTCGGGCAGCACCTTCTTGCCGTACTTCAGTTCCAGGGCGGCGACCACCGGGAACAGGTTGGCGTTGCCGACGCGTTCGCCGTAGCCGTTGGCGGTGCACTGCACGTGGGTGGCGCCCGCGTCGACGGCGGCCAGGGTGTTGGCGACCGCGCAGCCGGTGTCGTCCTGGGCGTGGATGCCGAGCCGGGCGCCGGTGTCGGCGAGGACGGTGGAGACGACCGCGTTGACCTGGGCGGGGAGCATGCCGCCGTTGGTGTCGCACAGGACGACGACGTCGGCGCCGGCTTCCGAGGCGGTGCGGACGACCGCCTTGGCGTACTCGGGGTTGGCGCGGTAGCCGTCGAAGAAGTGCTCGCAGTCGACGAAGACGCGGCGGCCCTGCTCGCGCAGGTACGACACGGTGTCGCGGACCATCTCCAGGTTCTCGTCCAGGGTGGTGCGCAGCGCCAGCTCCACGTGCCGGTCGTGCGACTTGGCGACCAGGGTGATCACCGGGGCGCCGGAGCTGAGCAGTGCCTTGACCTGCGGGTCCTCGGCCGCCGTGCTGCCGGCGCGGCGGGTGGCGCCGAAGGCGACCAGCTGGGCGTGGCGGAAGTCGATCTCCGCCTGCGCGCGGGCGAAGAACTCCGTGTCGCGGGGGTTCGCGCCGGGCCAGCCGCCCTCGATGAAGCCCACGCCGAACTCGTCCAGGTGCCGGGCGATGGCGAGCTTGTCCGCGACGGTGAGGTTGATGCCCTCGCGCTGCGCGCCGTCGCGCAGCGTGGTGTCGAAGACGTGGAACGAGTCGTCGAGCTCGCTGTTTGCCGTCTCGGTCATGTCTCAAGGCTCCTGTGGGAAATCTTCGGTCTTTACCGGAATGACCGGCTCCACCGTTCCTCCATGCTCCCTCGCGCTCCGCCTCCGGCTGCGGGTGGGCCGGAAAACGAAAAAACCCCTCGCGGGTGCGAGAGGTCTGCGCGCGGGTCGAGGACGACGGTGGCCACCCGCACCTGGTCGTACGAGGTGGTCACTGCGGACCGGCGCGCCTGCTGCCGATAATCATGGCGAACGAGAGCACGGGGGCAGTCTGGCACACCCGCGCCCCCGGCTCACCGACCGTCTCAGGATGCGGTCGTCACGCTGGACTCCGCGCGGGCCTTCACGCGGGCCAGATCCAGGTCCTTGGTCTCGCGCATGGCGACGTACACCACGAGGGAGACGGCGGCGCAGCCGGCCACGTACCAGTAGAAGCCGGACTCGATGCCGCCCTTCTTGAACCACAGGGCGACGTACTCGGCGGTGCCGCCGAAGAGGGCGTTGGCGATGGCGTAGGGCAGGGCGACGCCGAGCGCGCGGACGCCGGTCGGGAACAGCTCGGCCTTCACGCAGGCGTTGATCGAGGTGTAGCCGGTGACCACGACCAGCGCGAGCAGGGCGAGGCCGAGGGCGGGCCAGTAGCCGTCCGCGTGCCTGAGCAGCGTCATGACCGGAACCGTCAGGATGGTGGAGCCGACGGCGAACGTGATCAGCAGCGGGCGGCGGCCGATGCGGTCGGACAGGGCGCCCGCGAGCGGCTGGAGGCACGCGAAGACGATCAGCGCGGTGAAGGAGACGAGCGTGGCGGTCTCCTTGGACAGCCCCGCCGAGTTCGACAGGTACTTGGTCAGATAGGTGGTGTACGTGTAGTACGCCACCGTGCCGCCCATGGTGAGGGCGATCACCAGGAACGCCTCCCGCCGGTGCCGCCACAGCGCGCGCAGGGTGCCGCGCTCCTCGGTGTGCGAGGCGTCCTCCTCGTACACCTCCGTCTCCAGCATGGTGTGGCGCAGGTAGAAGACGACGGCCGCGCCGAGCGCGCCGACGACGAACGGGATGCGCCAGCCGTAGCTGTGCAGGGCGTCGTCGGACAGGGTGCGCTGGAGGACGATCTGGAGGCCGAGGCCGGCGATCTGGCCGGCGGTCATGGACACGTACTGGAAGCTGGACGCGAAGCCGCGCCGCCCCGGGTCCGACGCCTCGGTCAGATAGGTGGCGCTGGCCGCGTACTCGCCGCCCACCGACAGGCCCTGGAGCAGGCGGGCGACGAGCAGCACGAGGGCCCCGCCGTAGCCGGCGACGCCGTAGGTGGGGGCGACGGCGATGAGGACCGCCGAGGCCGACATGAGCGTGACGGTCAGGGTCAGTGCCGCCTTGCGGCCCTTGCGGTCACCGACCCTGCCCAGCAGCCAGCCGCCGACGGGGCGCATGAAGAAGCCGACGGCGAAGATGCCGGCGGTGTTCATCAGCTGGGCGGTGGGGTTGCCGCTGGGGAAGAAGGCACCGGCGAAGTACGTGGCGAAGCTCGCGTACACGAACCAGTCGAACCACTCGACCATGTTGCCCGCCGAGCCGACCCAGATCCTCTTCCAGTGTTGTCGTCCCATGGGCCGTTACCTGCCCGTCTGCGGAGGAAAGGATTCCGATGCGCCGCCGGACGTGCGCCCCTAGGGGGTGGCGGCGAGCCCGTCCTCGATGAACTCCCGGACGTGCGCGAGGACTTGGCTCCTGTCCGTGCCCCGCAGCCCGATCGCCACGTGGATGGAGAACCCGTCCAGCAGCGCGCGCAGCCTCGTCGCGAAGCGGTCCGCGTCCACCGGGCGGAACTCCCCCCGTGAGATCCCCTCGGCGATCAGGGCGACCAGGTCGCGGTGCCACGCGCCCTCGATCGCCGCCTGCCGGGCCCGGGCGTCCTCGTCGGCGTTCTGCGAGCGGTTCCAGACCTCCAGCCACAGGGTCCAGTGCGGATCGCGGTGCCCGTCGGGGACGTACAGGTCGACGTACCCGGACAGCCGCTCCCGCGCGCTCCCGGTACGGGCCAGCAGCCGCCCCCGTTCCGCGCCCAGCCGGCCCTCGCTCCACTCCAGCGTCTGGAGCAGCAGCTCGTCCTTGGAGCGGAAGTAGTACAGCAGGTGGCCGCTGCTCATGCCGACCTCGCGGCCCAGCCCCGCCATGGTGAGCTTCTCCAGACCGCACTCGGCGATCATGTCCATGGCGGCGGCGAGGACCGCCTCGCGCGGCGGCGCGTTCCTGCGCGCCCGGCCCGCACCGGTCATCTGCCGCTCCCGTGTGTGTCAGACCCTCGGCTGCTGTTGCGTGATGCAGTGGATGCCGCCCCCGCCAGCGAAGATCGTACGCGCGTCCACCAGCGTCACCGTCCGCTCCGGGAACAGGCGCCGGAAGATCCCGGCGGCGGTCTCGTCGCGCGGGTCGTCGAAGCCGCACAGCACCACGCCGCCGTTGCAGAGGTAGTGGTTGATGTAGGAGTAGTCGGCCCAGTGGCCGTCCGCCTCCAGGGCGGTGGGCGCGGGCACCTCCACGACCTCCAGGCGGCGGCCCCGGGCGTCGGTCGCCGACCTCAGCAGGCCGATGACCTCCTGGGTGACCTCGTGGTCGGGGTGGGCCGGGTCCGGCTGGTGGTGGGCGACCACGACGCCCGGCCGGGCGAACGCGGCGACGATGTCGACGTGGCCGAGGGTGCCGAAGCCGTGGGGAGGGTAGTCGCCGGTCAGGCCGCGCGGCAGCCATATCGCCTTGCTGGTGCCGAGGTGGGCGTGGATCTCCGCCTCGGCCTCCTCCTTGGTCCAGTCGGGGTTGCGCTCGGGACCGAGCTGCACGGTCTCGGTGAGCAGCACGGTGCCCTCGCCGTCGACGTGGATCGCGCCGCCCTCGTTGACCAGCTTCGAGGCGTACGTCGTGGCGCCCGCGAGGCCGGAGACGTACGCGCCGATCCGGGAGTCGTGCTCCCAGCGGGCCCATGCCTGGGCGCCCCAGCCGTTGAACGTCCAGTCCACGGCGGCCAGCCGGCCCCGGCCGTCGGTGAGGAAGGTGGGGCCGATGTCCCGCATCCACGCGTCGTCCAGCTCGCGCTCGACCGTGTCGACGCCGGGGCCGAGCAGCGCCCGGGCCTCCTGCGACTGGCCGGGGCCGCACACGACCGTCACCGGTTCGAAGCGGCGGACGGCGCGGGCCACGGACGCCCAGGCGGTCCGGGCGGCGGCCAGGTCGTCCGGGTCGTCGAAGGTGGGGTTGGGGCTCGGCCAGGCCATCCAGGTGCGCTCGTGGGGGGCCCACTCGGCGGGCATGCGGAAGCCGTCGGCGGCGGGGGTGCTCATGGCGCGGGTCCTTAGAGGAAGTAGAGGCGGTTGAGGGAGACGGAGTCGGCCGGTTCCGAGCGGATCGGGTCGCCGTCGAGGGTGACCAGCCCGGTGCGCCGGTCGACGTCCACCGCTCCGGTACGGGAGTTCAGCCGCAGGTCGGCGGGGCCGATGCCGCGGGTGCCGCGCACGGCGACCCTTCTGCGCCGGGTCGGCATCCGGTCGTCGCCCTGGTCGACGGCGGCGCGGGCGACGAACGCCACGGAGAGATCGGCGGCCGTGGCGCCGTACGCCCCGAACTGCGGGCCCAGGACGAGGGGTTCGCAGGTGTCGGTGGCCGCGTTGGGGTCGCCGACCACGCCGTACGCCGGGAAGCCGGCCTTGAGGACGAGCTGCGGTTTGGCCCCGAAGTACTCCGGGCGCCACAGCACGATGTCGGCGAGCTTGCCCACCTCGATCGAGCCGACCTCGTGCGACAGCCCGTGCGCGATGGCCGGGTTGATGGTCAGCTTGGCCAGGTAGCGCAGGACGCGCGCGTTGTCGTCGTTCTCGCCGTCGCCGGCCTGCCCGTCATGGGGAAGCAGGGGCCCCAGCTCGGCCTTCATCTTGCCGGCCATGGCGAAGGTGCGGCGGACCGTCTCACCGGCCCGGCCCATGCCCTGGGCGTCGGAGGAGGTGATGCCGATCGCGCCCAGGTCGTGCAGCACGTCCTCGGCGCCCATGGTGCCGGCCCGGATCCGGTCGCGGGCCATGGCGGCGTCGCCGGGCAGGTCGGGCTTCAGGTCGTGGACGGAGACGATCATGCCGTAGTGCTCGGCGACCGCGTCCCGGCCGAAGGGCAGGGTGGGGTTGGTGGAGGAGCCGATGACGTTCGGCACGCCGGCCATCTTCAGCACGTTGGGCACGTGTCCGCCGCCGCAGCCCTCGATGTGGAAGGCGTGGATCGTGCGGCCCTCCAGCACCCGCAGGGTGTCCTCGACCGACAGGCACTCGTTCAGCCCGTCGCTGTGCAGGGCGACCTGGACGTCGTGCTCCTCGGCGACCCGGAGCGCGGTGTCCAGCGCGCGGGTGTGGGCGCCCATGTCCTCGTGCACCTTGAAGCCGGAGGCACCACCCTCGGCCAGGGCCTCCACGAGCGGCGCCGCGTGGGAGGACGAACCCCGGCCCAGGAAGCCGATGTTGACCGGCCAGGCGTCGAAGGCGTTGAAGGCGTGCCGCAGCGCCCAGGGCGAGTTCACGCCGACGCCCCACACCGGGCCGAACTCCTGCCCGATGATCGTGGTGACGCCGGAGGCGAGGGACGCCTCCATGATGCGCGGCGACAGCAGGTGCACATGGGTGTCGACGGCCCCGGCGGTGGCGATCAGCCCCTCGCCGGAGACGATCGAGGTGCCGGTGCCGACGACGACGTCCACGCCGTCCAGGGTGTCCGGGTTGCCGGCCCGCCCGATGGCGCAGACGCGGCCCTCGCGGATGCCGATGGACACCTTCCTGATCCCCAGCACCGCGTCGATCACGACGACGTTGCTGATCACGACGTCGCAGGTGTCCCGGACGGCGGCGGCCTTCAGGTGCAGTCCGTCGCGGGCGGTCTTGCCGAAGCCGGCCAGGAACTCGTCGCCGTACTTCTGCGAGTCGGACTCGACGCGGACGGTGAGCCCGGAGTCGCCGAGGCGGATGCGGTCGCCGGCGCGGGGGCCGTGGGTGGCGGCGTAGGCGTGCGGGTCGATGTGGACCGACCGGCTCACCTCGCGTCCCTTCGAGCGGCTCATCGCTCCTCGTCTCCTTCCGGTGCGGCTCCCAGGTATCCGCAGGCGGCGGCCCTGCGGAGGGCTTCCTCCTGCGCGCCCGGCGCGTCCAGCGGCCCGTCGACCAGTCCGGCGAAGCCGATCGCGACGCGCTCGCCGCCGATCGGCACGAGCCCGACCTCCTCGCTCTCCCCCGGCCCGAAGCGGACCGAGGACCCGGCGGGCACGGCGAGCCGCATGCCGTAGGCCCGCTCGCGGTCGAAGTCGAGGCGCGGGTTGGCCTCGAAGAAGTGGAAGTGGGAGGTGACGGAGACCGGCACGCTCGCGGTGTTGGTGACGCGCAGCCGGACGACGGGCCCGGGGTCGGCGTGGCCGGGGCCGGGGAGCAGGGCGCCCGGGGCGTCGGCGCCCAGGCCCCCGCCGATGGGGTCGGAGACGACCGCGAGCCGGGAGCCGTCGTCGAAGACGGCCTCGACCATCACCTCGGCGACGACGTCGGCGACGCCGGGCAGGACGTCCTCGGGGCCGAGCACGGAACGGGCCGCCTCGACGGCCTCCGCGAGCCGCTTGCCGTCGCGGGCGGCCTCGCAGACGGTGTCCGCGATCAGCGCGGTGGCCTCGGGCACGTTCAGCCTCAGGCCGCGCGCCCGGCGGGCCCGGGCCAGCTCGGCGGCCCCGAAGAGCAGCAGCCGGTCACGTTCCGTGGGGGTCAGTCTCACGACCCGGCACCTCCTTGGCTTCCCCAATTTGAGCATCACTCTAAACAGAGAAGCCGGGAAAGAGAAGCACCGTCCGAACGTACTGATCCCTTGAGTTTGAGCAACGCTCTAACTCGGGCGTGCGGCGGGGCACCCAACGACAAGCGCCCCGAGGGGGTGCGGGGGACCACGTGACCGGCCGAACCGGCCCGCGGACGCCCGGCACCCCTCCGGGGCGCTTCAGGCCGTGTCCCTAACCGACCCGGTGCATCCAGCCGTGCTTGTCCTCGGTCAGGCCCCGCTGGATGCCGAGCAGCGCCTCGCGCAGACGCCCGGTGACCGGCCCGGGGGTGCCGTCGCCGTGGGACCACTGGTCGGTCCTGGTCTTGACGTGGCCGATCGGCGTGACCACGGCGGCGGTACCGCACGCGAACACCTCGGTCAGCGCGCCGGACGCGGCGTCCTCACGCCACTGCTGGAGGGTGATCACGCCCTCCTCGGCGGTGTAGCCGAGGTCACGGGCGACCTGGAGGAGGGAGTCACGGGTGATGCCCTCCAGGATGGAGCCGGTGAGCGACGGGGTGACGATCCGGTCGCCGTAGACGAACGCGACGTTCATGCTGCCGCTCTCCTCGACCTTGGTGCGGGTGACCGCGTCGAGGTACACGACCTGGTCGCAGCCGTGCGCGGCGGCCTCGGCCTGCGGCAGCAGGGACGCGGCGTAGTTGCCGCCGGTCTTGGCGTCGCCGGTGCCGCCCGGCACGGCGCGGACGTGGTCCTCGGAGACCCAGATGGTGACCGGCTTCACCCCGCCGGCGAAGTACGCGCCGGACGGGGAGGCGATCAGCATGAACAGGTACTCGTTCGCCGGGTGGACGCCGAGCGCGGCCTCCGTGGCGAACATGAACGGCCGCAGGTACAGGGAGGCCTCGCCGCCGTGCGGCGGGACCCAGTCGGCGTCCTGGGTGAGCAGCGCGTCCAGCGCGGCGACGAACAGCTCCTCGGGCAGCTCGGCCATGGCCATGCGGCGGGCGGAGTTGCGGAAGCGGCGGGCGTTGGCCTCGGGACGGAACAGCGCGACCGAGCCGTCGGGCTGGCGGTACGCCTTCAGGCCCTCGAAGATCTCCTGGCCGTAGTGCAGGACGTGCGTGGAGGGGTCCAGGGAGATCGGCCCGTACGGAACGAGCTGCCCGTCGTGCCAGCCACGGCCCTCGGTCCACTTGATCGTCACCATGTGGTCGGTGAAGTGGCGGCCGAACCCCGGGTTGGCCAGGATGGCCTCGCGTTCCGCGGCGGCGAGCGGGCTGGCAGAGGGCTTGAGCTCGATCGTGGGCGTCGTCATGAGTGATTGTCCTTCACCGGTTGTAGTGACGGGCCGCGCTCACGCCTGTGCTCCCGGTCGTCGGTGCTGGGACGTCCGAGCATTCCCTCATACCGCGGCTCCGCGTTCGATTATCGCGCGGGCGGCGGTAGTGGACGGAATCGGGGTGAAGCGGTCCAGGGGTTGATGGTGGCACCCGGCGAGGCACAGGAAAAGCCGCCGGGTGCGGTTGCGACCCGGCGGCTCGGTGTAGCGCGGCGGGTCAGCCGGCTACGCGTACGGCGAGCGCGTCGCCGATCCCGGAGGTGCTCCGGGCGGGCTGCCCGGCGCGCTCGGTGAGGTCGGCGGCGACCGCCGCGTCGATCCGGTCGGCCTCGGTGTCGTAGCCGAGGTGGCGCAGCAGCAGCGCGACGGACAGGACGGTGGCGGTGGGGTCGGCCTTGCCCTGGCCGGCGATGTCCGGGGCCGAGCCGTGGACCGGCTCGAACATGGACGGGAACTCGCGGGTGGGGTTGATGTTGCCGGAGGCGGCCACGCCGATGCCGCCGGAGACGGCCGCGGCGAGGTCGGTGATGATGTCGCCGAAGAGGTTGTCGGTGACGATGACGTCGAACCGGCCCGGGTCGGTGACCAGGTAGATGGTCGCGGCGTCGACGTGGATGTAGTCCGTGGTGACCTCGGGGTACTCCTCGGCCACCTTGTTGAAGACGTTCGTCCACAGGTGCCCGGCGAAGGTCAGCACGTTGTTCTTGTGGACCAGCGTGAGCTTCTTGCGCGGGCGGGCCTGGGCGCGCGCGAAGGCGTCGCGGACGACGCGCTCGACACCGTAGGCCGTGTTGACGGACACCTCGGTGGCCACCTCGTGCGCGGTGCCCTTGCGGATGGTGCCGCCGTTGCCCGTGTACGGGCCCTCGGTGCCCTCGCGGACGACGACGAAGTCGATCTCCGGCTGGCCGGCGAGCGGGGTGGCGACACCCGGGAGCAGCTTCGACGGACGCAGGTTGACGTGGTGGTCGAAGGCGAAGCGGAGCTTGAGCAGGAAGCCGCGCTCCAGGACGCCGGACGGCACCGACGGGTCGCCGATGGCGCCCAGCAGGATGGCGTCGTGCTGCTTGAGGGAGGCGAGGTCGGCGTCGGTGAGGGTCTCACCGGTGGCGTGGTAGCGCTTGGCGCCGAAGTCGTACTCCTTGGTCTCCAGCTTCACATCCTGCGGCAGGACGGCGGAGAGGACCTTGAGACCCTCGGCCACGACCTCCTGGCCGATGCCGTCACCGGGGATCACTGCGAGATTGATGCTGCGAGACATGCGGGCACCCTACTCCTCGTCCCAGGTGATGACACGTAGCGTCCGCCATGCGGACAGCGGGACGTGTTCCCGGTGTCCGCCCGTCGGCGGGCGTTCACCCGTGCGCGGCACGGACGTCGGGCTCCGGGGGAACGTTGTGCGACATGGAGACCCCCGACGTCGGCATCCCCCGTCCGCTCGCCGAGCGGCTGAGCATGGCCGAGCAGTACGCGTACCTGCGCGACCGCATGGTGCGCCGCCGCACGCTGGTGACGGCGGGCGCGGTGGCAGGCGGCCTGCTGACCGGCTGCGGCACCGTGTCCGGCGGGAGGCCGGGCCCGGCCGGATCGGCCACCTCGCGGGTGCCGGGCGCGGCGGTCGCCCCGTTCGGCCGGCACCTCGCCTTCGGCGCCGACCCCCGGACGGGGATGCGGATCTCCTGGCAGGTGCCGTTCGCGGTGAAGCGGCCGTACGTGCGGGTCGGTCCGCGCCCCGACGACCTCGGGCACCGGGTGCCGGCCGAGATCCGCCCGCTGCACACGCCCGGGGTGCGGGGCGTGCGGCCCGCGCTGGAGCAGTTCTACGTGCACGCGTCCGTGGACGGCCTCACGCCCGGCACGACGTACTACTACGGCGTCGGCCACGACGGCTGGGAGCCCACCGCCCCCGCCCACCGGGCGGCCATCGCCTCCTTCCGCACGGCGCCCGCGCGTGCGGAACGCTTCGTGTTCACGGCCTTCGGCGACCAGGGCGTGGGCCGGGCGGCGCACGCCAACGACGACCTTGTGCTGCGCCAGAGGCCCGCCTTCCATCTGCACGCCGGTGACATCTGCTACGCGGACGTCAGCGGAACGGGCCGGACGGCGGACGGCTACGACCCCGCCTTCTGGGACCTGTTCCTGAAGCAGAACGAGCCGGTCGCGCGGTCCGTGCCGTGGATGGTGACGACCGGCAACCACGACATGGAGGCCTGGTACTCGCCGGACGGCTACGGCGGCCAGCTGGCCCGCTTCCATCTGCCCGAGACCGGCTTCGACCCGCACGGCACACCGGGCGCCTACGCGTTCACCTACGGCAACGCCGGCTTCGTCGCGCTGGACGCCAACGACGTGTCGTACGAGATCCCCGCCAACCTCGGGCACAGCGGCGGACGGCAGACGGCGTGGCTGGACCGGACGCTGCGCCGGCTGCGCGCGGCCGACGGCATCGACTTCGTGGTCGTCTTCTTCCACCACTGCGCCTACTCCACCTCGCGGCACGCCTCGGACGGGGGCGTCCGGCGGGAGTGGCTGCCGCTGTTCGGGAAGCACCGGGTGGACCTGGTGATCAACGGCCACAACCACGTGTACGAGCGCACGGACGCGATCAGGGACGGGGAGACCGGCCGGGCGGTGCCCGTCGGCGGCTCCACCGACCCCGGCCGGGACGGCACCGTGTACGTCACGGCGGGCGGCGGCGGGCGGGACCTGTACGGCTTCCCGTCCGGCGTGCCGGACAGCTACGAGGGCCATGTCACCCGGCACCGGCCGGTCGCGACCTTCGTGTGGACGAAGGACGGGGACCGGGTGCCGGAGACCGCGGAGTGGTCACGGGTGCGCTACACCGGCTTCTCGCTGCTCTCGGTGGAGGTGCGGGCCGGCGCGGCGCCGCGGCTGACGGTGTCGGCGCTGGCCCAGGACGGGCGGCGGATCGACCGTTTCGAGGTGCGGCGCGGCGGGTGAGGGCCGCGCCGCACCCCGTCGGGGTGCGGCTCCCGGACGGTGGTCCGGCTCAGTGGCCGGTCTCGCCGCCGTTGTCCCGGCGGTCCAGGGCGCGCTGGAGGGCGGCGGCGGCGTTCTTGCGGTCGGACTCGCTCGTGCGGGACACGTGGCGGACTCGGCGGCGGACGGTCGTCTCGGCCATGGCGATCGACTCCTTCGGCATACGTGGAGCGCGGCAAGGAAGGGGGTGACGAGACGCCGGAAGGGGCGGGGAGCACCGGCCGCAGGGATTGCCTGCACGGGGCCCGGCTCACGACCGCCATTCGCTGGATGGAGCGAGACGTTCGGCTCCTACAAAACTAAGGGAGTCGTCCGTGTCTGTCTGCACAATTACTCGGACTTCCTACTATCTGAGACGGCGGACTGGAGGGCACGACCGTGCGGCCGTCAGAGGACGTCGCCGTCCCGCCAGTCGAAGACCAGCTCCCCGTCCGGGTCGAGCGCGCCCCGCACGTACACGCCGCCTTCCTCCTCGGGCAGCCGGACGATTCCGTCCGGTGAGAGCGCGTGCACCTGCCCGGCCCACCGGTGCCAGCCCCGGGCGGCGTACAGCGCGGCGCCCGCGTCGCTCGCGGAGAGCGCGCCGAGGTCGTAGGCCCGGTCGACCACCCGCTCCAGCCCGGCCGTCACCCGCCCGCCGAGCCCGCTACGCCGCACGTCGGCCCGCACGGCGACGGCCTCCACGTACCCGGCGCGCAGCCAGCGCCCCCGGTGCCGCACCCGCCGCATCACGACGGCCCCGTGAGCGGCGAGCCCGGCCCCGTCCCGGACGAGCACGTGCAGCCCGCCCAGCGCGTGCTCCCAGTCGGCGTCGGAGAAGTCCCCGTCGAAGGCGTCGTCCAACAGGGCGCGCACAGCGCGGAGTTCGGCCGCGTCCAGGTCGGCGGTGTGGGCGAGGCGCAGGGTCATGACGCCAGTATCAACTGCCGGGAGCCTTCCGGGGCGGCCGGCGGACGCATGGGAACGGCCCGGGGAGCCCGCTCGTGTCGGGCTCCCCGGGCCGTGCTCGGGGGGCTGGTCAGCCCATGTGCGGGTAGGTGTAGTCGGTCGGCGCGACCAGGGCCTCCTTGATGGCGCGGGTCAGCGTCCAGCGCTGGAGGTTCTGCGGGGCGCCGGCCTTGTCGTTGGTGCCGGAGGCGCGGCCGCCGCCGAAGGGCTGCTGGCCGACGACGGCGCCGGTCGACTTGTCGTTGATGTAGAAGTTGCCCGCGGCGAAGCGGAGCTTGTCCATCGTGTACGCCGCCGCCGCGCGGTCGTTGGCGATGACCGAGCCGGTGAGGGCGTAGTCCGACACCGACTCCATCTGGGTCAGCATCTCGTCGTACTTGTCATCCTCGTAGACGTGCACCGCGAGGATCGGGCCGAAGTACTCGGTGGTGAAGACCTCGTTCTCCGGGTCGGTGCACTCGATGACGGTCGGGCGCACGAAGTAGCCGACCGAGTCGTCGTAGCTGCCGCCCGCGACGATCGTGCAGGACGGGTCCGCCTTGGCGCGGTCGATCGCGGCCTTGTTCTTGGCGAAGGCACGCTCGTCGATCACGGCGCCGATGAAGTTCGACAGGTCGGTGACGTCACCCATGGTCAGGTAGTCGACCTCGGCCGCGAACTCCTCCTTGAAGCCCGAGTTCCAGATCGACGCCGGGATGTAGGCGCGGGAGGTCGCGCTGCACTTCTGGCCCTGGTACTCGAAGGCGCCCCGGGTGAGGGCCGTCTTCAGGACCGCGCGGTCGGCCGACGGGTGCGCGACGAGGAAGTCCTTGCCGCCGGTCTCGCCGACCAGACGCGGGTAGGAGCGGTACTTCTCGATGTTGTTGCCGACCGTCTTCCACAGGTACTGGAAGGTCTTGGTCGAGCCGGTGAAGTGGATGCCCGCGAGGTCCCGGTGCTCCAGGGCGACCTTGGAGACCTCGATGCCGTCGCCGGTGACGAGGTTGATGACGCCCTTGGGCAGGCCCGCCTCCTCCAGCAGCCGCATGAGGAGCACGGCCGCGTGGGTCTGCGTCGGGGACGGCTTCCAGACCACCACGTTGCCCATCAGGGCGGGGGCGGTGGGCAGGTTGCCGGCGATCGCCGTGAAGTTGAACGGCGTGATCGCGTAGACGAAGCCCTCCAGCGGGCGGTGGTCCAGGCGGTTCCACACGCCCGGGGAGTTCGCCGGGGGCTGCTCGGCGAGGATCTTCCGGGCGTAGTGGACGTTGAAGCGCCAGAAGTCGACCAGCTCACAGGGCGTGTCGATCTCGGCCTGCTGCGCGGTCTTGGACTGGCCCAGCATCGTGGAGGCGGCGAGGGTCTCGCGCCAGGGGCCGGCCAGCAGCTCGGCGGCGCGCAGGATGATCGCGGCGCGGTCGTCGAAGGACATCGCACGCCAGGCCGGCGCGGCGGCCAGCGCCGCGTCGATGGCGTCCTTGGCGTCCTGCTGCGTGGCGTGGCGGCCGGTGCCGATGACGGACTTGTGGTTGTGCGGCTGCACGACCTCGAACGGCTCGCCGCCGCCCAGCCGCTTCTCGCCGCCGATCGTCATCGGCAGCTCGATCGGGTTCTCGGCCAGCTCCTTGAGCCTGGCCTCCAGCCGGGCGCGCTCGGGCGAGCCGGGGGCGTAGCCGTGCACCGGCTCGTTGACGGGGGTGGGGACCTGGGTCACAGCGTCCATGGGATCCGTAACTCCTTGTACGTGAGCGGGTGTGCGGGCTCAGCCCTTGCTGACCATGCTGCGGAGGAAGAACCGGAGGTTGGCCGGCTTCTCCGCCAGGCGGCGCATGAAGTAGCCGTACCAGTCGGTGCCGTAGGCGGTGTAGACGCGCATGCGGTGGCCCTCGGCGGCCAGCCGCAGGTGCTCCTCGCCGCGGATGCCGTACAGCATCTGGAACTCGTACTCGTCGAGCTTGCGGCCGGCCTTGTGGGCCAGCTCCTGGGCGATGGCGATGAGCCGCGGGTCGTGGGACCCGACCATCGGGTAGCCCTCGCCCTCCATCAGCGTCCTCAGGATGCGCACGTAGGCCTTGTCGATCTCGTGCTTCTGCTGGTAGGCGACCTCGGCGGGCTCCTTGTAGGCGCCCTTGACCAGGCGGACGCGGCTGCCGCTCTCGGCGAGGCGGCGGGCGTCGGCCTCGGTGCGGAAGAGGTAGGCCTGGATGACGCAGCCGGTCTGCGGGAAGTCCTTCCGCAGCTCCTCGTGGATGGCGAACATCGAGTCGAGGGTGGTGTGGTCCTCGGCGTCGAGCGTCACGGTCGTGCCGATGGCGGCGGCGGCCTCGACGACCGGGCGGACGTTCGCGAGCGCCAGCTCGTGGCCGCCCTCCAGCGCCTGGCCGAACATGGACAGCTTGACGGACATCTCCACGCGCTCGCCCAGCCCCAGGTCCCTGAGGTGGTCGATCAGCGCCAGGTAGGCGTCCCGGGCGGCGGTGGCCTGCCCGGGGGTGGTGATGTCCTCGCCGACGACGTCCATCGTCAGCTCCAGGCCCTTGGCCGTGAGGTCCTTGATGATCGGGACGATGTCGGCCACTGTCTCGCCGGGGATGAAGCGGTCGACGACCTGCTTGGTCACCGGGGCCGCCGAGATCAGGCGTCGCATCCGGTCGCTGCGCGACGCGGCGAGAATCACGGGACCCAGCACGGGGCACCTCCACAGACAAGCACCAAATACGGCCGTCACCCGACGATTCGGGTACGGCACGGAGAACCACCGTGAAACCTATGGATCCCTCCGATCGTCGGCCATCGACAGCTGTCACGCATCCGTGCACGGGATCTCAGACAGATGTATGAAGGTGTCCGGGAAATGGGGGAGAATGCCCGGGTGGCGGCTGAATTCAAGGCGGACTACCAGGAGCTGGTGGACGAGCTCTCCGAGTTGCTGGGGGTGCCGGCGACCCTGGAGAACCGTGACTTCGAGCTGATCGCCTTCGGTGCCTACGACAGCGAGGACGAGCTGGACCCGACCGCGCTGGACCCGGTGCGCACCCGTTCGATCCTGACCCGGCGCTCCACGGCGGCGGTCCGCGCCTGGTTCGAGGGCTTCGGCATCACGCGCGCGACCGGGCCGGTCCGCATCCCGCCGAGCCCGGAGGCGGGTGTCTACCGCGGCCGGATCTGCCTGCCGGTGCGCCACCGGGGCGTCGTCCTCGGCTACGTCTGGCTGCTGGACAGCGATCCCGGGCCGACGGACGCCCAGCTCGCCGCCGCCCTGCGGGTCGCGGGCCGGATCGGCGCGCTGCTCGCGGACGAGGCGGAGGCCGGGGCGGGGCTGAGCCGGGAGCTGCGGGCCGTGCTCACCGCGGAACGCGGCTGGCAGCGGGACATGGCGGTGGCGGAGCTGCGCACCGCGCTGGGACCCCGCGCCGACGGCCCGCACACCCTGGTCTGCGTGGCGCCGTGGCCGTCGGCCGACCCGGACGACGCCCCCGCCGCCCGGACGATCCCGCACGCCACGGCGCTGTGCACACTGCCGTGGGGCGCCTCGGGGCAGAGCCTCGCGCTGCTGGTGCGCCTGCGGACCACGGAGTCCAGCGCGCCCGCGCTGGCGGCGGCCGCGCGGCTGCTGAAGGAGGCCGACGGGGCCCGTGGGGCGCCGGGCGGCGCGGCGCGCGGGGCGGGGGCACAGGTGGCGGCGGCGGTCGCGGCGGGGTTCGCCGCCGGGGCCCGGGCCGCCGGCGCCACCGGCTGCGCGGCCGGGGTCGGCGAGCCCCGCACCGGCCTCACCGAGCTGGGCACGGTCTGGCAGGAGGCGTCGGCCGCCGCGCGGGCCGCGCTGGCCGAGCCACGGTTCGGTCCGGTCGCGCAGTGGGCGCGGATCGGGGCGTACCGGCTGCTGACCGCGCTGCCGCCGGAGGCCGCCTACGACCGGGTCATCGGCCCGCTCCTGTCCCCCGCCCACCGGGAGCTGGCCCGCACGGCCGAGGTCTACCTCGACTGCGCCGGGCAGGCCGGCCGCACGGCGGCCGAGCTGGGCATCCACCGCCAGACCCTCTACTACCGCCTGTCCCGCGTCGAACAGCTCACCGGGCTGGACCTGGACGACGGGGAGGACCGGCTGCTGCTGCACATGGCACTGAAGCGGGCGCGGCTGTGACGCCCGGCGCGGTCAGCTCCGCGCGGCCTGCGCGATCACCCGCCGCAGCCCCTCGGTGAGCTGCTCGGCGGTGGTGGCCGTACCGGGGTCGAAGAGCCACTGGACCATGAGGCCGTTGAGGAGGGTCTGGTAGAGGCGCCCCTCGGTGTCGATCGTCTTCTCGTCCAGGGCCGGCTCGGGGACGCCGTTGAACAGCGGGACGAGTCCCGCGCGGCCTTCCTTCTGGGCCTCGGCGAGCAGTTTGCGCACCTCTTCGAGCCGGTCGTCCTGGAACATCAGCTCGAAGCTGAGCAGCCAGATCGCCCGTGACTCGGGCACGGTCCGGATGATGCCGGCCCACACCTCACGGAAGCGCTCCAGCGAGCCCGGGGGCTGGGTCATCTCGCCGTCCAGGCCGGGGTCGAAGCGTTCGCCGACGCCCTCGATCAGCGAGACGTACGCCTGCACCAGCAGCGCGTCCTTCGAGCCGTAGTGGTAGCCGATGGACGCGAGGTTGGTGCCCGACTCCTTGACGATGTCGCGCGCGGTGGTGCGCAGGAAGCCCTTGTCCAGCAGGCAGCGCTTGGCGCCTTCGAGCAGATCCTCACGGTGTCCCATGGGCCCACCCTACCCCGCGATTCATACAACCGTCCTAGACGCATGACTTATACAGTTGTCCTATACAAGCGTTTAAGACGCTCGTACAGTCCTCGGCATGACGATGAACCCGACGAGCACCACCGACCCCGCCGGCGCCGGCAGCGCACCCGCCCGCGCCGGACGCCGCGAGTGGACCGCGCTCGGCGTGCTGATGCTGCCGCTGCTCCTGGTCTCGATGGACGTCTCGGTCCTCTACTTCGCGACCCCCGCGATCAGCGCCGACCTGCGCCCGAGCGGCACCCAGCAACTGTGGATCTTCGACGTCTACGGCTTCGTCCTGGCCGGCCTGCTGCTGACGATGGGCTCGCTCGGCGACCGCGTCGGCCGCCGCAGGCTCCTGCTCATGGGCGCCGCGGCCTTCGGCGCCGCCTCGCTCCTCGCGGCCTACGCGGACAGCGCCGAGACCCTGATCGCGGCCCGCGCGGTCCTCGGCATCGGCGGCGCCACCCTGATGCCCTCCACGATGGGCCTGCTGCGCACGATGTTCACCGACCCGGCCCAGCGGGCGAAGGCGATCGGCATCTGGTCCGGCGTGATGACCGGGGGCATCGCCCTCGGCTCGGTGATGAGCGGCATCCTGGTCGAGCACTTCTGGTGGGGCTCGGTCTTTCTGGTCAACCTGCCCGCGATGGCGCTGCTGCTCCTCCTCGGCCCGGTCCTGCTGCCCGAGTCGAGGCACCCCGCGCCCGGCCGCTTCGACTGGCTCGGCGTCCCGCTGTCCCTGGCCGCCGTGCTCCCCGTCGTCTACGGCCTGAAGGAGATCCCCTCCGAGGGGTGGCACCCGGCGTACGCCGTCTCGATCACCGTCGGCCTGCTCTTCGCGGCCCTGTTCGTCCGGCGCCAGCGCACCGGCGCCTCACCGCTGATCCCGCCGGCCCTCTTCCGGGGCCGCGGCTTCACCCCGTCGCTGGTCCTGACCCTCGTCTGCGCGTTCGGGCTGATGGGCTCGGCCGTCTTCACCACGCAGTACCTCCAGTCCGTCCTCGGCAAGAGCCCGCTCCAGGCGGCCCTGTGGAGCCTGCTGCCGTCGGTCTTCATCGGGGTCGCCGGACCGGTCAGCGCCCAGCTCGTCCAGCGGGGCGTCCCCCGCGGACACGTCGTCGCCGGCGGCTTCGCGGTCAGCGCGGCCGGGTACGCCCTGCTCACCCTCATCGGCACCGACTCCCTGTGGCTGGTGCTGGCCGGCGCCGGCGTCCTCGCCTGCGGGGCGGTCATGGTGATGTCCCAGCTGACCGACCTGGCGATGGGCGCGGCGCCGGCGGAACGGGCGGGCACCGCCTCCTCGCTGCTGGAGACCGGCACCGAGTTCGGCGGCGCACTCGGCATGGCGGTCCTGGGCTCCGTCGGCACGGCGGTCTACCGCCACGCGATGCCGGTCACCGCCCCGGCCGGGGCCCGCGAGACCCTGGGCGGTGCGCTGGCCGACGCGGCGCGGCTGCCCGGCCGGAGCGGGCAGACCCTGCTCGCCACGGCACGGGAGGCGTTCACCAGCGGCATGCGGGGCGCCGCGCTGGCCGGGGCGGTGATCCTGGTGCTGGCGGCGGTGGGGGCGGCGGCGACGCTGCGGAGGACCGGGGCCGGGCAGAGGTAGGCGCGGGAAAAACGCCGGACGGGCTGAGGAGCACCTCAGCCCGTCCGGCGTTGCGGCACAGGTGGATCAGACCAGGTTGACCGACCGGGCCGACGTGGCGCCGATCTCGGAGGCGACCTCGGCCAGGACGGTGGCGCCCACCGTGTCGTCGACGGTCAGTACGGCCAGCGCCTCCCCGCCCACGGCCGCGCGGGCGACCTGCATGCCGGCGATGTTGATGCCCGCCTCGCCGAGGATGCGGCCGACGGTGCCGACGACACCCGGGCGGTCCTCGTAACGCAGCACCACCATGTGGTCGGCGAGCGCGAGGTCGACGTCGTACTCACCGACCGCGACGACCTTCTGCACGTGCTTCGGGCCGGACAGCGTGCCGGAGACCGACACCTCCTCGCCGGTGCCCAGCGTTCCGCGCACGGTGACCACGTTGCGGTGGTCGCCCGACTCCGAGCTGGTGGTCAGGCGGACCTCCACCCCGCGCTCCTGCGCGAACAGCGGGGCGTTGACGTAGGACACGGTCTCGTCGACGACGTCCTCGAAGACGCCCTTGAGCGCGGACAGCTCCAGCACCTTCACGTCGTGCTGGGTGATCTCGCCGTACACCTCGACGTCGAGGCGGACCGCGACCTCACCGGCGAGCGCGGTGAAGATGCGGCCGAGGCGCTCGGCGAGCGGCAGGCCCGGCTTGACGTCCTCGGCGATGACACCGCCCTGGACGTTGACGGCGTCCGGCACCAGCTCACCGGCGAGGGCCAAGCGGACGGACCTGGCGACGGCGATACCGGCCTTCTCCTGCGCCTCGTCCGTCGACGCGCCGAGGTGCGGGGTGGAGACGACCTGGTCCAGCTCGAAGAGCGGGGAGTCGGTGCAGGGCTCCTTGGCGTACACGTCGAGGCCGGCGCCGGCGACCCGGCCCTCCTTCAGCGCCGCGTACAGCGCCGCCTCGTCCACGATGCCGCCGCGCGCGGCGTTGACGATGCGGACGCTGGGCTTGACCTTGCGCAGCGCCTCGTCGCCGATGAGGCCGAGCGTCTCGGGGGTCTTGGGCAGGTGGACGGTGATGAAGTCGGAGACCTCCAGCAGCTCGTCCAGGGAGAGCACCTTGACGCCCATCTGCGCGGCCCGCGCGGGCTGCACGTAGGGGTCGTAGGCGACGACCTTCATGCCGAAGGCGGACATGCGCTGCGCGACGAGGGCACCGATGCGGCCCAGGCCCACGACGCCCAGCGTCTTCTCGGCCAGCTCGACGCCCGTGTACTTGCTGCGCTTCCACTCGCCGTTCTTCAGCGCGGCGTTGGCCTGCGGGATGTTGCGGGCGGTGGAGAGGATGAGACCGCAGGCCAGCTCGGCGGCGGTCACGATGTTGGAGGTCGGGGCGTTGACGACCATCACGCCGGCCTTGGTGGCGGCGGAGACGTCGACGTTGTCCAGGCCGACGCCGGCCCGGGCGACGACCTTGAGCTTCTTCGCGGCGGAGATGGCCTCGGCGTCGACCTTGGTGGCCGAACGGATCAGGATCGCGTCCACGTCGGCGATGGCCGGCAGCAGCTCGGAGCGGTCCGCTCCGTTGCAGTGCCGGATCTCGAAGTCCGGACCGAGTGCGTCGACGGTGGCAGGCGACAGCTCTTCAGCGATGAGTACGACAGGTTTCGAGCTCACGTGAGTCCTCACATGTGCGATGCGGACGGCCGTCCCGACGGCCGCAGGCGGAGGAGGGGCTAGCCGCGGAAGACGCACGACGCTGTGGGCCTGACGCGTGTTGTGCAGAAGCATAGTGGCGCGGCGGGCGTCGCATTGCGCCTCTGCGGAAGGATCACCCGTCCGTGGCTGGACGGGGTGGACAACAGGGGCCGGAGCAGTCCGCCCCGGCCCCTGTCAGCGGCTCACGCCTCTTCGTTGACCCAGCTCATCAGCTTGCGCAGCTGCTTGCCGGTCGTCTCCAGCAGGTGCTCGGAGTCCTGCTTCTTGTACTCGTTGTACTTCTTCAGACCGCCGTGGTACTCGTCCATCCAGTTGCGGGCGAACGAGCCGTCCTGGATCTCGGCGAGGACCTTCTTCATCTCGGCCTTGGTGGCGTCGGTGATGATGCGCGGGCCGGTGACGTAGTCGCCCCACTCGGCGGTCTCCGAGATGGACCAGCGCATCTTCTCCAGGCCGCCCTCGTACATGAGGTCCACGATCAGCTTCAGCTCGTGCAGGCACTCGAAGTACGCGATCTCCGGCTGGTAGCCGGCCTCGGTCAGCGTCTCGAAGCCCGCCTTGACCAGCGCGGCGGTGCCACCGCACAGCACGGCCTGCTCGCCGAAGAGGTCGGTCTCGGTCTCCTCGGTGAAGGTGGTCTTGATGACGCCGGCGCGGGTGCCGCCGATGCCCTTGGCGTACGACAGGGCGAGCGCGAAGGCGTTGCCGGAGGCGTCCTGCTCGACGGCCACGATGCACGGGACGCCGCGGCCCTCCTCGTACTGGCGGCGCACCAGGTGGCCCGGGCCCTTCGGGGCGACCATGCAGACGTCCACGCCCGCCGGGGGCTTGATGAAGCCGAAGCGGATGTTGAAGCCGTGACCGAAGAACAGCGCGTCGCCGTCCTTCAGGTTCGGCGCGATGGACTCCTCGTACACCTGGCCCTGGATCGGGTCCGGGACGAGGATCATGATGACGTCGGCCTCGGCGGCGGCCTCGGCGGGGGTCACCACGCGCAGGCCCTGCTCCTCGGCCTTGGCCTTGGACTTGGAGCCCTCGTGCAGACCGACACGCACGTCCACACCGGAGTCACGCAGCGACAGGGCGTGGGCGTGGCCCTGGCTGCCGTAGCCGATGACCGCGACCTTGCGGCCCTGGATGATGGACAGGTCGGCGTCGGCGTCGTAGAACAGCTCGGCCACTTTGGGTTCTCTCCTTGTGTGCGGGTGGTGCGTCCCACCGTATGACGGCGGGCGGGAAGGAAGTTCGGGGGTCTCGGCATACGGGCGGCCGTTGATCGCCGGCCGCCCGTTCCCAGTCTTACGCCGTCCGGTCGAGAGCGCGCAGCGAGCGGTCCGTGATCGAACGGGCGCCACGGCCGATCGCGATCGTGCCGGACTGGACCAGCTCCTTGATGCCGTACGGCTCCAGCATCTTGAGCATGGCGGACAGCTTCTCACCGGAACCGGTGGCCTCGATGGTCACGGCCTCCGGGGAGACGTCGACGGTCTTGGCGCGGAACAGCTGGACGATCTCCACGATCTGGGAGCGGGTCTCGTTGTCGGCGCGGACCTTCACCAGAACGAGTTCACGCTGCACGGCCTGACCGGGCTCCAGCTCCACGATCTTCAGCACGTTGACGAGCTTGTTGAGCTGCTTGGTCACCTGCTCCAGCGGCAGCTCCTCGACGCCCACCACGATGGTGATGCGGGAGATGTCCGGGTGCTCGGTGACGCCGACCGCGAGTGAGTCGATGTTGAATCCGCGCCGGGAGAACAGGGCGGCGATGCGGGCGAGGATGCCCGGCGTGTTCTCCACCAGGACGGAGAGCGTGTGCTTGGACATGTCTTCTGGCTCTTCCTCGCTCAGTCGTCTTCGTTGTCGCCGAAGTCGGGGCGGACGTCCCGGGCGGCCATGATCTCGTCGTTGGAGGTGCCGGCGGCGACCATCGGCCAGACCATCGCGTCCTCGTGGACGATGAAGTCCACGACGACCGGGCGGTCGTTGATGGAGTTGGCCTCCGCGATGACCTTGTCCAGGTCCTCCGGGCGCTCGCAGCGCAGTCCCACGCAGCCCATCGCCTCGGACAGCTTCACGAAGTCCGGCACGCGCGTGCCCTTGGCCTCCGGGTTGACGTCGTCGGGGCCGCTGTGCAGCACGGTGTTGGAGTAGCGCTGGTTGTAGAAGAGGGTCTGCCACTGGCGGACCATCCCGAGGGCGCCGTTGTTGATGATGGCGACCTTGATCGGGATGTTGTTCAGGGCGCAGGTGGTCAGCTCCTGATTGGTCATCTGGAAGCAGCCGTCGCCGTCGATCGCCCAGACGGTACGGCCGGGCCGGCCGGCCTTGGCGCCCATCGCGGCCGGGACCGCGTAGCCCATCGTCCCGGCGCCGCCGGAGTTCAGCCAGGTGGCGGGGGTGTCGTACTGGATGAAGTGCGCGGCCCACATCTGGTGCTGGCCGACGCCCGCCGCGAAGATCGTGCCCTCGGGGGCGAGCTGCCCGATGCGCTCGATGACCGCCTGCGGGGAGAGCGAGCCGTCCCCGGGCTGGTCGTAGCCGAGCGGGTAGGTCTCGCGCCACCGGTTGAGGTCGCTCCACCAGGCGGTGTAGTCGCCCCGGTGGCCCTCGCTGTGCTCCTTCTGGACGGCCTGGACCAGGTCGGCGATGACCTCGCGGGCGTCGCCGACGATCGGCACGTCGGCGACGCGGTTCTTGCCGATCTCGGCCGGGTCGATGTCCGCGTGGACGATCTTGGCGTAGGGGGCGAAGCTGTCCAGCTTGCCGGTGACGCGGTCGTCGAAGCGGGCGCCGAGGGCCACGATCAGGTCGGCCTTCTGCAGCGCGGTGACGGCGGCGACGCTGCCGTGCATGCCGGGCATGCCCAGGTGCTGCGGGTGGCTGTCGGGGAACGCGCCGAGCGCCATCAGGGTGGTGGTGACCGGGGCGCCGGTCAGCTCGGCGAGGACCTTCAGCTCGGCGGTGGCACGCCCCTTGAGGACGCCGCCGCCGACGTACAGGACGGGCCGCCGGGCGGCGGTGATCAGCTTGGCGGCCTCGCGGATCTGCTTGGCGTGCGGCTTGGTCACCGGGCGGTAGCCGGGCAGGTCCATGACGGGCGGCCAGGAGAAGGTGGTCTTCTTCTGGAGGATGTCCTTCGGGATGTCGACCAGGACCGGGCCGGGACGGCCGGTCGAGGCGATGTGGAACGCCTGCGCGATCACCCGCGGGATGTCCTCGCCCTTGGTGACCAGGAAGCTGTGCTTGGTGATCGGCATGGTGATGCCGACGATGTCCGCCTCCTGGAAGGCGTCCGTGCCGATCGCGGAGGACACCACCTGCCCGGTGATCGCGACCAGCGGGACGGAGTCCATGTTGGCGTCGGCGATCGGGGTGACCAGGTTGGTGGCGCCGGGCCCCGAGGTGGCCATGCAGACGCCCACCTTGCCGGTGGCCTGCGCGTAGCCGGTGGCGGCGTGGCCGGCGCCCTGCTCGTGCCGGACCAGGACGTGCCGCACCCGGGTGGAGTCCATCAGCGGGTCGTACGCCGGCAGGATCGTGCCGCCGGGAATGCCGAATACCGTGTCCGCGCCGACCTCCTCGAGGGAGCGGATGAGGGACTGCGCACCCGTGACGTGCTCGACGGGGGCGGACTGCTGTCCTCCGGAACGGGGCCGCGGCTGCGGATGGTGGGCCCCGGTGGCCTGCTCGGTCATCGGCATTCTCTTCTCGATGCTGAGGGTTTTTTGCGAGGTTCGGGCGGATTTCGAGCGCTGCACGCAAGGCACTCGTGCAACAAAAAACCCCTCGTGCCGTAAGGCAAGCGAGGGGAGCGCGCCGGTGAGGTCGCTGGGGATTCCGGATCGTCCTCCGGTGGGTCCCAGCTCAGCCGACGCGCTGTCCAAGTACGAGAATTCGGGTGCGCATGGCACTGACCCTCCCCCCGGCACGCACCGCGTGTCAAGTGGGTGGGACGGGAGTCTCAGAATGTGAGCGGAGGGCACTGCCGCCTCCGAAGACGGCCGGGACACCCCCTGTGTACACCCTCTCCGGCTCCCTGGCACTGCCCGCGAACGCGGGTTCGGCCGGGGCGTGCGGCACCGGGTAGTGGCCGGATCCGAGCGCCCGGCGCAGCCGGTACTCGTCCAGCGGGCCGGCGAACGCCATGCCCTGCCCATGGGTGCACCCCATCGCCCGCAACGCGACCACCTGCTCGGGCAGGTCCACGCCCTCGGCGACCGACTGGAGCCCGAGATCGCCGGCGATCCGCAGCAGACCACTGGTGATCTTGTGCAGCCGCGCCGACTCGACCACGCCCTCGACCAGGCCGCGGTCGAGCTTGAGGATGTCCACGGGCAGCCTTCTGAGCGCCGTGATGGCCGCGTAGCCGCTGCCGAAGCCGTCCAGCGCGATCCGCACCCCGAGCCGGCTCAGCGCGGTCAGCCGCCGCTCCAGCTCGTCCAGGGGGACGCGGGGATCGGTCTCGGACAGCTCGATGACCAGAGCCCCGGGCGGCAGCCCGTGCCGGGTCAGCAGCCCCTCCACCGAGCCCAGCGGCATCGAGCGATCCAGCAGCCGCCGGGCGCTCGTCCGGACCGCCACGGGGACGACGGCCCCGGTCGCGGCCCGCTCGGCCGCCTGCTCCACGGCCTCCCGCAGGATCCAGCGGTCCAGCTCGGCGGTCTTGTCGCCGTCCTCGGTCACCCGCAGGAACTCGGCCGGTGTGAACAGCACCCCCTGCGAGGAGCGCCAGCGCGCCTGTGCGGAGACCGCCGTGATCCGGCCGTTCTGCAGGCACACCACGGGCTGGTGCAGCAGGGCGAACTCGCCGTCGTGCAGCGCGGCGCGCAGCCGTGTGGCCAGCTCCGCCTTGCGGACGACGTCCTGCTGCATCTGCGGCTTGTACAGCTCGACCCGGCCCTTCCCGGCCGACTTCGCGCGGTACATCGCCAGGTCGGCGTTGCGCAGCAGCTCGCCCGCGCCGAGGCCCGGTTCGGCGAAGGCGACGCCGATGGAGGCGTTGACCCTGACGTCGTTGCCGTCGATGGCGTACGGGTGGGAGAGGGTCACTCTGAGACGGTCGGCGAGCTCCAGGATGTTCCGCTCGCGGGCGGCCCGGTCCCGGGTGCCGTCCCCGACGATCAGGGCCGCGAACTCGTCGCCGCCCAGCCGGGAGGCGGTGTCCCCCTGCCGGACCGCGTCCTGGAGTCTGCGGGCGGCCTGGATCAGCAGTTCGTCGCCGGCCTGGTGCCCGATCGTGTCGTTGACGGCCTTGAAGCCGTCCAGGTCGATGAAGAGCACCGCCGTGCCCCGCAGCGCGGCGCCCCGGTCGGTGGCCCGGCGGCCGGACAGGGCCTGCTGCACACGCTTGGTGAACAGCGCCCGGTTGGGCAGGTCGGTCAGCGGGTCGTGCTCGGCGTTGTGCTGCAACTGGGCCTGCAACCGCACCCTCTCGGTCACGTCCCGGCTGTTGAAGATCAGTCCGCCGTGGTGCCGGTTGACGGTCGACTCGACGTTGAGCCAACCGCCGTCGCCGGAGCGGAACCGGCACTCGATGCGCGTGGTGGGCTCCTCCAGCGGGCTCGCGGCGAGGAACCGGCGCACCTCGTGCACCACGCAGCCGAGGTCCTCCGGGTGGATGAGCCCGGCCAGCTCGGTGCCCACCAGCTCCTCGGCGGACCTGCCGTACACCCCGGCGGCGGCCGGGGAGACGTACCGCAGGATGCCGTTGGGCGCGGCGATCATGATGACGTCGCTGGAGCCCTGCACCAGGGAGCGGAAGTGGTTCTCCTTCTGCGCCAGTTCCTGGGTGAGGGTGATGTTGTCCAGCAGCATGATGCCCTGCCGGATGACGAGCGCCAGCACCACGGCGCCCGCGGTGATCAGCACCACGTGGTCGGGCCTGCGGCCGTTGAGGACGTTGTACAGGATGCCCAGGGTGCACACCGCGGCGGCGAGGTACGGGGTGAGGGCGGCGAGCGAGCCGGTGAGCGGCCGGCCCGACGGGTACCGGGGGTGCTCGCCGCCCGGCGCGGACAGGGGCGGCTGCCGGCCCGTGCTCAGCCGTCCCGGCCGGTGCTCGTGGACCACGCGCGTGTGCCCGTCCGCCGGGCGTGCCTCCCGCGCGCGCCGGCGCCGGGGCGCGGCCCAGGGCGCGTAGGCGAGCAGCAGCGAGCCGGCGAACCAGCCCGCGTCCAGCAGTTGCCCGGAGCGGTAGCTGCTGTGCAGCAGCGGCGAGGTGAACAGGGCGTCGCACATCACGGTCAGCGCGAGCGCGCCGATCGCGGTGTTCACCGCCGTGCGGTTGCCCGGGGCGCGGCGGAAGTGCAGGGCGAGGACCATGCTGACGAGCGCGATGTCGAGCAGCGGATACGCCAGGGACAGCGCGGCGTGCGCCACGCTGGAGCCTTCGATCCGGGCCGCCTGGGCGAGGGCGAGGCTCCAGGAGAGGGTGAGCAGCGAGCCGCCGATCAGCCAGGCGTCCAGTCCCAGGCAGATCCAGCCCGCCCTCGTCACGGGCCGCTTGGCGAGGACCAGCAGGCCGACGATGGCGGGCGGTGCGAAGCAGAGGAAGAACAGGTCGGCGTAGCTGGGGCTGGGCACGGGCCGGTCCAGCACGACCTCGTACCAGCCCCAGATCGCGTTGCCCAGCGCGGCCATGAGCGAGGAGAGGGAGAACAGCAGCCAGGCCGAGCGGAAGCGCACGCGCCGGCTGCGGGCGTAGAGGAAGCAGGAGACGGCGGCGGTGCCCGCCGCCGCGCTCAGGCCGAAGTCGCCCATGACCAGCGCGACTTGGCTCGCGCCCCAGTCGAACGCGGCTCCGACGGCGTAGGCCGCGCAGATCAGGGCGAGGACGAGCTGCTCCATCAGCCGGGTGTTGCCGCCGATGCGCGGCCGGCGGGGCGGCGGTGCCTCGTGCGGGTGCGGTGCGCGCGCCGCTCCGTCGAGGGTGGTCGTCACGGACGGCGGGGCGCTCACCGGGGCCTCCCGGTGAGCGCCGCCCCCGTGTCCCGGCGGTCCCGGTGCGCGGGGTGCGCATGCCTGCGACGACCGCTGTGCCCGCGCTCGTTGTGGCTGTGGTGGCTGGTGTGGTGTCCGCGCCTGCGCCAGGGTCGCCGTCGGCGGCTCCGCCGCGTCGGATCGTTCGTCCATAGGCCGTGCATCGCCCGTCGCCCCCCTCACGAATCTGAAAAGTCCATCCCCGGCGCCGAGTGGTCAGTCGGCGCTGCCCCTGTCGGGACGATACACCAGTATCGTCACTCAGGGACATAGCCTCTCTACGCTCCGTGACGACCAGCGGGGATGCGGGTACGGGCCGCGTCCGAAAGGTTGCGGAGGGTGCCGGTAGCGGCCTAGCGCCCGTTTGCTCCCCTGGTTTCGGGTCCGGTCGTCAGGATCACGTTCCGCAGGGGCTGCCGGTTCACGAACCGGGTCAACTGGTCGGCGAGCAGCCTCCCGGCGCGGGGCAGGAAGGCCGAGGAGGGCCCGCCGACATGCGGGCTGATCAGCACTCCGGGCGCCTGCCACAAGGGGTGGCCGGGGGGCAGCGGTTCGGGGTCGGTGACGTCCAGGGCGGCGGTGATCCGGCCCCGCTCCAGCTCGGCGAGGAGCGCCTCGGTGTCCACCACGGGCCCGCGCGCGACGTTGACGAGCAGCGCGCCGTCCTTCATCCGGGCGAGGAAGCCGGCGTCGACGAGTCCCCTGGTCTCGTCCGTGAGCGGGGTGCAGAGGATCACGACATCCGCGTGTGGAAGCAGTGGAAGCACATCGGCGATCGGATGCACGGGACCGCGCGCGGTTGTGCGACCGGAGCGCGCAACGCGCGCCACCCGCGCGACCTCGAAGGGCACGAGCCGGTCCTCGATGGCGGCGCCGATGGCCCCGTACCCGACGATCAGCACGTTCTTGTCGGCGAGGGCGGGGTGGAAACCGCCCGTCCAGCGCTCCTGTTGCTGGGCGCGGACGAAGCCGGGGATGCCGCGCAGCGCGGCGAGGGTGAGGGTGAGCGCCAGCTCGGCCGTGCTCGTCTCGTGCACCCCGCGCGCGTTGCACAGCCGCACACCCGGCGGGATCACCGACAGCTGCCCGGTGATGTCGTCGACGCCGGCGGTGAGCGTCTGGATCAGCCGTACGTTCCTCAGGTGCTCCAGGGGGCCCACCCGGACCGACAGCCGCTTCATGTACGGCACCACGTAGACGGCGCACTGCGCCGGGTCGCCGGGATACGGCTGCGCGCCGTCCTCTCCCCCGTCCCAGAACAGGTAGCGGGGCCCCTCGGGCAGCCCCTCGATCTCCTCGGGCGGAATGGGAAGCCACACGTCTGCACTCATGCCAGGAGGCTATGTCAGGCACGTCCGCGCGCAGAGGTTAGGTTGGGGGCCGGGCTGAGGGAGGTTCACGAGCAGGTGGAGCGCAGGACGATCGGCGCGGGGGCGCTCGCGGTGGGGGCCGTCGGACTCGGATGCATGCCGATGAGCTGGGCGTACAGCGGATCGCGCCGGCGGGGTGAGGAGTCGGTCAGAGCGGTGCACCGCGCGCTGGACCTGGGCTGCGACCTCCTGGACACCGCGGACATGTACGGCCCGTTCACCAATGAGCTGCTGCTCGGCCGGGTGCTCAAGGAGCGGCGCCGGGACGCCTTCGTGTCGACGAAGGTGGGGCTGCTGGTGGGCGAGCAGCACATCGTGGCCAACGGCCGGCCCGGTTATGTGCGGCGTGCCTGCGACGCCTCGCTGCGGCGGCTCCAGACCGATGTGATCGACCTGTACCAGCTGCACCGCGCCGATCCCGAGATACCCGTCGAGGAGACCTGGGGCGCGATGGCGGACCTGGTGCGGGCCGGGAAGGTGCGGGCCCTCGGTCTGTGCGCGGTGGGCGCGCGCGGCGGGCGCCGCCCGGGGGCCGGGCTGTACGACACGACGCTGCGCCAGTTGCAGCGGGTGCAGCAGGTGTTCCCGGTGGCCGCGGTGCAGGCGGAGCTGTCGGTGTGGTCGCCGGAGGCGGTGCGGGAGCTGCTGCCGTGGTGCGAGGCGCGCGGGGTGGGCTTCCTGGCGGCGATGCCGCTGGGCAACGGCTTCCTGACCGGCACGCTGACGCCGGGCGAGGGCTTCGAGCCGGACGACGTGCGCGCCCGGCACCCCCGGTTCACCGCCGAGATGATGGCGGCCAACCAGCCGATCGTCGCGGGCCTGCGGCGCATAGCCCGCCGGCACGGCGAGGACATCACCCCGGCCCAGGTGGCCCTGGCCTGGGTGCTGGCGCAGGGCCCGCACGTGATCGCGCTGCCGGGCACCAAGCGGGAGCGCTGGGCGGCGCAGAACGCGGCGGCGGCCGGGCTGCGGCTGACCGCGCGGGATCTGGCGGAGGTGGCCGGGCTGCCGCCCGCCCAGGGATCGTGGGACTGATCCGGCCACCACGGGAGGTACGGGCCGCCCGCCACCCGGCGGACACGTGACCGAGGTTTTCGCGGCCGGCCGGTGGGGATCGGGAACCCGTGGGGGCATGGCCGGTGTCCGACAGGGAGAGCGTGCCGTCGGGCCCGCCTGTGGAGCGCCACCGGACCGCCGCGGCGAAGGGAACCGTGATCGTGCGACGTAGAGCTGTGCCTGCCGCGCTGGCCGTGGCCGCCCTCCTGGCGGTGGCCGGCTGCTCCTCCGACGGCGGTGGCGTCCCGGGCCCGTTCCCGGGCGCGACGACCTCCGGGGCCACCGCTTCCGGGCACGGCACCGCCTCGGCCGCGCCGCTCCCTCCGGCCAAGGGCTCGGTGGAGGTGCTGCGCACGGTGGCCGAGGGCCTGAAGACACCGTGGGGGCTGGCTCCGCTGCCCGGCGGCGGCCTGCTGGTCTCCTCCCGGAACGAGGGCACGATCAGCCGGATCGACGAGAAGACCGGCCGGACGACCGAGCTGGGCACGGTCTCCGGGGTCTCGCCGGCCGGCGAGGGCGGCCTGCTGGGCATCGCCCTCTCCCCCGACTTCGCCTCGGACCACATGATCGACGCCTACTTCACCTCGGCCTCGGACAACCGCGTCGTCCGCATGCTGTACGACGAGCGGAAGCCGGCCGGTGAGCAACTGGGCGCCCCGGACACGGTGTTCAAGGGCATCCCGAAGGGGTTCATCCACAACGGCGGCCGGATCGCGTTCGGTCCCGACCGCATGCTGTACGCGGGCACCGGCGAGAGCGGGGAGAAGGGCCTGGCGCAGGACCGGAAGTCGCTGGGCGGCAAGATCCTGCGGCTGACCCCGGACGGCGAACCGGCTCCGGGCAACCCGTTCCCCGACTCGCCCGTGTACTCGTACGGCCACCGCAACGTCCAGGGGCTGGCCTGGGACGACAGACAGCGGCTGTTCGCCTCGGAGTTCGGGCAGGACACCTGGGACGAGCTGAACGCGATCGAGCCCGGTGGCGATTACGGGTGGCCCCGGGCCGAGGGCAGGTCCTCGGAGGCCGGCTTCCACAACCCGGTGGCCCAGTGGCACACCGACGACGCCTCCCCCAGCGGCATCGCCTACGTGAACGGCGTGATCTGGATGGCGGGCCTGAAGGGCGCACGGCTGTGGCGCGTCCCGCTGAACGGGACGTCGGCCTCGGCCGCCCCGCAGGCGTTCCTCAAGGGCGCCTACGGCCGGCTGCGTACGGTCGTCCCGGCGGGCGGCGACAGACTCTGGCTGGTGACGAGCAACACGGACGGCCGGGGCACCCCGAAGAAGGGCGACGACCGGGTGCTGGAGCTGCGGGTGCGGTGAGCCGTGCGGCTACGCGTCCCCGGTGGGCGCTTCGGGCTCCGGCTCGGCCGGCGCCCTGTCCGGCAGGCGTATCACCGCCTTCCCGGAGGTCAGGTCTATGGGACCGCGGCCGGGGTCGTTGTCGCCCACGTCCTCGCGGGTCAGTTCCAGCCGGTTCTGCTCGTCCCGGGTGTGCTTACGGCCGGGTGCGAACAGTTCCTCGAAGGCGTTGAACACGGCTCCCCCTCACTGCCGGTTTCCTCCAGCGTAGGTCTCAGCCCGGTGTTTCGGCAGTGAGCGTCCCGGCCGCGAACAGCCCCAGCCGGTGGGCGACGGCCGCCGCCTCCCCCCGGCCGGAGACGCCGAGCTTGCCGAGGATGTTGGAGACGTGCACGCTCGCGGTCTTCGGGGAGATGAACAGCTCCGCCGCTATCTGGCGGTTGGTGCGGCCGGCCGCGACCAGGTGCAGGACGTCCCGCTCGCGGCTGGTGAGGCCGAGTGCCGTGGCCGGGTCGGCGGGGGCCTGGCGGGTCGCGCCGGTCAGGGTGAGGCGGGCGCGCTGGGCGAGCCGGGCCACGGCGTCGGCGAGGGGGCGCGCGCCGAGGTGGCCGGCGACCGCCCCGGCCAGCCGGAGCAGTTCCACCGCGCGCTCGCGCTCGTCGTCGCCGCCCTCGGCCAGCAGCGCCGCGGCGAGGCGGTGGCGGACCCGGGCGAGGTCGTAGGGCCGGTCCAGGCACTCGAAGGCGGTGACGACCGGGCACCAGGTGCCGGCGGTGTCCCGGCCCTCGGCGCGGAGCAGTTCGGCGCGGGTCCACTGGTCGTAGGCCTGCCAGAGCGGGACGCCGGTGGTGAGGGTCCGTGCGGCCTTCGACAGGCGGTCGAGGGTCTCGGCGCGGCCGGGCAGGGCGGCGGGCAGGGCACGGGCGTCGGCCTCGGCGGTGGCGGCGGCCAGCAGCAGCGGCCAGCCGTAGCGGTGGGTGCCGGGCGGGAAGCCGGCGTCCAGGACCGGGAGCAGTGCCGCGCGGGCGTCGGTGATCCGGCCCTCGGCGGCGGCGACCCCGAGGACGATGCCGGCCACGGGCAGGGACTGCTGGGGCATCGGGTCGTGGGTGCCGTACCAGGCGCGGGCGGCGGCGAGGTGCCGGCCGGCCCCGGCGTGGTCGCCGCGGGCGAGGGCGAGGTGGGCCCGCAGCAGGCCGCCCGCGCCGCGGGGCATGGCGCCGTGGCCGACCCGGGCGGCGTGCGCGGCGGCCTCGGCGGCCTCCTGCCACCGGCCGAGCGAGTACAGCGCCTCGGACAGGTTGCCCCACATCCAGGCCCCGGAGTCCAGCATCCCGTACGCGCGGCAGAACTCGATGCCCTCGCGCAGCAGGGGGACGGCCTCCCGGTCCCGGCCGACGCTCTGGAGCACGGACGGCAGGTTCACATAGGCGCGGGCCGCGACGTGGTGCATGCCCTCCGCGCGGGTGTCCCGCAGCACCTGCCGCATCTGAGCCAGACCGGCCTCCGGCTCGCCGGCCTCCGCGGTCAGCCCGCCCAGGGTGAGGCGGGCGTCCAGCTCGGTCTCCCGGGCGCCGACCATGCGGGCGTACTCCACGGCCCGCTCGGCGGCGGCCAGGGCCTCGGGGCCCGGCCGGCGCTGCATGGACCAGCTGGCGGCGACCGCCAGCACCTCCGCGTGCACCTCGGACGGCGGCAGTCCGCGCACCAGCTCCTGGGCGGCGGCCAGCTCCTGCCGGCCGTCACCGCGCGCCGTGGCCTGGATCAGCCGGGAGCGCTGCACCCAGAACCAGGCGGCGCGCAGCGGGTCCGGCTCCTCCTCCAGGAGGCGCAGGGCCCGCTTGGTGATCTTCAGGGCGCGTTCCCGCTCGCCGCCGAAGCGGCCCGCCACGGCCGCCTCGGCGAGCAGGTCGAGGTAGCGCAGCGGTGTGCCGGCCGGGTCGCAGCCGCACGGGGGGTAGACCTCGGCGTAGTCGACCGGGCGCAGGGCGGAGCGGACCTGCGCCGGGGCGCTGTCCCACAGCTCCATCGCCCGTTCCAGCAGCCGCAGCTGCTCGGTGTAGGCGTGCCGGCGGCGGGCGACGACGGCGGCGGACAGGACGGCGGGCAGGGCCTTCGCGGCGTCGTGGGCGTGGTACCAGTAGCTGGCCAGGCGCATCACGCGGGCGTCGGCCGGGACCAGGGCCGGGTCGGCCTCCAGGGCCTCGGCGTAGCGGCGGTTGAGCCGGGAGCGTTCGCCGGGCAGCAGGTCGTCGGCGACGGCCTCGCGGACCAGGGAGTGCCGGAAGCGGTAGCCGTCGCCGGTGCGGGCGGCGGTGAGGATGTTGGCGCCGACGGCGGCCCGCAGCGCCTCGATGAGGTCGTCCTCGGCGAGCCGGGCGACGGCGGCGATCAGCCGGTACTCCACCGTGGAGCCGCCCTCGGCGACGATCCGGGCGACCCGCTGGGCGGGCTCGGGCAGTGCTTCGACCCGGACCAGGAGCAGGTCGCGCAGGGAGTCGCTGAGGCCGGTGCAGTCGCCCGTCGTGGCGGCGACGGCCAGCTCCTCGATGAAGAAGGCGTTGCCGTCGGAGCGTGCGTAGATCTCGTCCACGTGTGCGGGATCGGGTTCGGCGGCGAGGATGCCCGCGATCTGGCGGCCGGCCTCCTCGCGGGTGAAGCGGGCGAGTTCGACGCGGCGGACGGTGCGCAGCCGGTCCAGTTCGGCGAGCAGCGGGCGCAGCGGGTGGCGGCGGTGGATGTCGTCGGAGCGGTAGGTGGCCAGGACGAGGAGGCGGCCGGCGCGCAGGGTGCGGAAGAGGTAGGCGAGGAGGTGACGGGTGGAGGCGTCGGCCCAGTGCAGGTCCTCCAGGACGAGGACGACGGTGTGCTCGGCGGCGATCCGCTCCAGCAGCCGGGCGGTGAGCTCGAACAGGCGGGCCGTGCCCTGTTCGTCGGGGCGGCCGGAGCCGGCTTCGCCGAGGTCGGGCAGCAGCCGGGCCAGTTCCTCCTCCTGGCCGGCCGCCGCCGCGGCGAACTCCTCGGGCAGGGTGTCGCGCAGGGCGCGCAGCGCCGCGGAGAAGGGGGCGAACGGCAGTCCGTCCGCGCCGATCTCCACACAGCCGCCGACGGCGACGACGGCGTCGTGCCGGGCGGCGGCGGTGGCGAACTCCTCCACGAGGCGGGTCTTGCCCACGCCGGCCTCGCCGCCGAGCAGCAGCGCCTGCGGCTCGGCCCGGGCGGCACGGGCGAGCGCGTCGTTCAGCGTGTCCAGCTCGTCGGCGCGGCCGACGAACACGGGACTGACGGACCTGTTCTCCACGGGCCCGAGCATCGCACGGGGCCGGAACGGCCCGGCACCGGTTTTCCACACCCCCTGTGTGATGGTCGTACCGGTGGCCGGCGCTGCCGTGCCGGCGGGCGGCAGGGTCACGCGGTGCGTGGCAGCCGGTGCCGGCGGGGGCGGTCGGTATGCGACTCGGCGGCCGGGGCACCGTCGCCGGCGGCGTCGGCGCGGCGGGCGGCGCGGCGGGACCGCAGGACCTCGCGGGCCAGGCGGTCCTCCTGGGCCGTGCGACGCAGTTCGGCGGAGCGCAGGCGGTGCAGTTCGAGGGCGTACATGGCGGGTCCTTCCGGGAGGGACGGTGTCGTGTGCCGCTTTCCGCGACGCCTCCACCCTCGTTTCCCGGAGGGGTCCGCCACATCGGGAGAGTGCCGCATCTTCGCGGCGGCGGGCGGGCCGCACGCACGCGTAAGGGGCCTTAGGGCGGCGGTGAGTCGCTCACACGCGCCCTAAGGCCCCCCTGGGCTGCGGGCCCCGGCGCGCTCTCAGCCGGTCGAGGGCAGGCCGAGCAGGGCGTCGGAGTACTTCAGGACGGCGAGCAGCAGTCCGATGACGCCGAGCGAGACGCCCGCCCAGGCGACCGACTTGATCCACGCGGGCTGCGGGCGTCCGGGCGTGCCGAACGCGGGCCGGGCCAGCACGACCACGCCGGTGATCAGCGCGGCGAGCGCGAACAGGCCGGCCCACAGGGCGGTGGTGTGCCAGGCGTCGCCGTAGACCTCCTTGATCTGCCGGGCGACGCTCGCGGTGGAGGACGTCTGCAACTGGCCGACGAGCTGTTCGCGCGCGGACGCGACGGTGCCGATCCAGCCGCCGCTGAGCGAGACCAGGCCCAGCGCCGCGGAGACGACGGCGCCGGCGCCCTGGCCGACCCCGGAGGGCGCCTTGCCGCCGGCGGCTTCCGTCGCATCGCCCGCCTCGCCGCCGTCGGCTTCCGCGGCCTCCTCGGAGGCCGGCTCCTCGAGGGCCTCGTTCTCGGCGGCCTGCTGCGCCGCGGGAGCGGCGGCCGTCGTCGTCTCGTCGTCCTTGCGCGCCCCGGTGCCGGCCTCAGTGCCGCCCGTGGCGCCTTCCGCTGTGTTCGTTGCCATGCCTGGCACCGTACGGACGCTCTCTGAGAGGTCCCTTAATGATCGTCGTGCGCGGTACGCGCGCGTGCCGCACGCCACTCGGGCGCGAGCACCGACCAGATCTCGGTGCTGGTGCGCACGCCCCGGTGCCGGTAGTTCTCGCGGAGCACGCCCTCACGCGTCATGCCGAGCCGCCGGGCCACGTTGATGCTCGGCTCGTTGGCCGAGGACACCTGCCACTCCACCCGGTGCATGCCGCGCTCCTCGAAGGCCCAGTCGAGCAGCACCCGCATCCCGCGCGTGACCAGCCCCCGCCCGGCCGCGGCCGGCTCCAGCCAGCAGCCGGCCTCGCAGACCCCGGCCGGGGTGTCCCAGACGCGGAACAGCAGGCCGCCGACGAGGGTGCCGTCCAGCCAGATGCCGTGCAGGCCGCCGGCGTCGGCGGCGCGCTTGTCGGCGTACGCCTTCAGCCAGCCCCGGGCCCCGTCGAGGTCGGACACCACGTCCGCCAGACCGACGTGCCGGCCGATGAACTCCCGGCCCCGGTCGATGGTGGCGAGCAGTTCCTCCGCGTGCCAGACCTCCAGGGGCCGCAGTTCGGCGGCGTCACCGAGCGGTATCGCGTACATCGTGCCGTTGTTCCTTCCGTAGTGCGTGCACCGGGCGCCGGCCGGGCCCGCCCTCATGCATCTGCTCGGTGCCGTCGACTGGTGGCTGCCCGGCCGGCTGGACAAGGGCCTCAGTCGAACTGGTCGCCGAGCGCCATGACCATCGTCCCGGCGATGAGCAGCCACAGGGCCCTGCGGGTACGGCCCTGGGAGCCGAGGAGGGCCGCGAGCGCGCAGACGGCGGCACCGAGGGCGTAGGCCGCCGGCACGCGGGCGGGTGCGGACCCGGTGAGCCGCAGCAGGGAGGCGGCGAGCCCCGCGAGACCGAGGAGCGCTCCGGTGCCGGCCGCGGTCCACCGGGCCCGCCGCGCGTCCTCGACGTACCCCTCCGACTCCTCGGTTATCGGGGGCTCGATGTCGGAATCGGTGCGTCCACTCATGGCGGGCGAGCGTACCGTCCCCGGCCGGGAGGCCCTGGTGCGGGGCGGTACCGGGGGCGCGGGGCACGCGAACGGCCCGTACGAAGCCCGGCGGACGCATCGGAGCGGGGCCCCCGCCGCCGGGGCCGCCCGGGCGGTGGGGGCCCCGCACCTGGCGGTACGGCCCCGGAGGGCGTCCCTCCGGGGCCGTGCACCGCCTGCCGTCAGCCCTCGCTGACGCCCAGCTTCTCCAGGATCAGCTCCTTGACGCGGGCCGCGTCGGCCTGGCCGCGGGTGGCCTTCATGACCGCGCCGACCAGGGCGCCCGCCGCGGCCACCTTGCCGCTGCGGATCTTGTCCGCGATGGCCGGGTTGCCGGCGATGGCCTCGTCGACGGCCGTGCCGAGCGCGGAGTCGTCGGAGACGACCTTCAGACCGCGCTTGTCGACGACCTCGTCCGGGGTGCCCTCGCCCGCGAGGACGCCCTCGATGACCTGGCGGGCCAGCTTGTCGTTCAGGTCGCCCTTCGCGACCAGCTCGGTGACCCGGGCCACCTGCTGCGGCGTGATCGCCAGCTCCTCCAGCGCCTTGCCGGACTCGTTGGCGCTGCGCGCCAGTTCGCCCATCCACCACTTGCGGGCGGAGGCCGCGTCGGCACCGGCGTCGATGGTGGCGACGATCGGGTCCAGCGCGCCGGCGTTGAGGATCGCCTGCATGTCGGTGGCGGAGATGCCCCACTCGGCCAGCAGCCGGGTGCGGCGGGCCAGCGGCAGCTCGGGCAGGGCCCCGCGGATCTCCTCGACCCACTCGCGCGAGGGGGCGACCGGCACCAGGTCGGGCTCCGGGAAGTACCGGTAGTCCTCGGCCTCCTCCTTCACGCGGCCCGAGGTCGTGGAGCCGGTGTCCTCGTGGAAGTGGCGGGTCTCCTGGACGATCGTGCCGCCGCCGGAGAGGACGGCCGCGTGCCGCTGGATCTCGAAGCGGGCCGCGCGCTCCACCGAGCGCAGGGAGTTGACGTTCTTCGTCTCCGAGCGCGTGCCGAACTTGTCGGCGCCCTTGGGCATCAGCGACAGGTTCACGTCGCAGCGCATCTGGCCCATCTCCATGCGGGCCTCGGACACGCCGAGCGCACGGATCAGCTCGCGCAGCTCGCGGACGTACGCCTTCGCCACCTCGGGGGCGCGCTCGCCGGCGCCCACGATCGGCTTGGTGACGATCTCGATCAGCGGGATGCCGGCGCGGTTGTAGTCCAGCAGGGAGTGGGACGCGCCGTGGATGCGGCCGGTGGCGCCGCCGACGTGCGTCGACTTGCCGGTGTCCTCCTCCATGTGGGCGCGCTCGATTTCCACGCGGAAGACCTCGCCGTCCTCCAGCTGTACGTCGAGGTAGCCGTTGAAGGCGATCGGCTCGTCGTACTGGGAGGTCTGGAAGTTCTTCGGCATGTCCGGATAGAAGTAGTTCTTCCGGGCGAAGCGGCACCACTCGGCGATCTCGCAGTTCAGCGCGAGACCGATCTTGATCGCGGACTCGACGCCGGTCGCGTTGACGACCGGGAGCGCGCCGGGCAGGCCGAGGCAGACCGGGCAGGTCTGGCTGTTCGGGTCGGCGCCGAGCGCCGTCGAGCAGCCGCAGAACATCTTCGTCTTGGTGCCGAGTTCGACATGGACCTCAAGGCCCATGACGGGGTCGTACGACGCCAGCGCGTCCTCGTACGACACCAGGTCGGTCGTGGTGGTCACGGTGAAAACTTCCCTCTCAGCCCAGCAGGACGTCGTCGTCGCCCAGCCGCTTCAGCTCGCGGTAGAGGATGGCGAGGCCGGTGACGATGCCGGCGGCGGTGACGACGGCGTCGACGAGCCGCAGCGTGTCGTTCTCGGCGCGGGCCTTCTTGATCTGCTTGGCGGCGCCGACCGCGCCGAACGCGGTGGCGGCCATGGACAGGTACGTACCGGACCTGGACTTCTTGAAGCCCTTGGCCTTGGTCAGTGCGCTCACAGCGACGGTGCCTCCTCCAGCAGCGGGTGACCCCACTTTTCCACGAAGGCGGCCTCGACGGCGGCGCCCACCTTGTACAGCCTGTCGTCCTTCATCACCGGCGCGATGATCTGCAGGCCGACCGGGAGGTTGTCCTCCGGGGCGAGGCCGCAGGGCAGGGACATGGCCGCGTTGCCCGCCAGGTTGGTCGGGATGGTGCACAGGTCCGCGAGGTACATCGCCATCGGGTCGTCGGCGCGCTCGCCGATCGCGAAGGCGGTGGTCGGGGTCGTCGGGGAGACGATCACGTCTACCTGCTCGAAGGCCCTGTCGAAGTCCCGCTTGATCAGCGTGCGGACCTTCTGGGCGCTGCCGTAGTACGCGTCGTAGTAACCGCTCGACAGGGCGTACGTGCCGAGCATGACGCGGCGCTTCACCTCGGGGCCGAAGCCCGCCTCACGGGTGAGGGAGGTGACCTCCTCGGCGGAGTGCGTGCCGTCGTCGCCGGTCCGCAGGCCGTAGCGCAGGCCGTCGAAGCGGGCGAGGTTGGAGGAGCACTCGGACGGGGCGATCAGGTAGTACGCCGACAGGGCGAGGTCGAAGGACGGGCAGTCCAGCTCGACGATCTCGGCGCCCAGTTCCTTCAGCAGCTCGACGGACTCGTCGAAGCGCTGGATGACGCCCGCCTGGTAGCCCTCGCCGCGGAACTGCTTGACCACGCCGACGCGCATGCCCTGGACGCTGCCGTTGCGGGCGGCCTCGACGACCGGCGGGACCGGGGCGTCGATGGACGTGGAGTCGAGCGGGTCGTGACCGGCGATGACCTCGTGCAGCAGCGCGGCGTCGAGCACCGTGCGGGCGCAGGGGCCGCCCTGGTCGAGCGAGCTGGAGAACGCGACCATGCCGTAGCGGGAGACCGCGCCGTACGTCGGCTTCACACCGACCGTGCCGGTGACGGCGGCCGGCTGGCGGATGGAGCCGCCGGTGTCGGTGCCGATGGCGAGGGGGGCCATGTGCGCGGCCAGCGCGGCGGAGGAGCCGCCGCCGGAGCCGCCGGGGATCTTGGTGAGGTCCCACGGGTTGCCGGTCGGGCCGTAGGCGCTGTTCTCGGTGGAGGACCCCATGGCGAACTCGTCCATGTTGGTCTTGCCGAGGATCACCACGTCGGCGGCCTTCAGCCGCTTGGTGAGCGTCGCGTCGTACGGCGGGATCCAGCCCTCGAGGATCTTCGAGCCGACGGTCGTGGGCACGCCCTCGGTGGTGAAGATGTCCTTGAGCGCGAGCGGGACGCCGGCCAGCGGGCCGAGCTTCTCGCCGCGCTCCCGCTTCTCGTCCACGGCACGGGCCTGGGCGAGGGCGCCCTCGCGGTCGACGTGGAGGAAGGCGTGCACCTTCTCGTCGACCGCCTCGATCCGGGCGAGGTGGGCCTCGGTGACCTCGACGGCCGTCAGCTCGCCGGAGGCGATCTTCGCGGCGGTCTCGGCCGCGGTGAGCCTGATGATGCTGTTGTGGTCCGTCATGGCGGTCACTCCTCCCCCAGGATCTGCGGCACCTTGAAACGCTGCTGCTCCTGTGCCGGGGCGCCGGAGAGCGCCTGCTCGGGGGTGAGCGAGGGACGGACCTCGTCCGGCCGCATGACGTTCGTCAGCGGCAGCGGGTGGGAGGTCGGCGGTACGTCTTGGTCGGCGACCTCGCTGACGCGGGCGACCGCGCCGATGATGTCGTCCAGCTGTCCCGCGAAGTGATCGAGTTCTTCGGGCTTCAGCTCCAGACGCGCCAGCCGGGCGAGGTGGGCGACCTCCTCGCGCGTGATGCCAGGCATGCAGCGATCCTCTGGGGTGAGTGTGTGGTTTTGAGCCGGGGGCTGGTCGTGCCGTTCTTCGTCGTCCGCCCGAAGCGCGACAGACGGGAACGGGACGGCCAGCCCCAATCCTATGGGGCGCGGCCTCGTGCCCGTGAAACGGTTTCGCCCGGCCGCGGCCTCACCGGTGCCGGCCGTCCCAGGCGTGGCTCGCCAGGAAGTGGTTGTCGTACAGCTCCTGGACCTCCAGCAGGCTCTCCGGGGTCGCCTCGCCGAGGCGGATGCGCTGGAGGTGGCGGAAGTACTCGAAGCGCTCGACGCCCGGGGTGATGACGATCAGCAGGTCCGCGGTGCTGCCGGGGGCGGCGGCGAAGGCGTGGGGCCGGTCCGGCGGGACGACGACCAGGTCGCCGCGCCCGGCGGTGACGACGTCGTCGCCGGACAGCACCTCGGCCTCGCCGTCGAGCAGGTAGAACATCTCGGCCGAGTCGTGGTGCACGTGCGGTCGGGCCCCGTCGGCGCCCTCGGCGAGCGTGACGCGCACGGTGGACAGCGCGCCGCCGCTGGCGCTGCTGTCGGCCAGCAGCCTGACGGCGACGGGCGCGCCGCCGACGACCTCTGCCTCGGCGTCCCGGACCAGCACGGTCTCGTCGAACCTGGGCACGAACAACGACATGGCGGCATCCCCCTCGTGTGTGGCGCCCGCTGCGGGGCGGTCAGACCGCGAAGAGCAGTCCGGCACTGATCAGTACGACGATCGCGGTGGCGAAGTGGATCCCGAAGGCGACGGCTTTCCGCCCGCCGGCGCGCAGGACTATCAGCGTGTCGACGAACGGCACGAGTGCCACGCAGAGCATGAACCACGCCTCGGAGCGGGCGCCGGCGAAGGCGAGCAGGGCAAGGCCCACCAGGCCGAGGGTGCCGTCCCTCAGCCCCTTGACCGACAGGTAGGCGCGGGCGTCGCCGTGCGGGTCGGCCGGGACTCCGTAGCCGTCCGCCGCGGGACCGGGCCGGAACCAGAACCGGTAGCCGAGGAACACGCAGAACAGGTCGAGCAGGACGGCCAGGGTGTAGGCGGTGACGGTCATGTGCGGTGCTCCCCCATCGAATTTTCTAGCATTGCTAGATGATAGAGCGAAGCTAGCAGATCGTCGACAGATTGGCTAGCGTTGCTAGGATCACGGTCATGCCGATCCAGGCGCGCCGGGAGCGCGAACGAGCGGAACGCGCGCGGCTGATCGTCACGGCCGCCCGGGAGCTGGCGGAGGCCGAGGGCTGGGACGCGGTGACCACGCGCCGGCCGGCCGCCGAGATCGAGTACAGCCAGCCGGTCCTCTACAGCCACTTCCAGGGCAAGGGCGCGATCATGGCGGCGGTCGCGGTGCAGGGGTGCGCCGACCTGGCGGCGGAGCTACGGCGGGCCCGAACGGCGGCGCGGGGCACGCGCAGGGCACTGGCGGCGGTCGCGGGGACGTACACGTCCTTCGGCAGGCGCCGGCCCGCCCTCTACGACGCGATGTTCACCCACCTGGTGGACCTGCCGGTCGCGAAGCGGGAGGCGCCGGCGCCCCTGCGGGAGGCCTTCGCCGAACTGCTGCTCGCGGTGGAACCGGTCGCGGCCGGGGGCGACGACCCCGGGCTGCTGACGGAGACGTTCTGGGCGGGGCTGCACGGCCTGGTGACGCTGACGCGCGGCGGCCGGCTGCCGGAACGCGCGCACGAGGCACACCTGGCGCTGTTCATCGGCCACTTCGCGGGGGGCTGACCACCCGGCCGGGGGCTACTCGGCCGCGGGGAGCGCGGCGCGCGGCCGTTGCCAGCCGCGGGAGCCCCGCGCCAGCAGCCAGGCCGTGGTCTCCTCGGGCGGCATCGCCGCGGCGACCAGCCAGCCCTGCACCGCGTCGCAGCCCAGGTCCCGCAGCCGCTCCCACGTCTCGTCGTCCTCGACCCCCTCGGCGACGACCAGCAGGCCCAGGGAGTGCGCGAGATCCACCGTGCAGCGCACGATCTCCGCGTCCTGGGCGTCGACGGCCAGCCGGGCCACGAAGGAGCGGTCGATCTTCAGCTCGCTGACGGGGAGCCGCCGGAGGTGCACCAGCGACGAGTAGCCGGTGCCGAAGTCGTCCAGGGACATCTTCACACCGTGGCCGGTGAGCCCGGCGAGGGTGTCGGCGGCCCGCTGCGGGTCCTCCAGCAGCACGTGTTCCGTGATCTCCAGCTGGAGCGCCCCGGCGGGGACGCCGTGCCGGGCGAGGCGCGCGGCGACCGACCCGGCGAATCCCGGGGTGTGGACGTCGCGCGGGGAGACGTTGACGGCGACCGGCACCCGCAGCCCCTGCGCGCGCCACCGGGCGACCTGGCCGAGCGCGGTCTCCAGGACGTACTCGGTGAGGTGGGGCATCAGCCCCGAGGACTCGGCTATCGCTATGAACTCGTCCGGCGGCACCTTCCCGCGCTCCGGGTGCACCCAGCGGACGAGGGCCTCCAGGCCGGCGACCTGTCCGTCGAAGCGGACCTTGGGCTGGTAGTGGAGCTGCACCTCGTGCGCGTCCAGCGCCCGGCGCAGGTCGCCCAGCAGGCCGAGGCGGTCGGGGGTGTTGGAGTCCCGCTTGGACTCGTAGACCTCGACGCCCGTACGGTCCCTCTTCGCCTGGTACATCGCGACGTCGGCGCGGCGCAGGAGCCCTTCGGCGTCGAGAGCGTGGTCGGGGAAGACGGCGACGCCGGCGCTGGCCTCCAGGACGAGGGTGAGTCCGTCCAGGTCGAGCGGGGAGCTGAGGTCGGTGACGAGGCCGCGGGCGACGCGGGTGGCCGACGTGGTGGAGTCGGCTACGGGCAGTAAGACGGCGAACTCGTCACCGCCGAGCCGGGCGGCCTCGGCGCCGCGCGGCAGGGCGAGCCGCAGCCGGTCGGCGATCTGGAGCAGCAACCGGTCACCGGCCAGATGACCGAGGGTGTCGTTCACCGACCGGAAGCGATCGAGGTCGATCAGCATGAGCGCGGAGCGCGCTCCGATGCGGTCGGCGTCGTCCAGGGCGGTCCAGATGCGCTCCAGCAGCCACTGCCGGTTGGGCAGCCCGGTCAGCGGGTCGCGCAGCTGCTCCTCGGCGCGGGCGCGGGCCATCCACAGCGTGGAGTCCAGGGCGATGAGCGGGATGGCGAACAGCGGCAGCAGGACCGGCTGGGTGTCGGCGACGGCGCACAGCAGCGGCGCGATGCCGAGCAGGGCGACGGCGACCAGGCCCTGCCGGACCAGGGCGGTGCGGGCCACGGTGGGCACCCCGCCGCCGCGCGGGGCGTACAGGTACCACAGCAGGCCGCGGCTGACGGCGAGGTAGACGAACGCGACCAGCACGATCTCGGGTGCCGCGACGACGCTCCAGGAGCCGGGCCGCCAGGGCTCCTCGACGCTCGGGACCCGGCCGAACGCCCCGAGCAGCAGGGCGCCGACGCCGATGCCGAGGATGTCGGCCGCGCCGTGCAGCACCCCTTGCCGCCAGCGGTTGCGGCGGGCGATGCCGACCAGGACGACGACGGTGAGGCTGACCAGGCCGGCGGGCAGCCAGCCGTACAGGAGCAGGACGGCGAGGGTGAGGGCGGCGCCCGATCCGGTGCCGCCCCACCAGCGGGCGCGGCCCAGCATGACGAGGTGGCCGACGATGACGCCGGTGAGCAGGGCCAGCGACCAGCCGACCGTGCCGCCGGGGAAGAGGGCGTGGTGGCCGGTGTAGGCACGGTAGAAGCCGGCGCCCAGGACGAGTCCGGCGGCGGTCACGGCGGCCGCGGGCAGGGCGGGCCAGGACAGGTGCCGTTCGGCGTCGGCCCCGGCGAGACCGGGTACGGGCGCGACGGCGGACAGGGAGGCGCGGGCGTCGGTGGCCGCGCCCGGTCCGGCCGGGCGCTGCCGCACGGCCGGGCGCCCGTCGTCCCGTCCGGTCCACCGGTTGACCCGCCAGGCGCCCGCGCGGCGGCGCAGGCGCAGCCATGAGTCCGGGGCGGCGCTCTCGGTCGGTTCCATTCCCGTCCCTCTCACAGCCGGCGGTGCCCACGCCACGCGGCCCGATGCCCGACAACCATCAGCGGCTCCGCGTCGAAGAAACCTTCCCCGTGCCTGTGGAGGGCACGGAAATGCCCCAGCCGTAGCTGGGCACGGCAGGCGCACACCTCAACAGTAGGCCGCGGAAGGCTTCCACGGGCAGCGGTCTCCGACGGTTGCCCGAATGCGCCCGGGCCACCCGTATGCATCTGATATGCGCCGATCGGGTGGCCTTCAACCGCTACTCCCCGGTCGGAAGCGCGACTTCGGCCGCCGCTTCGGGGCCCTGTTCCAACAGGACGCCGAAACCGTCCTCGTTCAGCACGGGAACCTTCAGCTGCATGGCCTTGTCGTACTTCGATCCGGGGTTGTCACCCACAACGACGAACGCAGTCTTCTTCGACACCGAACCGGTCACCTTCGCGCCCTGGCGCTGCAACGCCTCCTTGGCGCCGTCCCGGGTGAAGTGCTCCAGCGTGCCGGTGACGACGACCGTGAGCCCCTCCAGCGGACGCGGCCCCTCCTCCTCGCCGGACGACTGGTCCTCCAAGGGGACGCCCGCCGCCTTCCACTTGCGGACGATCTCGCGGTGCCAGTCCTCGGCGAACCACTCCTTGAGCGCGGCGGCGATGATGGGGCCGACGCCGTCGGTGGCCGCCAGCTCCTCCTCGGTCGCCTGTTCGATGCGGTCGACGGACCGGAACTCGCGGGCCAGCGCCTGCGCGGCCACCGGTCCCACGTGCCGGATCGACAGCCCGTTCAGGAAGCGGGCCAGCGGACGCGACTTGGCCGCCTCGATGTTCGCCAGCAGGGCGAGGGTGTTCTTCTTCGGCTCGCCCTTCTGGTTGGCGAAGACCGTGACGACCTTCTCCTCGCCGGTCTTCGGGTCGCGCTTGGGCAGGCCGCTGTCCGGGTCGAGGACGTAGGCCTTGATGGGCAGCAGCTTCTCCACCGTCAGGTCGAACAGGTCGCCCTCGTCCACCAGCGGCGGGTCGGCCGGCTCCAGCGGGCGGGTGAGCGCGGCGGCGGCCACCGCGCCGAAGTGCTCGATGTCCAGGCACTCCCGGCCGGCGAGATAGGACACCCGCTCGCGCAACTGGGCGGGACAGCCACGGGCGTTGGGGCAGCGGAGGTCGATGTCGCCCTCCTTCATCGGCCGCAGCGGCGTCCCGCACTCGGGGCACTCGCCCGGCATCACGAACTCCCGCTCGCTGCCGTCCCTGAGGTCGACCACCGGACCGAGGATCTCCGGGATGACGTCACCGGCCTTGCGCAGCACCACGGTGTCGCCGATGAGCACGCCCTTGGCCTTGACGACCTCCTGGTTGTGCAGGGTGGCGAACTCCACCTCGCTGCCCGCGACCGTGACCGGCTCGACCTGCGCGTACGGCGTGACGCGGCCCGTGCGGCCGACGCCCACCTTGATGTCGACGAGCTTGGTGTTGACCTCCTCCGGCGCGTACTTGTACGCGATCGCCCAGCGCGGCGCCCGCGCGGTGGAGCCGAGCCGGCCCTGGAGGCGGATCTCGTCCAGCTTGACCACGACACCGTCGATCTCGTGCTCGACGGAGTGGCGGTTCTCGCCGTAGTACGCGATGAACTCCCGTACGCCGGCGAGGTCGTCGACCACGCGGTTGTGCGGGGAAGTGGGCAGGCCCCACGTCTTCAGCAGGTCGTACGCCTGCGAGAGCCGGGTCATGCCCGAGAAGCCCGCCAGGGCGCCGATGCCGTGGACGACCATGTGCAGCGGGCGGGTCGCGGTGACCCTCGGGTCCTTCTGGCGCAGCGAACCGGCGGCGGCGTTGCGGGGGTTGGCGAAGGGCTTGTCGCCGGCCGCGACCAGGCGTTCGTTCAGTTCGAGGAACCTCTCCATCGGGAAGTAGACCTCGCCGCGGATCTCCACCAGGTCGGGCACCTTGTCGCCGTTCAGGCGGTCCGGGATCTCCGCGATCGTCCGGACGTTCGGCGTGATGTCCTCGCCGGTGCGGCCGTCGCCGCGGGTGGCCGCGCGCGTGAGCCGGCCCTTCTCGTAGGTGAGGTTGACCGCGAGGCCGTCCACCTTCAGCTCGCACAGGAAGTGGTACGCCTGGTCGCCCAGCTCCCTGGCGACGCGGTCGGCCCAGGCGGCCAGGTCGTCGTCGTTGAACGTGTTGTCGAGCGAGAGCATCCGCTCCCGGTGCTCGACCGCCGTGAACTCCGTCGCGTACGACCCCGCGACCTTCTGGGTGGGCGAGTCCGGGGTGCGCAGCTCCGGATACCGCTCCTCCAGGGCCTCCAGGGACTTCAGGAGCTGGTCGAACTCCGCGTCGCTGATGACGGGAGCGTCCTTCACGTAGTACCGGAAGCGGTGCTCCTCGACCTGCTCCGCCAGCTGCGCGTGCTTGTCGCGGGCCTCGGCGGGCACCGCCGTCGTCTCCGCCTGCTTGTCGCCGGCCACCGTGTCGTCCTCCCGTTACTCAGGGTTGTCCGCGAGGGATCTCGCCGCCCGGACGCAGTGGGCGAGCGCCTGGCGCGCGTACGCGGGGGAAGCGCCCGCCAGACCGCACGCCGGGGTGACCGTGACCGCCTCCGCGAGCAGCCCCGGACGCAGCCCCAGCCTGCGCCACAACGTCCTGACACCCATGACGCTACCGGCAGGGTCTGACAACGGGCCGTCCGTGCCCGGCACGACACCGGCGAACAGCCGGGTACCGCCCTCCACGGCCTCGCCGATCGCCTCGTCGTCACGCGCGGTGAGGAGCGCGAGGTCGAAGGAGACGGCCGCCGCGCCGGCCCGCCGCAGCAGGGCGAACGGCACGTCCGGGGCGCAGGAGTGCACCACCACCGGCCCGCCTGCGTGCGTGCCGACGACGTCACGGAGGGTGGCCTCCACGATCTGCCGGTCCACGGCCCGGTGGGTGCGGTAGCCGCTCGCGGTGCGGACCTGGCCGCGCAGGACGGCCGTGAGGGAGGGTTCGTCGAGCTGGAGGACGATCCGGGCGCCCGGAACGCGGCGCCGCACCTCGTCGAGGTGCAGCCGCAGGCCCTCGGCGAGCGAGGCGGCGAGGTCCCGGCAGGCGCCGGGGTCGGACAGGGCGGCCTCGCCGTTCTTCAGCTCCAGGGCGGCGGCCAGCGTCCACGGTCCGACCGCCTGCACCTTCAGGTCGCCCTCGTAGCCCTGGGTGTACTCCTCCAGGGCGTCCAGGTCCTCGCCGAGCCAGGACCTGGCCCGCCTGGTGTCCCGGCCCGGCCGGTCCCCGATCCGCCACCCGCTGGGCTCCACGCGCGCGTAGAGCTCGACCAGCATCCCGGCGGTGCGGCCGATCATGTCGGCGCCGGGCCCGCGCGCGGGCAGCTCCGCGAGGAACGGGAAGTCCTCGAAGGACCCGGTGGCGGTCTTGGCGGCTTCTCTCGCGTCCCCGCCGGGCAGGGAACCGACGCCGGTGGCCCCCGGGAACCTGAACTGGCTGTTTTCGCTCACCAGGGAAGCCTACGGAACCCTCCGGACGAGGTCAGCGCCCCGGACGTACCGTCAGGTCGTTGATCTCCGCGTCCCTCGGCAGGTCCAGGGCGGTCAGGATCGCCGTGGCGACCGACTCGGGGTCGATCCACTTCGACGGGTCGTACTCCTTGCCCTCCTGCTGGTGCACCTTGGCCTGCATGGGGCTCGCGGTGCGGCCGGGGTAGACCGAGGTGACGCGGACGCCGTTCGCGTGCTCCTCCTGGCGCAGGGAGTCGGCGAGGGCCTTCAGGCCGTGCTTGGAGGCGGCGTACGCGGACCACCCCGCACTGGCGGAGAGGCCGGCGCCGGAGTTGACGAAGATCACATGGCCGCGGGCCGCCCGGAGCTGCGGCAGGAAGTGCCGGGTCAGCTCGGCGGGGGCGATCAGGTTGACGTTGAGCTGGTGGCGCCAGGACTTCGGGGTCAGCTCGCCGACGCCGCCGAGGTCGACGACTCCGGCGATGTGCAGCAGGGAGTCGATCCGGTCCGGGAGCGTCTGGTGGGAGAACGCCCAGGACAGCTTGTCCGGGTCCGCCAGGTCGCCGACGAGGGTGCGCGCGCCGGGGAACCCGGCCGCCAGCTCCTTCGCCCGGCCCGCGTCGCGCGCGTGGAGCACGATCTCGTCCCCGCGCGCGTGCAGCCGGCGGGCCACGGCCGCGCCGATGCCGGAACCGGCTCCGGTGATCACATGAGTAGCCATGACCGCCATGCTCGCATCACCGGACGCCGGGTCCCGCGGCGGTGGCCGCTCAGACCGCGGACTCCAGGTAGGCGAGGGCACGGACCGGCTCGTCGGCGAAGAAGACCAGTTCGGCCAGCGGGCGCGGCAGGAAGCCCTCGGCCTCCATGCGGCGGAACTGCTCGCGCAGGCCGTCGTAGAAACCCGCCGTGTTCAACAGCACGACGGGCTTCTCGGTGCGGCCGTGCTTCTTCAGCTCCAGGATCTCGGTGGCCTCGTCCAGCGTGCCGGTGCCGCCCACCATGATCACCACGGCGTCGGCCTTCTCCAGCAGCAGCTTCTTGCGTTCGGCGAGGTCGGCCGCGATGATCATCTCGTCGGCGCCGGGCCGCGCCTTGTTCGCCAGGAACTCCACGGACACGCCCAGCAGCCTGCCGCCCGCCTCCTGCACACCGTCGGCGACCACCTTCATCAGACCGACGTCGGAACCGCCCCAGACGAGCGTGTGGCCGGCCTTGCCGAGCAGTTCCGCGAACTCGCGCGCGGGGCGGGTGTAGCGCTCGTCGAGGTCGGCGGCGGACAGGAAGACGCAGATGTTCATGGCCTCTACCGTACGGGCCCCGCGCCGGACGGGAAGAAGCACGGCCCCTCCCGGCGCTGGAAACGGTATGACCCAAGGACACACGATCACGATCCGGAAGAGCGAGCGGCACGTGCGCGTGGTGCGCGGCGACCAGGTGCTCGCGGAGTCCGACCGGCCCCTGGAACTGCGCGAGACGGGCTGCCCGGTCAGGTACTACATCCCCGCCGAGGACGTCCGCCTCGATCTGCTGACGCCCTCCGACACGCACACCGTGTGCCCCTTCAAGGGCACGGCGTCCTACTGGTCGCTGCCGGACGCGCCGGACCTCGTCTGGGCGTATCCGGACCCCAAGGACGAGGTGGCGGAGATCAAGGACCACTACTGCTTCTACGACACCGAGGTCGCATGACCACCCCCGGCGTCGCCGTGTCGTGACCGATGAGCGCCGTGCCGTGCGGCAGTCTGCACGGCCATGGACAAGAAGACGACTTCCCGCGACGGCACCCCCCTCGCGTACCAAGTGATCGGCCAGGGGCCCACGGTGATCCTGGTGAGCGGCGCGATGTCCACCGGCGGCACCGTGGCGCCCCTGGCCCAGCGCCTCGCGGACCGCTGCACGGCTGTCGTCTACGACCGCCGGGGCCGCGGCGCGAGCGGCGACACGGCGCCGTACGAGGTCGAGCGCGAGATCGAGGACCTGGCCGCGCTGTTCGACGCGGTGGGCGGCGAGCCGGCGCTCTTCGGGGCCTCCTCGGGCGGCGCGCTGGTCCTGCGCGCGGCGGCGAGCGGGCTGCCCGTCGCCCGCGCGGCGGTCTACGAGGTGCCCTACGCCGACCACCTGGCGGGCGGCGCCGCCCGTGAGGCCACCTACAAGGAGCAGCTGGGCAGGGCGCTCGGCGAGGGCCGGCGCGGGGACGCGGTGGAGCTGTTCCTGCGCCTGACGGGCCTCGGCGAGGAGATGATCCGGCGTGCCCGGGAGTCGCCGATGTGGGCCGGCATGGAGGCGGTCGCCCCCAGCCTCGCCCACGACGACGCGGTCATGGGCGACGGCCTGCTCCCCCGGGACCGGCTCGCCGCGATCGGCGCGCCCGTGCTCGCGGTCGCCGGCGGCGCGAGCCCCGGGTGGATGCGCGCGGCCTCCCGGGAGATCGCCCAGACGGTGCCCCAGGGCACGTACCGGGTCCTGGAGGGCCAGACCCACGTGGTGGAACCGGACGTGCTGGGGCCGGTGCTGGCGGAGTTCTTCGCGGGCTGAGCCCGCCGTCCTCCCGGGACGGGGGGCCGGTTCAGACCGCCGCGGCCGTCGCGCGCGTGGTCGACGCGATCGTCGCCGAGCCCACCACGCGCGTGCCGTCGTACAGGACGATCGCCTGGCCGGGGGCGACGCCGCGGACCGGCTCGGTGAAGGTCACGCGCAGTGTGCCGTCGACGGGCTCGGCGGTCACCTCGGTCTCGCCGCCGTGCGCGCGCAGCTGGGCGGTGTAGGTGCCGGGGCCGGTGGGGGCGGTGCCGCACCAGCGGGGCTTGATCGCGGTGAGGGCGGTGACGTCCAGGGCGTCGGCCGGGCCGACGGTGACCGTGTTGGTGACCGGGGAGATGTCCAGGACGTAGCGCGGCTTGCCGTCCGGGGCCGGAGTGCCGATCCGCAGGCCCTTGCGCTGGCCGATGGTGAAGCCGTACGCCCCCTCGTGCGTGCCCAGCTTGGCGCCGGACTCGTCCACGATGTCGCCCTCGGCCTTGCCGAGCCGCTTGGCCAGGAAGCCCTGGGTGTCGCCGTCGGCGATGAAGCAGATGTCGTGCGAGTCGGGCTTCTTGGCCACGGCCAGGCCCCGGCGCTCGGCCTCCGCGCGGATCTCCTCCTTGGTGGTGACCGTGTCGCCGAGCGGGAACAGCGCGTGCGCGAGCTGCCTCTCGTCCAGGACACCGAGGACGTACGACTGGTCCTTCGCCATGTCGGAGGCGCGGTGCAGCTCGCGGGAGCCGTCCGGGTTCACGATCACCTTGGCGTAGTGGCCGGTGCAGACTGCGTCGAAGCCGAGGGCCAGTGCCTTGTCCAGCAGCGCGGCGAACTTGATCTTCTCGTTGCAGCGCAGGCACGGGTTCGGGGTGCGGCCGGCCTCGTACTCGGCGACGAAGTCCTCGACGACGTCCTCGCGGAAGCGGTCGGCGAGGTCCCAGACGTAGAACGGGATGCCGATGACGTCGGCCGCGCGGCGGGCGTCGCGCGAGTCCTCGATGGTGCAACAGCCCCGCGCGCCGGTGCGGAACGACTGCGGGTTCGCGGAGAGCGCGAGGTGGACGCCGGTGACGTCGTGGCCTGCTTCCGCGGCGCGCGCGGCGGCGACGGCGGAGTCGACTCCGCCGGACATGGCGGCGAGGACGCGGAGGGGGCGGGTGCGCTGCGGGGTGTCAGTCATAGCCCTTCCAGGGTACGGGGCGCGGGAACCGCGTCGGCCTGGTATCCGTTGACGATCGCAGAGGGTGGCGACGGGGCCGGTGACACCGGCGGCGACGGGGGCGGACATGGGCACGGCGAAGGACGACGCGGACCGGCGGCTGGGCCGGCGGGCGCTGCTGGCCGGCGGGGCCGCGGCGGCCGTGGGCACGGCCGTGCTGGCCCGGCAGGAGCTGTCGCGGCTGTGGTGGCGGATGCCCGGGGTGGACAAGCCGCGGGTGGCGGGCGCGGTGGACTTCCGGGGCGCGCGCTGGGTGGGGGCCTCGGCGGCGAACTACCGGCTCGCGGACCGGCCGTCCGACTACCGGGTGGACCGGGTGGTCGTCCACGTCACCCAGGGCGGCTACGCGTCCGCGGTGAAGGTCTTCCGGGACCCGGGGCACGGGGCGGCGGCGCACTACATCGTGCGCCAGGACGGGCGGGTCACCCAGCTGGTCCGGGAGCTGGACGTGGCCTTCCACGCGGGCAACCGCGAGTACAACGAACGCAGCGTCGGGATAGAGCACGAGGGCTTCGTGGAGGACGCCTCGTCGTTCACGGACGAGATGTACGCGGCCTCGGCGCGGCTGACGGCGGCGATATGCGAGCGGTACGGCATGCCCGTGGACCGCGAGCACATCATCGGGCACGTGGAGGTGCCGGGCACGGACCACACCGATCCGGGGCGGTTCTGGGACTGGGACCGGTACATACGCCTGGTCCGGGCCGAGCGGGAGAAGGCCGAGCGGGAAAGGGCACGGGCGTCCGCGTCCCCCCGCGCGGCTACGTGAGCCCGGCCGCGCGGGCGCGTTCCACCGCCGGGCCGATCGCCTTGGCCACGGCCTCGACGTCCGCCTCCGTGGAGGTGTGGCCGAGGGAGAAGCGCAGGGTGCCGCGGGCCAGGTCCGGGTCGGTGCCGGTGGCGAGGAGGACGTGGCTGGGCTGGGCGACGCCCGCGGTGCAGGCGGAGCCGGTGGAGCACTCGATGCCCTGGGCGTCCAGCAGGAGCAGCAGGGAGTCGCCCTCGCAGCCGGGGAAGGTGAAGTGGGCGTTGGCCGGGAGCCGGCCCTCGGGCGCCGGGTCGCCGCCGAGGATCGCGTCCGGTACGGCGCGGCGCACGGCGTCGACCAGCTGGTCGCGCAGGGCGCCGATCTCGCGCGCGAACCACTCGCGCTGTTCGGCGGCGAGCCGGCCGGCGACGGCGAAGGAGGCGATGGCCGGGACGTCCAGCGTGCCGGAGCGCACGTGCCGCTCCTGGCCGCCGCCGTGCAGGACGGGTACGGGGGTGTGCTCGCGGCCGAGGACCAGCGCGCCGATGCCGTACGGCCCGCCGATCTTGTGCCCGGAGACGGTCATGGCGGCCAGGCCGGAGGCCTCGAAGTCGACCGGGACCTGACCGAAGGCCTGGACCGCGTCGGCGTGCAGCGGGATGCCGAATTCGGCGGTGACGTCGGCCAGTTCACGGACCGGCATGACCGTGCCGATCTCGTTGTTGGCCCACATCACGGTGGCCAGGGCGACGTCGGCGGGGTTGCGGGCGATGGCCTCGCGCAGCGCCTCGGGGTGGACGCGGCCGTAGGAGTCGACGGGGAGGTACTCGACGGTGGCGCCCTCGTGCTCGCCGAGCCAGTGCACGGCGTCCAGCACGGCGTGGTGCTCGACGGGGCTGGCCAGGACGCGGGTGCGGGCCGGGTCGGCGTCGCGGCGGGACCAGAACAAGCCCTTGACGGCGAGGTTGTCGGCCTCGGTGCCGCCGGAGGTGAGGACGACCTCGCTGGGGCGGGCGCCGAGGGCTTCCGCGAGGGTTTCGCGGGACTCCTCGACCGTACGGCGTGCCTGGCGGCCGGATGCGTGGAGGGAGGAGGCGTTGCCCGTGATGCTCAACTGGGCGGTGAATGCCTCCGCCGCCTCCGGGAGCATCGGGGTGGTCGCGGCGTGGTCGAGGTAAGCCATGGTGAGCCGATTCTACGGCTCCCCCGCGGTCGGCTTCGGCCGCGAGGGCGTGCCGCCGGCTCCGCGCGTTGCGCCGGCCGCGCCTGGACGCGTTGCGCCGGCGGCGCCTGAGCGCCTTGCGTTGGTCGCACCTGGGCTTGGTGGCGGCGCACCCGGCGCTGTTGGCCGTGCCCACCCGTTCCGCCCTGCGGAACGATTGCCCACGGCGGGCATGGGGCGCACCGCGGCGGTGCGGGTGCGGTCAGGCGGCGGGGCCGGTCGGCGGGCGCGGCCGGGTGGCCGACGGCGGTGCGGCGGGGAGCCGGTCGGTGCGGCTGGGTGGCCGAGGCGGCGAGGGTCTGGGCCGTGTTGTCGTCCGTGGTGCGCCGTGGCGTGCCGGGGGACGTCACAGGCTCCAGGACACCGTGCCCGAGACCTCCATCGCGATCAGCAGGGCCGCCAGGTCGGCGACGCCCAGGGTCAGGCCGAGGTAGGCGCGACCCCGGCGGGTCGTGCCGCGCCAGAGGGCGACCACGGCCAGGACGATGGCGACCGGGCCGAGGAAGAGGTTGAGCACGAGCAGGCCGAGGAGGCCGAGGATGAAGGACGCGACGGCCATGCCGTCGGCGTCGCGGGGGCGCGGGCGGGCGGCGGCGTGGGTGCGGCCGGTGGCCGGTGCGGTGAGGTGCATGGCGCTCAGCTCCTGGAGTGCTTTCCTGTGGTCGGCTGGCCGAGATCCGGGGTCAGTGGGCCGAGGTGCGGCGGCGGCGCTCGCGGATCGCGAAGACGCCGAGCCAGACGGCGATGACGGCGGCCAGGACGGCGGTGACGGTCAGCGGCGCGTGAGCGACGGTGCCCAGCACGACGCCGAGCAGCATGAGTGCGGCGACGAGGAACAGCATGGGATCAGATCCCCCCTCCGATATGCCTCGTGTTCGGCCGGTGTGAAGTTTGGGTGAACAATTGTAGTAACAGTTGTTCACTGACTTTGAGTGTAGCGCTCCCGACGGCTTTTCAATTCCGGAGAACAGTTGTTAACTGGATGACATGAGTCACACCGTCGGCATCCGGCAGGCCCAGAAGCAGAAGACCCGGCAGGCGTTCCTCGACGCGGCCCTCGCGCTGCTCGAGGAACAGAGCCTGAGCAGCCTGGGTCTGCGCGAGGTCACCCGGGCCGTCGGTGTCGCCCCGACCGCCTTCTACCGGCACTTCCGCTCGACCGCCGACCTCGGGGTCGCCTTGGTCGACGAGGCGCTGGGCAGCCTGCATCCGATGGTGCGGACGACGGTGTCCGCGACGGGCGACAGTGAGGAACGCATCGCGCGTGCCGTCGAGTTGATCGCTCGTCACGTAGACGCGTACCCCGCACATGTCCGGTTCATCGCCCGGGAACGGCATGGCGGGGTCCAGCCGGTGCGCGAGGCCATCCGGGCCCAGCTGCACCGGTTCGCCGAGGAGGTGAAGGCCGAGCTGGCCAAGGACCCGGAGGCGGCGGGCTGGAGCGACGACGACCTGCTGATGCTCGCGCACCTCTACGTCGACCAGATGCTCATCACCGCCTCCCTCTTCCTCGAGGCGCTGGAGGCCCCGGCGCAGGAGCGGGAGCGGGTGGCACAGCTCGCCACCCGCCAGCTGCGGCTGATCAGCATCGGCCGCGCCCACTGGCTGGACTGAGCCGTCCCGTCACGCCCGGCCGCGGCTCAGCGCTGCTCGTACAGGGCCGCGACGGAGCGGGCCCCGGCCAGCAGTTCCGCGCGGGCCTCGGGCGGGTCCAGGATCTCCACCCGGTCGGAGAACGCGAGGAGCTGGCGCACGGCGCGCAGCACCGGGTAGGCCAGCCGGGCGGTGACCCATTCGCCCGCGCCGTCGTCCTCGGGCGGAGCCGTCAGCTGTGCGGCGGCCATGCGCTGGAACATGTCGAGCAGTTCCCGCCGTACCCGCACGGTGACCTCGACCTCGTTCTCCCGCTCCTCCACCTGCCGGCGCAACAGCTCCCAGAGGCCGGCGAGTTCGATCCCGGGCCGGCGCCGCACGGGCTCGTCCAGCAGCCGGGCCGAGCGCACCCGGTCGGCGCGGAACAGCCGGGGCAGGCCGCGCCGGTCGGCGACCAGGTACCAGACCCCGGCCTTGGCGACGAGGCCGTAGGGGTCCACCGTGTACGTCCGCGGTTCCCGCTCCCCGCTGTGCCGGTAGCGCAGTGCCAGGCGCCGGTCGGAGAAGACCGCGTCCTGGAGCACGTCCAGGTCGGCGGCCTGCCGCGGGCCGCTCTTCCAGCGGGTGGCGTCGACCAGGACGCGGCGGCTGGTCACCTCGGCGGCGGGCCGGTGCGGCGCCGGCAGCGCGGCCATCACCTTGCGCAGGGCCGAGCCGAGGGCCGCGTCGAGGCCGAGCGCGGCGTGGGCGCCCTGCGCGGCCAGGACGAACAGGGCGCGGGACTCGTCGGCGGTCAGCCCGGTGACGTCGGTGCGGAAGCCGGGGAGGAGTTCGATGCCGCCGTGCCGGCCGCGCTCGGCGTACACCGGGACGCCGGCGGCGGACAGCGCCTCGACGTCCCGGTAGATGGTGCGGACCGACACCTCCAGCCGGTCGGCGAGTTCGGGCGCGGGGACACGGCCCCGGGTCTGGAGGAGCAGCAGGATCGACAGCAGCCGGTCGGACTTCACCGCGTCAGGATCGCGCCGTCGCCGGGTGCGGGACAAATCCTGACGCCGGTTGTCAGGTTATCCGGGCATCCTCGCCCCACCGACCGAGGGAGAGACACACCATGACCAGCACCGGCAGCACCGGCTTCATCGACCCGCGCCCCGTCTACGTCCGCGCCACCGCGCAGGCGGCCGACCTGATCAGGACCGTGCGGCCCGAGGACCTGACCCGGCCGACGCCCTGTGCCGAGTTCGACGTCCGGGACCTGTTGAGCCACGTCGTCGGCGTCACCCGGCGGATCGCGGTGGTGGGCGAGGGCGGTGACGGGCTCGCCGTGCAGCCGACCGCCGAGGGCGTCGCTGACGACGGCTGGGCCGCGGCCTACGAGGAGGTGCGGGTCCGTGTCCTCGCCGCCTGGGAGAGCGACGCGCGGATGGTGGCCCCGGTGCGGGTGCCCTGGGGCGAGGTCCCCGGCCACGGGGCGCTCTCCGGTTACGTCATGGAGGTCGTCACGCACACCTGGGACCTGGCCGAGGCGATCGGGGTCCCCACGGGCGAACTCGACGCGGAGCTGGCCGAGTTCGCGCTCGCGACGGCCCGCGCGGTGCTGCCGGACACCCGGCCCCGCGGCACGGAGACGCCCTTCGGGGCCCGCCGCGAGGCGCCGCCGGCGGCCGGCCCCTACGAGCGGCTGGCGGCCTGGCTGGGGCGCGAGCCGCTCAGCCGAGTCTGACCCGGGCCAGCTGGCGGGACTGGGCGACCAGGCGGTCCGCGCTGTCCCACACCTCGGCGTCCTCCTCCAGGAAGCCGCCGGCCAGGTTGCGGGTGGTGATGGAGACCCGCAACGGGCCCGGGGCCGGCCGGTGACGGACGTGCACGGTCAGTTCCACGGTCGGCACCCAGCCCTTCAGGCCCAGCTCGAAAGCGGTGGGCGGCAGGGCGTCCACGGCCAGGAGCAGCGAGAGCGGGTCGGCGTCCCGCCCGTCGGCAAGCCCGAACCAGGCACGCATCTCACCCCTGCCGGACGGCGTGCCCAGCGCCCAGCCGAGGGTGGCGGGGTCGAGCTTGAGCATCAGCCGGTCGGCGATGGCGGAGCCGCCCTCGACCGGGGACGGCCCGTCCTCGGGGCCGAAGCACTGCTCCAGCGGGGGCATCGCGGGAGGGGTGGCGGTCGTGCGGACGTCGTCGGGGAGGGCGGCGAGGTCGCCGTAGGAGGCGAGGACGCGGATGCGTTCGACCTCGTTGCCCTCCTCGTCGTACTGGAAGAGCGAGGCCTGGCCGGTGGAGAGGGTGCGGCCGGTGCGGACGGTCGTGGTGCGGACGACCGCCGGGCCGGGCCGGGAGGCGGTCAGGTAGTGCGCGGTGACGGAGAAGGGGTCCGGGTGCGGGAGGGCGTCCGCGAGGGCCCGGCCGAGCACGGCCAGCAGGTAGCCGCCGTTGACGGCGCCGAGGATGGTCCAGCCGGCCGAGAGGCCGGTGTCGTAGACGCCGGGCCCGCGCCGGGTGACCGCGGTGTCGCGGTCGAACTCGCTGTCGCCGGTCAGGGCCCGCGACGGGGAAGGGGCGGAAGCTGCTTCTGGCATGGCTGCACGGTACAGCAGACAACTACTAAGCGGTAGCTTTCTTGTGTCTGGCAGCGGGGTGCCCAGCAGTCGGTCCGCTCCGGCCCCCGGGTGAGGTTCCGGCAATTTCTCGGTAAGTGTCCGGACCTGTCCACAACCTCCGGCGGCGGATCGCCCTCTATGGGGACATGAGCCTCACCGGGACTCCGTTCCTCTACACGACCGTCCTGCTCTCGGTCGTCGCCCTCATACTGCCGCTCGTCCTGTGGTCGCGGATGCGCGGGCCCGAGCCCCTGCGGATCACGGCCCGGGTCCTCATGCTGCTGTTCGCCCAGGGCACGGCCGTCACCCTGGTCTTCGTACTGGTCAACAACCAGAACAACCTCTATGACAACTGGGCCGACCTGCTCGGCACCGGCGACCACGTCCAGCGGGCCGCCGACCTCGGCAAGGACGGCACCGGCGGCATCACGGTGACCCGGCTGCCGAAGGTCAGGCAGACCTTCACGGCCGCCGACGGGCCCGGCATGCGCGCGGCCGGCGGGGTCCGCGTCACCCAGCTCAGGGGCCGGGTCTCGGGCGTGAACGCCGAGGTCTACGTCTGGCTGCCGCCGCAGTACGGCGAACCGGCCTACCGGAACAAGAAGTTCCCGGTGGTCGAGCTGCTGCCGGGCTACCCCGGTTCCGCGAAGGCGTGGTTCGGGTCGCTCAAGGCGCACGAGCAGGTGCTGCCGCTGATGAGGAGCGGCCGGGTGGCGCCGTTCATCCTCGTCGCCCCGCGCACCAACCTGCTGGCCGGCGTGGACACGGGCTGCGCCAACGTCCCGGGGCAGGTCAACGCCGACAGCTGGCTCAGCGTCGACGTCCCGAAGATGGTCATGGACAACTTCCGCGCCGAGCCCGCCCCCCGGGGCTGGGCGGTGGCCGGGTACTCGGCGGGCGCGCACTGCGCGGTGAAGCTCGCCGTGGCCCACCCCGACCGGTACCGGGCCGCGGTGAGCCTGTCCGGCTACAACGACCCGATCGGCGAACGCGACTCCCTCGCCGCCCAGACCCCCGCCCTGCGCGCCGCGAACAACCCCTATCTGCTGCTCAGGCGGGAGGCCGTGCCGCCCCGGATCGCGCTGTACCTCTCCGGCGAGTCCGGCGACGGCTACCAGGCGGGCATGGCCCTGGAGGCCGTCGCCAAGGCGCCGACCACCGTGCGGGTGGTGTTCCTGCCACGCAGCGCGGGCGGTCACACCATGGCGCTGTGGCGCCCCCAGGTCGACACCGTCTTCCGCTGGCTGACCCTCCAGATGGGCCAGGGCCACGCCAGGGGCCGGGACACCTCGGTCGCCGGGAGGGCGCCCGGGGCTACTCCTCCGTCACCGTCGACCGGCGGTTCCACGCGCGCGGCGCTCGCCAGTGGAACCGCATCGCGAGCAGGCGCAGCACGAAGGCCGTGATCACCGCGAGCCCGCTGGTGAACGGGGTCAGGACGTCGTAGCGGATGCACAGCACGACCATCGTGGCGCCGACCATCGCCGGGACCGCGTACAGGTCGCGGTCCCAGCGCAGCAGCGAGGGCACCTCGTTGGCCAGCACGTCCCGCAGGACGCCGCCGCCCACGGCGGTGGCGAGGCCCAGCGTCGCCGACGCGGTCAGGCCGAGACCGTAGCTGTACGCCTTCGTCGTACCGCTGACGCAGAACAGGCCGAGGCCGGCCGCGTCGAAGACGAGCACCGCCGCCTGGATGCGCTCCACGTGCGGATGCAGGAAGAAGACGACGAGCGTGGCAAGCAGCGGGGTGAGGAAGTACCCCAGGTCCGTGAAGGCGGCCGGGGGCACGGCCCCGATCACCAGGTCGCGGAACAGCCCGCCGCCCAGCGCGGTGACCTCGGCGAGCACGGCGATGCCGAAGACGTCGAAGTTCTTCCGCACGGCCAGCAGGGCGCCGGAGATCGCGAAGACGAAGATGCCGATCACATCGAGCGTGTGCTGGACGGAGGGACTGAAGAGTTGCTGGAGCTGCACCCTGACATTCTCACCCGCCGCAGTGCGTGGGCCTTACAAAGCCAGGCTCACAGGGCGGGTTTCCCTGTGGTGAACAGCCAGGTGTCGAAGAGGCCGCCGAGCTGCTGTCCGCTGACGCGCTCGGCGAGGCGGATGAAGCCGGCGGTGTCCGCGTTGCCGTACCGGTGGAGCTTCGTCCAGGCCGGCAGCAGCTTGAAGAAGGCCGTGTCACCGATCCGCTCGCGCAGCGCCTGGAGCGTCATCGCGCCGCGCTGGTAGACGGCGGAGGCGAACATCGTGTCCCGCTGCGGGTCGGCGACCTTGATCTGCCAGAAGGCGGAGCCGGCGGGGCGGGAGCCGTAGGCGGCCAGGAAGGAGTCGTGGGCGCTGCGGGTGCCCTGGTGCTCGGCCCACAGCCACTGGGCGTAGGTGGCGAAGCCCTCGTTCAGCCAGGTGTCCTTCCACTGGGCCACGCTCACCGAGTCGCCGAACCACTGGTGGGCCAGCTCGTGCACGATGGTCGACTCGTTGCGCACGGCCGAGTAGGCGGGCTTGCTCTGCACCTCCAGCGAGAACCCGGCCTGCGGCATGTCGTCGACGATCGCGCCGGTCTCCTCGAAGGGGTACGGCCCGAAGACCTGCGACCAGTAGTCGGTGGCGGCGGCCGTGACGGCGTACACGTCGACGCTGTTGCCGTCCTTGAGCACGGGGTCGATGGCGACGTAGACGGGGATGCCGCCGGGGGTGCGCCCGGTGCGCACGTCGAACTTCCCGATGGTGGCGGTGGCGAGGTAGGTCGCCATCGGCTTCGACTCCCGCCAGTGGGTGTACGTCGAGCCGCCCTTGTCGTACGTCGACACCAGCCGGCCGTTGGAGACGGCGGTCAGGCCCCGGGGAGCCTTGATCCGGATGTCGTACGTGGCCTTGTCGGAGGGGTGGTCGCTGGACGGGAACCAGGTGGAGGCGGCGTTGGGTTCGCAGGCGACGAAGACGCCGTCGGGGGTCTTCATCCACCCGTAGTCGGAGCCGAAGATGATCGGCCCGCCGAGGGCCCGCGGTACGCCGCCGTAGGTCACGGAGACGGTGAAGTCCCGTCCCTCGGGGAGCGGGTGGCGCGGGGTGACGGTCATCTCGTCGCCGTCGCGCGTGAACCGGGCCGGTCTGCCGTCGACCCGGACGCCGGTGACCTCCAGCTGCTGGAGGTCGAGGTCGAAGGAGGAGAGCTCCTGGGTGGCGCGGGCCCTGAGGGTGGTACGGCCGTCCAGGCGGCCGGTGTCCGGGGCGTAGGCGATGTCCAGGTCGTAGTGGCGGGCGTCGAAGCCGCCGTTGCCCAGCCGGGGGAAGTAGGGGTCGCCGATGCCGGGGGCGCCGGGGGTGGGAGCGGAGGAGGCGGCGACGACGAGAAAGGAGGCTGCCGCGGTGGCGACAGCCCCCAGACGTGCCGAACGGGAGAGTGCCATGTGTCGTCCCTTTCGAGCGTGCCGATCAGTGGTCGGACACGGACGACTCTGCACTCCCCCGCTCAGGCATGTACATGACTTTGCCTAGTTGTCATGCGCTACTTGCCGGTTGACTCCTGGGAGTCTGCGCCGGACGCCTCGCCGGTGGCCTCGGCCGCACGGCCGGTCTCCTCGGCGACGGCCACGCTGTCGCCCGAGCCCTCCGCCGGGGCGTCGGCCGCGGCGCCGGTGGCGGTGGACGCGGAGGGCTCCTCGGCGGGGGCGTCGGCCGCGGGCGCGGGCTTCCCGGCCGAGACCTTCGCACCGGGACCGGTCTTCACACCGGAAGCCGCCGCCTCGCCCTTGCCGGCCGCGTCCTCCTGGGAAGCCGCCTCGCCCTCGGCGGGCTCTTCGTCAGAAGCCGCAGCCTCGGAAGCCGGCTCGCCCTTGGCGTGCTCTTCGGAGGCCGCCTTGCCGGAAGCCGGCTCCTTGGGGGCCGCCGCCTCAGAAGCCGCCTCCTCGGAGGCCGCCTCCTTGGGGGCCGCCGCCTCAGAGGCCGCCGCCTTGGGAGCCTTGCCCTCGGAAGCCGCCGCCTCCTCGGACGCCGCCGCCTCAGAAGCCGCCGTCTCCTCGGACGCCGCCTCCTTGGAAGCCTCGCCCTCAGAGGCCGCCTCGTCGGGAGCCGCCTTCTCCTCGGACGCCGCCGGCTTCTCCGAGACCGCCGTGTCGGCCGCCGCCGTCTCCGTCGCCGTCGCCGGTTCCTCGCCGGCCGCGCCCTCGGAGAGCACCGTGTCCGGTACCAGCTCCGACGCCTCCTTCGCCGCCGTCAGCAGGACCGTGTCCTGCGGGGCCTGGTCGGCGAAGTTCTCGGGGTGGTGGCAGGCGACCCGCTGGCCCGGCCGCAGCTCCACGAGCTGGGGCTCGGTGGTCTTGCAGATCTGCGTCGCCTTCCAGCACCGGGTGTGGAAGCGGCAGCCGGAGGGCGGGGCGATGGGCGAGGGCACATCGCCGCGCAGCAGGATGCGCTCGTTCTTCTGGCCCCGGCGCTTCGGGTCCGGCACGGGCACGGCCGACATCAGCGCCTTGGTGTACGGGTGCATCGGCGACTCGTACAGCGAGGTGCGGTCGGCGAGTTCCACGATCTTGCCGAGGTACATCACCGCGATGCGGTCCGAGACGTGCCGGACGACCGAGAGGTCGTGCGCGATGATCACGTATGTGAGGCCCAGCTCCTGCTGGAGGTCGTCCATCAGGTTGACGACCTGCGCCTGGATCGACACGTCCAGCGCGGAGACCGGCTCGTCCGCCACGACCAGCTTCGGCTTCAGGGCGAGCGCGCGGGCGATGCCGATGCGCTGGCGCTGACCGCCGGAGAACTCGTGCGGGTAGCGGTTGTAGTGCTCGGGGCTGAGGCCGACCAGGTCGAGGAGCCGCTGGACCTCCTTCTTCACCCCGCCCTCGGGCTCCACGCTTTGGAGCCGGAAGGGCGCCGAGACGATCGAGCCGATGGTGTGCCGGGGGTTCAGGGAGCCGTACGGGTCCTGGAAGATCATCTGGATGTCGCGGCGCAGCGGGCGCATCTGCCCGGTGCTCAGCCGCGTGATGTCCTGGCCCTCGAAGGTGATCCTGCCGTCCGTCGGGTCCTGGAGGCGGGTGATGACCCGGCCCATGGTCGACTTGCCGCAGCCCGACTCGCCGACCACGCCCAGGGTCTCGCCCTTGCGCACCTCGAAGTCGATGCCGTCGACGGCCTTCACGGCGCCGACCTGCCGCTGCAGGAGGCCCTTCTTGATCGGGAAGTGCTTGGTCAGCCCCTCGACCTTGAGCAGCACGTCCCGCTCCTCGGGAGCCGACGCCTGCTTCGGGACCACGGCCTCGGCGACGGTGTCCGTCTTCTTGGTCTCACTCACAGCTTGGGCGCAATCTCTTCGGTCCAGATCCGCTGGCGGTCCTCGGCCGAGAGGTGGCAGGCGGACCAGTGCCCGGTGCTCACCTGCTCCAGCTCGGGGCGCACCGTGCGGGTGACGTTCCCCTTGGGGATGTCCGCGTACGGGCAGCGGGGGTGGAAGGCGCAGCCCGAGGGGACGTTGATGAGGCTCGGCGGGGAGCCCTTGACCGGGATGAGCCGTTCGGAGGTCTCGCGGTCGATGCGGGGCATCGAGCCGAGCAGGCCCCAGGTGTAGGGGTGCTGCGGCTGTTCGAAGACCTCGCCGGCCGGACCGCGCTCCACGCACCGGCCGCCGTACATCACGAGGACGTCGTCGGCGATCTCGGCGACCACGCCGAGGTCGTGAGTGATCATGATGACCGCGGAGCCGAACTCCTTCTGCAGGTCACGGATCAGGTCGAGGATCTGCGCCTGGACGGTCACGTCGAGGGCGGTGGTCGGCTCGTCCGCGATGAGCAGTTCGGGGTTGTTCACCAGCGCCATGGCGATCATGGCGCGCTGGCGCATACCGCCGGAGAACTCGTGCGGGTAGCCGTCGACGCGCTTGGCGGGCTCGGGGATGCCGACGCGGTCGAGCATCTCCACGGCCCGCGCGCGGGCGACCTTCTTGCTGACGTCGTGGTGCACCCGGTAGGCCTCGACGATCTGGTCGCCGACCTTGTAGTAGGGGTGCATCGCGGACAGCGGGTCCTGGAAGATCATCGCCATCTCGCGGCCGCGGAGCTTGCGCACCTCGTCCGGGGCGGCGGATACCAGTTCCTTGCCGTCCAGCCAGATCTCACCGGACATCTGCACGTTCTTGCCGCGGGTGCCGAGCCGGTGCAGGCCCATGATGGCCTGCGAGGTGACGGACTTGCCGGAGCCGGACTCGCCCACGATGGCGAGGGTCTTGCCCTTCTCCAGCGAGAAGCTGAGCCCGTCGACGGACTTCACCAGGCCGTCGTCGGTCGGGAAGTGCACCTTGAGGTCGCGGACCTCCAGGAAGGCTTCGGGCGCCTTGCCGGACTCGGTGGGCTCGCCCACCGCCGCGCCGGTCTTGGAGAGTTCGGTCACGAGAGCCTCACCCGCGGGTCGGCGGCGGCGTAGAGCACGTCCACCACGAGATTTGCGATCACGACGAAGAAGGCGGCGAGCAGCGTCACGCCGAGGATCTTGGGCAGGTCGTTGTCGGTGATGCCCTGGACCGCGTACTGACCGACGCCGCCCAGCGAGAAGACGCTCTCGGTGATCACGGCACCGCCGAGCAGCAGACCGAGGTCCATGCCGAACACGGTGATGATCGGGGTGAGGGCCGCGCGCAGTCCGTGCCGGACCACGACGTTGCGCTCGCGCAGACCCTTGGCGCGGGCCGTGCGGATGAAGTCCTCGTTCATCGTCTCCAGCATGCCCGAGCGGGTGAGCCGCGCGTAGATGGCGGAGTACAGCAGCGCCAGCGAACACCAGGCGGGGAACAGGGTGTTGGCCCACTGCTCGGGGTTCTCGGTGAACGGGACGTAGTCGCGTCCGAAGATCGGCCAGTTGAAGACGAAGAGCAGGATCGCCAGGTTCCCCGTGAAGAACATGGGCAGCGAGACGCCGGCGAGCGCGATGCCCATGAAGGTGCGGTCGAAGACCGAGCGTGGCTTCAGCGCGGAGATGACACCGATGACCACACCCGAGACGAGCCACAGCACGGCGGCGCCCGCGGCCAGCGACAGGGTGATCGGAATGCGCTGGGTGAGCTGCGGCCAGACCGCGACGTGGTCCTTGAAGGAGTAGCCGAAGCAGGGTACGTCGCAGTGCACCGTAGTGGGCCCGAGGTTGTAGTCGGCGCCGGCCACGATCCCCTTGATGAAGTGCCAGTACTGGACGTAGACGGGCTGGTCCAGACCGAGGTTGTGCTTGACCGCGACGATGTCCGCCTTCGACGGGCTCTTGCCGATGTACTGCTGCGCCAGCTGATCCGCTGTCTGGCCGGCGAGCCGTGGCAGCAGGAAGAAGATGGCAAAGGTGACCGCGGAGACGACCAGCAGCAGGATCACTGCCGCGAACGTCCGGCGGAGGATGTACGAGATCACGGGGATCGGCGCTGGTGCCCGCGGGCCGCGAAGCCCGCGGGCACCAATGCCTTCACCTGCCTTCCGGGGCTGCTACTTCGACGCGACGCCGATGTTGAGGTAGTCGTACTGACCGCTGAAGGCCGCCGTGGAAACCAGGTTGGTGTAGTTCTGCGGGCGGGCCAGCAGGACCTTGAAGTAGGTCAGCGGGACGAGCACGGCGTCGTCCATGGCCTTCTTGTCGATCTGCGTGTAGAGGCTGTTGCGCTCGTTGGTGTCCTGAGTGCCGATCGCCTTGGACAGCTGGGCGTTGACGTCCTTGTTGTCGTACTGCGACAGGTTGGTGTTACCGGACTGGCTGATCGCCTTGCCGTTCAGGATCTGCTGCAGGAAGCCGTAGCCGGAGGGCCAGTCGGCGCCCCACTGCATCATCTCCAGGCCGATGTTCTGCTTCTTGGTGAACTTCGGCACGCCGGCGTAGTCGGTGAAGTACTTGCCGGACGGGTACTGCTTGAGGGTGGCGTTGATGCCGACCTTCTTCAGCGAGTTGATGATCGCCGTGGCGGCGTCGATCTCCTGCGGACGGTCCGAACGGGCCGAGATGTTCGTCGAGATCGAGGACTTGCCGCAGGCCTTCAGCTGCTGCTTGGCCTTGGCCGCGTCACCCTTGCTGTCCGTGGTGGCGTAGACGTCGGACTTGGCGTAGCCCGGGATGTCCGGCGGGAGGACCGTGGAGGCGATCTCACCGCGGATCGGGCCGCCCTCGGCGGTCTGCACCGAGACCTTGTCGATGGCGTACTGGACGGCCTTGCGGCACTCGGCCTTGTCGAACGGCGCGACCTGGGTGTTGATCGCCATGTAGACCAGGCGGCCACCGTAGGTGTTGTCCGTGTTGGCCTTCTTCGACGGGTCGGTGATGACCTGGGCCTGCGTCGCGGCCTGGACGCCCGTGCCGCCGAGGTCGATCGCGTTGCCCGCGAGGACGTCCTTGTCGATCGTCTCCGGGTTGACCTTCAGCTTGACGACGATCTTGTCCGGCAGCTGCTTGCGCAGCGGGTCCGTCTTCGCGTCCCAGTTCTCGTTGCGGACGAGGACGGCCTGCTGGCCCTCCGCGTAGCTCTGGAACTTGTACGAGCCCGAGGAGACGATGTGCTTGACGTAGTCGACGCCCGTGTCCTTCGCCTTGGGCACCGGGGCCGTCTGCGGGGCGGCGACCAGGTAGTCGAACTCCTGGAAGGCCTGCTTCAGGTGGAAGACGATCGTGGTGTCGTCCGGGGTCTGGATGGAGGACAGGCCCTTGTCGCTCTTGTCCTTGTACGGGCCCTTGTACTTGTCGCCGCCGGCCAGGAACTGCTGGAAGTAGTTCGGGCCGAGGGAGAGCACGTCACGCGCGAAGTTCGAGCGCTCGACGGCGTACTTGACGTCCTTCGAGGTGATCGGCGAGCCGTCCTCGTACTTCAGGCCCGAACGCAGCTTGTACGTCCAGGTCTTGCCGCCGTCGCTCGGGACGCCCTTGCTCGCGGCGAGGTCCGGGACGAGGGCGTTGCCCTCCTGGCCGGCGCCCGGCTTGAAGGTCATCAGCGGGCGGGCCCACAGCCGGCTGAGGTTGTACATGTACGCGTAGTACGTGTTGCCCGGGTCGAACGAGTCCGGGACGTCGGACAGCTCGTAGGTGAGCGTGCCGCCCTTCTTGTCGGACGCGTTGACGACGCCCTTGGTCGCGGCGTTGGCCCCGGCCGACTTGGTGCCGTTCTCGTTCTTGTTGTCATCGGCCTTGCTGCAACCTGCAAGAAGCAGGCTGGCGGAGCCGATGGCCGCGATCGCGGCCAGCGCTGACCTTCGCATGATGGGCGCTTTCCCCTCCATTGATCGGAAAAATTTTCGGGCTCTCCGCGGCAGGCGTCAGCGGCTGCGCGGGTCGAGAGCGTCGCGGAGACCGTCACCCAGCAGGTTGAACGCCAGGACGGTGATGAAGATGGCGAGACCAGGGACGATCATGAACATCGGGTCGACCTGGTAGAAGTTGACCGCCTCCCGGAGCATGCCGCCCCAGGACGCCTGCGGGGGCTGGATGCCGACGCCGAGGAAGCTCAGGGACGCCTCGAACAGGATGTTGGTCGGGATGAGCAGCGTCGAGTAGACGATGATCGGGCCGACCAGGTTGGGCATCAGCTCCCGGAACAGGATGTACGGGGCCTTGGCGCCCATGCCCCGGGAGGCGTCGACGAACTCGCGCTCGCGCAGGGCGAGGGTCTGGCCCCGGACGATCCGGCCCAGGTACGGCCAGTTGAAGAAGCCGATGACGAAGATCAGCACGCTCAGGTGGAGCGGCAGACCGTCCAGACCGAACGCGCCGCCCTGGAGGGTGGCGGAGATGGAGATGGCGAACAGCAGGAGGGGGAAGGCGAGGAACGTGTCCATCAGCCGGCTGATGATCGAGTCCACCCGTCCGCCGTAGTAGCCCGCGATCACGCCCATGATGGCGCCGATCACGTTGGACAGGACCGTGGCGCCGAAGGCGACCACCAGCGACACCCAGGAGCCCTCCAGGATGCGGGTGGCGATGTCCCGGCCGAACTTCGGGTCCACGCCGAGCGGGTGATCCGCGCTGATGCCGCCGAAGCTGCCCTTCGGCAGCGAGGTGTCCGGGCTGATCAGGTCCTGGTTGAAGGCGTTGGGGTCGAGCCCGAACGCGGCCTGGATGGGGCGCGAGAGGATCGCGACGAGGATCAGCAGGACGACGATGACGCCGCCCGCGACGGCGACCTTGTCCTTCTTGAACCGGGTCCAGGCGATCTGGCCCAGGGAACGACCCTCGATCTGCCCCTTACCGGCACCCTCCAGCACAGCCTCCGGCTGTGCCTCGGCTGCCGCCCCGGTGGTCTCGATCGGTGCGGTCACGGTGAGCGACCCCTCTCGCCGGTGGTGACCGGCCTGAACTGCCGCGGATTGCGGCTTTGTCGACTTGCCATCGAGCATGAGGTCTCAACCTCATGTCTGAGTCGGGAGTCTTCAGCGTCTCCGCGATCACCCGCCAGAGCTGACGGCGAAAGTATGCGCAACCGTGATGCAGTCCAGGGGATTCCGTTATCCGATCAGTGGGTAACGGGCATCGGACGTGGGCCAGTTGGGACAGAACGGTGAATCTACGCGGTTCGGGGCGATCGGGCGATGTCTACGCGCGCAGAAGTGTGGTGCCCGTGTGAAATCTGCGACCCGGACTCAGAAAGCCTGCCGCGCAGTCCGGTTGTCAGTAACCGCCGTGCACGGGCGGGTAGCCGTACCCGCCGGCCGGGGCCTGCGGCGGGACCGGCGCCTGAAGCTGCGGCTGCGGCGCGGGGGCGTGTGCCTCGCGGTCGTAGAACGGGCGCGCGTTGGCCCGCATCCACATCACCACCGGGTCGTAGCCGTCCGTCATCGCGACCGTCGAGACCGGCAGCCCCTCCGGGACCGCCCCGATGGACTGCTGCATCATCGCGCGCACCGAGTCGACCGCGGCCGGCGAGGTCTCGTACACGTCCAGGCCGATGGCCAGATACGGCGCCCCGAGCGCGGGCTGGACCCAGGCGCGGCGCAGGGAGCGCAGCGCGGGGGTGCGGTGCGCGTTCTGCGCGAGCAGGGCGTAGAACTGCGGGATCTCGATGCCGGGTTCCGACAGGCGGAGCGGACCGGCGGGCTGGCGGTCCAGGCCGGTGGCGATGCGGCGCAGATCCAGCCAGGGGATGCCGACACCGCCGCCCGGGGAGTGCGGATTGAGCCAGAGGCCGTAGTGGTCGGGATAGAGGGTGCGGGCCACGTCCAGGCCGTCGACCACTTCGTACGAACGGTTCCAGCCGCTGGCCGACAGCTCCTGGGCGGAGGTGACGCAGGGGGCGTAGTGGCAGCCGTCCACCTCCATGTCCCCGTACTGGGCGTCCGGGGAGCCGGCCTGGCCGTGCCACAGGAGCATCCAGATCTGGCCGGAGGAGGGGGTGGCGAGGGCGCGGAGCAGGGCCTCGTAGGCGTCGTAGCGTCCCGGGGTGACCTGGCGCAGCATGTGCTCGACGCTGCCGCTGTGGCTCGCGCTCACCTGTTGTACCGGCCCTTCTGCTCCGTGCCCCGCGTTTGGAGACAGCTTAAGCGCCCGGAGGCTCGGGGCCTCGGGTTCGTACGCGGGTGCGGGTCGTCCGTGGCCGGCCGCGCCCCGCGGCGGAGCCGCGTAGCGGATGCGGCCCCGCGCCCTTTGGGTGCGTTCAGTGGCCGTACTGGTAGAAGGGCCGGACGTTCGTCTTCAGCCAGTCGGAGACCGGGTCCTCGGCCACGTCCATGAGGATCAGGTTGACCGGCCACGCGACCGGGACCGTGCCGAGGGCCCGGCCGAGGGCGTCCAGGGGCAGGTTCCGGACGTCGCCCTCCCACTGGGAGAGTTCCACGCCCACGAACATCACCGGGTCGGCCGTCTCGATGACGGCCAGGCAGCGGCGGGCGGTGAGGACCACGCCGGTCCCCGCGAACTCGGCGGAGGCCGCGGCGAGGAAGTCGACCGGGTCGTCCTGCCAGTCGGGTTCGAACAGGCGGACCCGGCCGCCGGCGCCGGGCCCGTCGAGCGGGGTGCGGCCGGCGCGGCACAGCTCGGCCACGGCGTCGGGCGGCAGCGGGATGCCGACCACACCGCCCGGGTTCACCGCGATGCCCGCCTGCGGCGGCAGGCCGCGCGCGAACTCCACGGCGGGGGCGATGGTGTACGACATGTGGGAACCGGTCGCCTGGCGCAGCTGCTCCTCGGAGCTGAACACCGGGACGTACACCTGGCCGTCGATCTCCAGCGTCGGCAGGTCCAGCGGGCCGCTGTGCGGGCCCCCGCCGTTGGGCAGCGGTATCCACAGGAAGCTGCGCCCGAGGACCTCGACGATCCGGCCGCCCGCCGAGGGGATGCCGAGGGAGGCCGACAGCACCTCCTCCAGCTCGTTGCCGGGCCAACCGCCGTGCGGGTGGGGGTGCGCCTGTGCCGGGAAGTCCGCGGGAACGTCCGCCGGGAAGTCCATGTGCCTACCGCCTGCTGGGAACCACTGCTGGGAGCAAGAAGGCTAGCGGGTGGCCGTGACAGTGCCTCACCGCGCGAAGCCGACCCGGCCGAGGACGTCCGCCGCGTCCCGGTCCAGCAGCACCGCCGCGCCGCAGCCGGCGGGCAGCTCCCCCTTCTCCACCGCGCGCAGCAGCCGGGCGGTGGTGCGGCGGTGGCGGCGGAAGGCGTAGCGGGAGACGCCCCGGCCGCGCTCGCGCTGGCCCGCCCGGGCGGTGTCGGGGCTGACGTCGAGGAGGAGCAGGTGCAGGGTGGCGCCGCGGCGCCGGGCCTCGCGGGCCAGCCAGGCGCGCACCCAGCGCTGGGTGCCGCAGTCGTGCACGACGACGCCCTCGCCGGTGCGCAGCGCCCTGCGCAGGGCGGCGTAGTGGGCGAGGCGGACCAGGGGGCGGTAGAGCGCGTAGGGGACGCGGCGGGGGACGCGGGCGTCCCAGCGGTCGCGGGTGTCCTGGGAGTCGACGCGGTGGCCGGTGACCGCGCGGTGCATCAGGGTGGACTTGCCGCTGCCGGGCAGGCCGGTGATCACCACCAGGTCACCGGGGCCGAAGAGCAGGGCGTGCGGGCTGCGGCCCGCGCGGTCGCGCAGGTCGCGGACGACCGGGGCGGGACGGTCCGCGCGGCGGTCGCGGGCCGGGGCGGAGGGCTGTCCCGGCACCGCGATGCCGGCGTCGGCGGCGTAGGCCGATGTCCTGTTCACCGTGATCGTCCTCCCCAGGGGGCTCGGTCATCCCCATGCCCGTTCTGTGTAAAGAGAAGGTAATGGGCAACGGTAGAGGGTTCGTGTGCGTTCTGCCACAGCCCGGTCACAAGGAGCACGCTCTGGATGGGCGGGGAGCGGCGTGCAATGATGTGCCCGCCAACTGCATACCGGCCGCTTGAATCCGCGCGGGAGAGTTCCCAGCCCCGGGCTGGGACGCCGAAGGAGCAAGTCCCTCCCTTGAATCTCTCAGGCCCCGTTACCGCGCGGGCGAGGCACATCTGAAAAGCGGGCCGCTGTGTCAGTGGCTCCACCCAAGGTGCAAGCCGTGGTCGTCCCCGTGGCGGTCGTGGCGAACCTCTCAGGTTCCGATGACAGATGGGGAGGAACGATCCTCGCCTGTCCGCTCGCCTTGGGAGACGACCGTCCGATGAGCAGCACTGAACTCCGCCACACCGCGCTCGATGCCGTGCATCGCGCGCTCGGTGCGACGATGACCGACTTCGCGGGCTGGGACATGCCCCTGCGCTACGGCTCCGAGCGCGACGAGCACCTCGCCGTGCGGACCAGGGCCGGTCTCTTCGACCTCTCCCACATGGGCGAGATCACCGTCACCGGCGAGCAGGCCGCCGCGTTCCTGAACCACGCCCTGGTCGGCGACATCGCCTCCGTCGGCGTCGGCCGCGCCCGCTACACGATGATCTGCCGGGCCGACGGCGGCATCCTGGACGACCTGATCGTCTACCGGCTCGCCGACACCGAGTACATGGTCGTGGCCAACGCCTCCAACGCCCAGGTGGTGCTGGACGCGCTGACCGAGCGCGCCGAGGGCTTCGACGCCGAGGTCCGCGACGACCGGGACGCCTACGCGCTGATCGCCGTGCAGGGCCCGGAGTCCCCCGGCATCCTGAAGTCCCTCACCGACGCCGACCTCGACGGCCTGAAGTACTACGCCGGCCTGCCGGGCACGGTCGCCGGCGTCCCGGCGCTGATCGCCCGCACGGGTTACACCGGCGAGGACGGCTTCGAGCTGTTCGTCGCGCCGGAGCACGCCGTCGAGCTGTGGCAGGCGCTGACCAAGGCGGGCGAGGGCGCGGGCCTGGTCCCGTGCGGGCTGTCCTGCCGGGACACGCTGCGCCTGGAGGCGGGCATGCCGCTGTACGGGCACGAACTGACCACCTCCCTCACCCCGTTCGACGCCGGGCTCGGCCGCGTGGTCAAGTTCGAGAAGGAGGGCGACTTCGTCGGGCGCGAGGCGCTCGCCGAGGCCGCCGCCCGGGCCCAGGAGAACCCGCCGCGGGTCCTGGTCGGCCTGGTCGCCGAGGGCCGCCGGGTGCCGCGCGCCGGGTACGCCGTCGTCGCCGGCGGCGAGGTGATCGGCGAGGTCACCTCCGGCGCCCCCTCCCCCACCCTGGGCAAGCCGATCGCCATGGCCTACGTCGACGCGGCGCACGCGGCGCCGGGCGCCGAAGGCGTCGGCGTGGACATCCGGGGCACCCACGAGCCGTACCAGGTCGTGGCGCTGCCGTTCTACAAGCGCCGGAAGTAGACACTGGGCGCGGTCGCGCCCGCCGGGGACCCCGGTCCCGTGGCCGGGGCGTGACGCTGCGCACATTCGCCCGCTCACCAGCGGTTTTCGCAGTCCCCCGTCATCAGCACCCTCGCGTGTACAGGAGAATTCAGGCCATGAGCAACCCCCAGCAGCTGCGCTACAGCAAGGAGCACGAGTGGCTGTCGGCCGCCGAGGACGGCGTCGCGACGGTCGGCATCACGGAGCACGCGGCCAACGCGCTCGGTGACGTCGTCTTCGTGCAGCTCCCCGAGGTCGGCTCCACGGTGTCCGCGGGCGAGACCTGCGGCGAGCTGGAGTCGACGAAGTCGGTGTCCGACCTGTACTCGCCGGTCAGCGGCGAGGTCACCGAGGTCAACGAGGACGTCGTCAACGACCCGTCGCTGGTGAACTCCGCCCCCTTCGAGGGTGGCTGGCTGTTCAAGGTGCGCGTCGCGGAGGAGCCGGCCGACCTGCTCACCGCCGACGAGTACACCGCCTTTTCCGCCGGCTGAGGAGTCGTAGCCGTATGACTGTCCTGAACACGCCCCTGCACGAGCTGGACCCGGAGATCGCCGCCGCGGTCGACGCCGAGCTGCACCGCCAGCAGTCGACCCTGGAGATGATCGCCTCCGAGAACTTCGCGCCGCTCGCGGTGATGGAGGCGCAGGGCTCGGTCCTGACGAACAAGTACGCCGAGGGCTACCCGGGCCGCCGCTACTACGGCGGCTGCGAGCACGTCGACGTCGCCGAGCAGATCGCCATCGACCGGGTCAAGGAGCTGTTCGGCGCGGAGTACGCCAATGTGCAGCCCCACTCCGGCGCCTCCGCGAACCAGGCGGCCCTCTTCGCGCTGGCCCAGCCCGGGGACACCATCCTCGGCCTGGACCTGGCGCACGGCGGCCACCTGACCCACGGGATGCGGCTGAACTTCTCCGGCAAGCAGTTCGACGTGGTCGCCTACCACGTGGACGCCGAGACCGGCCTGGTCGACATGGCCGAGGTCGAGCGGCTCGCCAAGGAGCACCGCCCCAAGGTGATCATCGCGGGCTGGTCGGCGTACCCCCGGCAGCTGGACTTCGCCGGGTTCCGCCGGATCGCCGACGAGGCCGGCGCGTACCTGTGGGTCGACATGGCGCACTTCGCGGGCCTGGTCGCGGCCGGTCTGCACGAGAACCCGGTGCCGTACGCCGACGTGGTCACCTCCACCACCCACAAGACGCTGGGCGGACCCCGCGGCGGCATCATCCTCGCCCGGAAGGACTTCGCGAAGAAGCTGAACTCCTCCGTCTTCCCGGGCTTCCAGGGCGGCCCCCTGGAGCACGTGATCGCGGCCAAGGCGGTGTCCTTCAAGGTCGCGGCCTCGGAGGACTTCAAGGAGCGCCAGCGTCGTACGGTGGAGGGTGCCCGCATCCTCGCCGAGCGCCTGACGGCCCCGGACGCCCGCGAGGCCGGCGTGAACGTGCTGTCCGGCGGCACGGACGTGCACCTGATCCTGGTGGACCTGCGCGCGTCCGAGCTGGACGGGCAGCAGGCCGAGGACCGGCTCCACGAGGTCGGCATCACGGTCAACCGCAACGCCGTCCCGAACGACCCGCGGCCGCCGATGGTCACCTCGGGTCTTCGGATCGGCACGCCGGCCCTGGCGACCCGCGGCTTCACGGCCGAGGACTTCGCCGAGGTCGCGGACGTGATCGCGCAGGCGCTGAAGCCGTCCTACGACGCCGAGGCCCTGAAGGCGCGCGTGAAGGCGCTCGCCGACAAGCACCCGCTGTACCCGGGCCTGAACAAGTAAGTCCCCGGTGGGGCACCCGCCGAGGGTGCCCCACCACCCCCCTGCTGTCTTGAGGAGTGACCGTGGCCATCTCGGTCTTCGACCTGTTCTCGATCGGCATCGGTCCGTCCAGCTCCCACACGGTCGGCCCGATGCGCGCGGCGCGGATGTTCGCCCGCCGCCTGCGCAACGAAGGCGTCCTGGAGCAGGCCGCCGCCGTCCGCACGGAGCTGTACGGCTCCCTGGGCGCGACCGGGCACGGCCACGGCACCCCCAAGGCCGTCCTGCTGGGCCTGACCGGCGACTCACCGCGCACGGTGGACGTGGAGACGGCGGACGCGCGCGTGGAGGCGATCAAGGCGCAGGGGCGGATCCGGCTCCTGGACGAGCACGAGATCGCCTTCGACTTCGACCGGGACCTGGTGCTGCACCGCCGCAAGGCGCTGCCGTACCACGCCAACGGCATGACGCTGTGGGCCTACGACGCCGACGGCGAGGAACTGCTCACCAAGACGTACTACTCGGTGGGCGGCGGCTTCGTCGTCGACGAGGACGCGGTGGGCGCGGACCGGATCAAGCTGGACGACACGGTCCTGAAGTACCCGTTCCGCACGGGCGACGAGCTGCTGCGCCTGACGAGGGAGACGGGCCTGTCGATCTCCTCGCTGATGCTGGAGAACGAGCGGGCCTGGCGCACCGAGGAGGAGATCCGCGCGGGCCTGCTGGAGATCTGGCGGGTGATGCGCGAGTGCGTGCAGCGGGGCATGTCACGCGAGGGCATCCTGCCGGGCGGTCTGAAGGTACGCCGCCGCGCGGCCGTCTCGGCCCGCCAGCTGCGCGCCGAGGGCGACCCGCTGGCGCACGCCATGGAGTGGATCACGCTCTACGCGATGGCGGTGAACGAGGAGAACGCGGCGGGCGGCCGTGTGGTGACCGCGCCCACGAACGGCGCGGCCGGCATCATCCCGGCGGTCCTGCACTACTACATCAACTTCGTGCCCGGCGCCGACGAGGACGGCGTGGTCCGGTTCCTGCTGGCCGCGGGCGCGATCGGCATGCTCTTCAAGGAGAACGCCTCCATCTCCGGCGCCGAGGTCGGCTGCCAGGGCGAGGTGGGCTCGGCCTGCTCCATGGCGGCGGGCGCCCTCGCCGAGGTGCTCGGCGGCTCCCCCGAGCAGGTGGAGAACGCGGCCGAGATCGGCATGGAGCACAACCTCGGCCTGACCTGCGACCCGGTCGGCGGCCTGGTCCAGATCCCGTGCATCGAGCGCAACGGCATGGCCGCGGTGAAGGCGGTCACGGCCGCGAAGATGGCGATGCGCGGCGACGGCTCCCACAAGGTGTCCCTGGACAAGGTCATCAAGACGATGAAGGACACCGGCGCGGACATGAGCGTGAAGTACAAGGAGACGGCCCGGGGCGGGCTGGCCGTGAACATCATCGAGTGCTGACCCGGCCACCCGGCACCGGGGGCACGCTGCGGCGGCCTGCCCGCCGGAGGGGGCCGGCGGGGCTACACGAGCACCCCGGCACGGGGCCGACGAAGCCGCCCCTCGACCCCGCTCCGGCCACCCGACCCCACCGCGCGGTGGACCCCGCCGCGCGATGACAGGCCCCCGTCCGTCCCAGCCGCCTCCCCCGGCACACAGCCGCCCCGCCCACCGAACGGGGCGGCGCGTCACGCCCGGCGGACCACGCCCCTCGACCCAGCTCCGGCCACCCGACCCCACCGCGCGGTGACCCCCGCCGCCCCCTGACGGGCACCCGTCCGTCCCCGCCGTCCCGCCCACCGCACGGGGCGGCGCCGTCACGTCCGGCCGGCCCCCGCGCCGTGAGCCGGTGACCCGCCCGGCAGAGGGGGCCGTACCACCGGCCCGGCGCCCGGTCGGCGGTGCCGCGGCTCTCCTGATGTTCCCTCAAGGGCTACCGCACAGTAACCGCTTGGCCCTACGCTGCCGCCAACTCGACGGCTGCGAAAGGGAGTTCGGTGATACGCGGGATGAGACGGCTGGTGGCGCTCGTGGGGGCCGCCGCTTCGTTGGTGGTGGTGCCGGGCAACGCGCACGCGGCGTCGCCGAAGTTCTCCGAGACGACGGCCATCGGCACGCACAACGCGTACGACAAGGCCAAGTACACCTACTTCGCCCAGGCGCTGGACTCCGGCGCCTCGCTGCTGGAACTGGACGTCTACGTCGACAGCATCAGCCACCGCTGGCGGGTCAGCCACAGCAACCCGCTGGGCAACGACAACAACTGCGAGGCGGCGAAGACCCCGGGCGAGCTGTACAGCAAGAGCCGCAACCAGGACCTCGGCAGCTGCCTGGACAACATGGCCGCCTGGAACCAGCTCCACCCCGACCACCCGCCGATCGTCGTCAAGGTCGAGATGAAGGTCGGCTTCAACGACAAGGCGGGCCTCGGACCGGACGAGTTCGACACGCTCGTCGCGCAGAAGCTGGGCAGCAGCGTCTACAAGCCGGCCGACCTGCTCGGCGGCACGTACGGCACACTGGACGCAGCCGCGAAGGCCAACGCCTGGCCCGCCCGGGACGCCCTCAAGGGCAAGTTCCTCTTCGACCTGATCCCGGGCACGGTGGAGCAGTCCAACCCGTTCGACAGCTACTGGACGGACGAGGAGTACGGCGACCACCTGCGCGACCTGAAGGCGGCCGGGAACATCTCGGCGGCCCAGGCCTTCCCCGTCGTCCTCGGCGCGGCGAACGGCGACCCGCGCACCAGCCGCTACGACGCCTCGATCCGCCCCTGGTTCGTGTTCTTCGACGGTGACGCGGCCACGTACGTCGACAACGGCTACGACACCTCGTTCTACTCCGCGAACCACTACATCCTCATCACCACCGACGCCCACAACGTGTCGCCGGCCATCTCCTCCACCACTCCGACGGACGCGGAAGTCGCCGCGCGCCTCGCCCTGTTGGCCGAGAACCACGCCAGTCTGATCACCTCGGACTGGTCGGCGAAGTCCGCCTCCGCCCTGAGTTCGGTGACCACCCGGAGCTGAGGTTCCACAACGGCGCCCACGGGGGACAACCTTCACATGCTGCATGGCATCGACGTGAGCGCCTACCAGTCCTCCTCCTACGCGACGAGCGGTCTCTCCTTCGTCTTCATCAAGGCGACGGAGGGCCGTTCGTACGTCAATCCCAGACTCGCGGCCCAGGCCAAGCACGGCCGTGACGCGGGCCTGGTCGTCGGCTTCTACCACTTCCTGTGGCCCGGAGACCTCACCGCCCAGGCCGAGTACTTCCTCAGTCACGCCCCGGACCGCCGCGGCGATCTCCTGGCCGTCGACTGGGAGACCACCGGCGACGGCACGCACGCGAGCAACGCGGAGAAGGACCGCTTCATCCGCAAGCTGAAGGAACTGCGGCCGGACAACCGGGTGGTGCTCTACTGCAACCGCCACTTCTGGCTGAACGTCGACACCACCTCCTACGCCGGGGACGGGCTGTGGATCGCCGACTACGTCACCGCGGGCAAGCCCCGGATCAAGGCCAGGTGGCGGTTCCACCAGTACACCAGCGAACCCCACGACAAGGACGTGGCCGACTTCTCGAGCAAGGCGGCGCTGAAGGAGTGGGCCACGAGCGCGTGACGCGCTCGTGGCCCCTCCCGCCTCACCGCCGGTCAGCCCCGGAAGTCCGCCGGGCGCTCCGGGGACGCCTCCGCGAGGGCCTTGCGTACGGCTTCCACGCCGGCGCGGAGGCCGTAGACGGGGGTGCCGGGCTGCTGGCGCCAGGAGTCGTCGATGCCGCCGGCGTCGACGGTGTCGAAGCCGAGTTCGTCGATCAGGTCGCGCACGACGCGCTTGGCCGCCTCGTCGTCGCCGGCGACCGGGAGGGCCATGCGCTCGGGGTCGCCCGAAGGGCGCGGCCGGTCCAGGATGTCCTGGGCGTAGGTGCCGTTGAACGCCTTGACCACCGGGTGGCCGAGGTGCCGCTCGGTCCAGCGGCTCTCGGTGAGGCCCTCGTCCTCGATGGCCGTGATCCGGCCGTCCCGCTGCTGCGGGTAGTAGTTGCCGGTGTCGATCACCGCGACGCCCTCGGCCGCGCCGTCCAGCAGGCCGGCGGGCAGGTCCGGAACCGCCTTCAGCGGCACCGTGACGACCACGACCTGGGCGTCCTTGGCGGCGTCCTCGGCCCGGACGGGGGTCGCGCCGGTCTCCTCCGCCAGGTCGCGGAGCGTCTCGGGGCCGCGGGAGTTGGCGACGGAGACGTCATGGCCGAGGGCGGTGAGCCGCCGGGTGAGGTTGCCGCCGATGTTCCCCGCGCCGATGATGCCGATCTTCATGGCTGACCCTCCGGATGGTCTATGCGCATGCATGGGATGTTCTCCGGACAACCTCACCGGGTCCCGGCCTATTCCGCGCCGTGCGCCGAATCGGTGACGGCCGTCCGGCCGGCGCCCTGGGCGCCCGCCGGACGTGGAGGGCCGCCTGTCCGGCAACGGTGAGCGCACCGGTAACGTCGACCGGGTGACCCTCGCCCCGAACCTCCACGCCCGAGGGGCCGGCCCCGTGGCCGGCCCCGGCGACACCTGGCCCTGCGACCGGCTTCCCGCGCGCCCGCGGCCCCCCTACGCCGGGGAACCGGTCCCCACGGCGTTCTCCGCCGGCCCGCTGACCGCCTTCGCGATGCTGTCCGCGGGGAAGCGGGCGGTGCGGCGATGACGGAGACGACGACGGAGGTGCTGCGCGCCGAGGACGTGCACGTCGTCCGGGACGGGCGGCCCATCCTCCAGGAGGTCTCGCTGACCGTCCGGGCCGGTGAGCACTGGGCGCTGCTCGGCGCCAACGGCGCGGGCAAGTCCACGCTGCTGGGGCTGCTCGGCGCGGTGGTCCATCCGACCCGGGGCGCGGTGGAGGTGCTCGGGCACCGGCTGGGCCGGGTGGACCTGCGCGAGTTGCGGACCCTGGTCGGGCACGTCGACCCGCGCCATCCGCTGACCTCGCCGCTGCGGGTACGGGACGTGGTGCTCACGGGGGCGACGAACTCGGTCGAGCCGGTCCCCCGGTGGCGGCCCACCCCGGAGCAGACGGAGCGGGCCGAGGCGCTGCTGGCCACGCTGGGGCTGGGGGCGCTGCGGGACGCCCGGTGGCCGACGCTCTCGCAGGGGCAGCGCGGCCGGACGCTGATCGCGCGTGCGCTGATGCCCGAGCCGCGGCTGCTGCTCCTGGACGAGCCGGCGACCGGCCTCGACCTGCCCGGCCGGGAACAGCTGATCGACGCGCTGGAGGAACTGCGGGCGGCTCATCCGGCGCTGGCGACGGTGCTGGTCACCCATCATCTGGAGGAGCTGCCGGCGGGCACCACGCACGCCGTGCTGCTGCGCGACGGACGGGTGCTGGCCTCGGGGCCGGTCGCGTCGGTGCTCACCGGTGACCAGGTCGGCAAGTGCTTCGACCTGCCGTTGACGCTGGAGCGGCACGAGGGGCGCTGGAGCGTGCGCATCCGGCGCGGGGCGCGACGGCACGACGGCACGAGTGCGTGACTGCGTGCCTGCGTGCCTGCGTGACGAAGGGGGTGCCCGGGCCGCTCGGGGCGGGCACCCCTGTCGCCGGCGGGTCACTTGTTCAGGTAGGCCCAGAACTCGTCGAACGACAGCACCTTGTCGCCGTTGAGGTCACGGGTCTTGATGACGGCCTCCGCGACCGTCTCGGTGACGTTCCAGTCACCCTGCTGCGCGAGGGCGGACTTGAACTCCGCTGCGGTGATGAATCCGTCACCGTCCGCGTCGATCCGCTGGAACTGCTTGCGTGCTTCCTCGATGTCCGCCACCGATCCGCCCCTTTTGTTCGTGTTTCTCATGCCGTGCTGGCGTACTGACGCTGGTCAGGTTAACGGCCCGCACGAAAGCGGAGTGCGGCGACCACCCAGGCGCGGTCCCCGCCGACGCTGAGAACCCCGGTGCCGTCCTCGATCATGTCTGCGAGTCTGGGCCTTTCAGTGGGCGGCGACTCAAGGAGCGGGCCTTGGAGACCTTGCGGGACATCCTCGACGCGGCGGCGGCCGGTGTCTTCCCGCCGGCGGACGGCGGTACGACGGTCGTGGCGCAGCCCTCGCCGCGGGACGCCGGGGTGCTGTCCTTCACCGCGCACTCGGTGGTCGTCACCGACGAGGACCCGGGGTGGGTGTACGAGACGCTGCGCGGCCTGGACTGCGATCCCCTGGCGGCCACGCTGAACCCGCGCTTCCTGACCGCCCTCCTGGACCGGACCGGACGCCGGGCCGAGACCGTCGACGCGGTGCTGGTGGGCGACCCGCTGCCGGGTGGACCCCCGCTCGCGCTGACGGAGATCGAGGACGCCGGGCACCCCCGGATCCGGTACGCCCGAGGGCGCCGGGACGAGGTGCGGGCCTGGGTGGCCGACGGCGGGGTGCTGGTCATGGGGCGCGGGTTCGCCGGGCGGCTGGAGGTGTCGGTCGAGGTGGCCGAGGACGCCCGGCACCGGGGGCTCGGACGGCTGCTGGTGACCGCCGCCCGGCAGCTTGCCGCGGAGCCGCTGTGGGCCCAGGTGGCGCCGGGGAACGCCCGCAGCCTGCGGGCGTTCCAGGCCGCCGGGTACCGTCCGGTGGGCGCGGAACTGCTGCTTCAGCGGAAGATGCCGGTGTGCCCCAGTGAGTAGCGGCCCGGCTGGGGGTAGACGGCGAGGCCGTGCGGGCCGCTGCCGACCTTGATGCGGGCCACCTGCGCGCCGGTGCGGGTGTCGATGGCGTACACCTCGGCGTTGTAGCGGCCGGAGAGCCACAGGACCTTGCCGTCGGCGGAGACCCCGCCCATGTCGGGGCTGCCGCCGCCGGGCAGGCGCCACTTCTTGGTGAGCCGGTTCCGGGTGAAGTCGAAGATCGAGATGGTGCCCTCGCCCCGGTTGGAGATGTACATCTCGCGGGAGTCGCGGCTGACGTAGAGGCCGTGGGCGCCCTTGCCGGTGGCGAGGAACCGGGGCCGGGTGAACTTGTCGCCGTCCAGGATCCACAGGCCGTCGGCCATCATGTCGGCGATGTAGAACAGCTTGCCGTCCGGGGAGATCTTGACGTCCTGCGGCATGGCGCCTTGGAACGGCAGCTTCTCCTGGGCGACGACCTTCATCCGTGCCGTGTCGACCTTGAGGATCTCGCCGCTGAACTCGCAGGAGACGATGAAGTAGCGGCCGTCGATGGAGAAGTCGGCGTGGTTGACGCCGTAGCAGCTGACCGGAAGGGCCTTGACGACCTTCATGGTGTGCGCGTCGCGGAAGACCAGCTGGCGGTCCATGGAGGCCATGACGACGGCGTACTTGCCGTCGGGCGTGAAGTACAGGTTGTACGGGTCGTGCACGGCGACCGGTTCGCCGGCCCGGCCGGTCCTCGGGTCGATCGGGGTGAGGCTGTTGCCGAGGTCGTTGTTGACCCAGAGGGTCTTCAGGTCCCAGGACGGCACGACGTGCTGGGGCTGGCGGCCGACCGGGATGGTCTCGACGATCCGGTAGGTGGCGGGGTCGATGACGGTGACGGTGTCGGAGTTGGTGTTGGGGACGTACACCCGGGAGGGGAAGCCCTTGACCGCGGGCGAGAGCCGGTTCGGCCGGTCGGCGGCGTAGAGGTCGGCCGGGTCGTCCACCGGTGGCATCCCCGGCAACACGTCGACCAGCGGCTTCTTCACCTTCGGCTGGACCGGCGCCTTGCTGCCGGCGGGCTCGTCCGCGTGGTCGTGGGACCCGCCGCCGCACGCGGAGAGCAGGGTCAGGGCGGTGACGGCGGCACCGGCGGCCAGCAGCCGGGCGGCTTTCGTGGTTCGCATCAGCTCAGCAGCTCCGTGGTGGTGACCGCGCGCAGTCCGCGGCGGCCGAGTTCGGTCAGGACGTCGGGGAGGGCGGCGACGGTGTCGGGGTATCCGAAGTGCAGGCTCACCACCGATCCGTTGCGCGCGCCGGCGAGGACCTCGCGGATGACGGCGGCGGCGCCGGGGCGGGTGTAGTCGAGCGAGTCGACGTCGTACGACAGCACGTGCGGGTAGCCGGCGGCGCGGGCCAGCCGGGCGACGAGCGGGGAGGCGGCCGGGGCGCGGGAGGGGCGGAACCAGGTGCCGATGGAGCCGGTGAGCCGCTTGAGCCGCGTGGCGCAGTCGGTGATCTCCCGGCGGGCCTCCGCCTCGGGCAGGGTGTTGACGCCGATGTGCCGCTGGGTGTGGTTGCCGAGGTCGTGGCCGCCGTCGAGGATGCGGCGGGCGAGGTCCGGGTGCTGGTCCAGCCAGGTGCCGACGGCGAGCACGGTGAGCCGCGCGCCGCGCCGTTCGGCGGTGTCGAGCAGGGCGCGGGCCAGGGCGGGGTCCCCCTGGCCGTGGAAGGTGAGGGCCACCTGGGGGCGGGTGCGGGGGCCGTGGGTGATCTGGGCCGGGAGGCCGGGGTAGGCGCGGGGCCCCGGCGGCGGTTTCGGCGGGGATTGCGACGGGGACGGCACGGGGGCGGCCGGGACGGGGGGCCGGGCGGCGTGTCCGGTGCCGCATCCGGCGGCGAGCGCACCGCCGGCGACGATTCCGGCGCCGGTGCGCAGCACATCACGGCGGTGGGTGGGGGTCACCTGCACCATTTAAGGGGCGATCGGTAAGAAACCGGGCGATTGGCGCCGCGGATGGCGCAACCGGACGCCCCGCCGGGTCTCAGCGGTCGGCGACCCGCATCTCGAACCACGTCGTCTTGCCCCGCGGCAGCAGGTCCACGCCCCAGCGGTCGGCCAGTTTGTCGACGAGGAACAGTCCGCGTCCGCTGACGTCCAGTTCCTGGACCGGCATCAGGCAGGGCAGCCCGCGCGAGGGGTCGCGGACCTCGACCCGGATCCAGCCGGTGCGGCGGCGCATCCGCAGGCCGAAGACACGGGCGCCGGTGTGCCGTACGGCGTTGCCGACGAGCTCCGACACGAGCAGGACGGCGTCCTCGGCCAGTTTGGGGGTGAGCCGCCAGGTGCGCAGGACGACGACCTGGGCGAGCCGGCGGGCGGTGGCCGCGGACTCCGGGCGGGACGGCAGCGGGACCTCCGCCTCCGTCGGGTTCCCGAACAGTTCGAGCGCCTTGAGCCCCTGTTCGTCCTCGACCGCGGGTGACCAGCGCGCCGCGGCCGCACGGCTGTCTCCCCGCGGCTGTTCGATGCCCTCCAGCCCCGCCATGCCCCCATGATGGCCGTCCGGAGCCGTCTTGGGGGCCGTTCCCGAGGAATACGCCCCCCGCACGCCCCCGCCCCGCACCCGCCGTTCGGCATATGCCGTTGGCATGTCGATGTCTGGCACCGCCCGGTTGACCTGCGGCGACGATTCACTTCCGGGCAATCGTCGGACCCCCTCGACGAGGCAGGCTCAAGGTTCCGTCAAGGCTCCCATAAACCGCCCCATCGAGGGACCCGAATGAGACGACGCGTCAATTGCAAGACCCCGCGCGAAAGTCGGCGGGGTGTTCACTCGGTTGACGGTCAGACGAACTTGGCCTTGCCCGGCCCCTCCTCCACGAAGCTGCGCATGCCGCGCTCGCGGTCCTCGGTGGCGAACAGACCGGCGAACCAGTTCCGTTCGACGGCGAGCCCGGTGTCGATGTCGGCCTCCAGGCCGGTGTCGACGGCCTCCTTGGCCGCGCGCAGCGCGATGGCCGGGCCCTGGGCGAGCCGCGCGGCCCAGGCGTGCGCCTGCTCGTACACCTCGGCGGCCGGCACGACACGGTCCACCAGGCCGATGGCGAGGGCCTCGTCGGCCTTGACCTGACGGCCCGTGAAGATGAGGTCCTTGGCCTTGGAGGGGCCGATCAGCCGGGGCAGCCGCTGGGTGCCGCCGGCGCCCGGGATCAGGCCGAGCAGGATCTCGGGCTGGCCGAGCTTGGCGTTGTCGGCGGCGATGCGGTAGTCGGCGCACAGGGCCAGCTCGCAGCCGCCGCCGAGGGCGTAACCGGTGATGGCCGCGACGACGGGCTTGGGGATGCGGGCGACGGCGGTGAAGGAGTCCTGGAGGGCTCGGGAGCGCCGGACCATCGCCGCGTGGTCCATGGCCTGCATCTCCTTGATGTCCGCGCCCGCCGCGAACACCCGCTCGCCGCCGTAGATCACCACGGCGCGCACGTCGTCGCGGTCCGCGGCCTCCTCGGCCAGCGCCTTCAGCCGGTCCTGGGTGGCGATGTCCAGCGCGTTCATCGGCGGCCGGTCGAGCCGCAGGGTGCCGACGCCTTCGGCGACTTCGAGAGTGACGGTCATGGGGGTCAGGTTAACGGCCACTAACGACAATGGGCCCGGTGCCGTAGGTCACAGCTCCGGGCCCGTGTGTCGGACGGGGCTCACTTCTTCCAGTCGGCCCACGACATGTTCCAGCCGTTGAGGCCGTTGTCGGGAGCCACCGTGGCGTCGTGGGAGTTCTTGACGACGACCACGTCACCGATCATCGAGTGGCTGAAGAACCAGGCGCCCGGGACGGACCTGTCGGAGCCGCCGCGCACGTCGCGCAGGCCGACGCAGCCGTGGCTGGCGTTGTAGTGGCCGGGGGCGTCCGGTGCCCAGTAGTTGCCGTGGATGAAGGTGCCGGAGTTGGTGAGGCGGATGGCGTGCGGGACGTCCTTGATGTCGTACTCGCCGCCGTAGCCGACGGTCTCGCCGTTCATCCGGGTGACGGTGAGCTTCTCGCTCATGACCATCTGGCCGTTCCAGGTGTCGTAGCCGGGCTTGCCGGTGGTGACGGGGAGCGTCCTGACGACCTTGCCGTCCTGGGTGACCTTCATCGTGTGCTTCTTGGCGTCCACGACGGAGACCTGGTTGCGGCCGATGGTGAACTTCACGGTCTTGCGCTGCTTGCCGTAGACGCCGTCGCGGCCCTCGACGCCGTCCAGGTCGAGGTCGACGGTGACCTTGGTGCCTGCCTTCCAGTACTTCTCGGGGCGGAAGTCCAGGCGGTCGTTGCCGAACCAGTGGCCCTCGACGTCGACGGCCGGCTCGGTCTTGACGCGGATGGCCTTCTCGACCGCGTCCGGGCTGGTGATGCCCCGGGTGAAGCGTATGGAGAACGGCATCCCGACGCCGACGGTGGAACCGTCCTCGGGGGTGAAGTAGCCGACGAAGGTGTTCTTCGGGGTCAGCGTCGTGAAGGTGGAGTCCTCGGCGGCCTCGCGGCCCTCGGCGTCCTTGGCGACCGCGTGCACCGTGTACCTGGTGCCGGCGGCCAGATGGGTCGACGGCGTCCAGGAGGCGCCGCCGCCGGATATCGCGCCCTCGACCTTCCCGCCCTTGGCGTCCTTGACGGTGACCTCGGTCAGCTTGCCCCGGGCGACGGCGACCTTGAGCGCCCCGCTGGTGTCGACGCCGGTGGCACCGGACGCGGGCGCGATGCTGACCGCGGCCGTGGACTGCGCGCCCTTGCGGCCGCCGGCGTCCTTGCCCTTGCCGTCCGCCGAACCGGAGCCCGAGTCGTCGCCCCCGCCGCACGCGGCGAGCGACAGCGCCAGGGCGCCGGCTATGACCGCCAGTACCCCACGGCCTCGTCGCCCCCGAGCCGACGCCCCCGCCACAGGCCGCGTGTTCACGTTGTTCTCCCCTCCAGCGGCCCTGGTCAGGCCCGCTCCCCACCACGTTGTGCGCGCATATTAACTGCCAGGATTTGAGCGGGGTGTCAGGCGAATGTCACCGTTCCGTCGCAACTTCCGCCCGGCACCCGCGCCGCGCGCCCCGCCCCCTCACCCGGTTACTTCACCGCGCCGCCCGCCTTCCATTCCTTCCAGCCCATGTTCCAGCCGCCGAGGCCGTTGTCGGGGGCGACGGTCTTGTCCTTGCTGTTGACCACCTCGATGACGTCGCCGACGAGACTGCGGTCGAAGAACCAGCCCGCCGGGGTGTCCGAACTGCCGCCCTTGACGTCCATGAGGCCCACGCAGCCGTGGCTGACGTTGACCTGTCCGGGGGCGTCCGGCGCCCAGTAGTTGCCGTGCAGGAAGGTGCCGGAGTCGGTGAGCTTCATGGCGTGCGGGACGTCGGGGATGTCGTACTCGGCGCCCAGCCCGACCGTCTGGCTGTTCATGCGGGTGACCTCCAGCATGTCCATCACCACCATCTTCCCGTTGTACGTCGGGTGCTTGGGCGCGCCCGCGGTGATGGGGACGGTGGCGAGGAGGTGCCCGTCGCGCCGGACGTCCATGGTGTGCCGGGCCGCGTCGACCACGGAGACCTGGCTGCGGCCGACGGTGAAGGAGAACGTCCTGTCCTGGAGGCCGTAGATCCCGCGGGCGCCCTGGACGTCCCGCAGGTCCAGGTCGACGGTCACCTCGGTGCCGGGTTTCCAGTACCGCTCGGGACGGAAGTCCAGGCGGTCCTTGCCGAACCAGTGCGGGCGGATCTCCACCGGGGGCCGCGCGCTGATCCGGACCGCGCGCTGGACGGCGGCACGGTCGGTGATCTGCTGGCTGAAGGCGAGCGAGACGATCATGCCGGTGCCGACGGTGGCGCGGTTCTCGGGGCTGACGTAGGCGATGAACCGCTTGTCGGGGACGTAGGTGGTGAACGTGGTGTGCCGGGCCGAGCGGCGGCCGTGGGAGTCCAGCGCGACCGCGTCGACGGTGTACCTGGCGGCCAGCGCCAGCCGGTCCTCGTCGGGCCGCCAGGTCAGCCCGTCCTCGCTGATGCGCCCCGGGACCGGGGTCTGCTGCGCGTCCTGCGACCTGACCACGGTCACCTTCTCCAGGCGCCCGCCGGGCACCCGTACCTGTAGCCGGTCACCCGGACGCACGGCCTTGCTGCCGTCGTCGGGGGTCACCCGGATGACGTCCTCGGGGGCCGGGGGCCTGCCCGGCTGCCCGCCCATGCCCAGGGGGCCCGAGCCGTCCATGGAGCAGCCCGCGAGCAGCCCCGCCCATGTCAGTACGGCGGCCAGCGCGGCCCCCGCGCGCCGTGCGCGTCCAGTTGCGTGCCTCACGCGAGACCCAACGACCGGGCCCGCTCCGGGGAAACGTGAGTGCGAGCCACGCGCTGGGCAGAACAGAGGGAAGGACGACACATGGGGGGTCTCCCCGCAGGGGATCCCCGGCCCGCGTCGGAGCCGTCGGGGCGCGGCCGGACCGGGTGGCCGGGGTGCCGGGAGCGCCCCGGCCACCCGGCGCGGCCGGCCGCGCCCCTCGGGCGAGCCACTGGGAAGAGGGGCGACAGTGACGAGCGCAGCCGAGCAGCGGGCACCGGCCGGGGTGCCGGCCGCGGGGAGCGGGCAACCGGCGGCGGTGAACGGCGCCCGGCGGGCCGTACCGCCCGTCCCGGCCGTGTGGCCGGGTGCGCCGACCCCGCTGGGGGCCCGGTTCCGGGTCGGCCCGGACGGGGTCGCGGGCACCAACTTCGCGCTGTGGGCGGCCGGTGCGGAGGCGGTCCGGGTGTGCCTCTTCGACGAGGGCGGCCGGGAGACGCAGATCCCGCTGACCGAACTGACGCACGAGATCTGGCACGGCTTCGTGCCCGGTGTGATGCCCGGCCAGCGCTACGGCTACCGGGTGGACGGCCGCTGGGACCCGTGGACCGGCGCTCGCTGGAACCCGGCGAAGCTGCTGCTGGATCCGTACGCGCGCGCGGTGGACGGCGAGTTCGGCCTCCCGCCGGAGGTGTACGGGCACGTGCGGGACTGGCCGGACCAGTCGGTCGCCGACACCGTGCGCGACGAGCGGGACTCGGCGCCGCACGTCCCGAAGGGGGTCGTCGTCCACGACGACGACGACTGGTCCGACGACCGGCGCCCCAAGACGCCCTGGGCCGACTCGGTGATCTACGAGCTGCACGTGCGGGGCTTCACCAAGCTGCACCCCGGCATCCCCGAGGAACTGCGCGGCACCTACGCGGGACTGGCGCACCCGGCCGCGATCGACCACCTCGTCGGGCTCGGCGTCACGGCCGTCGAGCTGCTGCCGGTGCACCAGTTCGCGCACGAGGACCACCTGCTGCGCCGGGGCCTGAGGAACTACTGGGGCTACAACTCCATCGGCTACTTCGCCCCGCACGCGGCCTACGCGGCCTCCGGTACGACCGGCCAGCAGGTCGGCGAGTTCAAGCGGATGGTGCGCGCGCTGCACGCGGCCGGCATCGAGGTCATCCTGGACGTGGTCTACAACCACACCGCGGAGGCCGGCGAGCTGGGCCCCACGCTGTCCCTGAAGGGCATCGACAACCGCGGCTACTACCGGCTCCAGGACGACGCCCGCCGGTACGCCGACTACACCGGCTGCGGCAACACCCTGCACGTGGTCCGCCCCCACGTGCTGCGCCTGATCACCGACTCGCTGCGCTACTGGGTGACGGAGATGGGCGTGGACGGCTTCCGCTTCGACCTCGCGGCGGCACTGGCCCGCTCGATGCACGACGTCGACATGCTCTCCCCGTTCCTGGCGGTCATCGCCCAGGACCCGGTGCTGCGCCGGGTGAAGCTGATCGCGGAGCCGTGGGACATCGGCTCCGGCGGCTACCAGGTGGGCGCCTTCCCGCCCCTGTGGACCGAGTGGAACGACCGCTACCGCAACGCGGTCCGGGACTTCTGGCGGCACGCCCTGCCCGACGTGCGCGAGATGGGCTACCGCCTCTCCGGCTCCAGCGACCTGTACGCCTGGGGCGGCCGGCGCCCCTACGCCTCCGTCAACTTCGTCACCGCCCACGACGGTTTCACCCTGCGCGACCTGGTGTCGTACGAGAGCAAGCGCAACGAGGCCAACGGCGAGAACAACCGGGACGGCACGGACGACAACCGCTCCTGGAACTGCGGCGCCGAGGGCGAGACCGACGACGCGGACGTACGGGCCCTGCGCCGCAGGCAGCTGCGGAACCTGCTGACGACCCTGCTGCTGTCCACCGGGGTGCCCATGCTGGTCGCGGGCGACGAACTGGGCCGCACCCAGCGCGGCAACAACAACGCCTACTGCCAGGACAACGAGATCAGCTGGCTGGACTGGTCGCTGCTGGAGCAGCCCGGCTGGCGGGCGCTGTACGACCTGACCTCGCGGCTGATCGCGCTGCGCCACCGGCATCCGGTCCTGCGCCGGCGGGCCTTCTTCTCCGGCCGCGCCCAGACCGCGGACGGGCTGCGCGACCTGGCCTGGTTCACCGCGCGGGGCGCGGAGATGACCGAGGGCGACTGGTACGCGCCCGCCGCCACGCTCGGCATGTACCTCTCCGGCCGGGACATCCCGGGCCGCGACGAGCGGGGCGCGCATGTGGTGGACGACAGCTTCCTCGCCGTGCTGCACGCGGGCGAGGGGCCGACCGGCTTCGTGCTGCCCGGCCCGCCGTGGGCGCAGCGGTACGAGGTGGTCGTGGACACCTCGGCGGAGGAGCAGGACCGGGCGCCGGGCACGGTCCACCGGGCGGGGGCGCGGATCACGGTCCCGGCGCGGACGGTGCTGCTGCTGAGGGTCTGCTGAACCCGTACGGGAGCCGTGCGTGACGCGGATCACGCCCGCCGGGTGCAGCGCCGCCGGGGGCCCAGTGCCTTTCCCCTGGTGGAGGAAGAGCCGGCGAGGACGGGGACCGTGGGATGGAGCAGACGAGGGCCGGTGAGTACGACGCGTTCGTGGCGGCCCGCTGGTCGGCGTTGTTCCATCTCGCCCGTCTGCTCACCGGCGGGGACCGGCACCGCGCCGAGGACCTGTTGCAGGAGTCCTTGGTCAAGCTGTGGTTCGTCTGGCCGAGGGTCGCCGACGAGGCGCCGGAGGCGTACGTGCGCAAGGTGCTGGCGCGGGCCGCGGCCCGGTCGGCGCGGCGGCGCTGGTGGGGCGAACGGCCGGTGGAGGAGCTGCCCGAGGTGGCGGCGAACGGCGACGTGTCGGCGACCGTGGCCGAGCGGTCCCGCCTGGAGGCCGCGCTCGCCCAGCTGACGCCGCGGCAGCGGGCCGCGGTGGTCCTGCGCTACTACCAGGACCTGCCCGACCGGCAGGTCGCGGAGGCCCTGGGCTGCCCGGTGGGCACGGCCCGCTCCCATGCCGCGCGCGGCGTGGCCCGGCTCCGCGGGCTGCTGGCCGACGTCATCGAGCCGGTGGGGTGAGGGAGGACCCATGGAGGGCAGGGACCGCACGGATCACGGGGAGGACCGCATGGCTCCGCCGGACGGCACGGATCCCTTCGAGCGGGAGCTGACGCGGCTCATGCACCGGGCCCGGCAGCCGGTGCCGTTCGAGTTCCGGCACCGGGAGGCGCTGCGCGCGGGCGTGCGCGCCCGGCGCCGGGTGCGCACGGCGCGCCGGGCCGCCGGTTCCGTCCTGGCGGTGGCCGGGCTCGGCCTGGGCCTGTTCCTGTGGCCGCACGGCCACACCGCCGACCGGCCCACCGCCCCGCGCCCCCGGCCCGCGGTGAGCCCGGCGCCCGCGCCGAGCACCTCGCCGTCGCGGTCGCCGTCCGGGACGCCGGGTCCGCCGCCGTCCTCGTCGTCCACGCCGACGTCCACGCCGACGTCCACACCGTCGTCCACACCGACGTCGACGCCGGAGGGCCTGCCGTCACCGGGCGACACCGCGACCGCCTCCGCCCCGCCCACCGCCCCGGAGGGTCCGGCGACCGCCACGCAGCGGCCGCCGACGGCCACGGCCACCGCCTGGGGCGACAGCACCACGCCACCGGCCACCGCGACGGCGAGCGACTAGCCCCGCCTTCCGGCTCCTGCCCGCGCATGCCCTTCCGCGCGCCCTGCCCACTGGAACAAACAGGTACTTACGTGACATACATCCGACCGAGCCGACCGGTCCGACCGCTCCGACCGAGTGCGTCACCGGCCGCGGCACCCCGGCGCACCCCCGTGCCGATGCCCCAGCAAGACCCCGTCCTGGACGTGACCGTGCCGGTGTACAACGAGGAGAAGGACCTGGAGCCCAACGTCCGGCGGCTGCACGCGCACCTGAGGGACGGCTTCCCCTACCCGTTCCGGATCACCATCGCCGACAACGCGAGCACCGACCGCACCCCGGTCATCGCCGCCCGGGTCGCCGGCGACCTCCCGGAGGTGGTCTCGCTGCGGCTGCCCGAGAAGGGCCGCGGCCGGGCACTGCGGGCCGCCTGGTCGGGCTCCCGGGCGCCCGTGCTGGCGTATCTCGACGTGGACCTGTCCACCGGGCTCACCGCGCTGCTGCCGCTGGTGGCCCCGCTGATCTCCGGCCACTCCGACCTGGCCATCGGCACCCGGCTGGCGCCCGGCGCCCGGGTCGTGCGCGGGGCCCGGCGCGAGGTCATATCCCGCTGCTACAACGCCCTGCTGCGCCACACGCTCGCCGTCGGCTTCTCCGACGCGCAGTGCGGGTTCAAGGCGGTCCGGCGGGAGACAGCCGAGCGGCTGCTGCCGCTGGTGCGGGACGGGGAGTGGTTCTTCGACACCGAGCTGCTGGTGCTCGCCGAGCGGGCCGGCCTCAGGATCCACGAGGTGCCGGTGGACTGGGTGGACGACCCGGACAGCAGCGTCGACATCCTCGCCACCGCCCTGGCCGACCTGCGCGGGATCGTACGGATGCGGCGCACCCTGAGCCGCCGCCGGCCCGGACCGGCGCTCCGGTGACCGCGACCCTGCCCGGCGTCCGCACGCCGGCCCCCGAGACCGCGCCCGTCCCCCGGGCGCGGGCCGCCGTCCGCCGCCACGGACCGGTCCTCGCCCTGTTCGGCACGCTGAAGCTGGCCGGTTTCTGCTCGTTCCTGTACCTGCTGTCCTCCGCCGGGGACTACCGCACCAAGCACCCCCGGTTCGGCGGCGGCGCACGCCCCTGGGACGTGCTGGCCACCTGGGACGGCTGGTGGTACCAGCAGATCGCGCTGCACGGCTACGACCCGAAGCTCGTCCCGGTCCCGGGCGCCACCGGCCTGATCACGCTGGAGGGCAACTCGGCGGCGTTCTTCCCGCTCTACCCGGCCCTGATGCGGCTGGCCTCGGCCGTCACCGGCCTCGGCCCCTACGGCGCCGGGCTGCTCGTCTCCGTCGTCGCCTCCTTCGCCGCCGCCCTCGGCGTGTACGCCGTCGCCGAGCGGTTCGGCGGCCGGCGGGCCGGGCTCGCGGCGGCCGGGCTGTGGGCGGTGTGGCCGGGCTCGGGGGTGGAGTGGGCGGTCTACTCCGACTCGCTGTACGTGGCCCTGGCCGCCTGGACCTGCCACGCCGTCCTCACCCGCCACTGGCCGACCGCGGGCGTGCTCGCCTTCGCGGCCGGTCTCAACCGGCCCACGGCCGCCGCGCTGATCGCCGCGCTCGGCGTGGCCGCGCTGCTGTCGCTGCGCCGGCGGGAGGACGGCGCCCTGCGCCCGCTGCTGGCCACGGCCCTCGCCCCGCTGGGGCTGCTCGGCTACCTGCTCTGGGTCGGCGACCGCATGGGCGACCTGGGCGGCTACTTCCGCCTTCAGTCGGGCGCGTGGGCGCACAGCTTCGACTACGGCGCGCAGACCCTGGACGTGCTGACGTCCGTGCCCGTGGGCAGGTTCGACTACCTCTTCGCCTACCCCTTCGCGGACGTCATCTCCGTCGCCGTCATCCTGCTGGCCTGCGCGCTGCTGCCGCTGCTGCTGCGGCTGCGCCCGCCGGCGGTGCTGGTCGTGTACACCGTGCTGACCCTGGCCCTGGTGCTCGGCAGCCAGCAGATCGTCGCCAACATCTCCCGCTACCTGCTCCCCTGCTTCCCGCTGTTCCTGCCGCTCGCGGTCGCCATGCGCCGGCTGAGCCTGCCCGTGCAGTGCACGCTGCTGGGCATCGCGGCCCTGGCGTCCGGCTCGTACGCCGGGTACGCCCTGTTCGAACTGGGGGTGCCGTGATCCGCCCGGCTGCGACGTCCGGGTCCCGCGCGCGTCAGGCCAGGCTGTCCCGCCACGCCTTGTGGAGGTCCGCGAACCGGCCCGTGCCGCCGATGAGTTCGTCGGGGCGGCCGTCCTCGACGATCCGGCCGTGTTCCATCACCAGCACCCGGTCCGCGATCTCCACCGTGGAGAGCCGGTGCGCGATCACCACCGCGGTACGGCCGCGCAGCACCGTCGCCATGGCCCGCTGCACCGCCCGCTCCCCCGGGATGTCCAGCGAGCTGGTCGCCTCGTCCAGGATCAGCACGGCCGGGTCGGCGAGCAACGCGCGGGCGAAGGCGACCAGTTGGCGCTGCCCGGCGGAGATCCGGCCGCCGCGCTTGCGGACGTCGGTGTCGTAGCCGTCGGGCAGGGCGCTGATGAACTCGTGCGCGCCGATCGCCTTCGCGGCCCGCTCGATCTCCTCCCGGGTGGCGTCGGGCCGGCCGAGGGCGATGTTGTCGGCGACCGTGCCGGAGAACAGGAACGCCTCCTGCGTCACCATGACCACCCCGCGCCGCAGTTCGGGCATCGGCAGCTCGCGCAGGTCCACGCCGTCCAGCAGCACGCGCCCGGCGGAGGGGTCGTAGAACCGGGCGAGCAGCTTGGCCAGGGTCGACTTGCCCGCGCCGGTGGAGCCGACGACCGCGACCGTCTGCCCGGCGGGCAGGGTCAGGTCGAAGCGGGGCAGCACCTCGCCGCCGGTGCGGTAGGCGAACCGGACCCCGTCGAAGACGACCTCGCGTCCCGGGAACCCGCCCCGCCGGGGCGGCAGTTCGCGCGGGTGCTCCGGTTCCGGCACGGACGGCGTCTGCGCCAGCAGCCCGGCGATCTTCTCCAGGGAGGCGGCGGCCGACTGGTAGGAGTTCAGGAACATGCCGAGCCGGTCGATGGGGTCGTACAGCCGGCGCAGGTACAGCACGGCCGCCGCCAGCACACCCAGCTCCAGCGAGCTGGACGCCACCCGGTGGGCGCCCCAGAGCACGATCCCGGCGACCGCGGTGTTGGCCACCAGCCGGGAGCCGACGACATAGCGGGCCATCTCCAGCAGCGAGTCGCCGTTCGTGCGTTCGTGCCGCGCGTTCAGCACGGCGAACTCGGCGTCGTTGGCGGCCTCGCGGCGGAAGGCGCGCACCGGCCGGATGCCGTTCATCGTCTCCACGAACTTCACGATCACCGCCGCGATGGCCGTGGACCGCGCCCCGTACACCCGCGCCGCGCGCCGCCGGTAGAGCCGGACGAGCAGGTACAGCGGCAGGAAGGACGCCACCGCGACCGCGCCGAGGCCGGGATCGAGCCAGAGCAGCGTCGCGGAGATGTAGACGAAGGACAGGATGACGGTCACCAGTTCCTGGAGACCCTCGTCGAGGAGTTCGCGCAGCGACTCGACGTCCGTGGTGGACCGGGAGATCAGCCGGCCCGAGGTGTACCGCTCGTGGAAGTCGACGCTCAGCGCCTGCGCGTGCCGGAAGATCCGTCCGCGCAGGTCCAGCAGCACGTCCTGGCTGACCCGGGCGGAGGTCTCGATGAACGCGAACTGGAGCGCGCCGGAGGCGAGGGCGCACAGCAGGTAGCCGGCGGCGACCGCGAACAGCGGCCCGTTGCGGTCGTCCCGGAACGCGGGGACGGCGGTGTCGATGGCGTACGCCACCAGCAGCGGGCCCGCCTGCACCGCCGCCTGCTGGAGCAGCAGCAGGAACGTCGTGAACGCGACCCGGGCCTTCATGGGCGCGAGCAGCGAGCGCAGCAGGGCGGCGGTGGCGCCGGGCGGGCTGGGCAGGACGTCCCGGTCGAACTGGTCGCCCGCGCCGCCCGGGTCGTCCGCGTCCGGGCGACGGGCCGGTCCGTCGCCGTCGTCGTCGACGGCGGGGGTGGAGGGGGTCGTGGTGGTCAACGGGAGTCCTCCTGTTCCCCGGACATCAGACGGGCGTACTCGGCGTTCTCCCGCAGCAGTTGCTGGTGGGTGCCGACGGCGGCGATGCGGCCGCCCGAGAGCAGGGCGACGCGGTCGGCGAGCAGCACGGTGGACGGGCGGTGGGCCACGATCAGCGCGGTGGTGTCGGCGAGCACCTGGCGCAGCGCGGCCTCCACGGCGGCCTCCGTGTGGACGTCCAGGGCGGACAGCGGGTCGTCCAGGACCAGGAACTCCGGCCGGCCGACCACCGCACGGGCCAGCGCGAGGCGCTGCCGCTGGCCGCCGGACAGGCTCAGGCCCTGCTCGCCGACGCGGGTGTCGGTGCCTTGCGGCAGCGCGTGCGCGAAGTCGGCCTGGGCGATGGCGAGGGCCCGGTCCAGTTCCGGTTTCCCCGCGGCGTCCCGGGCGCCCATGAGCACGTTTCCACCGACGCTGGCGGAGAACAGGGTGGGTTCCTCGAAGGCCACGGCGACTCTGCCGCGCAACTCCGCGCGGGACATGGCGGCGATGTCCTCGCCGTTGAGGGTGATCCGCCCGGAGGTCACCTCGTGCAGCCGGGGGACGAGCGCGGTGAGCGTGGTCTTCCCGCTGCCGGTGGCCCCGACGAGGGCCATGGACTCACCGGGGCGGATGTGCAGGTCGACGGCGGACAGCAGGGGCGGTGAGCCGGGGGGCGCGTCGGGGTAACGGAACGACACGTCCTCGAACCGGAGTCCCGGTGCGGCGGCGGGGTCCGCGGCACCGCGCGGGCGGGCGCCGCCCGCGCCCCCGTTCCCGTCCAGCCGGTCCTCCGGCGCCTCGTCCATCACCTCGAAGTACCGCTCCGTGGCGGTCGCCGCCTCCTGGCTCATGGCCAGCAGGAACCCGATCGAGTCCACGGGCCACCGCAGGGCGAGCGCCGTGCTCAGGAAGGCCACCAGCGTCCCGGCGGACAGCTCCCCGTCGGCCACCCGCAGCACCCCCAGCACCAGCGCCGCCCCGATCGCCACCTCCGGCAGCGTCACGATGACGGCCCAGATCGTGGCCAGCAGCCGGGCCTTGCGCAGCTCCGTGCCCCGGAGCCGGCCGGCGAGTTCGCGGAAGGCGCGCGCCTGGCTGCGGTGGCGGCCGAAGCCCTTGATGACGCGGATGCCGAGCACGCTCTCCTCGACCACCGTCGTCAGGTCGCCGATCTGGTCCTGGGCGCGCCGCGCCACCTGCGCGTACCGCCGTTCGAAGACCACGCACGTCCACATCACGGGGACGGCGGGGCCGAGGATGACCAGTCCCAGCACCCAGTCCTGGAGCAGCATGATGACCAGGCCGACGAGGATGGTGACGCCGTTGACGAGGAGGAACGTCAGCGGGAAGGCGAGGAACATGCGCAGCAGCATCAGGTCGGTGGTGCCGCGCGAGAGCAGCTGACCGGACGCCCAGCGGTCGTGGAAGGCCACCGGCAGCCGTTGCAGACGCCGGTACAGCGCGGCGCGCATCTCCGCCTCGACGTGCGACAGCGGCCGGGCCACGAGCCAGCGCCGTATGCCGAACAGGACCGCCTCGGCGATGCCGAGCAGGAGCAGGCAGAGCGCGCCGAGCCATACGCCGGCCGGGTCGCGGCCGGCGACCGGCCCGTCGACCATCCACTTCAGGACGAGCGGGATCACCAGCCCCGTACAGGAGGCGACGACCGCGACGAACGCGGCGGTGAACAGCCGCGCGCGCACGGGACGGACGTACGGCCACAGCCTGAGCAGGGTCCGTACGGCGGATCGGTCGGTGGTTTCACGTGTCGTGGCCATCAACCGCGAGCGTACGGACCACCACTGACATCGCCCACCGAGTTTCGGCCCGGCTCCGCTCGGATCCCGCTCCCGGCGCGGGTCCGGCCGGCCGCCGTCGGCGCCGGCCGGCCCTCACCCGGCCGGGTGACCGTGTTCCGCCGGGCGGGGCGCCTCGGGGAAAATGGGCGGGCGCCGAGGGGGACGGCCGGCGGATCGGGGGATGGATGATCGACGCGTACGAGGACCCGGGCACGCCCGACGCCCGTGGCGGCTGGCGGTTCCTGTGGTGGCTGGTGCGGTGTCAGGCGGGGCGTTCGGTGGCCGGGGCGCTGCTGGCCAGTACCTGGATGGTGCTGCTGGCCGCACAGCCGTACCTGATGGCGCGGGCCGTGGACGACGGGCTGCTGCCGGGGCGGCTCGGGGTGCTCGCCGGGTGGGCCGGGGCGATGTTCGCCGTCGGGGCGCTGAACGCGTGGGTGAGCATCCTGCGGCACCGGGTGATGACGCGGGTCCGGATGGACGCCAACTTCCGCACCGTCAAGGTGGTGATCGGACACGTGGTGCGGCTGGGGGCCGTGCTGCCGCGCCGGGCCGGGGCCGGTGAGGTCGTCACCATCGGGGTCGGGGACGTGCAGACCCTGGCGACCGCGCTGACCGTGGTGGGCCCGGGAGTCGGCTCGCTCGTGGTCTACGCGGTGGTGGCCGGGCTGCTGCTGGCGATCTCCGCGCCGCTGGCCGCGGTGGTGCTGCTCGGGGTGCCGGTGATCGCACTGCTCACCGGGCCGCCCGCACGGCGGCTGCAGGGCGCGGAGAGCGGGTACCGCGAGCTCCAGGGGATCCTCACCGCGCGCATCGCCGACCTCGCGGGCGGGCTGCGCGTCCTGAACGGGCTCGGCGGCAAGGGGCTGGTCGCGGACGCGTTCCGGAACGACTCGCGGCGGTTGCGGGCACAGGGCTACCGGGTGGGCGCCGTGGCCAGCTGGGTGCAGGCGCTCGGGGTGGGCCTGCCGACCGTGTTCCTCGCCGTGGTGACCTGGCTGGCGGCCCGGCTCACCGCCGAGGGCTCCCTGTCGGTGGGCGAGCTGGTCTCCGTCTACGGCTATGTGGCGGTGCTGGTCGGACCGGTCTCGTTCTTCATCCGGATGGCCTACGACCTCAACCGGGGCGTGGTGGCCGCGCGCCGGGCGGTACGGCTGCTGCGGCTGGAACCTGAACCGGACACCGGTACCCTGCCGGCGCCCGCCGGACCGGCCGAGCTGCACGACCCGGCGTCCGGGGTGCGGGTGGCGCCGGGCCGGCTGACCGCCCTGGCCGCCGTCCGGCCCGCCGAGGCCGCCGCCGTGGTCGACCGGCTCGGCCGGTACGGGCCCACCGACGCGACCTGGGGCGGGGTACGGCTCGACGCGGTCCCGCTGCCGGACGTGCGGCGGCGCGTCCTGGTCGCGGACAACGAGGCGGACCTGTTCGCGGGGGCGCTGCGGGAGGTGCTGGCCGCCGCGCACCCGGCCGACGAGGCGGCACTGCGCCGGGCGGTGCACGCGGCGGCGGCCGAGGACGTGGTCCGGGGCCTGCCGGACGGCCTGGACTCGGCGGTGGCCGGGCAGGGCCGCAGCCTCTCCGGCGGCCAGCGGCAACGCGTGCGCCTCGCCCGGGCGCTGCTGGCCGACCCCGAGGTGCTGCTCGCCGTGGAACCGACCTCGGCGCTGGACGCCCACACGGAGGCGGCGGTCGCCGACCGGCTCCGGGCGGCACGGGAGGGCCGCACCACACTGGTGACGACGACGTCCCCGCTGGTCCTGGCCCGGGCGGACACGGTCGTGTTCCTGGCCGACGGCAAGGTCGCGGCGACCGGCCCGCACCCGGCCCTGCTGGCGGAGCAGCCGGCGTACCGGGCGCTGGTCGCGCGCGACAGCGGGGGGCTGGGGGAGACCCCGGACGGAGAGGACACGCCGGACCCGGCGACCACCGCCACCGCGCCCCCGGCGGGTGCGGCGGCCCCACCCGCGAAGGAGCCCCGCGCATGACCACCGGCGATGCCCTGCTGCCCGTCGCCGACCGGGCCGCCGTGCGGCGGGCCACGGTGCGGCTGGTGTCGGCCGACCGGCGGGCGTTCGCCGCGGCGCTGGGCCTGAACGCGCTGGCCGCGGCGGCGGGGCTGGCCGGGCCCTGGCTGCTGGGCCGGATCGTCGACGAGGTGCGGGCCGGGCACGGGGCCGGCGCGGTCGACCGGCTGGCGTCCTGGATCGTGGTGTGCGCGCTGGCGCAGCTCCTGCTGGCCCGCTGGGCGCGGTACGTCGGGCACCGGTTCGGGGAGCGCACGCTGGCCCGGGTCCGCGAGGAGTACGTCGAGCGGGTGCTGGCACTGCCCGCGTCCGTGGTCGAGCGGGCCGGTACCGGTGACCTGACCGCGCGGGGCACGGCGGACGTGGCGACCGTCGGCACGACCCTGCGGGACGCCGGCCCCGAGCTGCTGGTCGACAGCGTCCAGGCGGTCTTCGTGCTGGGCGCGGTCTTCGCGCTCGACCCCCTGCTGGGGGCGTTCGGCCTGCTCGGTCTCACCCCGATCCAGCTGGCGCTGCGCTGGTACCTGCGGCGCGCCCGGGACGGCTACCTCGCCGAGGGGGCGGCGACCTCGCAGGTCGCGGAGACCGTCGCGGCGACGGCGGCCGGCGCGCGGACCGTGGAGGCGTTCGGGCTGCGGGAGCGGCGGATCGCGGCGAGCCGCGACGCGCTGGAGGCGTCCCGCCGTACCCGTCTGTACACCCTGCGCCTGCGGTCGGTGTTCTTCCCGGCGGTCGAGGTGACGTACACCGTCCCGGTGGCCGGTGTGCTGCTCCTCGGCGGCTGGCTGCACGCCCGGGGGGCGGTCGGGGTGGGCGCGGTGGTGGCGGCGGCGCTGTACCTGCGGCAGTTCACCGAGCCGCTGGACCAGATCCTGCTGCGGGTGGAGCAACTGCAGAGCAGCGGCGCCTCGTTCGCGCGCGTGGAGGGGCTGGCGCGGGCGCCCCGGGACGAGGGCGAGGGGGTGTCCGCGGTGCCGGCGGACGACCGGATCGAGGTGCGCGGGGTGCGGTACGCGTACGAGCGCGGCGGTGAGGTGCTGGGCGGGGTGGACCTGACGGTACGGCCCGGGGAGCGGCTCGCCGTGGTGGGGCCGTCCGGCGCCGGCAAGACGACCCTGAGCCGGCTGCTCGCGGGCGTCGACCGGCCCGGTTCCGGCACGGTGACGGTGGGCGGGGTGCCGGTGGCCGGGCTGGCGCCGGAACTGCTGCGCCGGCAGGTGGTGCTGGTCACCCAGGAGCACCACGTCTTCTTGGGCACCGTGCGGGAGAACCTCCTCATCGCCGAACCCGCCGCCGACGACGCCGCCTTGTGGGCGGCGCTCGCGGCCGTGGGCGCCGACGACTGGGTGCGGGACCTGCCGGACGGGCTCGACACCCGGCTGGGCGAGGGCGGCCGGCCGACGGACGGTTCGCAGGCCCAGCGGCTCGCCCTCGCGCGCGTGGTCCTGGCGGATCCGCACACCCTGATCCTCGACGAGGCGACGGCCCTGCTGGATCCGGCCACCGCCCGGCACACCGAGCGCGCCCTCGCCTCGGTGCTCCGGGGCCGTACGGTCATCGCCATCGCCCACCGCCTGCACACGGCGCACGACGCGGACCGGGTGGCGGTCATGGAGGGCGGCCGGCTGACCGAACTGGGCACGCACGAGGAGCTGGTGGCGGCGGACGGCGCGTACGCGGCGCTGTGGCGGACGTGGCACGGACAGGCGTCCGCATAACGGACTCGCACATCCGGACAACGAACCGTTTCCGGCCAAATTGGTGACGCGGTCCTGACAAGCAGTGAGATCGCCTGCCACTCTTCCCTGGCCGACTCACAGCGGCCCCACAGTTTCCGCGCCTTCTGTGTGAGCCGGCTCCGCACCTGCACGTGGCTTTCGCGTACCGCCTTGTTCTGCCCGGACGCCCCAACCCATCGTCCGGTCTCCCCGGCCGCGCGACCCGCGGTCACGCAGAAGGAGTCAGTGTGAGAAGCAATTCCTCCCGCGGACGCACCTCCCACACCCCGCACCGCCCCACCGCGCACCGCCGTGCCGCCGCCGTCGCCCTCGTCGGCGTCGCCGCCCTGATCGCCGCCGCCGTCCAGTCCGGCGCGGCCACCGCCGCCCCGGCGACCCCGCGGGCCGGCAAGGCCGGCCCGGCCCACGCGGCGGTCAGGCTCACGCCCGCGCAGCGCGCCGAGCTGATACGCCACGCCGACGCCGGCACCGCCGCCACCGCCCGGCAGATCGGCCTGGGCGCCCGGGAGCAGCTGGTCGTCAAGGACGTCGTCAAGGACGCCGACGGCACACTGCACACCCGCTACGAGCGCACGTACGGGGGCCTGCCGGTGCTCGGCGGCGACCTGCTGGTGACCACCGACAGGTCGGGCAAGACCATGGAGGTGATCCGGGCCACCGGCGCCACGCTGAAGGTCGCCGGGCTCACCCCGGCCGTACCGAAGGCCGCCGCCGAGAGGCAGGCCGTCCAACGGGCGAAGGCGCTCGGCGCCACGAAGCCGGCCGCGGACGGCGTCCGCGAGGTGATCTGGGCCGGCTCCGGCAAGCCCGTGCTGGCGTACGAGACGGTCGTCGGCGGCCTCCAGGACGACGGCACCCCGAACCAGCTGCACGTCGTCACCGACGCGGCCACCGGCAAGAAGCTCTTCGAGTACCAGGGCGTCAAGAGCGGCATCGGCAACACCCAGTACAGCGGGCAGGTCACGCTGACCACGACCCAGTCGGGCTCGGCGTACACGCTCACCGACGGGGCGCGCGGGGGCCACAAGACGTACAACCTGAACCGGGGCACCTCCGGCACCGGCACCCTGTTCTCGCAGTCCTCCGACACCTGGGGCAACGGGAGCACCTCCAACGCCGCCACCGCCGGCGCGGACGCCCACTACGGCGCGGCGCTCACCTGGGACTACTACAAGAGCACGTTCGGCCGCACCGGCATCAAGAACAACGGCGTCGGCGCCTACTCCCGCGTGCACTACGGCAACGCCTACGTCAACGCGTTCTGGGACGACAGCTGCTTCTGCATGACCTACGGCGACGGCTCCGGCAACGCCAAGCCGCTGACCTCGATCGACGTGGCCGGCCACGAGATGAGCCACGGCGTCACCTCCGCCACCGCGAACCTCACCTACAGCGGTGAGTCCGGCGGCCTGAACGAGGCGACCAGCGACATCATGGCCGCCGGCGTGGAGTTCTACGCGAACAACTCCAGCGATCCCGGCGACTACCTGGTCGGCGAGAAGATCGACATCAACGGCAACGGCACCCCGCTGCGCTACATGGACAAGCCCAGCAAGGACGGCGCCTCCAAGGACACCTGGTACTCGGGCATCGGCGGCGTGGACGTGCACTACTCCTCCGGTCCCGCGAACCACTTCTTCTACCTGCTCAGCGAGGGCAGCGGCGCCAAGGTCGTGGGCGGCGTGAGCTACGACTCGCCGACGGCGGACGGGCTCGCGGTCACCGGCATCGGCCGGGACAAGGCGCTGCAGATCTGGTACCGGGCGCTGACCACCAAGTGGACGTCCACGACCAACTACGCGGGCGCCCGCACCGGCACCCTCGCGGCGGCCGGCGAGCTGTACGGCACCACCAGCGCCGAGTACAAGGCCGTGCAGGACGCCTGGGCGGGCGTCGGGGTCGGCTCGCGCTCCGGCGGCGGGACCGGCGGCGGTACGTCGTACGAGAGCACCACGCCGGTGCCGGTGCCGGACAACGGCCCCGCCGTCACGTCGGACATCACCGTCTCCGGACGCACCGGCAACGCGCCCGGCAACCTCCAGGTGAGCGTCGACATCACCCACACCTGGCGCGGTGACCTGGTGATCGACCTCGTCGGCCCGTCGGGCACCGCCTACCGGCTGAAGAACTTCAGCTCCTCGGACTCGGCGGACGACGTGAACGAGACCTACACGGTCGGCGCCTCCGCCGAACCGGCCAATGGCACGTGGAAGTTGCGGGTACAGGATCAGGCCACGTACGACACCGGAACACTCAACGGCTGGAAGCTGACCTTCCCGTAAACCGCACGCCAGGCGCCCGGGGCCACGGGGCTGTCCGGGGGTCGAGCACCCCCGGACGGCACCCGGTTCACATGCCCGCAACGTTTCTCGGACAGCGTTTTTCGGCCAACATCACGTCAGGGTCCTGACATGTACGCGTCCTTGATGTCACTCTCTCTCCACCCGCCGCAGCAGCACCGCAACTTCACAACGCCACCTCACTCCGGCAGTAACCCCACACTGCCCGGACTCCCCCACCAGAAGGAGCTTCTGTGAGCCCCCTCTACGCGCGTCACAAGCGCACCACTCTGGCCATCGCCACCGCTGTCGCCGCCGGAGCGCTGCTCGCCACCGGTGTCACCACCAGTGCCACCGCCCAGCCCGCGGCCAAGCCCCTCGCCGCCGCCCCGACCGCGCTGTCCGCGGCCGCGCGCACCACCCTGATCCAGCAGGCCCAGGCCGACGCGGCCGGCACCGCCCGGAAGATAGGCCTCGGCGCCCAGGAGAAGCTGGTCGTCAAGGACGTCGTCAAGGACGCCGACGGCACCGTCCACACCCGCTACGAGCGCACCTACGCGGGCCTGCCGGTGCTCGGCGGCGACCTGATCGTCCACACGGCCAAGTCCGGCAAGACCCAGGGCGTCACCAAGGCGACCAAGTCGGCGATCAAGGTGGCCTCGCTCAAGCCGCAGATCACCGCCGCCAAGGCCGAGAAGCAGGCGGTGTCCGCCGCCAGGACGCTGGGCTCCGCCAAGACCACCGCGGACGGCGCCCGCAAGGTGATCTGGGCCGGCTCCGGCAAGCCCGTCCTCGCCTACGAGACCGTCGTCGGCGGCCTCCAGGACGACGGCACCCCGAACCAGCTGCACGTCATCACCGACGCGGCCACCGGCAAGAAGCTCTTCGAGTACCAGGGCGTCGAGACCGCGACCGGCAAGACGCTGTACTCCGGCACGGTCACCCTCAACTCCGTGCAGTCGGGCTCGACCTACCAGCTCACCGACAGCGCCCGGGGCAACCACAAGACCTACAACCTGGCCCGCAAGACGTCCGGCACGGGCACCCTGGTGGCCAGCTCCACCAACGTCTTCGGCACCGGTACCGCCTCCAGCTCCTCCTCCGACCAGACCGCGGCCGCCGACGCCGCCTACGGCGCGGCCGAGACCTGGGACTTCTACAAGAGCACCTTCGGCCGCAACGGCATCAAGAACAACGGTGTCGGCGCCTACTCCCGCGTGCACTACGGCAACGCCTACGTGAACGCGTTCTGGGACGACAGCTGCTTCTGCATGACCTACGGCGACGGTTCCGGCAACGTCGACCCGCTGACCTCGCTGGACGTGGCCGGCCACGAGATGAGCCACGGCGTCACCTCCAACACCGCGGGCCTGAACTACTCGGGTGAGTCCGGCGGCCTGAACGAGGCCACCTCCGACATCTTCGGCACCGGCGTGGAGTTCTTCGCGAACAACGCGTCCGACCCCGGTGACTACCTCATCGGCGAGAAGATCAACATCAACGGCGACGGCACCCCGCTGCGCTACATGGACAAGCCCAGCAAGGACGGCGGCTCGTCCGACTACTGGTCCTCGTCCGTCGGCAGCAAGGACGTGCACTACTCGTCCGGCGTCGCGAACCACTTCTTCTACCTCCTGTCGGAGGGCAGCGGTTCGAAGACGATCAACGGCGTGACCTACAACTCGCCGACCTACAACGGCGCCGCCGTCACCGGCATCGGCCGCGCCAAGGCACTGCAGATCTGGTACAAGGCGCTGACCACGTACATGACGTCGACGACCAACTACAAGGCCGCCCGCACGGCGACCCTGAACGCGGCGTCCGCGCTGTACGGCTCCGGCAGCGCCGAGTACAACGCGGTCGCGGCGGCCTGGACGGCGGTCAACGTCAGCTAGTCCGCGCCGGCTCGTGAGGGGGGCGGCACCCGGGAAGCGGTTCTTCCGGGTGCCGCCCTACCCTTGTGACCCATGTCCTCGGCGACCTTCACCTACGAGCCGGTCGGTGCGACCCGCGACGATCTCACCTTCTGCCCGCCCGGCTTCCACCCCATGCTGGTCCGCACCCGCCTCGGCGAGGGCCAGGAGGTGTTCCAGCGAGCCGCCGAGGCGGTCCTGACCTGGGAGATGCACCGCGCGCTCGGCGTCGGCATAGACGCCGGCGCCGACCGCGCCGCCCCCGGAACCGACGTCACCGTCACCCTGGCCGGCGTCATCAGGGCCCCCTGCCGCATCATATGGACGGCCGAGGAGCACCGCCGGGCCGGCTGGGCCTACGGCACCCTCGAAGGCCACCCCGAGTGCGGCGAGGAGGCCTTCGTGGTCGACCGCACCGGCGACGGCACGGTCTGGCTGACGGTGGCGGCCTTCAGCAAGGCCGCCAAGTGGTACGCCCGCGCGGGCGGCCCGGCGACCCGCGGCCTGCAACACGCCTACGCGCGGCGGTGCGGGGCCGTGCTGAGGAAGTTGTGCGGGGCGCTGCCCGAGGCATGACCGGGCCGCGGAGCGCTCCGCCCCCAGGTCACCGCAACACCATCCCCGCCCCCTCCACCACCTCCTGCGACGGGAGCGTCAGGAGGCCCAGTTCGGCGGCGGAGGAGAGGAGGGGGTGGGTGGGAAGGATGCGGACCGTGTAGCCGTAGGGGCCGGTGCGGTCCAGGGAGAGCGGGCCCTCGTAGAGGAGGCGGCCCTCCAGGTCGGGGGCGCCGGCCGGCTTCAGGGGGACCACCGTGGCGTCCGCGATGCGGTCCTCCTCGTCCACCCGCCCGGACACCGCCTGCACCTCCACGTCGTCCGGTCCCAGTTCACCGAGGCCGACCCGGACCCGCAGGCCCACGGTGCCGCCCAGTTCCGCCGTGGCCGTCGTCGCCGTCGTCTCGACGTGGTCGACGCTCACCCCCGGCCAGGCGGCCCGCACGCGCGCCTTCCACCCGGCGAGGTCCCGGGCCGTGTCCGGGGTCAGCGCGCGGTGCGCCCGCGCGGCGGGGGCGTAGAGCCGGTCGACGTACTCCCGGACCATGCGGCCGGCCAGCACCTTCGGGCCGAGCAGGGAGAGGGTCTGGCGGACCATCTCGATCCAGCGGTCGGGCAGGCCGGCGCGCCCGCGCTCGTAGAAGCGGGGGGTGATCCGCTGCTCCAGCAGGTCGTACAGGGCGGCCGCCTCGATGTCGTCCCGCCGGTCGGCATCGGTGCCCGCGCCGTCCGCGGTCGGGATCGCCCAGCCGAAGTCCGGCTGGAACCACTCGTCCCACCAGCCGTCCAGGACCGAGAGGTTGAGGCAGCCGTTCAGCGCCGCCTTCATGCCGGAGGTGCCGCATGCCTCCAGGGGGCGCAGCGGGTTGTTCAGCCAGATGTCACAGCCGGGGTAGAGCTTCTGCGCCATCGCCATGCCGTAGTCGGGCAGGAAGACGATCCGGTGGCGGACCCGCGGGTCGTCGGTGAAGCGGACCAGCTCCTGCACCAGGCGTTTGCCGCCGTCGTCCGCCGGGTGCGCCTTGCCCGCGACCACGATCTGCACCGGCCGCTCCGGGTGCAGCAGCAGCTCCATCAGGCGGTCGCGGTCGCGGAGCATCAACGTCAGGCGTTTGTACGACGGGACGCGGCGCGCGAATCCGATCGTCAGGACGTCCGGGTCCAGCACCCCGTCGACCCAGCCCAACTCGGCGTCGCCCGCCCCGCGTTGCCGCCAGGAGGCGCGCAGCCGCTCCCGTACCTCCAGCACCAGCTGTTCGCGCAGGGTGCGGCGCAGCTCCCAGATCTCCTGGTCCGGGATGTCCGCGACCGCGTCCCAGCGTTCGGAGCGGCCGACGCTCAGCGCGTCCTCGGCCCGCTGGGCGCCGATCTGCCGGACGCCGAGCCGCAGCACCTCCGGCGCCACCCAGGTCGGCGCGTGCACCCCGTTGGTCACGGAGGTGATCGGCACCTCCTCGGCGTCGAATCCCGGCCACAGCCCGGCGAACATGTTCCGGCTGACCTGCCCGTGCAGCAGCGACACCCCGTTGGCCCGCTGGGCCAGCCGCAACCCCATCACGGCCATGTTGAACAGGTTCGGCTCGCCGCCCGGGTAGGTCTCCATGCCCAGCGCCAGGACGCGCTGCACGTCGATGCCGGGCAGTTCGGCGTCCGGGCCGAAGTGCCGGCCCACCAGCTCCCGGTCGAAGCGGTCGATGCCGGCCGGGACCGGGGTGTGCGTGGTGAACACCGTCCCGCCCCGCACGGCCTCCAGCGCCGAGTCGAAGTCCAGTCCGTCGGCGCACAGTTCGGCGATCCGCTCCAGGCCGAGGAAGCCCGCGTGCCCCTCGTTGGTGTGGAACACCTCCGGTTCCGGGTGCCCGGTGAGCCGGCAGTACGTCCGTACGGCCCGCACACCTCCTATGCCGAGCAGCATCTCCTGGAGCAGCCGGTGCTCGCTGCCGCCGCCGTAGAGCCGGTCGGTCACCCCGCGTTCGCCGAGCTCGTTCTCCTCCACGTCCGAGTCGAGCAGCAGCAGCGGCACCCGGCCCACCTGGGCGAGCCAGACCCGGGCGCGCAGCGCCTTGCCGCCGGGCAGCGCGAGGGCGACCTGCGCCGGGGCGCCGTCGGCCTCCTTGAGCTGGGTGAGCGGCAGTTCGTTCGGGTCGAGCACCGGGTAGTGCTCCTGCTGCCAGCCGTCCCGGGAGAGGGTCTGCCGGAAGTACCCGTGCCGGTACAGCAGTCCCACCCCGATCAGCGGCACCCCGAGGTCGCTGGCCGCCTTCAGGTGGTCGCCGGCGAGGATGCCGAGGCCGCCGGAGTACTGCGGGAGCGCGGCCGTGATGCCGAACTCGGGTGAGAAGTAGGCGACGGCGGCGGGCAGGCCGGCGGCCTGCTCCTGGTACCACCGGTCGCCGGTGAGGTAGTCGTCGAGGTCGTCGGCGGCGGCGGTGAGGCGGCGCAGGAACCGCCGGTCCCCGGCCAGCTCGGCCAGCCTGGCCGGCCGCACGCTGCCCAGCAGCCGCACCGGGTCCCCGCCGGCCCCGGCCCAGCCCTCGGGGCTGACGGACTGGAACAGGTCGCGCGTTTCGGCGTGCCAGGACCAGCGCAGATTGCGCGCCAGGTCGCTCAGGGGCCGCAGGGGGTCGGGGAGAACAGGTCGGACGGTGAATCGGCGGATCGCCTTCACATTCCACCTCGTCGCATGCGGAGGGGGACGCACCGCTGTGTGCGCCCTGTCATCACTGTCGACGGTAGTGGTTACTTCGGGGTTGGCCCGGCTTGTCCTTACCGAACGGCGGGTTCTGTGAACTCCACGTCCTCCGGGAGGACGTGCCCCAGCTGTCCGAGCCGGCGGGCGACGGCGGAACACGTCGTCCTGCTGCGTCCAGTCAGCGGCCAGGGGCTCCGGGGTCACGTCGTCACCGCAGCGGGCCAGGCGCTCGACGACCCCATCCGTCGTTCCGGCGCCCGTGGCCCGGTCGTGATCAAGAACATCGGCCGGAAGAGGGGGTCGCCAGCAGCCGCCGCGCGGTGCGGACGTGCCGGCCGCGCGCCGCGGCGGACTGCACCTGGTAAGTGAGTTGACGAGCCGACGCGGCCCGGTGCGCGGTACGAACGGCCGTGCGGGGTTCTGCCCTGGCAACGGGCGTCAAGACCCGGTCACCGGGCACTCGGGAAAAGGGGCCGGTCTTGTGGGTGGACGTACGCGTGAGTAGTTAACAAAGTGCCGGATTGCCCACCCGAACCGGGTGGGAAGGCTCCTCCGGTACACCCCACAGCAGCACCACAGCACCACAGCACCTCGCAGGACCCACCTCCCCATATCCATCCGCCATACCCTCGTTGAAGCGGACAGGAGCGGTCATGCCCGCCACGCACCACTCGTCAGCACCACCGACAAGCAGTAAGGACAAGGCCACAGGAAAGAGGACGACGGGCAGGAAAGGCACGGCGCCGGCCGGCGCCGACGCTCCGTCCACCGCCGTCGCCGCCAACGCCGCCGCCACCGGGGAGCGGTCCTCCCCGGACACGGCCACCGCCGTGGGCCGTATCCCCGTCCTCGACGTACGCCCCGTGGTCCAGCGCGGCCGCCGGCCCGCCAAGGCCGTCACCGGGGAGTCGTTCGAGGTGTCGGCCACCGTGTTCCGCGAGGGTCACGACGCCGTCGCGGCGAACGTGGTGCTGCGCGACCCGGCGGGCCGGCCCGGCCCCTGGACGCCGATGCGGGAACTCGCCCCGGGCACCGACCGCTGGGGAGCCACGGTCACCGCGGGCGAACCCGGCCACTGGACCTACACGGTGGAGGCCTGGTCGGACCCGCTGGCCACCTGGCGGCACCACGCCCGGATCAAGATACCGGCGGGCATCGACACCGAACTGGTCCTGACCGAGGGCGCGCAGCTGTACGAGCGTGCGGCCGGCGGTGTCCCGGAGGACCGGCGCCAGGCCGTCCTGGACGCGGCGGCGGCCCTGCGGGACGACGGCCGCCCGGCGGCCTGGCGGCTGGCCGCGGCCCTGGCGCCGGAGGTGGAGTCGGTGCTCGCCCGGTATCCGCTGCGGGAGCTGGTCACCGCATCGGACCCGATGCCGCTGCTGGTGGAGCGCGAACGCGCGCTGTACGGCTCGTGGTACGAGTTCTTCCCGCGCTCGGAGGGCACCGCCGAGGAACCGCACGGCACCTTCCGCACGGCCGCGCGCCGCCTCAAGGCGATCGCGGACATGGGCTTCGACGTCGTCTACCTCCCGCCCGTCCACCCCATCGGCACCACCTTCCGCAAGGGCCGCAACAACACCCTCACCGCCGGCCCGGACGACGTCGGCGTGCCCTGGGCGATCGGCTCGCCCGAAGGCGGCCACGACGCCGTGCACCCCGCCCTGGGCACCATCGAGGACTTCGACCACTTCGTCGCCGAGGCGGGGAAACTGGGCCTGGAGATCGCCCTGGACTTCGCGTTGCAGTGCTCCCCCGACCACCCCTGG